>JAKFVT010000025.1 GCA_021732005.1 Mycobacterium sp. | reverse complement strand
CTGATCCGCAACACATCAGCCAACGTGATCGGCACCGGCGGGCAGCCCTCGAACTGCTCCAACCGCCCCACCACAGCGTGAGACACCGCTACCTGGCGGCGCTGGGCGGTCTCCAACCGCTCCAGAACCCTGAACCGATCCGGCGGTGACAAGACATCGAGATCGACTGCGGCCAAAGCCTCGACGACATCGTCGAGCGCCTCCAAGACCTCATCGATCGAAACCATACCTCGAACACTAGTGCGAACCACCGACAAAAACGGCGGCCATGGTTGGGATTGTGGATGAATCCGAGACTGTGGAAATCGTTACGCGGTCGGGGCCGGGGTCTTGGCGAGCAGACCCTCGTATCGAGCCGCGGCGGCGCCGAGTTCGTCGTCGCTCAGATTTCGAACACCATGGAGCACAAAGGGTTCAGCGAACTCCATGCCGAGTCGACGTGCGGTCGCCCGCAGCGGCGCCAGAAGATCGGCGTACTCGAACCCGTGCAGCCGGCCCGGCTGGTAGTCCTCGGTGACACCGCCGGTGGTCGTCACGATCCGCAATGTCTTACCCGCGAGCACGCCCGGCGCGCCCGGGCCGTACGCCCACCCGGGTGTCATCACCTGGTCGAGCCAGTTCTTCATCGGCCCGGGCATCGAGTACCAGTAGGTCGGGTACTGCAACACCACCTGATCCGCGCGTTGCAGGGTTGCCTGCTCGGCGGCGACATCGACGACACCGTCCGGGTAGAGGGCGGTGAGGTCCCGAATCTCGGTGCCCGGCCGGCCTGTGACCGCGCGCAGAAGTGCCGCATTGGCGCGTGACGCCGGGCCGCGAGGGTTGGCGTACACCACGAGCGTGTGTTCATTCACCTCACGCCAAACTGGCGACCCGGTCGTTTTGTTCCGTTGCTCCGCTATTATCTGCGTATGAATGCAGATAGGCAGCTTGCCGATGACCATGTGCTGCTGGTCGTCGAGGTCTTCCGCATGTTGGCCGACGCCACCCGTGTGCAACTGCTGTGGTCGTTGATCGACGGCGAGCTCAGCGTCAACGATCTCGCCGAGCGCGTCGGCAAGCCGGCGCCGTCGGTCTCCCAGCATCTGGCGAAACTGCGGATGGCCCGTCTGGTTCGTACTCGACGAGAAGGTACCCAGGTGTTCTACCGCCTGGAGAACGACCACGTACGCCAGCTCGTCACCGACGCGGTGTACAACGCCGAGCACGCGGGGCCGGGGGTGCCGTCGCACCACAACAACGAATCCGCAGTAGTGCCGCTCACGCGTGATCAACGAACAAGGACGCGACGATGACCCGAAGCGAAAAGCCGTTTCCGGCAGATCATTCCGGCAACCATGACCATGATCATCATCACCACGGTGGTGTGCGCGCGGCGGTCACCCAGATCTTCGCCCCGCACTCCCATGACGCGGCCGACAGTCTCGACAGTGCGCTCGAGTCCAGTGCGGCGGGTATCCGCGCGGTCAAGATAAGCCTTGTCGTGCTGGGCGTGACCGCACTGGCCCAGATCGCCGTCGTCATGGCGTCCGGGTCGATCGCGCTGGCGGCCGACACCGTCCACAACTTCTCCGACGCGCTGACTGCGGTACCGCTGTGGATCGCATTCGCGTTGAGTACCAAGGCCGCAACGCGGCGCTATACCTATGGTTTCGGCCGCGTCGAGGATCTCGCCGGCATGTTCGTCGTCGCGATGATCGCCCTGTCGGCGATCGTCGCCGGGTACGAAGCCGTCGGGCGGCTGATCCACCCGCGCCCCATCGACTCCCTCGGCTGGGTCGCGCTCGCCGGACTGCTCGGCTTCATCGGCAACGAGTGGGTCGCGCTCTACCGGATCCGTGTCGGGCGCCGGATCGGCTCGGCCGCTCTGGTCGCCGACGGGCTGCACGCGCGCACCGACGGCTTCACCTCGCTGGCCGTGGTGATCGGCGCGGGCGGTGTCGCTCTTGGCTTTCCGCTGGCGGACCCGATCATCGGTCTGGTGATCACCGTGGCCATTCTCGCGGTGTTACGCACCGCGGTCCGGGATGTGTTCCGCCGCTTGATGGATGGCGTCGATCCCGAGCTCGTCGAGATGGCGCAGGCCGCACTCGCCGCCCGGCCGGGAGTGCGCGCGGTGCGCAGTGTACGGATGCGGTGGATCGGCCACCGGCTGCACGCCGATGCCGAGCTCGACGTCGATCCCGATCTCACTCTGGCGCAAGCGCATCAGGTCGCCCACGCGGCGGAACACGACCTGACCCACGTCGTACCCAAGCTGGCCACCGCGATGATCCACGCCTACCCGGCGCACACGCACTAACAGACGTATTGCACGCCGATGCCCGCAGGCGGCGTGACCTGCCGGGCGCACGCGAACGCGTCGACGCCGTCGGCGGCCAGCCGAATTGCCGACTGCTGGGCGTAATTCACGCACACCAGGGCGCTGGCGTCGGTGCGGCACCGGTAATTGCCGAACGACAGTGACGCGTCATAAGGCAATTCGCGGCCCTGCCCCGCGGCGAAGCGGCCCGGATCGCCGTGCGCCGAACCCACTTGGACCGTCGATCCGTCGAAGTCGACCCAGCCGCCCTTCCACTGGCCGTACACGTCCGGCGGCCGTGGCGGAGGGCTGGTCAGTTCCACCAGGCAGGCCAGCGCGGGGGCGCCGTGTTTGGCATCCGTCATGCAGGTGGTACCGCCAGGGGTCGTGAAGGCGACATCGTCGCCGAGTTCGGCGGTGACCCCGCCGCGCAGCGCGATGTGGTACTGCGCGGCGTCGATCGGGGGAGCCGCCTCGATCCATCGGATCGCCTCGGCGATCGGCACCCCAGCCACGGGCGCCGGCAGCGACGACGTAGGTGTGGCCGAGGTGGACGACGACGGCGCAGACGACGACGTGACCGTGCGCGACGGCGTGATCGGTGTCAGCTGAGTTTGGCGCGCCTGGCCGCCTGTCGCGTCGGAACATCCCGCGACCAGCAGCGACGCGGTGAGCAACACGGCGATCCGCATCCCGACAGGCTAGCGGGCCGCAGCAGTTCGGGTTGTCAGGCGCGTCGGGGAACGGAATGTTCGCTACCGTCGAGTGATGCACGAACACACCGTCCGCGCCACCACGCGCAGCGGCATCGTCGAGGGGTTCGTCCGCAACGGGGTCAACAGGTGGCGTTCGATTCCCTACGCCCGCCCGCCGGTGGGTGCGCTGCGTTTCCGCGCGCCGCAGCCCCCGCAGCCGTGGCGCGGCGTCCGGTACTGCCACGGCTTCGCCAACTGTGCCCCTCAGCAGCGCCGCTACACGATGCTGGCAGTGGGCAAGTACCAGCCGATGGGCGAGGATTGCCTGACGCTCAACGTCGTCACTCCGCAGTGGACGGGCAGCGAGCCGGACCACGAACCGTTGCCGGTGATGTTCTTCATCCACGGCGGCGGCTACCTCATGGGCAGCTCGGCCACCCCGCTCTACGACGGCGCCGCCCTGGCCCGCCGTGGCTGCGTCTACGTCTCGGTGAACTATCGCCTCGGCGCGCTCGGCTGCGTTGACCTCTCGTCGCTGTCCACACCGGACACCCCGATCGACAGCAATCTCTTCCTGCGCGACCTCGTGATGGCGCTGCGCTGGGTCCGCGACAACATCGGTGCCTTCGGCGGTGACCCCGGCAATGTGACGATCTTCGGCGAGAGCGCCGGCGCGCATGCTGTCGCGACGCTGCTGGCCGTTCCGGAAGCCGAAGGCCTTTTCGCACAGGCTATTTCAGAGAGCCCGGCGTCCGGCTTGGTGAGCGGTCCGGAGACCGCCGCCACGATTGCCGGCAAGTTCGCCCGGCTGCTCGGGGCCGGCGGAGACGACGGCGCCGAAACGGTGATGCGGGCCCGGCCCCGGGACCTGGTCGCCGCCCTGGACACCCTGCTCGTCGAGAGCATGTCCGACATGGACGGCGCCTTCTCGCTCGGCCCCACCTACGGCGACGAGGTCCTTCCCGACGATCCGATCGCGGCCATGCGGCGCGGGGCGATCCATAAGGTGCCGCTGATCGTCGGCACCAACGCCGACGAAGGCAAGCTGTTCACCCGGTTCATGAAGCTGCTGCCGACCACCGAGCCTGCCATCGAACGGCTGCTGGCGAGCGCGGAACCCGAAGCGCGCCAACGCATCACCGCTGCCTATCCTGGCTATCCACGGCCGGCGGCCTGCGTCCAGCTCGGGGGCGATTTCGCGTTCGGAACCGCTGCCTGGCAGATCGCCGAGGCGCACGGCCAGCACGCGCCGACCTATGTGTACCGCTACGACTACGCACCGCGCACCCTGCACTGGTCTGGCCTGGGTGCCACCCACGCCACCGAGCTGCTGGCCGTCTTCGACATCTACCGGACCCGGTTCGGCGCCGCACTGACCGCGGCGATGGACCGGCGCTCGGCGCTCAAGGTCAGCCGAGATCTGCAGACCAGATGGCGGCATTTCAGCCGCACCGGCGTGCCGGGCGAGGGCTGGCCGCGCTACACCGAAGCGGAGCGCCCGGTGCTGGTCTTCGACCGGCACACCCGCGTCGATTACGACCCGCATCCGCACCGCCGCGAGGCATGGGCAGGGTTCTCACTGGCCGGACGCTAGCCTGACCAGGACTGATTTGACACCCGTCAAGAGATGGCGGCAAAACCTTTCGGGCTGCCAGGCATGTGTCCTAGGTTGGTCGCGTGCAGACCAACGACATCGTCATCGAGCGACCGAGTGACCTGACCGCTGAATGGCTGACCGCCGCCATCGGGTTTCCGGTCGGCGGCTTCACCATCGACCGCATCGGTACCGGCCAGATGAGCGAGTGCTACCGCGTCGGACTGACGTATGCCGACAGTGTCGAGGGACCCGCCTCGGTGGTACTCAAGGTCGCCGCGACAGATCCGACGAGCAGGCAGACCGGAATGGCGCTGGGGCTCTACGAGCGCGAGGTCAGGTTCTATGCCGACGTCGCCCCGCGCCTCGGCGGTCCGGTGGCCGAGTGCTACTACAACTCGTACGACCCCGAGACGGGCATCTTCGCGTTGCTTCTCGACGACGCGGCGCCCGCCGAGGTCGGTAACGAAATCCGCGGCGCCACAATCGAAGACGCTGTGCTGGCGCTGACCGAGCTGGGCCGCCTGCACGCCCCGGTGATCGGTAATGAGAGCCTGGCCGACGCCGAATGGCTGACCCGGGCGGCGCCGCTGGATCAGGCCCTGATCGGTCAGCTCTGGGCGGGGTTCGCCGACCGCTACGGCGATGCGATCACCGCCGAGCAGCGGCAGGCGTGTGAACGGCTGGCGGGCAGTTTCGACGCCTACCTGGCCGACGAGTCCATGCCGGAGCGGATCAAGGGTCTGGTGCACGGCGATTACCGGCTCGACAACATGCTGTTCGGCCGCCCCGGATCCCGGCGTGACCTCACCGTCGTGGACTGGCAGACCGTCACCTGGGGCCCGGCCATGACCGACGTGGCGTACTTCATCGGATGTGCCGTCACCATCGATGATCGGCGTGCCCACTACGACGAGCTGCTTCGCGCGTATCACGAAGGGCTGGGCCCTGATTCGGGTATCACTCTCGACGAGGTGCGCGAGGGCGTCCGCCGCCAGAGCTTCGCCGGGGTGATGATGGCGGTGGTCTCGTCGATGCTTGTCGAGCGCACCGAGCGCGGCGATGAGATGTTCCTGACCATGCTGGACCGGCACACCAGCCATGTCCTCGACACGGGTGCGCTCGACGTGCTGCCAGCGCCCGAGGCCGCCGCGGCTCTGACGCCCGACCCCGCCGACGAAGGCGCCCATCAACCCGGTGACGAGCCACTGTGGAACGAGAGCTGGTACTGGGACTTCGCCGACCCGGCTCAGGGTGTCGGCGGCTGGCTTCGGCTCGGTCTGGTACCGAACCAGAACGTCGCGTGGATCAACGCATTGGTGTGCGGCCCGGACATGCCCACGGTTGCGCTGGTGAACTTCGAGGCGCCGATGCCCGCCGACCCCCACATCGCCAAGGCCGATGGCGCCGAACTGCGCCACGGTGCCATCACCCCGCTGCAGACCTACCGTGTCGAGGTCCGTGGCACCGCACTGGAATACGACGATCCGTCGGCACTGCTGCGCGACGAGCCAGGCCGGCCGGTCGAATTGGTCATGGACCTCACCTGGACGACGGTCGGGACTCCGTACGCGTACCGCATCACCACCCGCTACGAAATCCCTTGCACCGTAACCGGAACCGTCACCATCGACGGGCGGGTACACCAGTTCGAGGCAGTCCCGGGACAGCGCGATCACTCCCACGGCGTCCGGGACTGGTGGAGCATGGACTGGGTCTGGAGCGCCCTGCACCTCGACGACGGCACCCACCTACACGGTGTCGACCTGCGCATCCCCGGCATGGACCCGATCAGCGTCGGCTACCTGCAGCGCGCCGGCGAACCCGTCACCGAGACGACGACTGTGCGTGCCGAAGCGACGTTCTCCGACAACGGGTTACCGCTGACGACGACCATCGACTACCTGCCCGGTCCGGTCCAGACGACGGTCGATATTCGCGGTCATGCGCCCGTCCGGCTGGTGGCACCGGAGGGGCAGGTCAGTTTCTTCCCGCGGGCCTGGGTCACCGTCGACACCGCCGACGGGCGGACCGGGTCGGGCTGGGTGGAGTGGAACCGCAACTTGTGACGTCGACCGCGGATCCCACGCCTAGAGGTGTGCGCTGTCGTCGTCCAGTTCGTCGCGGCGCAGCGCCATCGGTGTCGCGGCGGGTAGGTCGCCGCCGGCGATGACCTGCCGGGTGATCGGCGTGAGGGCCCGGAACAAGCGCTCCACCGAGTCGTCGTCCAGGACCTCCAGCGCGGGCAGCGAAAGGCTGTCGGTTCGCACTTCGATGTGCTCCTTCAACGCCCGGCCGGCTACGGTGAGAGCGCCTGTGGGAGTGAGCAATCCGCGCTCCTGCAACGATCGCACGCAGGAGTCCCACTCGTCGTCGGAGTAGTCGCGGCTGCGTTTGATGAAGTCGGCGGGCACCGCCCCGGCGCCGACGTGGAAGACGTTCGATTCGCGACCGCTGATGCCCTCGCTCACCAGCACGGCGATATGGCCGTCGCCGCGGTGCTCACGCAACAGTGTCGCGGAATGCCAGAGCGCTGCCAGCGGGGCGTCCGGCCAGGGCAGCGCCCGGTTCGCCGCGAACAGCGGCCGGCCGTCCAGCGGTGCGTTTCTCGCCGCCAGGCCGGCCAATTCGGCGGCCTCCGCCACCCCCGGGGTGTCGTCGCTGAGCCCGTAGCCCTGCAGCGCCGCGACCGCGGTGTCCTGCCGGACCCGCACCATCTCCTCGGGTGCCGCAATGTCCCAGATCGCCGGTATCGCCTTGGCCACCCGTTCAGTCGAGAAGTTGTAGAAGGTCGCGGTCACCAACTCCACCGGCACCCGACCCAGCGGTGCCGAGCGGCCGGCGAAGTAGCCGCGCCAGAACCCGACGAATCCCATGGCGTCGAAGGCACTTCGCACGCCCGGTGCGAAGTAGGTGATGCCGTGCACTGGTTCGTAACGGTCGAAGAAGCGGCGCGCCAGTGCTGGGGTTCTGCTCACTGGAGTAGTGAACCACTTGGTATCTTGCTCGCGTCGTGCGGCTGCCCGCGCCGCAGGCCGGCTGGGAGGTCACGATGCGTGCCACGACGGCGCTCGCGCGGCTCGGCGGGGGGCTCACCGCCGTGGGTGTCGCCGCGGCCGCGCTGAGCGGATGTTCCTTCGACGTCAGCACCGGTGGTCTTGCCGTGTCGAAGACGGACCTCGAGAAAGACATCACCCAGCGGCTGCAGAAGGCGGGCGACAAGCCGCAAACCGTGACCTGTGCCGAGAATCTGCGGGGCGAGGTCGGCAAGACCACCCGGTGCGAGGTGCTGCTGAGCGGCGCCGACAGCTTCGACCTCGTGGTCACCGCCACGAAGATCGACGGGGAGAACATCAGCTACAGCATGGTCCCCGCCGCGTCGAAGGAACAGCTCGACAAGCTGGTGGCCAAGACCGTGTCGCAATCCAACGGGGCTGAGGTCGAATCTGCCGACTGTGATGGCGGTCTGGAAGGTAAACAGGGCGCGGAGGCGCACTGCGACGTCACGGTGGCGGGCGAAACGACCCGGCACACGGTGACCGTCACCAAGGTGGAAGGGCTGATGATGTACTTCCATGTGCAGCCGGCGGCCTAGGCCCCCAACCTAATTGCCGGGCGGCACCGAAAGGTCACCTGCCAGCGCTGCCGCGGCTTCGTCGATGATGGCCCGCATCGCGCGCTCGGCGGCAGCCTCGTCGCGCATCCGTATCGCGCGTGCCACCTCGTCGTGCAGTTCGATCGCGGCGGGGTTGGGCCGATCGGGCATCATGCCGTGATGTGTGCGTCCGCCGAGCACCTCGGCAACCACATCGTTGAGCGCCCGGAACATCTCGTTACCGCTTGCCTCCAACAAAGTGCGGTGAAAGATCTTGTCCGCCAGCAGATATGATTCCAAGTCGCCGGAGCGGCCGTGTACCACCATGTCGGACACGGCGGCGGCCATGATCCGGCACTGATGGGGGTCGGCCCGCCGCGCCGCCAATGCGGCGGCCGCAGGCTCGAAACCGCGACGCAACTCCGACAGCGACATCAGCTGTGCGGCACGGTCGCCGACATCCAGCCGCCAGCGAATGACCCTGGGGTCGAACACGTTCCATTTGCTCGACGGCTGGATGGTGATGCCGACCCGGCGGCGCGGGGCGACCATCCGCATTGACTCCAGCACCCGGATGGCCTCGCGCGCCACCGAGCGGGAGACCCCGTGGTCGGCGCTGACGCCGTCGAGGGTGAGCACATGCCCGGGCTGGTACTGGCCGGAGACGATCGCTTCGCCGAGCGCAGTCAGCACGCTGCTGTGCAGCTCGCTGACGATTGGCTCGAAACTCACTCATACATGTTGTCATAGATGGCACGTAGCCAGATAAAAACAGGTTCATCACGATTTGGTATTGCAAAGGTATGACTATTGATGAATGCTGTGTGACATGCCGAACAGCAGGGTAGACGCAGGCATGGCCTCACCCATCGTCGTCATGGGAGTGTCCGGTTCGGGGAAATCCACCGTCGGAGCGGCGTTGGCACAACGGCTGCGCGTGCCTTTCGCCGACGCCGACGACTTCCACCCACCGGCCAACATCGCCAAGATGACCGCAGGCCACGCACTCGACGATGAGGACCGCTACCCGTGGCTGGAGGCGATCGGGGTGTGGCTGGCCGAGCACGCGGGCGGCGGTGTGATGAGCTGCTCGGCGCTCAAGCGCGCCTACCGTGATCAGCTCCGCAGGCACTGCGCGGACCTGAAGTTCCTGCACTTGAGCGGAACCGCGGAGGTCATCGCCCGCCGACAGGCAAGCAGGCCGGGCCATTTCATGCCGGCGAGCCTGCTGGCTTCGCAATTCGACACGCTCGAACCCCTCGATGCCGATGAAGACGGCATCAGTATCGACGTCGATCAGAGCATCGACTCGATCGTCGACAGCTACGTATCCCGCGCTGAAGGAAAGTGACGCCGATGAACACCCATGCCACCCTCCTGGCCGAAGCGCCGAAGCTGGCGACACCGGTCGCGCCCGGCTGGCAGCTCATACTGGCCTTCCTCGCCGGTATCGCGGTGATCGTCGTCCTGATCACCGTGCTGCACCTGCACCCGTTCCTGTCCTTGATCTTCGGTGCGTTGACCGTCGGCATCGTCGCCGGGGAGAACCTGGAGAAGGTGCTGAAGTCCTTCAGTGACGGCTTCGGTTCCACCGCCGCTGGCGTCGGCATCCTGATCGCCCTTGGTGCGATGTTCGCCAAACTTCTGGCCGACTCCGGTGGCGCGGACGAAATAGTCGACACCATCGTCGGGCGTGCGTCGCCGCGCGCGCTGCCGTGGGCGATGGCGTTGGTGGGCGCGATCATCGGCCTACCGATGTTCTTCGAGATCGGCCTGGTCCTGCTGATGCCGGTCATCTACCTGGTATCGCGCCGCTCTCAGCTGTCTCTGATCACCGTGGGAATCCCGGCACTGGCCGGCCTCTCCGCCATGCACGGCTTCGTGCCGCCGCACCCGGGACCGCTGACCGCGATCAGCCTGTTGCACGCGGACCTCGGTCTGACGCTGGCGCTCGGTGTGGCAGTGGCGATCCCGACGATCATCGTGGCCGGCCCGTTGTTCGGCAAGCTGGCCGGGCGCTGGGTTGTGGTGGAGGCTCCCGACACGTTCGGTTCGGGTGCTGCCGCGTTACGCGCCGCCGGCCCGGAGGCCGAGGTCATTCCCGACGAGAACCGCGGCACCCGCCGGCCGTCATTCGGGGTGACCTTGTTCAGCGTGCTGCTGCCCGTCGTGCTGATGCTCGGCAAGGCACTTGTCGACATCTTCATCGACGACGAGAACCAATGGTTCCGAATCACTTTCGACGTCCTTGGGACCCCGCTGGTCGCGCTGTTGATCGCGGTGATCGTGGGCATCTTCACCCTGGGTGGCGGCGCAGGGATGAGCCGTTCCGAAGTGATGAAGTGCGTCGAATCGGGTCTGCCCCCGGTGGCCGGCATCATCCTTATCGTCGCCGCGGGTGGCGGGTTCAAACAGGTCCTCGTGGACAGCGGTATCGGCACGCTCTTGGCCGACTGGGCCAAGACCGCCAACGTCTCGGTGATCCTGCTGGCCTGGGTGCTGGCCGTGCTGATCCGGCTGGCGACCGGTTCCGCGACGGTCGCCACCATCACCGCCTCGGCACTGGTGCTCCAGTTGGTGGATGGCCTCGGCAGCGCCGAGGTGTCCCTGGTCGTGCTGGCCGTCGGGGCCGGTTCGCTGTTCTTCTCCCACGTGAACGACGCCGGATTCTGGTTGGTCAACCAGTATTTCCGGATCACCGTGGGTCAGACGATCAAGACCTGGTCACTGATGGAGACGGTGCTGTCAGTGACCGGCCTGATCGTCGTCCTGCTGCTCGGTCTGGTGATCTGACCGCGGCGGTCAGCCCTTGACGACCTGGGTTCCGCCGGCGAGTTCGTCGTGCTTGCCCTGCTTGGTCGGGCTGCCGTTGATCGTCACCGCGATCACGATGTAGGCGATGACGGCCAACAGACCGCCGATGTAGGGGATCACCGACAGCAACGTGAACGAGTTGCGGATCGCCGACTGCTGGACATTCGGCTTGGGTGCGCCCCCGGGACCGTGCACGCTCAAGCCCAGGATCTTCTTGGCCGGAGTCCAGCCCTGAGTCACCTCGAAGCCCACGAAGTACGCGAACGTCAGCACGCCCGAAAACAGCCCTGTCACAAGGATGTTGCTGGTCGCATCGAGCAGCATCGCGAGCACGAACGACACGATGGCGACGATGATGCCGTCGATCAGACGCGCGGCGAACCGGACACCCAGCCCGCCCGGCTGACCACCGGCAGGCATCGGCGGCGGAAAACCGCCGCCGTAACTCGGCTGGCCATACGGACTCTGCGGGGGTGGGGCGTACCCACCCGGCTGGCCGGGCGGCGGCGGCGGATACCCCGACGGCGGCGGGGGATAACTCCCCGGCTGACCCGTCGGCGGAGGCGGGGGATAGCCCCCGGGCGGACCGTACGCGTTCGGGTCGTTGTCACCGGTGGTCATTGTTCGCTCCTCCCGCTGAAAATCAGTCCGGCCCAATCTACCCTCCGGGCCGGACACAGCAGGGGCTACGCCCGCATGAGCCTCAGCGCTTGGCCAGCTTCTTGGCTTCCTTCTTGGCCTTCTTGTTGGCCTTGCGTGCACGCGCGCGCGTGGTGTCGACGATTTCGCCGCTCTGATCCCTGGCGACGTCGACGAACTCGGCGCCGCGCTTGCGGGCCACATCAGCCAGCTCCGCGCCGCGCTCACTGGCGATGTCGGCGAAATCCGCACCGCGCTTGCGGGCGACATCGGCCAGCTCGGCGCTTCGCTCGCTGGCGATCTCGGCCAGCTCGGCGCCTCGCTCACGGGCGATCTCGGCGAACTCGGCGCTGCGTTTGCGTGCCGTCTCCAACAGCGGGGTAGCGCGCTCACCGGCGGTCAGCGCCAGCTCACGCCCACGCTCCGCGCCGACCTGCAAGCCGTGGCCGACCTTGGGGCCGACGCGGTCCAGTAGATCACTGTCCAGCAGGCTGTGGCTCGAGCCGGGCAGGCTGCCCGAGACGGCCTCGCTGACCTTGCGGGCCGCGCGGCGTCCACGCCAGCCCAGCGACGGCTTTCCGGCGGTGTCGGCGGAGGCGATGATCAAACCGCCGAGCAGGCTCATATCGGTCAGGAATGCGCGGCGCTTCTCGGCCTTGAGCTGTTGGTCGGACTCATCCCAGAACATGTGCGCGCCAAGGTTCGCCGGAATCACGGTGGCCGCCAACGCCGCTGAGGCCACCCGGGGCAGGCGACCCGACGCGAGCAGCAGCCCGCCGCCGATCTGAACAGCCGCGGTGATCTTCGCGAGCGTCTCCGGATCGCTCGGCACATTGGCGCTGACCGACTCGGGCAGCTTTTGCAAACCTTCGAGCGCCGGCCGGGCCGCCTCTGCGGCCGGCTTCGGGCTTTTCAGGGCTTCGAATCCTTGGCCGATGAACACCGCCGCCAACATTGGCCGGGCAACTCTGCGAATCAACATGGCGCGGGTGTTCCCAACCGGCTCGCCGATCAAACCCAGAGGCTCAGCCGTCGAGGCGGCGCATCCACAGCGGGAACACCACCCAAGCCGCCAACATCACCACGGCGGTCACGATGCCGGCGAGCACTCCGGCCTCCTCGCCCAGCACCGTGCCGAACACCACGACGGCCACGCCGGTGAGCGCGGTGCCCAGCAGCAGGAGCCCGCAGAACGCGAAGCGATGAGCGATCGCGACCAGGGGACGCAGCCGGTGCCGGCGGAACAACATCCGGTGCATGCCGACGGGTGCAACCAGCAGGACCGTTGCCGCCAGCGAACAGATCACGGTGGCCAGGTAGACCACGCGCAACTCGGCACTCAATGTGGCGAACCGGTTCTGGAAGGGCAGGGTCAGCAGAAAACCGGTGAGCAATTGGACGCCGGTCTGCGTGACGCGAAGTTCCTGGAGCAGGTTGGACCAGTTGCGGTCCAGTCGCTCGGCCTCGGTCTCGGATCGGGCCGCGGCGTTCCACCGCTGGTCCGCCTCAGGATGGTCGACATCCATCTGGTGGTCATGCCCGGGTAGTAGCCGGTTGAAACCTCAGGTCAGCAGCAAGCGGGCGGACGCCTCGAGTCGGCTGGCGATCTCGGTGTAGGACGCATACCCCATGCCGGCTCGCACCAGCGCGCCTGCGTAGAGCTGCTCGAGCGACTCGATGACATCCGCATTCGAATCACAGTGTGTCCCAAGGGCGGTGCTCAGCCGCTGGTGTATTTCGCGGCCGATCCGGAAGCGCAGATGTTCGACGTCGGGATCCTTGCCGAGCAGAGCGGTGGTGACGGCACCGGCCAGTTCCGGCTCGTCGGCCACCAGTAGCGCGATATGCCGAAGTACGCCGACCACGCGGTCGACCGGGTCGGGGGAGTCGTCCGGCGGTGCCGGTGTCGAGGCCAGTCGGCGCCAGAACACTTCGGCGACCAGATGCTCTTTCGATGAGAAGTACGTGTAGGCGGTGGCCGCGCCGACCCCGGCCTCGGCTGCGACCATCCGGATCGTCAGTCCGGAGAAACCTTCTCGGCTCAGCACCTCGACCGCAGCGCGGCCCAAGCGGTCCACCGTGGCGGCCTGCTTTGCGGTCAACCGGCGTCGCGTTGATTCCCGAGCTACCGGATCAGACACATGTCCGGACGCTACTACAACTGACCTGCACCGACAAGGTGCGCGCTGGCCATGGACCATGCGTAAGGGCTAGGTTCGGATCATGAGCCGCACCGATACTGCCTCTGCAGCGCAAACTTCCCGACTTTTCGAATTGGCGGAGAAAGTCGTGGGCTTCATGCCGGCCGACGAAGGACGCGCGCTGTACGACGCGGCGCTGCGCTACCTGGACGCCGGGATCGCAGTCGAGATCGGCACCTACTGCGGTAAGTCCACGGTCATGCTGGGTGCGGCCGCCGCGGCGACCGGAAGCGTGCTGTACACCGTCGACCACCATCACGGCTCCGAAGAGCACCAGGCCGGCTGGGAATTCCACGACACCACGATGGTCGACCCGGTCAGCGGGCGGTTCGACACCTTGCCCACGTTCCGGCGGACGCTGGACGCTGCGGACCTCGACGACACGATCGTCGCGGTGGTCGGCAAGTCGCCGGTCGTCGCGCGCGGCTGGCGCACGCCCCTGGATCTGCTGTTCATCGACGGCGGGCACAGTGAGACCGCCGCCCAGCAGGATTTCGACGGCTGGGCCAAGTGGGTCGCCCCCGGCGGCACGCTGATCATTCACGACGTCTTCCCGGACCCGCGCGACGGCGGCCGCCCGCCCTACAACATTTACTGCCGCGCAATCGAATCCGGCCAGTTCACCGAAGTCGGCTGTACCGGCTCGCTGCGGGTCCTCGAGCGCACCTCGGGAGCCGCGGGAGACGTGGTCAGCGCCTGACGCATTCACAGTCGTACTCGCCCTCGAGACCGCGCGGCAGGTCGGCGGCCCGGAAGATGGCGCTGCCGCCGGTGGTCGACGACAACGCGTCGGCGGCCAGGATGACCGCCGCCGCGGTCCAGGTGGTCCGTTCGACCGGCCAGCGTTTCCCGTCGGCGAAGACCAGGCCGGTCCAGTAGGAGCCGTCCTTCTCACGCAGGTGCTGCATGGATTTGAACTGAGTGAGCGCCCGCGACTTGTCGCCCATGGCGTCCAACGCCAGGACCAGCTCGCAAGTCTCGGCCCCGGTCACCCACGGCCGGTCGTCGACGCAGCGGATGCCGAGCCCGTCGACCACGAAATCGTTCCAGCGCTGGGCGATTCGGGCGCTGGCCTGCTCGCCGCGAAGTGCGCCGCCGAGAATGGGGTAGTACCAGTCCATCGAGTGGTGCGGCTTCTCGGTGAAGGCGTCCGGGTGTTCGGCGATGGCGTGGCCCAGCCGTCCCAGCGCGACCTCCCATTCGGGCTGCGGATCGTCGAGCCGATCGGCGAGTGCCAGCGCACAACGGATGCTGTGGTACACGCTGGCGCAGCCGGTCAGCAGCGCCTCCTCGAGAACACCTGATGGCCCTTGCGCCCAATAGATTTCACCGGTCCCGGCCTGCAAGCCGAGGACGAAGTCGATTCCCGCCCGGACCGTCGGCCACATGTACTCGGCGAACCGGACATCGCCGGTCACCAGATGGTGGTGCCAGACGCCGGCGGCGATGTAGGCACAAAAGTTGCTGTCGCTGTTGGCATCCTCGATCACGCCGCGCCGATACTGGATGGGCCAGGATCCGTCAGCGCGCTGCTCGCGGCGGCACCATTCGTAGGCGGCGCGGGCGGGCTCGAGAAGGCCGGCCGCAGTCAGGGCCATCGCGCATTCGACATGGTCCCACACGTCGGTGTGCCCGATTTCCGACCACGGGATCTCACCCGACGATTCTTGAACGGCGGCAATCGATTCCGCTGTCTGACGACATTGCTGCGGCGTGAGGATGTCGGCTACGCCGGGCACACCCTCAAGATCACTGGGGCGCGGCATTCGTGATCGGCTTCTCGAAGTAGAGGGCGACACTTTTGCCGACCAGCGGATTGAGCGCGGATTCGGCCAGTCTGGTCAGCGCCGGCCGCGACATCATGTCCCACACCAGCAGCTGGTGATACGCCTTGACGGCCGGGTGGTTCGGCTTCTCCACGCCGACCGCGCATTTGAGCCACCAGAACGGGGAGTGCAGGGCGTGCGCGTGATGGGAGTGGGTGAACACCAGGCCGCCGCGAACCAGCTTGTCGCGCAGTTCGTCGGCCTTGTAAATCCGGATGTGGCCGCCCTCGTTGGCGTGGTACTCGTCGGACAGCAGCCAGCAGATCTGCTCGGGTAGCCACCGCGGCACCGTCACGGCGAGCTTGCCGCCGGGCTTGAGCACGCGAATCAACTCGGCGATTGCGGCGTCGTCGGAGGGGATGTGCTCCAGGATCTCCGAGGCGATGACAACGTCGAATTCGCCATCCGGGTAGGGCAACGCCAGCGCGTCGCCGACCACGACCTGAGCCTTGGCCGATGCGGGTGCCTCGCCGGCCTCGCCCATGGCCTGCAGCAGGGTGTCGACTTCGGCCAGTCCCTCGGCGTCCATGTCGAAGGCGATCACATCGGCGCCGCGCCGGTAGGCCTCGTAGCTGTGCCGTCCGGCGCCCGCACCGACGTCGATGACCTTGGTTCCCAGTCCGACAGCGAGCCGGTCATAGTCGACGGTCAGCATGATTCGTCCAATGCCTCGATAGAGCTGGTGACGCGCCCGGTCCGGGCGATCGCCTGCTCGTAGACCCGTACGGTCTGCGCTGCCACCGATTCCCAGCTGAAGACGTCGAGCGCGCGACGCCGGCCGGCGGTGCCCAGCCACTGACGGCGGGCGGGGGATTCCAGCTGCCTGCCGAGTGCGGCGGTGAGTTCGTCGACGTCACCCGGTGTCACCAAGTCGGCGCATTCACCGTCGGGGCCCAGGACCTCGGGCAGCGCACCGGCCCGGCTCGCCACGATGGGGGTGCCACTGGCCATGGCCTCCACCGCGGGCAGTGAGAAGCCTTCGTAAAGCGAGGGGATGCAGGCGATTTCAGCCGAGGCGAACAGGCCCGCAAGCTCCTCGTCGGACAAGCCGCTGGACGTGTGCACGATATCGCTGATACCCAATTCGGCGATCAGCTTCTCGGTCGGCCCGTTGGGCTCGAGCTTGGCCACCAGCTGCAACTCGAGGTCGTGTTCGGTGCGCAGCTTGGCCACCGCGTTCAGCAGGTGCCCGATGCCCTTCAACGGACGATCCGCGCTGGAGATCGCGATGATGCGGCCCCGCACCCGCGGCAGGTCGGAGGGCTTGAACAGTTCGGTGTCGACCCCGAGCGGCACCACGCGCAATTGCTGCGGGCTTACGCCGAAGTCGTCGGCGATATCGGTGGCCGACGACGACGACACGGTGAGCAGGTCGGGAATGCGGCGGGCGACCTTCTTCTGCATCTGCGCGAAGCCATACCACCTGTGCACCAACGGCTTTCGCCACCACTTGGCCGCGGCGAGGTCGAGGACGCGATCCCGGGTGATCGGATGGTGCACGGTGGCCACGACGGGCAGGCCCATATCGGCGATGCGCAGCAGGCCGGTGCCCAGGCACTGGTTGTCGTGCACCACGTCGAACTCGTCGAGGCGGGCGGCCAGCAGACGGGCGGCGCGCAGGCTGAAGGTGCGAGGTTCCGGGAAGCCGGACGTCCACATCGTGGCCAGCTCGAGGGCGTCGAAGCGGTCGCGGATCTCGCTGGGGTGCGGCACCCGGAACGGGTCGGGTTCCCGGTAGAGGTCCAGGCTCGGGACCTTGGTCAGCCGAACCCGGGGATCGAGGATCTCGGGGTAGGGCTGACCGGAGAACACCTCGACGTCATGGCCGAGTTCGACCAATCCGCGGCTCAAGTGCCGGACGTAGACGCCCTGCCCGCCACAGTGGGTTTTGCTGCGGTAGGACAGCAACGCAATCCGCATGTTCACGCTCCTGCAACGTCCGTGACTGATACGGCTGAACTACCCGCCGAGCTCGCATATGTCATCGTGTAAGTAACCGGACACGGTCAGCGAACTGTCTGGACATGTGTCTGGACTATAATTCGCTTAGCTACACAGTGCAACGTAAGTGCCCACTACCACCGTAGGCCAGGGGCTATCTTTCCTGTGATGCACCTCCTCTGGGAAACCCTGACCGATGGTGTATGCCGCTGTCGGCCGGCCTTTCTGGACGTCACGGTCGGGTTGGTTCGGGGCGAGCGCCGGAATTTGCTGATCGATTGCGGTACAACGCTTTCCGAAGCCGCTCAGATCGCCGACGACGTCGTCGAGACCACTGGTGCCCCGGTGACCGACGTGGTGATGACCCACCACCATTTCGATCACATCCTGGGCTCGGCCGGTTTCGGTACGGCCGTCCTGTATTCGCCGGCCGCCGTCACCCGCGCGCTGACCACCGGAATCGGCGAGGTGCGGGCCCACGCCCTGCGATACGGGGCTGACCCGGACCGGCTGGACCAGGCGATCGCCGGCGTCCGTGCACCCGACCACACCGTGACAGCCGCCGATCTGGACCTCGGCGGCCGCAGCGTGCATCTCGAACTGCCGGGACCAGGCCATACCGACCACGACCTGGTGGTGGTCGTGCCGCCGGTGGTAGCCGACCAGCGCACGGTCGTCTTCTGTGGCGACCTGGTCGAAGAGTCCGCCGACCCGGCGATCGACGCCGGCTCGGATCTGCCGGCCTGGCCGCACGCCCTGGACCGGCTACTCGAACTGGGCGGCGACGACGCGCTGTACGTGCCCGGACACGGCGCGGTGGTCGACGCGCCGTTCGTGCGCGCTCAGCGCGACTGGCTGGCGGCCCGAGCCCCGTCGGGCTGACTCACCACCCGGTGGCCAGCACCCGTTCGAGCATGTCGACGAAGAAGTCCGCCGACTCCCGGGTGATGCACATCGGCGGTTTGACCTTCAGCACGTTCTGCCGGTCGCCGGTCGGCTGCACGATCACCCCGAGTCCGAGCAACCGCTCGCAGATCGCCGCGGTCTCCTCTACGGCGGGTTCCAGCGTCGTGCGGTCGCGGACCAGCTCGACGCCCATGTACAACCCGCTGCCGTGCACGGTGCCGATCAGCTCGTGGCGGGTCGCCATCTCCTCGATGCGAGCCCTGAGGTGGTCCCCGACGATCAGGGCGTTGTGCTGCAGGCCCTCTTTCTCCAGCAGGTCGAGCACCGTCAGGCCGACCACGCAGGACACCGGGCTGCCGCCTGCGGAGGAGAAGAAGTAGCCCTGGGTGCGGTACCGCTCGGCGATCTCGCGCGTGGTGATGACCGCGCCGAGCGGCTGACCGTTGCCCATCGCCTTGGCCACCGTGACGATGTCGGGCACCACGTCCTGCTGCTGGAAGCTCCAGAACCAGCGGCCAGTGCGGCCGTAGCCGACCTGCACCTCGTCGGCGATCGCCAGCCCACCCGCGGCGCGAACCGCGGCGTAGACAGCCGTGAGGTACCCGTCGGGCAGCGCCAACCCGCCGGCGTTTCCGTAGAACGGTTCGCAGATGAACGCAGCCGGCGGATTGCCCTGCGCGGCAAGGCGTTCGATGATCTCCACCGCCTCGGGGGCGTAGCGCACGGCATCCGCCCCGCGGTACTCGCCGCGGTAGGCGTTGGGTGAGGGCACGGTGTGGACCCAGCTCGGCCTGGTGGCCAGGGCATTCGGGTTGTCGGCCACCGACGTTGACACTGCGTCGGTGGCATACGTCCAGCCGTGGTAGGCCTCGGCCATCGAAACCACGTCATGGCGTCCGGTCGTGGCCATCGCCAGCCGCAGCGCCAGGTCGCCGGCCTCCGAGCCGGAGTTCACCAGGAACACCGTGTCCAGCGGATCGGGCAGGGTGGCGGCCAACCGCTCCGAGAGCGCCACCACCGCGGCGTAGTTGAACCGCGAATTGGTGTTGAGCCGCCGCCACTGGCGGGCAACAGCGTCGGCGAGCACCGGATGGCCGTGGCCGAGAAGCGCGACATTGTTGACCATGTCGAGGTAGCTGCGGGCATCGGTGGACACCATGTGCTCGCGCCAGCCGCGTTCGATGCGCGGCGGATTGAGGTAGTAGTGCTCCTGCACCGTGGCGAACGAATCCGCCCTGCGGCGCCACAACGCCTCGCTGTCGTCGGCCGCGGCCGCCACGGCGGGCAGGCCGAGCAGCGCGCTGGGGTTCTCCACGAGGCTCAGCCAGCCCGCGCCGTATTCGGCGCGAACGAAGTCGGGGACCGCCACGTCGGGCCTGCTGCGCCACTGGATCCAGGCTCTACCCTCGACGCTGCCGAGCGGCGCGCCCGCGGTGACGCTGTCGCCGGACCGGACCTGATCACCGATGTGCAGGCGCCCGCGCACCTGCACCGTTCCCGCGATGCCGGTGAGGGTGAGACCGTCCTCGGCGGCCGCGTCGATCACGCAGTCCCATGGCGCGGTGATCGGCGACGGCACGGCCAGCCACAGGTCCAGGCCGGTGCCGACGGTGGCCGACGACTCCGGACTCAGCGGCGCCGAGCGGGTCATGCGGGGCTGGCCCAACGTCGTCACGACCGCCCCGGCGCCACCGGCCAGCGCCTCGGCAGCCAGATCGTCTTCGCAGTCACTGGCCAGCCACCGGCCGGCATCCATCGCGTCGGCCTCCGACGACAGGTCCAGCCGCACCACGGCCTCCGGCGCAAGGCCGCCGATCAACGTGGCGTCCACAGGTGGCGGCTCGAGGGGCTGGGCCGCTCCGAGTGCCGCGCGGATGGTTGCGGTCATGACGTCGATGGGCACGTCGACGGCGCGTTCGAAGATCCGCCACTCGTAGTCCAGGGCGCCGGTGGCGTAGGCGTTGTCGGCGTCGATCGAGGCCTGATGGACACCGCTGACCACCAGCACCGCCGCCCGCAGCACGACCAGCGGCCACAGTGCCTCGACCTCGGCGGGGCTCAGCGGACGCACGGCGTGGAATGCCGCGACGGTGGGCAGGGTCGCGATGGGTTCGCCGCCCTCGTGGCGCAGCAGCGAGGACACCGCGATGGCCAGTTCGCCGACGGTCCAGGACCGGGTGAGGTCGCCCAGATCGATCACACCGTCGGGCAGCCGGCCGTTCTCCGGTGGGCTGCACACCACGTTGTCGTCGGTGAGGTCGCCATGGATCACCTGGACCGGCAGATCGTCGGCGAGCTCGGCGACCACCTGCCACGCTGCGGCCGCCGCCGTTTCGAGGGCCTCCCGGCGTCCGGGGTCGGACACGTGCGCGGCTAGCACCTCGACGGTGCGCAGGGCGTGGCGCAGGTCCCACTGCAACACCCGGTCGACGCCGGCGTGGTCGAAGTCGGCAAGGGCACGGACGGTCCGGCCGGCCAGTGCGCCGAGCGCTGCCGCCCGCACCGGCGTGAGGTACCCGTCGCCGCTCAGG
Source organism: Mycobacterium sp. (assembly GCA_021732005.1). Taxonomy (GTDB): domain Bacteria; phylum Actinomycetota; class Actinomycetes; order Mycobacteriales; family Mycobacteriaceae; genus Mycobacterium. The sequence goes on along the minus strand of JAKFVT010000025.1, from coordinate 225,146 downwards.
GTGCCGCCGGCCAGGTGCGCAATGATCCGGGCGTACAGCACCGCCCCGTTGCCGTCGCGCACCTCGGCGATCGGGTCGACGCCGGCAAACGCGAGGTTCGTCGCGGCGCGCACGTCGCAGCCGGACTGAGTGAGGTACTCCGCCGCCGCGTCCTGGGCTTCGATCTCGATGCGGGAGAACGCCGGGTTGGCGATCTTGAGCACCCCGATCGGCTCACCGTCGGGACGGCTCAGCAGGAAGTTGGCGTCCTGCTGGCTGCCCAGCGCGGTCACCTCGCCGTCGATCCCGAAGTGCGTCGTGGCGATGTCATGGGCCTGCGCCGCGGTGATCGCCGGCACCGGCAGCTCCTCGGCCTGGAAGAAGTCGAACGGTGTCATATCGCTACGAACTGTACTGCGGGTGGACAGCCCCGGATCTGCCGATACGGTGGGCAGATGCGGGCGTTGATCATCGTCGACGTGCAGAACGATTTCTGCGAGGGCGGATCGCTGGCCGTCGCCGGGGCGGGCGATGTGGTGCGCGGAATCACCGCGTTGCTGGGGCGTGACCACGGCTATGACCACGTGGTGGCCACCAAGGACTATCACGTCGATCCCGGTGCCCATTTCGCCGAGCACCCCGACTTCAAGAATTCGTGGCCCGCGCACTGTGTGGCCGGGACCTCCGGCTCCGACTTCCACCCCGAACTGAACACCGCACCGATCGAGGCGGTGTTCCACAAGGGCGCCCACACCGCGGCGTACAGCGGCTTCGAAGGCACCGTTGACCACACCGCGCTGGCCGACTGGCTGCGCGCCCGCGGGGTCGACGAAGTCGACATCGCCGGCATCGCCACCGACTACTGTGTGCGCCAAAGCGCGGCCGATGCCACCCGTGCCGGATTCAAAACCCGTGTGCTGGTTGACCTTACGGCCGGTGTCGCGCCCGGGTCGACCGCCGACGCATTGGACGAGATGCGCGGCCGCGGGGTCGAACTGATCCACACCGCGTGATGGCCGCGCCCCGATCGACACTCATCGACGTAGTCGACCGCTCCCCGCTGATGGCGGCCGATCATGACCGTGCCGGCTGGGTCGGATTGTTCACCGATGACGGCCGAGTCGAGGATCCCGTCGGATCGCGCCCGCACATAGGGCCGCTGCAGATCGGCCGGTTCTACGACACCTTCATCGCTCCCCGCCGCATCGTCTTCCGCCACGAGGGCGACATCGTCTCGGACACCACCGTCATCCGCGATGTCGTCCTCGAAGTCGGGATGGGCCCCTCTGTGACGATGCACATCCCGGCAGTGCTGCGTTACGACCTGCGTGAGGTCACCGACGACTGGCGCATCGAGCGTTTGCGCGCCTACTGGGAGCTGCCGGCGATGGTGGTGCAGTTCGCCCGCAACGGGGTGGCCGCGGCTCCGCAGACAGTGGAGCTGAGCCGCGCGCTGATCCGCAATCAACGGTGGCGCGGGACACTGGGGTTCGCGTCCGGGTTCCGGGGCGCCCGGTTCCGGGGCAAACGAACGGTGCGCGGCTTCCTCGACGCGGTGACGGCCGGCGATCAGTTGCGGGCCTGGCGCGCCCTCGGCTCCGGAGCGCTGATCACCCGCGGTGAACAGAACCCGATGAAGTTCGGCTCATTCGTCGACGAGCTGGCGGGGGCCTCGTGGACGAAGATCATCGCTGCCGGCCCGTCGGTGACGGCGTCGTTGCGCGGGCCGCGGACCGCGGTGTTGATCGCCGAACTCGGCACGGCCGGTGGGTCGATCACCCGGCTCCGCTATTTCGCCGAGTAGCCGGCGCGTCCGCTACATCCGCGCGAAGCGAGCCATGACGAAGCAGTATGCGCCGTAGGCGGCGAAGCCGGCCGCTGCCGCAATGAGCAGCGCCTTGCCGAATGGGGCCTGGCCGAGGCTCTTTACCGCGGCGTCCAGGCCTGCGCCTTTGGCGGGGTCGGCGGTGACGGTGGCGACCACCAGGAGCACTCCGGCACCGCCCAGCACCACGCCCTTGGCGGTGTATCCGGCGATGCCGAGCGGAGTGATCAGCGGGCCGCCCCCGGTGACGGTGAGGTCCTCCTCGAACTTCGTCGAAATACCTTTGTAGACGTGGTATCCGCCGATGCAGATGATCACGACCGCGGCGACCAGCAGAATGCCTTTGCCCCAACCGGTTTGGAGCAGTCGCGCGGTGAGACCGGTGTTCTGCTCACTGCTCGACTGGCCGCCGCCACCGGCGAATCGCACAGCGGCAAGTGCGATGCCGACGTAGAGGACGGCCAGCGCGCCGGACTTGATCCGCTCGAACGCGTCGGAGACACCGTCATGTTCGCGACCCGGCTCGGTGGGATGGGAGCCGAGGATCGCCTCGGCCACACGCCACAGCGCCAGCGCGACCAGACCGCCCGCGGCGAGCCACAGCGCCACCGCGCCACCGGGCTGGGCGGCCAGCGTCGCCATCGCACCCGACTGATCGGCGTTCCCCGCCGTGCCGAAAGCCAGGTGCACGATGATGTAGGCGATCACCAGATGCAACACGCCACTGATGCTGTACCCGGCCCTGGCCGCGAGTTCGAACGGCCTGCTTCCAGTGGCTGCCCGCGCAGCACCGTGCATTGCATTGTCAGCCACGAAATTTGGGTTACCCCCGCGAAGCGCCGGAAAAACCGTCCGGCGCCGCACCGGTCACCGGGCAGGACCGCGGCCGCAGACCGGGCACCAACATCGGCACCCGCTTGCGGTAGTCCCGGTAGCTGTCGCCGAGTTCGGCGATCAGATCGCGCTCCTCGAGCTGCAGGGCCACCAGGATGTAGCCGGTCGTGCCGATCGCGAACAGGACATGACCCACGGTCATCATCGGAGTCGCCCAGAAAGCGATCAGGAATCCCAGCATCAGGGGGTGGCGCACCAGCCGGTACAGCAAGGTGGCCCGGAATCCTGTCCGGCGGCGCGACGAACCGCGCCAGGCCGCGAACACCCGGCGCAACCCGAACAGCTCGAAGTGGTCGATCATGAAGGTCGCGGCCAGAACGGTGGTCCAGCCCGCCGCGAACACCGTCCACAGCAGCTCCCGGATCGCAGGCTGGTCCACCTGCCAGATCACCCCGGGCATGGTCCGCCACTGCCAATACAGCAGCAGCAGAACAAGACTGGCCAGCAGAACGTACGTGCTGCGTTCCATCTCGTGCGGCACGAAGCGGGTCCACCACCGTTTGAAGGCGGGTCTGGCCATCACGCTGTGCTGGACGGCGAACAGCCCGAGCAGCGCCGTGTTGATCACGAGCGCCAGGCCCCACGGGGCGCCGTCGATGCCGTGGTCGACCGTGCGCGGCACGACGATGCCGCCGACGAAGACGACGGCGTAGCAGAAGGCGACGAGGAAGACGAGGTAACTCGCCACCCCGTAGCCCGCAATCAGGATGCGGCGGGTCCGCTCTCGCGCGGACGCTGGATTGTGTGTCATAGCAATGATGCTCGTCCCGGCGACCGCCGCCATCATGGGGCATTCGCCCCAACTGTCCGGTCAGCCCAGCGGTTCCGTCAGGCCGTGACGCAGTGCGTACATGCTCGCACCGATCCGGTTCGACACCCCGATCTTGGCGTAGGTCCGTTCGACGTGGTTGCGGGCCGTCTTCTCGCTGATCACCAGCGCGGCAGCGATCTCTTTGTTGGAGGCACCACGAGCCACCAGGCGCAGCACCTCGATCTCCCGCGGAGTCAGGCCATCGGGCCGCGTCGCGGAACGTCGGCTCTGGTGCCCGCCCGCCTGCAGGACGGCCTCGGCCGCGACATCGTCGAGTGCACCGTCACGGATCCGGTCCCGGACCCGTCGAGCGGCCGCCGCCGGATCCAGCGCGGCGCGGTAAGGCCTTGGCTCCAAGGCTGATTGGTAGGCGACGGCAGCGGCGAGCACCCGGTCGGGCATACCGAGTGCGGAGCCGGGCAGGCTGCGCGGATAACCGGACCCGTTGATGTGCTCGTGGTGATTTCCGGCGATCTGGGCGACCGCGTCGAGCCCGTTGATCCGACTCAGAATCCGGGTGGTGAGGTACGGGTGCAGTCGCATCCGTTCGAACTCGGCCGCCGAGAGCGCGGCGGGCTTGGACCAGACCTGGTTGGAGACGCCGATTCGGCCGAGATCATGAACGTGACCGGCGCGGCGGACCAGTGTCACGGTGTCGGCGCCCAAGCCGACCGCCTCGGCCGCGTCACCGGCCAGTTCCGCGACGGCACGCGAATGGCCAAGTGTGAAGGGACATTTCAGATCCACGAAATCGCCGAGCGCGATCAGGAGCTCGTCGAGGGATTGCTGTTGCAGCGGTTCGTGGCGATCCGGCGCGCACGACAGGGCGGCGTCCCAGACCTCGCCTGCGGGTGGGCCGGCCAGAATCTCGCCGGCGTGTGCGGTGAAAACATCCACCACATCGGGGTCGAACTGCCTGCCACGGCGTTGCACGGCCATGTCCACGGCCGCGCTCACCCCGCCCGTTCGGTGGTGCACTTCGGCCATGTCGGCGAGCTGGGCCACCCGCATCTCGATCGGGATGTCCGCGCCACCGGCACCGCAGGGCAGGCCGCTGCCGTCGAAGCGTTCGAAGCTGAATTCGAGAGCGTTCTGCACGCCGGTGCCCAGGCCCATGCGGTCGGCCAGCAGTGCTGCCGACGTGCAGTGCGAGTGGATCATCGCGGACATGTTGCCCCGGGCGTTGAGGAACAACGTCGCGATCGAGGTAAGCCGCTGCGTGATCGGTTCGCCCCGGCCGATATTGGCGGCCAGGAACCGGTAGTAGGGCAGCCCCGCCCAGTCGACGTGGTAGGCGTCGCGGCGCACCGAGATGTCGTCGCCGAACCAGCCTGCGAACTCGTGGGAGTCGGCGTGACAGCCGATCCACATCACCAGGGTGCTGTAGTACACGCAATCGCGTTGCTCTCGCTCGAGGCCGAGCCGATCGGCGATGCGGGTTCCGATCAGCGCGGCCCGGAGCATGTGTTCGGCAGGCTGCCCGAGGCCGAGGTCGATCGCGACCGACAGAGCGGCCAACATCTCGGCCCGGCTCGGCGCCCGCGGCGGCGGACCGGTGGGCGTCCTTGGCGCAGCCACGAGCTCGATTGTGCTCCCTAACACGCGGTACGGGGTTCGGTTGGCGCGGTCCGGCGCGCCGGGGCATGGCGCCGCGGGTCGAAACTGTCGAAGCGAGCGGTACCGATCACGCACAGGCCGCGCTGCGGCAGCCGGAAATCGGCCAGCCTGCTCTGGGTGGCCAGCGCGGCGACAGCGCCGAGGCTGACGCCGTCGAGCACAGCCCGCGAGCGACGGACCGCCCAGATCTGGCGCGGCGCCACGCGGAACGCCTGACCGTTCGGGGCGGACCCGGCCAACCGCATTCCGCCGGTACGCAACAGCGGGCCGGCGATCCGCCCCATGGCTTCGAGTACCGGCACGCTGGTCCAGGCCCGTTCGGGCATGGCGTGGCCGAGCCGGCTGACGGCGCGGGTGATCGGCGTGCTGGTCATGTTGACGGTCCACCGCAGCAGCCCGGGGATGGCGATGTCCAGGGACCAGGGGTCGGTCCAGGACATCGTGATGTCGCATTGCACGGCGGGAACCGTTGTGGCTGAACTGAAATAGCGTGAACAGCTCTGCTCGGCGGGTGTGGTGGCGTAGAAGGTCCATCGACCGTCTGGGTCGCGGTGCCATACCGATCGGTAGGCGGGGGAGAACGAGGATGCGCTGAAGTCCCGGTATGCCAGATAGTGCCCGGTGGCGAACGGCAGGCCCATGATGCCGAAGCCGGTGACCCGGTCGTCGGTACCGCTAGGCAGGCTCGGATGATCTGCGGCGGCGCGCAGTGCGGTGTGAGGTGTGGTCATCGGCCAATGCTCGCGCCCCGCACCGGCTCCGGGCATGGGGCAGCTGCCTCACATCACTCGCGCTTGCGCAGGGTCTCCCAGTCGTGCTCGGACTCGAGTTGGGCGATCAGGTTGCGGGTGCGCTCCCGCAGCAGCAGAGTCAACCCGACGCCGGCGATGATCGCGATGACCAGCGCAACCCAGGAGAACCGCGCCAGCCACTTCTCGGCGGCCAGGCCGAGGTAGTAGACCACCGCGGTGGTGCCGCCTGCCCAGCAGACGGCGCCGGACGCATTGGCGGCGAGGAAGCGGCCGTAGTGCATGTGCAGGGCGCCGGCCAGCGGGCCGGCCAGGATCCGCAGGAGTGCGATGAATCGGCCGAAGAACACCGCCCACACGCCCCACCGGGTGAACAGTTGCTTGGCCAGCGCCACGTGCCCGGGGCCGAAATGTTTCGGGAAGCGCGTGCCCAGCCGCTCGAACAACCCCATCCCGAACCGGCGGCCGATCGTGTAGCCGATCGAGTCACCGATGATCGCGCCGATGGTGGCGGCGGCACCCACCCACACCGGACTGATGTCGAGGGTGTGCCGGGAGGCCAGCAGTGCCGCGCTCACCAACGCGATTTCGCCCGGTAAGGGGATGCCCAGGCTCTCCAGCCCGATGATGAGGCCGACGACCAGGTACACCGCCAGCGGTGGGATGGATTCCAGTATCGCGTCGACCGTCACCCGCCAAGGATGCCGTACCGACCGCGATTACCGGAGCGAACCGGCTGGTTCGCGTGTCGCACTCAGGTGTCGCGCTTGCGCCGGTACAGCGTTCCGGCGGCCAGCAGGAGCAGGCTGATCAACAGGATCGCAGTGGCGAGCACGTTGATCTGCGGTGGCACAGCGGCTTTCACCGCGGCGTTCACGTACAGCGGATACGTCACCGTCGAGCCGCTGACGAAGTAGGTGATGATGAAGTCGTCCAACGACAGGGCGAACGACAGCATCGCGGCCGCGACGATGCCCGGCACGATCAGCGGCAGCGTCACCTTGAAGAAGGTCCGGCTCGGCCCGGCACCCAGATCCAGTGAGGCATCCTCGAGTGTCCAGTCGAAGCCACGGATCCGGGCACGCACCGTCATCGCGATGAAGCTGATCTCGAAGGCCACATGGGCGATCACGATCGTGGTGTATCCGGTGGCCCAGCCCAAATCGAGGAACAGGGTCAGCAGCGATGCACCCATGACGACCTCGGGCGAGGTCAGCGGCAGAACCAAAAAGGTGTCGACCGCCTTGCTGCCGCGAAAACGTTGGCGCACAAGGGCGACCGCGACCAGGGTGCCGAGGACACCGGCGATCACGGTCGACACCGCAGCGACGTTCAGGCTCAGCTTCAGCGCGTCGGTCAACGCCGGGTACTTGAACGGATTGGCCCAGTTGTCGAACGTGAAGCCCTGCCAGGTGTAGTTGAACTTCCCGGCCGGCTTGTTGAACGAGAAGATGACGATCACCAGGATAGGCAGGAACAGATAGGCCAGAACCAGGCCGGCGATCACCCGTAGCGCGATGTCGCCGAGTTTGAAGGTGCCGCGAATGTTGCGGCCCGGCTTGGCCAGTCCGCCGTGGTCGATGGTCTGCGCGATCGCCGCGCCGGCCTCGGTGGTCATGCGCGATCCCGCTTCGCTTCTCGCTCGGTGGTCATACCAGGTCCTCCGTGCCCAGGGCCCGGGTGTAGAGCAGGACGCCGACCACGATCAGCGCCATCAGCACAAAGCTGAGTGCAGCCGCGGCAGGGTAGTCCTTGACCACCAGGAACTGTTTCTGGATGACGTTGCCGATCATCCTGGTCTGGGTGCTGCCCAGATAGTCGGCGTTGATGAAGTCACCGACCGACGGGATGAACACCAGCATGCTGCCCGCCAGGATGCCCGGCATCGCCAACGGCACGATGACCTTCCCGAACATCCGGCGGTTGGTGCCGTAGAGGTCGCGGGAGGCTTCCAGGAGTCGGGCGTCGATCTTCTCCAGGCTCACGTACAGCGGCAGGATCATGAAGATGATCCAGTTGTAGGTCAGCCCGCCGATCACTGCCCAGCCGGTCGACAGCAGCCGACCCTCGGACGGCAGGAGCCCAATCGTGCCCAGCGCGTGGACCACCCAGCCGTCGTCGGCCAGGATCGTCTTCCACGCCAGAGTGCGGATCAGGAACGTCACGAAGAACGGCAGGATCACCAAGCCCAGCAACAGGTTCTTGTACCGTCCCGCCTTGAAGGCGATCACATACGCCAGCGGGAAGGCCAACAGCACGCACAGCACCGTCGCGCTCAGCGCATAGCCGAACGAGCGCAGGATCTGCTCGCGGTACTGGCTCAGCGCATCGCCGTAGTTGCCGAAGTCCCACGCGAACGTGAGCTCGGGCAGATAGATCGAGCCGCCCATGGTCGACAGCGACGTTCGAAACAGCGAGACGAACGGAATGACATAGAAGACCCCGAGGTACGCCAGGGCGGGCAGGATCATCAGGTAGGGAGCGAGCTTGCTCCGCTGCCTGTTGCTACTGGCTACTCCTGCCATCGCGTTACCCGCCGGTGACTGCGGAGTAGGCCTTGTTGAACTCGTCGGTCTGTTGGTCGGTGAGCGCAGCCCACGTCTTCAGCTTGTCGAGGGTCGCCTTCGGCGGGTTGATCAACGGGTTCGCGGCCAGGCCGGGATCGATCTTGTTGAGCTCATCGGTCATGTCGGACAACACCGGCACGTACTGGGTGTGTGCGATCAGCTTCGCGTAGTTGGCCCGGTCGTAGACGTAGTTGATCCACGCCTCGGCGGCCTTCTGGTTCTGGGTGGTGTAGGGGATCACCATCGTGTCGACGAACGTGGTGCCACCGGTCTCCGGCACCACGAACTTCAGGTCCGGGTTGTCCTTCTGCAGCTGCACCACATCGCCCGAATATGCCTGGGCGATAACGACATTGCCGGAGGCCAGGTCGTCGGCGTAGTCGTTGCCGGTGAATCGGCGGATCTGGCCGGCGTCCTTCTGCTGCTTGATCAGCGCGACCGCCTTGTTGACGCCGTCGCTGGTCGGGTTCTCCACCGAGTTGCCTTGCGACATCATGATCATGCCGAGCCCGTCCTGGGTGTCGGCGAGCAGGCTGATCTTGCCCTTGAACGCGGGATCCCACAGGTCGTCGATCTTGGTGATGTCGCGACCGGTCGCGGCCCGGTTGTAGGCCAGCGCCGTCATGCCGGACATGTAGGGCGCGCTGAACTTGCGGCCCGGGTCGGCCTTGGCGTTGAGCAGGTCTTCGCGCATGTTCTTCTTGTTGGTCCAACGGCTTTCGCTTATCCCGTTGAGCCAGCCAAGCCCGTTGAGCCGGGCGGCCATGAACTGGGTGGGCACTACCAGGTCGGCGCCGATGTCCTGCTTGCGAGACAACGGTTCCTTGTTCTTGGCGAACCACTCTTCGTTGTCGTTGTAGTCCTCTTTGTAATCGACCGTGATTCCCGTCGCGGTCTGGAACGCCGCGACGAAACCGTCGGCCATGTACAGCGGCCAGTTGGAGATGCGGAGCTTCCCGGTGGCCGGGGAGCCGTCATCGGACGGGGTGGCCGGTCCGCTCGAGCTGCTCTTGTTGTCGGACTTGCCACATGCGGCCAGGAAGGACGGTCCGAGGACCAGTGCGGCTGCGGCGGCGGCGCCACCACCGATGAACCGGCGCCGGGACGCGTTCGAGGCAAAGATCCGGGGGTCGTTCTCTGTGGCCATGTGCCGTAATGCCTTTCGTAAGGAGGGAAGGTCGGAGGGTGAGCGGCCGTGCGGCGTCGAGGCGGTTTAGGAGTCGTCGAGCATTTCTTCGAGGTCTTCGGTGGTGGGGATGTCGGCGGCGGGCAGGACCAGGGATGCCTCGGGGGCCCAGGCCACGAACACATCGTCGCCGGGACGCAGCATGGGCAGATCCTGGTCGGTCCCGACGTGAGCCAGAATCGGGGCACCGTCCGCGGCCGCCAGCGACAGCCGCAGCACCGGTCCCTGGAAGGTCAAGTCGACGACCTTGGCGCTGACGGAGGCCACATCACCGGTGGGCTGGTCCATCGACACCCGAACGCGTTCGGGCCGGACCATCAGGGTGGCCTGACCGCCGGACTCGATGGTGGTGTCACCGGGTCGTGCTTTGAGTTTGGTGCCCAACACCTCGACTTCGACGAAGTCGCGGTTGACCCGGCCGGTCTGCCGGCCGTGCCAGAGGTTGGCCTGGCCGATGAAGCCGGCTACGAACACGGTGGCGGGACGGTCGTAGATGTCGTTCGGGGTGCCGATCTGCTCGACGTTGCCCTGGTTCATGACCGCGATCCGGTCGCTCATCGTGAGCGCTTCTTCTTGGTCGTGGGTCACGTAGACGAAGGTGATGCCGAGCTCGCGCTGGATGCGTTTGAGTTCGAACTGCATGACGTGCCGCAGTTTGAGGTCCAGGGCCCCGAGCGGCTCGTCGAGCAGCAGGGCGCTGGGGTAGTTGACGAGCGCGCGGGCGAGTGCGACGCGCTGTTGCTGACCGCCGGAGAGCTGGGCGGGCTTGCGCTGGGCGAAGTCGGTGAGCCGGACCACGTCGAGCATCTCGTCGACGCTCTTCTTGACCGTCGCCTTGTCCTTCTTCTGACTGCGGGGCCCGTAGGCGACGTTGTCCCACACCGTCATGTGGGGGAACAGCGCGTAGTGCTGGAAGACGGTGTTGACGTTGCGCTTGTGCGGAGGCACCCGCGACACGTCGACGCCTTCGAGCCGGATCGCGCCCTCGGTGGGTTGCTCGAAGCCGGCGATCATCCGCAGGGTGGTCGTCTTTCCGCAGCCGGACGGGCCGAGCATGGAGAAGAACTCGCCTGCGCCGATCGAGAAGTCGGCGTCGGCGACGGCGATGTAGTCCTCGAAACGTTTGACGACGTGGTCGATCTCGATGACCGGTGCGCCGCTGGCGCGTCGTGGTCCGGTGTGTCCGGGGGTCTGCTGGGTGGCGGTGGCGCCGGTGTCGGTCAGGGCCCGTCCTCCTTCATCCCGCGGGCCGGCGAGACATGACCCGTCGACTCCGCCCCTAAACGATTGCGGATTTGCGTGCTCTTCGCAACCGATTCCGCAACGAAATATGAATTCTTCGATGGATTCGCTCGTCGCGACCCGGTTTGGGGCACGGCTTTCGACGCGGGCCCAGGTGGCTGAGGGTCATCGCTGGACGGATCGTAACCCTGTTCAGGCCATCCGGTCAGGCCATCGTGAGCCCCCGTGCGATAACCAGTCGCTGAATTTGATTGGTTCCTTCGAAGATCTGGGTGATCTTCGCTTCGCGCATGTAGCGCTCCGCCCGGTAGTCGCGGGTGTAGCCGACGCCGCCGAGAACCTGGACGGCATCGGTGGTCACTTTCATCGCGGCGTCGGTCGCCACCAGCTTGGCCACGCTGGCCTGCTGCGAGTACGGCAGGCCGGCATCGCGGCGCCGAGCGGCGTCCAGGTAGGTGGCCCGTGCGCTGGCCACCGCGGCGGCCATGTCGGCGAGCAGGAAACCCAGCCCCTGATGGTCGATGATCTTGCGGCCGAACGTGGTCCGCTCGTTGGCGTAGGCGCAGGCGTCATCGAGGGCCGCCTGGGCGATGCCGACGGCGACGGCGGCGATGCCGAGCCGGCCCGAGTCCAGTGCACTGAACGCGATCTGCAGACCCTGGCCCTCGGTGCCGATCCGGCGGTCGGCGTCGATGACCGCGTTGTCGTAGAACGCCGATGTCGTGGGAACCGCGGACAGTCCCATCTTCTCCTCGGGCTTGCCGAAGCTCAGCCCGGGCTGATCGGCAGGCACCAGGAAGCATGAAATGCCGCGCGAACCTTCCCCGGTACGCGCGAAGAGGTTGTAGAAATCGGCCCGCCCGCCGTGGGTGATCCAGGCCTTCGAACCGTTGATGACGTATCCGTTGTCGGTTGCGGTGGCCGCGCAGCGCAGGGCGGCGGCGTCCGAACCGGCTTGGGGTTCCGAGAGGCTGTATGCGCCGATCTGCTCGCCGGACAGCATGCCCGGCAGCCACCGCGCGCGCTGCTCGTCGGTGCCGAACGCCAGCAGCGGATGACACGACAGGCTGTGCACGCTCACCGCCACCGCGATCGCGGCCCACCGTGCGGCTATCTCCTCGAGGACCTGCAGGTAGACCTCGTATGGCTGGCCACTGCCGCCCCATTCCTCCGGCTGCGGCAGGCTCAGCAGCCCGGCCGCGCCCAGTTGGGCGAAGACACCCTCGGGGTAGATCTCGGTGCGCTCGTGCTCGTCGACGATCGGGTTGAGGACACGAGAGCAGATGTCGCGGGTCAGCGCGATGAGATCCGCGGCGTCCGGGTTGGGGAGCAGTCGGTCGACGGGCATGGACGGGACCTCTCGATTGATACTCGAAATAGTACTGAATTACATTTACCAGTACTATTCGTCCAATGGCCAACCGCCCGAGTTTCGGAACCCGGCGCCGCGGCGAATTGTTCGACTCTCTTCTCGCGCTCTTTCTCGCCGAAGGCTTCGCGCACCTGACCCTCGACGAGATCGCTGCGCGGCTGCGCTGTTCGAAGGGCACGCTGTACACACTTGCCGGCAGCAAGGAGCAGTTGGTCCACGCCGTCGCCGTCCACTTCTTCCGGCGCGCCACCGACGACGTCGAGCAGGAGGTCGCTCGAGCCGGCGACGCACGCGCGCGCATCACCGCCTACCTCGCCGCGGTCGGCGCCGCCCTGGAGGTCGCGTCGGACCGCTTCATGGCCGACCTGGACGCGTTCGCGCCGGCGCGGGCCGTCTATGAGCAGAACACCGCGATCGCAGCCCGCCGGGTCAGCGAACTGATCGCCGAAGGTGTTGCGGCGCAGGAGTTTCGAGATGTGCATGCGGCGTTCGCCGCGGACCTGGCCGCGGCGATGATGGTCCGAATCCAGCAGGGGATCGTGCGGTCCACCACCGGACTCGACGACGCCGCGGCCTACCGGGAACTGGCCGCCATCCTCACATCCGGGATCGACGCCTGACTCACATGTGGGCGCCGCCGTCGACCCGGACCTCGGTGCCGGAGACGAAGTAGGCGTCCGGACTGCCAAGCATCGCAACGACGTTGGCGACCGCATCGGGTTTCGCGAAGATCTCGCCCTTGGGCAACGGCACCAGGGGAGCGACCCGGCCGAACAAGCTGTAGTCGACATCGTCGGGCAGGCCGGGGCCGACGCTCTGCTTGGACTCCCCGGTGCCGTCGGTCATGCCCGACGAGATCGAACCCGGCTGGACCGAGTTGAACCGGATGCCGTCCTTGGCGAACTCGGCGGCTAACGCATGCGTCATCGCTTGCACGCCACCCTTGGACGCGGCGTATGCCGACATATAGGGGTGGGCGAACGTCGCCGACGTCGAGCTGAAGTTCACCACCGCCGGAGCGGTGCCGGCCTTCAGCGCCGGGAGCGCCTCTCGGGTGACCAGGAACGTGCCGACCAGATTCACCCGCAGCACCTGTTCGAAGGAGGCGAGGGTGGTGTCCAGGAAGTGGTCCGACCGCAGGATGCCGGCCACATTGACGAGTGTGTCAAGACCGCCGAGCGCAGAGATCGCCTCACCCACAGCCGCTTTCACCGAGTCCTCGGAGCCGACGTCGACGACCACCGTGGTCAGCCGATCGCCGGCGTCACCGGCTTTAGCGATGGTGTCCTTGAGGCCGGATTCGCTGATGTCGGCCGCCGCCACCCGGCCGCCTTCGTCGAGAATCCGCAGCACACAGGCCTGCCCGATCCCGGACCCACCACCGGTGACCAACACACGACGATCGGTGTAACGCTGCAAGGTCGCCATGGCGGATCTACTCCTGTTCGGTCTGCGATGAAGTCGCCCAACATTGTGGGCCGTGATCTTCGGTGCGCGAAGTGGATCCCGCTGACCGGGAACCGCGCGCCATCCCGGTCGCTCGGCGGTTCACTCTTCCACCGTGACGACGGCTCGCGGGACGCGCAACGAGACACATAGAGCCGACTCGTCTCGAATGACTGGCGAGAAACAGCTACACCACCAGTCACACATCTCGATTGGCGAGATTCGCTACCGTGCGGGCGGTAAGTGCACTAATCTGCGTTGGCGTCGTTGAAACACGTTCCAGTTTTGGACCGGTTAGTGCCATGACGCTGGGGCGATGAACACGATGACGTTGGAGGTTCTGAAGACACCCATGGCTAATCCCACATCAAATCGTTGGTCGCCGGGCATTGCGCTGAACGGGCTGTCGGGTCCGATGCAGGCTATTGGTGGCTTGTTTGCGATGTCGGCGGATGCTGTGCGGTTTATTTTTCGGAAGCCGTTTCAGTGGCGGGAGTTTTTGGAGCAGGCGTGGTTTGTGGCGCGGGTGTCGTTGGCACCGACGTTGTTGGTGGCGATTCCGTTCACGGTGTTGGTGAGTTTCACGCTCAATATTTTGTTGCGGGAGTTGGGTGCTGCTGATCTGTCGGGTGCGGGGGCGGCGTTTGGTGCGGTGACGCAGGTGGGCCCGTTGGTGACGGTGTTGATCGTCGCTGGTGCCGGCGCCACGGCGATGTGCGCGGATTTGGGGTCGCGCACGATCCGTGAGGAGATCGACGCGATGGAGGTGCTGGGGATCAACCCGGTGCAGCGCCTGGTGACTCCGCGGATGTTGGCCTCTGGACTTGTTGCGCTTCTGTTGAATTCGTTGGTGGTGATCATCGGGATCCTGGGTGGCTATGTGTTCTCGGTGTTCGTTCAGGATGTGAATCCGGGGGCGTTCGCGGCGGGGATCACGTTGTTGACCGGGGTGCCGGAGGTGATCATCTCGTGCGTCAAGGCGGCGCTGTTCGGGTTGATCGCCGGGTTGGTGGCCTGTTATCGGGGGCTGACGATCACCGGGGGTGGCGCCAAGGCGGTGGGTAATGCGGTCAATGAGACGGTGGTGTACGCGTTTATGGCGTTGTTCGTGGTGAACGTGGTGGTCACGGCCATCGGTATCCGGATGAGTGCCCGGTAGAGATGGCGTCGTTACAGGCTTTGTATCCGCGGATCGCCCGTCAGGTGCGCCGCCCGTTGGGCACGATCGGACGGATCGGGGATCACACGATCTTCTACGGTCGGGCGTTGGCGGGTACGCCGCATGCGGCTCTGCATTTCCGCAAAGAGATCATCCGGCTGATCGCTGAGATCTCGATGGGGGCGGGCACGTTGGCGATGATCGGCGGCACCGTGGTGGTCGTCGGATTCTTGACCTTGGCTGCGGGTGGCACGTTGGCGGTGCAGGGTTACAGCTCGCTGGGCAATATCGGTATCGAAGCACTGACCGGCTTTTTGGCCGCCTTCATCAACGTCAGGATTTCAGCGCCGGTGGTGGCCGGGATCGGGTTGGCCGCGACCTTCGGCGCCGGGGTGACCGCGCAGTTGGGGGCGATGCGGATCAACGAGGAGATCGACGCCCTGGAATCGATGGGCATCCCCCCGGTCGAATACCTGGTCAGTACGCGGATCGTGGCGGGCATGGTGGCCATCACCCCGCTGTACTCGATCGCCGTCATCTTGTCGTTCGTGGCGTCGCAGTTCACCACCGTGGTGCTGTTCGGGCAGTCCGGCGGTTTGTATGACCATTACTTCAACACGTTTTTGAATCCCATCGACCTGTTGTGGAGCTTCCTGCAGGCGATCTTGATGGCCATCACGATCCTGTTGATCCACACCTACTTCGGCTACTTCGCCACCGGCGGACCCTCTGGAGTCGGGGTGGCCGTCGGCAACGCCGTACGCACCTCCCTGATCGTGGTCGTCTCGGTCACCCTGCTGATATCCCTGGCCATCTACGGCTCCAACGGCAACTTCAACCTCTCCGGATAGTCGAGGAGCCCGATGAAATCAGGTGCCGCGCGCCCGATCGCCGGTTTGGCGACCGTGGTGGTCATTGCCGCGATCATCGCGCTGGCTGTTGGGCTGTTCCAGGACAGCTTCACCAAAACCGTTCCGGTGACCGTCATCTCGGACCGCGCCGGCCTGGTGATGTACCCCGACGCCAAGGTCAAGCTCAACGGTGCGCAGGTCGGTAAGGTCGCGTCCATCGATTCACTGCCCGACGGCAAGGCCGCGTTGCATCTCGCGATCAACCCCGCCCGGGTCAACGACATCCCGGCCAACGTCAGCGCCGACATCACGTCCTCGACGGTGTTCGGCTCGAAGTTCGTCGAGCTGAACCCGCCGACCGATCCGTCGGCGAAGTCCATCCAGGCCGGGCAGGTGATCGACGGAAAGCACGTCACCGTCGAGATCAACACCGTGTTCCAACAGCTCGTTTCGGTGCTGTCGAAGATCGAGCCGACAAAGCTCAACCAGACCCTGGGGGCAATCTCCAAGTCGCTGGACGGGCGCGGCGACAAGTTCGGCCAGACCCTGGTGGACCTGGACACCGCGCTGGCCAAGATCAACCCCAGCCTGGACACGCTCAACCATGAATTGGCAGTCGCACCACAGGTGTTCGACGCCTACGGCGACGCCTCCGGGGACCTGCTGGACACGGTCAAGAACACGGCGAAGATCAGCGACACGATCGTCGACCAGGACCAGAACCTGGACGCGCTGCTCGTCAGCGCCATCGGCCTTGCCGACATCGGCACCGAGGTGCTCGCCGAAAACCGGGAACCGCTGACCAACGTGGTTCACCTCTTGGCTCCGACCACCGACCTGCTCAACAAGTACAGCCCGGCGTTGAATTGCGGTATCGGCGCCCTGGTTCCGCTGGCCACCGGACCGGGCCTGCCCCTTCCGGGAGCCGTTCTGCTGCAGTCGTTCTTCCTCGGCCGTGAGCGCTACCGGTACCCGGCCAACCTCCCGAAGGTCGCGGCGACCGGCGGCCCGCAATGCACCGACCTGCCGAAGGTGCCGTTCGAGACCAGCCCGCCGTTCGTGGTCTCCGACATCGGAGCGAACCCGGCGCAATACGGCAACCAGGGCATCCTGCTCAACTCCGACGGTCTCAAGCAGGCGTTGTTCGGCCCGCTGGACGGACCGCCGCGCAACACCGCACAGATCGGACAACCGGGATGACCGCGCTGTGGAAGACGCTCGTAAAGGTCGGCGTGTTCGGCGTCATCATGATCTTGCTGACGGCTGCGCTGTTCGCGATTTTCGGCCAGTACCGGACGGGTTCGGATAACTCCTACTCGGCGCTGTTCGCCGACGCCTCGAGCCTGAAGTCCGGAGACTCGGTGCGGGTCGCCGGTGTTCGCGTCGGCACCGTCACCGACGTTGCGCTGCAACCCGACAACAAGGTGGTCGTCGACTTCGACGCCGACCGCAAGATTGTGCTGACCTCCGGCACCAAGGCGACGGTCCGCTACCTCAACCTGGTCGGTGACCGTTACCTGGAGCTCGTGGACAGCCCGGGATCGGCGAAGATCCAGCCGCCGGGCAGCCGGATTCCGCTGGACCGCACCGAGCCGGCCCTGGATCTCGACCTGCTCCTCGGTGGACTCAAACCGGTTGTGCAGGGGCTCAATCCGAACGATGTCAATGCGCTTACCAATGCGTTGATCCAGATCCTGCAGGGCCAGGAGGGCAACCTCGACTCGCTGTTCTCCAAGACGCAGTCGTTCACCAGCTCACTCGCCGACAACGGCCAGACGGTCCAGCAGCTGATCGACAACCTCAACACGGTGATCACGACGATCAGCAAGGACGGCGACAAGTTCTCCGGCGCCGTCGACAAGCTGCAGAACCTGGTGACCCAGCTTGCCAACGACAAGGACCCGATCGGTGAGTCGATCACCGCGCTGGACAACGGCACTGCGTCGCTGACCGATCTGCTCAACCAGGCGCGCACTCCGCTGGCAGGCACCGTCGACCAACTCGGTCGCCTGGCTCCGCTGCTGGACCAGGACAAGGAACTGCTCGACATCTCGATCCAGAAGGCTCCGGCGAACTACCGAAAGGTGGTGCGGCTCGGGTCGTACGGCAGCTGGATCAACCAGTACCTGTGTGGCTTGTCGCTGCGTGTCAGTGACCTGCAGGGCCGCACCGCCTACTTCCCCTGGATCATCCAACACACTGGAAGGTGCGCGGAGCCCTAATGCTCAAATATCGTGGATCCTCGCTGATCAGGGCAGGCTTCATCGGCCTGGCGCTGATCGTGCTCGTCATCACCATCGGGCTTCAGCCCGAACGGCTGGTGTCGCTTGCCACGTCGATCCGGCATCAGGCGCTGTTCACCGAAGCAGGCGGCCTGCAGCCCGGTAACGACGTCAAGGTGTCCGGTGTCAAGGTCGGCACCGTGTCTGATGTGTCCTTGCAGCACGGCAAGGCGTTGGTGACCTTCATGGTCAAAGGCTCGGTTCGGCTCGGTACCGACACCTCGGCACACATCCGCACCGGAACGCTGCTGGGACAACGGATCCTGACCCTGGAGTCCAACGGCAAGGGATCGCTTCGGGCATCCGACGTGATCCCCGTGTCGCGCACCGGGTCGCCGTACTCGCTGAGCCAGTCGCTGGAGGATTTCGCGGGCAACACCGCAGACACCGACACCGCGGCGGTCAACCAGTCGCTCGACACGTTGTCCGACACCCTTGATCGGATCAGCCCGCAGCTGGGGCCGACGTTCGACGGCATCAGCAAGTTGTCGCGGATGATCAACGAGCGCAACGAATCACTGGGCAATCTGCTCAAGAGCGCGGCGAACGTGACGGGGATCCTGTCGCAGCGCAGTGCGCAGGTGAACACCTTGCTGCTCAACGCCAATGACCTGGTCGGCGTGCTGTCGCAGCGCCGCTACGCGATCGCGAACCTGCTGGCCAGTACCTCGGCCCTGGCCAAGCAGCTCAGCGGACTCGTGGCCGACAACGAAAAGGATCTGGCACCGGCTTTGGAGAAGCTCAATTCGGTGACCGCGATGTTGGAGAAGAACAATGACAACATCACGGCGGCCATGAAGGGCCTGGCCAAATTCCAGCTGACGCAGGCGGAAGCGGTCAACAACGGCTTCTACTACAACGCCTTCGTCGCGAACCTGAACCCGGCGCAGACCCTGCAGCCCTTCCTCGACTACGCACTGGGCTTCCGGCGCGGCACCGATGCGGGGCAGCCGGCCGACAATGCCGGACCGCGTGCGGAGATCCCGTTCCCGTACAACGGAATTCCGCAGCCGAATGAGCGATGGGGGCAGCCATGAAGTCTCGCGGGCGACTGACGGTCGTCGTCTCTGCGGTGTTGGCCGTGTTGATCATCGGCGGGATCGCGCTTCTGGTCCGCCAGGCGTTCTTCAAGCCCAACACGATCACCGCCTACTTCACCAGCGCCACCGCGATCTACCCGGGTGACGAAGTGCGGGTCGCGGGGGTCAAGGTCGGCAAGATCGACTCCATCGACGCCCAGGGCACCAAAGCCAAGTTCGTGTTGGCCGTCGACCGGGACGTGCCGATTCCGGCCAATGCCGAGGCGGTGATCGTCTCGCAGAACCTGGTGGGTGCCCGCTACATCCAGCTCACGCCGCCCTATGACGACAAGGGTCCGAAGATGACGGACGGCGCGGTGATCGGGTTGGACCGCACCGCGGTTCCGGTCGAGTGGGATCAGATCAAGACCGAGTTGATGCGCCTGGCCACCGATCTCGGCCCGAAGGGCGACGGGCAGCCCACCTCGGTCGGCCGCTTCATCGACAGCGCTGCCAACGCCCTCGACGGCAACGGGGAGAAGCTGCGGGACACCATCAAGCAGCTGTCCGGGGTCAGCAAGGTGCTGGCCGACGGCAGCGGCAACATCGTCGACACCATCAAGAACCTGCAGATCTTCGTGACGGCGTTGCGTGACAGCAACACTCAGATAGTCCAGTTCCAGGATCGCCTGGCTTCGCTGACCAGCGTGGTCGACGGCAGCCGATCCGACCTCGACGGGGCGCTGACGAACCTGTCCAGCGCCGTGGTCGACGTCCAGCGGTTCATCGCCGGCAGCCGCAACCAGACCGCCGAACAGATCCAGCGGTTGGGCAACGTGACCAAGAACCTCGCCGACAACAAGCTCGTCGTCGAGAACCTGCTGCACGTGGCGCCGAACGCGATCGGCAACGCCTACAACATCTACAACCCGGACTCCCAAAGCGCGCTGGGCGGTTTCGCACTGGCCAACTTCTCCAACCCCTTGCAGGTCATCTGCTCGGCCATCGGGGCCGTGCAGAACGCCACCGCCCCGGAGACCGGCAAGCTGTGCGCGCAGTACCTCGGCCCGGCCCTGCGGTTGTTGAACTTCAACTACCTGCCGTTCCCGTTCAACGCCTACCTGGGCAAGTCCACCAGCCCCGACAAGCTGATCTACAGCGAGCCGGGTCTGGCCCCGGGTGGCGCAGGCGGAACCCCGCCGGGTTACGAAGTTCCGCCCGCCGTGTCGGCCTACACCGGGTACAACGGTGACGTGCCGGGCCCGGCAGGCTGGGGCGGCCCGCCGAATACGCATCAAGGGTCATACGCCCCGAACGGCCTGCCCGCCGATCCGTCGCCGGCGCTGTTCCCCGGCGCCCCGATCCCGCCCGGGGTTCCGGTCGGGCCGGCCGCTCAACCGCCGTCGAACCTGCAGGGCATGCTGCTGCCTGCGGAAGCGGCGCCGCCGGATCCGGCTCCGGCTGCCGCTCCGGCTCCCGCTGAAGGGAATCCGCCATCATGATCCGTCGCGCTTCGGTGCAGCGCCTGGTGGTGACCGCCTCCTGCGTCGCGGTCACAGTGACCGGCTGTAGTTTCGGTGGTCTGAACTCCCTGCCGTTGCCGGGAACCGTCGGACACGGCAAGGGTTCGAGCACCTATCACATCGAAATCGCCAATGTGGGCCAGCTGGAATCGAATTCACCGGTCATGGTCGGTGATGTCGTGGTCGGCAGTGTCGGTGACATGACGGTCACCGACTGGCACGCCGATGTCGAGGTCTCGGTCCAGCCCGGCGTGGTGATTCCGGCTAACGCGGTGGCCTCGGTGGGGCAGACCAGCCTGCTGGGATCCATGCACCTGGCGCTGAACCCCCCGCTGGGTCAGGCCCCGAGCGGGGTCCTCCAACCCGGTGCCACGCTCGGCCTCAATCGTTCCTCGACGTACCCGTCGACCGAGCAGACCCTCTCGGCGCTCTCGGTGGTCGTCAACGG
This sequence comes from Mycobacterium sp., assembly GCA_021732005.1. Taxonomy (GTDB): domain Bacteria; phylum Actinomycetota; class Actinomycetes; order Mycobacteriales; family Mycobacteriaceae; genus Mycobacterium. The sequence continues at coordinate 204,176 of JAKFVT010000025.1, read as the reverse complement.
TGGCGGACTGGGCCAGATCGGCGACATCATCCACGAGTTCAGCGCCGCGCTGAACGGCAGGACCGACCAGATCCGCGACTTGCTCACGCGGCTCAACGATTTCATCGGTCTGCTGGCCAACCAGCGCGACAGCATCAACGAGGCGGTGAACTCTCTGAATCGACTGGCCGGTACGTTCGCCGCGCAACAGGGTGTCCTCACCGACGCACTGAACCGGATCCCGCCGGCGCTGGACGTGCTGGTCAAGGAGCGTCCCCGCATCACCACCGCGCTGGAGAAGTTCCGCGATTTCTCGAATCTGGCCACCGGTCTGGTCAACGACACGAAGGCCGATCTCGTACGTAACCTGCAGAACCTCGAGCCGACGCTGAAGGCGCTTGCCGATGTCGGACCGAAGCTGGACACAGCGCTGGCGTACCTGCCGACGTTCCCGTACACGCAGCAGGTCATCGACCGGGCGATCCGTGGCGACTACCTGAACCAGTTCATCATCTTCGACTTCACCGTGCCGCGGTTGAAGAAGACGCTGATGCTCGGTACCCGCTGGGGTGATGAGAACGCCAAACTCGTTCCCGCGCCTGGTGATCCGTGGTACGCGACCTACACCTACGATCCGCTGAACGCGCCGTTCAGCCCGGCACCGCCCCCGACGCAGGTGGCGGACATCCCGCCATTGGTGGGCCCGGGCCCGGCGGCGCCCAACCAGCAGGCGTCGTTGACCGGCGCCACCCAGCCCGCTCCCGGCATGGGCTCCGGCCCGCTGCCGGGCCCGGCGACCGGCCCGCTGCCGGGTCCGGCTCCGGCAGCTGCGCCACAGGACGGGGGTAACTGATGCTGACGCGTTTCGTCCGCAATCAGCTGATCATCTTCACCATCGCGTCGGTGGTCGGGATCGCCGTCATGGTCATGGTGTACATGCAGGCACCCACCTTGCTCGGCATCGGCCGCATCACGGTCAAGCTCGAGCTACCGAGAACCGGTGGCCTGTACCAGTTCTCGAACGTGACCTACCGCGGCGTGCAGCTGGGCAAGGTCACCGAGGTGGTGCCGACCCGCTCCGGCGCGGTGGCCACGCTGTCACTGGCCAGCAATCCGAAGGTGCCCGCCGATCTGCAGGCCCGGGTGCTCAGTGTGTCGGCGGTCGGCGAGCAGTACGTGGATCTGGTGCCGCGCACCGATTCCGGGCCGTTCCTCCAGGACGGCTCGGTGATCCCCGCCAAGAACGCGACCGTCCCGCAGGCGGTCGGCCCGGTGCTGGATCAGACCAACGAGTTGCTCAAGAGCATCCCCACCAACCGCATCGCCAATCTGTTGGACAACGCGTATCAGGGGCTCAACGGCGCCGGCGACGACCTCACCACGTTGAACGACTCGGCGTCGCGACTGGCCGCCGATTTCAATGCCACCGCAGATCAGACCCGCACGTTGGTGGAGGACAGTCGCCCGCTGCTGGACGGCCAGCTTGCCTCCACCGATGCCATCCGCACCTGGGCGCACAGCCTGGCGGGCATCACCGACCAGCTGAACACCAACGACCCGCAGTGGCGCGGCATCCTGGCCAACGGGCCCGGTGCGGCCGACGAGGCCTCCGCGTTGTTCAACCAGGTGAAGCCGACGCTGCCGATCCTGCTGGCAAGCCTGTCGACGGTGGGCCAGATCGGCGTGACGTACAACAAGAGCCTGGAACAACTTCTCGTGCTGTTGCCGCCGTACGTCGGCTCCATTCAGGCGGTCGGCTCACCGCTGAACAACCCGACCGGTATGACGCTGGGTGACTTCACCCTGACGATCAGCGATCCGCCCGCGTGCACGGTGGGCTTCCTGCCCCCGTCGCAGTGGCGCTCACCGGAAGACACGTCCACGATCGACACGCCGGACGGGCTCTACTGCAAGCTGCCCCAGGATTCGCCTATCGCGGTCCGTGGCGCCCGCAACTATCCGTGTCAGGGTGAGCCCGGTAAGCGGGCACCCACGGTGGAGATCTGTGACAGCGACAAGCCGTATGAACCGCTTGCCATGCGTCAGCATGCGACGGGTCCGAACCCGATCGATCCCAACCTGATCGCGCAGGGCATCCCGCCGGACGACCGGACGACGTTGAACGATCACATCTACGGGCCGCTGCAGGGCACTCCGCTGCCGCCGGGACCGGTCCCGGCACCTGCCGGTACGCCGATACCGCCTGTGCCGGCAACGTTGGCGCCCACGGGTGCTCCGGATATCGCGCCGACCGATCAGGGCGGCGGGCCTGCGGTAGCGCCGAGCGCGTTCACCCCGGGCTCGGCAGGCGGCCCGTCGGTGGCGATCGCCACCTACGACCCGGCCACCGGGCATTACGCCACGCCCGACGGCCACGTGGGCCAACAGACCAATCTGGCGAGCGGGAACGGGGATATGTCGTGGAAGGATCTGCTGCCGACGACATGACCACAGGTGAGGGGAGAGGCCACATGCGTAAGTCACGAATGCTGATCGGCGTCACGGCGCTGACCACTGCGGTGCTCGGCGGCCTCCTGAATCCGGCCGCCGCGAACGCCGGCGAAAAGTGGGCGCTCAACGGCACATTCCAGGCGACGTCCAACGGCGAGTGGGCTACCACCAACGACGTGTTCCACGACGAGCGCAGCATCCGCAGTATCTGGACGATCAACTCGACATGCAGTTATCCGACCGAGTGCACCGGGACGGTGAGCAGCGACGCCGGTTGGACGGCCCCGATCTATCAGACCGGCGGGGACTGGCGGGTCAAGCGTGTCATCGAGGACTGGATGCCGTGTCAGGACGGCACCAGCGCACCAGGATTACAGGTGATCCGGTTCCACGGGTCCTCCCCGGGCGGTGATCAGACCGATCCCACGTCCAACACACTGGTGGGTCAGGACTCGACCACCGGTCAGCCGGGGGCCTGCGGGCGTAGCCTCGCGCTCTTCATCAACATGCCGTTCAAGCTGATCAAGCTGACCTGACGCCACCGGCCATGTCGAGTGCGGCCACGTAGCTGAACAACATCGACGCGCCGATCGGATTCCCGCCGCCGGGATAGGTGGTTCCGCTGACCGCGGCCATGGTGTTGCCTGCCGCGTACAGCCCCGGGATCGGCTCGCCGGAGTCGTCGAGCACCCTCGCCCTGGTATCGGTGCGCAGCCCACCTTTGGTCCCGAGATCGGACAGTCCGAATGCCGCCGCGTGAAACGGGGGAGTGTCGATCGCGACCAACGGCGATTCGCCGCCGGAGAATGCCCGATCGTACGCTTCGTCGCCGCGACCGAAGTCGGTGTCGGCACCGGCGGCGACCATCGCGTTGTACCGGTTGACCGTCTCGTTCAGAGTGTCGGCGGGGACGCCGATCAGGTCGGCCAATTCGGCCAGAGTGTCTGCGCTGCGCCATAATCCGGCGGCCCGATAGCTTTCGGTGTCGACCATCGAGACGTTGGTCGCCTTCACCGGCGGGACGTCGCCCTCGCGGTTGTCGTAGACCATCCAGAACGGGATGTCGAGGCGGCCTGCCTGCATCTCGGTGATGATCTGCCTGCCGATCCGGTCATAGGCCGCGGACTCGTTGACGAACCGCTGCCCGGCCTGATTGACGAAGATGCCTCCGGTGAACCACAGCGCGAACGCCGAGCGACCGTCCGGATGGGTCAGGCCCGGTGACCACCACGCCTGGTCCATCAGATCGGTGGCCGCGCCGATCCGCATCGCGGCCTGCAACGCCGCACCCGTGCTGCCGGGTCCGCCCATCGTGTCACGAGCGTCGCCGGGCACGCGAAAGGTCCGTCGCAGCTCGGGATTGTGCTCGAATCCGCCTGCGGCCAAGAGCACTCCGCGCCGGGCGCCGATCCGCACCGGGCTGCCGTCGCGTTGCACCACCGCCCCGACTACCCGGCCGTCGTCGGTGATCAGATCGGTCAGCTGGGTGTTGCGGTACAGCACCGCGTCGGGGTAGCCGGCCAGCGCAGCGAGAAACCGGCCGATCAGCGCCCGTCCGCCGAAGAGCTTGTCCGGTGCCGGTGCGCCGAGACGGTCATGGTCGAGTGGCCCGCGCACGGAACCGGCGTAGGGGCCGAGCTTCTCACCGCGGATGGGTGCCGCCACGATGTGGCGCAGGCCGTCGCTGCGGGAGTCCGGCGCCGACCCGTAATAATCCGGCCAGGGCAGCACGCTGAACACGAAATTCTCGTCGGCTTCCAGGTATTCGACCAGACCGGGCCCGCGGCGGATGTAGGTCTCCTGCAGTTCCCGGGGAGTCCGGTCACCGATCACGGTGTGGAAGTAGTTCAGCGCCTTGTCGATCGTGTCGTCGCTGCCGGCGCGCTGCAGGACCGGGTTGCACGGGAACCACATGCCGCCGCCACCGGAATACGCGGTGGTGCCGCCGAACTTGTCGGTCGCCTCCACCAGCGCCACCGACAGTCCTTCGCGGGCCGCCGTGTAGGCGCCGGTGATACCGCCGCCGGAACCGGCCACGATGACGTCGACGGTCTCGTCGAACGGGGTGTCGTGCGCAGTCATCGGCCTCCTTTGTCGCTGGCACCCACTGTGATCGGTGCCGGCGCGGGAAGCAACAACCACTCCCGGTGAGCGGGGTGGTCGCTCAGAGCGCGATGTGCTCGCGACTGCGGCGCGCGGAGCCGGTATCGGCGTCGAAGAAGTACGTCCGCTCCGGCGGCATCTCCAGACCAATAAGGGTGCCTGCCGGCAGGTCGGTGCCTGCCGGTGCATGGACGATCACCCGCGCCCTGTCCGTGTCACCGGTACCGACCAGCGCTGTCACCAATACGTGACTGCCCAGCGGTTCGATGAAATCGACCCGCGCAGGCAGCAGCCCGTCGGCGTAGCTGTCGTGCAGCTGCAGATGCTCCGGACGAACGCCGACCGTCACCGGACCGTCCGGCGTTGACACGGTAGTCACGGCGGTGTCGGCGAGGTGCAGCACGCCCGAGCGAACCTCGCCCGCAATGAGGTTCATCGGGGGACTGCCCATGAACGCGGCGACGAAGGTGTTGGCCGGCCGGTTGTAGATCTCGTCGGGTGTGCCGATCTGTTGGATCGCGCCGCCGGACATCACACACAGCCGATCGCCGAGCGTCATCGCCTCGACCTGATCGTGGGTGACGTAGATCGAGGTGACCGGCAGTTCGCGGTGCAATCGCTTCAGATCCCCGCGGACCTGGTTGCGCAACTTGGCGTCGAGGTTCGACAGCGGTTCGTCCAGCAGGAACGCCTGCGGCTGGCGGACCAGGGCGCGGCCCATCGCGACTCGTTGGCGTTGGCCGCCGGAGAGCTGACCGGGCTTGCGGTCCAACAGCATGTCGATCTCGAGCAGGGCGGCGGTCTCCCGGACTCGTCGCTCGATCTCGGCGCGCGGTGTCTTGCGCTGCCGAAGCCCGTAGGCCAGATTGCGGTAGACCGACATGTGCGGGTACAGCGCGTAATTCTGGAACACCATGGCGATGTCACGCTCGCCCGGTGCCAGGCCGGTGACGGTCCGGTCGCCGATCCTGATCTCGCCGGATGTCGGCTTGTCAAGCCCCGCAAGCAGTCTCAACGCCGTGCTCTTGCCGCACCCCGACGGCCCGACCAGGATCAGGAACTCCCCGTCGGCAACCGTGAGGGTGAAATCCTTGAGGGCGGTGACCCCGCCCGCGTAACGCCGGGTCACGTCCCGGAACTCGACTTCTGCCATGCTCAGCCCTTCAATCCCTGGCTCGCGACCGATTGCACGAAATAACGCTGCGCCCCGACGAAGACCAACAGCATCGGCAACAGGCTCATCACATTGGCCGCCATCAGCAGCGGCCATTTGACGTGGTGTGCGCCCTGGAAGTAGCTCAGCCCCAGCGGGATCGTCATCTGGTCCTGCGATGTGATGACGATCAACGGCCACAGGAAGTCGTTCCACGACGTGAGCACGGTCAGCGCTGCCAACGTCGACAGTGCGGGCAACGACAGCGGAAGGATGATCTTCACCAGCACGCCGATCCGGGAGGTTCCGTCGACCCGCGCGGCTTCCTCCAGTTCGACGGGGACGGTCATGAAGAACTGACGCAGGAAGAAGATGCCGAACGCCGTCGCCAGGTTCGGCAGCATCAGTGCGCCGATGTGGTCGATGCCCAGCCCCGCCCACACGTTGTCGCCGAACCACTTGACGATCAGGAACACCGGGATCATCGTCACCTGGAACGGCACCATCAGCGTCGCCATCAATGTCACGAAAAGTGCTCCACGACCGAGGAATCGGATGCGCGCGAACGCATATCCCGCCAGGCTGCAGACCAGGAGGTTGCTCACCAACACGACACCGGTGACCGCCGCGCTGTTGAGGAAGAAGTGCCCGAACGGCGCCGCGGCCCACGCCCCGGAGTAGTTCGAGAACTGCGGACTCTCCGGAAGAAGCACCGGCGGAAAGCGATTGGCCTCGCCCTCGGTCTCCAACGATGTGACGAGCATCCACAACAACGGCACCAGCAGGATGAACGTCAACGGAATCAGGACGAGATGCCACGGGCTGAACGGCAGCCGCCAACCCGATGTCCGGTCGGGCTCGACCGGGTCGGCCGCGGCGACACTGCGGGGTGCGAGAAGGCCGGTCATGAGTGCACATACCGTCTGGCCAGCCGGAACTGGACGGCCGTGACGATCAGGATGACGACGAACAGCGCGTAGGCCATCGCGGCGGCATAGCCGGCGTCGAACTGGACGAAGGCCCGGTCCCACAGGTAGTAGACGATCACCGTGGTGGCCCGCAGCGGGCCGCCACGCGTCGTCACATAGACCTCGTCGAACAGCTGCAGGGCGTTGATCGTCAGCCACACCAGGAGAAAGAGGTTCGCCGGGCCGAGCAACGGCACCGTGATGGTGCGGAACCGGGTGAACGCCGACGCGCCGTCGATCGCGGCGGCCTCATGCAACTCTTCTGGAACACCTTGCAGCGCAGCCAGATACACGATCACCGAGAAACCCGTCCAGCCCCAGATCGTCATCGCCACGATCACGTAGAGCGCCTGTGACGGAGAGGCCAGGAACGGCTGTGACGACACACCCACCGCGTTCAGCCCGGCGTTGACCAGACCGTAGTCACGGTCGGTCAGCCACAGGAAGATGATGCCCTGCGAGATCGTCGACACCGCCATCGTGATGTACGCGGCGGTCCGGTAGACCGAGATGAACCGCACCGAGCGGTTCAGCGCCGCCGCGACGAACAACCCCACCAGCATCGTGCCGGGCACGAACAGCGCCGTGTAGATGATGGTGTGCTTGATCGCATCCAGGAACACGGGGTCGTCGGCCAGCTTCTTGTAGTTGTCGAAGCCCACCCATGGCGTCTCGGCGCTGAGCAGGTCGGACTTCTGGAACGACAACTGCAACGACATCAGTACCGGGAGCAGCCCGAAGATCCCGATGAGAATCGCCGCCGGGCTGACCAGCGCCCACCCCGACACAGTGTCTGTGCGGCTCAGCCGCCGAAGCAGTGCAGGCATCGACTCCCTACTTCTCGGCCAGCTTCGCGTCGGCGGCCTGGGCGGCGGAGTCCAGTGCAGCCTTGGGCTGGTCCGTGCCGAGCATGACAGACATGACCGCCTGGCCGAGCGCTTCCGACACCGCCGGGTACTGCTCGACCTGTGGCCGCACCATGTGCACGTTCTTCAGGTTCTCGACGAACGCCGCGGTGCCCGGGACATTCTTGTCGAGTTCGTCGAGCACGGATTTGTCGTCACCGACCGAGGCGCGGATCGGCAGATCGCCCGTGCCCAACGAGAACTTCTTGACCTGTTCGGGTGCCGACAGCCACTTCACGAAGTCGATGGCCGCCTGCTTGCGCTTGTCGCCGTTGTTGAACACCACCCAGTTGTCGGGTCCGGCGATGGTCTGATGTCCGCCGCCGGATCCGGGATAGCTGGGCATCACCTGGACGCCGTAGTCGATGTCGGACAACGAGGACAGGTCCCACGGACCGGTGACCAGCATCCCGATCTTGCCGCTGTTCATCAGCTTGGGGCCGTTCTCGTTGGTGGTGTCGAGGTACAGCGACTTGTCGGTCACGGCCATCTGCTGCAGCGTCGTCAGCGCCCGCACACCGGCGTCGGAGTTGAAGACGGCCTTGGTGTTGTCGGCGTTGAGGATGTCGCCGCCGGCTTCCCACAGCATCGGGATGTAGTGCCACACCGTGTCCTCGCTGCCGTCGGCCGGGATGAGCCAACCGAACTGGCCCTTGGCGGGGTCGGTGAGTTTGGCTGCCGCCGCGCGGAAGTCGTCCCAGGTCCACTCCGGGGTCGGCGGCGCCACACCGGCGTCGGCGAACAGCTTCTTGTTGTAGACGATCGCCAGGTTGTCCACCAGGGCGGGCACGCCGACGACCTTGTCACCGACGGTCGCCGCCTTGCGTTCGGCCTCGTAGAAGTCGTCCCATTTCCAGTCCGGCTTCTTGACCTCGTCGGCCATGTCGACCAGCGAGGGAATCTTGGCGATGTTGGGCGACCACGACCCGAACATGTACGCCACATCCGGTGCGCTGTTGCCGCGCACCGCAGTCAGAACCTTTTGCAGCACAAGGTCGTTCTTGGAGTACAACTCCGACACCTTGACGTCCGGATGCTCCTTGTTGTACTGGTCGACCAGGCCCTTGAACACCTCGCCCTCGGTGTCCTGATAGCCGTGCCACACCGCGATCTCGGTGGGGCCCGACGGTCCGCCGCCGCCACCGCACCCGGTGAGAACGACGGCGAGGACGGCGACCAGTGCGATGCACAGCTGGCGTCGAATCACGGTGACACTCCTTAGTTGGCGAAATCTCGGGTGGATCGGGAACGCAGGGGCGCGGGCAGCAGGTCACCGTGCCCGTCGGTCAGCTCGTCGCACAGCGCCCAGATCTGATCGACGGTCAGTGTCGCGGCGGTGTTCGGATCGACCATCGCCGCGGCCCGCACCAGGCGCGGATCGCCGTCGACGGCCGCGCGCACCGTGAGGTCGACGGGCCCGAGGAAACTGCGGTTGAGCGCCGCGCATTGCGGCGGGAGGTCGCCCACCTTCATCGGATGCGCACCGAGGGAGTCGAGCAGCGTCGGCACCTCGACCGCCAGCCCGTCGGGCAGGTTGGTGATCAGTCCGTCGTTGATGACGTTGGCGGAGATGACCCGCGGAGTCCCGGTCTCCAGGGAATGGATCACCTGCGGTGCGTACTCCGTGGAGCCGGTGTCGATCGGCAGCGTCGGGGAGTCGGCCAGTTCGGCTCGGACCCGGGCATATTCGGCAAGGTTGGCCTCGCTGATCGACACGTACTCGCCGACGTTGATGCGCAACCGTTCGATCTCGGCGTCATCGTGCAGATACCAGCCGACGTACTCGCTGCTGTGCTCACTGGTCTCGGTGGGGTAGTAGCCCAGCCGCCGGTACATGTCGACCCGGACCCGTCGGCGCAACTCCGGGTCGCCTGCGATGCGTTCGTCCAGCAGGGGATAGAGGTTCTGGCCGCCGCGTTCCCACCGCAGCACCCAGGCCTGGTGGTTCACTCCCGCCGACCAGTAGGCCACCTCGTCGTAGGGCACGTCGATGAGCTCACATAGTCCCACCATCGTCCAGTACACGGAGTGGCACAGCCCAAGCACTTTCAGCTTCGGCGCGACAGCATGCAGGAACGAGATGTTCATCGCCATCGGGTTGGTGTAGTTCAGCAGCCAGGCGTCGGGACACACCTGCGCCATGTCGCGTGCGATGTCGGCAAGCACCGGGAAGGTGCGCAGGCCGCGGAAGATGCCGCCGACGCCGATCGTGTCACCGATGGTCTGCTTCAGCCCGTAGCGCGCCGGGATCTCGAAGTCCCGCACCGTGGCCTCGTGCATCCCGACCTGGATGACGTTGATGACGTAGTCGGCGCCGTCGAGCGCGCGGCGGCGGTCCAGGGTGGCCACGATCTCGGGCTCGGCACCGGCGGCCAGCGCGGTCGCGCGGGCGATCGCCTGGGCCGTCTCGAGCCGCTGCGCATCGATGTCGTGCAGCACCACCCGCGTCGAGCCCAGCTCGGCGAATGACAGGATGTCGCCGAGCAACTCGCGGGTGAACTCGACGCTGCCCGCGCCGATGATGACGACGGTGGGTTTCATCGCACCGCCTCGGTGAGGGACTCGCCGCGCTTCTCGTCGGCGTACACCATCAGCGTGGAGCCGACGAGCGCCAGCACGATGCCGATCGCACCGTACGGCGTTGGCAGGGTCTGGTAGGCGATCAGCGAGATGGTCACGGTGAGCGCGGGCGCGAGCGCGTTCGTCGTCGGCGCGACGATCGACGCCTTGCCGCGGGCGAGCGCCATGACGAGGAACAGCGCGCCGATCGCGTTGAGCACCTGGGTGCCGGCCGTCAATGCGGGTGCTTGCCAGGGGAAGTCGGTGGGTATGCCGCCGAGCGAGATCAACGCGACGGGGACCAGAATGAGGCCGCTGATCGTCATCCACCCGAACGTGGTGGCCTCGTTGATCCCGACGGTCGCGGACTTGCGCATGAAGTACGCCTGCACGCCCCACGCCACGCAGATCAGGATCGACAGCAACAGCCACGGACCCGAGGAGCTTTCGGAATCGCCGCCGGTGACGGTGAACAGCACGATCGCCGCGAGCGCGAAGACCAAACCCACGACGGCCAGCGGTGAGATGCGTTCGCGCAGCAGCACCATCGCCATGATCACCGTGATGGCCGGCGAGATCGACACGATCGGGAAGATCAGATAGGCCGGTCCCATCGTCAGCGCCTGGAACAGGATCAGCTGGCCGCCCGCGCCGGTGAGGCCGATCAGCAGGCCGTAGATGGTCGCGGCCGGGCGGCGATCCCAGGTCTGGCCGCGCAGTGCGAAGGCCGCCGGGATGATCATCGTCAGCGCCCAGATGCTGTAGATCATCTCGTCGGGATAGCCGTACTTCGACGACGGCAGGGCAGAGAATGCGCCCCACACGCCCCAGAACAGGATGAGCAGGGCGGCGTAGAAGATCCAGCTGCGGGTCCGCGGTGCGGTGGTCGTGGTCATGGTGACGTCACCTTGTCGGGTTGTGGTCGGAAAGACGTTGCACGGCAGCCGGACTCAGCGGGTGACCGCTGTGCTTGGCGGCGTAGAGCGCACCGCCGACCGCCGGGTCGAGCCGGGGAGTCTGAAGGTCGTAGGTTGCCGGGGAGTTCTGCAGTGCGGCGACGAACTGGGTCAGGAAGCCGTCGTTGGAGAACATCCCGCCCGAGTAGGACACCGGCACGGTGGCGGCATCGGTGAATCCGATCAGCGTTCGGGTCGTTTCGATCAGGGTGACCAGCTCGCCAACCGCCGCGGACAAGATGCGGGCAGACGGCTCGTCGCCGGCTTCGGCGCCCTCGCAGACCGTCGTCGCCAGTGCGGCGATCTTGCTGCGGTTGCCCTTCCACGTGTCGATGACCAGGCTGACGACGTCGAGATCGCCGCTGACCTCCAGACGCTTCTTCATCAGCGCGTGCAACGGGCCCTTCGGCAGCCTGCCGTCGCTCATCCGGGAGAAGGCGTTGAGGCCCTGTGCGGCAATCCAATACGCCGAACCCTCGTCGCCGAAGAGTTCCCCCCAGCCGCCGACGCGGTGGCCGAGGCCCTGACGTTCGCCGTAGGTCATCGACCCCGTGCCGCTGATGACGTTGATCCCGTCCTCGCCTGCCAGCGAACCGGCCCAGCCGCAGACCATGTCGTTGTCGCAGCTGTAGCGGTCGTGGCCCAGCACTCCGGCGGGTACCGCGTCGAGGGCTTCGATGTCGCCGCTCGCCTCGCCGTAGCCGGGAAGGCCGAAGAAGGCGGCGTCGATGTCGGCGGGAGTGATGCTCGCCTGGGTGCAGATGTCCGTAACACCTTGCGCGAGGGACTTTTCGACAATGTCGAATCCGTCGTTGAAGTAGTAGGACGTCGGAGCCGTTGCGCGGGCGATGATCTGGCCGGTGTCGTCGACGAGCGCCAGCGCGGTCTTCGAACCGCCGCCGTCGACCCCCAGATAACGTGCCATCGTCTACCGTCCGTTCCTGGTCATGGGATGGATCGTGACGCCCCGCACGACGCGGCTGACCTCGCCGGAGGGAAATGGATTGTCCGGTGTCTTGCCGTGTTCCAGCGCGGTGAACAGCGCCAGGTATTGCGCGAACACCACATACGCCAGTGCGACCAGCGCATCGTCGAGACCGTCGATGCCCGGCAGCACGACAGCTTCGCCGTACTCCTCGGGCAGCGGCCCGGTGCTGATCACCGCGACCGCGTCATCGCCGAGCTGGGCGCGAATCTCGGCGATGATGTCGAGGTCGTAGCGGTGGGTGTACGGGTCGGTGGCGGCGTACACGACGACGAGCGTGTCAGCGTCGAGCACGGACTTCGGCCCGTGCCGGAAGCCCAGCGGGGAGTCGAAGTAGGTGTCGACCTCACCGGCGGTCAGCTCGAGCATCTTCAGCGCGGACTCCTGCGCGAGCCCTTCGAGCGCTCCGCTGCCCAGGTAGACCAGCCGCCTCTTCTTGGTCTTGGCCAGGGCGGCGATGTCACTCTGCATCGCCGCCACATACTCGGCCGCGACTGCCAGTGCTTCACCGCTGTCGGCGGTGGCCGGACCGAGCAGCCGCAGACACGTCAACAGCATCGAGGTCAGGCTCGAGGTCATCGCGAAGCCGGTGTCGTTGGCACGCTCGGGCATGCAGACGACGGCGGAGTTCGCCCGGCCGGTGTGCGCCTTCGCGAGCGCGCCGTCGGCGTCACAGGTGAGGACGAGATGTGAGACATCGTCGATCAGTTCGTCGGCCAACGCGGTGGTGGCCAGGCTCTCCGGGCTGTTTCCGGACCGGCCGAACGACACCACCAGCGTGGGGACATGCCGTTCGAGGTGATCGAGCGGATTGCTGACGATGCTGGTCGTGGCGATCGCTTCGACGCGGCGCCCGAGGTGCCGTCGAAGCGCGGCCGCGGCCATGTCGCCGATGAACGCGGAGCTGCCCGCGCCGGTCAGGATGACCCGAGTATCCGGCCGTTCGACGATCATGCGCACGAAGTCAGTGATCGCGGGATCGCTGCGGCGGGCGACCTCGCGCCAGACGCCGGGCTGCTGGCCGATCTCGAGAATCGTTGCGCCGCCGTCCTCTTGAGCGGGTATGGAACTGGTCATCGATGGTCTCCGGTGGTGTTGTTCTCAGTGCGGCAGGCACGCGCGTAGGGCCGCATCGCGTCTCGAATCCTGTCGATCACCAAGGCGTTTGCGGTCAGGTCCAGTTCGCCGGCGCGGACGCGATCGTACTGATGGGGGAGGAATTGGCTGACGAGCGGCAGCGGGATGCCGACCCGGTCGAGGTTGTCCAGGAGTTGTCGGCGCGCGGCGTCGACTTCGTCGTCGGCCCAGTAGTAGCGCAACCGGTCGCTGTAGCTGTACCGGCGGGCCGTCTGCTGGGTCTGCGGATCCCCGTCGTAATAGGCCTGCCAGTGCCCGGGATTGGCGAGCATGCGTCGTTCGACGACCTCGATCAGGTCCGACCGCGACTCCTGCAGGAGTTGGTTCTCGATGTGGGCGAGCCCGAAGAGAGCCTCGCGCATCGCGAAGGTCAGTCCGGGGCCGACTTTGAGCACAGCCCAATGGTCTTCGACGAGCTCGCGCAATTGTGCGGGTCGCTGATAGTCGGTGGAATGCGCCTCGAACACCAGATGCGGTTCGGCGTCGAGAACACGCCGTAGCGCCACGGTGTCGTTTCGCCGGTAGTCGATGACCTGAAGATGATCGAACTCCACGCCGGGCTGAACCACCAGAGCCATGACGCGGGGCCACACGTGGTCGAGCCCGGACCGGGTGAACGCGGCGCGATGCGCGTCGATCGTGCGGCGGGCGCGATCGGCCGGCGTCGGGGTGAGAACGCCGAGCGTCTCGTGAGCCCCGCCCGGAACCGGCACCTCGGTGCCGATGACGTACATCGGAACGCCGGCGCCACTGCGGTGCGCGGATTCTTCGGCGACCTGCAGCAGGCGTGCGGTGCGCTGCGCGACGGTCTCGTCATCGAGCACTGCCGGGTCGTCGGCACAGGACATGCTGCAGTCGAGATGAATCTTCGCGTAGCCGGCCTCGACGTAGGCGGCGATGAGTGCGTCGGCTTTTTCCATTGCGGCGTCGGCGGTTTCACCCTGCCAACGATTGGGGCCGAGATGGTCGCCGCCGAGCACGACGCGGCTGCGCGGGAATCCGCATCGGTCGGCGATGCCGAGCACGAGGTCGCGAAACTCGGTCGGGCGCATTCCGGTGTAGCCGCCGAACTGGTCGACCTGGTTGGACGTGGCTTCGATGAGCACCGGGACGTCGTCGGCGCCGGCCTGCATGATGGCCGCCTCGACCACCGTGGGATGTGCCGAGCAGACCGAGTAGATGCCGACCGCGTCGCCGGTCTTGTGTCTGCGGATCGTGTCGGCGAGCCACCTCGTCCGCTCACCGGACATTTGCAACATTGCTTGATCATGGGAAGCTCGCTCAGAGTGCGCAACGCAATCACGTCAAGTGATCACTAAAACTGATCGTTTGGCGCACTGCCCGGCCTGCGCAGCGGAGGAGGCACCGCCATGTCGACCAGACGCACCGATCGGATGCGTGAGGTGCTCTCGCTGCTGCGGGCGCGGGGCGAGGTCGACTCGCAGGTGCTTCGCGCCGAACTGCGGGTGTCCGCGGCGACGTTGCGCCGCGACCTCAGCGAGCTCGAGGACCAGGGACTGCTGGTCCGAACGCACGGAGGGGCACGGGCTCTCGATCCGAGCGGCAGCGAGATTCCGGTCCGGTTGCGCGATCACCGGATGATCGCGATCAAACGGCGGATCGCCCAGCACGCCGCCGCGCTGGTGCCCGCCGGGCCTCAGGCGGTGGCCTTGACCGGCGGGGTCACCACGAGTGAAGTCGCGCGATCGCTCAAGGGGCGCCCGCAGATGACGATCGTGACGAACTCCCTGACGATCGCCGCCGAGTGCGCCGTCGACGCGCACATGAAGGTGATCGTGACCGGTGGACTGGTGCGGGCGAACTCGCTGGAGGCGGTGGGGCCGATGTCCGAGCACGCGTTCCAGGTGATCAACGTGGGCACCGCGGTCCTCGGCGCCGACGGGATGTCAGCGGAGGTGGGGCCGACCACGTTCGATGAGGCGGAAGCACGCACCGCGATGGCCATGGCCGCCAACGCGCAACAGGTCATCGTCGCCGTCGACGGCTCCAAGATCGGCAAGGTGACTCTCGCAAAGATGGTGACACTCAACGAGATCGATCACCTGGTGACCGACTCGACCGCCGATCCGGCGCAGCTGGAGCGAATCGGCGCGGCGGGGGTACACGTCCACGTCGTCGAGGTGGGCGACGCCTGAGGCCGCATGGCTATCCGTCGATGGTGGTGATCAGCGCGGCCACCGCCTCGGCGATCGCCTCGCGTGCGGGCGCGAGGTAGCGGCGCGGATCGTTGACGTTCGGGTCGGCGGCCAGGTGGGCGCGCACCGCGGCGGTGAAACGGACGTTGAGCAGCGTGCCCACGTTGATCTTGGTGATCCCCGCCTCGACGGCCTTTCGCAGTTCGCTGTCGGCGGCCCCTGAAGAACCATGCAGCACAAGGGGAACCGGTACGGCCGCACGCAGCCGCCGGATGAGCTCGAAATCCAGGGCGGCGCTGCGTTCGGCCATCGCGTGGGAGCTTCCCACCGCGACCGCCAGGGCATCGACGCCGGTCGCCGCGACGAATTCAGCCGCCTCGCCGGGGTCGGTGCGCACACCGGGCGCGTGCGCACCGTCCTTGCCGCCGACCTCGCCGAGTTCTGCTTCGAGGAACAGACCCTCCCGATGTGCCCACTGCGCCGCGGATTTCGTGGCGGCGACGTTGGCGGCATAGTCCAGGGCGGACGCATCGAACATGACCGACGACGCGCCGGTGCCGGCGCAGGCGTGCAGAAGACGCTCGTCTTCGACGTGGTCGAGATGAACCGCGACGTCGACCTCGGCCGCGGCGGCGACGGCGCTCGCCGCGGCCGCGATCGGGTGCAGCCTGCCATGGTGAAAAGCGACGGCATTCTCACTGATCTGCAAAATCACCGGCCTGCCAACATGTTCGGCGCCGGTCACGATGGCCTCGGCATGCTCGAGCATGATGACATTGCAGGCGAGCACTCCGGAACCCTCGCGGTATGCGGCGGCGACGAGGTCGGCGGTTCGAGCGAGCGGCATCAGCCTGTCCTATCAGCGCGATGCCGCGGTGTCCAGCACGGGCGTGCGAACTCGTCACACTGTCCGCGGATGGATGAAGACCCCTTCCGCGCGCACCGTGACCCCGTCGGGCGTCGACAGGTGCCCGACGGCGTAGGTCTTCATGCCGGAGATCCGGTCGACGTGAGCCTCGGCCCGCACAGGTCCCAGCCGCGTCCCCAACTCGTAGCGCAGCGTGAGCGTTCCGGTGACGGCGGGACTGCCGGGTTTGTGCGCGGTCGCCCCGAGCACGTGATCGAGCAGCAAGGCGCAGATGCCGCCGTGCACGTGTCCGGGGGGTCCCTCGTAGGCCGCCCCCAGCGTCACCTCCGCCCACACGCTGCCGTCAGCTTCCTGGTGTACGACGAGCGGCGGCGCCAACGCGTTGCGCAATCCGATGACCGCGTTGCCCCACGCCCGGGGGCTCCCGGAGTGGTCCAGTTGGATGCCGAACGATCCGGGAATCAAGGCGCCGCTGCCGCGTCATCGTCGTGCGGTGCGGACATCCCGACCATCTTTCGGCCGGCGGGCATGCCGCGCAATGCGCCATCCCGGCCAGCGGTCGATGCAGGCGAACCTGTGACCTGGGTTGATACCCTGAGCGGGTGACCGAACCCGACTCTGGAGCCATGCCGGCGCTGTCCGCGACCGGCTGGGCCCTGCTCGGGATGCTGTCGTATGAGACGGAGCTGTCGGGTTACGACATCCGCAAGTGGATCGACTGGAGCATGCGCTACTACTACGGCAGCCCGGCGTTCAGCCAGATCTATTCGGAGCTCAAGAAGCTCGAGAAGATGGGCCTGCTCACCTCACGAGTCGACGGCGCCGGCACCCGCAACCGTCGTCTCTACAAGATCACCCCGAGCGGGATGGACGCGGTGACCCGCTGGGCCAGGGAGGCCCCGGTCGAGCCGCCGTCGCTCAAACATCCAGCGATCCTGAGGGTGACGTTGGGGCACCTGAGCGATCCGGCGTCGCTCAAACAGATGCTGCACGAGCACATCGCCTACATCGACAGGATGCAGCGCGACGCCGCCAAGGAAGCTCGATGGGCCGCAGCGGATCCCTCCTGGGCGTACGCCAAGATCGCGCTGGACTGGGCCGACCGGTACTACGCATCCGAACGGGAACTCACCCTGCAACTCATCAAGGATCTCGACGAGGCAGAGGCGAATTTCCCGAAAGTCGGTGAGGGCGGCAAGATTCCGTGGCCCGATCCGTCCTACTGGTACGAGATCGAGCGGAAAGCCGACGCCGAGGACGCCTAGGTCCTCCCCGCGGCGTCGAGCGCGGCGATGTAGCCGTACACGAGCCCCTGCGCGATGGTGGCACCGGCGCCGGGATAGGTGTTCCCGAACGCGTTGGCCGCGGTGTTGCCGATCGCGTACAGCCCGTCGATGACGGAGCCGTCCTCGCGAAGCACCCGGGCGCGGTCATCGGCGCGCAGACCCCCGCAGGTACCGAGGTCGCTGAGCACCATCTGCACCGCGTAGAACGGCCCCTTGATCAGCGGCCGCAGGTTCGGGTTGGGGGTGATCGTCGGATCGCCGTAATACCGGTCGTAGGCGCTTCGGCCCCGGCCGAATTCGGGATCCTCACCGGCGAACGCATCCTCGTTGAAACGGTCCACCGTCGCGCGGAAGCCTTCTTGCGGAACGCCCATCTGGCGCGCCAGCGCGCCGAAATCGTCTGCTCGCACGGCGATTCCGGCGTCGTACCAGGCGCGGGGGATAGCCATGCGGGGAAACAGCTCGGCGGCAAAGACATAGCTGTTGCGGTACTGCTGGTCGAAGACGATCCACATGCTGTCCACCGGTGTCCCAGCGGCTTCCAGCTGCAGGATGCGCTGGCCGAAGCTCATGTAATCGGCTGACTCGTTGGCGAACCGGCGACCGTTCTGGTCGACGATGAAGGATCCGGGCAGCGACCGCTCGGCCAGCATCACCGCCGGAGCCCCGCCGGGCAACGGTGCCACCGCAGGGAACCACCACGATTGGTCCATCAGCGCGATGTCGGCGCCGGCGTCCTGGCCGATCCAGATCGCGTCACCGGTGTTGGTTTCCGCGCCGAGGCTGAAATTGCTTGCCAGTGAATCGGACTGGAACTTGCGCCGCATGTCCATCCGGTGGTCGAAGCCGCCGGCCGCCAGCACCACACCGCGCCGCGCCGTGACGGTGACGGTCGTGCCCGCGTGCTCGACGGTCGCACCGGTGACCTCGCCTCCTTCGACGATCAGTTCGGCAAGGGCGGCGTTGAGCCAGATCGGGATCTCGGCGCGAATGGCCCCGGCGAACAGGCCGGCGGCCAACGCCTGACCTCCGGCGGCGTACCGCCTGCCGAGCGCGAGCCCGCCCACACCCTGCGCGAGCCGTTTGACGATGGTGGGCAATCCTTTTCGCGGCACCCGGCTCACGAGATTCATCCAGCGGTAATCCGCACCGGTGGTCGGCATCGGAATGCTTGCCTCCATGATGCCCGGGCGGAGATCCGGGAGGTACTCGCCGAGAATCGCGGTGTCGAGCGGACGGCATTCGCAGGTGCGCCCGGCCGCGGATCCGCCGGGTGCCTCGGGGTGGTAGTCGGAATACTCCTTCGCCCAGAACAACTTCATCGGAGTCGTGCGGCGCAGCATGTCGACGGTCGCCGGCAGGTTGTTCACGTATGCCGCCGACCGTTCCCGCGGGGCCGAGCCTGCGACGACGGAGTCCAGGTAGGTCTGTGCGCGGTCGGCGGTATCGACGCCGCCGCATTCGGCGATCACCGGGCTGGCGGGTAGCCACAGCGCACCACCGGAGCGTGCCGTGGAGCCACCGACGTGCGACGACTTCTCCACGACGAGAACAGACAAGCCCTGCTCCCGGGCGGCCAGGGCGGCCGCGAGCCCGGTACCGGAACCGACGACGAGGAGATCCACGTCGGTATCGGCGACGGTCAGGCCGGCGGGAACGGTGTTGTGGCTGGTCGCGGTCACAACTGCCGACGATAGAGCCGCATGGCCGAATTGTGCATTCGGCCTCCCTTTGAGCGGAACGCCGGTACCTGAACGGGCATCCTGCGCAGTTCAATGGAGCCTGGAGCCCGCGAATCCTCTACAGGACGGACGCAAGATGACGACGCATGCCGAGGCCGACGACGTTCGGTTGATCGAGGCCGGATCGCTGCCCACCCGGTTTGCGCGGGGCTGGCACTGCCTTGGTCTGGTCCGCGACTTCGCCGACGGTCAGCCGCATCAGGTCAACGCGTTCGGGCAGAAGCTCGTGGTGTTCCGCGGCGAGGACGGCGCGGTCAATGTGCTCGACGGGTACTGCCGGCACATGGGCGGCGACCTGTCGCAGGGCACGGTGAAGGGCAACGAGATCGCCTGCCCCTTCCACGACTGGCGGTGGGGAGGCGACGGCCGGTGCAAACTGGTGCCCTACAGCAAGCGCACCCCGCGGCTGGCGCGCACCGTATCGTGGCCGACACTGCAGCAGGACGGAATGCTGTTCGTGTGGAATGACCCGGAACGCAACCCGCCACCGGCCGAGGTGACCATCCCTCGCATCGAGGGCGCCGACAGTGACGACTGGACCGACTGGCATTGGTACACCACCGTGGTGCACACCAACTGCCGGGAGATCATCGACAACGTCGTCGACATGGCGCACTTCTTCTACATCCACGGGTCGTTGCCGACGCAGTTCAAGAACATCTTCGAGGGCTACGTCGCGACGCAGTACATGAACAGCGCGGGCCGACCCGACATCGGGGAGCCCGGCGAGACTCAGATGCTGGGAACCACGTCGGTGGCGTCCTACTACGGCCCCTCGTTCATGATCGACGATCTGACGTACCACTACACCGATGTCGACCACCACACCGTGCTGATCAACTGCCACTATCCGATCGACGCCAATTCCTTTGTCCTGCAATATGGCATCATCGTCAAGAAGTCGGCCGAACTGCCTGACGACCTCGCCATGCAAACGGCGATCGGACTGGGGGATTTCGTCAAGATGGGCTTCGAGCAGGATGTCGAGATCTGGCGCAACAAAACCCGGATCGACAACCCTCTGCTGGTGGAAGAGGACGGCCCGGTCTATCAACTGCGACGCTGGTACGAGCAGTTCTACGTCGATGTCGCCGATGTCACGCCAGACATGGTGGATCGCTTCGAATTCGAGCTCGATACCACCCGGCCCACGGAGGCGTGGATGAAGGAAGTCGACGCCAATATCGCCGCGCGCGCGGCGTCCGGATCCATGGGGGGATGATGGCCGTCCGACCGGACAACCGCCTCGACGACTCGCCGATGGTCCCCGTGGTGTGCGGGCGCTGTGGAGCCGGTGTCCAGGTCCGGAAGAGCAGCTGGAATCAGACCAGTGTGCAATGGACCGGTACTGCGTTGAGCCGGTGTGAAGAGCGTTGCACTGTAGAACAATTGGCCGGCGCCTCCCGGCCCGGCCTGTTTCTGGCCTGCTCGGCACTCAAGGCCTCGATCGCGGACGCGGTACGGGCGGGAGCCGTCCCACTCGTCGACGGCTCCGCAGAGGTATGACCTAGCTGTCGAAGATCTCGAGTGGGCCCACATACGCGCGGTTGGCTTTGAGTCGTTCGGTGAGGCGCCAGCCATCGCCGCTGCGCCGCCACGTATCCCGGTAGTCGCCGATAGTGTAGAAGCGCACCGACGGGTCGGCGCTGGTGTTGAGGTGAACGTCGCGGATGTAGGCCCTACTGGTGGCCACGTCACCGTCGACATCGACGATGACGTTGCCCAACAGGTGTTGGGTCGGGCCGCAGCGGTCCAGAAAGCCGCGGATCACCTCGATGATCGCGGGGCTTCCCGCCAGCCGCCCGGTACCGAAGTCGCCCTCGGCGTCCTCGGCGAGGATCTCGGCCATCGCTGCCCAGTCCCGGTCGTCCATCGCGCGGGCCAGCCGGATCAGCGCCCGCTCGATGGCACGTTCGTCGCGCAGCTGCGCCAGAAAGTCTGAATCCATCCGCTGATTATGCGAACTGGAAGGCACTCACGGGTGCGTCATTCGGATAGCTCGCCGGCCCACCCAGGTCGTACGCGGCGTTGAGAGCGCCGATGAACTGTGGATCGTGCAACGGCTCGCCGGGAATGTCGAGCTTGATGCCCTTGCCGTTGAGGTCGTCGACCATCATGTCGATGGCACGGTCGATCGTGATGTCGTCGGAGGCATCCATGTTCTTCTTGAGCTCGTCGAAGTCGGTAAACACTTCCGCCGACCAGTGCACCAGGAACCGCAGTTCGTCGGTGCGATGCCGAGCGATCACGTCGTCGCCGTTCTTCAGAAGCCAGCGGTCGCGGTCGGAAGGGTCACCGGCGAAGACTGTGTCGAATGCCAGGCCGGCCGGAACCTGTTGATCCAGTGGCCCGTTGGCTTCGCCGCGGTGCACCATCATCTCGTTCTGCACGACCACTCCGCGGTTGTTGATCGGCGGCATTACGCGGGCGGGGGGTTGCAGCGGGCCGTCGGGCCAGTAGGTGAAGCCGGATCCTTCGTCGAGGGAGAACCAGGTGATGACCTGTGCCATCTTGATCAGGTAATCGGTGAAGAGTCCGGACTTGCCCATCACGCTGCACAACCAGGTGGGGGCATTCTCGTGCCGCACCCCGCGGAAGCTGGGCGAATCCAGGTGCCCGGGGTCGCGATTGGCGCACGGTCCGTTGATGTTGAACAACATCATCTCGGGCTTGGCGTACCGGGCATTCCAGTAGCTTTTCGCGTGGTCGATGAAGTCGGCGTTGTAGAAGCAGTCGTGCAGCTCGGGGTAGAGCACGGTGCCGTAGTTGGCCAGATAACCACGAAAGGTGGGGGTGAGGAACAGATCCAGCGACGGCGTGAACCCTTCCGGAAACGCACCGCTCATCGTGGCCATCAGTTCGTCGGCCGAGGCGAAATGCTGCGCGATGATGAGCTTCCACGGTCCCTCGGTGTGCACGACGTCGAGCAGCCGCCGTCGTTGGTCGGCGGTGTAGACGTCGAAGATCTCCCGCGGTGGGGCCACCGGGCGCAGAATGTCGGACAGTGTGAGGCGCTGCTCATCAGTCAGCATGATGATCTCCTTCGGGGGTGAGACATCCGATTGTGGTGGGCATCTGGGCCGACGATCCGCCTGACGTCCGGTGATCGGGAGGCTGGTCGGCGGCACGCAACTGAGTGAACTTGATCCGCAGCAGAGCCCCGATCTCCGCGATGGCCAACCGGCCACGCGCGGTGGCGTCAGACCGCATCAAGAAGCCGTGGTACATGCCGGGATAACGCGTGATCGTCGTCTGCACGCCGGCGTCGCGCAGGCGGCATGCGTACCGTTCGCCCCAGTCCCGGATCGGGTCGCACTCCGCGGTGATCACGACGGCGGGCGGCAGATCGCTGAGATCATCTGCGTAGGAGGGGATTTGGTAGGGATCATGCGGCGCTCCAGCCCCGCGGTCGACCAACTCATGCATGTAGACGATGTCGTCATGGCGCAGCATCGGTGCATCCGGCATCGAGACGATCGACGCGGCACCCATGTCTCTGTCCAGGCCGGGGTAGATCAACACCTGCGCACAGATTCGGGGTCCGCGGTGGTCGCGGGCCGCCAACGCGACGGCGGCTGCCAGCGAACCGCCGGCGCTGTCGCCGACCACCGCAAGTCGGCTCGCGTCGATTCCCAGGGCATCGGCGTGAGCGACGACCCATTCAGTGGCCGCGTAGGCGTCGTCGAATTGGGCCGGCGGCGGCGACTCCGGCGCCAGCCGATAGTCGACCGCGATCACCACCGCACCGCTGGCGCGGGCCAGTTCGCGGGCCAGCGGTTCGAACGAGTGGTTACTTCCCATCACCAGGCCACCGCCGTGCAGATACACCAGCACCGGGGGATGGGGCTCGGTCGTCGGCCGGTAGAGCCGCAACGGGATCGACCCCGCCGGTCCGTGGGCCGCCACGTCACGGATCTCCGCCATCGGCGGCAGGTCGGGGTGCGGTGCGGCCTCGAGACCCGCCCGCGCTGCGGCCAGGCCCCGGATCCGCATCGGGGGCAGCTCGCCGAGGGCTGCGACGCGGGCGGCGGCGTCTGGATCGAGTCGTGGGGGACGCATCTCAGCTCTGAGGCGGGTCGAATCGGCGCTGCGTACGTAACCGCGGCGGCTCTTGATCAGTCAGTGTCCGGGCGCGTTCCGCCATGGCGGAGCCGACATAGTCGGGTTGAGTGAGGAGATAGAACCGGTCCTGGGTGGCTTGGTCGAACACCACTTCGGCAGCGCTCACCGGGTCCATGGCGTCGGCCTTGATGTCGAGCATGGCGCTCCGCTGCGCTTCGGCGGCGCCGGTGTCACCGGATTGCACACCGCCGGCGGACTCGAAGATGTTGGACGCCACGGCCCCTGGCAGCACCGCCTGCACGTGCAGGTGGTGAGCATGGCCGGCGGCCTGGACTTCCAGATGCAGGCACTCGGTCAGCGCCAGCACCGCATGCTTGCTCATGATGTAGGGCGCCTGCAAGGGCACCGCCGCCACGCCGCCGATCGAGGACAGATTCCATACCCACGCGGGCGCATCGGTGGCCATCATCTTCGGCAGAAACGCGCGGACACCGTGGAAGACGCCGCTGATGTTGATGTCCACCACCCGCTGCCAGTTGGCTACCGGGGTGTCCCACAGGTAGCCGAACTGTTCGATGCCGGCGTTGTTGACCAGTAGCCGGACGCCGCCGAGATCGCGGTATACATCGTCGGCCAGTCGTTGCACGGCCTCGGCGTCGCGCACGTCGCAGACCGCGTCGATCGCCGATCCGCCTGCCGCGGTGAGCTCTTCGCGCAGCGCCGCCACCGCGGCGGCGTCGATGTCCGCCAGCACCACGGTCATGCCGAGGCGGCTGGCGTGGCGTGCCAGGCCCGCGCCGATTCCGGCGCCGGCACCGGTGATGACCGCGACGCCGCCGCCGAAGACCTCGCGTGCGCTCACGCCGGTTGCGCGCCGGTCGTGGCCGTGTGTTGAGCCAGCGGAATCGAATCCTCGGCGTCGAGAACCACAGTCAGGGAGGTCAGCAGCAGCGTGTCGCCCGCGCGCCGGACACCGGCGTCGACGATGCCGCTGGACACCGCGAACGGCACGTTGTTGGTGATCTGGTTGACGAACAGATAGAAGCGGGCGGTGGTCACCTCACCATGGACACCGGTGCGGAAGACGTTGGTGGCGTGGTGGCGACACGGATAGGGGTTTTCGTTGCGGTGCTCGGTCAGCCACGCGAGTGTTTCTGCCTTGCCATGCAACTCGGCTGCCAGCAGGTGCTCGAACGGACAGTCACCGGAGTCGGATCGACTCAGGTACTCCATCTCCTCGGCGAGGCGGACTCCCACTTCGTCGAAGTGGCCCTGGTCGTAGTGATACCAGAAGCCGGCGATGAACTCCTGAATCTCGGCCGCGGCGATCTCGTTGGTCATATCGGCAGTCAACTCGGGTCCGGGACCGCAGAGAACGCCTCCGCCCGTTGAGTGGAACACCCGAACCGGGCAGCGTCACGCGGGCAGCGTGAACCGTTGCCGGAGGTCCCGTTTGAGAAGCTTCCCGCTCGGGTTCTTCGGCAGCTCGTCGACGAAGAAGACGTGCTTGGGTGTCTTGAACCCGGCGAGGTGCTCGCGGCAGTGGGCGACCATCTCGTCCCCGGTCAGTGCTTCGCCTGCCCGCGGAACCACGGCGGCCACCACCGCTTCCACCCACAAGGGATGCGGCACGCCGAACACCGCGACTTCCTCGACACCGGGGTGCAGGTACAGGACGTCTTCCACCTCGCGGCTGGCGACATTCTCCCCGCCGGTCTTGATCATGTCCTTCTTGCGGTCCACCACACGCAGAAATCCGGCGTCGTCGTAGAAGCCGAGATCTCCCGAGTGAAACCAGCCGCCCCGGAAGGCTTGCGCGGTCTGCTCCGGGGCATCGAGGTATCCGAGCATGAGATGTGGACTGCGGTGGGCGATCTCGCCGACGATCCCGGCCGCTACCGGGGTGTCGGCGTCGTCGAGGATCGCGGTTTCGACGTTGAGCACCGGACGTCCCGCGGCACCGGCGTGTGTCTCCTGGTGTTCCGGACCCAGCGCGCAGGCAAGGGGTGCTATCTCGGTTTGTCCGTAGAAGTTCCAGAGCGCAAGGTTGGGCAAACGGTGCCTGATCTCGTGCAGGATCTCCGTCGGCATCGCCGACGCTCCGTAGTACCCCTTCCGCAGGCTCGACAGGTCCACTCGATCGAAGACCGGGCTTCTCAGCAGGCTGATCCAGACGGTCGGCGGGGCGAAGTAGTTGGTCACCGCGTAGCGCTCGATGGTGCGCAGCACCGTTTCCGGATCCGGCCGCGGCAAGAGGATGCTGGTGGCGCCGAGATAGATGTCGGTCGCGAGGAAATTGTCCAGCTGTGCGCAGTGGTAGAGCGGCAGCGAGTGGATTTCGATGTCGTCTGCGCTCATCGACCCCGCCGTGATGGTGCTGACGTACTGCCACATCAGACTTCGGCTGGTGTGCATGACACCTTTCGGCCGGGATTCGGTGCCGCTGGTGTACATCACTCTCAGCAGCTGGTCATCGTCGACGTGTGGTGTGGGCGGGGCCGATGTCGTCGCCAGGCAGCGGTCGAAGTCGATCCATCCCGGTGGCGGAGAGCCCGCCGCGGTGATCGCGATGCGGGTCGAGACCGTTCCGCCTCGGCGCATGGCGTCGTCGGCCACCGGCGTGAGAGCGGACTCTACGATGAAACCTGTTGCACGACAGTGATCCAGGATGTAGGCGATCTCCTCGGCGGTGAGCATGAAGTTCAACGGGATGAGAACAACGGCCGCGCGGGCCGTGGCGAAGGCGAGTACCGCGTATTGCCAGCAGTTCCGCGCCAGCAGCGCGACTCGGTCCCCGGGGCCGAACCCGTTGTCGCTCAATGCCGCCGCGGCCCGGTCGACGAGCTCGTCGAACTCGGCGAAGGTCAACGTGACGTCTCCGTCGATGATCGCGGTCTTGTCCGGGTAACGGCGGGCTGAGCGGCGCGGGATGTCGCCAAGGCCGTGGCCGCGCGCAGTGCGGACGAGGTCGTCCAGGTTCACGCCGGCGCCGTCGCTCGGGTCGGGTCCAGGGCGAGGTCGCGTCCGATGATCTCCCGCATGATCTCCGAGGTTCCGCCGTAGACACGGGTGACGCGGGCGTCGACCGCCGCCCGGCCGATGGGGTATTCGCGCATGTAGCCGTATCCGCCGAACAACTGCTGGCAGCTGTCGAGGACCCGGAACTCCATCTCGGTCGCCCACAGTTTGGCCTTGGCGGCGTCGGCGGGACTCAGTGCACCCGCGTTGAGCGCGTTGACACAGCGGTCGATGAACGACTCCGCGACCGTGACCTCCGTCGCGGCATCGGCCAGGGCGAAACGCGTGTTCTGCAAGGCGCCGATGGGTTTTCCGAAAGCGGTGCGATCGCGGACGTGGTCGATCGTCCACTGCAGCGCCGCGCGGGCCCGCCCGAGGCTGCCCACCGCGATCTGCATGCGTTCCTGAGGAAGGTTGCGCATCAGGTACTCGAATCCCCGGCCCACCTCGCCGAGCACGTTCGCCTTGGGTACGGCCACATCGGTGAAGGACAGCTCGGAGGTGTCTTGGCAATGCAGTCCGAGCTTGTCGAGATTGCGGCCCCGTTCGAAGCCGGGCATGCCGCGTTCGATGACCATCAACGTCAAGCCCCGGTGGCGATCCTCGGAGGTGCGCACCGCGGTGATCACGAGGTCGGCGTTCTGCCCGTTCGTGATGAAGGTCTTGGCGCCGTTGACGACGAAGTGGTCACCGGCATCGGCACCGCTGGTCCGAGTGGCGGCGACGTCGGAGCCCGCCCCGGGCTCGGTCATGGCGATGGCCGCGATCAGCGCACCTCGGACGAAGCCGGGTAGCCACCGGTGCCGCTGCTCGTCGTTGGCGACCTCGGCGAGGTAGGGCAGGCAGATGTCGTTGTGCACCGCGAAGCTCAGGCCGACGTTCCCGGCATGGGCCGCCATGCAACGCTCGATGAGGATCTGGTTGTAGCGAAAGTCGTTGACACCCATGCCGCCGAACTGTTCGGGCGCAGCGAAGCCGAGCAGGCCGATCGCACCGGCCGCCGAGAAGACGTCGCGCGGGGCGATCCCGGCGGCCTCCCAGGATTCGATGTGGGGAGCGATCACTTTGGTGGCGAAATCACCGGCCAGTTCGCCGAAGGCCAGGTGGTCGTCGTCGTAGTGCACGCGCTGCATGGGCCGAACTCTAGGCCGGGGAACCTCCGTCACCGCCGAGTCTCCCGCTGAGTAGACAACCGGACCGCCGGTGCCGCGTGGCTCTCCGATACTCGGATGCCATGACCACTGGACCATCTGCCGTCGCCTCGAGCACAGAAGTCGACGCCCGCACACTGCGTGACCACCTGATGCAGGCTGACGCCGGCGTCCTCGTGGCCGTGTTGGCGCAGATGACCGGCGATCCCACCGTCATCGATCGGTATGCCGCCACGGTCGACCATGTTCCCGATCCGCCCGAGCGGGCCGGGGTGACCGACCCGGACACGGCTGGCGCCCTGGCCGACGAGATCGTGGCCGCACTCGGCAGGCCCCGGCCCGCTGGGGCCACTGCCTCCGACGATCGCGATTTGTTCGCGAAATGTCTCCCCGTCGCGTTGGGCGCGGAGGTCGACGACGAACAGGTGGACTTGCTTCTGGAGCAGGGGGGTTTCCGGCCCTCACAGTCCACGTTGCCGCGGACAACGAACATTCCGCCGACCACGACGATGGCGATCATCGGGGCCGGGATCGCCGGTATCGCGGTCGCACTGGCAGCGGCCGAAGAAGGCGTGCGATTCCAGCTCTACGACCGCAACGATGAAGTCGGCGGAACATGGCTGACCACAACCTATCCGGGCATCGGCGTGGACACGCCGTCGGCCTACTACTCGTTGTCGCGGGACGTGAACCCCGACTGGTCGAACTACTATCCGCAGGGCGCCGAGTACCAGGCCTACCTGGTGGCGCTGGCCGACAAGCACGATCTGCGTCGTCACGTCCGGTTCGGCACCGAGGTCGACGCGCTGTGGTGGGACGAGCAGCGCCAGCAGTGGCAGATTCACTCGCACGCCGCCGACGGCACCCGCGCCGTCGACTACGCCGGCGTCGTCGTCACCGCCGCGGGCTACCTGAACCGGCCGCGCTTTCCCGAAGTCGAGGGTCGAGACACGTTCTCCGGAGTCAGTATTCACTCAGCCCAGTGGGACCCGGCGCTGGACCTTGCCGGCAAGAAGGTGGCTGTGATCGGGGCGGGCTGCACGGCGGTGCAGATCGTGGACGCCTGCGTCGACGACGTCGAGCACCTCACTGTGTTCCAGCGCCAGCCGCATTGGGTCGCGCCGCGCAAACGGCTCTCCGACGCCGTGCCCGAACACCGCCGTTACTTGGGGCGGGTGCTGCCCTTCTACGCGAACTGGCACCGGCTCAAGTCGTACTGGGCGACCGCGGACAACAACTATCCGGTCATCCTGCGGGACCCGGACTGGGCGCAGGATCATCTGTCGATCTCACCGGCCAATGACGTCTTGCTGCAGATGTGTCTGGACTACATCGACCAGATGTTCGGAGTCGGGACCGAATTGGCGCGCAAGGTTACCCCCGATTTCGCGCCGTACGGCAAACGCATCATCCGCGATCCCGGCGGCTACTACGCCGCTCTGACCCGCGAGCACGTGGACGTCGAAGCCAGCGAACCCGCGCAGGTCAACGCCGATGGCATCCGCACTGCCGACGGCCGCCAGATCGACCTCGACGTCATCATCTACGCAACCGGCTACCACCTCGACTTCCTGTCGACGATCGACATCCGGGGCCGTGACGGCGCGACGCTGGCAGGGGAGTGGGGGACGAGTCCGCGCGCCTACCGCGGTGGCACCGTCCCGGGATTTCCGAACCTGTTCATCACCTCGGCCCCCAACTACAGCCCGGGACACGGCGCCGGCGCGAACTTCTCGAT
The DNA here is from genome assembly GCA_021732005.1 of Mycobacterium sp. Taxonomy (GTDB): domain Bacteria; phylum Actinomycetota; class Actinomycetes; order Mycobacteriales; family Mycobacteriaceae; genus Mycobacterium. The sequence continues at coordinate 174,959 of JAKFVT010000025.1, read as the reverse complement.
GGAGGTCCTCGCTCATTACATCGTGGAATGCCTGCAGCTCATGGCATTACGCGAGGCGAGCACGATGGAGGTGACCCGGCAGGCGTACGACGACTACGTCGCCGGGATCGACGAGGCCATGCAACGCACGGTCTGGTGCCACACACCCAATGCCCACACCTATTACCGGTCGGAATCGGGTCGCGTCGTCGTCGCCACCCCGTACCGGCTGGTCGATCTGTGGCGGCAGCACCGCGCTCCCGTCGAAGACGATTTCATCCTGCAATGAGTCAGATCCTCGCCGGGAGAACGGCCTTGGTGACGGGAAGCAGCCGCGGAATCGGGCGCGCGATCGCCCAGCGATTGGCTGCCGAGGGCGCCACCGTGGCGGTCACCGCCCGGGCCCACACGCCGTCGCCGTCGCTGCGGGCCGGGATCAGCGCGTCGTTGCCCGGCACCATCGAGGAGACGGTCGCGCTCATCGACGCTGCCGGCGGTGACGCTTTCGGTCTCGCCGCTGATCTCGAAGACCCCGCCGCACGTAACGGCCTGATCGATGCGGTGGTGGAGCGGACCGGCCGCATCGACATCGTGGTGAACAACGCGGGCTACGCCGACTATTCGGTTGTCGAGGACATGTCGCTGGAAACCTTCGATCGAACCGTCGAGCACTACCTGAGAACGCCATTTGTCTTGACGAAAGCCGCTGTGCCGCATATGCGCCGACAAGGTGCGGGATGGATCGTCAACATCGGATCGGTCACCGGAGTGCCGCCGGTCCGGCCGTTTCGCGATTACAACAAGACCGCCGGGGATGTGATCTATGCGTCGTGCAAGGCCGCGTTGCACCGCTTCACCCAAGGCGTCGCCGCCGAACTGCTGGACGCCAACATCGCGGTGAACTGCGTGGGCCCGTCGACAGCGGTGCGCACTCCCGGCGCTGCGTCGCTGATACCGGACAGCTTTCCGACCGAGCCGGTGGAATACCTGGCCGAGACCGTCCTGGCGATGTGTCACCTCCCGGCCGAACAGCGAACGGGTCTGGTGGCCTTCAGCTTGCACTACCCGTGGGCGCAGGACCTTCCGGTGCACTCACTCGACGGGCTCACCGTACTGCCCCCGCTGGAGCCTCCGGCGTGGGCGAATCCGAACATCCTGCCCGACGGCCTCTAGAGGACGGGCGCGTCGGTCTCGCAGAAGCTGTGGCACACCCGATCTCGGACGATCATGTCGGTCGTTTCCGGATCGAACCAACGGTCCACGACCGCCCAGTGCACCGGGTGCATCAGGTACGGGCCCATCAGGCCGTCGACGTCGGTGAACTCCTGCTCAAAGACGTGGGTCCACCGGGTCGTACCGACTGACTGACTGACGCGACTGAGCTGCCAGGCCTGGATGGTCGGCACATAGCGGGGCATCATCGCCAGTTCATGTTCGAAGGCGGTGACGTCCTCGGCGGATGTCTCGGGTGGCACCCGCAACAGCAGCGTTCGGTACACAGTGCCATCCCCACGACGCAGCGGTGCGCCCGTGTACGTGACGCCGTTGACCCGGGTGATCGCCGGGTCGCGGAGCGCGTCGTCGAATGTGCTTTCAGCCCAGGTCATCTGGTCCGCGAATCGCAGGTGCACCAGAATGTCACCACCATTACGCGACCCGGCCGACGTCGGCTGGACGAGTGCGCGCAGTGCACCAGTAGCTTCGGCGGCCGAGCGCACCGCGTCGAGCACCCGGTCGCGCTCCGACTCGACGACGTCGAGCAGGCGGGTGACACCGACCATGTCGCTGCCGGGCGAGTCGGGAAGTGGCGCCGCGGTTCCGGTGCCCGCCATGTCGTCGGCTCGCTGCGCGACAGTACGGCTGTGCTCGATCACAAGTCCTGAGATGTCTTGCCACCAGCGGGCAATCGACGGATCGGGTCGAGCCAGCCACGTCATCTGCCACCAGGCTTGCGGGCTCGGCAGGCACCAGGTGATCGTCACGGTGTTGGGGCGGTCGTCGAACCGGATCGGTGGGCTCACGAGTACGTCGCGCAGTTCCATCCCGCGCTCGCGTGCCCCCGGAACATAGCCGGACAGGTACAGGTCGACGAAAGCCTGCGCGCAACCCGGTGCGGTGACCACCCGGTCGACGACGAACACCTCAGCCACAGTCGAGCACATCAGCCAGCGCGCGACCGGCCTCCCGGCGGGCCTGGTGGGCGATGTCGAGCATGGGCATCGTCATGAAGCCGTGGACGCCGCCGTCGTAGGAGCATCGGGTGGTCGGAACCCCCGCTGCGGTCAGGGCGTTCGCGTAGGCGTTGCCCTCGTCGCGCAGCGGGTCGTGACCGGCCACCACCACGACGGCGGGCGGCAGCCCGGCCAGATCCGCCTGCAGAGGTGAGGCGTACCGATGGTGCCGATCCTCGACGGCGGGCACGTATTGATCCCAGTACCACTGCAGCGCCGGCCGCGGGTTGTAGAAGCCGCGGCCGTACAGCCGGTAGGACTCGGTGTCGAAATCGGCGGCGATCATGGGATACAGCAGCAGCTGTGCGCCGATCGCCGGGCCGCCGCGGTCGCGGGCCATCACCGCGGTGACCGCGGCGAGGTTGCCGCCCGCACTGTCGCCGCCGACCGCAAGCCTGGTGGCATCCCCGCCGAGTTCGGCGGCGTGCGCCGCCGCCCAGTGGGTGACCGCGAACACGTCTTCGGCAGCGGTGGGCCACCGATGCTCGGGTGCGAGTCGGTAGTCGACCGAGATCACCACGGCGGGAATGAGATTGGCGAGGTTTCGGCACAAGTCGTCATGGCTGTCGAGGTCGCAGAACACGAATCCGCCGCCGTGGGCGTAGACGAGTATCGGCAACGGGCTATCGGATGCGGGCCGGTACACCCGGAACCCGACGCTGCCGTCGACGACGTCGACGCGGTGTTCGGCGACCTGGAACACCGGTTCGGGGTTCGGGTTCGGGACGAACCGGGAGCGGATCGCCGCACGGGCGTCGGCGCCGGTCATCGTGTGCACCGGCGGGAACCCGGAGTCGAGGGTGTCGATCAGGCCGGCGATCTGGGGATCGAGTGTCACGCGGGCTGCAGGCGCCCGACGGTGCGGGGCGCGGCGGGGCCGGCGCGTAGTGGACGAAGCGGCTGCAGCGTGGGAGCGACTCGGTCCGGACCGCCTTCGGCGCTTCGCCAGATACCCATGGCCGTCATTCTCACCGGTGCCACCAGGCGGCTGTCGAAGGCCATCCGATTCATCGGTCCGCACACCGAGACCGCTGCCACCGCGTGACCGTCCGGCCCGATGGGTGCTGCCACGCACCCGAAGCCGGGCAGCGACTCTTCACGCTCGAAGGCCACACCGTGCGCGCGGACCTTGGCCATCTCGGCGGCCAGCTGCGGAGCGGTGGCGATCGAAAACCGGGTCTTGCGGTCGGACAGGTCGATCCCGGTGACGTCCTTATCGGCGAGGATGGCTTTACCGATCGCCGTGCAGTGGGCCGGCTGACGGCCGCCGACGCGGGTCGGGATCGCCGCTCCCATCTGCTCACCGATCTTCTCCAGGTACACCACGTCGGAGCCGTCCAGGACCGCGAGTTGCACGACCAGCCCCGTCGCCCGGTGCAGATCGCGCAGCAGTGGGATGGCGGCCCGGTGGATGCGGTCTTGATGCAGTGCCAACGATCCCAGCTCGACCAGCCGCATCCCGAGCTCGTAGTCGCGGCCGTCGCGGCGCAGCCACCTCAGCGCGACGAGCCGTTCGAGCATGCGGTGCGCGGACGACCGCGGCAGGCCGGTGCGGCGCACGATCTGTGCCAGCGTCAGGCGCCCCGGCCCGTCGAACGAGTCCAGGACGAGCGAAATCCGGTCGATGACGGCACTCGGTGTCTCGCCCGGCTTCTCGGCAGTCAGTGTCATGAGGGCCTCCCAGTCTCAGCGGCATGCCAGCCAGGCATATGACTATTAGTCATATAGTTTTAGCACAGCGCTGTGTGCGCTGTCACACGAACACGCGGACAGAATCCGTCCCGAACTGACGGTCTGAGCGGGGGAGCGGGCAGTCAGGCGCCGGCGGCAGCGCGACCGGCCCGCCGGCCGTAGAAGCTGCCGTCGCCGAGCGACACGCCACTGGCGTAGCCCCAGGCGGCCAGTCCCGCGGTGCAGCGTCCGGCTGCGAAGAGCCCGGGGATGGGGCTTCCGCTGACGTGCAGGACTTCGCTGTCCAACGAGGTCATGAGTCCGCCCAGGGTGAAGCCACCGCAGCTGGCCCGCAGGTCGATCGCACCGACCGGGGTACCGACGGGCTTGATCCACTCGGGCTTCTTGTGGAGCAGTGGATCCTCGCCCCGCGAGGCCGCCTCGTTGTAGGCGGCGATCGTCGACTGCAGCGAGCCCACCGGCAGACCGATCTCCGCCTCGAGTTCGGCGATCGTCTCGCACACCCACGTCGCGGGCCGCTTGAGGAATGGGGTGGCCGATGTCGCGGCCATCGCTTCCTCTTGTGCGTCGCCGTCGATGATCAGGTAGGCGGTGTCCTCCTGCCGGTACAGCGTCAGCTGTCCGATGCGCCCGGAGTACATGTCCTCCGGGACATAGCGCTGACCGAGCCCGTTGACGAGAACGCCGCGCACGGTCTGCTGCGGGTCGATGAGGAACGCCACCTCGGTGGCGTCCATGTGTGCGAGGTCCGCGCCGAGTGCCTGCGCCATGCGTATCGCGCGGCCGTCGTGCTGTTCGATCGACGCGGCGGGGCGTCCCGCGATCGCCGGCGCGAACTGCTTGACCATGGACTCGCTGTAGGCGAAGCTGCCCGCGGCCAGCACGACGCCGCGCCTGGCCCGCACCCGTACCGTCTCGCCGTACTGCCGCGCAAGCACTCCCGCCACCCGGCCGTCGGACTCGACGATCAGCGTCTGTGCCCGCACGTCGTAGACGGCGCGTACGCCGAGCGACGTCGCGGTTTCGACCAGCGGCTTCATCAACATGAATCCGCCGCTCTTCTCGCCGGCGACCTTCCCGGTCATCTGCGGAATATGCCCGCGCGGAGCGGGTTCGGCGATCGTGTTGAACGGGTAGGCGTTCTCGCCGCCGGTGAACATCAGACCCTGATCGCCGGGCGGCTCCCAGCCGGGCTCGCCCCAGAATTCCGCTTTGAACGGCACGCCGCACGTCGTCAGCCAGTCGAAGTGCTCGAGACTGCCCTGGCAGTAGTCCGCGATCCGGGCCTCATCGGCCCCCGGCCCCATCGCCACGTTGAGGAATGCCGCCATGTTGAGCGGCGAATCCTCGAAGCCGCAGGCCTTCTGGATCGGGGTGCCGCCCCCGAGATAGATGAAGCCACCGGCCATCGCCGCGGCGCCACCCCACGACCCGGTGCGCTCGAGCACCAACACGTCGGCGCCCGCACGCGCTGCCTCCACCGCAGCGGCGGCACCCGCGATGCCGTAGCCGACGATGACCACATCGGCTTCGTGATCCCAGGTATCGATCGACGACGCGGGGACCGGGGTGACGTCATCCTCGACGGTCATGGGCGCATCGCTGCCGGGAGGTCGGACACCCAACGATGTCCCCAGTAACTGTCGGCAGTGATTTCCTCTGCGGTGTAATACATTTCGTCGACGCGCATCCCTTCGGTACCGAATTCGATGTCCCAATCGCCGGGCGCCCGCACGTAGAACGACACCATCTTGTCGTTGGTGTGGCGGCCCAGGGTCGACGATAGTGCAAAGCCCTCGGCGTTGACCCGATCCAGCGCCTGACCCACCGCGTCGAGCGAGTCGACTTCGACCATCAGGTGTATCAACCCGGGGTCGCGCAGGCTCTGGGCCGGGCAGATCGCCAGGCTGTGGTGGCGCTGGTTCACGCCCATGAATCGCACTCGCAACGGTCCGAATTCGGGGGGCGCCGGGACCCGGAAGGCGCCCCGCGATACGAAGCCCAAGACCTCGGTGTAGAACGCGAAGAGCCCGTCGACGTCGAGGGCGGGAAGCACGACGTGGCCCAAACCCTGTGCGCCGGTGACGAACCTGGCACCGAACGGCGTCACGACGGGGGAGTGATCGAGCACCGCGCCGTGAAAGACCTCCAATGCGGTACCGGCCGGATCGTCGAAGGCGATGACCTCCTCGACCCGTCTGGCGTCCGCCTCGTCGAGCGACAGTTGCTTGAACGGGACGCCCGCGGTGTCGAGCGCGGCTTTGACGCGCTCCAGGTCTGCGTGGTCACGCACCTCCCATCCGACGGTGACGATCCTGTCCACGTCGCCGGGAACCACGATGATGCGGGCGGCTCGCTCGTCCATACGCAGGTACAGCGCCGACTCGTCGGGGCCAGTGCCCTGGGCGAAACCAAGAACATGGAACGCGAAGTGACGCCAACGCTCGATGTCGGACGCCGCGACGGTGACGTAGGCCAAACCCTTGATCAGACTCACGGTCGCCCCGTCAGATCATCGCTCGGAGGGGACCTTGCGGATCCACGCCCAGGGAACTCAGCGCCGAGGCATGGTAGACGGTGCCTGGCACATGGATGGCATGCGCCTGCCCGACATGAACATCGCGCCAATACCGTTGCAGCGGCTTGTCCATCCGCGCGGCGTTGCCACCACAGCGGGCGAAGATCTCGTCGACCGCGGAGACCGCGCGCCACACCGCGCGGATCTGGGTGCGCCGGCCCGCCGCACGGTCCTCGAAGGACACCTCCCGGCCGGCGTCGACCATGTCGTAGATGCGGTCGGCGTTGGCGAGCAGTTCCTGTCGGGCCGCGTTGATGTCGGCCGCCGCCTCTGCGATCGCGTACATGACGTAGGGGTCGTCCTTGATCGCCACCCCGCTGGCGTTCACCCGCTCCCGCTGGTAGTCGAGCGCGGCGGCCAGCGCACCCTCGGCGATCCCGATGGTCGCAGCGCTGATCCCCAGCGGGAACATCGTCGACCACGGCATCAGATAGAGCGTGTCCGTCATCCCGGCATCGCGCTGGGCGGTGCCGTCCATCACCTTCGTCGCATCCATCGTGCGATACGACGGCACGAACGCATCCCGGACGATGACGTCCTTGGATCCGGTGCCGCGCAGGCCCACGACGTTCCAGGAATCCTCGACGATCTCGTAGTCCTGGCGGGGCAGGATCATGTGCAGCATCTGCGGGGGCATCAGGGGTTTGCCCGCGGCGTCGCCGAGCATCGCCCCGAGGAAGATCCAGTCGCAGTGGTCGGTGCCGGAACTGAACTGCCATCTGCCGGTGAAGATGTAACCGCCGTCGACCGGCGTTGCCACGCCCTGGGGCGCGTAGGGCGAGGCCACCCAGGTGTCGACGTCGTCGGCCCAGATCTCGGCGGCAACCTGGGGATCGGCATACGCCAACTGGTAGGGGTGCACACCCACGACGCCGTTGATCCAGCCCGCGGACGGGTCGAGCGCCGCGGTGGCCATCACGGTCTCGGCGAACTCGCGTGGATGTACCTGCAAGCCGCCGTGGGCTTTTGGCTGGAGCAGGCGGATGTTGCCCGCCGCCTTCATCAGCTTGACGGTTTCGTCGGTGAGCATGCCGATCTTCTCGGCCTCGGTGGCCTGCTCACGCAGTCGGTCGGCGCTCTCGCGCACCCGGTCGATTACCCGCTCAGTCATCATCTGGTCCTATCGTCGCTGGCTGACGTCGATGGTGTACCGCAGCCGTCACCGTGACCGTGTCGATTCCCGGTCAGCGGAAAGCTGTTGTGCGCGGGTCTCAGAACTCGATGTGGAGGTCGTCGGAGACGGGCCTGGCCTGGCAGCCCAGGATCAGGCCGTCGGCGATGTCCTCCGGCGCGAGGAGGTCACAATTCGCCATGCGCACCTCACCGCGCACGGCAGTCGCCACGCATGACCCGCAGTGGCCCTCCCGGCAGGAGTGCGGGGCCTCGATTCCGGCCGAGATCATCGTGTCGACCAGCGTGGTGTCCCGGGGCCAGCGCAGATGGTGACTGGTTCCATCCAGGTCGACCCGAACGGTCGCTGCGCACGTACTGCCGAAATCGGTTGGCGCTGAGCTGGTGTCATCGCTGATGTCGGTCATGGGTGTGGATTCTGCGGCCGGTGGCATCGCGATCAAGGACAGTGGTCCGGTCACCGGGAGACCGCCCCGGTGCGGGGGCACGGACCGCCTACCGTTTCGGCGTGTGAGCACTGGATCGAAGTCCCATGTCGATGTCGTTGTGGTGGGGGCCGGGTTCGCCGGCCTGTATGCCCTGCACAAGTTCCGCTCGCAGGGGCTGTCGGTGCGGGTGTTCGAGGGGGCACCTGATGTCGGCGGCACCTGGTACTTCAACCGTTATCCAGGTGCTCGGTGTGATGTCGAAAGCGTGGACTACTGCTACTCGTTCTCCGACGAGTTGCAGCAGGAATGGACGTGGACCGAGAAGTACGCCACTCAGTCCGAGATCCTGGCGTACATCAATTGGGTTGCCGACAAGCTGGATCTACGCCGGGACATCACCTTCAACAGTCGCGTGGTGCGGGCGGTGCTCGACGAGCACACACTGCGGTGGACCGTGCACACCGACGACGGGCAGAGCGTCGAGGCGAGGTTCGTGGTGATGGCAACTGGCCCCCTGTCGGCCTCCATCACACCGAATTTCCCAGGGCTGGAGAGCTTCCGAGGCGAGGTCTACCACACGGCGCATTGGCCTCATGAGGGCGTTGACTTCACCGGCAAGCGCGTCGCCGTGATCGGTACCGGGTCCTCGGGAGTTCAATCCATCCCGATCATCGCCGAACAAGCCCAGCAGCTGTATGTGTTTCAGCGCACGCCGAACTACAGCGTGCCGGCCGGCAACCGGCCGCTGACGGCCGAGGAAATCGCCGACATCAAAGCCAACTACGCCGAGCGTCGGCGGGTGTCGTGGCGCAGTGGCGGCGGGTCACCGCATGTCGCGCATCCGAAGCTGACCATGGAGGCCACACCCGAGGAGCGGCGGGCCGCGTTCGAAACGCGCTGGGAACTCGGGGGAGTCCTGTTCTCCAAAACCTTCGCCGATCAGATGGTGTCCCTGGACGCCAACGAGGAAGCCCGCAAATTCTACGAGGAGAAGATCCGGTCGGTCATCGACGATCCGGATCTCGCCGATCTGCTGATCCCCGACGACCATCCGATCGGCACCAAGCGAATCTGCACTGATTCCCATTACTTCCAGACATTCAACCGGCCCAACGTCAGGCTCGTCAGTGTGCGGAAGACGCCCATCGAGTCGATCGATGAGACCGGAATCGCTACCGCTGAAACGCACTTCGACATCGACGCATTGGTTCTGGCAACCGGGTTCGATGCCATGACCGGCACTCTGGCCAAGATCGACATCGTGGGTCGCGGCGGTCAACGGCTGGTGGCGGACTGGGCCGACGGGCCGCGCACGTATCTGGGATTGGGCACCGACGGGTTCCCCAATCTGTTCCTGGTGTCCGGGCCGGGAGCACCCGCAGTGCTGGCAAACATGGTGCTGCATGCCGAGGCCCACGTGAACTGGATTTCCGATGCCATCTCCTACCTCGACGCGCACGGTTACGCCGGAATTGAACCGACCGCCGACGCCGTGGACTCCTGGACCGCGGAATGCGCGCAACGCGCCGAGGCGACACTGTTCACCAAGGCCAACTCCTGGTATCTGGGCGCAAACGTGCCCGGCAAGCCACGCCAATTCATGTTGTTCATCGGCGGCTTCGGCACCTACCTCGAAATCTGCAACGAGGTGGCCGGCGCCGGGTACAAGGGCTTCGATCTGCTCAAGGCGCCGTGAATGTCGGGTCTGGAGGGCAAGGTCGTTCTGGTCACCGGCGCGGGACGCGGCACCGGTCGCGTGCACTGTGAGCGGTTCGCCGACGAGGGTGCCGACGTCATCATGCTCGACCACAGCCACGCAATCGATGATCTACGCGAGACCGCACTGCGGGTGGGACAGCGGGGCCGGGGCGCTGTCATCGGGACGGCCGACGTCGCCGACCTCGACGCAGTCACCACTGCGGTCGATGCGGGGGTCGAGCGCCTCGGCCGCCTCGACGTGATCGTCGCCAACGCCGGCATCCACAGTCCCGGCGCCCCTGCGTGGCAGATCACTCCTGCCGACTGGCAGCGCACTATCGACGTCAACCTCACCGGGGTATGGCACACCGTCCGAGCGGGTGTTCCGCACATCGGGTCCGAGGGCGGCTCCGTCGTGATCATCAGCTCCACCAACGGGTTACGTGGCACCGCTGGCACTGCGCACTACACGGCCAGTAAGCATGCTGTCGTCGGGCTGGCCCGGACACTGGCCAATGAGCTGGGTCCGCGAAGCATTCGGGTCAATACCGTGCACCCCGGTGCCGTCGCCACACCCATGGTGCGAAACCCGGAAACCTATCGGCGGTTGCGGCCGGATCTGGACAATCCGACCGAATCCGACGCCGCGGAAGTCCTGACCTCGCGGAACCTGCTGCCCGTGCCGTGGGTCGAGCCCGTCGATGTCGCCAACGCCGTCGTCTTCCTCGCATCGGACCGCGCCCGCTACATCACCGGCACTCAGCTCGTCGTTGACGCGGGCCTCACCCAGAAGACGACATGACGGGGCGGTTGGTGGGTAAGACCGCATTCATCACCGGGGCAGCCCGCGGAATCGGCCGGGCGCAGGCGGTGCGGTTCGCCCAGGAGGGCGCGGCGATCGTCGGCGTCGACCTGTGCGGACCTGTCGAGTCGGTGCAGGTGCCGCCGAGCACGCGGGACGATCTCGACGAGACGGCGCGGCTGGTCGAACAGCTCGGTGGGCGCATCGTGACCGAGATCGTCGACGTACGCGATGTGGACGCGTTACGAGTGGCGGCCGGCCGGGGCGCCGACCGTTTCGGCGGTCTCGATATCGTCTGTGCCACAGCGGGAATCACCTCACGCGCCCCCGCCGTCGAGATGGCCGAGTCGATGTGGCGAACTATGCTGGACATCAACCTCACCGGCGTGTGGAACACCTGCACCGCCACGACGCCACACCTGATCGCCCGTGGGGCAGGCTCCATCGTGTTGGTCAGTTCCATCGCCGGGCTGCGCGGCCTCGTCGGCGTCGCTCACTACACGGCCGCCAAACACGGCGTCGTCGGCCTGATGCGGAGTCTGGCGATCGACCTGGCGCCGTTCGGCATTCGGGTCAACTGTGTTCACCCGACGAACGTCGATACACCGATGATCCAGAACGATGTCGTCAGCAGTGCATTTCGGCCCGATCTGGACCGACCGCCGACGCGAGAAGAGTTCGCCGAGGCCGCGACCGGCATGAACATGCTGCCGGTGCCGTGGATCGATCCGGTGGATGTCGCGAACGCCAGCCTGTTCCTGGCGTCCGACGAGGCCCGCTACATTACGTCTGTCAGCCTTCCAGTCGACGCAGGCAGCACCCAACGCCAGGCGCCTGGAGCCATCCGAAAGGCGTGAGATGACCGCACATGACACTGACGTGGTGACCTACGAAGTCGTCGACGGGACGGCGATCGTCACGATGAACCGGCCGCGTTATCGCAACGCCCAGAACTCCGTGATGACGTACGCGCTCGACGCCGCGTTCCAACGGGCGGTCTCCGACGATCAGGTGCGCGTCATCGTGCTCGCCGGCAACGGTGAGCACTTCAGCGCAGGCCATGACATCGGCACACCGGACCGCGACCACCACGTCTCCTACGACAACAAGGCCGCGCTGTGGTGGGATCACGTCGACAAAGAGGGCGGCGATATGCGCTACGCCCGCGAAGTCGAGGTCTACCTGGGGATGTGCCGACGATGGCGCGAGATTCCCAAGCCGACCATTGCGATGGTGCACGGCGCCTGTATCGCCGGCGGCCTCATGCTGGCCTGGGTCTGCGACCTGATCATCGCCTCCGAGGACGCCTTCTTCGCTGATCCGGTTGTGCGGATGGGCATTCCGGGTGTCGAGTACTTCGCCCATCCCTGGATCCTCGGCTCCCGGTTCGCCAAGGAGATGTTGTTCACGGGAGAACAGTTCAGTGCTCAGCGCGCCTACGAGATCGGAATGGTCAACAAGGTGGTGCCGAAAGCGGAGCTTCGGGGCGCTGTGTTCGAGGTTGCGGGGCGTATCGGCACCATGCCGAGATTCGGTCTCGCTCTGGCCAAGCGGGCCGTAAACCAGTGCGAGGACCAGATGGGCCTGCGCAACGGAATGGACGCCGTTTTCGGACTCCACCACTTCGCCCATGCGCACAACGCGGAGGTGGGCCAGGACTCACTCGGTGGTCTCGACGCCAAGGCGATGGCCGCGGGGAGTCGCAGGCCTCGCGGCGAGAGTGGGGGATAAGGGGGAAATCCGGCGGGTCCAGCACCGACAACCCCCACTCTCAGCGAGCGCACTAACCTGGTCGTTCTGCCGACATATGCCCCGGGGCGGTGTCACTCTGTCAGGAACGGGTCAATGACGGAGGTCCGACATGACGGCGATGGATACCGATGTCGAAATACGCCAGATCGAGGCTGGCACGCCACCTACGCGATTCGCACGGGGATGGCACTGCCTGGGTTTGACCCGGGACCTCGGCGACGGGACCCCGCACGCGGTGAAGGCGTTCGGCAAGAAGCTGGTCGTGTTCCGCGGTGCCGATGGGGCGCTCAATGTGCTGGACGGTTACTGCCGGCATATGGGCGGCGACCTGTCGGCGGGTGAGGTCAAAGGAAACGAGATCGCCTGCCCCTTCCATGACTGGCGCTGGGGCGGCGACGGCCGGTGCAAGCTGGTTCCGTACAGCCGCAGGGTCCCCAAGTTGGCCCGGACCGCGACCTGGTTGACGCTCGAACAGGACGGGATGCTGTTCGTCTGGAACGACCCGGAGGGCAACCCGCCCCCAGCGGGGGTCGTCATCCCGCGTATCGAGGGCGCAGGCAGCGACGAGTGGACCGACTGGCACTGGTACACCACGGTGGTCAACTCGAATTGCCGGGAGATCATCGACAACGTCGTCGACATGGCCCACTTCTTCTACGTGCACTCCGCGATGCCGACGTTCTTCAAGAACATCTTCGAAGGGCACGTCGCCACGCAGTACATGAACAGCGGTGTGCGTGCCGACCAGCCGCTGCCCGAAGGGCCGGTGATGCTCGGCACGACGTCGGTGGCGTCGTACTGGGGGCCGTCGTTCATGATCGATGACCTCCTCTACCACTACGAGCACGACGACCAGCAGACCGTTCTGCTCAATTGTCATTACCCGATCGATGCGAATTCCTTTGTGCTGCAATACGGGATCATCGTCAAGAAATCGCCCGATCTACCGGAAGACGCGGCCATGCAGGCCGCTGTCGCGCTCGGGGACTACGTCAAGATGGGCTTCGAGCAGGATGTCGAGATCTGGCGGGGTAAGACCAGGATCGAGAATCCGCTGTTGTGCGAAGAAGACGGACCGGTGTACCAACTTCGCCGCTGGTACGAACAGTTCTACGTCGATGTGGCCGATGTGACGCCGGATATGGTCGACCGGTTCGAATACGAGGTCGATGTCTCCCGGCCGCGTGAGGTGTGGCAGCAGGAGGTCGAGGAGAACTTGGCTCAGGCTGCCGAGTTGTAAAGCAGCGGAGGCCTTTCCACCGATCGGGCGCGAAAATCTGTCGGTGGCCCGACGTAGTATTCAAACATGGGTTCGATCATCGCGGCGCTGGATGCGCTCGACGCCGCGGTCGAGATGCTGGGTGCCGCCGATATCGAGCAGCTGCCCGCGCAGCAGCGGTTCACCGCCATCGAACGTCTGGAAGCTGCGCTACGCCGCCAGGTTGCGGTATCCCATGAGCAGATCACGCACCTGGAGCGCTACGAGGGCTGCCCGCCGATTCCGATCGTGCTGGCTGACGTGTTGCGGATCAGCCGGACCGCGGCCAAACGCCGGTTCCGCGATGCCGAACAGCTGACCTCGCGCACCACGTTGACCGGTGAGCCGTTGGCGGCGCTGCTGCCAGAAACCGGCAAGGCCTGGGCGGCCGGGGAATTGGACGGCGAGCATGTGCGAGTCATTCAGAAGTTCTTCCGCGACCTGCCCGATCACGTCGGCCCGGTCGAGGTGGACAACGCCGAACGCACCTTGGCGCAGCATGCGCGGACGATGCGGCCCGATCAACTGGAGAAGGTGGCCGATCGGTTGGCCGTACACCTCAACCCCGACGGCACGTACTCCGAGGAAGACCGGGCCCGCAAGCGCGGCTTCCAGTGGTGCGGGGGCCAGCGCCCGGACGGGATGAGCGTTGGAAAGCTGATCGCCGATCCGGTGCTGCGGGGGCAACTGGATGCATTGTTCGCCAAGGCTGCCGCGCCGGAGCCCGATGATATGCGCAGTCATGCCCAGCGCCAGCACGACGCGTTGGCTGACGTGGTCCGCAGCCATCTCGGCGATCCGAAACTGGGACAGCACAACGGACTTCCGGTCACCATGATCGTCACGACCACCCTCCAGGAGCTACAGACCGGCGCGGGGCATGCGGTCACCGCCGGCGGGACGCTGATCCCGATCACGGACCTCATCAGAGCGGCCGCGTCCTCATACAACTATCTGGCGGTGTTCGACGGTGTCACGGGCCGATCGCTGTGGTTGGGCCGCAGCAAGAGGTTGGCGTCGGCAGATCAGCGAATCATGTTGTTGGGCAAGTATCGCGGATGCACCGCGCCCGGCTGCACAGTCAACGGTTACAACAGCCAGGTCCACCACGCGGCCAAGGACTGGAAACACGGCGGCAACACCGACATCGACGACATGACCCTGGCGTGTAAATGCGACAACCTCGTGGTCGAAAACGAGGGCTGGACAACCCGACAGCGTCCCGACGGCCAGACCGAATGGATCCCACCCCCCGGCGTACCGCTGCGCGGCGGCACCAACGACTATCACCACCCGGAACGATTGCTGCCCAAAGACGACGAAAAGGACTGAGGTGACCGGCGGCTGAGGCGCTAGCCGCGGGCAGCTGAGCGTCCGGCGCGGCGGCCGTAGAAACTGCCGTCTCCCAACGAGATACCGCTGGCGTACCCCCATGCCGCCAGACCGGCGGTGCAGCGTCCCGCCGCGTACAGACCGGGGATCGGCTCGCCACTGACATGCAGGACCTGCGCATCGAGGGTGGTGCGCAACCCGCCCAGCGGGAACCCGCCGGTGGCGTGCCGCAGATCGAGGGCGCCGACCGGGCTGCCGATCGGCCGCAGCCAGCGCGCCTTCTTGTGCAGCAGCGGATCCTCGCCGTGGGCGGCGGCTGCGTTGTAGCGCGCCACCGTGTCCTGCAGACTGCCGAACGGCAGGCCGAGTTCGGCCTCGAGTTCGGCGACGGTCTCGCACACCCACTTCGGCTTGCGCAGAATCAGTTTCGGCGTCTGCGACGCCACGGCCTCGTCCTGGGCGTCCCCGTCGAGGATGAGATACGCCGTGTCGTCCTGGTGATAGAGCGTGAGCTGACCGGCACGCCCGGGATAGGTGTCTTCGGCGACGTAGCGCTGCCCGCGCGAATTGACCAGAATGCCGCGCACCAACTGTTGCGGGTCGACCAGGAACGCGACTTCGGTGGCGTCAACATGCGCCAGGTCCGCGCCGAGCGCCTGCGCCATCCGGATGCCTTGCCCGTCATGCTGTTCCACTGCGGACACCGGCCTGCCCGCGATCCGGGGTGTGAAGCGGGCCATCATCGACTCGTTGTAGGCGAAGCTGCCGGTGCCCAGAACCACGCCACGGCGGGCCCGGATGGTGACCTCGGTGCCGTACTGGCGTGCGGTGATCCCGGTGACGCGGCCGTCGGACTCCACCACAAGGGACTGCACGCGGACGTCGTAGAGCGCCCGGACACCCAAGTCCGTCGCTCTCTGCACCAACGGCTTCATCAGCATGAAGCCGGCGCTGGCCTGGCCCTGCTTCTTGTTCTGCATCTGCGGGACATGCCCGCGCGGCGCAGGCTCGGCGATGGTGTTGAACGGGTACGCGTCCTCGCCGCCGCTGTACATCAGCCCTTGGTCGCCCAGCGGTTCCCAGCCGGGCTCACCGAAGAACTCCGGCTTGAACGGCACCCCGCAGGCCACCAGCCACTCGAAGTGGGCGACACTGCCCTCGCAGTAGTCGGCGATGCGCTCACGGTCGGCTCCCGGCCCCATCGCGGCATCCAGGAACGCCGCCATGTTTTCGGCGGAATCATCGAAGCCACAGGCCTTTTGGAGCCCGGTACCGCCGCCCATGTAGATGAACCCGCCGGCCAGCGCGGCAGCCCCACCCCAGGCGCCGGCTCGTTCGAGCACCAGGACATCAGCACCGGCGCCGGCCGCCTCGACCGCCGCGGCCGCACCGGCGACACCGTAGCCGGCGACCACCACGTCGGCCTCGTGGTCCCAGGCCGCCACCGAGGCCGCCGGGACCGGGCGGACGCCGGTCATGTCAGGGCCGCATGGCGGCGGGCAGGTCGCCGACCCACTTGTGACCCCAGTAGCTGTCGGCCGTGATTTCCTCAGCGGTGTAATGATTTTCGTCGACCCGCACGCCGCCGGTGCCGAACTCGATATCCCAGTCGCCGGGAGCGCGGACGTAGAACGACACCATCTTGTCGTTGGTGTGCCGACCGAGTGTGGACGACAGCTGGAACTCCTGCGCGGCGATGCGGTCCAGCGCCTCGCCGACGGCGTCGAGGGTGTCGACCTCCACCATCATGTGGATCAGGCCGGGATCGCGTTGGTGCATCGCCGGGGCGATCGCCAAGCTGTGATGGCGTTCGTTGATTCCGAGGAAGCGGATCCGGATCGGGCCGAACTCCTTGGGCAGCGGAACCCGGTATGCACCCCGGGACACGAAGCCCAGTACCTGGGTGTAGAAGTCGAACAGGCCGGGCGCGTCGAGTGCCGGCAGCACGACGTGGCCCAATCCTTGGTCGCCGGTGACGAATCGCGCACCGAAGGGGGTAACCACCGGGCTGTGATCCAGGACCGCACCGTGGAAGACCTCCAGGTGGGTTCCCGCCGGGTCGTCGAACGCCACGACCTCCTCGACCCGGCGGTCGTCGGCCTCGGACTGCGACAGCTGGGTATAGGCAACCCCGGCACGGTCGAGGACCACTTTCACCTGTTCCAGTGCGGCGTGGTCGCGGACCTCCCAGCCGACCGTCGCGATCCGATCACCGTCGCCGGGCACCACGATGATCCGCGCCGCCCGTTCGTCCATGCGCAGGTACAGCGCGGACGGATCGGGCCCCTTGCCTTCGGCGAATCCCAGTACGCCGAAGGCGAATTGCCGCCAGCGATCGATGTCGGCCGTGTGGATCGTGACGTAGCCGAGGCTCTTCAGGAGGCTCACGGGTGTGTTCCGGTCAGATCATCGCCCGCAGCGGGCCCTGCGGATCGACACCGAAGGAGCTCAGAGCTGACGCGTGATACACGGTGCCCGGCACGTGGATGGCGTGGGCCATCCCGGTGTGGGCATCGCGCCAGTAGCGCTGCAGCGGCTTGTCCATCCGCATGGCGTTGCCGCCGGAGCGGGCGAAGATCTCGTCGACGGCGCTGACCGCACGCCACACCGCGCGTACCTGGGTGCGCCGCCCTGCGGCGCGGTCCTCGAACGAGACCTCCTTGCCGGAGTCCACCATGTCGTAGATCCGGTCCACGTTGGCGAGGATTTCCTGGCGTGCGGCGTTGATGTCGGCGGCGGCCTCGCCGATCGCGTACATCACGTAGGGGTCGTCCTTGATGGCGGTGCCTGCCGCGCTGACCCGCTCACGCTGGTAGTCCAGGTGTGCGGCGAGCGCGCCTTCGCAGATGCCGATGGTGGCCGAGGAGATGCCCAGCGGGAACATCGTCGACCACGGCATCAGGTAGAGCGTGTCGGTCATCCCGGCTTCCCGCTGGGCGGTGCCGTCCATGACCTTGAACGCATCCATCACCCGGTACTCGGGCACGAAGGCGTCCTTGACGATGACGTCCTTGGAGCCGGTGCCGCGCAGCCCCACCACATCCCAGGAATCCTCAACGATGGTGTAGTCCTTGCGCGGCAGGATCATGTGCAGCATCTGCGGCGGCATCTGTACCTTGCCGTCGGCGTCGCTCTTGATGGCGCCCAGGAAGATCCAGTCGCAGTGGTCGGTTCCGGAGCTGAACTGCCAGCGCCCGTTGAAGATGTATCCGCCGTCGACCGGCCGGGCGATGCCCTGCGGGGCGTAGGGGGAGGCCACCCAGGTGTCGACGTCGTCGGCCCAGATCTCCTCGGCCACCCGCGGGTCGGCATAGGCCAGCTGGTAGGGATGCACACCCACGACGCCGTTGATCCAGCCGGCGGCCGGGTCGAGTGCGGCAATCGCCATCACGGTCTCGGCGAACTCCCGCGGGTGCACTTCCAAGCCGCCGTACTTGGCCGGCTGAAGCAGCCGGATGTGGCCGGCCTCCTTCATCGCCTTGACGGTGACGTCGGTCAGTTGGCCGATCTTCTCGGCCTCTACGGCCTGCTCACGCAGCTGGTCGGCGAGCTCCATCGTCTTGTCGAGCACCGAAGCGGTCATCATGCATCCTTAGTCCAGGTCTGGGCTGTTGGTTTCATCCTGAACCCGCGCGACGGTCGGTACCGGGCAATGTCTCGATGAGCGGGGCAATGTCAGAATTTGGACCTACTCTGCTGGACATGACCGCAGCAGACGAACTCGACGTGGTCGTGGTCGGCGCGGGATTCGCCGGGCTGTACGCGCTGCACAAGTTCCGCGGGCAAGGGCTGTCGGTCCGGGTGTTCGAGGCGGCGCCGGAGGTGGGCGGTACCTGGTACTTCAACCGTTATCCGGGAGCCCGGTGTGACGTCGAGAGTGTCGACTACAGCTACTCGTTCTCCGACGAGCTGCAGCAGGAATGGACGTGGACCGAGAAGTACGCCACCCAAGCGGAGATCCTGGCGTATTTGAACTGGGTGGCCGACACCCTCGACCTTCGTCGGGACATCACTTTCGACACCCTGGTGACCTCAGCGGTACTGGACGAGAACACGGTGCGCTGGTCGGTGACGACCGAGGACGGCCGGGTGACCACCGCCCGGTTCGTGGTGATGGCGACCGGAGCGCTGTCGGCGGCCATCACGCCGGCGTTCGACGGGATGGACAGTTTCGGCGGGGAGATCTACCACACCGCGCACTGGCCGCGCGAGGGCGTGGATTTCACCGGCAAGCGGGTCGCGGTCATCGGCACGGGTTCCTCAGGTATCCAATCGATCCCGATCTTCGCCGAACAGGCGCGGCATCTGTATGTCTTTCAACGCACCCCCAACTACAGCATCCCGGCCGGAAACTCCGCGCTGACCGCCGAGCAGGTTGCCGAAGTCAAGGCGAATTACGCCGAGCGCCGGCGGCTCTCGATGCGCAGCGGCGGCGGCTCGCCCTATCTCGGCACGACTACACCCACGATGGAGGTATCGCCGGAGGAACGCCGCGACGCGTTCGAGAAGCGTTGGCGCCTCGGCGGTGTGCTGTTCTCCAAGACGTTTCCCGATCAGCTCACCGACCAGGCTGCCAACGACGAGGCACGAAAGTTCTGGGAGGAGAAGGTCCGCGCGGTCATCGACGACGCGGGAGTCGCCGACCTGTTGATACCCGATGATCATCCGATCGGGACCAAGCGAATCTGCACCGACTCCAACTACTTTCAGACCTTCAACCGGCCGAACGTGACGTTGATCAGCGTCCGCCGCACCCCGATCGTGTCGGTCGACCACACCGGCATCACCACCTCCGCGGAGCACGTTGACCTCGACGCGATCGTGTTCGCCACCGGATTCGACGCGCTCACCGGGGCTTTGGCCAAGATCGACATCGTCGGGCGCGGGGGAGAGCGCCTGCGCGACGACTGGGCCGACGGCCCGCGCAGCTACCTCGGGCTCGGCGACGACGGCTTCCCCAACCTGTTCGTCGTGACCGGTCCGGGGGCGCCGGCCGTGCTGGCCAACATGGTCCTGCACGCCGAGGCACACGTGGATTGGATCGCCGCGGCCATCGGCTATCTCGATGAGCACGGGTACGCCGGCATCGAGGCGCGCCCGGACGCGGTCGAGAACTGGCTCGCCGAGCTCGACCAGCGTGCCGCGACCACGCTGTTCCCGAAAGCCAACTCGTGGTATCTGGGCGCCAATGTGCCCGGTAAGCCAAGAGTTTTCATGCTCTTCATCGGCGGCTTCGGGGCCTACAACGACATCTGCGCCGAGGTCGCCGCAGACGGATACCGGGGTTTTGACCTGATCAAGATGAGCTAGTCCCGCTGCAGGAAGCTCATCACCGTGGTTTCGAACGCCTGCTTGGCCTCGATCATCACCCAGTGGCCGCAGTTGGGGAACACGTGCAGCTCGGCGTTGGCGATGGTGCGCATCGGGATCAGCGCCATGTCCAGCGGGCTGACCCGATCATCGCGGCCCCACGTCAGCAGGGTGGGCGCCTTGACCTTGTGCATGATGGCCCACGGCAGCGGGAAGTCGGCGTTGCGCATCATCTTCGTCATGGCCGCGAACGCCGCCTTGCCGTACATCCGCCGCGCGCTCTCGAGGGTCTCGGGATCGGTGGCGAGCGCGAAGCGCTCCTCGATGAGTTGTTCGGTGACCAGCGCCGGGTCGTAGACCATGGAGTTGAGCCAGTCGATGAGCCGCTGCCGGGTGGGGTCCTCGGTGAACTCCTGGAGCAGCCGAATCCCCTCGCTGGGGCCCGAGCTGAAGATGTTGGTGCCGATACCGCCGATGGTCACCAGCTTGCCGATCCGGTCGCGATGATTGATCGCGAAGTTGATCCCGACCCCGCCGCCCATCGAGTTCCCGATGACGTCGACCTTGTCCAGGCCGAGCGCGTCGACGAAAGCCGGGACCGCCGCCTGCGCATCCAGCATGGGATGGCCGCCGAAGTCGTCGCTGACCCCGAATCCAGGAAACTCCAGCACCAGGCACCGATAGTGCTCGGCGAAGAAGGCCAGGTTGCCGCGGAAGTTGCGCCAGCCGGTGACTCCCGGCCCGGATCCGTGCAGCAGCAACAGGGTGGGGCCCTCGCCGGCCTCGTGGTAGCGCAGAATGCCCTTCTCGGTGGCGATCTCGCGCTTGGTGCCTTCGTAAGTCGTGTCCACGGGTGCTATCCGACCATCAGGCGCACGGGTGTGGCAACCAGGTGTACCGCTGGCCGGGCCGTCCACCTCGGCCAATTCCCCATGGCCACATCAGCCTCATTGGTCACAATGTGCGGTAATCTGCTCTCCTGACGCGTGTCTTTCGGGCCACGGCGGGCGAAGGGATGCCTATGACCGAAGTGTCTGCGCAGGACGCTGCCCAGACGGTCACCGAGCAGGAGCCGGCTGCGCAGGCACCACGAACCCGACTCGACCGCTTCCGCCGCCGGCGTCTGCTGGCGCACATCAGCATCCTGTCCAAGTTGATTCTGATGATGGTGATGTGCAGCGTGCTGGCCTCGGTCGTCATCGGCGGCATCGCATTCCAGGCAGGCCGTACCTCGATCCGCGAAGCCGTGTTCAACCGGCTGACCGAGGTCCGGCAATCGCAGACCCGCGCCCTCACCGCTCAAATCTCCGACCTGAGAAACTCACTGATCATCTACACCCAGGGCGGAGTCGCGCAGAACGCTCTCGAGGCGTTCACCAATGGTTTCGACCAGTTGGCCAACGCGCAGACGAGTCCGGCCCAGTGGCAGAACATCACCGACTACTACTCCAACACGTTCGTCAAAGAAGTCGAGCAGGACAGCGGCAACAAACTCGATCCGGCCGCGCTGCTTCCGACAACGCCTGCCGAGCGGTATCTGCAGGCCAACTACACCGCACTGCGGAAGAACGATGACAACGCGATCCTGATGGACGATGCCCGCGACGGCAGCCAATGGTCGGCCGCAAACGCCCGCTACCAGAACTTCTTTCGACAGATCGTTACGCGGTTCGAGTTCGAGGACGCCCTGCTCCTAGACAGCCGCGGCAACGTCGTCTACAGCGCATACAAGGACGTCGATCTCGGGACGAACATCCTCGACGGTCCGTATTCCGGATCCAAGCTCCATCAGGCCTACACGAAGGCGATGTCGGCCAACGAGCTCAACTATGTCGGCTTCACCGACTTCGAGCTCTACCAGCCGGCCGAGATGCAACCGACCGCGTGGATGGTGGCCCCACTGATCCAGAACGGTCGCGCCGAAGGGGTTCTGGCCCTGCAGTTCCCGATCACCAAGATCAACCGGCTGATGACGTTCGACAAGCAGTGGCAACAGTCGGGGATGGGCGATACCGGTGAGACGGTGCTTTCCGGTCCCGACGATCTGATGCGATCGGATTCCCGGGTGTTCCTGGAGGATCCCCAGCGATACAAGCGGGAGGTCGTCCAAGCCGGCACCCCACCGGACGTCGCCGACATGGCGATCCGGCAGGGCGGCACCACGCTGATCCAGAAGATGTCGTCGGCGGCCACCGTCAATGCCCAACGGGGTGAGACCGGGACCGTGATCACTCCGGATTACCTCGGCCAGGACACCTTGCAGGCCTACGCGCCGCTGGTGATCAAGGATTCGGAGCTGCACTGGTCGATCGTGGCGAAGGTGACCACCCGCGAGGCGTTCGCCCGCGAAGCGTCCTTCACCAAGACGATGGTGCTGGTGACCACCGGGATCATCTTCCTGGTGTGTCTGCTGGCGATCTACATGGCGCAGATCTTCGTGCGGCCGATCAGGCGCCTGGAGGCCGGGGCGCAGCGCATCAGTGCCGGCGATTACAACGTCGCCATCCCCGTGGACACCCGGGACGAGATCGGCGATCTGACAGTGGCATTCAACGAGATGGGCCGCAGTCTGACCGTCAAGGAAGACCTGATCAACGAGCAGCGCAAGGAAAACGACGAACTGCTGCGGTCGTTGATGCCCGAGGCGATCGCCGAGCGGTTCAAGCAGGGCGAGGAAATGATCGCCGTCGAGCACCAGAACGTCACGGTGATCTTCGCCGACATCATCGGGCTCGACCGCCTGCAGGCCGAACTGGCCACCGATGCGTCGCTGGCGTTGGTCAACGAACTCATTCGGCAGATCGACGCCGCGGCGGACAATTTCGGCATGGAGACCGTCCACACCGTGCGCAACGGCTACCTCGCGAGTTGCGGGCTGACCATTCCGCGGCTGGACAATGTCCGCCGCACAGTGGACTTTGCACTGGAATGCCAGCAGATCGTCGAACGGTTCAACACCGAGACAGGCAACTTCCTGCGCCTGCGGGCGGGAATCGACACCGGCACCGTCAGCAGCGGCCTACTGGGCCGGCCGTCCGTCGTCTACGACATGTGGGGCGCCGTGGTCAATCTGGCGCATCAGATCAAAGACGGTGCACCGCAACCCGGCATCTATGCCACCTCCGGTGTCTACGAGGTACTGCAGGAGACGATGCGATTCGAATCGGCCGGCACGGTCACCGTCGACGGCGAATCGCAACCGATTTGGCGACTGTCGGAGCGACGCTGATGGGTGACGTGTTCTCGTCAGCATGGTTCTACTGGGCGGTCGGCATCGCAATCGGTCTGCCGCTGGGCCTGGTGGCGCTCACCGAGTGGCAGCACGCGCTGCAACGCCGCCAGAGCGCCCTACTGCGGCCGGTGTCGATTCTGCGCAACTACCTTCTGCCACTGGCGGCGCTGCTGCTGTTGATGCTGGAGGCCAATCAGATTCCGGCGCAAGCCACTTCGGTTCGGGTGGTGGCCACGCTCGCCGCGTTCGTGGTGCTGGTTCTGATGCTCTCGGGAATCAACGCTGCGCTGTTCCAGAGCGCGCCCGACGGGTCATGGCGCAAACGGATGCCGTCGATCTTCCTCGATGTGCTGCGTTTCGTGTTGATCGCGGTGGGCCTCGCCATGATCTTCGCCTACATCTGGGGCGCGAACGTCAAGGGTTTGTTCACCGCGCTGGGGATCACCTCGATCGTGGTCGGCCTGACGCTGCAGAATTCGGTGGGCCAGATCATCTCCGGATTGTTGATGCTGTTCGAGCAGCCGTTCCGGCTGGGCGACTGGATCCAGACGCCACAGGCCAAGGGCCGGGTCGTCGAGGTGAACTGGCGGGCCACCCATCTCGAGACCGGCACGGGGCTGCAGATCACGCCGAACTCGGTGCTGGCCGCCGCCTCGTTCACCAACCTCAGCCGCCCCGAGGGTAAGCACACCTGCGAAGTGGACGTCGTGTTCTCTCACGAGGACCCGCCTGACCAGATCTGCGAGATGCTCACCCGGGCGGCATCCGAGCTTCCCCAGTGCGATCCCGACCGGAGCCCGTCGACCGTGCCTATCGGCGGGATGGAATACCGGACCAAGATCCCACTGAAGTCGCCCGCCGAGGACGGCAAGGCCAAAGCGACGTTCCGGCGGTGGATCTGGTACGCCGCCCGACGCGAGGGGCTGCACCTCGACGAGGCCGACGACACGTTCTCCACACCGGAACGAGTGGATGAAGGTATCGCCAAGGTGGTCGGTCCCACCTTCCGTCTGAGCCGCGACGAGCACGAAGACCTGATCGAGCACGCCAGGATCGAGCGTTTCGGCAACGGCGAGCGCATGCAGTGGGCCGGTGAGGTCCCGACCGGGATGATGTTCGTCCTGTCCGGCTCCGTGCAGGTAACCGCCAACCTGGAGGACGGGTCCGAGGTGGTCGCCTGGACCCAGGACGAAGGTTCGTTCCTCGGCCAGTCCACGCTGACTCGTCAGCCGGCTCTCGGATCCGCCTATGCCGTCGGCGAAGTCGCGGTGGTGTACGTCGCGCGCGACAAGATCGCCGAACTGGTGCAGAGCAACCCGCTACTGCTGCAGGAGCTGGGCCGAACCATCGAGGAGCGCCGCGCTCATGTGCTGCGCGCGATGGACCAGGCCACCGACGCCGATATCGATTGAGCGACATGGCTTCTCCTGATCGATTCGATCTTATCGTCGTCGGCGCGGGCATCGTCGGCCTGGCGGTGGCCCGGGAGTGGATATCGCGGCGCCCCCAGGACTCGGTGGCCGTCGTCGAACGCGAGGACGCGCCTGCCCGCCACCAGACCGGCCACAACTCCGGTGTGGTCCACGGCGGGATCTACTACCAGCCGGGATCGCTGAAGGCCCGGCTCTGCGTCGACGGCGCGCGGATGATGTACGAGTACTGCGAGCACAACGCCATCAGTCACGAGCGGTGCGGCAAGCTGATCGTCGCGGTGTCAGCCGAGGAACTGGGCCGTCTGGACGACTTGCAGGAGCGGGGCATCGCCAACGCCGTGCCGGGGTTGCGCCGCATCGGTGCTCAGGAGATAACCGAGATCGAACCCAATGCTGTTGGCCTGCAGGCGCTTCACGCACCCAACACCGGAATCGTCGACTATCCCGCGGTGGCCCGCGCTCTCGTCGCCGAGCTGACGGCCGCGGGCGTGTCGATCCGGTTCGGCACCGAGGTCACCGCGATCGAGGGGGCGGACAACCCGATCGTCCACACCACCGGCGGGCCGTTGCGCGCTCACACCGTTATTGCCTGCGCCGGGCTGTGGGCCGATCGCCTCGCCCGTCGGGCCGGGGCGCCCCGCGACCCCCAGATCGTGCCGTTCCGCGGCGCCTACCTCGGACTCACGCCGACGGACTCGCCCCGGCTGAATGGGATGATCTATCCGGTGCCCAACCCCGATTTGCCGTTCCTCGGGGTGCACATCACCAAGCACATCACCGGCGATGTGACGCTGGGCCCGACCGCCATGATGGTCGGTGCCCGTGACGCGTACTCGCTGCGGCGGTTGAGTATTCGCGACTCGTGGGAGACGCTGGCCTGGCCCGGGACCTGGCGGGTGGCGCGCCGGTACTGGCGAGTCGGGCTCGACGAGATCCGCATGGCGGCGAGCCGACGAGCCTTCGTCACCGCCGCAGCCCGATACATGCCCGGCCTGACCCTGGCCGATCTGGACGGCAGCTCGCACGCCGGTGTCCGGGCCCAGGCCGTCGGCCGGGACGGCTCCCTTGTCGAT
Source organism: Mycobacterium sp. (assembly GCA_021732005.1). Taxonomy (GTDB): domain Bacteria; phylum Actinomycetota; class Actinomycetes; order Mycobacteriales; family Mycobacteriaceae; genus Mycobacterium. The sequence goes on along the minus strand of JAKFVT010000025.1, from coordinate 149,030 downwards.
GATTTCGTGATCTCCCGGGACGGTCGCATCTCTCATGTCCGCAACGCGCCGTCGCCGGCCGCGACGTCGGCGTTCGCGCTCGCCGGCGAACTGGTCGACCGCGTCACCGGCTGAGCCGCATCAGTACTGGCGGTACCGACGCTGGACGTGCGCCTGGCGGATGGCAATCTGTTCGGCACGCTCGGCGGCCGAGACCGTTCGGGCGGTGGGCGGCAGATGGTCGCGCAGCTGAGCCAATGGCACAGTGCTGACCGAGATTTCGGGCAGATGCTCGGGGTCCTGAGCATAGGTCCACCGGAAGCTGAGGAAGCCCTTCGGCAAGCCGGTCGTGTCCAGCCAGTTCGGCACGCCGGGATCGCGCGCGGCCACCACGTAGCGGACGACACCGTCGTCGTCCGGTTCGGCCTGAAACCCGTTGAGGCTGGATTGGTGATTGGCGTAGTCCAGCGACTCACCCCACAGGTTGCTGAGGTGAAATCCGCTGTAGGCGGGCTCGACCGGCACCCTGGTCTCGATCAGCAGACTCTGATCCGGGTCGAGATCGAACACCCCGCCGGCGTAGACGTTCGTGTTCTGGCCGCCGCCGGTCGCCAGGTTGGCACGGGCCGGTGCGTTCAATCCGTTGCGCGGCATGAACGTTGCGCCGTCACCGTTGCGGTCGCCGTGCGCCTCCAGGATGACGTCGTAAAACTCGTTCCAGAACTTCATCTGGTTCTCGACGATCGCACCGGCCCTGCGCATCCGGCTCGCAGCGCCCGGGGCGTCGATCGGAGCGGGATGCCGTCCCTCCTGACCGATCTGCTCGATGTGCAGATCCGGGCAGACCTCATTGGCCCAGTCGTGGAACAGCAGCCGCACGATGACGTATTGCGCTGTCCCGGAGCCGTTGTCGGTGACCCGGCGGCTGGCAAGGAAGTTGCCGTCACAATCGGGTAGCGGTTCGGGGCCGACCACGATCTCGAACTGACCGTCATCGTCGATGCGCAGTTCGCTACTGTCCAGCGACCCGGTGATCATGCGATGGGCCGGGCTCAGTTCCATCAGGCTGCCCGAATCACCCGCGTAGGCGGTGTGGGTTTCGAAGATGATGTACTGGGGCGCTTTCGCGAGTACCCGTCCCCGAATGCGGTAGGTCTGCTCGCCGTCGATGGCCGCGGACAGATACAGCGCGTCGGCATTGTCGATGGTGGCCTTGTCGACGGGCTGGATGGCCCGCCGGAAGTACGGAAAGTCTGGGTTTTCGTGGAAGGCGCGTTCGATGGCGGCGAAGGTGAACCCGAGCAGATAGCGGTAGCCCTCGGCCAGTCCGCGTTCGGTCGGCGGGGGAGCGTGCAGCGCTTCGGAGTCGACGGCGTCACGGGCCCGGTTCAAAGCAGTGGTGAGGTCGTCCCAGGCGGCGCGCAGCTCGGCTGCGCCGTGATCAGTTGGCACCGGCGTGCTCTCCTTCGTGTCCGTCGCCTGCCCAGCCGTACTGGTCGAAGAGGGGGGCGAGCCGGACGTGGATCGCTTCGGGGTCAAGGCCGAACTCTTCGAGGCTGTACCGGTGGGTGGTTTCGTGTCCCTGGCCGTGGGACGCCCCGATGGCCGCGGCCACGTCCGCAGGCAGATCGAGCTCGAGCTCGTCGTAGACGCGCCGCATGGTCGTTGCGGGATCGCCGACCAGGTCGCGGTAATCGACGACGCACGAACGGATTTCGGGATGGCGGGCCAGGACGTCGAGCGGATGGCAGTACGCGTCGAAGGACTGATCGGCCAGGATCCGGATCGATTCGAGGATCAGGCGTTCGTCACGGCCCTGCAACTCCCACGTGGTCTGCAGCATCTTCAGCAGACTCGGAATTGTCTCGTAGGGATTGCGCATCGGCACAATGAATTTCGCGTCGGGGAACGTCTCGATGAGCGCTTCGACACGTCCGCAGAAGGTCGGGTTCTTGCTCAGGTGCGTCCGGCCGCCGTTGAGGGCCAGTTGGCGTCGCACACATTCTTTGTAGAACAGCATCAGGCGCCGGCGCTTGCGTTCGCTCCACCGGTCGACGTGGTAGAAGTCGAGTTGACCCAGGTACGGGAACAACACGATCCAGAACCCGGATCCCAACGACGACGTGAGCAGGAAGTCGTCTTCTTCTGCGGCGAAGAACCCGGTGCGGTGCATGTCGTTGGTCTCGGCGAACGCGCGCTCTTCTATCGCCTCGATCCGGTGTCGCAGTCGCTTCCCCAACAACACCTCGTCGGCATGGAACAGCAGTCGTAGCGCCCGCTTCTCCAACAGCGACGGGAAGAACATCTCGTACATCATGACCACGCTGAACTGGTCGTCGCGGGCCATCAGTCGATGCAGGTAGGTGGTCCCACTGCGGGCATGCCCCACGCAGAACACCGGTTCGCGGACCTCGGTGCGCCGCAATGAGGGGAACAGCACCGGGTCCAACGCGAAGCAGACGGCGTGGACGGCGGCCATCACCGGAACACCGACCAGGAACGCGGCGAGCAGCTTGCGGCGGCGGGATGTGTCGGTCTCGGCACGCACCAGTCGCAGCATCGTGACGTAGTTGCCCACGTCGAAATGGAACCGCGCCCCGGCCATGGTCGAAGGCTAGAAGCGAAAGGTTGACAAAGTCAAGCAAATCGTCGGTGGCGAGTCAATCGTCGATCGGGGTGGCGAGGGAATCGGCGACAAACCGGGTCAGGAACCGGTCGAACTGGTCGAGTTCGGCTTCCGTCCACCCCGACAGTGCCCGCCGCAGATGACCGATTCGGACGCCCAGCAGCTTTCCGGCTTCGCGCCGGCCATGCGCGGTGACCGCCACCAGCGCGACCCGCAGGTCGTTCGGGTCCGGGTTGCGGGTCACGAGTCCCGCGTCGACCAGGGAGGTGACCTGGCGCGTCGCCATCCCCAGGTCCATGTGGGCGCCGCGGGCCAATGCGCCCATGGGCAGTGGCCCGTTGTCGATCAGAACCCGCAGCAGCGCGTACGACGGTTGGGTCAGGCCCACACCCGCGGCGCTGGCCTGCCGGGCGAACAGGGATCGGCTGCTGGTCAGGCGCACCACCTGGGCCAACGATCGGCTGATCGAGTCGAGAGACTCGTCCTTCGGTGAAGAAGTCACAGCGCGTCCGTTCCTATGGGGTGTCAGAACGTTGATACCAGCCCGGCGCCGTCCTGGTGCGCCTGGTGTCGTTGAATGCGAACCATGACCGCACATCCGGCCCGCGTGGGTGCTGCCCTGGCAGTGGGCGCGATGGTGTGCGTCCAGCTCGGGCTTGCGGTGGCGATCGGACTGATCGGCCGGATCGGGGCCGAAGGCGCCGCGTGGCTGCGGGTGGCCTGGGCCGGAGTGCTGTTGTTGGTGCTCGTGCGCCCGCGGCCCTCGGCGTTCACCCGGGCCACGTTCGGAATCTGCGTGCTGCTCGGGCTGGTGACCGCGCTGACCACCATGTTGTTCATGGCCGCGTTGGCACGCATCCCGATGGGGACAGCCAGCGCTCTGGAGTTTCTCGGGCCGCTGGCCGTGGCGGTCGTCAGCGGCCGCGGGCGAGGCCGCTGGGTATGGCCGGCGCTGGCCACAGTCGGCGTCGCGGCGCTGACGCAACCCGCGCAGGGTGCGATCGACGTGGTCGGGGTGGCGTTCGCGCTTGGTGCCGCCGGCTGCTGGGCGGCCTACATCCTGCTGACCCAGCGAGTCGGAGACCGGGTGAGCGGGCTGCAGAGCCTCGGGGTGTCGATGCCGGTAGCCGCGGTCACCATCACGGCCGCGGTCGGCTGGGCGGTGCTGCCCCGCATGACGCCGGACATGATTCTCATCGGTCTCGGCCTGGCCCTGTTGCTGCCGATCACGCCGTTCGTTCTCGAGTTGCTGGCATTGCGCCGCCTGAACACCGCGGCATTCGGGACGCTGATGAGCCTGGAGCCGGCGCTGGCGCTGTTGATCGGGTTCGTCGTCGTGCACCAGGTGCCCAACTCGTGGGCGATTTTCGGTGTCGGCTTCGTCGTCGCCGCCGGGATCGGAGCTGCCCGCGCCGGGACGCGCGACGCACCGACGCCCGTTCAGCCCGGGTAGCTCAGCCCCATTCGTGGTTCATCGCGCGCGACTCGGTGACGTCCTCGGTCGAGGCGTCCCGCAGCTTCGGTCGGGTGATCGCGATCAGCAGCATCGCGCCGGCGGCGGTGATCGCGCCGAGGGCGAAGATCACCGTGAAGCTGCTCTCCGGGGTGTGCCCGTGTTGCGACCGGCCCAGCAGTACCGCGACGATCGCGGCGGCGATCGAACTGCCGACGGTGCGCGCGATGGCGTTCATGCTCGTCGCGACCCCGGTTTCGCCTGCATCGACCTCGCGCACGACCAAGGCAGGCAACGCCCCGTAGGCCAGGCTGATGTAGGCGTTGGCCAGCACGCCGGCCATGATCACCTGCCACGGCTGGTTGTGCAGGACGGCCAGCAGTACGAACCCGAGGACGCCGGCCGCGGCGCCGACCATCAACACGACGCGGGCACCGAAGCGGTCGATGTAACGGCCGCTGGCCACCGCGGTCAGGAAGCCGGCGAGAGCGCCGGGCAGCAAGAACACGACGCTGGCCCCGAGCACCGTCGCACCGAACCCGTACCCGCTACCGGCGGGCGCCTGGACGAAGTCGGTGAGCCCGAGAAATGCGAAATACAGGCCCATTCCGACCAGGATCGTCGCGAGATTGGTCAACAGGATCGGGCGGCGCGACAGCATCGCCGTCGACACCAACGGGTGTGCGCTGCGCCGTTCCCACCACCACCAGGCGCTCAACACCGCAAGCCCGGCGGCCAGGCAGCCGATCGTGCGTGCGGACACCCAGCCCCAGCCGTGGCCCTGGGTGATCGCCAGCAGCACCGCGGACAGACCCAACGCCAGCCCGGCCGCACCGCCCCAGTCGACCGTCCCCTCCGAACTACGCGGGCGGGTTGGCAGGACCACCAGGACCGCGATGATCACCAGCACCGTGAACACCGTCGTCAACCAGAACACCCGGTGATAGCCGGCGTCACCGCGCATCAACAGCCCGGTGACGACCAGACCCATGCCGCCGCCGAATCCGAGCGAGCCGGACAACACGGCCATCGCCCGCATGAGGCGGTCGGTGGGCAACTCCTCGCGCAGGATCGACACCCCGATCGGGTACAGCGAGTACGACGCACCCTGCAGCACCCGGGCGGTGATCAGCAGCGGCAGCGAGGACGTCAGCGCCGCCAGCAGCGAGCCGGCGAGCACGACCGCCAGGACCGCCAGCAGCACGCCTTTCTTGCTGTACAGATCGGCCAGTCGGCCGATGAGGGGAGTGGTCGCCGCGGCCGCGAGTAGGTTGGCCGTCACCGCCCAGCTGACGTCGACCGGAGACGCATGCAGCTGCCTGGCCATCACGCCGAGGACCGGCACGACACCGGTCTGCAGCACCGCCACGGTCAGGGCGACGACGCTCAGCGTGGCCACGAGCAGGCCCGGCCGGTGATAGCCGGCGCCGGCATGGGTGGCTTGGAGGTCCGACACGTAGTTGATTATGTCGTCTAAGCACCGAGTGCCGGACGCCGGAGGGGGCTATGCGAGGATGCCCGGATGGCCACCCGACCGGCGCATTTCATTTCCGATCCCGACGGCAACTTCCATCCGACGGAGAATGCCCGAAGCCGCTGGGGCGACGACATGCTCAACGGACCCGCCGTGGTGAGCCTGGCCGCGTTCACCCTCGAACAGCGGTTCGGCCTGCCCGAGTTCCTGCCGGCCCGGCTCACGGTCGACCTGTTCAAGGCGGCCCGCCGGGTGCCGACGACGGTCCGAGTCCGGCTGATTCGTGACGGCAGGCGGATCCGAAATTCGGAATGCGACGTCCTTCAGGGCGATGCGATCGTCGCGCGGGCGACGCTGGTGCAGTACCGGCTGTCCGAACCGCCGCCCGGCGAAGAGTGGACGGCCCACACCGAGTTCACCCCGCCGCCCGGTGGCGAGCGGCACGGGTATTTCATCGGCAGCGACGACGTCGGCTGGCTCGCCGACGGGGGCGCGCATCAGAACACCTCACGCAAACGCGTCTACCACTGCCCGATCGATGTGGTGGCCGGTCACGACATCACGCCATTCGTCCGCACCGTCGTCGTCGCCGAGGCCACCAGCCTGGTCAGCAACCTCGGCACCAAGGGGATCGGCTACATCAACGGTGATCTCACCGTCGCGCTGTCCCGACTGCCGCAGTCGGAACATATTGGTGTGCAAGGAGATTCACACTGGACGTCGGAGGGTATCTCGGTGGGCGCCGGGACGCTGTTCGACGACGCCGGCCCGTTCGCGACAGGTCTGGTCACCGCGATCGCGAACCCGGCGGCTCAGATCGACTTCAGCAAGCCCGACACGATCCCGACGCTGAACGTCTGAGTCACAGCAGCGCGCGCAGTCGGTCATGCGGTAACGCGGGGGAGCGGTGCCCGTCGCGACCCACCATGTCGGCGTTGACCACCAATGCGTTGAGGACGGCCTCCTCCACGCTGTGCACGACCGCGGCGTAGAAGTCGTCCATCCGGCCCCACGGCAGGAATCGCAGGTGGCCGAATTCGTCGTCGCCGACCAGACCGATGGGGAACCGGCTGGCCAGATCCGGTGCGTCGGCGGTCGAGAAGGCCAGGAAGATGTCTCCGGAGAAATGGCTGCCGGTGGTGCCGGTGCGGGCCAGCCCGAGCGGCACCCGCCGGGCCAGTGCCTTGCACTGCCCGGGTAGCAGCGGTGCGTCGGTGGCGATCACGACGATCACCGAACCGGCTCCGGGCGGCGGCCGGTTGAGGTCGCGCTCGAACCAGTCGCCGTTGAGCGGATTCTCGATATCCAGGTGCGGGCCGACGAGACGCCCGGCCACGGTGAGTTCATGGCGCGCACCGAAATTCGCTTGGACGAAGGCACCCACAGTGAAGGTGTGGCTTCCGTAGCGCACCAGCCGGGACGCAGTTCCATTGCCGCCCTTGAACTCATAGCAATTCATCCCGGTGCCGCCACCGACCGACCCTTCCGGCACCGGACCGCCGGTCGCCTGGTCCAGTGCCGCTTCGGCGTGTTCGGGGCGCACATGCCCGCCGTTGATGTCATTGAGGTAGCCGTCCCACGTCTCGGCGCACACCGGCAGCAGCCACTGCCGGGCCAGCACTGGATCGGTCCGGTTCACCCAGGAGATCACACCCGCGTGGCAGGCGCCGACGGCATGTGTATTCGACAGCAGCACAGGAAGATTGAAGGCGCCAGACTCCTCGATCCAGGTGGTGCCGGTCATCTCGCCGTTGCCGTTGAGGGAGAACCAGCCGGCGGCGCACGGTCGGCCGAGTCCGGCCCGGCCGCGGGGCAGGATCGCGGTGACGCCGGTGCGCACCGGTCCACTGCCCACGACCAGTGGTCCGTCGCCGGCCACCAGGGTGGTCACGCCGACCTCGACGCCGGCCACATCGGTGATGGCGTTGAGTGGGCCTGGCTCGCCGGCAAGCGGGATGCCGAGTCCACGAGCGCGAGGCCGGCCGTCGGCGGTGAATGCGGCTGGAGACGTCATCCGGCCGACCCTACCGTCGGCTGCCGAACGAGGACGTCCGAGAAAACCACGGACGCCGGGGAAGGCTCGATGACCTTCCCCAGCGCCGCCTGGCGTTCGCACCACACCCCCCATAGCCGTGGTGCGAACCATCAGGCGATCCCGGCGCCCCCCGGCGGAATCCGTGTGTCGTCTGATGCTGTAGCAAAGTTATCGGCCGGATATCGACGTGCGCACGCGTAGTGCACTACTTGATTTCAGCTTCTTCTCAGGTTGACCACCTGGTGCCTGCGTCCACCGGTGCGCGGGGGCATGATCATCGGTGCCGACCGACGACGAACGGGGAGACTCGATGACTGGGCGCGCTGACGTGCTGATCACCGCTGAAGCGCTGGTCAATCGATTGGCAGCCGGTGAACCGGTGACCGTGCTCGACGTGCGCTGGACCTTGAGCCAGCCGGATGGCCGAGAGCACTACCTGCAGGGACATGTTCCCGGTGCGGTGTATGTGTCGCTGGACGACGACCTGAGTGACCATACGGTGTCGGGCCGCGGCCGGCATCCGTTGCCGTCCGGACCCGCGGTGCAGACCGCCGCGCGTCGCTGGGGGATCCGCGCGGGGCAGACCGTGGTGGTCTACGACGACTGGAACCGGGCCGGCTCGGCACGGGCCTGGTGGGTGCTGACAGCGGCAGGCATCCCGAACGTCCGCATTCTCGACGGCGGCTGGGCGGCGTGGAAAGCGGCAGGTGGGCCGGTTGACACCGGTTCGGTCGAACCGCCCCCGGGCGATGTCACGGTGGCCCATGACGACCTGTACGCCGGCGCGCTGCCCACCCTGACCGCCGATGAGGTCGGCAGCCGGCCGTTGCTGGACGCCCGCGCGCCGGAACGTTTCCGCGGCGACGTGGAACCGGTCGATGCGGTGGCCGGGCACATCCCTGGTGCGCGCAACCTGCCGAGTACGGAACTGCTCACCGGGGACGAGAGCGTCGTCAGCGACCCCGCGCTGGAGGGTCTGCTGGCCGCACGCGGCATCGGTCCCGGCGAACCGATCGGTGTCTACTGCGGCTCGGGCATCACCGCGGCAGTCGCCGTCGCCGCGTTGACCGCTGCGGGCCGTGACGCCGCCCTGTTCCCGGGATCGTGGTCGCAGTGGAGCTCAGAACCTGACCGACCCGTCGCCCGCGGTGAGCAGTGACCATGGAAACCTTCCTGGCATATCTCAAAGTGCAGGCGATGTGCTTGATGTTCGGTCTCGTCGGCCCGATATTTCTGGTCGTCTACTTCGCCGCGCAACCCGACCCGACCATCCGATGGATGTACTACTGGGGATTGGTGATCACCGCCATCGACGTGCTGATCGCACTCGGCCTGACCGACCAGACCGTGCGGGCGAAGCAGGTCGAGCGCGCGCAGGACGAGGCGCGTAGACAGTGACGAACCGAGGGCCGTTCGACGGTAAGGCCGTGATCACCGGCGCAGGCAAGTCGCAGGTCGGGCGCCGGTTGGGCCGCACCGGGCTGGAACTGACGATCGAAGCGGTGTTGCGCGCGATCGCCGACGCCGGCCTCGATGTCGACGATGTCGACGGCATCGCCAGCTACCCGGGTGCGGTCGCGGCCAACCCGGGCTTCTCGGGTGCCAATGTCACCGAGGTGCGTACCGCTCTGGGTCTGCGAAGCAGGTGGTACATGTCGGGTTTGGAGACAGCGGGGCAGATCGGCCCGGTGATCGAAGCCTGTATGGCCGTCACCCTCGGCCTGGCCGACCACGTGGTGGTGTTCCGGTCGGTGTGGGAGTCCACCGCTGCCCAGCAGGCCGGCGGCGGCCACGCATCGGTGCTGCTCGGCGGAGGTGGCAAGCTGCCCCCGCAGATGGAGTGGACCGCGCCGTTCGGGGCGCTGTCGGCGGCCAACTGGCTGGCGATGCCGGCGCAGCGGTACATGCACGAGTTCGGCCTCACCCGTGAACAACTCGGCGCGATCGCGCTCAACGCCCGGCGCAACGCCGGCCGTAACCCCGACGCCGTCTACCGCGACCCATTGACGATGGAGGACTATCTGTCCGCGCGGATGATCTCGGAACCCTTGTGCCTCTACGACTGTGATGTGCCCTGCGACGGGGCCACCGCGGTCATCGTCTCCCGCCGGGACGCTTGCGACGGCTTGCCCCGCCATCCGTTGACGGTCGAGTCGGTCGGGCCGGGAATGTTCGAAAGACCAACGTGGGAACAGCGTTTCGACCTCACCACGATGGCGGCCCACGATTCGGCCGCCACTTTGTGGGAGCACACCGAGCTGCGGCCGAGTGACGTCGACATGGCCCAGTTGTACGACGGCTTCAGCTTCCTGACGGTGATGTGGTTGGAGGCGTTGGGTTTCTGCGAGCACGGCCGGGTCGGTGAGTTCATCGAGGGTGGTGACCGGATCGCCCTGGACGGGCAGCTGCCACTGAACACCAGCGGCGGCCAGCTGTCGGGCGGACGGCTACATGGAATGGGCTTCCTGCACGAGGCCTGTGTGCAGCTGTGGGGGGAGGGCGGCGAACGTCAGGCTCCCCGCCCGCCTGAGGTCGTTGCGGTCGGCGTCGGCGGAGGTCCCGTGGCGGGATCGATGTTGATGAGTAGCCGATGACGTATCAACGACCGGGTTTACGCCTCGCGCCAAGCCCCACGCCCGAGTCGGAAGCATTCTGGACGGGCGGCCGCGACGGCAACCTACTGATCAGCCGCTGCCACGCGTGCGGCCATTTCTTCCACCCGCCCGGGCCGGCCTGCTGGCGTTGCCGCAGCACCGATGTCGCGCCCGAGAAGGTCTCCGGGCGAGCCACCGTTGCGGCGTTCAGCGTCGACCGGCAACCCTGGATTCCGGGATTCGAGCCGCCCTACATCGTGGCGATCGTCGAAATCGCTGAGGACCCCGCGGTTCGGCTGATCACCAATGTCGTCGACGTCGAGCCGGCGGACATGAGCATCGGGCTCGAGGTAGAGGTGTTCTTCGAAGATTGGACCGCACTGTCCGGCGGCGAGGACGCCCGAGTGTGGATACCGTTGTTCCGGCCCGTCGCTCGCTGACTGGCCGCAGTCAACCGTTGCGGGGCAACGGGGTTGCGATCAGTCGCGGACCCAGACCGAGATGTAGCCGATGGGAATGCCGGTGCGGGCGGCAATGCATTCGCGGGCAGCGAGTTCGACCTTGTCGCGTGCTGTCGCCTCGGTGGCATCGTTGATTTCGGGAATCCGGACAAGCCACCGATTGCTCTCGAACCGAATATCGATCTCGAAGCACTGACCGGCCATCGGCCGCAGCACCTGATGGGTGCGAAGACCCCGTTGCGGACGAGTAGAGAAGCCGCGAGTTCTGTAATGAGTACGCATCTTCAAGCTTTCCGAAACGATTCTGGGCCGCGGCAAAAGATACTCCCTGTGACTGGCGAATACAAAATCGCGGATGGTGCGGTCATGATGGGGATATGGCCGACGACGACATCACCGCTTCGCAGCGAATCGACGCCCGAATTGCCGAATTCGACGACTGGCGAGGCGAGACACTCGCCCAGATCCGCGCCGTGATCAAGCGGGCCGATCCCGAGGTGGTCGAGGAGTGGAAGTGGCGGGGTGTCCCGGTGTGGTCGCACGCCGGAATGATCTGCACGGGAGAGACGTACAAGGCCGCGGTCAAGATGACATTCGCCAAAGGTGCCTCACTGCCGGATCCCTCGGGTCTGTTCAATTCGAGCCTCGAGGGGAACACCCGGCGGGCCATCGATTTCCACGAAGGCGATGTCATCGACGAACGTGCGTTGGCGGCCCTCATCCGGTCGGCTGTTGAACTGAACATGTCCGCGAAGCCGCGGTCGGGTAAACGCACGTAGCCGACTTTCGAACCGAATCGCCGGGCAGCCGATCTCAGCAAATAGAGCCCGCTGCCCATCACACGTCGATACGCTCTCCTGATGCCGGGGGTGCGGTTGACGGGCTGCTTGGGCGGTGTGGCGGTTGGATTCGGGATCTGGCTGGCCATGGGGATCGCCGGTGCGCAGCCGGCTTCGGCGGCGCCGGCGGGTTCCTCAGACAGCACAAGCGCGCACAGTGCGACCAGCGCACGCGATCACACGACCACCGCCGCTCGCCGGTCGGCAGGCCCCCGGGTAGCCCCCAGCACTACGAAACGTCCTGTCGCGACGCCGGGTCCGTCGGCGTCGTCGGCAGCGTCGCCGGCCCGAAACCCGGTACGGCATCGAATCGTCATCTTCAAGAACACCCACTTGGCGCTGCCCCCGCAGATGGTGTTCTTCGCCAAACGCGTTGCCGGGAATGCCACCTTCACCGAGAACTCGGTCTACGACTTGCAGACCGTCGACCAGTACGACTGGAACAAGCTGACCGGCATCTCGTTCACGCTGCTGCGGCCCGACACCGACGCGATCATGGTGGCCTGGCGGTACAACGTGACGACCCAAATGTTCGAAGTCGGGCCGTACTACAACGTCGACACCGCCAGGATCATGCCGACCGACTCCGAGATCATCTCGGTACCCGTCGGGCAGAAGTTCACCTTCAATGCCGACTACCAGGGCATCACCGTGCAATACGGAGACACGGTGGTGTACAAGCCGATTCCCGATGGCCTGCACCCGGATCAGCTGCGCGCGTTCCGGATCAACAGCTGGTTCGGCGGCACCAGCCGGGCGCCGAAGACCATCTCGTTCAATCTTGATCTCAAGCCGTGGTGGACCGAGTTGTGACGGCCCGTCGGCACTACCCGCCGGTGAAGTAGACGCCGAGCATCGCCGCGACAACCGCGATCACCCAGCCGGTGGTAACGGCCTTGAGCCACAACGGCGCCCGGCGAACCTCCATGAAATACCAGATCACCAGTTGCGCTTTCACGCCTGCGATCAGCAGTACGACGGCGGTGACAGTCGAATTGAGCTGATGGGCGGCCCCCCCGTCGCGGGAGACCAACCACGACACGGCGGTGACGGCCGTCAGCAGCGCCCACACGATGGTGAGCGGGTTGCGGATCAACGACGTCATCGTCACCTCATCAAGTAGAACGCGGCGAACAGGACCAGCCACAGGACGTCGACCATGTGCCAGTAGGTGGCACCGGTTTCGACGAACGAGATCTTCGGCGTTGTCGACACTTTCAGATTCCGGATCACGAAGCACAGGATGATCAGACCGAGCAGGACGTGACATAGATGAAGTCCGGTCATCACGAAGTAGAACATGAAGAACAGATTGGTTCCGGGCGTGATGCCGGCCGTGATCTCCGGAATCCACTCGAACATCTTCAGGATCGGGAACACGACACCCAAGACCAGCGCGATGACGAACCGGCGCAGCGCCTCTGCGGAGTTGCCGGCTCGTGCCGCGGTGGTCCCGAGCACCACGAACAACGAACTGGTCAGCAGCACAACGGTGTTGATGGCGCCGATGTCCACGTTGAGCCGGGCCTGGCTCTGCAGGAAGAGATCTGGGTTCTGGCCGCGGTAGTACACGTAGCCGACGAAGTAGATGCCGAAGATGAGTAGATCGCCTATGACGAAGAACCACATGCTCGGATCGCCGGGGATGTGCGCCCGCGCGTGGTGGTCTGGGTGGGACTCGCTGAGGTCGTCGGAGCGTCCCTCGGCGACCTCGGTCATGCGTTCGCCCCGGTGCGGGGATCGCCTGTGGCGGTGTGCAGGTCGGCGTTGTCGAGTTCGGCGTCGGGTTGTCCTTTGATGGACCGGTAGATGCAGGTGTAGACGACCATCTGCCACGAGACGTAGAGCACCACGGTGAACCAGAACGTCATCAGCCCGTTCCACGCGAAGGGGCCCGACTTGTTGATCCAGACCGGCGCGGCCATCAACTCGGTCATGTACTGCCAAACGGTGTAATAGCCCAACCACTTCGGCAGGATGTTGTTCTTGTCGAGGAGGATGGCCAGCCCGAACGCCATCCACATGACACAGAAGCAGCCGAGGGATCCGATGAACGCCAGATAGCCGAAGTCGTAGAGCATCGACAGCACCGCTGGGCTGTAGCCGGGGCGAAACGCGCCGACGCCGAAGCAGAACATCGGGAACAGCATTCCCACGATGGCGCCGGTGATGGCCCCCATCATCAGCGAGTAGCGGAACGCCGGGCTGACCGACATCCGTTTGATCTGCATGAGATACACCGCGTTCGACACCGGCGCGAGTCCGAAGGTGAGGGTCAGCAGGACACACGCGATGAGCAGATTGTGGGACTGCATGAATCCGACGATCTGCGATGTCGGGGCGCTCGGCGATCGCGGCGGCATCATCCAGCTCAACGGCACGAACACCAGACCGAACACGTTGAAGAAGAACGGCACACTCCAGAACGTGATCCATTGGTCGAGCTTGCGGTTCCTGCGCCGCGGAGGGGCATGCCCGGCGGGGGGAGCCGTCGACACGCCGGTCACGCGAGGACTTCCCGCTCACTGCCCTGGCGATTCACCGCACGCAGGAGCACGAGGAACATCACCACGATGTAGACCGCAAAAGTCAGCAACCGCAACGTGAATGACAGCGCGCCGTTCCAGGCCAGGGGACCGGTCTTGACCAGAATCGAAAACGCGCTCGGGGCCAGCAGCACGACGGTGGCGACGTTGAAATGCGCCGACCAGCGCGGGAAGATCGGATCGGGCCGCTCGTCGAGGTACACACTCAGTGCGAAGCACAGATTCTGCACGATGATGGTGCCGACCGGCGCGATGAAGAAGAACCAGGCCATGTCATTGAGCAGGCTGATGAGTTCGGGATCGCGGTCAGGTCTGAAAGCCGCCATGCCCCAGCAATAGTCGGCGAGGATGAACGCTGTTGTCCCGACACCGACGCAGATGATGTAGGCGTAGGTCAGCACCACGCTGGAGGTCGCGACACGCGATATCTGGACAGCCGTCACCGCGAAGAGCGGGATCAGGGAACCGGCGATCAGGTTGCACAGAATCGCAACGCCGAGCACGCCCGTCGCGTTCTCGCGGAAGAACGCCGCAACTTCGTCGGGGGACAACGTCGGGGACAGCGGCGGGGAGAAGACCGGAAACAGTACGTAGGCCAGGGCGAGCAGAGCTGCCGCTGGCGGCGCGGTCCACAACAGTATGCGCTGACCTCGTGTGTTCATCGAGCTTTTTGTAGCACGTTCGCTGACAGATGACAACGAAATCAGACCGGTTTCGCCACGCTTTGCCCGTTTTGGCCACATTTGAGTGACATCTGTCGGTGAATCAGACTTGTGCGGCACAATGGACGCGTGCGAGAGACCGCGACGAGCCGCGAAGCCCAGCGTCGTCGGACGCGTGCGCGCGTACTCGACGCGGCCATCGTCGAGTTCCAACGAGTCGGCACCAGCTCGGCTGACATCAACGCCATCGTCGAAGCCGCGGGAGTTGCCCGAAGCACGTTCTACTTTCACTTCCCGACCAAAGAGCACGTTCTGCTCGAGCTGATCCGGCGCGACGAGGACTACCTCGGCGAAGAACTCAGTCGATTCCTGGAGACCCGGCACGATTTGGAAGCCGTCCTCGAGGAGATCATCAGGCTTGTCGTCGATCTCGAGAATCGTTGGGGCGCGGCGCTGTTTCGCGATGTCATCAGTCTGTATTTCTCGCCGGCCCTGGCCCAGGACGAGCAGTGGAGCAGACACCCGACTTTCGTACTGCTTGCCGCGGAGATCGAGCGTGCCCGTATCCGCGGCGAACTCTATGACGATGTCGAAGCCTACGACGGCGCCGCGTTCTTCCTCATCGGGCTCCATGCCGTTCTCATCAGTGCCCGAGACACCGGGGCGGCCCGCGATGTGGTCCTCAAGAAGTTCGTGAAGAGCACGCTGCGCAGCCTCCGGCCCTAGGCGCTGCCTGTCAGTCGCGCGCGCTGGGCGGACAGACCGCCGGCTGAAGACCGAGCGAATTCGCCATGGCGTTTTGGTTCTGGCACGCATTCACACCGGAATCGGGTGGGGTGTTGGGGCCTTGGCTGGCTCGGCAGGTGGTGGGTTGTAGGCCGATGGCGATCGGCATGGCGCTCTGGTTCTGGCAGGCGGTCACCCCGGAGTCCGGTGGGGTGTTGGGGCCTTGGCTGGCTCGGCAGGTGGTGGGTTGCAGGCCGATGGCGATGGGCATCGCGCCCTGGTTCTGGCATGCCGTCACCCCGGAGTCCGGTGGGGTGTTCGGGCCCTGGCTGGCGCGACAGGTGGCGGTTGGCAGTCCAAGCGAGGTAGTCATTGCGCCTTGGTTCTGGCAGGCCGTCATCCCGGAATCTGCAGGCGTGGTCCCGGTCGGGCTACTTTCCGACTGGCCCTTGTCCGGTGAGCCGGACCCGTCCTGGTCGGCATTCTGATCGTCCGGGGCAGACGGGCTGCTGGTGGACGGTGTCGTCGACGTAGCGCTGCTTTTCGGAGCTGTGGTTGGGCATGGGGCGGGGTTGTAACCGCCGCGCTGGAAGCACTCCGCCGTTGCCGTGCCCGTGATGCCGAGGGTTCCCGGCCCGGCCGCCGCGGCGGCGAGAACCAGTGCCGTCAGACACCGGCCCCACACGTCTCGTCGCATCAGCGCTCGCCCCGAGGCGCAGATCTCACAGTGACGGATTCTAGCTCCAGCCGGGCATAATCGTCACAGTGACGAATTACATTGGGGGCGTTGCCCTTTCGGCGTGGCGTTGCGATCGGGGGCGCGGATGCTTGCACCAGGGTGGCGCGGCTGAGCCGGCCAACGACGGCCTATGGGTCCGAAGATGTTGCCGGGAAACATGATTCGCAAACCGCGGGGTCGACTCGGGTAGGGGCGTTCTGTCACTGTGACGAATAACTCCCACCGCAGGAGGGGCGGGATGGGGGGTGACCGGGAATGCGCATCGGCCATCTGCCATGAGGATGCCTCGGGGTGATTGGCGACGGCCTGCCGGTTGGCATCGGCCGGCCGTGACGTCCCGGCCGGCCGATGTCCGACGACGCGCCCGCCGCTGGATAAACGTCACAGTGACGAATTGGGCATGTTGGGCTGGAGCCTGGTGCCACCCGGAAACGGCTCCGCTTCAGAGCTTTTGGACGGACGCCGGGCATGGCGGACTGACATACATGTCTGTTCTCGGGAACTCGATATCACCGGCGATATCAGGTTCCCGGCAAGTACCGGGTACCGCGGGGCGAGGGCGCTGCGCGCGTGGGCGATGGGAAGGCCGGAGTCATGGAATCCAGGAATCCATCAGATCCCGAGTCCGCCCAGGTCCACGTTTTGCCGATAAGCCACATTATGTCAAGTAGTTGATTGGTTGGTCGCATCCCCCCGCAAGCGTGTAACCAGATGCTTCGCTACGGCGGGGTCAGTCGTCAACCCGATCGCGCGATTGTATGCAGCCTTGGCTTCGGCCACGTGACCGGCTGCCGTAAAGAGGTGTCCGCGGACCACCCAGGCCGGCTGAAAGTTGTCTGCATCGAGCCGATCCAGACTCTTCAGACCCGTGAGCGGGCCGTCGATCTCGCCGTCGAGTGCCGCCAGCGCCACTCGCGCACCCAGCGATGGCGCGACCAAGACCAGTGCCCGATAGAGCTTTCGCACCACCTCCGGTTCGACGGCCTTTCCGAACCCGCGGCTGGAGTGGGCGGATTGAATGGCCGCCTCGTACTGAAATCGACCGGGGTGACCGCATCGATGAGCCCGCGCCAGCAGATCCTCTCCGCGGTCGAGCAGCGAACGGTCCCACGCCGACGGATCCTGCTCGTCGAGTGGCACGAAGACTCCGTCGGCGTCCGTACGAGCCGGACGTCGCGCCTCCGCGAGGCACACCAACGCCGCGAGCCCCAGCACTTCGGGTTCGTCGGGCACCAAGTCAGCCAGCGTCAGTGCGAGGTGTAGCGCTTCCGCCGACAGGGACTCGACCGGTCTCCCACCGAGCTCGATCTGCCGGTCGATCGCGTACGCCCCGTACACGGCCTCCATGACCGCCGACAGCCGGGGCGGCAGGTCGTCGCGCCCCGGTATCGCGAAGGGAATGCCGGTGTCGCGGATGCGCCGCTTCGCCCGCACCAGACGTTGTGCCATCGCGGCGGGTTCGACAGCGAAAGCCGCGGCTATGGCTGCCGAGTCGATCCCCAGCACGGTCTGAAGCATCAATGGCGTCCGCACCGCCGGGGCGATGGCCGGATGGGCGCACACCAGCATCAACTCCAGGCGACGGTCGGGAATCTCGGCGGCATCGATCTCCTCGGCAACCCGGTCGGTGTCCTCCAGCGGCGCATTCAATCGGTACCCCGACGACTTCCACAGGTCTCGCAGGCGGTTGCGCGCCACCGTCAAGACCCAGGCCTCCGGATTGGTGGGTACGCCATCGACGTCCCAGCGGATGAGCGCCCGCTCGAGGGCGTCGGCCAACGCATCCTCGGCCGCCACCAGGTCGCGGCCGGGGGCGACGAGCACCGCGAGTATCCGTCCGTAGGAATCGCGGGCGATCGTCGCGACCGCCTCCGCCGCCCGCGACGGCCTGCCGCTCAGGGCTGGTACCACCCGCGGCCGGGGGCGTACGTCCGTGCCACGGGCCGGATCTCGATCGATCCCCAGCCGTTCGCGGGATTGCGCCGAGCCCACGACAGCGCCTCGTCAAGGTCCGACACCTCGATCACGAAGATGCCGCCGAGCTTCTCCTTGGTGTCGGCGAAGGGGCCGTCTTGGATCTCCGGCGCCCCTCTGCGCGCCGTCACGGTCGTGGTGTTGGCCACCACGTCCAGGACCTCGGTGGTGATCAGGACCCCGGCGGCGGACAGGTCGTCGGCGTAGGCGGCGAAGGCTGCCATGGCCGGAGCCATGTCCGCCTCGGTCAAGCCGACCGAGGATCCCTCTTCGTAGTGCATCAACAGGCAGTAGCGCATGGATTCGTCCTCACGTCGGGTGTGTCGTCATAGTCATGACGATTCAGGTGCCGTCGATTCGACATTCGCCGAACCGTCGCCACTGATCGCGGCCGCGCCCGCCGGGCTGCGATCTGGCCGGCAGTCAGCACCTCCTCCCCTGTCACATTCCACCCAATTCACTGCTGCGTCGGGTCGGATTTGATCAAACTGCCCCGACGCCAACGGTTTATGACTACTGGTCAGTTCGCCCAGGGTGAACGCGGTACTCGCCAGCCAACGCGGTTACCTAGTGTGATCACATGGTCGTCACACGTGAAGTCACCTACGACGTCGACGGACTGACGATGGTCGCCCACTTGTCGCTCCCCGACGGCCAGGGTCCATGGCCGGCAGTCCTCATCGGACATGACGGAATCGGTCTCGATGATTATCAACGCGGCCGCGCCGACGACCTCGCCGATCACGGGTACGTCGCTCTTGCAATGGATTACCATGCCGGCCGAACGTATTTCGGCGAGCCGGAGGCGATGCTGGCTCGGATCATGCCGCTGATGGCCGATCCCGCCCGTATGCACGCCATCGGTCGTGGCGCGCTCGATGTCCTGCTCGCTGCGCCCGGCGTGGACCGCGACCGGCTCGCGGCGCTCGGATACGGAGCCGGCGGCCGAATCGTCCTCGAACTCGCCAGCGCGGGAGTGCCATTCACGGCACTCGCCGCCATCCATCCGGGCCTGCCGCCCGCCCGCCCCGAGGATTGGGTGAATGCGCACGGAACCTTCTTGTTGTGCACAGGCTCCGACGACCCACTCTGCACCCCCGACCAACTGTTAACGTTCACCAGCGCGCTCCAGCAGGCCGGAATCGACTGGCGCGTCAACATTTACGGCGGGGCCAAGCACGCTTTCTGGGCCGCCCCGAGGCAACCTGACGGCTCATTGACGGGTGGCACCACCCACGCCATGGCCACCGTGCCCGGCGTCGAGCATCACCCCCTGCATTCGGCCCGGGCATGGCGGGCGGTGCTGGATCTGTTCAGCGAGACACTGCTATAACACCCACTCGGCCAGGGGTGAGCTGATCACGACGCAGCACTCCCCTTGGGAAAGTCCTCGGCGATCATCATGCCTGAGCCCCGGGATTGACCACCTACTGAGCGCGGCCCAGCGCTGACGCGATCGTCGCCAGTGCTTTCACCGCCGATGTGGCACTGCGCTGATACTGGGCCTGCACGACGGCGCCATCAATTGCCACTCCGAGCGCTTGTGCTGTCCGGGTTCGGCTCGCGCCCGGCGGAAGGGTCGCCTTGATCGCCGTGACCACGTCTGCCTTGTGCCGAGTCGTGATGGCGTGAACCTCGGGCAGTTCGGCGCCGATCTCGCTAACGCTGTTCAGGAAGGCGCACCCACGGAACGAGTCCGCCGTCAGCCACTCCTCGACCGCGGCTACCACCGCGGGCCGGCGACGATTGCCGGCGTGGCGATCGAGCGCATCGACAAACCAGTCCATCCAACGACGATGTCGCAGTTCCAAGTACGCCAAGATCAGTGCGTCTTTGCTTGGAAAGTGACGATAGAACGTCACCTTGGTGACCCCGGCTTCCGCTATCACCTTGTCGATACCGGTAGCCCGAATTCCCTCGCGGTAGAACAGTCGGTACGCGGTGGCGAGTATCCGCTCCCGGGCCGGGAGGGTCGGCACATCGATCTGTGGATCAAGAGTCTCGGTGATGCTCACGACACCAGTGTAGACAGATCTGTCCACATATGCACCCGCTTCGTGTAGACAAACCTGTCTACGTGGGTTACTGTTCCGCCTATGTAGACAGGTTTGTCTACATAGACATCCCCACTCCATCAACCTTCGAAAGTGAAAGACGACCATGAATACGACCTCTGCAATCACGTCCAAGCCTCCAGTCCCACCGTTCACTGATGAATCGGCTGCACAGAAGGTCCGGCTGGCTGAAAACGGCTGGAATACCTGCGATCCGCAGGTCGTCTCGCAGGCATATTCGGTCGACAGCGTCTGGCGTAACCGCTCCGTGTTCGTGACAGGCCGTGCACAGATCGTCGAATTCTTGAGCGGTAAGTGGGACCGCGAACACGAATACCGACTCATCAAAGAGCTGTGGGCGCACAACAACGACCGCATCGCGGTCCGCTTCGCCTACGAGTACCACGACGATTCAGGTCAATGGTTCCGCGCCTACGGCAACGAGAACTGGCTCTTCGATGAGCACGGCCTGATGACACATCGTCACGCCAGCATCAACGATGTGCAGATCGATGAAGGCGAGCGCAAGTTCTTCTGGGACCGGAACGCGCCACGACCGGCAGATCATCCGAGCCTGTCTGACCTCGGTCTCTGACCACCTCACACGGAGACGGACATCTGCCGACTGCCATGACGATCCCCAGCACCCCCGCGACAACGGTCATGACGTGCAGGCGGTAGCACTGTACGCAGCCACCTACGGTGGCAAGCATCGATTGGGTCCGCCGCGTTCGCCGTGATTCCCACGGGGCTGCACTGCACGTAGGCGGCCCGAACTTCTGACGAGTGCGACCGTTTCGCCGGTCACAGCTACAACAACCAATCAGCCAGCGGATGAACGAAGTAGCGCAGCGAGAACGCCTCGTAGACCGCACCGATGACCAGCAGCACCAGCGCCGGCAACGCCAGCCATCCGAGATCGTGCAGCCCTCGGAGGTAGCCCTGCCGGCGGTTGTCAGCGCCGACGGTCCGCGGGGCGACCCAGCCCTTGCCGAGCAGATAGACACCGAAGAGCAGCAGCAGGTAAGCCTGGAATTCGACGATGACCGTCAGCGTGTGCGGGATCAGGGCTACCCACCCGATACCACTCGCGGGGACGAGCGTCATCCCCGTCGTCACATCCCAAAAGGCAAAGAGCGCGATGCCGCCGAACGGCACGATCAACGACGGCGCCACGATGGTCAGCACACCCATTCTGAGTGTGTTCACGGCGAGGATCGTCAGTGCGAACAGCCACGGGTTGGCAATCAGCCCCTGGACCAGATCGGCTGTCCCGTCCTCTTGCAATCGCCTGTGCTGCGCCTGGCTGAGATGCGGGAAGGCCAGCCCGAGGCCGAAGCCGACCAGGAGCACGCCGTAGACAGCCATATTCGCCACCCGGTAGACCCTGGTGTTGTCGGCGATGATGCGGAACGGGCGCCATTGTCGGATGGTCATACGATCCTTTCCCTCTGCGCTAGCACACTGTGTTAGTCCGAAAGTAACACAGTGTGCTAGTACAGTGATCTGCGCGGGATCTCCGCCGAAGGAGGGCTCCCCTATGCACACCAGAGAGCGAATTCTCAAAGCAGCCGCCGAGATGATCGCTGAGGACGCGACCACCACGCTCAGCGTTCGTGCGGTCGCGGCGCGCGCCGGCGTGAGCACCGGGTCGCTGCGATTCCACTTCCCCACCCAGCGCGCTCTCCGCGACGAAGTGCTGACCAGGATCTACCAGCACTTCATCCCGGACGACCCGATCCGCGACTCGTCGCGGCCGGCGCGGGATCGGTTGGTGGACTGCCTGCGACAGGTGCTTGCAGCGGCCGGAGTCGGCGACGAAGCCCGAAAGGCTTGGGGTGCTGTGTATCAGCAATTCATCGCACCGGAATCCAGCGCGAAAGTCCGGACGGCGTATCGGGCCTACGAACGTGTGTCCGCGGATCGCGTCGAGTATTGGCTGGGCGTGCTGGCTGACGAAGGAGCCCTTCCCCGAGAGGATTTCGCCCCGAAGGTGCGGTTCCTGTTGACCGTTCTCAACGGCCTATCGATGCAACGCGCGCTACCGTCCGGGGAATCAGTTTTGCGGGCCGAAACCGAGACGCTCTACGCCGCCGCCGACGCGGTGCTCGGGTGCGGCTCACCCTGAGATCCGGGTAATACGGGTACTGTCGGCCTCCCCCTTGACCCGGGGGTGCACGCCACGAGCGGGATCTACGGCGGCAGCGCCGCGCTCCAAGGTCCGGATTCCGCACGGGTGGCGACAGCCGATCACGCGTTCGGTCGCACCGTAGGCTTCACGGCGTGCACAACGTGATCCTGGCCAGCGCCGCGTCAACGGCGACGCTGACGGTTGGACTGGCGGCCTACGCAGCGTTGATCTTCGCCGGCATCGCAGTGGCGATCTACGACGTACGTCGACACCGACGGGGCCGAGCGATCGCCGCCACGGTGATGGTCGGGTTGCTGACGCTCCTCGGGCTGGTGATCGCGATCCTCAGCAGTGTCGCGTAAACGCCGCGGCGAGTGAGAGCATCTCTCGCGTCCCCTTATCTGGTACGGGACCAGCCACGCAGCTCGGTGACGGCGAGGAACGCGGCCCGCCCGATCGCCGCGTCAACGATGGGCAACGACAGATCCGAGCGTGCTGCGCGTGTGAAAATCGACACCGCTATCGGCGCCTCCCCGGGGATCTCCACCACGGCTGCCTCGTTGCGGATCGGTCCGATGGTCCCGGTCTTACCCGCCACGATGACATCGGCGAACGGGAATCCGGAACGGATTCGGTGTGGCCAAATCTGTTGCCCCAGAAGCGTCCGCATCTGTTGACAGCTGCCCGGGGAGGCCGCCTCGTCGGTCCAAATCGCGCGCAGCACAGCGTTGATGTCCGCAGCGCTCGTAGCGGTCGTGTAGGCAGGATCGAACGCAGCGCTGTCTTGAATAATGTTGTTGCTGGCCAACAGTCCTACCGCTTCCGAGAGCGTCAGGGCGCCGGCATCATGGACGATCTGTCGCTGTAAGGCTGCGGTTCCACCGACGACCCGCGTGGATGCCAGCCCGAGGTCGGCGATCACGGTGTCGATTGGATCCAGGCCGAGGGCGCCGAGGATGATGTCCGCGGCGCCGTTGTCGGATAGCACCACCATCATGCGGGCCAAGTCCAGCCAAGACAGCGTGACCGGATCGCTGAACAGACTCAAGCCAGTAGGCCCCGGCGTGCAATCTGCCGGTACGACCCGGACCATGGCGTGCGCGTCGACCAATCCAGAATCGAAGGCACGCGCCAGCGCAACGAGAACGATCAGCTTGTACACCGATGCGGCGACTACCGGTTCCTCGCCGGCGATATCCACCACGTTGCCCGGCCGCCCGACGGCCTCCGCTCGCAGCCAGCCTTGGCATCCCGCATCTACAAAGACATCGTTGATGTCCCGGACTATGTCGCTCACGCTTTGTTCCGCAACAGTTCTCGATCCAGCGCGTAGACGAGATCGCCCAGGTCGCGTCCGGGTGCGGTCACTATCCGCACACGTAATGTCACCTCCTCGACGAGCATTCGCAGATGGTTGGTGCCGGTGTGGACCGTCGCGGTCGCGGTCGCGAGCCCGAAGCACGTCCCTGCCGCGACCATTGCGCTCACGTCGCGGTGAGTAGACGCCGGCCGAACAGAAGCATCAAGCCCGTGCCTGCGCAGCCCATCCAGCAGCAGATCGTGGGCAGGAGGGTTGTCCTCTCGCGGAGTGGTCGCCAGTGTCAGATCGCGCAACATCTGGGCGCGCGGACTGGTGGTGTTCGCGACGCGATGCCCCGACGGCACAACGACATTGCGATTCACCGCGATAATCGGGCCAGCCTCCAGATCTGCGAGAACCGAAGGGTGCGCCACCACCGCGATGTCAAGGGTCCCACGGCGCAGATCGGCGAGCAGGGCCGTCGTGCCCTTGGTGACGGTCGTCAGTGGAGCGTCGCTCTGAGTCATCGCTCCGCGCAACGCACATGTACAGCGGGACAGGATCTCATCGTCGAGTTCCGGTATCGCGCCCCAGCGCAGCCCCGCGGCGGCCCCGAAAAGCTGAGCTGCGTCGGCGAGTAGACGGGTGGAGTCGTCAACGATCAGCCGCGCCCGCGGCAGTAGCGCTGCCCCGGCCTCAGTCAGGGTCGCGCCGACGGGGGTTCGGTCGACCAGTTGCAATCCGAGATGCTGTTCTAAGCGTCGAAGACCTTGCGATATCGGCGGCTGGGTCACGCCGAGGCTTGCCGCGGCCCGGCCGAAATGCCGCTGCTCGGCAACAGCCACGAAGTACCGCAAGTGTCGAATGAGGTCCACGCCTACCCATTGAACACGACTGCGACGCCGGGATCAGATCGCCGGAGGTGCCTTGTCGTCGGCCAAGATTGGCCCTTCTACATGCACTGATTCGTAGTCACTATGGGTATCACCGACCCGCAGACTTGGCTGCGACACCCGCGGCCGTGATTCGGTATCGGCTATGACAGCACACCTGACCCGGCGCCAGGCCCTCGCGGGACTCGCCACCATCGCAGCGCTGACAGCGTGCCGCAACGCCGCCGCGAATCCATTGCCGGACAGCGTCCCCAAACTTGATCTCACCCCGGTCGAGGATCGGTATTCGGCTCGCGTGGGCATGTATGCAATAGACCTCGGCTCCGGCGCTTCTCTCGAGCACCGTGCGGATACCCGGTTCGCTATGTGCTCGACGTTCAAGACTTATGCCGTGGCCCGGGTGATGCAGTTGGCCCAACTCGGCCAGCGGGATCTGGGCACCCCACAACCGATCGCAGCATCTGACATCGTCGAGAACTCACCGGTCACCAGTGCCCACGCGGGCAACTCGATGCGACTTGACGAGCTGTGCGCGGCGGCGTTGATCAACTCCGACAACACTGCCGGCAATCTGCTGCTGCGGTGCATCGGCGGTCCGCCGGAGATCACCACCTTCGCCCGGAGCGTGGGTGACGACCAGAGCAGGCTGGATCGATGGGAAACCGAGTTGAACTCCGCGACGCCCGGGGATCCCCGCGATACGACGACCCCACGCGCTCTGTCAACGGGATACCGTGAAGTGTTGACCGGCAATGTCTTAACCGACGGCCCCCGCGAGCAGATACTGGGCTGGATGCGGCAGAACGCCACTTCGCAGAAACGCTTCCGCGCAGGTCTGCCCGCGGGGTGGACCAGCGCCGACAAGACCGGAGCTGGCAGCTTTGGTTCCACCAACGATGCCGGATTGCTCAGCGGGCCCGACGGGCAACGAATCATCATGGCCGTCCTCACCCGCTCCCGCGACGACCGGCCCGACGCCCCGCCCTTCAATGACGCAATCGCCGAGACGGTACGACTGACTCTCGCAACGTTGAGTCCGCAGTGAGGGAATCGAGATCTACCTGACGCGCCAGACACATGACAGGATCCACCCGTGAGCGAACGCATCGAGGTTCAACGATTCATCCCCGCGCCTGCCGCAGACATCTTCGCGGTGCTCTGCGATCCGCAAGGGCACGTCGCGGTCGACGCCACCGGCATGTTGCAGGACGCCGACGGGTCATCGGTCGGCGCGGTCGGCGACAGCTTCGTTGTGCACATGGACCGCGAATCGCTCAACGACTATCCGTTGGGCAAGTACGACGTGACGGTGTCGATCACGCAGTTCGAGCAGGACAGGCTGATCGCCTGGACGATCTTCGGCCAACTGAAGCCCGATATCGGGCACGTGTACGGCTACCGGCTGGAACCCGCGGACGGCGGTACCGCGGTCACGTCGTTCTACGACTGGTCCGACATCGATCAGCACTGGCGCGACGCCAAGATCTTCCCGATCGTCGGCGAGCCGGCACTGCGCGCGACGCTGGGCATCCTCGAGCGGGCCGTGCGGCGAGGCTATCCGCGGTAGCTGCAACGCACAGCTCACTCATGCTGGCTGTAAAGGGCAGTCCAAGTTCGGCGGCCGACTGTCCGGTGCCACCAGCTACACCAAGCGCGCCGCCGCCGACGTCAAGGCGATCGCGCAAGGCACGTGCGTCACCGCGCGAGGCACCAAGGATGCGACCGGCGCCCTGCAGGCCAGCAAGATCGGCCTGCGGCCGGCCAACAACGGCAGCTGCCCGGCCATGAACCGATGAGCGGTCGCTGGTGCCCGATATCGCGATTGCCAGAGATGACGGTGCCGAGGTTGAGATGCTGACAACATGGCAGCCCGACACAGGCCTGGCTGATGAGAATCGCCATCAGCGGCTCACACAGCATGGGGAAATCCACCCTCGTGCGGGACTTCCACACGGCGCATCCCCACTTCCGGATCGAGGACGAGCCCTACCGCTATCTGGCCGCTGATGGCCAACGCATTCACTTCGGAGAGCGTGCGAGCCAGCGTTGCAACACTGCGATGACACAGCACGCGATTGATCGCATCAGCGAGGCGCGGCGAACGCAGCCCGACGCCAACGTGATCTGCGATCGGAGCTGTCTCGACTTCATCCCCTACTCGCAATACGCGCGGGCAATGGGCGGCCAGGAAGGCGTGCCCGCGAGTGAAAGGCGCCGAACAGTGGAAGTTCGCGCCGACATGCAGGAAAAGAACGATCTACCGTTCCCTTCCGACATCACCGCCGCCTACATCGACCAACTCTGGACGACCGTTCTGGCGAGCGACGCGCTCGAGTGCTACGACCTGAT
Organism: Mycobacterium sp.; assembly: GCA_021732005.1. GTDB lineage: Bacteria > Actinomycetota > Actinomycetes > Mycobacteriales > Mycobacteriaceae > Mycobacterium. The sequence goes on along the minus strand of JAKFVT010000025.1, from coordinate 122,195 downwards.
CGTCTTCCTCCCGCTCACCGGCGATCCGGCGGTCGATCCGGCGATGGAAGACGACGGCATCCGCTCAGTCGAGTTCTTCTACCGCACGTGGATCGATCGCGCCTTCAAGACGTTGTATCGCGAGGAGTTACCGCGACGCGCGCCGATGTGCCCCGTAGTGGAGGTCACGGGCGACCGGGGCGAGCGAATTGCCGCTTTGGAGAAGATCCTCCACGACGTGCGTAAGAGAAGTCCCTGACGGCGACTCCATCACCCCGGTGATCGCCCATGACAGTCGAAACTGTCTCCCCCGCCGCGATTCTGCGGCCCTAGCGTAACGATCGAAGCTCATCTTGAGCTGAAACGCACAACAATCAGCGTGGGAACACCGTTCACGGCAGCCACATCGTTAACATCGCGCGATGCACGATTTGCCCCCGGCCCCAGGCCGTCCGGTCACCCGGCGTGACGCGCTGCGCTTCGCCGGCGCAGTGGCGGGCCTGGGTGCCGCATCGCTGGGCTGGGGCACGCCGGAGGCCGCCGCCGCGGCTCCCACACTGATCGACTTCGCCGCCAAACAGATCCCCGCGCAGCACATCCGCGCCGCCGGCCACTCCGGGGTTGTCAACTACGTCTCGACGTCGCGGCCGGGCTCGTCGTTCGGCGCCAAGCCGATCACCCTGCCCTACGCCCAGTCGCTGACCGCCGCGGGTTTGGTGATCGTCAGCAATTTCCAGTACGGAAAACCAGGCGGAACAGCGCCGTCGGACTTCCTGCGCGGTTACGCCGGCGGCGTCGCCGACGCACGCACCGCCTGGCAGTTGCACACCGCGGCCGGCGGCGGCCAGAGTGCGCCGGTCTTCTTCACCATCGACGAGGACATCAACCGCGACACATGGAATCGCGTTGCACTGCAATGGTTTCGGGGAATCAATTCGGTTCTCGGAGTTCAGCGCACGGGGGTCTACGGTGGTATCGACGTATGCCAGTGGGCGTTGACAGACGGCGTCATCGGCCGATCGAGCACGCCCGGCCGGGTGTGGGCCTGGCAGACCAAGGCGTGGTCCGGCAACCGGGTGCATCCCGCCGCCGTTCTCTACCAGCGGATCGTGAGCACCGCCTCGAACCCCGGCCCACTGGTCGGGGGTCTGGAAGTCGACGTCAATGATGTTCTGGCCTCCGATGTCGGCCAGTGGAACCTTCATCCGTGATGGCACCCGCGCGCGATCGCCGCGTCACGTAGCCGAAACACGACGCGGTTAGGTTTGATCGGACGCCGTCCGAGAGGAGCCGACGATGAGCGCGCCGACCCGGGCCACTTACCGCACCATGGCCGAAGGCACCGCGCAGGACTATGCGCTCATCGAGCGTGCGGAAGCGGCCAACAACGCCGGACTGGTGGACCGGGTGCTGGCCCTGGTCGAAGCCCTGGCCGAGGGACAGCAGGCCTACCCGATCAGCCGGCTCGAGCATTCCCTGCAATCGGCGACCCGCGCCTTCGATGACGGCCGCCCGGCCGAGTACGTCGCAGCTGCCCTGCTGCACGACATCGGCGACACCTATGCGCCCTATGCCCACGGAGCGTTCGCGTCCGCGGTCATCGCTCCGTATGTCTCGGAACAGGTGGCCTGGATCGTCCGGGTACACCCCGAATTTCAGCAGTACTACTACGCGCCCCACATGGGCGGCCGCCGGGATGCCCGGGAACGGTATCGCGGCCACCCCTGGTTCGGTGACGCGGTGGAATTCTGCGAGCGCTACGACCAGAACTGTTTCGACGCCCAGTTCGAGCATCGGCCACTCGAGTTCTTCCGGCCCCTGGTCGAGGGCGTCTTCGCTCGCGAACCGTGGCTCGCGCCTCACTAATTGAGCTCGCGCCGCGCGCGTTTCGCCTCAGACGGTGTCGTGGGTGGCGCGCGCCGGGCAGATGAACGGAATCATCAGGTTTCCTTCGTCTCGCGATCCGACGCCGGCCGTCTCGCCCCATGGTGACGATGAACATGTTTGCGCACGGCAACATCAGGGGACTCTTACCCAGTACATCGGGTTCAGATTCGAGCCGCGGCAAATCAGCAAGCGGAGCGAATAGAGGTAACCCATGACCGCAGTCAAAAAGTCTGACGAATATGCCGACGTATACGACATGTTTCGGCATCTTCAGAGTCTTGACGAGAGCGGAACAGCGTATATGCGCCAGCGCGAGATGATCATTGAACGAACGCTGCCGTTGGCTGAACACGTCGCGCATCGTTTTCGCGGGCGCGGCCAGGAACACGATGACCTGTTTCAGGCCGCGAGTGTCGGCTTGGTGAACGCAGTGAAGCGCTTCGACCCGGAAAAGGGCACATCGTTCGTCGCCTTCGCGGTGCCCACCATCATGGGCGAAGTTCGTCGACACTTCCGGGACCACGGGTGGGCGTTGAAGGTCCCGCGGCGAATCAAGGAATTGCAGACGCAATTGGTTCAAGCGCGCTCGGAATTGGCGCAGCGCAATGGGCGTCCACCGACACCAACCGAACTCGCCCGCCACTTGAACGTCGACCGGGAGACGGTGATCGACGCCACCATCGCCAGCAGCAACTACTCGACGTTGTCTACCGATTCCCCGGTTGGCGGACAAGACGGTGAAGGTGCGACGTTGTCGGCCAGTCTGGGGTCCCTCGACGTTGGGCTGGACAAGGTCGTGGACGTCGAAACTGTCCGTCCGCTGATCGCTGCCCTACCCGAGCGCGAGCGCGATGTGCTGATGCTCAGATTCTTCGGGGATATGACCCAATCTCAGATCGCCGCTCACCTTGGGATTTCGCAGATGCACGTTTCGCGTTTGCTCACCCGCACACTGCAAAGCCTGCGCAACCAGGCTCTGTGTACCGATAGCGATTCGGCGAGTTCTGAATTTCGGCCGCAGAGTCCTTCAGCGGCAGCGCAACGGCGGCAGAGGCGCGCTCGCACGGTTCGATATCCGCACGTCCCCACCACGGCTCCCACCCCAGCGCTCGCGTCCTAGCTGGGCTCCGCATTCGCGGTGCGTCTAACTGCGCTGTGCGCCAATCGATTTACACCATCAATGAGCGCGAGGACGGTTCACGTCACCGGGCTACGCCCCGCCATCGTGGTGTAGTCCTCTTGGATCGTGTCGCCGTGCTCATTGGTGATGCGGCTGCGGATGGTGAGAACGTCGGCCCCGAATTCCCGGCGCAGTGAGTCGAGGCGGATGTGGCAGTAGAGCCTGTCACCGGCTTTGACGGGTGCAAGCATCCGCAGCCCCTGCTCGACTTGAATCACCTGTTCGTCCGCGATGGCGATATTCGCGTGCTCAAAGAATGCCATCTGGGCCTTCAGACCGAATATGGCGATGAATGTCAGAGGGGCCAGTACCGAGGGGTGGCCTAGAGCACGGGCCTCGTCCTCATCGAAATGTGCCGGGTGCTCGCACTTCACCGCTTTCGCGTACTGGCGGATCTCTTCTGCGCCCACCAGGTAGTGGTCCGGATAGGTATACGTCAGGCCGACAATGTCGGGCGAGAGTGCCATCGGTGCGCCTACCTGCTCGCCCGGGGAGCCGAGCGTTGCCGCGCTGCTCCGTTGCTCGATTGATCTGTCACTGCACACTCCCTTGTCGCGGGTCCGACAGCCGGCGGCCCTACACCCGGAAACCGGCGGCGCAAACTCGTAGTACCGAGAAGGGGAAATTCTCAGCTTGCGGCGAGTACAGACCTTCGCCCGCGAACCGTGGCTCGCAGCAAGCTGACTCGGGACGTGCCTTCGCGTGTTCGCCTCTAGACGGCGTCGTGGGCGGCGCCGGCGCACGATGCGCAGTCGGGGCTGTCGATGTCGAGTTGCCCGCAAGCCGGGCAGATGAACGGAATCATCAGGTTTCCTTCGTCTCGCGGTCCGACGCCGACTGTCGACGACGCTGGCGGATTCCTACCCCGCGTCGTCACGCTCGAAACGTCGTCGACTTGCTGCTACCGCAGGGTGCGTTGGTAGCGGCGCATGCCGGCGATCCAGCGCTCGTAGTCGGCGCCTTTCTGCCGGTACATGGTCAACACCTCGGGGTGTGGCAGCACAAGGAACGTCCCATCGACGATCGCCTGGACCACGAGGGCGGCCACGGTGTCCGGGCTGATCACCGCTCCCGCACTGGTGACCGCCGAGCCGGCCACCCGGATCTCTTCGTCCGGTGAGTCGGACATGCCCCGCAGCAGTGGGGTGTCCACGCCCATCGGGCAAAGACAGCTCACACCGATCCCGTTGTCGCCGTACCGAATCGCCAGCCATTCGGCGAACCCGACGGCAGCGTGCTTGGTCACGCTATAGGGGGCGGCGCCGAGCTGGGTGAGCAGACCGGCGGCCGACGCGGTGACGATGAAGTGTCCGCTGCCCCGCGCAACCCATTCCGGCATGACTGCCTTGGCGGCCCGGATGTGGGCACGCAGGTTGATGTCGATGATCCGGTCCCAGGCGGCTTCGTCGTCGCCGAGTCCGGCTTCACCGGTGATACCGGCGTTGGCGACGTAGATGTCGGTTCGCCCGAACGCCCCGCGTGCGGCGTCGATCAGGGCGGCGATTCCGTCCGGGCTCGAGGCGTCCTCCGCCACCCCGATGCCACCGATCATCGCAGCGGTGTCGGCGACGGAATCCGCGTCGATGTCGCCGGCGACCACCGAGGCGCCGCCCGCTGCCAGGGCCGCCGCGACCGACTTGCCGATGCCTGAGCCCGCTCCGGTGACCACCGCCACCGCTCCGTCGATGTCCACGGGCACATGTCTAGCGCAATCGGCGGAGGTTGTGCGTGCAGCCATCCTGACCGTGCACGATCGAAACGTTGCTGATGATGCACTGGTGGGACTTTAAGCCAGCATCTGCGCGGTGGTTTGCCTTTGTTCTCCTTTGCACGTCCGCTATTCTGACTGCGGCTTCATGTTGTCCCGGACTGTTGTGCCACCGGGCGGTGCAGGAAGGGGCCGCGATGCCCAAGACCGCCCGGGTTGCGATCGGTACCTCGGTGATCTTCGCGACCTTCGTGGTCTGGGTTCTCAGCGGGCGATCACACGGCGATGCCGTCAAAGCCGTCGACGACATCGTGTTCGTGCTGCTGACGATTCCTGCGGCGGTCTTCACCGCCCTGGCGGCGCGAGCGGTGCACGGGAGGCTGCGCGCCGCGTGGGTGGCCATCACGATCGGGATGGTCGGCTGGGCGCTCGGCGAGGTGTTGTGGGCCTACTACGAACTCGCACTCGAGGAACCCCCGTTCCCCTCACTGGCCGACGCGGCCTATCTGATCATGCCGGTCGGCTTCTGCGTGGGCCTGCTGCTGTTCCCCGCCGACAGCGGGCAGTCGCGCGCCCGGACGCTGCTCGACGGGGTGATCGTCGCGGGGTCGCTCTTCCTGGTGAGCTGGGTGACGATCCTGAACCCGATCTACTCCGCCGGCTCGGACGGTGCACCGGCGGTGATCATCTCGCTGGCATACCCGCTGTCAGATGTGGTGGTCCTGACCATCGCGGCGATGGCGTGGCTGCGCGCTGCCGACGATCAGCGCGGCGTGTCGACGCTGTTGACCATTGCGATGGTCTTCATCACCCTGTCCGACAGCGGCTTTGCCTATCTGTCGGCGAAGAACGACTACTCCAGCGGAAACCTGATCGACATCGGGTGGGTCGCCGGCCTGATGCTCATCATGGTGGCGGCCACCGCCAGCCGTGACGAGGTTCGCCGGCCACGGACACACGCCAACCTGGCCGGCTGGGCGGCGGTCTGGTTCCCCTACGCGCCACTTCTCCTGGCCGGCATCGTCGCCGCGGCCGAGCCCGCTACCGTCTTTCAAACGCCGCTGGTAGGGACCATCGGGACGCTGCTGATGCTCGCCGTTCTCGGTCGCCAGTACCTGGCAGTGCGAGAAAACCGCCGCCTGCTCGCCACTGTGGCCGAACAGGCGCTGCGTGATCCGTTGACGGGCCTGGCCAACCGCGCGATGTTCTCCGACCGACTCGAAGAGGCGATGCAGCGCCGCGACCGGGACAGCGGGGCGGTGGCGCTGATCGTCCTGGACCTCAACGACTTCAAGCTCGTCAATGACACGCTGGGGCACCCAGCCGGGGATGAGCTGCTGAACCGGGCCGGTGAACGAATCCTGGGTTGCGTCCGCAACAGCGACACCGTCGCCCGTCTCGGCGGCGACGAGTTCGTCGTCCTCGTCGACGACGACCCCATGCACAAACACGCCGATCAGATCGCGCAGCGCGTGGCGGAGTCCTTCGACAAGCCGTTCGCCATCGATGGCCAGGAATTGTTCATCAGGCCCAGCGTCGGGCTGGCCGTGGCGGGCGCCGACGAACCCGAGGTATCGGCCGAGGAGCTGGTCAAACGGGCCGACACGGCCATGTATGCGGCCAAGAAGACCCGCACCATCGGTGTGCACCGATTCACCCACGATCTGCAGCTGGCGAAGTCCCCCGACGACGGCCTGATCCACCGGTTCCGCAGCACGCCGTCCAACGAGGATGCGGCCGCGGTCCAGCTGCTGGGTGAGCTGCGCGAGGCGATCGACTCCGTCGAGCTCACGCTGGCGTATCAGCCCAAGTTCAACCTCCTCACCGGCCACATGGTGGGTGTCGAGGCCCTGGTGCGCTGGCCGCACCACCGGCGCGGCCTGCTCAGCCCCGACGAATTCCTGCCGCTCGTCCGCCATCACGGTCTGATGCGCCCGGTCACCGATCTGGTGATCAACACCGCGCTCGACGCTGCGCAGGGATGGCATCAGGCCGCGGTGCATCTGCCGATCGCCGTGAACATGTCGGCACCTCTGCTTGCCGACCCGCACCTGCCCGCCCGCATCCGCCGTGCACTGGCGGACCGGAGCCTGCCCAGCAGTGCGCTGACCGTCGAGATCACCGAAGACCTGGTGCTGGGCAACATCGAAGGCACCCGCGATGTACTGAACCAGTTGCGCCGCAGCGGAATTCGCATCGCCATCGACGACTTCGGGACCGGCTACTCCACCCTGTCCTATCTGTGCGAGCTGCCGGTGGACGAGGTGAAGCTGGACCGGCGGCTCGTCATCCAGATTCTGGACGATGCCCGGGTGGCGACCGTGGTCCACGCGGTGATCACGCTCGCTCACGAACTGGGCTTGATCGTCGTCGCCGAGGGCGTCGAAGACGCCGACGTCGCCGCGCGCCTCGTCGAGTTCGGCTGTGACGTGGTGCAGGGCTTCTACTTCAGCGTGCCCTTGTCGGCCGACGACGTGCTGCGGATGGTCACTGATGCCGCGGATCCCATCAGCGCAGGCACCCCTGTGACGTCAGGAACAGAACGGACCTGAGCCCGGCGCTATTCGGGATGATGGAGGCCGAACAACCGCGTGGGTGAGGGAGGTCGCGATGACGCAGGCTCGCAACTCCCCTACCGCGCCCGTACTGCTGTACGACGGTGTGTGCGGGGTCTGCAACAGCGCGGTGCGCACCATTCTTCGACACGACCAGCGCGGGACTCTGCGCTTCGCAGCCCTGGACAGCGACTTCGCCCGCGCGACGATCGCCCGGCATCCCGAGCTGGCGGGTACGGACACCGCGGTGTTCGTACGCGACGCCGGACGACCCAGCGAGACCGTATACCTGCGCTCGACGGCGTTGCTGCAGTTCGCGGCATACCTTGGCGGCTGGTGGCGGTTGACACTGACGGCGTACGTGATCCCGCGGGCCGCGCGTGACTGGCTCTACGAACGGTTCGCCGCCGTCCGTTACCGCATCGGCGGCCGGCATGAGACCTGCCCGATCCCGCCGGCCGACGTGCGCAGCCGCTTCCTCGACTCGGCCTACGGCTGAGCTGTCGGTACACCCGCTCTATGGAGGCCTCCGGCCCTTCGCTAGCGTCACAAGGACCTACGAACGGAGGTTCATATGGCCGAGCGCATCCCGATGGTCGACTACCTCGTGCTCGACGACGGTGAACCCCATCTCGTGGCCCATGAATGCGTGGCATGCGGAGCCCGATTCTTCGACCGGCGCAACGCCTGCGCGAACTGTTTCGCCACCGACTTCCGGACGGTCCCCCTCGCCACCGAAGGCACCGTGCGCACGTTCACGATCGTCACCTTCGCCGCCCCGGGCGTGCCCGTCCCCTTCGTCGCATCGGTGATCGACTGCGACGGCACACAGGTGCGTGCCAATCTCGTCAACGTCGAGCCCGATCCCGAACACGTCCACGACGGCATGAAGGTGCGCTTGAGCACCTACTCGCTGGGCGCCGACGCACAGGGAACCGAGGCCATCGGCTTCGGCTTCGAGCCCGTGGCCTGACTCCCCATCACCGAACCCTTCCCAGGAGAAGCCATGAGTGCCAGCGACGACATTTTCATCCTCGGTATCCGGATGACCAAATTCGGCAAGCACGCCGATTCCGACACCGTCGACCTGGCCGCCGAGGCCGCGATGGCCGCGCTCGCCGACGCCGGCGTGACCATGGCCGATATCGGCGTACTGGCCGCGGGCAACCTGATGAACGCCAGCGCCGGCATCGGCCAGCAGTTGCAGAAGCAGATCGGCCAGACCGGGATCCCGGTGTACAACGTGGCCAACGCGTGCGCCACCGGAGCCACCGCGCTGCGCACCGCAATCATGGCGGTCAAGGCCGGCGAGGTGCGTTACGGCATGGCTGTCGGCGTGGAAAAGCTCTCGGGCGCAGGACTTCTCGGTGCGGGCGGCCGCAAGAAGGACGACTCTGATGTCTGGCAGCCGGCCGGGCGCTTCGGCGCCGTCGCACCGATCGACGGGCGCATCGGCACCGAGGCCATGCCCGGAGTGTTCGCCCAGATCGGCACCGAGTACGGCCACAAGTACGGCGGCACCAGCTTCGAGCTGTTCGCCAAGATCAGCGAAAAGAACCACGCGCATTCGACGTTGAATCCGCTGGCGGCCTACCAGAAGCGCTTCACGCTCGAACAGATCATGAACGACGTCATGATCGCCTACCCCAACACCCGCCCGATGTGCTCGGCCAACTGCGACGGCGCTGCGGCGGCGATCGTGTGCAACGGTGAAACTCTCAAAACGCTGTCGGCCGAACAACGTCGGCGCGCGGTGAAGGTGTCGGCATCGGTGCTGACCTCCGACCCCTACGAAGAGGGCTGCCAGGTGCTGCCGAACGTCAACACGCTGACACGCAACGCAGCCGCCACCGCGTACGAGCAGGCCGGCATCGGGCCCAAGGACCTCGACCTGGTCGAGCTGCACGACTGCTTCGCGACCGCCGAACTGGTCCACTACGACAACCTGATGCTGTGCGACGAAGGCGGCGCCGCCGACTTCTTCAACTCCGGCGCCACCTGGCGTGACGGCTCGACACCGGTCAATGTGTCCGGTGGTCTGCAGTCCAAAGGCCATCCGATCGCGGCGACCGGCATCGCCAACATCTGGGAGATCTGCCACCACCTGCGCGGCGAGGCCGGCGATCGTCAGATCGAGAACGCAAAGGTGGGGCTGGCCCACGTCATCGGGCTCGGTTCGGCGTGCGGTGTCCACATCCTGGAGAAGTCCGCGGCCTGAATCGCGTTGGCGCGGGCGCTGTTCGGCATACCTGAAGTGCGGCCGGCTACCGCGCGGTCATCGACACCCCGATATCGGACAACTCCGTCGCGCGTCCGAACAGGTGGCCTTGGGCCAGTCCGCAGCCGGCCAGGAATATGGTCTCCGCCTGCTCGGCGGTTTCGATCCCTTCGGCGATGACGGTGAGATTCAACGCTGCACACAATCCGATGACCGACCGGTAGAGGGCGAGATTGCGTGCCGGGTCGACGCCCAGAGCGAGGCCGCGATCCAACTTCACGATCTGCACGGGCAATTCGTGCAGATAGGTGAGCGAGTTGTACCCGGCGCCGAAATCGTCCAACGCGACTCTGATACCGAGGTCGTTCAAGCGTCTGATGGCCGCCGCTCCCTCGACCAGGTCGACGATGGGAACGGTCTCGGTGATCTCCAGAACGAGTCGGGCAGCAGGTAGGCCGTGCCGCGCGAGCGTGCGGCTGATGATGCCTTCGAAGTCCGCGCTGCCGAGGCGCGCGGCACCGATGTTTACGTGGACGTCCACGTCCAGATCGGCGGCCGCGATCTCCGCGCAGGCCTGATCCAGCACCAACGAATCCAGTTGCGCTCCAACGCCGTTGGCTTCAGCCAGCGAGACGAAAGTCTGCGGCGGAATGTGCATCCCGCTCGGCGTCGTCCACCGCGCCAGCGCCTCCACGGCGACCGGCGCGCCCTGCGGGAGCGTGACGATCGGCTGATACTTCAGGCGGAAGCCCTGCGGCACTCCGCCGTTGGCCTGACGCAGCGCCGTCGGAAAATCCTCCGACACACTGAAAGCCGGCCGGTAGACCACCGCGGTGTCCTTCCCCAGCCGCTTGCCGGTGTACATCGAGATGTCGGCCTGCCGGAGCAGATCGTCCGACGTGGGCGGAAGACCGTGATGCCCCGGGCTGACGAGGCCCATGCTCGCTCGTACCCGGATCGACGTCCCGTGCACCGAGAACGGGCTCCGAAGCGTCACTCGCAGTTGATCGGCGACGATCTCGGGCGCTGCGACCTCCCCGGCGATCAGGATGGCGAACTCGTCTCCCCCGATGCGGGCCAGCGTGTCGTCCCGCCCCAGGCAGCTGCGGAGGCGGCCGCTGATCGCGCACAGCAATTCGTCACCGGCCGCGTGCCCGAACCTGTCGTTGACCTCTTTGAAGTCATCGATGTCGACGAAGATCAAGATGAACGGGCCATCGCGGATCGCGTCGTCGATCCGCTGCGCCAGCAGCAACCGGTTGGGCAGGTTGGTCAACGCGTCGTGGTGCGCTTGGTGTGCGAGGCGGCGCTTGGCCTCGACGAGTTGTGCGGTCAGCACCCGCTGGATGCGCATCGCAACCAGGTAGCGGGTCGCAACGAGCAACGCCAAGCCGAGATAGGTGGACGCGAAGAACATGTCGATGCCGCGGCCGACGAGTACTTGGAACGCCAGAAGCGCCGTACTGCCCATGAAGCCGACATAGGGCAGGGTCAGTTGCGCCCAGTTGGTGGGCAGTTCGTTCTGCGGACGCGGTCGCGGCGGCAGTTCGAGCAGGCTCCACGCGATCAGCAGCGGCGCGATGACGAATCCGGTGCCGATCCATAGATCCAGGTTCGACACCTCCACGCTGCGGAGGTAGGCCAGCAGCCGATCGGAGGAGACAAGTGTGATCACCGCCGCCGCGAGCAGCATGTAGTTGGCCCGCCCCAGGCGGTACGGCGGGTACCACATCGCAATGAGAACAGCGACCATGACCACCACGAGTTCCACGGTGGCGATGCCGAAGATGACCGCGGTGTTGGTCGATCGCGGAAATGCGCTGCTGTCCATCGCACCTGGCCGGGCGAGGTAGATGAACTGGGTGAACGACAGTCCGCTGATCAGCCCGTCGAGCAGGGTGGTGAAGATTCGTGGCCACGCCGGCGCCCGGCCGGGCACGTCGGCGTCGCGGCCCGCGCGGATCAGCAGGACCATCGCCACGCAGAACACGAACGCACCGACGAAATAGCCGACCACGCTCAGCCACGGCGCGGTCGCACGCCGGTCGGCGTCACCGGTCAGCTGCCACAGGAGTTCGGCTCCCATGAAGATCGCGACCGCCGTGATGAGGGTCGTCCGCCACCACCGTGACAGGCCGCTCACTCGCGGTATGACGACCAGCCCGACCACCAATGCAGCGACACCCACGATGGCCTCGAGGGCGAATTGCAGCCGCAGTGCCGTCGCCACGCCCCACAGACCGAGCGCGTTGAACGCTGCCGCGGCGACAACCGCGACAGACAGCCCGCAACGCAGGCGGCGACTCACAAGCGACAACGCGCTCCCCTCCGGCCCGCGGCGTCAACCCCCCATATCGTGGCAGAATGGCGCGACGGCCGGGGCGGTTATCGCGCAACTGAGTGCGGTCAGCGGTCGACCGGCAAATCCGTCGGGTAGCCCGTCTTCATCGCTTTCCGAACGGGTACATCAACGACAATGAGGTTGATTCGACATGGGTAATGGACGCCCGAAAGTGCTCATCATCGGCGGCGGTTTCGGTGGCCTGTTCTGCGCCCGCCGGCTCGGGCGCGTCGACGTCGACGTGACGTTGCTCGACCGCGCCGCCTGCCACGTCTTCCAGCCGCTGCTCTATCAATGCGCCACGGGAACGCTCAGCATCGGGCAGATCAGCCGGTCCCTGCGCGAGGAGTTGGCGGACCACCGCAACGTCACGACACTGCTGGGCGAAGCCATCCGGCTCGACGCCGACGCCCGTCGTGTCACAGCCCGTCGTCCCGACGAGACGATGTTCGACATCGACTACGACTACTTGGTGATCGCGGCGGGCATGCGGCAGTCCTACTTCGGGAAGGAGGAATTCGCGGCCTGGGCGCCAGGCATGAAGACGCTCGACGATGCGCTCAGCATCCGCCGCCGAGTTTTCGCGGCGTTCGAGATCGCCGAGACCTTGCCGCCCGGCCCCGAGCGCGACGGGTGGCTCACCTTCGCTGTCGCGGGCGCCGGACCCACCGGAGTCGAATTGGCCGGGCAGATCAGAGAACTCGCGACCCGCGCATTGGCCAACGAATTCCACAGCATCGAACCGGAGGAAGCCCGGGTGCTGTTGTTCGACGGCGGGGATCGTGTACTCAAGAGCTTCGCTCCCGCCCTCACCGACCGTGCAACGCGCGAACTCGACAAATTGGGCGTCGAGATGCACTTCGGTGTCCACGTCAGTGATGTGCGCCGCGGCGGGGTGACCGTCAGTCCGAAAAGCGGCGGACCCGACAAGGAATACGCGACGCGCACGGTGCTGTGGACCGCCGGAGTCGAGGCCGTGCCCTTCGCCCGCCACGCCGCCGAGGTGCTCGGCGTGGGCACCGACAGGTCGGGCCGCATCTCAGTCGACGCCGATCTGTCGGTGGCAGGGAATCCCAAGGTGTTCGTCATCGGCGACCTCGCCGGCCGCGACGGACTGCCCGGTGTTGCGGAGAACGCCATGCAGGGCGGTCTGCACGTCGCCGCGTGCATCAAGCGCGACCTCGCTGGACGCGCCCGCAAGAACTTCCGTTACCGCGACCTCGGGTCCGCGGCCTACATCAGCCGCGGCCATGCCCTGCTGCAGGCCGGTCCGATCAAGCTGAGCGGCATCGCCGGGTGGCTGGGGTGGGGTTTCATCCACATTGCATTCCTCACCGGCGTCCGCAACCGATTCAGCACCGTCGCAACGTGGATGGCGTCCATCGCACGGGCCAACCGCAGCGACCGCACGTTCATTCTGGGCGGGTCCGGCCATCCCGACGAGCCGTATACGTGGCAGTCGCCGGTGCACCAGGGCAACGAAGCGTCGACGGAGGCCGACCGTCGCGATCAGGGTGCCGGGTGAGCGGCGCGGCAAGCCGACGGCCGGACGCAGTCCTCTCGGACTGACATCCGGCCGTCGGGGAGAACGGTCAGTTGGCTGCGTCGGCCTGCGCCGCGGTCTGCACCAGCGTGGCTGCCGGAGCGGGGCCGCCCAGCTTGCTCACCACGAAGTCAGCAGCCTGATCGGCCATACCGTTGCTCTTGTACGAACTGTGGGCACTGCGGTCAAGCCCGCCCGGGTAGCAGACCGGGTCGCCGGTGGCGCACAGCTGAACGGTCTTGCCGGCGTAGGCACCGCCGATCGAGATCGGGGGGGCACTGCGGTCGGCCAAGCCCAGGAACCAGTCGTCAGGGGTGCCGAACAGCGCCACCGCGGCGACATGCGATGCGACGGACGCAGGCAGCGGCCCGGAGATGCTGGCGGGCAACGTGATTCCGGCCGGAACCGTGCTCGACGTCGTGTAGCCCGCGACCGCCGCACCCTGCGAGTAGCCGCCCAGCACGATCTTGGTCGACGGGCATTCGGTCGCGACCGACTGAATCTTGTTGGCCGCATCCGCGACACCGTCGACCGCCTGGCCGAAGTTCAGCGACGCGGGATAGTTCACGCCGTAGGCCTCGACCGTCTTTCCCGGCAGGCGCGCGCTCAGCGCGTCGACGAACGCCTGGCCGGTGGCACCCACGCCGGGTGCCTCGAACGTGCCGCGGGCGAAGACGACCTCGACTGCGGCGCACGAGTCTTCGGCGGCGTTGGCGGTGGCGGCGGGACCGGCGAACAGACCGGCGACGACCGCGAACGACGCGAATGCCGCGAGAGCGCCTGTCTTGGTGGCGTTCTTCATGCGGGCCAGTGGTGTATTCATCTGATCGTCCCCATCCTCGAGCGGCTTCTGCCTGCTACAAGCGGGGATCCCCTACCTGCGATTCCACCGATGTCAAGTGATCTATCTCACCGGGACGAAACCGGCCCACCGGGATGGTCTACGCCGTGCTCGGCGTTGGGAATGCGGCTCATCGCCGTCCGCGGACTCCGGGGCGATGACCTACGCGTCGTAGGCGCGCAGCAGGGCCCGGGTGCGGGCCCTACCCTCCGGTGACGGATCGAACGTCGCAGCGACGTACTCGTCGACACCGGCCGCCGCCAATTCGTCGAGCCGGCCACGCACCGTGTTCTCGTCGCCGATGATGGCGGCGTCCTGCGGGCCCGCGTAGCCCTCGCGGTCGAGCATCGCGCGGTACGACGGCAGGTGACCGTAGACGGCGAACTGTTCGGCCGCCTGCGCGCGGGCCGCGTCGACGTCGTCGGTGACGCTGATCGGAAGCGACGCGGCGACCCGGACTGCGTCGGTTCGACCGGCGCCCTTCGCGGCCTCACGCAATGCCGGTCCGACATGCTCGGCCAGTGTCTTGGGTCCGGTCATCCACGTGCAGGTTCCCGAGGTCCGCCGCCCGGCGATCTTCAACAGCTGCGGACCGAGGGCCGCGATGTAGACCTCGGGCCGAGGCGCCCCGGAGATCATCAGGGCGCCGCGGGTGGTCACCGTCTCCCCTGCCGCATCGGCGGGCTCGCCGGCCAGCAGGGGCAACAGCCCGTCGAGGTATTCGTTGAGCCGGCGTACCGGCTTGTCCCACGGGATCCCCCACATCCCTTCGGTGACCGCTTGATGGGTCATCCCCAGCCCCAACGTGAATCGGCCGCCCGAGGCGAGACTCAGGGTGAGCGCCCGCTGCGCCATGAGCATCGGATGCAGGTTCTGGATCGGTACCACCCCGCTGGCCACTTCGATGGTGTCGACCTCGTGCAGGGCGATCGCGAGCACCTCGAAAAGATCCGGCTCGTAGGGTAATTGGCTCATCCACACCCGCTTGAAGCCTTCGTCGCGCAGCATTGCCAGGTTGGCGATCGTCGCGTCGATCGGTGAATCGCTGCCCGATCCGCTGAGTTGCCCGAACATGCTTACCTGCATCACCAACACGCTCCTGTCGCGTCACTGTCCGTCATCGCGCCGGTCTGCTGATCGACCCGATCCGCACCTCACTCTGCTGCACCCGGGCGCCCCACATCAAGCACGCCTGATCCGGCTCGGCCAACCGTGACATCTCAGTGACGAACGCGTCAGTTCGGTTCCCCGGGTTGTCGATTTTCCACAAGCTGGTCGGTACATGGTCGGCTTCGGTCGGGAAGCGAGGTAAGCCGCGGTGCTGCACCGGATGACCTTGCTGGCTCTGGCAGCACCAGGTCGGATTGTGGCGTGCGCGGTGTTCGTGATGATCGCGGCAGGCCTGTTCGGTGCCTCGGCGGCAGGCAATCTCAAGGCCGGCGGCTTCGTGGATCCCGATGCCGAATCCGCGCAGGCCACACGCGTTCTGACCGACACGTTCGGCCAGGGCGATATGCAACTTGTCTTCACCGTCACCGACCCGCAGAACGCCCAGAGCGCGGCCGCTCGCGCCGTCGGGACGGCCATCGCCGATCGCGCGAGCAAGGACCCGGCCGTCACCGCGGTGGCCTCCCCATGGACGGCGCCTGCGGCGGTATCCGGGTCGCTGATCAGCACGGACGGCCGGTCGGGGCTGGTCGTGGTGGGTCTTCGCGGCGGCGAGGACGCCGCGCCCGGGCATGCCCAGCGCCTGGCCGACGCCGTCGCGGCCAGCCTGGACGGGAAGTACCCCGAGATCGACGTGATGGCGGGCGGCTCGGCGATCGTCTTCTCGCAGATCAATTCTCAGACCCAGCGCGACGTGGTGGTCATGGAGTCGATCGCGATACCCCTGACGTTCGTGGTGCTGATCTGGGTCTTCAGAGGCATATGGGCCGCGCTGCTGCCCGTGTCGGTCGGCGCGTTCTCGATCGTGGGCTCGCTGGCGTTGCTTCGCGTCATCGCATCGATCACCGATGTGTCGGTTTTCGCCCTGAGCCTCAGCGCGGCGCTGGGTCTCGCCTTGGCGGTGGACTACACCCTCCTGATCCTGAGCCGGTACCGCGACGAGATCGCCGCCGGTGCGCAACCGGACGCCGCCCTGCTCGCCACGATGGCGACGGCGGGGCGAACGGTTCTGTTCTCCGCGCTCACCGTGGCGATGTCGATGGCCGCGCTGGCGGTGTTTCCGCTGTACTTCCTGAAGTCGTTCGCCTACGCCGGCGTTGCGACGGTCGCGCTGTGTTCCCTTGCCGCCATGGTGATCACGCCGGCGGCGATCGTCCTGCTGGGCAGTCGGCTGACCGCACGGGACGCCGGCGGCCGACACCGGCGATCCGACGACCGATTCTGGTATCGCACAACGATATTGATGACGCGGCGCGCCGGGATCGTCGCGGTGCTGGGCTCGGCCGCGTTGCTCACGCTGTGCCTGCCCTTCCTGGGGGTCCGGTGGGGTCTGCCCGATGAACGGGTGCTGCCGAGTTCGGCGTCGGCGCATCGGGTGGGTGACATGCTGCGCTCCGATTTCACCGAGAACGCCGAAGGCGCGATCAAGGTCGTGGTGCCCGACGCCGCGGGACTGTCGAGCCAGGACATCGACACCTACGCGATGGCCGTGTCACAGGTGCCCGGCGTCGCCGAGGTGAGCACGCCGACGGCTGTCTTCGCCGCCGGAGTGCGCGCGGGTCCGCCGGCGGGCATGGCTGCCGTGCGCGACGGCTCGGCCTTTCTGACGGTCAGCACCACCGAGCCGGCCTTCTCCCCCGCCGCGGTCGACACACTCCGCGGCGTCGAGGCGGTCGCCGGCCCCGGCGGCCGGGACATCTGGCTTACCGGTGCGACGCAGGTCGGTCAGGACAGCGTGGCCGCGATCACCTCGCGGCTGCCGGTGGTGCTGGGCATCATCGCGGCGGTCATGTTCGCGGTGATGTTCGTCCTGACCGGCAGTGTGGTGCTGCCGGTCAAGTCACTGGTCCTGACGCTGCTGTCGCTGACCGCGTCGTTCGGGGCGCTGGTCTGGGTGTTTCAGGACGGCCATCTCGGGGCGCTGGGCACGACGGTCACCGGGACGCTGGTCGCCAATATGCCGATCTTGCTGTTCTGCATCGCGTTCGGGCTATCGATGGACTACGAGGTCTTCATCGTCGCGCGCATCCGTGAGTTCTGGCTGGCCAGCGATCGATCTCGGCTCGCCAATGACGAAGCCGTGGCACAAGGTCTTGCTCACACCGGCCGGGTGGTCACTGCCGCCGCCGCGATCATGACGATCTCGTTCGGCGCGCTGTTCGCGGCGAAGGTGTCCTTCATGCGCATGTTCGGGGTGGGTCTGACCTTGGCGATCGTCCTCGATGCCACGGTGGTACGGATGATGCTTCTCCCCGCCTTCATGCACTTGCTGGGCCGGCACAACTGGTGGGCACCGGCCCCGATTGCCCGCTGGCATGCCCGGCTCACCGGTCATGAGACGCCGTTGACGCCCCCGCTGAAAAAAGAACCCATCCATGACGGCGTCGACTCCGAATGATGGATGCCATCGTTTGCCTCAGGAAGGGGTTGGGCCGTTGACCAGCGGTGACAGAGCCGGCACACCACTGATGACGCACGTCGTCGGGCCACCGGGTGCGCAGCAGACATCCGCCAGCCCGCTTTCGCCCGAGTCGACCCGCCTACTCGACGACGTGCGCGCCGCGGCGCGCGCTCATGTGGGTGACTTCGTGCGGACCGAGTGTGTGCCCCGGCTGGCGCACTCGGGGGTCGACATCGCCGGTGAGGTGCTGGCCGACTTCGTGGACGGCGGCAAGTATGTCCGCTCGACGTTCATGTACCTGGGCTGGTTGTCGGGTGCCGGGGCCAGCGACGCGGCCCTGCGGGCGTCGGCCAGCCTGGAGTTGCTCCACGCATTCGCGCTCATCCAGGATGACGTGATGGACGGTTCGGTGATACGCCGGGCCAAGCCGTCGGTCCACGTGCGGCTGCGGCAATGGCATCGCGACCGCTCCCTCGGCGGACCCGCCGACCGTTTCGGCGAGTCGGCGGCGACACTGCTGGCCGACCTGTGCCTGGTGTGGGCCGAGCAGATGCTGCGGCGCAGCGGCGTCGACGCCGATGCGCTGGCCAGGGTGTGGCCGCGCTACGACGACATGCGCATCGAGCTGGCCGTCGGCCAGTTCGCGGACCTGGTGGGCGGTTCCGGCGGCCTGCCGACGTTGGACGCCGTGCTCGACATGCTGCGCCGCAAGTCGGGGAACTACACCGTGCGGCGACCCCTGGAGCTCGGTGCGGAGATGGCCGGGTGTGACGCCGCGGTCCTGGATGCGCTGTCGGGATACGGTGCGGCGATCGGCGAAGCCTTTCAGCTGCGCGACGACGTGCTGGGTGTCTTTGGATCGCCCGAGGTGACCGGGAAATCGGCATGCACCGACATGGAGTCCCACAAAGCAACCAGTGTGCTGGTGGCGGCCCACGAGCTGGCTGACCGACGGGTGCGCTCGCAGCTCGACGAGTTGCGGGCTCTGCCCGAACTGGACGATGACGCCGTCGAGCGGTGGCGCGCACTGGTGCGTGCCAGCGGTGCGGTGCAGTGGGTGGAGGAACGGATTCTCCAGTTGCGCACCCGGGCGCTGAATCTGCTTGACGGCGTTCAGATTCCGGAGCAGCCGCGCAGCGCACTGACCGGCATGGCGCATGCGTGCACGGTGCGGGTGGCCTGATGTACGACGACCGACCGAGCCCACGGTGAGATGCCCATGATCGGTTCCGAACTCGACGCCGCCGGCGTGCACCAGCCCGCACTGCGTGAGGCCTACCAGCAGTGCCGCGTGCTCAACGCCCGGCACGGCAAGACCTTCTTCCTGGCCACCCGGCTCCTCGCTCCCTACCAGCGCCCGGCGGTGCACGCGCTGTACGCCTTCGCTCGTCGTGCCGACGACATCCTCGACGATCGCGACACCGGCCTGAGCCCGGACCAGCGCACCTCGGAGCTCACCGCACTGTCGAACAAGCTGTTCACCGGTCTGGTCGACCACGAACCGTGCGACGACGACCCGATCCTGGCGGCAGTGGTCGACACGGCACGGCGATACGCGATCGGCTGGGAGCTGTTCGACGACTTCTTGGCCTCGATGCGGATGGACCTCACCGTCACCGACTATCCGGATCGCAGCGCCCTCGAGCGCTACATGTACGGCTCAGCCGAAGTCATCGGCTTCCAGACGTTGCCGGTGCTGGGCACCGTCGTGCCGCGCGAGGAGGCCGCGCCCTATGCCGCGGCGCTGGGAAGAGCCTTTCAGCTGACGAACTTCCTGCGCGATGTCGACGAAGATCTTGCTCGCGGCCGGGTGTATCTGCCCGCCGACGAACTGGCAGCGCACGGAGTCGACCGCGACCTGCTGTCGTGGTGTCAGGCCCACCGGCGTACGGATGCGCGGGTACGTTCGGCGCTGATGGAACAACATGCGCTCACCCGGGCTGTGTACGCGCAGGCGCAGCCGGGAATCGCCATGCTGGCACCGATTTCCCGCCCGTGTGTCGAGACCGCGCTGACCCTGTACTCCAAAATCCTGTCTCGCATCGAGGCGCTGGACTTCGAGATCTTCACGCAGCGGGCCACCGTGGGCACCCCTCAGCGTGTTGTCGTCGCCGCCGCCGGCCTCGGACGGGCCTGGGCCGCCCGCATCCGAGACAGGAGCCGTTGAGTGGGCTGCTGCGTCGCCGCGACCCGGCCCGAGCCGCGATGGCGGTAGTACTGGCGTACACCGCACCCGCGCTGGGCCACCTCTTCCCGTTCTGCGCGTTACTGACCGAGCTCGTGTCGCGCGGTCACCGGGTACACGTGCGCACGCTCGCCGCGGGAGTAGAACTGTGCCGCCAGTTGGGTTTCGACGCCGAGGCCGTCGATCCGCGGATCGAGGCGCTGCAGAGCGCGGGCCCGGCTGCCGGCGGGGTGCTGCGCGCGGCAGGCAACACCGTGCGTGTGCTGGGCCAGTGCGCACAATACGAAGTCGACGACTTCCGGGACGCCGTCCACGATGTCGAGCCCGACATCTGCCTGATCGACGCCAACAGCTGGGGGGCCCAGTCGGCCGCCGAGACGATGCCGGGACCGTGGGTGGTGCTCAGTCCGTTCATCCCCTACCTCCGATCCCCCGGCTCCGCTCCGTTCGGCGCCGGTGTCGCACCCCGCCCAGGCCCGGTCGGCCGCGTGCGCGACTGGGGCATACAGCTGGTGACCAGCGTGGTGTTCGACGTGCCTTTCAGGTCCGAAATATCGCCGGTGCGAAGACGTTTGGGACTGCCGAAAGTGCGCAGCGCCGGCCAGCTGCTGCGACGGGCACCCGCGCTGCTGATCGCGACCGGGAAGCCGTTCGAGTACCGGCACACCGACTGGGGCCCGAACGTGGAGCTCATCGGTCCGGCCGCGTTCGACCCGCCCCGCTCCGGAGACGAATCCTGGCTCGACGACATCGACGACCCCATCGTGCTCGTGACAACCTCATCGCTGGCCCAGGCCGACAACGAACTCGTCGGCACCGCCATCGACGCGTTGGAAGGACTGCCGGTGCACGTGGTGGCAACGCTGCCCGGCGGCGGGAACGTCGATGTGCGGCAACGCCCCGGCGCAACCCTGTCACGCTTCACCGCGCACTCGGCGATCCTGGACCGCACCGTGTGCGTCATCACCCACGGCGGGATGGGCATCACGCAAAAGGCTTTGGCCCGTGGAATTCCGGTTTGTGTGGTGCCGTTCGGGCGCGACCAGTTCGAAGTGGCGCGCCGGGTCGAGATCGCGCGGTGCGGGACGCGCTTGCCGGCCCGCCGGCTCACCAGGCAGCGCCTGCGCTCGGCGGTCGAAGAGGCGATGACGATGGGTGAGGGCGCGGCCGCGGTGGCAGCCGGGTTCGAGGCCACCGGCGGGGTGCGCCACGGCGCCGACCGCGTGGAGGGCCTGCTGCAGAGGTGGCCGCTGCGAACGCCGTGACGCGGCAGCGGCAGCACCGACCCGGCGGCTAGACCAACCCGAGGCGGGCTGCCTGCGCGACCGCGGCCGTCCGGGACGTCGCCCCCAGCTTGCGGCGGATGTTCGCGACATGGCGGTGCACGGTATGCGGGCTCAGCTGGAGCTGCTCGGCGATCTCGCGATCACCGAGACCGTGTGCGACACAACCGAGAATCTCGCGTTCCCGCTCGGACAACAGCACGGATTCGCGGTTGGCATCGGGCTCCGCCGCCTGCTCGGGATGCAGCCCCTGGCGGCAGGCCCGGATGACCGAATCGACGTCACCGTGCCAGGGAAAGTGCGATTGCCCTTGCAGCGGAATGAATTTCGCGCCGGGGATCGCGGCCGCGACCTCGCGCCCGAGCCGGTACGGGACCGCGCGATCATCACGCCGATGCACGACCGTCGCCGGCTGGCGCACCAGCGGAAGATGCGCGCGGACATCGAAGCGGTAGACCAGGCTCAACAGTTCGGCGGCGGTGTCGGCGGACGCCGACTCACGCTGCAGCCGCGCGAAACGCTCATGCTCCGCCGCCTCGGCACTGCCGAGGAAGATATCGCTGAGCATCCGCGAACCGAGCCCCCAGTGCGCGCGCACCGCCGCCACGATCGCGTCGCCAACCCCGGGGGCCGTGAGCTCCTCACCGTGCGGGTACGACCCGTACAGCACCAGCCGCTCCACGCGGTCTGGGAACGCCGCGGCGAAGGCCGTGGCGGTACAGCTGCCCGACGAACCGCCGACCAGCGACACCCGGTCAAGCCCGAGCTCGTCGAGCAGTGCACGCAACATCGTGACCTCGCCGTCGAGGCTCAGATCCGCCTGCCGCACGTCGCGGTCCGACATTCCGACCCCGAGCCGGTCATAGCGAATCAGGGTGTAGCCGCCCGCGACGCCCTCCCAGAACCGCCGCACGCCGGGGTTCTGCCAGTCCAGTTCGAGGTGGCTCACCCACCACGCGGGTGCCACCAGCGGCGGACCGTCGCCGCGCACTTCGTACGCCAGACGTCGCTCGCCGACCGGCAGGAAGCGAATCTCGGATTTCTCGAGCATCGCCGTTGAGCGTACGACGCCCTATCGGGGCGGATCGCCCTTCCACAGGAAGCTGTTGACGTACTTGCCGAGATCCTGCGCGAGTTCCAGATTCGCGCCCGACGGCACGCCGGGCCCGTTGCCGGGTGCGAACTTGCGGTACGGACCGATGGCCGCACCGACCAGTGCGAGGTCGTTCTTCACCGCCGCCATCACGACGATCCGCGTGCGAGACGCCCCGGCGCCGCCCTGCGGGTAGACGTCGAGCACTTCACCGAAACCGAGCTGGTAACCGACCGTCGAGTTGGGCAGGACGTAGGCCACCGTCGCGTCGGGCTGCTTCTCCTTGAGGAGATCGTCGATGACCTCCTCGGCGGAACGGCCCTGCGCCGGGACCCCGAACAACTCCATCGCTCCGCCGTCGCCGCCGGTGTAGGTCGCCGAGACGCCGTCGTTCTGCATGGTGACCTTGTACGCCGTGCCCTCCGCCGGATAGGACACCGAGAACTCGCCGTCGGCGGACACGAAACGCGGGCTCGCCTGTACCGGCACACCCGTCGGCGGCCGCCCGCAATCGGGTGGACACGCGTAACGCACCGACGGGCCACCAACCACCGCCCAGGCCGCCGTCGAGGCTCCGACCAGTACCCCCAGCGTGACGACCAGTGGCACCAGCATCCGGCGCAACGGGGTAAACCGTTGTGGCCCAGCGGTATACGCACCCGGCGCCACCGCGTAACCGGGATAGAGTTCCGACACCTGCGGCGCGGTCTGGGCAGTCATGACTCCGCCGTCGCGATCTGGAGCTGCGGGCGGTCGTGTCGACGCGCGGCCCGGGACGTCTGCGACGCCGCTTGTACGGAGACACCGCAGGACGGGCAGAACCTGGTGTCGGGCACCACGTGCTGACACCACACACAGAGAATCGGAAGCGCCGGAAAGGTCTCGACGTCCTCGTCTCGCAACATGGTCACCTGCAGCGCCAATCGCAGGGCGATGACCGCCGCGACCGCGAACACGATGTGCACGGAGAATTGCAGGTACGGCGGCAGCCGGTAGGCCTGGGCCAGGCCGACGCAGGCGTAGGCCGCGGCGCCGATGACCAACCCGAGACCGCCGACCGCGACTGTGCGGAGACGACCGCGGTTGACGTACCACAGCCACGCTCCGATGAGGCCGCTGAGCGAGAGGCCGGTCAGCGGCTCCCCGATTCCCCGCACCCCGGCCTGCAACAAGAGGTCCTCGACGGGCAGATCGCCGGTCACCGCGCTGTCCCCGAACTGCGGGATCATTCTGATCACGTTGGTGGCGAGCAGGAACATCGCACCGCCCAAGAAACCGATCACGGCGCCGTGCAACGACTCTCGCACCGGAGGCCGCAGCAACCGAACCACGATCACCGGCAGTTGCATTGCCAGCAAGCCGCCGAAGGGAATGGCCACCGCGTCGCGCAGCAGACGCATCGTCGGGACCTGGGAGCCCAGTCCGAGGCTGTAGGACTCGGCCACGATGGCGCCGGTCAAGGTCGCCCACGCCACCCCGACCGCGGCACCCAGAACGGCGGTCAGCACCCACACCCAGGCGGGCAGGTCAGCCAGCACCCGCGACTCGATCAGGTAGATCGCGATGAGCGTGGGCGGTGCGAAGATGGCCAGCGCCAGCATCGGCACGTACCACTGCAGCACGCAGAACGCGACGAGCACGGCCAGCAGAAGTCCGAGTGCGAACCGGAATGCCACCCGTGAGCGGCCCGGCAGATGCGGGAACATCGAGCTGACGATCGACGGCTGGAGCACGTTCTCGCCCGGCGCGGCAGCGAAGTCGCTCACCCGCAGCGGACTTGGGCGCTCGCCCGGAGCCACCGAGAGGTGTGCGCCGCAGCGCACACAGAACCGTCCCGCGGGAACGTCATGGGTGCAGCCCGGGCACGGCATCGTCGCGATGCCTGGCTGGCCGGTCATCGCGGAGCCCGTTGCACGTCGAGGATGTCGCGCACCATGTTGTCGACGTCGGGACTGCCCAAGCCGGTCACCATGTCGTAGCCCGCCTGCGAAATCGCGACGGCATTGGTCCCCAACGTGATGTCGTGGAATGCCGGCCGGGCCGCACCGGCTTTCAATCGGTAGAGGATCGGATTGAGCTCACCGAGCGGCCGCCCGTCGTTGGCGACCAGGAATTGATTCATCACCGCGGCGATGCCGGCCCAGATCGGTGCGGATTGCGACGTACCGCCCCCGACCACCAGTTGCTGGTTCTGCACGATGACCGCACCGGTCGAGTTGTCGGCCACCGCCGAGACATCGGGCGTCAGCCGGCGAACGGTGTTGGTCGTCGTGGTCACACCGGCCTGCCACGGCGGCCGGTCGAAGAGGTTTGACACCCCACCGCCGCTCCCCTGCGTCAGCGGACCGTCGCTCCAGGCCTGTTCGCCCAGCCACCGGTAGTTCTCGTCGGTGGACAGCGTGGTCCCACCCACACTGGTCACCTCGGGCAGCGACGCGACGGCATCGAGCCCCACGTCGGCAGGTCCGGGCGGTGCCGACCAATCATGACCGCGTTTGCATTCCAGGCCGGCCAGGTCCCCGCTCGCGTCGAACACCGTGGTGCCGTGGGCAAGTGCGGTGGAGATCGCACCCCGGATCGGGGCCAGGTCGGCCGCGGTGATGAGCCTGTCGCAGCCCCAGCCGATGGACAAACTCCACACCGCACCGGGGAACTGCCGGTCCACCGACTGCATCAGTTCGGCGATCTTGACGTAGGTGCCGCCACCGGCGACCGTCGTCCTGGCGTTGACCAGCACCTTGCGTGCGTCAGGCGCAATCGCATGCGCGACTTGCAAGTCCATCGTGGATTCGCCGCTGCGTTGTTCGGGCACGCCGCCGACGACCTCGGGAACGAGCCGCGGCAGCCCATAGGTGGCGGTGAACATGTCCAGGTCGGCCTGATCGAATCCGTCGAATCCGAAGACCGCGATGGTGCCACCCTTGCCGGTGTAGCCGGCCTCTGTCAGTGGGCGCACGTTGTACGTCGTCCGCAACGAGTCCGGCGGCAGGCTGTGGTCGGGCACGTCCAGCGGGCGGAACGAGGGGCTGTTCGAGTGGTACGGCGTATAGCTGAGGATGCGCCCGAGACCAGTCACGTTGTCACGCAACGACGCCGGGACGGCGGGCTGCTGAGGCGAGGCGTAGAACACCTGGCCCGCCTTCCCGCGGAAGTCGTGGACGGCCACCTGGAACGCGGCGGCGACACGAGCGGGTGGGCCGCCGATCACCGCCCAGCGCTCACCGGGCCGCCAGCGAACCGACAAGCCGTTGGCCGTCGCCCACGCGTCGAGCCGGTCAGGGCGTTCCGCATCAGGCAGCTCCGCGGTCAGCTCGACGTTGCGCGCCTGCGAGTCGCCCAGATTCGTCGAAGCGGCGAGCAGCAACGCGAATGGGCCCGAAATCAACTGCGGGAGCCGTGAGTCCGAATGCGCTCGGAACGCGATCGCCGCGACGACCACTGCAGCGGCGACGATCAGGACGAGTGGCACCCGCAGTGCGCGCACAGCGACGTGTGCTCCCCTCGACACCCCGCCAAGTTAGCGCATGCGGCAAACAAATGGGGAGCTATCCGGTCAGGCAGCCGAGCTCGTACAGCGCGGCGGGGATCGTCGCATCCGCAGGAGCGGGGGTGGTCGAGGCGTTCGTGCCGCTTGTCACCGCCCAGCCGTCGGCGCATTTCACGTCGTCGATCCGGTAGATGTTGTCCTTGCTCACGGCGTGGACGGCCGCGGTGGCGGCGTCGGCGAATTCCGCCTTGGCGCAGCCGGCGTCGGCATCGGCGCCGCTGGTGCTCGTCGTGCCGGCCGCCGGTGCCGACGACCCCGACGAGCATCCGGGCAGACCGATGATCGTCAGCCCCGCGAACGCGACGACGACGCCCAGTCGACTGGCGGTGCGGTTCATCAACGGTCTCCCCCAATGCCGAAATGGACGGTAACCATAAGACAATAGCTACCGTCCACCTCGAGATGGGTTGTGCCGCTAGGACTGAATCTGTCCGAGGGTGATCTGCACGGTGCGGGACGCGCCCGACGGGTCGTTGTAGGTCACCGTGACGTCGTCGCCGGGCGCCTTGGAATGGATGGCGGCGACGAGCGCCTCCGGGCCGTCGATCACCTTGTTGTCGACCTTGGTGATCACCGCACCCTTCGACATGCCTGCCGCCGCAGCGGGGCTGCCGTCGGCGACGCCGGCGACCACGGCACCCCGCGCGCTGTCGTCGGGGCTGAGCTGGACACCCAGCGAGGCACGCTGCACGGTCCCGGTCGAAATCAGTTGGTCAGCAATACGTTTCGCTTGGTCGACCGGAATCGCGAAGCCAAGGCCGATCGATCCGCTCTGCGCCGCCTGCGAATCTTGGCCGCCGCCAAGGGATGCGATCGCCGAGTTGACGCCGATCAGGTTGCCGTTCATGTCCACCAGCGCACCACCGGAGTTGCCGGGGTTGATCGCCGCATCGGTCTGGATGGCGCTCATGACCGAATGCTGGCCGGACTGCTGGTCGCCGGTCGCGACGGGACGGTCCAGCGCGCTGATGATGCCCGTCGTCACGGTGCCCTGCAGACCCAGCGGGGAGCCGACCGCGACCACGTTCTGGCCGACCTTCAGATCCTTCGACGATCCGATCGCGATCGGGGTGAGGCCCGAAACGTTCTGAGCCCGAACCACCGCGATGTCGTCGGCCGGGTCGGCGCCCACCACGGTGAACGGCACGGTCCGGCCGTCGGAGAACGTCACGGTCGCCGCCATGCCTCCGCCGCTCTGGCCGAACGGCCGGCCGCTGCGGCCGCCGGGGAGCTGGCCGTCCGGCGCATCCTCGGCTGCCATCGACCCGCTCCCCGCGGCCTGCGCAGCGGCAGCGACGACATGATTGTTGGTCAAGATCAGCCCGTCGGAGCTCAGGATGATTCCGGACCCCTCTTCACTGCCCTGACCAGTGGTGATCTGCAGTTTCACGACACTGGGCAGCACCTTGTCCGAGACCTGTTCGACCGAACCGACAGGTGCCGCGCTGGCCGGCTGACCGGCCACGGCGGGGTTCTTCGGCGCCCCGGGTGCGAGTTGCCCTTGTGCGGTAGCCGTCGGGCGTCCGGAGTGGTCGACCACGGCGACCGCGCCGGCGGCCCCGGCGATCATCGCGACCACGGCCGTGCCGCCGACGACAACGCCCATCCGCGACTTCATCCGTTGCCGGGGATTTTGCTGTGACGCAGATCTCCCATCTCGTGGCGGGGTCGCGGAAGGGGGCGGGTACAGCTGCGTGGTGTCGGTGGCGCTGTAACCGTATTGATATCCTCCGGGGTGCCACTGTCGTGAATTAGAATGTTCCACAGAATCTTTCGGCTGCCACTGGTAGTGGCCGTCCTGCGGCGAGTGTCCTGACCTGTAGTCCATTGCGTTCAGCTTCGCTTTCTCGTGACAAGAGCCATCTGCGCCTCAAGGCGCCTGCAAGCAGTTTGCCTGCACCGTCTGAGGCTTTGCTGAGAATGAGTTCGGTGTGAGCCAAGACTTTCGGCGAGTCAATCCGCTGTAGCGTGACGAGCGTGAACTTCTCCCGCCTGCCCTCTGTTGTTGCGTTCGGTGCCTGCACCGCCGCGTTTGCCGTGACTCTTGCGGCCTGCGGCTCGGACACCACCCCGTCGGCGAGCAAGTCCTCGACCGTCCCGGCGGTCTCGGCCACAGTCACCCAAGCTGCCGGTCCGGATGCCACCTGCCCGACCGCCCCGCCGGCCACCGCGGGAACGCCGGAGTGGACGCTGCCCGGCGCGACCGGCAGCGTCGCTGTCACCGGATCGACGGACACCGCGGCCCCGGTCGTCACGGTGACCGCCCCCTTCAGCGTGAACACGACCGAGGTGCACACGCTGCAAGCGGGTACCGGACCGGTCGTCGCGCCGACGGCCACCGTCTCGGTCTGCTACGAG
The DNA here is from genome assembly GCA_021732005.1 of Mycobacterium sp. Taxonomy (GTDB): domain Bacteria; phylum Actinomycetota; class Actinomycetes; order Mycobacteriales; family Mycobacteriaceae; genus Mycobacterium. The sequence goes on along the minus strand of JAKFVT010000025.1, from coordinate 93,909 downwards.
GGTGTCAACGGCCGCGACGGCAGCGTGTTCGACAGCAGCTACCAACGTGGCGAGCCGGCCGAATTCTCGCTCGACGGCGTGGTTCCCGGCTTCCAGAAGGCGATCGCGGGCCAGAAGGTCGGATCGACCGTCGCGGTCGCCATGGTGTCCGCCGACGGCTACCCGCAGGGCCAGCCCCGGGCGGGCATCCTGCCGGGCGACACGCTGGTCTTCGCCATCAAGATCCTCAGCGCCTCCTAGCCGGACTACGGCGTACAGCTGCCCTGAAGGCCGTTCACCAGCGCGTAGATGTCGTCTTTCTTCTGGTCGGCGTAGTCGATTGCGGTCCAGGTGGAGGGCTGCGGCCAGGCGTTGGACACCGTCGGCCCGTAGTCCCCGTAGCCAAGGCCGTAGCCGTAACCGGGCGAGACGACGAACAGCGCGCCCACGGCGTCGCGCATGTCGTCGCTGGCCCGGCCTAGGTCGACCAGGGCCGGAGCCAGGCCCGGAACGATGCCCGGCCCGTTGACGTCTTCCATGTAGTGGACGCCGTGGCTGATCATCGCGAGCTTGACGTTGGTGTCGCGCTGCTGGGCAGCTCCGCTGGCATAGGGCGAGCTGATCACGATCCGCACTCCGCCGATGCCGGCATTGATGTCGTTGTCGAGGCTCTCGCGGACCTGGTCGAGCACCCCACAGGGCACTCTTGCGGGGTCGGCTGCAACCACGGGCGCGGCGATCATCGCGGTGCAGGTCACGGCCGTCGCGGCCACGATCATGTGGGTTTGCTTCATAATCCACCTACGTACTGGGCATCACCGTTGATGCCTGTACATAGGTGGAATTGACGGCGGTGTTACCGCCGCTCGGGAATTAGCCGAGGCTACCTGGCGACCGGCCAGTCCCAGACCGACATGTCGCCGGGCGGGTAATTCATGCAGACGTCGGTGGCCTTGGCGACGACGCCCTTGTTGTTGAAGAACAGCTTGGCCCAGTTGCCCCAGCGGGTCGCGACGAACTCGTAGTAGACGTTGGTCGCGGTGTCCTCGGAGTACTGCCGGCGCGCGACCGGGTCGAGCGAGAAGAACCAGTGGATGCGATCGAACGCGATCTGCTGCACATCGGCGGGCCGGTTGCTGCGGTCGATCATGTAGCGCTCGAAGTACACCGGACTGGTGTCGCGCGCCGCGGCCATGTATTGCTCGACATCGCACTGGGTGATGATGATGCGGTGCGGGATCGGGAAGTCGTCACTGGCATCGGCGGCAGCGGGGCCCGCGGTGATGACGCTTGCAGCCGCCGCCGCACTCAGCGCAAGACTTGCCAGCTTCGCGCGACTCATCAAACCAGCCATCGTTCTCCTGCCCTATTCCCTAAAACCTTAAGCGGACTAACTATATAGCGGTCCACATCGCAGTATCCACCCCAGCCCGCGATTGAACGGCGAATGTGACGAGTGAGACTCCCCCGCCGGTAACCGCTCAGCCGCCGTTGGTCACCGGGTTCGACGACAGCGTGATGAATTGGTCGTTGATCCACACACCCCAGCGGCCGCCCCACATGTGCGTCCACACCACCGGATGGCCGGCCCACACCTCAGCCGGTTTGCGGGGCGCCCAATCCGGCGCCACCTCGCCCACGTTCTGATCCGGCGGCGGCGGGTCCGCGCTCGCGGGCGCGATACCGATCGCGAGTCCAACCGCGAGTGCGCCGACAGTAGTCAGCGCGGTTTTGATCAAGGTCATGAGCACGACTCCAGCGTCCGGACGTCATCGAGATACTTAGCAAGCATAACCAGCAGGCGGCGCGGGTAATCCCCTACCCCGCTAAGTCGCCGGTCGCGGCGTTACGGCGTCGGCGCGGGCGTCGCCGTGATCGGTGCCGGCTGTCCAGAGTTGAATTCGTACCCCGGCGGCGGCGGACCGTTCAGCGAGTAATAGCCCGGCGGCAGCGCCGGGGTTCCTGGCGGGGGCGGCTTACCCGGGCCGTACTCGCTCGGGGGCGCCTCCGAACCCGGGGCGGTATACGACTTGAATCCGGGCGGCAGCGGCGGCGGCGCTCCGGCACCCGGTGGCGGCGCGACCGAGCCGCTGGCCGATGCGGACTCGTCGGGCCCGTAGTACGGGTCGCGGACGTTATGCCACATGTCCTTGAGTGAGCCGAGGACGCCGGGGGTGTTCTGCGAACCGTAGCCCGGGTTGGCGATCTCCGGCACCGAGGGCGGCGCCCCGGGTGGCGGAAGCGCGGGTGCGGGCGGAGCCGCCGGATCGACCGGCATCGCCACGGGTTGGCCCGGCGGGACGGCGGCAGCATCCGACGGGACCGGAATGGGCGTCGGCGTCATCGGGTCGGCGGCCGCCGTCGCGGCTCCGGCCAGGGCAGCGCCGACGGTGAAGCTCGCGATGGCGACTGCGTGGACAAGTGCCGCGGTGCGGTGCCGTTCAATCATGAATCCGGCGGTCCTCTCGATCTCCCTGCGAAGGGTTGCCCCTTGGCGTAGGGGCATCGTCGCACACATTGGCCGTCGGCGTGCCGGCGGCAAAACCGGTGTGCTGTCCGTCCTATCGCACGGCCGTCACATCCCGTTTCAGCACGCCTCGGTGCCCGCGCCGTGCGCAGGCACCGGGCGCGGGCACACGCGGGGCCGGGTCAGACCTGATTGGTTTCGGTGCTGCCGGTGGCCGATCCCTTGAGGTATCGGGTGGCAAACCCGACCGACGCGACCGCCGCGACCACACCGATGACGCCCCACAGGACGATCGGGAACACGAGCGAGCCGAAGATGAAGTTGTAGGTCACCGCCAGGTAGATCGACCAGAGCATCCGGTAGATCGACCAGAACGCCAGCAGGCCGGTGCTGATCGCGATGTAGAGACTGTGCTGGCGCTCGACGCGGTCGATGTGCTGCGCGATGGGAGTCGGCACGATCTTCATGGGGTTCTTCCTCTCGTAGTCCGCCGCCTCGGTGGCGTCGATGAGAGAAGTGAAGAACTGCTGGACGGCTACCGATCCCAACTCAGACCCAGGTGCCCCCGTCCACCCTCAGAATCGCGCCGGTGACATACGAGGCCCGATCACTCAGAAGCCAGGCGGCGGCCTCCGCGATCTCTGCGGGATCAGCGGCCCGACCCAGCGGGTTATCCGCCACCAGTCCTTCGATGACCCCGGGCGTCGCGTCCTCCCATTCCTGGATCATTTCGGTCAGTGTGGTTCCAGGCGTGATGGCGTTGACCCGGATGTTCTCCGGGCCGTAGGTGACCGCCGCGGATTCGGTGAGGCTGTTGACCGCGCGCTTCATCGCGCCGTAGGCGGGTAGGACCGGATTGGCTCTCAGGCTGCCCACGCTGGACGTGTTGACGATCGCACCGGACTTGGCGGTGGCCCGAATCGCGGCGATCTCGGCTTTCATGGCCACGAACACACCCTTGAGGTTGACGGCGTACACCCGATCGAAGTCCTCGTCGAGCGCTTGATCGAGCGGGCCGGGAGGCACGATCGTCGCGCCGTTGTTGAACGCCACGTCGAGGCGTCCCCACCGCTGCACCGCCGTGTCCACCGCACGCCGGACACTGTCGGCATCGGCCAGATCGCACACCGCGTAAGCCGCCTGGCCGCCGCATTGGGTGATGTCGTCGGTGACCTCGCGCAGTTGTGCTTCGGTTCTGGCCGCAAGCAGTACCGCGGCGCCCTCCCTGGCGAACAATCGCGCCGCGGCGGCGCCGATGCCGCGCCCCGCGCCGGAGACGAAGGCGACCTTGCCCGCCAGAAGTCCGTTGTTGACGTGATCCATAGCTCGAGCCTGCCCGGGACGGCCCGGGTCAGCCAGGTACCGGTCGTACCTGGCTGACGTGCGCGAAACTCGCACAATGAAGGTATGGACAAGCGGGAATTCGGCGCTTTCCTGCGCAGTCGGCGTGAGCGGATCGCACCGGCTGACATCGGATTGCCCCAGGGAAGACGTCGTCGCACCCCCGGCCTGCGCCGCGACGAGGCGGCGCAGCTGGCCTTCATCTCCACCGAGTACTACACCCGACTGGAACAAGGCCGCACCGCCCACCCGTCGCGGGAGGTGCTGCAAGGACTTTCGCGCGCCCTGCGGCTGTCGGACACCGAGACCGCATACCTGCACCGGCTTGCCGGTGTCGAACCCGCGGCCGCCCCCGGACCGCCCCGCGCCGTTCGGCAGAGCATCGCCGATCTGATCACCCGACTACCGCAGGCCGCTGCGATCGTGGTGTCCGCCACCTACGAGGTGCTGGCCTGGAACGACCTCGCGTGTGCGTTGATGGAGGACTTCTCGGCTTTGTCGCCCCGCGACCGCAACCTCGCCCGCCGGGTCTTCACGGGGTCACTGACCCAAGGCCGCCGCCTGTACGGGGTATCCGATGCCGACGAATTCGCCCGCACCTGCGCCCTTCATCTGCGGGCCGCCGCTGCGCGGTATCCCAACGATCCGGAGACCACCGCGTTGATCGACGAATTATGCAGTGGCAGTGCGGAATTCGCCGAGCTCTGGGAGTCGCGAGACGTCGTCGCCCAGCCGATGCTGTGCAAGACGTTCCACCATCCGATCGTCGGCGCAGTGACGGTCAACTGCGATGCGCTCGATGTGGCGGACAGCGACCAGCGAGTGGTCATATACACCGCCGAGCCCGGCTCGGCTTCCGACGACGCCCTGCGGCTGCTCAGCGTTGTCGGAACCCAACGCCTCGACGTCCCCGGCTAGTGGTGCGGCGGCTACAGCTCGTCTGAGAAGTCAGCGGTCAGCCAACGGTCGGGGCGGATGGTGAACAGCACGTTGGCGTGACCCTCCATCGATTGGAGGAACTGACGCCCGCCTTCCTCACCGAGGTAGCGCACCGCGATCTTCTCCAGGACCTGCGGCGGCGTCGGGTCGGTGGTGTCGACCAGGGTGCCCTCGACCACGACGTAGCGGTACGGCGGCTCCTCGTCTTGAACCACGAGCGTCGCCGCGCCGGCCTCGGCGATCAGCCGCGCCTTGCGTGTCGACGGGCCGGTGGAGATCTGGATGTCACCACCGGGGGCGTACTGGTACCAGATCGGAATGCTGGCCGGCGGCCGGCCGTCGGTGGTGGCGACGGACAGCACCGCCACATGTTTGGCGGCGAGGAACTCCTGCCGCTCGGACTCGGTCAGTTGTCTGGGCATATAGCGGCCAACTCCCCGATCTGCGGGGCTATTCCTGCGCGCGCAACACCCCTCGACAGGTCGTGGGATTGTCGGCGAGGTTCGGTAGGGTCTGCGCGTGACTTCGAGCCCAACCCTCAAATCTGTAAATGCCCGTCTTGCTGAAGAACTCGCCGTCGCAGAGGCCCGGGTGGCCGCCGCGGTGCGGCTGCTCGACGAGGGTGCGACCGTTCCGTTCATCGCCCGCTACCGCAAGGAAGTCACCGGCAGCCTCGACGACGGCCAACTGCGCGACCTCGAGGAGCGGCTGCGCTATCTGCGCGAGCTCGACGAACGGCGGGACGCGGTGCTCGCCTCGATCGACGAGCAGGGCAAGCTGACCGACGAGCTGAAATCCGCGCTGCTGAGCGCCGACACGAAGTCCCGGATCGAGGACATCTATCTGCCGTACAAACCGAAACGGCGCACCAAAGCCCAGATCGCCCGGGAAGCCGGTCTGGAGCCGCTCGCCGATCGGCTGCTCGCCGACCCGGCGGTCGCCCCCGAGGCCGTGGCCGCCGAATTCCTCACCGCCGACGTCGCCGACGCCGCCGCGGCACTCGACGGTGCGCGGCACATCCTCGTCGAACGGGCGGCCGAGGACGCCGAGCTGGTGGGTGCGATTCGGACCAAGTTCTGGGCCGAGGGCGCGGTGCGGACCGCACCGGTTTCCGACGAGGCCGCAAAGAGCCCAGCGGCACAGAAGTTTCGGGACTACTTCGAATTCACCGAGCGGCTGGAGGACATGCCGTCGCACCGGGTGCTGGCGGTGCTGCGCGGTGAGAAGGAACAAGCCCTCGCGGTTCGCTTCGACGGCGGCAGCGACGACGCCTACGAGGTGATGGTCGCCAACGCCCTCGGTGTCGATCTGACCGCCAAGGCGCCTGCCACCCCATGGTTGGCCACCACGGTGCGGTTGGCCTGGCGCACCCGGCTGATGATCTCCGGTGCGGTCGATGCCCGGATGCGGCTGCGTCAGCGCGCCGAGGAGGACGCGGTCGCCGTGTTCGCCAAGAACCTCAAGGATCTGCTGCTGGCGGCGCCGGCGGGTACCCGCACCACCCTCGGACTCGATCCGGGATTCCGCACCGGGGTCAAGGTCGCCGTCGTCGACGACACCGGCAAGGTACTCGAAACCTGCGCCATCTACCCGCATCAGCCTCAGCGCCAATGGGATTCGGCCAAGGCGACCCTGGCGGCCCTGGTCGCCCGGCACGGCGTCGAGCTGATTGCGATCGGCAATGGCACCGCATCGCGGGAGACCGACGCACTGGCCACCGAGCTCATCGCCGACATCCGCGGCGCCGGGGCCAGCGCGCCGGCCAAGGCCATGGTCAGCGAGGCCGGGGCGTCGGTGTATTCGGCGTCGGCCTACGCCGCACGCGAGCTGCCGACTCTCGATGTGACGGTGCGCGGCGCGGTGTCGATCGCCCGCCGCCTGCAGGATCCGCTGGCCGAACTGGTGAAGATCGAACCGAAGTCGATCGGCGTCGGCCAGTACCAGCACGACGTCAGCCCCGGCACCCTGGCGCGCAGCCTCGATGCAGTGGTGGAGGACGCGGTGAACGCCGTCGGGGTCGACCTGAACACGGCGTCGGTTCCGCTGCTGTCGCGAGTGTCAGGTGTGTCCGAGTCGCTGGCCGAAGCGATCGTCGCCCACCGCGAGAAGACCGGACCGTTCCGCAGCCGCACCGCCTTGCTCGACGTTCCGCGGCTGGGCCCCAAGGCTTTTGAACAGTGCGCCGGATTCCTGCGGATTCGCGGCGGTGACGACGCCCTTGATGCATCGGGTGTCCACCCGGAGGCCTATCCGGTGGTGCGGCGGATCCTGGACCGCTCGGGCATCACGATGGCCGAACTGATCGGCAACGAACGAACGTTGCGCACACTGCGGCCCGCCGACTTCGCCGACGACCGATTCGGTGTACCGACGGTGACCGACATCCTCGCCGAGCTGGAGAAGCCGGGTCGCGATCCGCGGCCGGCCTTCTCCACCGCGACCTTCGCCGCGGGTGTGGAGAAGGTGGCCGACCTCAAGGTCGGAATGGTGCTCGAAGGTGTCGTGACCAACGTCGCGGCGTTCGGCGCCTTCGTCGATGTCGGTGTCCATCAAGACGGTTTGGTGCACGTCTCGGCCATGTCGGACCGCTTCGTGTCCGATCCGCATGAAGTGGTGCGCTCGGGTCAAGTGGTGCGGGTCAAAGTGGTCGACGTCGACGTGGATCGCCAGCGGATCGGACTGACCCTCCGGCTGGGCGATACGCCCAAGCGCGATCAGCCCAAGCGTCCTGAGCAGGGAACCCGGCCCGGCCCAAGCCGGGAGCGCCGTCAGCCCGCCCGCCCCGACCACGGACGGCGCGACGACAAGCGCTCCACCGGTTCGATGGCGCAGGCGCTGCGCGACGCGGGATTCGGCCGGTAGGCCGGGGCCCGTTCAACCGTGCACGAAGTACCGCCGATAGACGTTCACCCGGGTCGGAGATTCCCAGCGCTCCCGCAGTCGATATTCAATTCCCTAACAGATTCGGACACATTCCTGGGAATTCTCAGCCGGCATTTATGCATTTCACGACTTGCCGTAAGAAAAACCCCCTTTGAACTGCGCTTATACCGCCACGTTAACAGTAATTGACCGCGGTGTGCGATATTTCACCGCAGAGGGCTGACACGGAATTCGGGATCGTATTCGCGCGCTATAGCGGCCATGACAGATACCGCTTTTTCTGAATCCATGAACCCGATCGCGGTCCGCCGGCACGGCGACCCGCGCGTGACCGGCACTGCGGTGGCGTTCACCGAACATCGGTACAACCAGGACGAGGTGTCAGCTCAGCTCACCTCGTTCGCCGAACCCGGCTTCGCGCGTTTCGCGGCCAGCAGCGGGGTCGAATACCGCAGTCTGGCACTGCCCTTGGAGCGCTACCCGCGGCTGACCGGTTTCACCGAGGCCAACGCGGCGTACCTCGAGGTGGCCGCCGAACTCGGTGAGCACGCTGTGCGGCGAGCGCTCGACGCCGCACACGTGCGTCCCGACGAGGTCGACGCGATCGTGGCCGTGTCGAGCACGGGCGTGGCGGTGCCGACCATCGATGCCCGGATCGCGTCCGCGGTGGGGTTGAGGCCCGACGTCAAACGCATCCCGCTGTTCGGCCTCGGTTGCGTGGCCGGCGCGGCCGGGCTGGCCCGGGTGCACGATTACCTGCGCGGCTTCCCCGACCAGGTCGCTGTGTTGCTGTCGGTGGAACTGTGTTCCCTCACGCTGCAACGCGACGACACGTCGATCCCCGCATTGATCGGCGTGTGCCTCTTCGGTGACGGCGCGGCGGCCGTCGTCGCCGCCGGAGCCGATCGGGTGCCGGCCGGGCTCCCCCTTCATCCTGGGCCGCGGATTCTCGCGACCCGCAGCAGGCTGTTCGCCGACACCGTCGACGTCATGGGCTGGAACGTCAGCTCCAGCGGATTCCAGCTGGTGATGTCTCGTGACGTCCCGAAGATGGCCGACGACCATCTGCGCGATGAGGTCGACCGTTTCCTCGCCGACCAGGGTTTGACCACCGCCGACATCTCGACGTGGGTGTGTCATCCCGGCGGCCCCAAGGTGCTCGACGCCATGCACAACGCCATCGGCATGCCGCCGGAAGCGTTGCGGCACAGCTGGCAGTCGATGCGGGACAACGGCAACATCTCCTCGGCGTCGGTGCTCGACGTCCTCGACCGCACTGTCGCCGACAGCCCGGCGGCGGGCTCGCTGGGGCTGATGCTGGCGATGGGGCCGGGCTTCAGCTTCGAGCTGTTGCTGCTGGGCTGGTGAGGGAGATGAGTTTCTACTACCTGTTCATCCTGCTGATCGGCGTCGAGCGTCTCGTCGAGCTGGTGGTGTCGCGTCGTAACGCCCGATGGTCGTTTGCCCAGGGCGGCAGAGAATTTGGACGCGGACACTATCCGGCGATGGTGGCGATGCACACCCTGCTGCTCGCGTCGTGCGTGGCCGAGGTGGCGACCCAGCACCGACCGTTCCTGCCCTGGCTCGGTTGGCCGATGCTGGCGGTCGTCGTGGCCAGCACGGTGGTGCGCTGGTGGTGTGTGGCTGTGCTGGGTAAGCACTGGAACCCCCGGCTGATCGTCATCAAGGGAGCTCCCCTGGTCCGCAACGGGCCGTACCGATGGCTGCATCACCCGAACTACACGGCCGTCGCGGCCGAAGTGGCCGCGCTGCCGCTGGTGCATTCGGCCTGGGTGACCGCGATCGTGTTCAGCATTGCCAACGCTGCGGTGCTCACCGTGCGCATTCGCGCCGAGAACACCGCGCTGGGGTATGCCTGAGACCCGGCCGAAAATGTCTCCACTGTCAGAGCCGCTGGATCCCAACACCTTTCGACGGTGAGACCATTTCGGCTGCCCACGCGGGTCACCGGTGTTACGTTGGGTTCTTGTTGAAGTCGTGCACAGCCACATCGAGGGGCCTTCAATGAGCACTGCTGCCGAACGCGCCGACCAGCTTGCTTTGGTGGCCCGGCTCAAGTCCGCCTATCCGGAACTGCCGGACGCTCCGACCCCGGATCTACTCGACCACGCCAGGTTCGTCGCCTACATGAAGCCGGTGCACGATGTCGGCGGCGAACCGGACGCTCCGATGAAGTACGAGAACAAGGACTACGAGTACTGGGAGCACATGACGTACGTCATCTGCGAGGTGCTTGCGTGGCGTGGAATCTGGCTCTCCGAGGAACGTCGCCGGATCGGCAACGTCGACGTCCAGCGGGCCGTCTACCTCGGCTTCCCGTACTACGGCCGGTGGCTGCTGTCGGTGGCTCGGGTCCTGATCGAAAAGCACCATATCGGTCTCACCGAACTGACCGAGCGGATGGCGGAGGTCAAGGAACGCTACGCCGGCGGAATGGAGGGAAAGACCTTGGCGGCCAAACCCAAGTTCGAAGGCGACGGATCTCACGTCAAGCGCAACAGTCACATCGTGCACGCCCAGGGCAAAGGTGACCCGCAGGTCTACGCAGGCAAGGCGGGCGAGCCGAGGTTCAAGGTCGGCGATCCCGTCGTCGTCCGAGAACTGCCGGTGCTGTTCTACACCCGCACCCCCGAGTACGTCCGCGGCGCCACCGGCGTCATCGACGCGGTGGCCTATGAAAGCCCGGCTGCCGAGGACGAGACCTGGGACATCCCCGACGCCAAGCCCGAATGGTTCTACGTCGTCAAATTCAGCATGTCCGAGCTGTGGAACGACTTCAACGGCCCGGACAGCGACAGCTTGCGCACCGAAATCCCCGAGCACTGGCTTGCACCCGCATAGGAACGGACGGACATGACCGACCACGGCCACGATCACGACCATGACCACGACCGCACCGTCAAGCCGATGGTCGACGAGATCACCGACTTCGAGGTGCTCGAGATCGCGCTGCGCGAATTGTGCATCGAGAAGGGCATTTTCACCGCCGAGGAGCACCGCCGCTTCACCGAGTTCGCCGAGCAGATCGGCCCCACACCGGCGGCTCGCCTGGTGGCCCGCGCCTGGCTGGATCCCGACTTCAAAGCCCTTGCCCTCGCCGAACCGATGACCGCCAGCAAGGAGGTCGGCGTCGACTGGCTCGAGCCGACCGGCTTCGGCACCCCCAGTGACTTCACCGCATTCCAGATCCTCGAAGACACCCCGGGCCTGCACAACGTGATCGTCTGCGCCCTGTGCTCCTGCTACCCGCGGCCCATCCTCGGCAACTCCCCCGAGTGGTACCGTACACCGAACTACCGGCGGCGGCTGGTGCGCTGGCCTCGACAGGTCCTCGCCGAGTTCGGCCTCTACCTGTCCGACGACATCGAAGTCCGCGTCCAGGATTCCAACCAGAAGCACCGCTTCATGGTCATGCCGATGCGACCCGAGGGCACCGACGGCTGGACCGAGGACCAGCTGACCGAGATCATCACCCGCGACTGCCTGATCGGCGTCGCGCTGCCGAAGCCCGGGGTGACCACCAATGTCATCACCGACACCCGCCCCGCCGTTCATCCGGTCGGCGAATGAAACCCGAGCCGTTACAACAGATTGTCGACCGCAATCAGGTCTGGCCGGTCATGGCGGCCAAGTACGGGGTGGACAACCCGGTGCCGCCGTGGAAGACCAGCCTCGACGGACTCTGTGACGCACTCGATCACGCGGCGTGTGAGGCCGACGTCCCGACGTTCAAAGAACGCCGCGACGAGGAGGACGACCTGTCGGCCAACGTCTATGCCGACCTCCCCTATCCCGAGAGCCAGCTGGTCTCATTGGCGCACTCGCTGCTGTCCCGGGGGGTCATCACCGAAGACGAACTGCAGCAACGCCTTTCCGCCGTTCGCGCCCGGCTGGAGTCCTGACACCAGGGGCGTGTCCCCCGATCGGTGGACAACTCATTCATCCGGTGTTGCGACCGATCGGTGGATATTTCGCGAGGCCACGCCGGGTCATAGTTGCCTGGTGAGCCGTCAAGCAAGCAGCGGCTCCCCAACTCAAAGGATGGCAACGATGAACAGCGGCATGGCCTTGTCGAAGCGCACGGCAGCGGCTTCGAGCGCAATCGGTATCCGCCCAGCGTATTTCGTTCAGCACGGAAACGGGATCTTCCGCCCCACCCCGTCGGCGGCGGCATCCTGGAGCGAGGGTCTGCTCAGCGGCCAGGCGATCGCCGGGCTCGCGGCATCGACGCTGGAACGCAAGTACGGCAGCGTCGGATACCTGCCCACCCGGCTGACGCTCGACCTGCTCAAGCCTGCCCGTGCCGTCCCCACCCATACCCAGACACGGCTGATCCGGCACGGAAACCGCATGCGGACCGCCGAATGCGACATCATCCAGGACGACTGGATTGTGGCACGCGCAACTCTGTTGCAATACCGGCTATCTCATACACCCGACGGCCCGGGCGCCGCGCCGGCCCAGCCCGCCGGCTCACCGCCCGACACCGAGGACCAAGCCCTCTACGTCGACGACGACGGAACCGGCTGGAGCCCGATGGGCGAGGAGAACACCGCCGGACGCAAGCGCGCGTACTACGGCGGTCTGGACGCGGTGGCCGGTCTGCAGGCGACCCCCTTCGTCCGTGCGGCGGTGGTCGCCGAGGCGGCCGCGAACCTGGTGACCAATCTGGGCGCCGGTGAAATCGGCTACATCAACGGGGACCTGACGGTGGCCTTGTCGCGGCTGCCCCGCGGCGTGTTCATCGGTGTGCACGCCGACACCCACTTCGCCGAGAACGGAGTGTCGGTGGGCAGCGCCACCCTGTTCGACGATGCGGGCCCGTTCGGCACCAGCATGGTCACCGCGGTCGCGAATCCCGCGGGCCGTAACGGGACCCGCCCGCGCGACTGAGCGTCAGGACCCGTCCCAGTTCGCCAAGACGCGGAGCCGGGACCACGGGATGTCGGCCATGTCGTAGTAGTCCCAGGACAGCCCGGCGTTGGTCCACACCGCGCCCGGGTTCGTCGGCGACGTCGCGTCGGGGGTGACTTCGAAGACGAAGGCCATCCGCGCGCCACCCTGATCACCGACGTAGGCGCCGTAGGTCTGAAGCGTCTTGGCGATCACCTTCTCGGCGGGCGAGATGCCGGGGATCGCGTCGACGTCGATGGACGGGTCCAGCTGGATCCGGGTGCCCTCGGGTATCGGCGTCGTCACCCCGGCCATGTTGGTGCCGTCCGACTTCGTCGCCGGCCCGGTGAACAGCGCGCTGGCGATGTCACTGGAGATGAACAGCGCGTGGTTGATCCCGCTGTTGGCCCTGACCGCGGTACTGAATTCCGCCGCGGTGACGACTCCGGCGTAGCGCGCGATGTTCGTCGCTGTGGCGGAGCCGGACTGGTCGATACCGTTACCGCTGAGATCGGTCATGCCGCCCCAGGCGGCTGTCCAGGTGTTGGTCGCGCTGTCATAGCTGGCTTGCCATATGCCGTACGCCTTACCCGTGTTCGGGTCGAGGATCGCGATCTGGCGGTCCGAGCCCGACGGTAGGTTGAGTCCCAGCGGGATGGCGACGGTGTAGGTGCCGAACGGGTCGCTTCCCCACGGTTCGGTGAACTTCACGTCGTAGCGGGGCGTCGATGCCGTGATTTGCGTTGCCGAGACCAGGGTGACACCGCTGTCGTAGAGGTCGGCCACGTGTTGGGCATTGGCCGCGGACAGGTACTTGACCCACGTGGCACTGTTCGCGGCGAGCACGGGATTGGCCACGATCGGCTTCCACAACCAGTCAGCCGCCTGGAAGTAGGGCGGCGTCTGCGTCGAGGGCGGAGTCGAGGTGGCGCCCGGGACGACGGTGATCTTGTCGATGCGCAGGTTGCGGTCCTTGGCCGCGGACTGCCGCAGATCGTTGGTGAACGCGATGCTGATCGTGTGGGTGCCCGCCGACAGCGACACCGGGATCGAATAATCGGTCCACGACGTCGATGACACCGACGTCGTGGCGACCACGACGCCGTCGACCGACACCGTCATCAGCGGCGCGCCGTTGTACTGGTCACCACGGGCACGAATGACCAGGCCAGTCGCCGACGGGAGGGAAAGCGTCTTTGTGGCAGTCGAATTGGTGGACAGCAGCAACGCTTTGCGCCCGGACGCCGCGGTGTCGGAATAGGTGCTACCGGCTTTGGCGGGATCGACTGCCAGCGACTCGCCCTCGATGACGACGGTGGTAGTGGTGCCGCTGGTGGCTGTCCCGGGAGTCGCCGCCGTGGCTTCGGTGCCCGCCGGCGCACCGAACAGCGAGTCGAATTCCCTACGCGCCCAGGCCAGCAGCGACAGCAGCAGCTGAGGCGGTGGTAGGGCCGGGGGTTTGACGTTGTGCAGCAAGGTTTCCAGCGCCGTGCGGGTTGCGGTGATGATCGTATTGACCGAGGCCGTGGGGCTGGCGACGCTACGCGCGGTCGCAACGGTCTGCGACACCAAGACATCGTCCCGGACCGCGGCGGCCGACACGGTGGCCGTCTGGGCCGGGGCGGTGAGCGCCGCGCTCTTGCCGCCCAGAGGGTCCGCGACTGCTGCGGCCTTGCGCGTCACGGTGACCGGTGTGGACGCCGCGGCCTGGGGGCTTTCCGTTCGCGGCGCGGTCCGCGATCCGGATCGCGGGGTTGACGGACCCGCGGCCGAGTGCCGCGCCGAGCGCGCCGACCCGGCTTGCGCCGATCCGTTGGACGCCGAGTGGGCGGAATCACTGCCGGTACTGTCGGCGTGCGCGGTGCCGCCGGTCAGCATGGCCGAACCGACACCCAATGCCACCGCGAGGGCGCCAATCCGGCCGATGTTCAGCGCGGTGCGACGACAATCGACATCGAAGTTCGCGGGAGCCACCGATCGTCGTGAATACGACGGAAAGTCTTCTACTGACATCCGTGATCCCCCCACCATCGGCACCCTCAACAGGCATTCACTTCGCAGTGTGAAAGCTCTTGCCCGTCAAAGTTTCTGTTGTCGCATGCGAAAATTACCCCCCTTCTACCCGCACGTCTCGCTGTTCATTCAAACGAATGGAGTTATCGCCGACCAGCCTGTATCAAATGTTTGCTACCATTTGAATGGCGACAATTGCTTTTAGTCAAAGAGCGGTAATTTACTCGATAACATTCCCAGTTATGCAAATCCAGCAAACTATGGTCGCGTCACACGTTTCGGGCGGCCTCGCCCGAAACTAGAGTGCACCAATGAGCCTCGTCACCTATCAGCTGGAAGAGCACGTCGCGACGATCACCCTCAACCGGCCGGAAGCGCGCAACGCCATCAACGGCCCGCTCCGCCAGGACATCAATGCCGCATCGTGTCGGCTGGGCCAACGCCATGGAGCTGCTTCTCACCGGCAAGCCCATCAGCGCCCAGCGGGCCAAGGAGATCGGGCTGGTGTGGAAGCTCGTCGAACCCCAGGACCTGCAGGCCGAGGCCCAGGCCTGGGCCAGAACTCTGACCGAAGCCGCGCCGCTGGCGCAGCGAGCCACCAAAGAAGTGGCCTGGCGGACCGCCGACATGGGCTGGATCGAGTCGGTACGTTTCGGCGAGGTGATGCGGAAGGTCGCCGGCGCCACCGAGGACGTCGCCGAAGGCCTGCAGGCATGGCGGGAGAAGCGCACGCCGCAGTGGAAGGGCCGCTAAACCGCCTAGCTCGGCGGATCGGGTACCGGAGCGTGCAGCCACCGTTCGTAGCTGCCGGCGTAAGTGCCGTCGTGGAGCGCACCGGCGAGCCAGGCGTCGGTCGCAGCGGCGACGGGGCTGCCCTTGGGCAGCAGGTAGGCCTTGACCTCGGAGGTTAAGGGATCCGCGGGGTGCTGGGCCACCAACTCGGGGTGTAGCGACGACTGGTAGATGGCTTCGATGGCGTCGGTGACCATGACGTCGGCGCCACCGGTCGCGAGCTGATCGAAGATGGTGGTGTTGTCCGGCCAGATCGCGAGCTGCGCGTCGGGGAAGTGGGTGCGGGCGAACTGTTCGTTGGTGCCGCCGCTGTTCTCGATGACCCGTACACCGGGCTGGTTGATCTGCTCGATGGTCGCCAGCCGCTCGGCGTTGGCCGCCGGAACCAGCGCGGTCTTGCCGCTGGCCAGATAGGCCCGGGTGACGTCGACGACGCGGCGGCGCTCGGGAGTGTCGGTGATGCCGCCCATCGCGATATCGCATCGTCCCGGTGAGGTGAGGTCGGCGATGAGAGTCGACCAGGTGGTGGGGACGAACACCGCGGTGCGCCCGAGGTGCGCGGCCAAATCGGCGGCCATGTCGATGTCGACCCCGCTGTACTGTCCTGTCGCCGGGTCGCGGTAGGTCAGGGGCCGGTAGTCACCGGTGGTGCAGACCTTCAGGGTGGCCGGGCCGCCGGCCCAGGCGACCGGCGCCGCAACGCATGCGCTGAGCACCGCAATGATGGCGAGTGCGCCAAAGGTCAACGGCCGCATACGATCACCGCGCCCGCAGCGCATCGGAGAGGTATTCGGCGCGGCAGGCCCGCCGGGCCAGTTTGCCGCTGGTGGTGCGCGGGATGGCGCCCGCGGGCAACAGCCGCACGTCGGCGGCCTCGATACCGTGACGGTCGAACACCGCCGACCGGATGGCTGCAATCGCGGCTGCCGGGTCGCTGCGGCTGGTGCCGGCCGCCCGTTCGGCGATGATCACCAGCTGTTCTGTGGCGTCTTGTGTTGTCGCACCAGGCATTTGGTTCTTCGGAACGGTGAATGCCGCCACGTACCCGTGCCTGACCAGCGCTGAGGAATCCGCGGTGGTCTTTTCGATGTCGTGCGGATACAGCGTCCGGCCGTCGAGCACCACGATGTCGGCGAGGCGCCCGGCGACGTAGAGCTCGCCGCCGAGATAGAAGCCGAGGTCGCCGGTGCGCAACCAGGCGCCGTCGGCGGGCACGCTGCCGGCGTGGCTGTCCTCGGCCCGTCGGCGGACAAGCCTGGCCCCGAACACTCGGCGGCTCTCCTGCGGCTGACCCCAATAGCCGCGGCCGACATTGTTGCCGTGCAACCAAATTTCACCGATGCGGCCGTCGGGCAGCTCTTCGCCGGTCGCCGGGTCGACGATCGCCGCCCACAGGCTGCGGGCCACCTGGCCGCACGACACCTGGGTGACCGCGTCGGTGTCCTCGCCGGCCTCCTGCGCCAGTCCCTGCGCCAACCGCTCACGGTCCAGGCGGATCACGGTGGGCTGCGCGGTCGGTGCGATGGTCGCCACGAACAGGGTGGCCTCGGCGATGCCATACGACGGCTTGAAGGCCGTCGGCGGCAGACCATGCGGTGCGAACGCATCGGAGAACGTGGCGATCGCGTCGGCGCTCACCGGTTCCGACCCGATGATCATCACCACATTGCTCAGATCGATGTCGTCCTCGGCGTCGGGCAGGCCGCGCGCAGCGGTCCACTCGTATGCGAAATTCGGTGCGGCGGTGATGACGTGGCCGTACCGGGACGCATCGGAAAGCGCCCGGATCCAGCGTTGCGGCCTGCGGATGAAGGCGGTCGGTGACAGCAATGTGGAGTGTCCCCCGTACACCGTCGGGAAGCCGATCATCGACAAGCCCATATCGTGGTAGAGCGGTAACCAGCTGACGCCGTGGGTATTTCGGTCGAGCAGATCGATGGACAGGATCATCTGGATCAGATTCGTACCGACGGCCCGGTGGGTGATTTCCACGCCGGCCGGCGGCCGGGTCGAGCCCGACGTGTATTGCAGATGCGACACGTCGTCGGCGTCGACAGCGGTCTCGACGAAGTCGGCGGCCGAGGAATCGGGAATCTCGTCGATGATCAGCAGCTGCGGCTGCCGAGCCGACGGCAGCTTGGCCAGAAAGCCCCGCACACTGTCAGCGGCGGCTGCGGTGGTGAGCACCAGGGCGGGCTGCGAATCACCGAGAGCGGTGTCGAGACGTTCGGCGTGGCCGGGCAATTCGGGAGCGAACAACGGCACAGCGATGGTGCCCGCCTTGATCGCGGCGAAGAAACCGGCGATGTAGTCCAGCCCCTGCGGCGCCAATATCGCGACCCGGTCACCACGAGCAGCGCTGCGCTGTACATGGGCCGCGATGGCGCGCAGGCGCTGACCGAGCTGAGTCCAGGTCAGCTCGAAGACCACCGGTTCGGCCGAGCGGCTGTAATCGAGGTAGCGGTACGCGATGGTGTCGCCGACGTTGGCGATGTTGCGGTCGATCAACGAGATCAACGTCACGCCCGCCGGTAAGACGACGTTTCCGTCGGCGTCCAAGCAGTCTTCGATCCGAAGCAGACCCTCTGGTGCGTCGACGTGGCCGCGGTCCATGCCAGGAGTCTAGGACGCTATCGTGAGTGCGATTTTCGACGACGACCCCGGGGAGAGCATGTCGAGCTGGATCGCCGAGGTGGTTCAACTCGACCGCAGCGGGCACACTTTTCGCGCATCGGCGTCTTACGGTGCGGGTCCCCGGCTCTTCGGCGGGTTGATCGCCGCGCAGGCACTGGCGGCCGCGGGCGCCACCGTGGAACCCGGCCGGCTGCCGCAGTCGCTGCATGCCTACTTCATCAAAGGCGGCCGGATCGGCGTCGACATCCACTTCACCGTCGAGATCACCCGGGACGGCCGCTCTTTCAACACCCGCCGCGTCACCGCAACGCAGGACGGCGTCGCGATATTCGAGATGCTGGCCTCGTTCCACCAACCCGAGGCGACCACCGACTGGCAGCTGCCGCGGGAACCGCGGGTGCCGCTGACGGACGCGACGGTTCTCACACGACTGCCGGCCGGGTGGGCCGATCACTTCGACGTTCGGCTCGCACCTGGGCCGCAGAGCCGCGTCGAATGGCCCACCCAGCCGTTCTGGTTCCGCACCCGCGAACCGGTCGAGGACGATCCCCTGCTTCGGGCCTGCGCGCTGACCTTCATCTCCGACCTGGGCATGGTGTCCTCGGCTCGTCCGCCGGGCCCGGAATTCCCCGGCCCGGGCGGAGCCGCCAGCCTCGACCACGCCTTGTGGCTGCACCGGCCGACCGACCCCCACCAGTGGCATCTCTACGACGCCACCGCGGTGAGTCACAGCGACGCGCGGGGATTGGCTCACGGCTCATTTCAGCGCGATGACGGTACCCTGATCGCCAGCGTCGCCCAGGAATCTCTCTGGCGAACCTGAGCCCAGCTTTCAACGTGCCTATGGCGTGCGAATCCGCAGGCCACAGCGAGGCAGGACCCAGCGCACACACAGCCGGAAACAACGGTGTTTAGCAGAGACCGGCTACGGGAACAAACTCGCATTCGACCGCGTTGACGCGACGTCGAATGCGGAAACGAAAGGCACGGATCATGACGGTTGATTACGACGCCCCCCGCCGCACCCAGGCCGAGCCTGAGGAAGAGTCGCTGGAAGACCTGGCGGGACGGCGCAAGGACACGGCCACGGCCGTAATAGATATCGATGAGGCGGAAGCCGCGGACTCCTTCGAGCTGCCCGGTGCCGACCTGTCAGACGAAGAGCTCACGGTGCGGGTCATCCCCAAGCAGGCTGACGAGTTCACCTGCAGCAGCTGCTTTCTGGTGCACCACCGCAGCCGGCTGGCGGATGCCACCGGCCTGGTCTGCACCGACTGCGTCTAGGCGGCCGGTCTGCACGGTCTCACCTGGCGGTGGGCGTGCTCGTCGTCGCGCCGTGAATCTGCACGGCGGGTCAACGGCACGCCCCCGCGTGACACTCAGGCGATGACGCGGACCAGGTAGGGCGCCATGTCTTTGGCGCGCACCGCGGACACCGCGACGACCGTGTCGGTGACTTCCAGCATCTGGTTGTTGCCCAGGAACATCGCGACGCTCTGGGTGCCGTCCGGCCCGTAGAAGATCAGATCCCCCGGCAACGCCTGGTCAGCGGTGACGTGCTGGCCCACTTTGTACATATCTCCCGAGGAGCGCGGCAGCTTGGCTCCGACGCCGGCGTAGATGTACTGGATCAGGCCCGAGGAGTCGAAGCCGACGACGGCTGCGCTCGGCCCTTTGCCCAGGGTGGGCCCGTTGATGTCGCCGCCGGCCCAAGCGTAGGGCACGCCACGCTGGGCGAGCCCGCGCTGGATCACGAGGTTGACGTACTGGTCCCGGCCTACCGGAGCGGCGGTCGCCGTCGGGGCCAACAGGCCGGGAATGGCGAACAGCATCACCAGGCTGATCGCCAGGGCATACAAGCGCTTCTTCATCATGATCTCCACCTTCCGGGCGCCTCTGAGCAAAGCTCCGTCCTCTTCACAGAGGTCACTTCTGTCACTTTCTACCGCAATCAGCTGACAGCCGCGTACCACGCTTATGGTCTGAGCAGGGGTTTTAGCCGATCCGTGACGCAAAGGTGTCCAAAGCGGTGTGCATCCTTGCCCGATCGGTTGCGATCATCGAGCCGACGTCAGCAACCGCGAAGCTCGGCGCCGGGACTGCTCAGCGGCGCCGGTCGCGCACTCGATACGTCGACGGCCACGACTTGCGGGAGTCGTCGCCGGTCAGCGTCATCCCCATCCCGCCGACTTTGACGTCGTAGGCTTCCTTGCCGGCGCCGACCTCGCGGTTGGCGTGCTCCTGAGCCAGGTAGTACAGCTCGTCGATTGCGGCTTCGCTGTACGCGACAAAGGACGTCTCACGTACGACGTCGTCGCTGAGAACCACGGTGTCGGGCAGGATGCGCGAGGCGACCGCAGCCAGACCCAGCAGCGCGAACGGGACGACCCAGTAACACAGAACGGACAGCGGGTTCGCGGTGTCGAGGATCGTGGCGTCGCCCGACACAATCGGCGGGATCGCCGAGGACACCGTCATCCCGGCGAAGGCGGCGACCCAGATCCAGGTCAGCAGCGACGTGATTTTCGTGAACAGATCGCTGGTGACGATCTCCTCGGAGCGTCCGGCCGCGGCGAATTCCCGCACGAAGGGCTTGCCGGCCAGCGCCCCGAGGAGCGTGATGAGGAGAATGCCCGCAGCGCTCAGCGGCAGCATCCACTGCTCCAAGAACGCTTGGCTCACCGCGAAGGTCAGCACTGTCAGTACGACAAACGCTGCGACAGAACCGATTTCGAAGGTCAGGCCGGCCACCTTTCGGGTGCGGCTCATCACCAGCCCGAGGATCGCGACGGCGAGGGCCACCAGGACGGCCGTCGTGAACGGCGCGTTGCCGACCAGTACCCAATAGACGATCCACGGCGCAAAGCCAACGAGAATGCCCACGGTGGCCCAGTGTATGGGCGAGCGTTGAGCGACTGCTCAGCGGCGTCCGGTGTCGGGTTGGCCGCCAATGGGTACACGGGGTCGTGAGTTCAACGAGCCAGCGCCAACTGGGCGAGTCCGACAGCCCGATCGAGGACGAACTCGAAGCCGCCTTCAACCGAATGGTCGACGAGGGCAGTCAACGGTTGCACCGCAGCTGGCGTGAAGTCCTCGTCACCGGATTCTTCGGCGGTACCGAGGTCGCCGTCGGAGTGCTGGCCTACCTGTCCGTGCTGCACGAAACCCACAACCAGCTGCTGGCCGGAGTCGCATTCGCGATCGGGTTCCTGGCGCTGCTGCTCGGCCGCAGCGAGTTGTTCACCGAAGGCTTCCTGGTGCCCGTCACGACGGTGGCCGCCAAGCGTGCCAGCGTGGGCCAGCTCGCCAAACTGTGGAGCGGCACGCTGGTGGCCAACCTGGTCGGCGGGTGGGTGATCATGGCGCTGATCATCGCGGCGTTCCCCAAGCTCAGAGATCAAACGATCTCCTCCGCTGAGCATTTCGTGGACGAACCGCTCTCGGTGCAGACCATGGCGCTGGCCGTGCTGGGCGGCATGGTGATCACGTTGATGACCCGCATGCAGCACGGCACCGACTCGGTACCGGGCAAGATCGCCGCCGCCGTGGCCGGTGCGTTCGTCCTGGCCGGACTGCAGCTGTTCCACTCGATCCTGGACTCGCTGTTGATCTTTGGCGCCCTGTCGACCGGTGAGGCACCCTTCGGCTACCTCGACTGGCTGGGGTGGTTCTGGTACACGCTGGTCGGCAATATCGTCGGCGGTCTGGTGCTGGTGACGCTGCTGCGCCTCCTGCGGAGCAAGGAGCGCCTCAAGGACGAGCGTCGCGACGCCGAAGATCCGGCGAAAGACTAGGCATTCAGGATCAACATCGCCACCTGCAATGACGTCCGGGACTCGGCATCGTCGAGGTCGAGTCCGACGATCCGCTGCAGCGCCTCCAATCGGGCGTACAGCGTGGGCCGCGACATGTGCAGCGTCCTGGCGAGTTCGGCTTTGTTGCCACCTGCCGCCAGGTAGTGCCACAGCAGGTCGAACGCCTCGTCACCGTGCTTGGCGCGATGCGCCAACAACCCGGCCAGTTCGGTCTCGGCGAACGCCTGCACGCGAGGATCACTACGGATCAGCGACAGCAGGCCGCGCAAGCGGACATCCGAAGCCCGATGAAACGGCTTGTCCTGCAAGGGCATCGACATCGCCACCTCGGCGACGTGCCCTGCTTCGCGTAGACCGCCGACCGCGTCCACCAGCCGGCTGTTCTCCGGCCCCACCCCGATGGCGCATCCGCTCACCCCGTCCAGGTGGGCGACCGCGCGCCGAGTGGCCGAACACACCTCGCCCAACACGGTATCGAGCGATCCGGGGACCCGGCTGGCGCGTTGCGGCGCCAACACCACGTCGATCTGCCCGTCGTCACGGGTGGCGGCCAAACCGGTGTGGCCGGCCGCACGCACGGTGTGCATGATCGCGTCCAGGGTGCGAACCCGCCGTTGGGCGATCGCAACCTGATCGGCGCCCGGGGTCTCCCGCAGCCGGACCGCCATCGGCACATAGGTCAGCGCCGGCCGTAGCCCCAGCGCATGCGCACGGGCGGTGGCCTCGGCCTCATCGGTGATGCGACCGCGGCGCAGGTCGTCGACGAGGCCGCTCTGCGCGCGCAATTCCAGTGAGCTGCGGTTCTGCTCGACCATTCGGTTCAACGCCAGGGCCTGCGCCGCGCGCTCCAACGTCATCACCGACCGGCCGTCGGCCGCGGCCATCCGCGGCGCGATCAACCGGCCCCACTCCTCGCGGTGCGGGCCCACCGGGCACGCGGTCCAGGCGTCACCACCTGCCAGTCGCGAGCGCCGCTCCCAGTCGACCAGCAGTGCCGCCGCCGACAGGCCCCGTCCGTCGAACGCCAGCACCTGACGGTTGAGGTCTTCCAACACCACGGGTGTGTCGAGCATCCGGGCTGCCGCGCTGACGATCTGGTCGATCGACGCGCGGCGCATGCTCAATGCGGTGAACTCTTCGTGTACCCGTTGGGCGTACTCGACCTCGGCGTACTGATCGGCGACGATCCGGCGATGCACCTCTTCGGTGACATCGATGAAGCGCACCGTCCGGTGCAGCACGATCACCGGCAGGGACAGCGTCGAACCGATGGCGCGCACGGACTCCGGAAGCCGGTCGATGTGCAGTCCGAGCTCGATCACCACGCCCACCGCGCCGGCCTTCGCGAGGCCGGGCAGATACGCGTCTCGGCGCGCCGGATCGGCCAATGCCTGGCCGGTCGTCAGCACCAGCTCCCCACCGGTCAGCAGACCGGACAGGTCGGCGAGATCGCTGACGTGCACCCAGCGCACCGGCTGGTCCATCGGTCCGGTGCACACCACCTCCGGATCGCCCCGGCGCACCGACGGCAGCTCGAGGATGTCGGCAAGGGTCAACTGCATTAACACAGTGTAAGAGACAGCAGCACTTCATTGACATATCGTCGGCCTCGACCTGGGCGATCCTGCACCAGAATCTCAGATATGACCCTCACAGCGCCCAACACCCGCGTCCGGACGATCGCCCACTGGGCCGACGGGAAGAACTTCGCAGGCAGCAGCGACCGGACGGCCGCGGTGACCAACCCGGCCACCGGCCAGGTCACCGGACAGGTCGCGCTGGCCGACGTCGCCGACGCACAGGCGGTCATCGCCGCCGCCGCCGCCGCGTTCCCGGCCTGGCGCGACACCTCGCTGGCCAAGCGCACGACGGTGCTCTTCGCCTTCAGGGAGCTGCTCAACGCCCGCAAGGAAGAGCTGGCCGCGATCATCACCGCCGAACACGGCAAGGTGCTCTCCGACGCCCTCGGTGAGGTCAGTCGCGGCCAGGAGGTCGTCGAATTCGCCTGCGGCATCTCGCATCTGCTCAAGGGCGGCATGACCGAGAACGCGTCGACCAACGTCGACGTCGCCTCGATCCGCCAGCCGCTCGGCCCGGTGGCCGTCATCAGCCCGTTCAACTTCCCCGCGATGGTGCCGATGTGGTTCTTCCCCATCGCCATCGCCGCCGGAAACACCGTGGTGCTCAAGCCTTCTGAGAAGGATCCGTCGGCCGCGCTGTGGATCGCCAACCTGTGGGCCGAGGCCGGCCTGCCGGCCGGAGTGTTCAACGTGCTGCAGGGCGACAAGGTCGCCGTCGACGAGCTGCTGACCAACAAGTCGATCAAGGCGGTGTCGTTCGTCGGCTCCACCCCGATCGCGCAGTACATCTACTCGACCGCGACCCTGCACGGCAAGCGGGTGCAGGCTCTGGGTGGCGCGAAGAACCACGCGGTGATCCTGCCCGACGCCGATCTGGATCTGGCCGCCGACGCGATGGTCAACGCCGGCTTCGGTTCGGCCGGTGAGCGCTGCATGGCGATCTCGGCGGCCGTCGCGGTCGGCCCGATCGCCGACGAGCTGGTCGCCAAGATCGCCGAGCGCACAACGACGTTGAAGATCGGTGACGGCACCCGCAACACCGATATGGGCCCGCTGGTGACGAAGGCCCACCGCGACAAGGTCGCCTCCTACATCGACGCGGGCGAAGCCGACGGCGCGACCATCGTCGTCGACGGCCGCGGCACCCAGGTCGACGGGGAAGCTGACGGCTTCTGGCTGGGCCCCACCCTGATCGACAACGTCACCCCCGAGATGAGCGTCTACACCGACGAGATCTTCGGCCCGGTGCTCGCGGTGGTCCGCGTCGACACCTATGACGAAGCCCTTGAGCTGATCAACTCCAACCCGTACGGCAACGGCACCGCGATCTTCACCAATGACGGTGGCGCGGCACGGCGTTTCCAGAACGAGGTCGAGGTCGGCATGGTCGGCATCAACGTGCCGATCCCGGTTCCGACCGCCTACTACAGCTTCGGCGGCTGGAAGAGCTCACTGTTCGGCGACACCCACGCCCACGGGACGGAGGGCGTGCACTTCTTCACCCGTGGCAAAGTGGTGACGACGCGGTGGCTCGATCCCTCCCACGGCGGCATCAACCTCGGCTTCCCCCAGAACCACTGAGAACCACTGAGCACCACTGAGCTCGAAAGAGGCACGCATGACGACGACCGAATCCCACCTCCTGCCCAACGGTCAGGACCTCGACACCGCACGCGCCGAAGCCGCCCGGGCATATGAACTGGACCGTGCGCACGTCTTCCACTCGTGGTCGGCGCAGGCCCAGATCAAGCCGATGACGATCGTCGCGTCGGAGGGTTCCTACGTCTGGGACGGCGACGGCAACAAGCTGCTCGACTTCTCCTCCCAGCTGGTGTTCACCAATATCGGCCATCAGCACCCCAAGGTCGTCGCCGCGATCGCCGAACAGGCCGCGAAGCTGTGCACGATCGCACCGCAGCACGCCAACGCCGCCCGCTCCGAGGCGGCCCGGCTGATCGCCGAGCGCACACCCGGTGACCTGAAACGGGTGTTCTTCACCAATGGCGGTGCCGACGCCGTCGAGCACGCCGTCCGGATGGCGCGGCTGCACACCGGGCGCTACAAGGTGCTCGCCCGGTACCGCTCCTATCACGGCGGCACCGACACCGCGGTCAACCTGACCGGCGACCCACGGCGCTACCCCAACGACTACGCCAGCTCCGGTGTCGTGCACTTCAACGGCCCGTTCCTGTATCGGTCCTCGTTCTTCGCCGAGACCGAGCAGCAGGAGTCCGAGCGCGCGCTGGACTACCTCGAGCGGCTGATCCAGCACGAGGGCGCGGACTCGATCGCCGCGATCATCCTGGAATCGGTGCCGGGTACCGCCGGCATCATGGTGCCGCCGCCCGGGTACATGGCCGGCGTGCGCGAGATCTGCGATCGCCACGGCATCGTGTTCATCGCCGACGAGGTGATGGCGGGCTTCGGCCGGACCGGAAAATGGTTCGCAATCCAGAACTTCGACGTGGTGCCCGACCTCATGACTTTCGCCAAGGGTGTGACGTCGGGGTACGTGCCGCTGGGTGGCGTGGCCATCAACGACGCGATCTACTCGACGTTCGCCGACCGCGCCTACCCCGGCGGGCTGACCTATTCGGGGCATCCGCTGGCCTGCGGTGCGGCGGTGGCGACGATCAACGCGATGGAAGACGAGGGCATGGTGGCCAACGCCGCCCGACTCGGCGAGCAGGTGCTCGGCCCGGGTCTGCGCGAGCTGGCAGCCCGCCACCCGTCGGTCGGTGAGGTCCGTGGGCTCGGCGTGTTCTGGGCGATCGAGCTGGTGGCCAACCAGCAGACCCGCGAACCCCTGGCGCCCTACGGCGGCTCGAGCCCGGCCATGAACGCGGTGCTGGCGGCGTGCAAGTCCGGCGGGCTGCTGCCGTTCGCGAACTTCAACCGGATCCACGCGGTGCCGGCCTGCAACATCAGCGACGCCGAGGTGGCCGAGGGACTGGCCATTCTGGACAAGGCGCTCGACGTCGCCGACGGGTACGTGACGGGATAGAGCCGGCGGCCTAATAGGGCGTGGTGTGCTGGGTCAGCACGAACAGGAACAGGCCCAGGCACATCAGCACGTTGATCGCGATCAGGATCGCCACGAACACGATGGCGCCGCGCACACAACGACGTTGTGCGCGGCCGACTTTGGACCGGCGCTGCTCGCCGCGAAGCTGAGTCGCGGTCAGCGCGAAGGTCACGTCGACGAGCTCGTCCTCGGTGGCCGCCTGCCCCATCGCGATCTGCTGCAGACGCTCGGGCGGGATTCCGACACCGACGCCGGCGAAATTCCGGCTCAGCCGTTTGAGCTGTCGGGGACTACTCGCTTTCGTCGGCAGCCTCGGATCGGACCAGTCGGTCATAACCGTTGGACATTAGTGCGGCCGGACCGGCACCGCGCGAGAAATGCCGGGGCGTCACAACCCCGGCTGGTCCTCGATGATGCCGAGCCAGATCTGGGCCACGTCGATGGCGACCTTCTCGCTGATGAACGCGTGCTGGGTGCCGGTGTAGATGTCGCGGAACGCCCGTTCGAGGCGGCTGCCCTCACGGATCGACGTGGTGCCCGCCGCCAGGTGCGCCCACTCGGCGGCCTCGCGCGCCACGTCGGTGGCGTACACCGCGGCCACCCGCATGTCGGCGCGCAGCCCGGGAGTCAGGTCCTGGCCGGCAGCGACCGCGGCCTCGGCGGTGCCGAACGCATCCAGCACCAGCAGCCGCGCTGCCCGCCACGCCGCGACGTGGTGTGCCAGCCCCTTCTGGAAGGTCGGCCGGCTGGCCAGTGAGGCCATGTCGCTCATCCGGAACTTGGTGGCCGCCAGCTCCTCGACGTCGTCGAGCATGCTCTTGGCGACGCCGAGGGCCCACGCCGCGTGGCCGGCCGCGGTCACCGGCATCAGTCCCATCCGCGTTGCCGGGGAGCTGCCGCGGTGCGGCGAGCTGGAGAACAGCGGGAAGGTCCGACTG
Source organism: Mycobacterium sp. (assembly GCA_021732005.1). Lineage (GTDB taxonomy): Bacteria > Actinomycetota > Actinomycetes > Mycobacteriales > Mycobacteriaceae > Mycobacterium. The sequence continues at coordinate 66,589 of JAKFVT010000025.1, read as the reverse complement.
GCCGGCACGAAAACGTCCTCGAGGCCATAGTCGTAGGATCCAGTTCCCTTGAGGCCCTGGACATGCCAGCCGTCCTTGAACACCACCTCCTCGCGCGGGACGACGGCCACATGCATCTCCGGCAGTCCCCCGGCCCCCATCACCGGCTGGCCGTCCACCATCGGGAAGAACCCCGCGCAGACGTACTCGGCATGGCCGGTGCCCGACCCGAAACTCCACGATCCGGTCACCCGGTAGCCGCCGTCGACCACGACGCCCTGGCCGTTGGGGAAGAACTGGCCGCCCATCGTGACGCGGTTGTCGTTCGCGGTGAAGACCTCGGCGAAACCCTCGTCGGACAGATAAGCCGCGGCGGCGAACGACGACGGCAGATTGGCGATCCCAATCCAGCCGAACGAGCCGTCCTGCCAGGCCATCTCGATCCAGGTTTCGATCATCTCGGTGAACGACGGCTCGACGCCGCCCGCCGCGACGGGATTGAACGACGACATCAGTCCACTGGCCCACATCTCGTCGACGATCGACGGGGCGATGGTCCGCAGCCGCTCGGACTCACCGGCCTGTGCCACCACCAGCTCGCGCATCCCGCGGGCCAACCCGAGCGGCCGGGTCTTCGAGTCAATTGTCGAAGTCTGAGTCATTTCCGAGCCTTTTCCGATCTGCTTGCCGAGTCGCGGAAGTGGACAACTTCGCGAAGTGAACACTTTTGAAAGAATGTATAGCGCCGACGCGGTCGGCGGGGCAATAGTTCACGGGACCGACTCATGGACCTCGCCTCGCTGAAATACGACGATGCCAAACTGCGGGTCCCGTACGAGATCGAGAAGTGGCCTGTGACCAGGAGAACTCAATGACCGATGTGGTGAGCAGTGCACCCGGTGATGTCGCCGACCGTGACGGTGGCGTGAGCCGTGCGCAGCCGCACGAACACAGCCGCACGGGATTGTCGGCCGACGCGCTGCACCGCGCGATCGCCGACCACCTGGCGTACTCCATCGCCCGCCCGCCGAGCGTGCTGACCCCCGAGCACTACTACCGCGCGCTGGCCCTGGCGGTGCGTGACCGCATGCAGCAGCGCTGGATGGCCACCACGCAGGATCTGCTGCACGGGCCGGCCAAGGTGACCTGCTACCTGTCGGCGGAATTCCTGATGGGTCCCCAGCTCGGCAACAACCTGCTCAATCTGCGCATAGAGCGCCAGGCCCGCGAGGCACTGGCCGCACTCGGACAGGACCTCGACGCGATCCTGGCGTGCGAGGAGGAGCCCGGGCTGGGCAACGGCGGCCTGGGTCGGCTGGCCGCCTGCTACCTCGACTCGATGGCCACGCTGCAGCGGCCGTCGATCGGCTACGGAATCCGGTACGAGTTCGGCATTTTCGACCAGGAGATCCAGGAAGGCTGGCAGGTCGAGAAAACCGACAACTGGCTGGTGGCCGGAAACCCCTGGGAGATCGACAAACCCGACGCCAGCTATCTGGTCAACTGGGGCGGGCGCACCGAGCAGTACGAGGACGTCGCGGGAAATCACCGGGTCCGCTGGATTCCGCGACGGGTGATCAAGGGCGTCTCCTATGACACCCCGATCCAGGGTTACGGGGTCAACACCTGCAACACGCTGACCCTCTGGAGCGCCCGATCGGTGTCCTCGTTCGCGCTGGACGCGTTCAACACCGGCGACTTCTACAAGGCGGTCGAGGACGAAGTCCTCTCCGAGAAGATCTCGAAGGTTCTGTACCCCAACGACGAACCCGAAGCGGGCAAACGGCTTCGACTGCAGCAGCAGTACTTCTTCGTCAGCTCGTCGCTGCAGGACATCCTGCGCATCCACACCGAGCGGGCCCGGCTGCCGCTGAGCGCGCTGCCCGACAAGTGGGCCATCCAGCTCAACGACACCCACCCGTCGATCGCCGTCGCCGAACTCATGCGGTTGTTGATCGACGAACACCACATGGGCTGGGACGAGGCCTGGGACATCACCGTCGCGACCTTCGCCTACACCAATCACACGTTGTTGCCCGAGGCGCTGGAGACGTGGCCGCTGGGCATCTTCGGCGAGTCACTCCCCCGGCACCTGGAGATCATCTACGAGATCAACGAGCGGTTCCTCGAGGAGGTGCGCGACAAGTTCCCCGGCGACACCGAGCGGGAGCGGCGGATGTCCCTGATCGGTGAGGACGGCGGCAAGAGCGTGCGGATGGCCCACCTGGCCACCGTCGGCAGCCACGCCGTCAACGGGGTGGCCGCGCTGCACTCCGAGCTGCTGAAAGCCAGTGTGCTGAAGGACTTTTACGAGATGTGGCCGGAGCGGTTCGGCAACGTCACCAACGGCGTCACGCCGCGACGCTTCCTGGCGCTGTCCAACCCGGGACTTCGGACACTGCTCGACGAGACCGTGGGCGACGGCTGGCTGACCGACCTGGACCAGCTGCGCCGGCTGGAGTCCTACGCCGACGACCCCGCATTCCGTGAACGCTGGCGGGATATCAAGCGCGCCAACAAGAGCCGGCTTGCCGAATACGTGCACGCCTCGACCGGCATCGAGCTCGACCCGACCTGGATGTTCGACGTCCAGGTCAAGCGCATCCACGAGTACAAGCGCCAGCACCTCAACGTGCTGCACATCATCACGCTGTACAACCGGCTCAAGCGCAACCCCGGATTCGCAATCGCCCCGCGGGCGTTCATCTTCGGTGGTAAGGCGGCGCCGGGGTACTTCATCGCCAAGCGGATGATCCGGTTGATCACCGCGGTCGGCGCCACCGTCAACAACGACCCCGACGTCAACCGGTTCCTGCGGGTGGTGTTCCTGCCCAACTTCAACGTCAAGAACGCGCATTTGATCTACCCGGCGGCCAACCTGTCCGAGCAGATCTCCACCGCGGGCAAAGAAGCCTCGGGCACCGGCAACATGAAGTTCATGATCAACGGCGCGTTGACCATTGGGACGCTCGACGGCGCCAACGTCGAGATCCGCGAGGAAGCCGGGCCGGAGAACTTCTTCCTGTTCGGTCTCACCGTCGACGAAGTGGAGCAGCTCAAGGCCGACAGCTACCGGCCGACCGCCTTCGTCGAACGCGACCCGGAGCTGGCCGAAGTCCTCGAGCTGATCGTCGACGGCACATTCACGCACGGTGACACCGAGGTGCTGCGTCCGCTGGTCGACAACCTGCTGCACCACGACCCGTTCCTGGTGCTGGCCGACTACCGCTCCTACGTCGACTGCCAGGCCCGGGTCAGCGCCGCGTGGCAGGACACCGACAGCTGGTCTCGGATGTCGATCCTCAACGCGGCCCGTAGCGGCAAGTTCTCCTCGGATCGCGCGATCGCCGAATACTCCGACGAGATCTGGCATGTCGGCGCGATGCCGGTGACGCTCTAGGGTTCCAACACCACCTTGATCGCCCCGCTTCGCCGGTCGGACGCAACCCGGAACGCCTCCGCCGCGTCGGCAAGCGGGAAGCGGTGCGTGACGACGGTCGCCGCGATCTCCGGATCTGCGGCCAATGCTGCTGCCGCGTCGACGAATTCGCGGTTGTCACGCCCGCGGTCGTAGCACATCGAGGCGGTCAGCGTAAGTTCCTTCAGCATCCACGGGATGCCGGGTACCGCTCGGTTGCCGTGCGACACACCGACTATCGCGATCCGGCCGCCCGGAGCGGCCCGCCGCACACTGTCCGCCACCGCCTCGTCGGAGCCCACCGCCTCGACGACGACGTCGTACTCGCCTTTCGGTGTCCCGGCGCCGAGTCGCTCGCCTGCGTCGATCTGATGCGGGTGGCGGGCGTGCAGGTCGACGTCGAGGCCCATGGCGCGGGCCGCGGCGACGGCCAGCAACCCGACGCTTCCGCCACCGACGACCAGGATCCGATCGGTCACGTCGGCGCCAACCTTGCGCAACGCATGCCAGGAGACCGCCAGCGGCTCCACCAGGCAGGCGTCGGCGACGGGTAGACCGTCGGGCAGTGGCACGAGGCACTCGGCGGGCACCCGGACCCGGTCGGCGAGGCCGCCGTCGAACGCGACCCCGAGCAGCCCGTGCGGTGCGCTTCCCCGGCACCGCTGCGGTGACCCGCCACGGCACTGATCGCACTGCCCGCAGCCCACTGTCGGTTCGACACAGTAGGTCCGGCCGTCCACTGCGCCGGCGATCTCGTGACCGATCGTGACCGGCAGGCCGAACGACAGCATGCCGAGGTCGCTGCCGCAGATGCTGGCCGATCCAACCTCGAGGACCGGCCAGTCACCCGTGGGCTCGTCGACGTCGACGACGGTGGCGGACCCCTGGATCGAGCGAACGGCGCGCATCATCGCTCGATTGTCCAGGAGGCGTCGTCACCGCCCGTTCGAGGACCCGTCGATGGCCTGACGTTCCATCAGCGCGGTGCGTGCCCGCTGCTCGGCGGCGTGGGCCGCCTCGCTGAGCGCGGCGTCCTCGTCGGCGGGGTCGGCGGTGAGGAAGCTGCCGCGACCGGGTGCGCCGCCGGAGCCGAGCTTGTTCATCCGCTTGGGCACCGGGGCGCCCTGGTATTCCAGCGCGATCGGGTGGCCATCGGCGTCGAGCGGCCCGAGCGGCTGATGCAGCTCGACGTACGCGCCGTGCGGCAGCCGCTTGAGGATGCCGGTCTCGACGCCGTGCTCGAGCACCTCACGGTCGCTGCGCTGCAATGCGATGGCCCAGCGGTAGGTGATGAAGAAGACCAGCGGCGGCAGCACCACCATCCCGATCCGGCCGATCCACGTCGTCGCGTTCAGCGAGATGTGGAACTGATAGGCGATGATGTCGTTCATCGCGCTGTAGGTCAGCACGATGTAGAAGGCGATCGCCATGGCGCCGATGCCCGTTCGCACCGGAGCGTCCCGTGGCCGCTGCAGCAGGTTGTGGTGCGCGTCATCGCCGGTGAACCGCTTCTCGATCCACGGGTAGGCGATGAGGACCAGGAAGATGACGCCCATCAGGACGGCGACCGCCACCGCCGCCGGGATGGTGTGGTTGCCGATGTAGATCTCCCACGCCGGCCACAACCGGATCAGCCCGTCGGTCCACATCAGGTAGAAGTCGGGTTGGCTGCCCGCCGACACCTGCGCCGGCTTGTACGGGCCGAGCTGCCAGATCGGGTTGATCTGGAGCAGGCCGCCCATCAAGCCGAGGATGCCGACCGTCATCGCGAAGAACGCACCGGACTTCACCGCGAACACCGGCATGACCCGCACGCCGACGACGTTCTTCTCGGTGCGGCCGGGGCCGGGGAACTGGGTGTGCTTCTGGAACCACACCAGCGCGAGGTGAAGACCGATGAGCGCCAACATGATTCCGGGGAAGATCAGGATGTGGATGGCGTAGAGCCGAGGGATCAGGACGTCGCCCGGGAAGTCGCCGCCGAACAGCGCCCAGTGCATCCAGGTGCCGATCACCGGAATCCCCAGCGTGATCGAGGACAGCGCGGCCCGGATTCCGGTGCCCGACAGCAGATCGTCGGGCAGCGAGTAACCGAAGAACCCTTCGAACATGGCCAGGATCAACAGCAGTGACCCGATCACCCAGTTGGCCTCGCGCGGCCGGCGGAAGGCGCCGGTGAAGAAGATCCGCGCGAGGTGAACCATGATCGCCGCGGCGAAAAGTAGCGCCGCCCAGTGGTGTACCTGGCGGACGAACAGGCCGCCGCGCACCTCGAAGGTGATGTCGAGGGTGGAGGCGTACGCCTTCGACATCTCGATGCCGCGCAGTGGTTGGTACACGCCGTTGTAGGTGACCTCCGTCATCGACGGGTCGAAGAACAACGTCAGATAGACGCCCGTGAGCAGCAGCACGATGAAGCTGTACAGCGCGATCTCGCCCAGCAGGAACGACCAGTGGGTGGGAAAGACCTTGTTCAACTGCCGCCGAACCGCAGCCGACGGGTGGTAGCGAGAGTCGATCGCATCGCCTTGGGATGCGGCGAGCGTGGCGGCTGATTTCATAGCGATCCTCCGAAGCTGCGCCCTGGCTGAACTGAGCAGGCGTGAGTGGTTCGGAGCCGCGTGCGTCGCGGATGGCCGTCGGGACGGTTGGTCATTCTTACGTCAGACTTCCCGGCGCTTCCGGTCAGCGACCGGGCCACCGAGGTAGGTTGATCTGCCATCTTCAGGACGAGGAGTGCTGTGGCCGCAGTGACCGAGGAATCGCCGGACGCTCCGCTGCGCGGATTTCGGCGCATCCCCCTGGAGATCCGCAAGGTCGCCACGGTGCTCGCGATCGCCATCGTGCTGGCGTCGAGCTTCGCCGCGGCCTACACCGTGGCGTTGGGCCGGCCCTCCCCGCGCAACCTTCCCGTCGGCGTCATCGGATTGACGGCTGAGACCGCACCGTTCGAGAAAGCGTTGCGCACCAACCCCAATGAGTTCGACGTCCACGAGTACGCGACGCGGGACGCGGCGGTCACCGCGATCAATCAGCAACGCATCACTGCGGCCATCGACGCCACGTCGAAGCCGCCGCAGCTGTTGTTGTCCAGCGCCAGCGATCCGTCGGGGACGCGCGCGCTGATCCAGCTGGACCAGACGCAGCCGGGACAGTTCATCCTGCCGATCGTCGACCTGCATCCGCTGCCGCCGTCCGACCCGGCGGGGCTGGCCACTTTCTATCTCGTCATCGCCGCCACGATCCTGGGCTTCATCACGATGTTCCAGCTGCGGGCCAACGTCAAAACGCTCACCTTGCGACGCTGGCTGCTCAGCATGGCGGTGCTCGCTGTCGTCGGCGGTGCGGCGTTGGCAGTGGTGACCGGCCCGGTGCTGGGCGCGCTGAGCACACCGTTCCCCCAGCTGTGGTTGCTGATCGCGGTCCAAATCGCGATCGCCGCGTCGTTCAACTCGACCATGCTGGTGTTGATCCACCGGTGGGCGATCATCCCGACCTGGCTGGTGTTCATCCTGCTGGGCAATACCTCGTCGGGCGGGGCGGTGTCGGCGTCGCTGCTGCCGCAGCCTTTCGCGTTCTTCAATCACGCGTTGCCCAGCGGCGCGACGGTGTCGGCGATACACGCCGCGACCTACTTCCCGCACAACCAGCGGCCGCTGCCGTTCATCGTGCTCGGGCTGTGGTTGGTGGTCAGCTTGTCCGCGCTGATCGTGGCGTCCCGGACACTTCGCCGTTCACCGGCGGAGTGAGGTTCTAGGCTGAGTGGATGATTCCCGCCGGCCGTATCACCTCGATCTGGCGCTATCCGGTGAAGTCCATGCAGGGCGAGCGGGTGGCCGAGGCCGAAGTCGGTGACCTGGGCGTGCACGCCGACCGGACCTGGGCGGTGCGTGACGTCGAGTCCGACGCCACCACCAGTGCCAAGCGACTGCCCGGCCTGTTGTGGTTGACGGCGCGCTACGCGCAACCACCGGGCCCCGACGCCGGGCCCGGACACGCGCCGGAGGTGCTGATCGGATTCCCGGACGGTACCGAAGTGTCGAGTTCGGATCGGGCTGTGCACCAGGCACTCTCGCGTTACCTCGACCATGAGGTGGAACTTCGGCCACTGCCCCCGATCGACCGTCGCAACGAATACCGCGGACCGATGGCCACCAAGACCGACCTGCGCACGATCTTCGGACTCGAGGACGACGAGCCGCTGCCCGATCTGTCGATGTTCCCGGTGCGCAAGCTCGCGGAGATCAGCCGCTACGCGACGCCGGTCGGCAGCTATGTGGACGCCTATCCCGTACACATCATCACCGAGCAGAGCCTGGCCTCCCTCGGGTCACTGGCGCCGGACTCCGATTTCGACGTGCGACGGTTCCGCCCGACGCTCGTCGTGGACTCCCCCAGTACGGCGGCCCATCCGGAATGGGAGTGGTGCGGCGGACGACTGCACGCCCCACACGCCGAACTTGCACCGATGATCCCGACCATCCGCTGCGTGATGCCCTCCCACGAACAACCCGAACTCAAGCGGGACAAGGAGATCACCCGCACCATCGCCGCGCACACCCGCCGCTGCTTCGGCGTCTACGGCAATGTCACGCGCGCCGGCCGAATCGCCGAAGGTGATGTGCTGCAATTGAATCCGCCGAACCGGACCGCGCTGAGCGCCACCGCCGGCGGAGGTGCGGCAACAGTGAAGCGGGCCGTCATGCGTGCGGTGTCGGCGGCCATGCCCAGCGGAAAGAAGGGTTGACCATGCGTCACGTTGTCGGAGGTCTCGGCGTGCTGGTCGCGCTGTTCGGACTGTTGTTCACACTGCAGGGTTTCGGAGCGGTTCAGGGCAGCCCGATGAGCAACACCACGACGTGGTCGGTGCTGGGCCCGATCGTCGTGCTGGTCGGCGTCGTGCTGGCCGTCGCGGCCTGGCGCCCGCGGCGCTGACGCGCGACTCGGAGACTCAGAGAAGTTCTCGCGCGGTCCGCAGCCGCTCGTGCCACCACGCGATGCGCTCGGCGTCATCGAGAGTGAATTCCGCGAGGCGCGCCGGGTCGGGAGCCGGGGCCGAGGGTGCCACCGGCAGATACCCGTCGGCGGTGATCAATGCGCGTCCTGCGGGCACGATGTCGCCGGCCAGGGCCGCGGCGGTGCCGAGCCCGCAGGCGAAGGAAAGCTCGGGCAGCACACCGGCCAACGCCAAGCCGCTGGCCAGCCCCATGCTGGTTTGACCGGCGCCGGACACCACAACCGGTAGGTCGCACTTCTCGGCGAACCGCAAGGCCCGGCGCACGCCGCCGAGCGGGGCGGCGTCCAGCACCACGATGTCGGCGACGTCGGACATGGTCAGCCCGTCACTGCTGAGGTCGGAGACGTCGACCGCCACCCGCACGTCGATCCGGCGCCGCAGCGCGGCCAGTTCCCGTGCGGTCGCGCACGGCTGCTGCACGAATTGCAGACCGTCGGCCGCCGTGTCCAGCCTGGGGATCGTCTCGGCGGCGGTGTCGACGTCCCACCACCCGTCGACCAGGCAGCGAATCGACGCGTCCGGTCCGAGTGCTGAGCGCACCGCCGCGAGCCGGTCGGCATCGCCGGGCAGACCGGTGACCATCACGTCGGCCGTCTGGCACCCGCCGGCGACGGCGATCGCGGCCGCCTCCTCGGCTCCGACCGCGGGCACCGCGACCGCGACCGGCACCCGGCCGCGGATCGGGTCCGGCCAGCCGACGGTTCCGCCTTCGATGGCCGAGGTCAACCAGCGGGCCGCCACCAGATCACTGCCCGTGCGGGGCGGGCAGAACTCACCCCACCCTTGCGGACCTTCGAGGAGCATTCCCTCGCAGCCACCGAAGCCGCGATAGCCCTCGCGCGCCGGGATCGCGAAAATCGGTGCGCCGTCGAAGTCGATCATTTCCTTCATGGGCCGCGAACCGTCAGGATGCGGAGGGTGCCGGCGACCAGTACGCCAGCATCTCGGCGAAGGTGTCGAAGGCCGGGCGGGACATCCCGTAGGTGGCCTCGAAGTGGATGCTCAGCGGGAACCCGAGGTCGGCGACGCCGTCGATGACCCGTTTGTAGAGGTCCACCAGCAGCTGCCGTTTGACCGGCGGCTCGCTGTCGGCGAGTGTGCGAACGAAGTCCTGCTCGGCGGCGACGGCGGCATTGCCCGGGTCCTGGATCAGCCAGTTGATCAAGCCGACCCGGGACTCGACCTTCGGCACGAAGCCGAACGACAACAGGATCTCCGGGCGGTAGTCGGTGGTGGCGGCGAACTCGGTCAGGAAGCCGACGATCGCGTCGGAGTAGAGCAGCTGCGTCATCCCGTAGGTGGCGCCCCGGCCGCATTTGAACCCGAACCGGCCGGCTTCCTCGGCCCGGGTCGGAATCAGGATCGCGCCCCGATTCGGGACCAGCTCGGAGAAGATCGTCAACGCGTCGGTGGGTGCCACGCCGGCGCCCTCGCCGTCGTTCATGGTCCGCGGAACACCGACGAAGGCCACGCCCTCCATGCCCGCGTCGAGCAGAGCGGTCAGCCGGCTGAGCAGCGTCGGCTCATCCATGAAAGCGGTCACCTGAGTGCACAACCCGCGCACGCCGGGCAGCTCCGGTGAGATACGCGACCAGTAGTCGAGAACGTCGAGCTTGGGCTTCATCTCGACGGGCCGGCCGCTGTCCTCTTCGATCATCCCGGGGATCATCACGTGCCGGATCCGGCCGTCCAGTCCGGTCTCGGCGGACAACTGCACGACCTTGCGCGCTTCCTCCAGCATTTCGTCCGGCGTGCGGTCGACGTTGGGCGGCACGAGTTCGAGCGCAACGGTGTTGAGGGGCACGAAACTGCTCCTGACGAGACGACTGATTTCGGGTGCGGTCCGAGGTGGCCGCCGGACGCGATCCGCCGATCACCATACAGAAAGCGCGGTCGCGGCCTTACTTCGCCGCCAAACGCGGTAGCTTTCAGCGATGCAGGGTCCCAGGAGAGCGATCTGGCTGGTCACGCTGGCCGGCGCCGGCGCCGTGGTGTTCCCGGCGTGCGGATCCACGGACAGCGCTCCGGCACCCACTTCGTCGAGTTCTTCGGTGCAGCCCACCAGCAAGGCGACCCTGCCCGGGCCGAACAGCTTCAGCCCGGCCCCGATCGCGCCGCTGAACCCCACCGCCAGTCCGAAGAACGACCCTGCACAAAGCCCCTGACCAGGTCCGCAGAATTCGTTTCGGGACAACTCTTGACTCGTTCCAGAAAAGAGACGACTATCAAAACGTGACCTCAGTCTCGGATCTCTCCGACCAGCTGCGGACAGCGCAGCTGCGGGTCACCCGCCCTCGTCTCGCGGTACTCGACGCGGTGCACACGCACCCGCACGCCGACACCGACACCATTTTCGGAGCGGTCCGAACGGGCCTGCCCGACGTGTCCCGGCAGGCGGTGTACGACGTGCTGCACGCGCTGACCGCGGCCGGCCTGGTGCGGCGCATCCAGCCGTCGGGCTCGGTGGCCCGATACGAGGCACGGGTGGGCGACAACCACCATCACGTGGTGTGCCGATCCTGCGGTGTCATCGGCGACGTCGACTGCGCGGTCGGCGAGGCGCCCTGTTTGACGCCGTCTGAGCACAACGGTTTCGTGCTCGACGAAGCCGAGGTCATCTACTGGGGACTGTGTCCCGACTGCTCACCGATTGAACCTTCCTGATCACACACGTGATCACAGCCCAATCACCCCAATGAAATATGGAATGGAAAGGCAAAAAGTGTCCGAGAGCGAGAATCCGGTCATCGACGCGCCGGAGCCGAAAGCACATGGGCCCCGTACCAATCAGGACTGGTGGCCGGATCAGGTCGACGTCACCAAGCTGCACCCGCACTCGCCGTACTCCAACCCGCTCGGCGATGACTTCGACTACGCGACCGAATTCGCCAAGCTCGATCCCGAGGCGCTGAAGGCCGATCTCCTGTCGGTCATCACCACCTCGCAGGACTGGTGGCCGGCCGACTACGGCAGCTACGCCGGCCTGTTCATCCGGATGAGCTGGCACGCCGCGGGCACCTACCGCATCTACGACGGCCGCGGTGGCGGCGGTCAGGGCATGCAGCGTTTCGCCCCGCTCAACAGCTGGCCCGACAACGCCAACCTGGACAAGGCGCGCCGGTTGCTGTGGCCGGTGAAGAAGAAGTACGGCAACCAGATCTCCTGGGCCGACCTGCTGGTGTTCGCCGGCAACGTCGCGCTGGAGTCGGCCGGCTTCCAGACCTTCGGCTTCGGCTTCGGCCGCCCCGACGTGTGGGAGCCCGAAGAGATCCTGTTCGGCGAGGAAGACGAATGGTTGGGCACCAACAAGCGCTACTCCGGTGAGCGCCAGCTGGCGGAGCCGTACGGCGCCACCACCATGGGCCTGATCTACGTCAATCCCGAAGGGCCGGAAGGCAATCCGGATCCACTGAAGGCCGCCATCGACATCAAGGAAACCTTCGGCCGGATGGCCATGAATGTCGAGGAGACCGCGGCGCTGATCGTCGGCGGTCACACTCTGGGCAAGACCCACGGCGCCGGCGACGGCGACCTGGTCGGCCCGGAGCCCGAGGGCGCCCCGATCGAGCAGCAGGGCCTGGGCTGGAAGTGCCCGTTCGGCTCTGGCAACGCCGGTGACACCATCACCAGCGGCCTGGAGGTGGTGTGGACCACCACGCCGACCAAGTGGAGCAACTCCTTCCTGGAGATCCTCTACGGCTACGAGTGGGAGCTGACCAAGAGCCCGGCGGGCGCATGGCAGTTCCAGGCCAAGGACGCCGAGGCGATCATCCCCGATCCGTTCGGCGGCCCGAACCGCAAGCCCACGATGCTGGTCACCGACGTCTCGATGCGGGTCGACCCGGAGTTCGGTGCGATCACCCGGCGCTGGCTCGATCACCCCGAGGAGCTCAACGAGGCCTTCGCCAAGGCCTGGTACAAGCTGCTGCACCGCGACCTGGGTCCGATCACCCGGTACCTGGGACCGTGGGTCGCCGAGCCGCAGCTGTGGCAGGACCCGGTTCCGCCGGTGCAGGGCGAGCTGATCGACTCCTCCGACGCCGCGACGCTGAAGGCCAAGATCCTCGAGTCCGGCCTGACGGTTCCGCAGCTGGTCAAGACGGCGTGGGCCTCGGTGTCCACCTACCGCAACACCGACAAGCGCGGTGGCGGCAACGGTGCCCGGCTGCGCCTGGAGCCGCAGCGCAATTGGGAGGCCAACGAGCCTGCCGAGCTCGCCAAGGTGCTCCCGGTACTGGAGCGCATCCAGCAGGAGTTCAACGCCGGTGGCAAGACCGTCTCGCTGGCCGACCTGATCGTTCTCGGTGGTAACGCCGCGATCGAGAAGGCGGCCAAGGAGGCCGGCTACGCGATCGACGTGCACTTCGCACCCGGCCGCACCGATGCCAGCCAGGAAGACACCGATGTGGAGTCGTTCGCGGTTCTCGAGCCGCGGGCCGACGGGTTCCGCAACTACGCGCAGATCGGCGAGAAGGCGCCGCTGGAGCAGCTTCTGGTGGAGAAGGCCTATCTGCTGGGCGTCACCGTGCCCGAGATGACCGTTCTGCTGGGTGGCCTGCGTGTCCTCGGCGCCAACCACGGCGGCTCCAAGCACGGTGTGTTCACCGATCGGGTCGGCGTGCTCTCCACCGACTTCTTCACCAACCTGCTCGACATGGGCACGCAGTGGAAGGCGTCGGAGAACTCGGAGAACGTCTACGAGGGAACCGACCGGACCACCGGTGCGCTCAAGTGGACGGCGACCGCCAACGACCTGGTGTTCGGCTCGAACTCGATCCTGCGCGCCCTGGTCGAGGTCTACGCCCAGGACGACAACGCCGGCAAGTTCGTCGAGGACTTCGTCGCGGCGTGGGTCAAGGTGACCAACGCCGACCGGTTCGATCTGTCCTGATTCCTCAGCAGTAAACGAGACCCCGCGGGCATGCCCGCGGGGTCTCGTCGTTGTGGTGTGTGGTTGTGGCTAGCGGCAGCCGCCGGCGCTGACCCAGCGGCCGTTGTACCCCACGCAGCCGGTCACCGGCGGGGGCGGCGGTGGCGGTGGCGGCGGGTAGTCCTCCGGCAGCGGCGCGTAGTACGACGGCGGCGGCACATAGGGCGCCATCACGTCGGACAGGTTGGCACACCCGCTGACCGTGACCCGGCGGCCTGCGCTGGCGCAGACGTCGGCGTGGGCCTGACCGCTGGGCTGGATCGTCACGATCGCGGCCGGCACCCCGGTGAGCGCCAGGACTGCCGCCCCGGCAGCCCCCCAGGTTCGCATCGACTGTCGCTTCATCGCGTCCCTCTCCCCTGCATCGAACGTGCAGCGGAGTATATCCACGCGCGACGCGCGATTCGGGCGATCAGCGCCGCTGGTGACGGGTGCGTCGAACCCGGACCACAGCGGCCGCGGCGACCAGCACCGCCAGCACCACGACCCACGTCCAGGCGCTGGTGCGATAAACCCAGCCGGCCACCGCACCCTGCAGACGGCCTGCGGCCGCGATCACCGGATCGGCCGGATCCCCCTGCGCGCTGAACAACCGGATCTCGTAAAGGCCGTAATAGCTCACGTAGGCGCCTACCGCGATCAGCACGATGCCGCTGATCCGGTTGATGTAGGGCAAGACCCGACGCAGACGGTCCACCAAAGCCGTACTGGTCAGGGCGATTCCGACGGCTAGCACACCGACGACCAGGGCCAGGCCGGCGGCGTAGGCGGCATAGACGAGCACGCCGTCGAGGGGAGACCCGGCCCGCAGCGTGGCGCCGGTGACGGCGAGGAACGGCCCGATGGTGCACGACAGCGACGCCACCGCATAACCCGCGCCGTAGCCGAACATCGATGCCAGCCGCGCCGTCGGCGCCCCTCGCCAGCTCGGTCCGGCCGGCCCCCAAGCCAATTCCCGGCCCGCGACCAGCCAGATGCCAAGGGCGACAAGGACTATCCCGATACCGATCGTCGCGTAGGGTAGGTAGCGCTGGACTGCTGTCGCAACCGGGACCGTCAGCAACCCGAACAGACCGAACACCGCGAGGAAGCCGAGCGCCATTGCCGCGGTGGCCGCCAGCGCACGCCCCACCGCGGCCGTGCGGCCGGGATCGGCGTCCTCACCGCGCACCACCAGCGTCAGGTAGGCCGGCAGCATCGCGAACCCGCACGGATTGAGCGCAGCCACCATCCCAGCGGCCAGTGCCAGGCCGGTCAGATTTGCGTCCACTGTCGGGGCTCAGGACACCAACGCGTTCACCCGGTCGCTGAGCTCCTGTTCCGACATCGCCGAAGTGGGGTTGTTGACGAACGTCGACGAGCCGTCGGGACGCAGGAACACATACGCGGGCTGCCACGGCACGTTGAACCGGGCCCAGATGGACCCGTCGACGTCGTTGAGGTTGGTGAAGTTCAGGTTGTACTTCGACACGAAAGCCTGCATCTGCCCGGCATCGGAGCGTGCGGCGACGCCGACGAAGGTGACCTTGGGATTGGCCGCGGCCACCTGGCTGACGTTGGGGGCTTCGGCGTTGCAGAACGGGCACCACGGGGTCCAGAACCACAGGACCGCCGGCTTGCCCTGCAGGCTCGCACCGTTGAACGGCGCTCCGGTCAGCGTGGTGCCGGTGAACGCCAGCTGCTCGTCGGCACCGGCCGTCGGCGGCGCGGCAACGGCGATGCTCAGCGCGGACAGCACCACGGCCAGCGCTCGAAGCATGACTTTCATGGCGTGACCTCCTGGCCGTCGGGACGCACTAATTGTGTAATCACGATTCCCGGAGGTGAACCGGTTCAATCCGGACGTCACACTCTTGACAGTTTACGTTACGCAACGGAACATAATTCGAATGACGGCTCCCGATCGCAATGCGGCGGCAGTGCCCGAGCCGGTGCGAGGCCGGCCGCGGGACCCGCGCACCGACTCCGCGATCATGGCGGCCACCCGCCGGTTGCTCACCGACGTCGGCTACGACCAGGTGTCCATGGAGTCGATCGCCCGGGCCGCCGGCGTCAGCCGCCCCACCATCTACCGCCGCTGGCCGTCCAAGGCCCATGTTGTCTTCGAGGCGGCTTTCGGAATCGACAGTGGCACAGCTGCATTGCCGCGGTCGGGTGACTTCGAAACCGATCTGCGGGAATTCGTTCGAGGCGCGGTGGCGTTCTGGCGCGAGCCGGTGGTCGAGGCCGCGACTCTGGGCATCCTCGCCGAACGCCGCCGAGACTCCGAATTGCACATCCGCACACAGCAATTGCTCGACGACAAGATTCGCGCCGAGCTCGCCGAGTTGGTTCGGACCGCCGCCGCCCAAGGGGTGGTGCGGGCCGACGTCGACACCGACACATTGTTCAACGTGCTGGTAGGCACCACGTTCTACGGCGCCCTCGTCGACGGGCGGGCCGACACCGACCACCTGGTCGACACTCTCTGCTCTCTGATCATGCACGGCGCACAGGCACGAGAAAAGGAATGAACATGGCAGACGATGAATTGTCGACCGCTTTCCACGAGTTGCTCGACGAACTCGGCGCGATCGAACGCAAGTTCCTGGCCAGTGATCCCCCGCTGCTCGAGGCCGACATCCTCGACGGGTACCGGCTGACGTTCAGCCTGCTGCGCGTGGCGGTCGACGCCTTCGTCTGGGGAGATAAGGACAATCCGCGGTTCGTCGACGTCATCGGCCCCTATCAGCGGTGGGGCGGCGACAACTCGGACGCCTTCTATCAACTGGCACCGATCGATCCCAACCGCACCTACCGGGTCACCGGGAACCGGGGCGATTCGGTCTACCTGTCGATCACCGTCTACGGCGGACCCGACGACGGCCATTACAGCAACCGCATCGTCGGCACGATGAACGACCGCTCCCTGCAATTCGACGCCGACGGCAACTTCGACTTCACCATCAGCCCCGACCCGCAAGCAGGTGCGTGGCTCAAGCTGGAGGACGATGCCGTCGTCGCACTGACCCGTGACTACCTGAACAACCCGGAAACCGATCGCCGGGTGCACTGGAAGATCGAGGCGATCGATCCCCCCGCCCGCAAGCGCGACGACCGCGCCGACCTCATCCGTCGGCTGCGCGCCGCACGCACGTGGCTGGGCGATCAGTGCGCGTTCATCCCGACCAAAGTGGAGCCGGCCAACGAGATCGCCGAGCCCTACCCCGTTCCGCAGCAGACCTACGGGTGGGCCGCCGGTGACGCCGCCTACGCGATGGGCGCCTACGAACTGCAGCCCGGCCAGGCGCTGATCATCGAGGGCACCTCACCGCAGTGCGTGTTCTGGAATCTGTGCCTGTGGAATCCGTTCCTGCACACCTACGACTACACCTACGAGCGGGTCACCATCAACGGCGCGCATGTCACCTACGAAGCCGACGGGTCATGGCGAATCGTGGTGAGCGACACCGATCCCGGCCATCCGAACTGGGTGTCGACGGCCGGGCGCACCAAGGGCCTGATCTGGCTGCGCTGGTTCCTGCCCGAGGAGACCCCGAAACGGCCGACGTGTCGGGTTGTCGACGTCACTCGAGTAGCTGGCGGTGCCGTGTGACCCACGATGTGCAGCGCCCCCAACCGATCAGGTTGACCGACCTGGCGCAGCCGGTGTTCCCTGAGACCGCCCAGCCGATGCGGGATGCGCTCGCCGGCTACGGATCGATCCTCGAGCTGACCTCAGAGGCGTTGCTGGCCGCGGCAACCGAACGCACCGGGCTGACCGGGTGGGGCGACGACGACTTCCGTGAACGACTGGACGTCTTGACCGCGTCCCTGCGCGAGGAGGCCGGGCTCTCCGACGTCGGGGTGGCTGTGGTCTTCGAGCAACTGGTCGGCAACGTGGTCAACCGGCTGCGGCTGGAGGCGCTGATCGCCGAGCACCCCGAGATCGAGGACATCGAGATCGCCCGGCCGATCATCATCTGCGGCCTGCCCCGCACCGGCACCACCCACCTGCACAACCTGATCGCTGCCGACCCCAACATGCGGTACCTCCCGTACTGGGAGAGCCTGGAACCCTTCCCCGCTCCCGGTGACGACGATCAAGCACGACGCGACCGCTGCACGGCGGGACTCGACCTGATCGAGACGATGATGCCGGAGTTCAAGCGGATGCACGACATGACCGTCGACCATGCGCACGAGGAGATCCAGCTGCTGGCCAACGACATCTCCGGCATGCTCTTCGAGACCACCTACTATCTGCCGTCGTTCGCCGCGCACTACAAGTCCCACGACCAGGGGCCGTCGTACGCCTATCTCAAACGCCAGCTCCAGGCCATGCAATGGCTGCGCGGCGGGAGCCGCTGGGTGTTGAAGTCACCGCAACACCTCGAGCAGTTCCCCACCCTGTACGCCACCTTCCCCGATGCGACTTTCGTTGTGACGCATCGTGATCCGGTCGAGGTGACGCGGTCGATGGTTACCATGATCGCCTATGCCTCCCGGATGGCCAGCGCCCAGCCGGATCCGGTGAAGATCGCGCAGTACTGGCTCGACCGGGCCGATGATCTGTTCAGCGGCTGCCTGCGCGACCGCGACGCGCTCCCGGCCGACCAGTCGATCGATGTGCGGTTCACCGACTTCATGGCCGACGAGCAGGGCACCCTGGCAGCGATCTACGCGGTGGCTGATCAGCCGTTCGACGGCGAGGTGCGAGCCGCTATGGCCGACTTCATCGCCGAGCATCCCCGCGGCCGCTACGGCGAGGTGATCTACGACCTCGCCGATGTGGGACTAGGCGCCGGTGAGGTCGCCGAGCGGCTTGGCGCCTATCGGGACCGGTTCATCGGCTGAGCCCGCGACATCCGCGCCAGGCGGGTCCGGTCGACCAGCACACAGCCGTGGACGTCGGCGAGTTGTTGAGCCGCTCTGGTGTACCGGTGATTGGAGACCACCATCGTCGCCGTGCAGTCATGGACGGCCGCACCGGCGACGACCTGCTGGATTGCGGAGCCGTTGACCACCCGGTTTTGCCGCTTGCACTGCACCGCGGTGCGGGTGTCGTCCTTTGTCGCGATCAGATCGACGCCGAAATCACCAGTGGCCCTGGTGATTTCGACAGCATAGCCGAGGCCCCGCAACACCGCCGCAACGTAGTGCTCGAACTCGACGCCGGTCATGGCGTCGACGGCCGCCTGCCCGGTGGCGCGGTACAGCGCGTCGCGCCGGAGGTTTCGGCGGTGGTCCAGCCAGGCCAGCAACGCGCGCCACGCACTCACCGCGACCGCCACCGCGCTCAGCGCGGCCAGCACCCACCCCAGCCTGTTCAGCATGCCGACGAACCCCAGCAGCGCGGTGGCGACCACCCACAGACCCAGCCATTGCAATGCCGTCGTCACCGCGGCCGAGCCCTCGCGCACGCCGCCACCGTAGCGACGGCCGCCGACAGTCCTTCCCGGCGACCGAGCACAGCGGCCAAATCGTGACCGGTTCGCATCGAGTTTGGCGCAATCACCCCAATACAGTGCTCAGATGCTTGCAATTCTCCGCTTCAATTTCGCCTCTCCAGGAGGAGATCCCGGCGTCCAGGGTGAATTGCTTTCGGCTGCAATGGAGTTGGCTCAGTTCGGTGACCGGCACGGAATTGCGGCGATCAGCGTCGACGAACACCATGTCACCGGCCACGGCTGGAGCTGCAATCCGGTGATGATCGCGGGGATGTTCCTGGCCCGCACAGCCAACATCTTCGCCAGCATCGACTGTGCGCTGGGACCGCTGTGGAACCCCGTGCGCATGGCTGAGGACATCGCGCTCGTCGACGCCATGAGCCGCGGCCGGTTGCACACGACGGTCGGCCTCGGCTATCGGGAAGAGGAGTACCGGACCCTCGGGGTGGACTTCGGCCGCCGTGGCCAACTCATGGATCAGCTCCTGGAGACCATGCTTTCCGCCTGGACCGGTGACTCCGGTGTCGTGTCGGGCACCTGGACCGAGCCGCACCCTCCGCTCTATGTCGGCGGTGGCGTCCGGGCGACCGTGCGCCGGGCGGTGCGGTTCGGCCTGCCGCTGAGCCTGCCCGACCATCGGCCCGACCTCGCCGAGTACTACATCGAGCTGTGCCGAGAGGCCGGTCTGCAGCCGTTCGTCCTGATGCCGCCCGCGGTCAACCGCGGAATGATCTATCTGCATGAAGACCCCGAGCGGGCGTGGGCCGAACTCGGTAGCCACATTCTGTGGGAGGCGGTCACCTACGGGGCGTGGTCCGACGAGCCGTCGCGGTCGTCCATGCACCTTCCGGGTGTGCAAACCCTGGACGAGGTCAGGGCCTCCGGCAGGTACCGGTTCCTCACCCCCGACCAGCTGATCGACGAGGTGCGGGGATCCGCAAACTACGGCCCGATCGTGATGCATCCGCTGGTTGGCGGCATGCCGGTGGAGGAAGCGTGGAAGTCCGTAACTCTGCTTACAGACGAGGTTCTGCCGGCTCTCCGATAGTCGTTGGGTGGCCGACGTTGCCCGAATTCCGGGGTGGCCCCGAAAGTTGGGTTCTTAACAAGGATTTAGCCACTGCTCCCGGTGACCTTAAATTTGCGGCATAACGTTTGGGTCAAGTTGAGACGGTCTACAACCCGTCACACACGCAACAGGACCGAAATGAGGCACCCATGACGAGCTTCACGTCGCGATACGGCAACCCCGCTGTCGACTACGAGGGCGCCCACGTTCGAGCACACTCTCGCCATATGGCAACGGTTGTCGCGGTCAGCGGTCGGATCGATTCGGTGAACGTCGACCGGGTCACCGAATGCGCCAAGCGGCTCGTCCTCGCCGAGAAGCCGTTCGTTCTGGACCTGTCGGGTGTGAGCTCGTTTGCCCCGCAGGCGATCCGGTTGCTGTGCGATATCGACGATGTCTGCGCCGCCGCCGGTGTGGAATGGGCCGTGGTCGGCAGCGACGCGGTGAACCGCCGTTTGCGCAGGGACAGCGATGTCGTGTTCCCGATCGTGGGCTCGGTCGCCGAGGCAGAGCATGAGTTCGACGACGCGGTTCTGAGCCGTCGTCGCCTGTTGCTTCCCCTGTTGAGCAAGACCGCCTGACCGACCTTCACGGTGCGGTAAGCAGCGCCCCCAGCGCACGCATGTGTTCGTCGGTGGTGCCGCAGCACCCGCCGACGACGGCTACCCCATAATTCCGTCGGATGGCGTCCATAGCGGCGGCGAATTCGGCGGGCGGATCGCTTTCGGCGTGATCCAACGCCACCAACTCGGTGGGACTGAGCGTCGAGCCGTTGGCCTTCACCTCGTTGATCCGGTCGACCTCGTCGCCGCTGGCGTCGAGCGCGCGGGCGGCGACGGTCGGGTGGATGCACGACAGCGAGAAGTATGTGGGCGCCGCGGCGTCGTCCACTTGCCGGATCGCCTCGGCGAGCGGGGTTCCGTCCAGGACCCGGGTGTCCGCGCCGAGCACCCACGACACGACGAACGGCAATCCGGTTAGGGCCATCGCCCGGGCCGCGCCGATGGCCTCGCCGACGGCGGGGAACGTGGCCGCGAAGACGAGATCCACCCCGGCCTCGGCCAGGGTGTCGATCTGCGGCCGGTGGTACTCGAAGGCAGCAGACGGCGACGGCGCCTCGGCGGGCCGGTAGGCGTCGCCGGCCGGGCCGAGTACCCCGGCGATCCACACCGGCGGGCCGTTATGGCCGTCGAGCAATTCCTGGTGAAAGGCGGCCGCGGCGCTGTTGAGCCGCCGGACGGCCTCGGTGCCGCCGAGACCGGCGCTACGGGTGTGGTTGACGCTCGCCCGAAACGTCGGTGTGCCGATGATCAGCGGCACACCGGTCGCGGCCGCCGCATCGAGATAGCTGCGGTAGATCTCCCGCATGGCCGCCTCGCCCTGCCGGTCGCCGAGCAGTCCGGCGACCTGGATATCGGGATCCATCGCGATAGTTGTCTCGAACATGACGCGGGTTTCGATCGCGCCGTCGGTGAGCACCGGAATCCCGCTTGCGACGGCGTCGGTGAAGCTGGGCATCAGCTGACGTTAACTCAGTCTGGACGGGCCGGGTCCGGCAGCGGGTTACCCTGGTTGACGTGGGTCGAATAACACATGTGATCGCGATCAGTGCGCTGGCGGTGGCCGCCGGCGTCATCGGCGGGGGTGTCGCAGCCGCCGACCCGACCACCACCCCGGCGCCCACGCCGTCCCCGACCGGGCCCGCACCCGGTCCGGTCGACGCGTCAGCCCCAGCGCCCACCCCGGGTGCGACACCGGCCCCGGGCGCGACGCCGGCCCCCGGTGCTACGCCGGCCGGTGCACCGAAGTCCACCATCGACACCGACGGCACCTACAAGGTCGGTGTCGACATCGTGCCGGGCACCTACGCGTCGGCAGGACCCGTCGAGGGCGGCGCGTGCTACTGGAAGCGCACCGGCGGACCCGACGGCCAGACCAACGTCGACAACGCGCTGACCAAGAAACCCTCGGTGGTGCAGATCGATCCGGGCGACGCCACGTTCAAGACCGACGGCTGCCAGCCGTGGACGCTGACCGATCAGCAGCCGCCGGCACCCGCGGGACCGTTGCTGTCCCAGCTTCAACTGCGCCATGCTCTGGACACCCTCAACGGGATGGCCGGCGCGTCCGGCCAGGGGCAGATGCCGCCGTACTGAGCGGTCGGTTATTTGGCGGTGCTAGGCGTCGTGGGAAGGGGCGGCGGGCAGGAGTCGTGATCCTGCAACTCTTCACCGCCGGCGTTGCCGGTGTCGTCGGCGCGGTCGGCCAGGACGACGAAGCCCGGCCGGCCTTCGGAGTCGGTGGTGCCCACGACCACCAGCGTGTACTCCCCCATGTCGTCGCGGGCGCCGTCGAGGCCGTCGGCGAGGAGGGTGAACGGGTTGGCGTCGAGATCGGTGCCGTCGACGGCCATCGCCCAATAGGTGTGGCCGCTCAGCGGAACCGGGACCGGTGCCCACGTCGCGCCAATGGCACCGGCCGCCGCGCGCAGCGCGTCATGGACGTCGGCGCGCAGACAGTCGATGTGGATGTGCAGCTGGTTCTGCGTCCGCGCGATCGCCGAATTGACCGCCAGGCTCATCCAGTCTCGCGGGATGGTTCCGCCGGCCCGCTGCTCGACGAACGACCGGGACTGCCACGCCGCGCCGAAGTAGTTGGTGGCGTTGGGTTCCCGCAGCTCGGGGCTTTCGATACCCGGGATGCGGGCGGTCGGGATCAGCAGGTATTGCCGGTCTCCGACGATGTCCTTGAGCACCGCATAGCCGCCGCTCTCGCCGCGGCTGAGGTCGACTCGGGAACACGGCGCCGGGTCGTGGTGCTGCTGAACATCGACGACGCACTGGTCATGGACGATCCGCCACAACGCATTCGGATCGGCGTGGGCGGTCTGCGGAGCGAGCAGGCCCAGCGCCAGTGCCGTCGCCAGCGGGGCACTACCGCGCATGAGTCGCACGGCCACACCCTACGACGCGCACGGAGCCGCGCCGACCGATGCAGATAATGTCCGCACCTGCGGCAGAAAGCAGCGTGTAAGCCCGCGGATACGGATGATATCGGCTAGTGTTCGGCCGTGCCGATGCTCCGAATTCGAGAGGCCGCCGAGCTGCTCGGCGTCAGCGACGACACCATCCGGCGCTGGATCGACGACGGCGACTTGCCGACCGGCAGCGACCAGTCCGGTCGCAAGACCGTCGACGGAGCCGCGCTGGCCGCCCACTCCCGCAAGAGCGCCGCCGCTGCCCCGAAAGACCCGCTGTCGGTCGCAAGCTCCGCCCGCAATCGGTTCGCCGGACTGGTCACCAGAGTGGTCACCGACACGGTGATGGCTCAGGTGGAAATCCAGTGCGGGCCGTTCACCGTCGTCTCCCTGATGAGCAGTGCGGCCGTGCGGGACCTGAACCTCGAACCGGGAAGCGTCGCGGTGGCGGTCGTCAAGGCCACCACGGTCATCGTCGAAACGTCAGGAGCAAAGTGATCAGACGTCTGATGCCGGCACTGGCCGTCGGTCTGCTTCTCGTCGCCGGCTGCAGTTCCTCGTCACAGCAACCGTCGTCCACGTCGGCCTCGCCGGGGAATCAGAAGATCATCGTCTTCGCCGCCGCGTCGTTGAAGAAGACCTTCACCGCGATCGGCGATCAGTTCAGCAAGGACAATCCCGGTGCCTCCGTGGAGTTCTCGTTCGCGGGCTCCTCGGATCTGGTGACCCAGCTGACCCAGGGCGCCCCCGCCGATGTCTTCGCCTCCGCGGATACCAAGAACATGGACAAAGCCGGCCACGCCGGGCTGCTCGCCGGGACGCCGGTCAACTTTGCCTCCAACACCTTGACCATCGCCGTCGCTCCCGGAAACCCGAAGGGCATCAAGACGTTTCAGGACCTGGCCAAGCCGGGCCTGACTGTCGTGGTGTGCGCACCCCAGGTGCCGTGCGGATCGGCCACCCAGAACGTGGAGAGCAAGACCGGGGTGACGCTGACTCCGGTGAGCGAGGAGTCCTCGGTCACCGACGTGCTGAACAAGATCACCAGCGGTCAGGCCGATGCCGGGCTGGTCTATGTCACCGATACCGCGGGCGCCGCCGACAAGGTTCTGGCGGTGTCGTTCCCCGAAGCGGCCGGCGCGGTCAACACCTATCCGATCGCCACCCTCGCCCACGCCGGCAATCCCACTCTGGCAGGCAAATTCGTGGATCTGGTGACCGGTCCGGCCGGCCAGGAGATCCTGACGAAAGCCGGTTTCGGCAAACCCTGAGGACATGGCAGGCTCGAAGCCGTGAACCTGCCACACGTCGACGCTGACACCCCCCACCTGGCCGACGTGGTGCCCTCGGTGTTGGGGGCGATGGGCGTGGCCGGTTTCGAACCCCGCATCGGATTGGCCGGACCCGTCGCCGGAGCCTGCGTGCTGCTGATCGACGGTCTGGGCGCCGAGTTGCTCGACGCCTACGCCGCGGATGCCCCGGTGCTGGCCGGGCTGCGCGGCCGCAACCTGCATGTGGGGTTCCCGTCGACCACCGCGGCGGGACTGGCGGCGGTGGGCACCGGGCTGCCGTCAGGCGGTCACGGCATGGTCGGCCTGTCCTTCCGGCTGCCCGAGGTGGGCATCATCAACGCCCTGCGGTGGCGTCCGCACCCGTGGGGCGATGACGCACGCGACCGAGCGGTCCCGGAGGAAATCCAGCCGGTGCCAACCAATTTCGAGCGCGCCGTAGCAGCCGGTATGGCGGTCAGCGTGGTCTCCGGCGCCGAGTTCGCCGGCTCGGGATTGACCCGGGCGGTGCTGCGCGGCGGCCGCTACGTCGGGGTGATCGGACTCGGCGATCTGGCCGCCGAAGTCCGCGCCACGATCGGCGGCGGTGGTTTCTGCTACGGCTACCATGCGGATCTCGACCTGATGGGCCACCTCTACGGACCCGGCTCGCCGGCCTGGCGGATGGAGCTCCGGCAAGTGGACCGGCTGGTGGAGTCCGTCGTGGAAGCCCTACCGGCCGGCGGGCTGCTCGCGGTGGTCGCCGATCACGGCATGGTGGCCGTCGACGGCGCAGCCACCGTGGACCTCGACACTGCCACGGATCTGCTCGACGGTGTCGCGGCGATCGGCGGCGAGGCGCGGGCCCGTCATGTCTACGTGCACGACGGTGCGGGCGCGGACGTCCTGGCCACCTGGCGCGAGGCGCTGGCCGACCATGCCTGGGTGGTCTCCCGCGAGGAGGCCATCACCGCGGGCTGGTTCGGCGACGGTGTCGACGACCGGGTGCGTGCGCGCATCGGTGACGTGGTGGCCGCCACCCGCGACCGCGCCGCACTGGTGCGACGGACGGCCGAACCGATGGAGTCGGCGCTGATCGGCCAGCACGGCTCGCTGACCAGCGCCGAACAGCAGGTCCCGCTGCTGCTCGCCTACGGCTGAGGCTCGTCCTGCGCGAGAGCGGCCAGCAGGCGTTCCGCCGGTGCGTCCCACCGGTCCAGGTCGACCGCAGCCGCCAGCGGCCGGCGCCGCAGCGGCCCGTGCCTGCCCCGCGGCCAGCCGACGACGACGTGGCCGGCGATCAGCCAGTCGTCGGGCACGCCGACCGCCTCGCGCAACAGCTCCGCACCGCCGTAGGACGCCCAACCGGTGGGACATGCGCCGAGTCCTTGAGCGCGGGCGGCAAGCAGGAAGTTCTGCATCGCCGGGAAGATCGATCCGCCGAGCAGCAACTCCGAGGCGGTCGGATAGTGCTGCTGGGCGAATAGCACGGACGTGAATTCACCTGCGCGGTCGTGCAATTCGTAGGTCGCGCGGTTGTTGCGAGCCTGCCTGCCGGTGTCCTCCGGCGCGGGGCGGCTCATCCCGTACACCGGCTCGATGACCTCCAGGGCGCGGGCAGCCGCTGCGGCGACCACCGCCCGCTGTTCGGGCGAACGCAGCAC
The DNA here is from genome assembly GCA_021732005.1 of Mycobacterium sp. Lineage (GTDB taxonomy): Bacteria > Actinomycetota > Actinomycetes > Mycobacteriales > Mycobacteriaceae > Mycobacterium. Next base: position 40,838 of record JAKFVT010000025.1, on the reverse strand, counting down.
CACGAATCGCCAGCCCTGAGCATTCGCGCCCGAGGGTGCCCACGTCGCGGCCTGCAGGCAGCGGCTCAGCGTCGCATCGTCGACCGGCTCGGAGGTGAACCGCCTGATGGTTCTGGCCGTCGACATCACATTCCAGATATCGCTGCTGATTGCCTTCACGGTCAGACGGTCTATCAGACGTCGCGGTCGCTCCGGACGGCGGACTGGTGAAGCCGTGCCTTGTGCCGGTACATGTCGATGTCGGCCTTGCGAATCAGGTCCTCGGCGGTATCGGCGTGTCCCCACGTCCACCCCACCGACGCGGTGAGGTCGAACTCGCTCGAGTCGGCGGCGTAGCGGCCGGTCAGCGCGGAGCGCACGGCCACCGACAGGGCGCGCACCTCCGCGTCCCGCGCGGTCTCCGGAAGCAAGACGACGAACTCGTCACCGCCGAGGCGATACGCCGAATTCGGTTTCTCGACAGCATTTCTCAGCCGGCGGCCCACTTCGGCGAGGACGACGTCACCGGTGGCGTGCCCGTGCGAGTCGTTGACCTGTTTGAAGCCGTCCAGGTCGATGAAGATCATGCCGACCGGAGTCCCCGGCCTGGCGGTCTGGTGTTGCGCGACGCTACTGACCAGAGCTCGGCGGTTGTACAGCCCGGTGAGCTGGTCGGTGACGGCCAGCCGGGCCAGCTCGGCTTCGGCGATCCGCCGCGCCGTGACGTCCTGGAACTGCGCGATGATGAGGTCCTCGGCCCCCGGCAACCGGGCCGGCACCAGGACCGCGCTGCGCTGCATCCAGATCACACTCCCGTCGCGGCGGATGTAGCGGCGCTCGGAGGAAACCTGGGTGACCGTCCCGGCCAGCAGCGCTGCCATCTCCTCCTCACCGGCGGCAACGTCGTCGGGGTGAACGAACTCGCGGTAGTCGCGGCCGACGAGTTCGTCTGCGTCGTACCCGGTCAACGCGCACAGCGCCGGGTTGGCGAGCAGCATCTGGCCGGTGGTCATCGCGACCGCTTTTCCGTACGGGGCGTTGGCCATGCTGATCTCGAACAGCCGGCGCGCGTCGTCGAGGGTGCGCTCGGCTTGCGCCTCAGTGGTGAGGTCGGTGCCCTGGACGTAGAAGCCGTGCACTTCACCGTCGACGATGTTGGGGATGTAGGCGAGCAGGGTGCGCCGCGTGACGCCGCCGAGGCCGACCAACTCACGCTCGAACAGCTGCTCGCGGCCGGCAAGGGCGCCCATGATGTAGGGCAGGTTCAGGGCGTAGACGGTCTCGCCCAACACCTGGCGGATATGCCGGCCGTGCACCTGGTGCGGTGCCATCGCGAAGTACTGCAGGTAGGCATCATTGGCAATCACGTTGCGGAGATTGCGATCCCAGTATCCGACGATGCCCGGCAGATGGTTGATGAGTTGCCACAGTTGCCGGAGTTCGTCGTCAGGGTTCGGCTGTTCGGCCGACGCCACCTATACCCCTCGATGCGCTGCTGGTGAGTCGTGTCCTGGTGTGTCAAAACACTGACCAACAAACTTATCAGCGTCGCGGCCGGGTACCGGTACGGGCTTCGCGCACTGCCCGCTACCGTCTGGACCGTGATCGTTCTGCTTCCGCCGTCGGAGACCAAACGCAGTGGCGGGGACGGCCCCCCGCTGCGACTCGACGGTCTGAGCAATCCGGCATTGGGTCCGCTGCGCCGGGACCTGATCGACGAGCTCGTCACGCTGGCCGCGGATCCCGAGACCTGCCGGGCGGCGCTGGGGATCTCCCCCGCCCAGGACGCCGAGATCGACCGCAATGCCGCGCTGCTGACCTCTCCGACGCTGCCGGCCATCGTCCGCTACACCGGCGTGCTCTACGACGCCCTGGACGTGGAGTCGCTGCGCGGTGCCGCGAAGGCGCGAGCCCACGCTCGGCTGGCCGTGGGCTCCGCCTTGTTCGGCGTGCTGCGCGCCGATGACCCGATTCCGGCCTACCGGCTGTCGGCCACCTCCAAACTGCCCGGCAGCGCCACGCTCGCGGCTCGGTGGCGTCCGGTTCTGGAGCCGGTCCTGGCGGAGATGGCCGCCACAGAGCTGATCGTCGATCTGCGCTCCGGGTCGTATGCGGCGCTGGGCCGGCTGCCCGACGCGGTACGCGTCGACGTTCTCGCCGAACACCCGGATGGCCGCCGGACCGTCGTGACGCATTTCAACAAGGCGCACAAGGGCCGTTTCGCCAGGGTGCTCGCGACGTCACGATCCGAACCCGGCGACGCGGCGGCAGTCGCCGCTGTGGCACGCCGCGCCGGGATGCACGTCGAGCGGACAGGCAACGAGCTGACCGTCGTCGTCGTGACGTGACCGAATCCGGCGATTCGCCACAGGGGTCGAATTGTCGTTTGCGGAAAAACTGAGAAAACCGGGGGTGGCCAGTGCAGAAAGCGTTCGCTAGGCTCGGAACCCGGCATCGGTAGCGCAAGCGCGATTTCGTTGCTGACAAGTCGTACAGCAGCGGTGCGATCACGAAGGGTGGGGTAATGCGTCTGGCGTTGTCCACCCGATCCGCGAATCAGTACTACTCCTTGACTGCCCTGCTCGCGGCCCGTGGCGCGCAGACCTACACCTCGCGGGTGATCGCCGGCAGCGTCTTCACGCTGGGCCTGATCACCCTGTCGACCATCGGCAGCTCGGCGACACTGCAGTGGCCGTTCAGCCGATCCCTGCTGATCGTGGTGTCCGCACTGTGCTTCGCGTCGACGTTCATCTGGTTGCGGCACCGCTGGCCGACCCGCAACGAGTCGGCATTGCTGGTCGTCGTCGCGGCGGTGTCCATCACCATCGGGTCCATCCTTCCGGTGGTGCCGCTCTACGGACTGCTGGGCGCCTCATCGTTCGCACTGATCATCGGGTACGCCGCGCTCTTTCACGGTCCGCGGTTGCTGGCGACGGTCCTGACCATCGCCCTCGGAACCCTGCTCTACCTGGCTGTGCAGATGGCCGGCGCCGACCTTGCGCTGACGCTGGCCGGCGTCGCATTGATCCTGCTGCTGTATGTCTTCGCGGCTTTCTCCTGCCGGCTGGTGGTGTGGCTGACCGGCGCCGAGGATGGCGCCGATGCGGTCGAGCCGCTCACCGGACTGCTCAACCGCGACGCGTTCTATCTGCAGACGGCCACGCTCCTGGCCTCGCGCAACCGCGGCGACGACCGCTACCTGGTGATCGCCGTCGTAAACATCGACAGCTTCGCGGCGATGGTCGCCGTCGCAGGCAACCGCGGTGGCAACCGGGCACGGGTGGCCGCGGGCCAGGCGCTGCGTGAGACGGTGCGCCGCGACGCGATCGTCGGACATGTCAGCGAGGCGGAATTCCTTGTCGCCGACTGCTTCACGACACCCGATTCGTCACCGTTGATCGAGCGGATCCGGGGTGCGATCGCCTCGTCGCCGGCCGGGATGACGGCCAGCATCGGTGTGGTGAGCACCCCGCTGCAGCCGCTGGTCGAGCACCCACCCAACGAGATCCTCGACGAGATCGTGGCATTGGCCACCACCGCGATGTACGAGGCCCGGCGGGCCGGCGGCAATCAGGCGCGCTACGTGGTGAGTCCGAACCTCAGCATCTGCGACGGCGACAACGACGGGTACGACACCCCGCTGCTGTGACCCTCAGGTTGCGACGGTGGCGGCGAGACCGCCCGCGGTGTCACGGCATGTGGTGGCGACGGCGTCGGCGCCCTCCAGCACCGAGTAGCCGACGATCGTCCACACGACGTCGCGGGCCAGGTGCGGAAGAACGTCGTCGAATCGATGCTGGGCGAACGCGCGGGCGATCTCAGCTCTGGTCGGTTCGCTCACCGTGTCAACTCCCACAGACTCCTACGGAACGCTCTCCCGTCGAGGCTAACCCGGCCGGCTCGGCGGCGGTAATGTCTGGCCAATGAGTTCCGGTCATGACCACAAGCCCGCGCGTGATCTGCCTCCCGGCATGGCCGGGCAACTGGATCTGCCGTACGCGGGCCTGGCCTCGTTCGGGCATCGCCCGTTCCTGACGGAGCCGGAGCAGTTGGACAGCTGGCGCCCGGACGTGGCGATCGTCGGCGCCCCGTTCGATATCGCCACCACCAACCGGCCGGGTGCCCGGTTCGGTCCGCGGGCCATCCGGGCCACCGCCTACGAACCCGGCACGTATCACATGGATCTCGGGCTGGAGATCTTCGACTGGCTCGAGGTCGTCGACTTCGGTGACGCGCATTGCCCGCACGGGATGACCGAGGTCTCGCACGCCAACATCCGCGAGCGGGTGCACACCGTCGCATCGCGGGGCATCGTGCCGGTGGTCCTGGGCGGCGACCACTCGATCACCTGGCCGTCGGCCACGGCGGTCGCCGACGTGCACGGCTACGGAAATGTCGGGATCGTGCATTTCGATGCGCACGCCGACACCGCGGACATCATCGACGGCAACCTGGCCAGCCATGGCACCCCGATGCGACGGCTGATCGAGTCCGGGGCCGTTCCCGGAACGCATTTCGTTCAGGTCGGGTTGCGCGGGTACTGGCCGCCCCAGGACACGTTCGAGTGGATGCAGGAACAGGGCATGACCTGGCACACCATGCAGGAGATCTGGGACCACGGCTTCAAGGAAGTGATGCGACGCGCCGTCTCCGAAGCACTCGACAAGGCCGAAAAGCTCTATGTATCAGTCGATATCGACGTTCTGGACCCCGCGCATGCGCCCGGCACGGGAACACCTGAGCCGGGCGGAATCACCAGTGCCGATCTGCTGCGCATGGTTCGGCAACTCTGCTACGAGCACGACGTGGTCGGCGTCGACGTGGTGGAGGTCGCCCCGGCGTACGACCACGCCGAACTGACGGTCAATGCCGCCCACCGGGTGGTGTTCGAGGCGCTGGCCGGGATGGCGGCCCGCCGCCGCGACGCGGCCAACGTCAAGCCCGGACCGCCGTCGCCAATGGCCTAGTAGTCGGACTCCGCGGCCAGGGTCTCGGCGAGGAACGCATCAGGTCCCGGTTGCGCGAGTCGCTGCCGGGCGAACCGCCGGACCCGTTCGCGCGCGTCGGGAGCCTCCGCCACCTCGGCCCCGACGGTGACGGCGGTGGCCGACCAGTCCTGGTCCCATCCGCCCGCGGCGGTCAACGGTGCGTTCGACCGATCGAGCAGCGGGATCACCGCACGGCCCGATCCGTCGAGTTCGCCCACGCCGGCGACGTCCCCACAGCGCAGTGCCACCGGGATACCGGCTGGTGAGCCGGGTCCGATCACCGCGGTGTGCAGCGTCGCGGTCACCCGGTCGCCGTCGGCGGCCACCGCCCATCTCACGGTGTCCTCCGCGGCGTCGAAGACGCCACTGGGCACCCCGGACCACGCGATCGACGCCGCGCCACGGGCGATCAGTCCCGTCGGGGTCGGTCCGGTGTCGCCGCCGGCGGCCAGCGCATAGTCGTCCTGGCGCACCGCCGTCGGCTGCAGCTGAACGTTCTCGAGGGCGTCGCTCAGGTCGGCCCAGCCCGGCGCGTCGACGCCCACCTCCTCGGCCAGCCGCACGGAGTTGCGGACCAGCTCGACCACCCGCGGGTCACCGGCGAGCAGATGCATTGCGAGCGCGCCGGCGTGCGGGGCCAGCAGCGCGCCGATGTCGGCGTCCAGGCCGTCGTCGGCGACGAAGTCCTCGGCATCGGCGGTCAGCAGCGCTATCTCGGCATCCAGCAATGCCGGATCGAGGCCGACGATGCCGTCGCGCACACTGGCCGGCCACCACCGGCGCAGCCAATGCCCGACGGCCAGCCGGCGCAACCCGTCCACGGCGCCGGGCTGTATCTCGACGCCCGAAAGATCAACTCCGGCATCGCGATCCGGCGGTTCGGCTGTCGCAGCGGCCAGCGCATGGTGGCCGTCTTCGCCGAGTACCCGCCACAGCCAGTCCGCGCGGGCGGCGTCGGTCAGGGTGATCTGTGCGCCGGACGCGTCCGCCGAATCGTCGACGGTCCAGGCCAGCACCGCGCCGTCGACCTCGAGCACCGCGACCGACGGTACCGCGGCCACCGCGGGCCCGATCCGCCACAACCCGGAGTCGGCCACCAACCTCATTCGGTCACCTGCACTTCCAGCATCGCCTTGATCCGCTGCCGGTGGTCGAGGCTGACCGAACGAGCCACCCCTTCCAGCAGGGCACGCAGATCGTCGACATCGTCGCAGGGTTCCTGCCATACGTCGCGGCCGTGCAACCGCGCCCACAGCCGACTCAGGTACGGCTGGGCGAAGCACGCAAGGTCCTCGACGACCCGCCGCTGACGCGGATGCAACGGGTCGGCACCGGCCAGTACCCGGCGTGCGTGCAGCACGTACGCCTCCTTGCGCAACCGGGCCTGGATGATCGTCGCCACCTGATAGGTGGTCACGGCCCGTTCGTCGAGCGGTGCCAGCTGGCCGGCCACCTCGATACCCGCCACCAGCGCGGCCTGATTGTCCTCACCGAGGAACCCCCAAGGCGCGCAAGCCCGGTCGACCTCCTCGGCGCACAGCAGCGGCACGTCCGGCAACTCGTCACGATCCAGCGCGCGGCGCAGAGTGGCCCGCACCCGGTCGACCACGCTGCGGTCCAGCGGCCGGTCGCGCTCCGGTCCCCCGGCCAACGGCGGCGGCCCCAGCGGCAACGCCGCGGTCAGACCCAGGTCGACCAGCGACCACGGCAACGCCGACGGTTGACTGCGGGCGCGGGCGCCGAGGTTGTGCGGCGTCGCATCGGCGATCAGCGCCGACCACACCCGTTGGCGGGCAATGGCGGCGCGATGCCCCTCGGCCGGACCCAGCACCGTGGTCAGGCCGGCCAGGAACGGTCCGCTGATGCTGTCGTCGGCGCGAACGTCAGCCCAGCTGCGATGCAGTTGGGCCGACAGGCGAGCCATCACCTGCGGTGAGGCGACATGCGCGTTGAGCACCTCCACGGCGGTGCGGTCGCGGTCGTCGTGAACGGCACGCAGCGCCGCCGACGCCACGTCGAGCCCGTTCCCGCCGGGCGCCCCGTCGGTGACGGCGAGCTCGAAACACACTGGGAAATAAAGATCCTGGGCATTGCCGGTGGTGATGCGTAGACGCCGGCGTTCCTGCTTCATCAAATCGAACCATGCTGCGGCCCAACGCAGCCGGTCCGCGTGGTCGCCGATCACGTCGGCCATCTCAGCCGCCACGTCGGCGTCGACGAACGGTGCGGAGTAGGCGGGATTGCTGCGCAGCCTCAGCACCAGCGGATCGATGATCCGCTTCACCGTCCTGCGCAGCGGCCCGCCGTCGTCGCCGCTCAGGACCTCGACGCCGGGGCCGATCATCCGCCACGCACGGTCGATCACGGCCCGCCGCGGTTGCGACGTGCCGACACCTGTGACGGTGTCCGGGCCGGCGCTCATCCGGACAGAATAAGGCCAGCGCAAAGTTGGGTTCGGTAGCCGCCGACTGTCGGCACGCTGCACACCATGTCTGATGCACTCCTGGGCGCCATCGCCGTCGTCTCCGCCATCGCACTCGCCTCGATCATCGTCGCCGCCGGCCTGGCCGGACAGCCGCCGCGCAGGCGACGTCCACGCAGTACCCGCTGCCCGCGCTCGATCGGCGTAGGCACGGTGCAGATGGTGGCGGGATCCGACGATCCCGTGATCGTCATCGAAGTGGAAAGCGTTGCAGGCCAGCGCTTCACCGGCCGACTGTGCCACGGCGCGGATGACGAGGTGCTGTCCGCCCTGCGCCCCGGCGTGATCGTGCTGGTGTCCTTCGACCCGGCCAGCCGCAAGCAGCTCTCGCTGGCCGACGATGCGATCGCGGTGCGGGCCACCGCCGACCACACACTGCTGCGCCACGGCGTGCTGACCCACGACCAGCTCGATCTGATCCGCTTCGGCACCCGCTCGTGCGGCGTGGTGACCGGGATGCGGGCCACCGGCCGCGAGCGTGAGGAGCTCCGCGAGGTCGAACTGGATCTGATCGTCACCCGACCCGGCGGCGGCCAGTTCCCGGCCCAGGAGGTCACCCTGGTGCCCGAGGCCGCGCTGGCCAAGGTCTCCCCCGGCAGCATCATCGACGCCTACTACCTCCCGGAGGACGAGTCCGCGATCGCGGTGTGCGTGCCCCCTGCCTAAACGCTCGGCGCGTTCATCGACACCGCAGCTGATCACAGCCCCTCTGTCGCGGCCGCCGCCGCTCACCGGGCACCCCCGACCGCGAAGGTGACCACCGCGGCCCAGTACAGCGGGCTCGCGGTGGCATCGCCGTCGCGCCACCGGCGCATCTGGGCCCGCTGCCAGCGATTCACGCTCAACACCGCGTCGTCGGCCTCGTGCGCGTCGTCGACGGCCATCACCACGTCGGCCATCGGATCCTCGGCACGCCCGGTGAACCGGCGATAGCCCGCCGTCGTCGGCAGCGACCACAGCGTGGCGGTCACCAGCTCGCTGCCGCAGAGGACCATCGCGGCGACCAATCCGGTCGCTTCGTCGAACTGATAGTCACCGCCGGAACCGCATGCGAGCAGAGCCACCCGCGGCGGCACCGGCAGCTGGGCGGCCATCAGGTCCGAGGCCAGCAGCGGGCGGTGATCCCCGACCGGTTCGGCCGCGCCGTCCGCCGCAGCCGTGCAGGCCAGGTGAAGGGCCGCGCGGTCGGCGTAGCCGTGCGCACGGTCGGCGGCGCTGGCATGACCGACGAACAGCATCCGGCTCGGAGCCAGCTTCAGGTGTGCGGCCAGCCAGCCCCGGTCGGCGTCGGTTCGGCGGAACAACTCCACCGGGGCGGTGACTTCGGGCAGCACCGCGCGGTGCGCGAGCAGCTCGCCGAAATGGCGGGTCAGCGCGCCCTCGCTCGACGGCCGGCCCAGCACCGAACCCAGGGCGGAATCGGGCCGCTGGCCCGGTACGCGCGGATCGACCACGAGAAGTGCTGGCGCACCGCGTCTTTCCTGCCAGCGTGCCGGTGTGCGAGGGGCGTGCACGATGTTGGGCGGTACCGCCATCACCACGTCGACCATCTCCATCAGCCGCACACCCTCGGTGACGGTGTCGATGTCGGCGAGCTGCCACGGAATGCGGGCCGCGGTGGTCCCTTTGAAGGTGACCGCCTCCTTGCGGGCGGCGACCAACTCCTCGGGACTCGGCCCCGTCAGCGGAACCGCCAATGCCGCCCACGGAATCCGGGCCAGGCGCGCGCTCGGTGAGACGAACACGACCGGGCGCGGATCGGCGACGCATTCCCCGATCAGCTGCCACGCCGGCTCGGATATCAGCAGCACACCCAGGATGTAGGCGAGGGTCAACTCCCCCTTCGCCGTGGCGAACGGGCCACGGGTCAACGCCCGGTCGAGCGCGTCGGCCAGGCTCTCGTCGCCGTCGGGATCGGGCAGCGCCCCGCGTAATTCCTCCAGCGCGGCGAGCACGATCGGCTCGTGCACCACCCAGGTCACGGTGCGTTCCGGCCTGCCGACGATGCGCAGGCTGGCATAGGTCGCCACTCCGACGTCGGCGTACCGCAGCACCAGGGTCGTGGTCATGGCCACGTCGACCAGACGGGGCCGCCGGAGGTGACGGCCTGGCCGTAGCGGTTCTGCGCAAGCAGCCGGTAGCGCGCCAGAATCGGTGAGCCGTCGGGATCCATCTGTAGCGGCGGCAAGGCTCCGAGTGTCGTCTGAGTCAGGGCGTCGACCGAGTAGCCGCCTGCGGCCAGTGCCTCCTCGTCGAAGGTCTCGACGGGAACCGTCACCGTGGCAGGCGCCTCCCAGCCGCCAGCCTCGCCGCGCGGCTCGCTGGCGAAAGTGCCTCGTGCGCAGTGGTATTCAATGAGTTCGCTGAGCAGTTCGTCGTTCTCCCACTCCCAGGCCACCGAGAAAGCGCCGGCCAGCATGCGCGCCGAGACCTGGGACGCCCACCGCCAGCGCGCGTCGGCATCCGTCATGGCGTAGCGCACCGAGTCGACCGCGAGCGCGGCCGGAATCTTGAGTTCCGCGGCCTTCTCCAGCTTGGCCAGCGCACTGCGGTGACGGTCGCTTCCCGACTCGAACCGAGTGACGCCAAGCGAGGCGACCTGCCGCTCCTTGTTGGCCTGCCAGCTGTCCGAGGGATCGCCGATTCCGTCGAAGTTCAGGTCCGCCAACGCGTCGGCCCGCCAGATCGAACCGAGGTGGTCGTCGAGCCGCGCATACTGCAGCCAACTCGATCGCGGCCAGCCGTCGAGGAACCGCCGCGCCTCCGCCACCTGCTCGACGGCCTCGTCGAAGCGGCCGCGGAACACCGAAATCCAGCTGCGCTGCAACAGAATGCGATGGACGAACAGCGGACGGCCCAACTCCCGCCACTGCGTCTCGGCGTGGCCCCAGGATTCGTCGGCCTCTTTGAGCCAGCCGACACCCAGCCGGGTCAGCCCGAAATACAGCCAGCAACGGGCGACGTCATGTGCGCGGGAATGCTCGGCGATCACCGGATAGGCGGACCCGACCAAACGTTCGGTGGACTCATGATCGCCGCGCATCCACATGGCGGCAGCGGTCTCGAGTTCGGCTCTGGCCCAATACAGTTTCCACTCGCGGCGCTGCGCGCGGGCACCGGCCCGACGCAGCCACTGCTCCCCTTCGTCGAGTCGGCCGGTCTCCACGCAGAACCGGCCGTAGGCCAGCCCGGCGGCGACCAACAGCTGGTCGGCGTCGTCGGTGCCCCCGGCCAGCTCGTCGATGACCGGAATGACGTCCTGCCACAACTGCGCTGCCGGCACGTGCAGGTCGTCGTCGCACAGCGCCGTCGCGCACAGCACCCCGGCCAACGTCGCGAGGTGGCGCTGTTCGGGCTCCAGGTCGGCGAACCGCTGCGCGGCGTCGTCGTCGCGCAGTCCGGTCAGTTCCCGAGCGGCTTCTTCGTGTTCACCGGCGGCCGCGGCCAGACCGGTGCGCAGGAAGCGTGCTCGCAGGATGTAGCGGGCGACCATGAGGTCGGTCTCGGCTCCGCGGTCGGGGTATGCGGCGAGGCAGTCGGTCATGCGCTTCAGGCATTCGCGGGTGCCGTCGTAAGCCGTTCGGGTGAGATAGATTTCGCCCAGTTGGGCGAAGGCTTCGAGTGCGAGGTCGTCGCGGTCCTCGTTCTCGATCTGCGGCATCAGCGACAGCAGGAGGTCTTTGGCCTTCTCTTCCTGGGCGGCAAGGGCGAGCTGGCGGGCCCGCTGCAGATCGCCGGTGATGGACACGGCTGGATCATAAGTCGGCCACGGCCGCCGATACAGGTAACGGCGAGACGGCGGACGTGCTCGGCACGTCCGCCTCCCGCCGCCCGAACGGTTGGTCACGTCACTTGCAGGTGACGGAGATTTCGAACTTCTTGCTGATCATGCCGGCCATGGGGTTCTTCATGTCGGCGCCGGCCGCCTCGCCGGTGATGGTGTAGGTGTTGCCGTCCACCTTCACGTCGGCAGAACCGGTCTTCATGCCCATGTTGTCGCTCACCGCGAGCGCGTTGCCGTCGACGACCATCCCGAGGGACTGCACGGTCGGCGGCTGACCGTCTTTCATGACCACACCGAGCCCCTGCTGGCCGCCCACAGCGCCGCTGGCGATGTTGATCGTGCCGCCCTGCTTCACGCAGGTCACGGAGTTCAGGTCCAGGCCCTGCAGGTCATTTCCCTCGACCTTCACCGACGTCTTCCCGCTGGAGGCCACCGAGACACTGGTGGGCGCGGCACCCGTCGCCGAGCTGGAGCCCTTGCTGCTGCTGTTGTTGTCGGAGCAAGCCATGAGCAGCATGCTGCAGCCGAGCACGCCGACACCGACCGCGAGAATTCGCTTCACCTGTGTTCCCTTCGTTCGCGCGGCGCCTCGGTGGCACCGTCACGAGAGAAGTACAGATGCGGCTCGCGGCTACCGATCCCAAACTTCTTGCGCTGAGATCGTCGGTGCACCGGGCCCACGTGATGCCCTCGCGGTGGTGGACATACCGGGGCGGTTCAGACTTACCGGGGACTCTGGTTGGGTGGTACTGGGAACTGGGTGGCGGCTGCGGCATACAAGGTGTAGGGATTGCCGAAATGTTCGTACTTCGCCAGCATCGATTCCACCACGTCACCGGCTGCATCTGCGACAGTGACGGCATGGTCGAAATCAGTTATGTATTGCCGTGATTGGTCGAGTATCCGCTGAGCATCGTCGTCTGGAGCGTCGGGGTCGCGGTGCCCTGTGATGATGGTCTTTGGCCGTAGCGCCTCGATCGTGTCGATGGATGCGATCCAGTCTGCGCGGCTTGCCGCCGTCGAGCCCGCCAACCACATGTGGATGTCGTTGTAGGCGATGTCGCCTGAGATGACGGTGTCGAGTTCGGCTATGTGCACGATGGTGGCGGTCACGCCGTCGGCGCCGCCAACGGCGAGGATGCGCAGCGTGTGGCCGTCCAGATCGACATGGTCTGACGATAGTTCTTCTGGGATGGTGGGATGTAGATCGAACTGTCCGTCGAACCAGGACGTCCAGGCGGCGATCGTCGCGGGCTCCGTCTGCTGACGCGCTTCGTCGAGTACTTCGGCGTGTGTCACCAACTGAGCCCGCGGAAACTGGCGCAGTAGCGGACCGGCGCCGAAGAAGTGATCGGCGTGTCCGTGGGTGATGTAGATCAGTGACAGATCGTTGTCGGTGGTTTGGCTGACCCAACGTGCCAGCTGTTCACCTTCCGACGTGGTCAATAGGGCATCGATCAGAACGGCATGATCGCTCCCCGAGATCAGCGTGGCGGTGGAGGCCGGCCAGGTGGCCTGCCGACTGGGGTCCCAGCCTGGCACCCCACCGTGGGGGATTCGTTTGTACCCACCGGTGAAGACATCGATGGTCAAGTTCGTCGACATGGTCGCCTTCTGATAGCTGAGTGACGCTGTGTCAGTTGAGGAAACAGTTGACTTCGTGGGCGAAGTCTTCGATGTGTTGGTAGAGGAATCCGTGGCCGGCGTCGCTGTACAGCACCACCTTCGCGTCGGGCAGCTTCTGCGACATGGCGTAGGTGGCGTAAGAATTGATCATGACGTCGTGGGCGCCGTTGGCGACGAGGACCGGCAGGGTCAGTTCGGGGAGGCGCTCGTAGTATCCCTTGAATCCTGCGATGGCTGTGATCTGTGCGCGGTAGGTATCGTCTTGGACGACGGCGTGCGAGTGGCCGAGCCGAATGCCCAAGCGGCGCAGGGACTCCAGGCCGGCGGATCGCGCTGCCTCGGCCTCAGGGAAGAACAGGTAGAGGTAGTCCTCGTCGTCGTTGATGGGATGGGCGAGAACTTCGCCGACCTTGGGGCCAGGCGTCGGTTGGCCGGGAACGCCCGCCGGGGTGCTGCCTGCCACGATCAATCGACGCACCAGGCCCGGGGCACGCAGCGCGACGCCCTGAGCCACGATTCCTCCGAGCGACCAGCCCATGACGTCGACCTGATCGAGGCCGAGAGCGCGGATGAAGGCGATGGCACCGTCGGCGAGGCCGTCGATCGTGGACGGCGCGACACCGCTGGACAGGCTGGTGCCCCGGTTGTCGAACACGATGACCTCCCGCTCGGCAGCCAGGGCGTCGAGCAGTGCGGGGTCCCAGTGGTCGATGGTGCCTCGCAGGCGCATGCACAGCACCAGCGGAATGGCTCCTGCGCGGCCGAATCGACGATAGTGAAAGCGCTCTCCGTCGGACTCTTCGGTGAAGAGGTCCTCGGCGCGGTCGGAGACGTAATCTGACACGGTGGCCACTTCCTTTGGGCGAGTTGTCTAGTCGAGGGTGATGTCGGTGAGCGCGATGGACACCACGAGCTGTTCCGGCACGGGGTGGTTGTCGGCATCGCGGACGTAGATCATCCGGGTGCGCGGCACCACGATGCCGCCGATCTCGTCGAAGTCCGAGACGTAGTGGGCCGCCGGGGAGCCGCCGGCGATGTCGACCTGGTAGTCCCGGCGTTGGATCAGGCCGTCGTCGTCGATGTACAGCACCTGGTGCGGGCTGTGGGTGGCGATGGTGTCGGGGTAACTCACGTGCAGCCGCTGCCAGGTCTGCCCGTTCTCGGTCCACGGCTCGCCTTCTTCGGTGCGCACGCCGGGCAACGTCAGGGTGAACGGTTCGGCGGTGTAGGTCCACATGGCGTAGCCGGTGAAGTAGGCCAACTGCAGTGTTGTCCAGGGTGTTTCGAGGGTGTGGCCGGCAAACGAGGCGCGCGGGTTGTCGAGTATCTCGACGACGTCACCGTCGAGTGTCTCGATTCCTACGCGCTCTGGTGTGTAGGAGGTCCTCAGGTTGGGTGCGGTGAACGGCCACAGCGAGGTGCGCTGATCCTTGATCCAGACGGTGATGTCTCCGTCGTCGACGATGCCGGGGACTTGTTTGATGTCCCAGATCGCACCGCCGAAGCGTTTGTGTGCGCTGACTGACGTCAGCTGGTTCCAGCGGTCGGTTCCGCCGTAGGCCTGCAGGGTCTTCTGGAGTAGATCGGTCATGGGGGTCTCCTTCAGTGTCCGAGGAATTGGCGGATATGGTGGCCGAAGTCCTCTGGGTACTGGTCGAGGAAGCCGTGGCCGGCGTCGGGGTAGATACGGATCTGGGCGCCGCGGATCTTCTCGGCCAGCAGGTAACTGTTCTTCGTCGACATCATGGTGTCGTTGTCGCCGTTGGCTACCAGGGTCGGCTGGGTGATCGCCGAAAGTCGTTCGAGCTTGGCTGATTCCGGGATTCCCCAGGTCATCAAGGCCTGATACTGGGCGTCGCGGCAGGCGAGAGTCGTCTCGGGATCGCGGTCGGCGGTACGAGTGTGTGTGCGGGCCAGGTAATCCCAGCCACGCTGGGTGCTCTGCTGCGATCCCGAAAAGAAAAGCGCGATGAAGCCCTCGGGCGTGATGTCGTCGGCGCAGGCGTAGCCGTAGACGTCATCCGCCCATCGATGCAGATCCGGCGCACCCTGTGGCGCCGTGCCGGCCAGTACCAACCGGCGCGGCAGACGCGGGCGTACCAGCGCGATCTCCTGGGCGATATGTCCACCGAGCGAGAAGCCCAGGAGGTCGATCGTCGCAAGGCCCAGTGCGTCGATGAACCGCAACGCATCACGCGCCATGCCATCGACATTGTCCGGGCTGGCCCCAGTGGATCCGCCGACACCGCGCAGATCGACGGTGACCACCTCGCGATCGACGGCAAGCACGTCGAGCAGTGCGGGATCCCAGTAGTCCAGGTTCCCGCGGAAGTGTTGAAGCAGGACCAGCGGCGGCAAGCTGGCCGACGGCGAACCGAATCGCCGGTAGGCGAAGCGCTCGCCGGCCACTTCGATCTGCAGGTTTGCCGCGTACGCGGCGCCATTGTCGTTGACGACGGTCGTCATGTGTTGTCTCCCTGAGGCTTCGGTCGTTCTAGAATGCCGTCCACTCCTCAAGTGCTCCATCCGTCAAATGACTACGTTGTCGATCAGGGCTGTGGCACGCTTCTTTGGCGTCGCGCCAGTCATCTGACCTATGGCATCGGTCGGCAGAGCCCGCCACACTGACCTGTATGCCGTATTTCGATGGCTCCGACGGAGCGCAGCTGTACTACAAGGACTGGGGAACAGGACCGACGGTGGTCTTCAGTCACGGCTGGCCGCTATCCGCGGATGCCTGGGACGTCGAGCTGAAACTATTCGCCGACAACGGTTTCCGGGTCATCGCGCATGATCGCCGCGGACACGGCCGTTCAGAGCACACCTGGACCGGCAACGACATGGACACCTACGCAGCCGACCTGGCTGCGCTGGTCGATGGTTTGGGACTGTCGGATACCGTGGTCGTCGGGCATTCCACCGGCGGTGGCGAGGTCCTGCGGTATGCGGTTCGCCACGGGGCGGGCCGGGTGCGCAAAGTTGTCACCGTCGGGGCGGTGCCGCCGGTGATGGTGGCCTCGCCAACAAATCCACACGGAACCCCGCTGTCGACGTTCGATGACATCCGGGTCCGCGTGCTGGCCGACCGATCGCAGTACTGGAAGGATTTGGCGGTGACCTTCTACGGGTTCAACCGCGAGGGTGCGCGCGTCTCACAAGGGCTGGTCGATCACTTCTGGCTGCAGGGGATGCAGACCGGTCTCGCCTCGGCGTATGACTGCGTCAAGGCATTCTCGGAATCCGATCTCACCGCAGACTTGAAGGCTCTCGACGTGCCGATCCTGATCGCGCATGGCGACGATGATCAGATCGTGCCCATCCACGCCGCCGCTTCACAGGCGATCGAGCGCGTGCGATACGGAACCCTGCGTGTGTATCCCGGTGCGCCTCATGGTATTCACGGTGACTACCAACAGCAGCTCGGCCGCGATCTGCTCGAATTCATCCGCAGCTAACCGGCGTAGGTGTCGGTGAGCGCGATGCGCCGCGTCGGCACCCAGGTGCCGTCGGCACGACGGAATCCTATTCGGGCCGGTTCGCCGGTTTCCTCCTCGACGAACCGGTAACCGCTGCCGTAGGGCCGGGCTACATATTTGTGGCCCCACTGCCCCATTGCTGCCAGTACGGGCGCCAGGTCGCGTCCGGCATCGGTCAGCACGTAGCGACTGCGGGTCCGGTCGCCCGGATCGCGGTAGTCGACGACTTCGAGGATGCCGGCCGCCACCAGCTCGGACAGGCGTGCGCTGAGCACGTCGGAGGCCACGCCCAATTGTGCGCGGAACTCAGAGAACCGGGACCGGCCCAGCATGGCCTCGCGGACGATCAGGATCGCCCACCGCTGACCCAGCACCGACATCGTGCGGGCGATCGGACACGCGTCGTCGGACCACGGATCAGTGCGCATCCTGACAAGTATAGCTGCGTTGGCAAGCCAAACTCAGACTGCTAGATTGGCAAACGTGTTCTTCGGACGGTCAGCGGAATTGGCCTTCGTCACTGACACGCTCGCAGCGATATCCACCAGCGGTGCGGCGCTCGTTGTCGACGGTGAGGCGGGCATCGGCAAGTCAACGCTGCTGGCGTCGGCTGCCGACTGGGCGGTCGCCAACGGGTATCACCGACTCGGCTGCTCGGGCCTACAAAGCCAGAGTGAAGTCGGCTTCGCAGGAATACACGAACTCATCCATCCGGTGCTGACTCACGCCGATCAGTTGCCACAACGCCAGCGCACCGCGCTCATGACGGCGTTCGGGCTGGACGCGGGCCCGGCCCCGGACCGGCTACTCGTCAGCCTCGCGGTGCTCGGACTTCTGGAGGAGGCAGCCGCCCGTCGACGCCTCGTCCTCGTCGTCGACGATGTGCAGTGGCTCGACCAGTCCTCACTCGACGTTTTGGCCTTCGTGGCCCGCCGGCTCACCAACGCACCGCTGATGATGCTGTGCGCCGAACGCACCGGGCTCGATGGAGCTGCGCCATATCTGGATGGCCTGCCCCGGCTTTCGCTGGGCCCGTTGGCTCCGCGGGACGCCGAGCAATTGTTCACCGAGACAGTCCGCAAGTCGGCGCATCACGTCGACGCGTTCCTGCAGCAACGCGTGCTCGGGCAGGCCAACGGCAATCCTCTTGCGGTCATCGAATTGTGTACGGCAGTCGGTGAACGTGGCGGTGACGCTGCGGTGTTCGCCGGCGAACCGCTGCCCACCAGTCGGCGCGTCGAACGGGCGTTTCTGGCCCAGCTCGAGGCGCTGTCTGACGGCAGCCGACTACTGCTGTTGCTGATCTCCGCCAGTGACGGCTCGATAACCGAAATCAGCAGCGCAGCAAGCGCGATGGGGCTGAATCTCACTCATCAGTTGGCGCCACTGGAGCAGGCCAGTCTGATCGCCGTCGGCGGGGGCCGGATCCGGGTTCGCCACCCCCTGATCCGCTCCACGGCCTATGGCGCCGCTCCGCTGTCAACGCGCGTCCTCGTGCACCGGGCACTGGCCGACGCCGTGACCGATCCGACCCGGGCGGCGTGGCACCGGGCTGAGGCGGCCTTCGGCCCCGATGAACAGGTGGCCGTCGATCTGGAACACGCGGCCGAGCACGCCCAGGCCCGTGGCGCCGGGGCCGAAGCCGCCGCCGCGCTGCGGCGCGCCGCGGTGCTCTCCCCCGACCTGCACTGCCGGGTCCAGCGGCTGGCCGCGGCGGCGGAAGTCGCGCGCAGTTCAGGGTTGACGGCCGAAGCCATCAGCATCCTGAAAGAGGCCGAGCCGCTGGCCAACTTGCATTACGGGGCGCAACCCTTGGCGATCACCCGGTTCGTCCTCAACGTCACTGCGGCGGTTCCGGGCCAACCCGCCGCTGAGCTCTTGGCACTGGCGGACAAGTTCAACGATGACGATGTCCGAATGCGAGAGTTGTTGTGGGCCGCGGCCATCGAGTGCCGCATGCACGGCCTGGCAGAGGAACCGCGACGCGACATCGTGGCCGCCATCCGCCGGCTCGATGACAGCGCCGATGACCCGCTGACCGCGATCGCCTTGGCACTGGTCGACGACACCGGTGAAGGCCTGAGTCTGCGAGCCCGACTACCCGCTCTCCTCGAGGAGGTCACCGACGCCCCGTTGCTGTCGATGGCGCTGGCCTTCACCGCCGAGGCGGTATCCGACCGCCACCATGCCTTGGCGTGCTGGAACCACGTCCAGAACAGATCCCGCCATACAGGATCGGCCGCCGATGAGTGCGAAGGTTTGCGCGGGGCAGCAGGATTGCTCATCCTGCAGGGGCGAATCCAAGCGGCGGTACTTGCGGCCGAGAACGCGTTGCGCATGGCCGAGGACATGAACTTGCCGATGACGGCGGCGTCGGCGGCGGCCACCCTCTCTCGTGCACTGATCTGGCAGGGCAAGTTCGAGCCGGCCCACCAGACCAGCGACCGGGCCCGACAGCTGCTGGCCCAGGATCCGGCGATCCTGTGGAATGACGACGCGCACTGGGCGGCAGGCCTGGCGGCGCTCTGTTCTGCCAACCACACCGAGGCGTTGAGTCATCTACTGAAAATGACCCAGCATCGGACCAGCCGGCGATGGGCCATCGCCGACCTCGCCGAGGCGGCCGCCGGGTGCAATCGACCCGAGCTCGCCCGGCCACTTCTCGCCGATTTCGAGCAGCAGGCGCATCGGCTCGGCTCCGGATTGGAGGTCATGCTGGTGCATCGGGCGCACGCGGTGCTCGCCGAAACCGATAGCGAAGCCGAGGAGCGCTTCCTTGCCGCGCTGACGGTCGGTGAGGACGCAGACGCCGAACTGGAGACGGCGCGAACACATCTGCTTTATGGCGAGTGGCTTCGTCGGCGCCGCCGCATCACCGACGCGCGAACCCACCTGGCCGCGGCCCTCGCTGCGTTCGACTCCGCAGGGGCCGCACCCTTCACTGATAGAGCCGCCGCTGAATTGCGGGCCGCCGGCGTGAGCACCGCGGCGAGCGCTCCCCAAACCGGGCCCGCCGCCATCCTGACCTCTCAAGAGCTCCAGATCGCGCAACTGGCCGCCGCCGGCCTGTCCAACCGCGAGATCGCCGACCGCATCTACGTCTCGCACCGCACCGTCGCCGCCCATCTGTACAAGGTGTTTCCCAAGCTGGGAATCACCAGCCGCAGCCAATTGCATGGCGCGCTAGGCATAGTCATCTGACGGATACCCGCAGCCCGTGTGATCCGGTGGGCTGAAGCTGCAACCCACGAGAGCCATGACGGATCTCATCGACACCGCGATGAAGGCACACGGCGGGTTGGATCGCTTCAACAAGTTTCTCCTCCCAGACCGCACGGCTGGCGCAGGGCGGGTGACGCCTTCAGGTGGCCGTCACCGGTGCCGATGAATTGACCTGGGCAGCAGCACATATGGGCACACAGGTCAAGAACTTCGGCTGCGCCGGAACGTGAATGAAACCCACCCACCCAACTTCGATGACGACAGGGGCCACCGATGACCGACAAAGTTTTTCTGCAGACCGATCTGCTTGTGATCGGATTCGGTAAGGGCGGCAAGACGCTCGCCGCCACGCTGGGTGCCCGCGGCCAGCGGGTCGTCTTGGTCGAGGAGTCCGCGTCGATGTATGGCGGCACCTGCATCAACACCGGATGCATCCCCACCAAATCCATGGTGTACCAAGGTGAGCGGAGCGCTGACGGCGCCACCGGTGCGTCGGCCTATGCGCAGGCGGTGGCCAGTACCGAACGCCTCACCGCCGGTCTGCGGGCGACGAATCGCGCCGCCTTCGATCCGATCGAGACTGCCACGGTGCTGACCGGCGCCGCCCGCTTCCTCGACGAGCACCGGGTGACGGTGAACACCGAGGATGGCGTCGTAGAGGTGACCGCCCACACCGTGGTCATCGGCACCGGATCGGTACCGGTGATACCCGACGTTCCAGGGCTACGACACTGCCCGGCCGCCGTGACGAGCACGCAACTGCTTCGGTTGGCATCACGTCCCGACCGGCTGCTGGTTCTGGGGGGCGGGTATATCGGGCTGGAGTTCGCGTCCATGTACGCCGCTTACGGCACCTCGGTCACAGTTCTGGAACACCGACCTGCCGTCTTCGGCGGTGAGGACGACGACATCGCCGACGCCGCACAGGATCTGCTGCGAGATCGCGGTGTCACCGTGGTCGTGGGCGCGAATGTCTCAAGGGTGCAGACCATTCAACGGCCTGGCCTTACACCGCTGGCCCGCGTCGAGTACACCACCGACGGAACGACGCATGTCATCGACTCCGACACCGTGCTCGTGGCGGCGGGCCGCGCACCGAACACGGCCAACCTCGCACTCGAGCGCGCCGGCGTGGACGTCGACACAGACGGTGCCATCGTCGTCGACGACTACCGACGCACCACCCGCCCGCACATCTTTGCCGTCGGTGACGTCAACGGAGGCCCTCAGTTCACCTACGTCTCCCTCGACGACTACCGCATCGTCCTGGACCAACTCGACGGCGCCACCGCACCACGGCGTGCGTCTGACCGCGTGGCCGTCCCCAGCTGCCTGTTCCTGACGCCCCCGCTTGCCCGGGTCGGCCTTACCGAACGACAAGCCCGAGCTGTTGGCCGAGATGTGCGCACCGCGGTCAGCTCGGTGGTCAAGCTGGCGACCGTCGCCCGCGCGCGCATCGTCGGTGAGACCGAAGGGATGATGAAGGTGTTGGTGGACGCCCACACCGACGAGATCCTGGGCGCTGCGCTGCTCTGCCACGATGCGCAAGAAGTCATCAACATCGTCGCTCTCGCCATGAGACACGGCATCACGGCCACCGCGTTACGCGACGAGATCTACACCCATCCCTCCATGGCGGAGTGCTTCAACCAACTTCTGGGCTTGCTGAAATAGGTCCCCGCAGGGCCGCCGAGGACCGCCCCGAGAACACAGAGCGGCGAGTGCGAGACGCGATCCAGCTCCGCACTTTGCGAGAAGGGGGTCAGGCTTTGGTGAGTTGCTTTTCGGCGTAGCGGGCGGCCCACTCCTTGCGTGACCGGATGGACACGTCGACGTCAGCGCCCTTGGCGCGCAGGCTCTTCACCGTCGCCTGGTCTTTGGCGGTGCGGGCGAAGGGATCCCAGCTGAAGAACCGGCAGGAGTTCTCCCAGGTGATCTTGTTGATGTCGGAGTCCGACGCGCCGGCAGCGTTCAGCTCTGCGAGGACCTGTTCGGGTGCGTCCGGCCAGAAGCAGTCCGAATGCGGGTAGTCGCACTCCCAGGCGATGATGTCGATGCCGATCTCGTGCCGTAGCTTCAGCGACGTCTTGTCGGTGACATAGCAGGCCAGCGAGTGGTCCCGGAACACCTCGCTGGGCATCTTGTCGCCGAAGTCGCGGCGAAGCCACTTCTGGTTGGTGTAGTGCCGGTCGCTGCGATCCAGATAGAACGGGATCCAGCCGATCCCGCCCTCGGAAAACGCGAACTTCAGGTCCGGGTAGTTACGCATCGCCGGACCCCACAACAAATCCTGGGCGCACATCGCCGAGATCTGGGTGGCCAGGATGATCAGGTTGTCGATCGGCGCGTTGGGCGCCATGCTGATCGCCCCGAAGCCGGTGCCGATGTGCAGGCACATCACCACGTTCTCTTCCGAGAGCGTCCGGAACACCGGGCCCCAGTAATCCTCGTCGTGGTAACTGGGCAGGCCCTCCAGGTGCGGCAACTCGGGCATGGTGACCGCCCGGCAGCCCTTCGCCGCGACGCGGCGGATCTCGTTGCACATCCCTTCCGGCGTCCACGTCGGAAGGATCGCGATCGGGATGAAGCGGTCCGGGTACGAGCCGGCCCACTCGTCGATGTGCCAGTCGTTGTAGGCCGACACCATCACCAGCGTCACGTCTTCGCGGGTCATGTTCAGGTGCCGGGCGGAGAATCCGGTGAAGGTCGGGAAGCACATCGAGGCGAGGATGCCGTTGCGGTTCATGTCGCGCACCCGCTCGTGGACGTCGTAGACACCCGGACGCATCTCGGCGAAGCCGGCCGGATCGCGGCCCCACTCCTCAGCCGGCCACGACACGACGGCGTTCAGCCCGCTGACACCCTGGGGGCGGCCCTGATACATCCACTGATCGACGCCGTGTGCGTCAGTGACGACGATCGGGGCCTCGGACTTGTACTTGGCGGGGACGTGGTTGAGGAACATGTCGGGGGGCTCCACGACGTGGTCGTCAATGCTCACCAGGATCAGGTCGTCGACATTCATGGCCTCAGTTGTACCCTCGATAATCGTGACCGTCTCCGCACATTCGGCCAGACACTTGGCCGGAACGGCCAACAATGGCCTGGGCGCCGGAACGGCCAACAATGGCCTGGGCGCCGGAACGGCCAACAATGGCCTGGGCGCCGGAACGGCCAAAATCAGGCCGGAGCCTCAACCGGCCAACATCGGCCAGGTCGAACTGCGCCGTGGTGGACGGGTCCTGGCCGGCAGCTATCTGTACGAGGGCGAGCTGCTGGTCACCGGCTGGCATTTCCACGACGTGCATCAGATCGAATATGCGATCGGCGGCGTCGTCGAGGTCGAGACTGCATCGGCGCACTATCTGCTGCCGCCCCAGCAGGCCGCCTGGATCCCGGCCGGACTGGAACACCAGGCGACCATGAACCCCGCCGTCAAGACTCTGGCGGTGATGTTCGACCCGGAACTCATCCCGACCGCCGGCGACCGCGCCAGGATCCTGGCGGTCTCCCCGCTGATCCGGGAGATGATGCTTTACGCCCTGCGCTGGCCGATCTACCGGGAAGCCGGCGATGACGCGTCCGACGGTTTCTTTCGCACGCTGGCCAATCTGGTGGCCGAGGCGCTGGATCACGAAGCGCCGCTGAGCCTTCCGAGCTCCGACGATCCGGTGGTCGCCGCGGCGATGGCCTACACCAAGGCGCACCTGCAGTCGGTGACGCTCGCCGAGGTGTGCCGCGCGGTGGCAGTGTCGGAGCGGACCCTGCGGAGGCAGTTCCAGAGTGAAGCCGAGATATCTTGGCGCACTTACCTTTTACACGCCCGGATGCTGCGCGCGATGGCCCTGCTGGCTGCCCCCACCCAGAGCGTGCAGCAGACCGCCACCGCGGTGGGCTTCGAGAGCGTCGGGTCGTTCACCCGGGCCTTCAGTCAGTTCTGCGGGGAGACCCCGTCGTCATATCGACGACGCGTCACCAGCACGGGTATGTGAGGTGGGCGCGCGCCGCTCGTGCCAGCGCAGACGCAGCAACAGCAGGCCGCGGTGCGCTTCGAACCCCAGCGACAACGGATGCCGCCAGGAGCCCGATCGTGTCCGCTGTGTTTGTGCCACACCACCACTGTGCCAGCCGACCGACCGCGGCCGCCGCGCCACACGCCTGAGTGTGCCGCTTGTCACCTGAAGTTCGTTGTCTGTCAAGAATCCTCGCCGGCACCGGTGATGGCGGCAACCAGCGGCTCGAGTTCGCCGCCGACGGCCTCGCGGACCTCGCGGCCGGCCCGCTTGACCGACTCGCTGACGTCGCCCCGGGCGGCGGTCGCGGTGGCCCGCAATTCCTCGATGTTGCGGCCGAGTGCCGCCCGCACGTCGTCACCCTGGGTTGCGGCGGCCGCGACGGCGAACGCACCGTCGAGGGCCGAACCTGCGAGCGTGCCCTGCGCGGAGGCCACCGAACCGGCGACCTCACCGGCGTAGCCGAGGACGGCCACCGGCAAGGTGGCCTGATGACCGACGTAACTGACGACCGCGGCACGGAGCCGGCCGCGAGCGTCGTCGACGACGTCCTGTACGCCGGTGCCGGTGCGCTCCCAGGCCGCGGCGATGGTCTCGCCGTCCTGAATAGCGCCCGCGAATGCTGCGGGTGCGTGCGCGATTGCGGTCGTGACATCTGTTGCAGCATCCAGCAATTGGCTGCTCAGTGCCTGGCCCGCGGCGATCTGACGCTCGAGGACGTGGCGGATGACTATGGTGGTCCGCTCGTGCGGCTGCTCGTCGGCGGCCGGGACGGCGGCGGTGTCGGGCTCGGTCGTGGTCTCAGACATGCGGCCAGTCAACTAGTCCGGGCCGACCGGACGATATCGGCGACGTGACAGACCGGGCTCCGGTAGGCAAAGAGACGGGGCCGCGCGACCCTTGCCGGCTGCCAGCATGCCACCAGCTGTCACCCAGTTAGTTGCCAGTAAGTCGTCTTATTCTCAGTTTTCGCGTCCCGGCGCCTGTGACGCTGCCTTGTCGGGATCTGCCGTGGAGGAACACAGATGACCAAGCTCGTTCGGCTCGGACTCGGAGCACTCACGCTCGGTGCGATGTCCCTCACGCTCGGATCCGGTGTCGCGCTGGCCGACGACTACGCCGGCAAGTCGTACTCCGACGCCTCCAAGGCGATCGGCGACGCCGGGCAGAAAGCGGTCATCGCGACATCCGTCGGCGACTCGATCAACCAGGGCGACTGTGTGGTGACGCGGTCACAGAAAGCCGACTGGCTCAAGGGCGACAACTTCTCCCCCGTCACCGACACCGTGCTGCTCTACCTGAACTGCAACGCGAAGCTTGCCACCGCGGGCAAGGCAGGCAACTCGCTGGCCAGCCCGGAGGGCCAGGCGGAGAAGGCGGCCGAGGAGGAGCAGGCGGCCAAGGATGCCGCCGCCCAGCAGAGCCAGTCGAGCGAACTGGCCACCCCCGGCGGCAACGGATAGTTCCGCGCGCCAACTTGCCGGTGCCGGGCCTGGCGGCGAGGATCCGTGACAATGGATCCCACATTCGCCGCTGAGCTCGCCGACCTCGATGCCATGGGGCAGGCCGCACTAGCCGCTTCCGGAGACGTGTCCGCCGCCGAGTTGCTCGACGCGGCGATCCTGCGCCTCGACGCCACCCGCGGGCTCAATGCGGTCATCACCGACCTGTTCGAACGCGGACGCGACCAGGCCGTCGCCCTCGACGAGAGTGGCGCGCTGCGCAGCGGGACCGCCGGGCCGGTGGCCGGAGTTCCCTTCCTGCTCAAGGATCTTGGCGCCTCACTGGCCGGTGCCCGCGAGGCGATGGGTTCGCGGGCGTTGCGCGATCACATCGCGCCGGACACCGCGTGGATCGTGCAGCGCTACCTGGACGCCGGCCTGGTGGTGTTCGGCAAGACCAACACCCCGGAATGGGGCAATCACTGCACCACCGAGCCGTCGTTGTTCGGCCGCACCGCCAATCCGTGGTCGCCGGACATCACCCCGGGTGGTTCCAGTGGTGGGTCGGCGTCGGCGGTGGCCGCCGGCGTCGTGCCGGCAGCCTCGGGTGGCGATGGCACCGGCTCGATCCGGGTGCCCGCGTCGTGCTGTGGCCTGGTCGGGCTGAAACCCCGACGTGCCCGCACCTCGTTCGCACCGTCCGGGCAGCTGCTGGAGGGACTGGCCGTCGAGCACGCGCTGACGCGCACGGTCCGCGACAGCGCCGCTCTCCTTGACGCGGTCACCGGTGGCGCCCCCGGCGATCCGTACAACGCATCGCCGCCCGCCCAAGCCTTTCTGCGCGCCATCGGTGATCCGCCGCCGCGCCAGCGGATCCTGATCGCCGCGCACTCCCCGTTTCCGGCCCCGCCGACCGACTCGCGCGTCGCGGCCGCCGTCGAATCTGCCGGGCGCGCACTGGAATCGGCCGGCCATCACATCGAGCCGGGCGCACCGTCGTTCGACCCCGATGTCGTCGCCGACGCGATCGCCGTGCTGCACAACGTCAGCAATGTGCAGCTGTACAACTTCGCGAAGTCCCATCTGGGCCGCGATCCACGCGAGGACGAGTTCGAGCCCAGCAGCTGGGTGATGATGCGCGAGGGATTCACCACTGCCGGCGTCGACTATGCCGACGCCATCGAGGCCATCCACGCCCAGACCCGCCGGTTCGTCGCGGGAATGGGTGCCCATGACGTGTTGCTGGTTCCGACGTTGCTGGCGCCACCGCCGCACTACGGCGTCCTGGATCAGCCGCGCGGCACCACCCGGGCGTTCTTCGATGTCGAGTTTGCGCACACCGGGTGGACCACCATGGCCAACGTGACCGGCTGGGCCGCGATCTCGCTACCGCTGGCGACCACCGAGGACGGACTTCCCCTGGGTGTTCAGCTGATGGCTCCCGAAGAAACCGTGCTCCTGCAGCTGGCGGCTCAGCTCGAGCAGGCGATCCCGTGGGCGCAGCGACGCCCGGCCGGATGGCTGGACGCGCCCGCTGTCTGAGCGGCTTTGCTGCCGCCGCCCACCTTTGCTTCGATCCGTGCAGCGGCCGCCGTCCCGCGTGCGACACTGTGCCCATGGTTGTCGCTATCGCGCGTCCCAAGTTGGAAGGCAACGTCGCCGTCTCCGAGGACCGCCAGATCGGTTTCGCCGAATTCGGCCGCGCCCAGGGCCGCGCCGTGTTCTGGCTGCACGGCACCCCGGGGGCTCGACGTCAGATTCCGGTGGAAGCGCGAGTGTTCGCCGAACAGAACGACATTCGACTGATCGGCGTCGACCGGCCGGGGATCGGCTCCTCCACGCCCTACCAGTACGAGAACGTGCTGGCCTTCTCGAAAGATCTGGCGATCATCGCCGACACCCTCGGCGTCGACAAGATGGCCGTCGTCGGCCTGTCCGGCGGCGGCCCGTACACGCTTGGCTGCGCGACGGCGATGCCGGACCGCATTGTGGCCGCCGGTGTGCTCGGCGGGGTGGCCCCCACCGTCGGACCGGAGGCAATCGCCGGCGGATTGATGAAAATCGGCACATTCGCGGCCCCGATCATCGAGGTCGCGGGGGCTCCGCTGCGCCTGGCCGCCGTCAGCTTGATTCGGTTGATCCGCCCGGTGGCCGAGCCGGCGCTGTACATCTATGCGGGTATCTCGCCCGAAGGTGACCGCAAGATGCTCGTCCGCCCGGAATTCAAGGCGATGTTCCTCGACGACCTGCTCAACGGCAGCCGCAAGCAGCTGGCGGCGCCGCTCGCCGACATCGTGGTGTTCGCCCGGGACTGGGGTTTCCGGCTCGACGAGGTCAAGGTGCCGGTCCGGTGGTGGCACGGCGACCGCGACCACATCGTTCCGTTCGCCCACGGCCAGCACGTGGTCTCCAAGCTCCCCGACGCCGAGCTCTACACGCTCTCCGGCGAAAGCCACCTGGCCGGCCTCGGACGGGCCGAAGACATCCTGCGCACGATGCTCGACTTGTGGGACCGCGACGAGAAGGCGTGATCATTCAACCCCGGTGGCGAAAGCCCGCGCCGCGCTGATGATCAGGCGCGACGCGGGCTGTCGTGGTCACGCGCCGAGTTGGCTCTTGATCAACGCGTCCTGCTTCTGACCGAAATCGATCACCAGATCGTTGGGCGCCGGGTCGGCGACGGGGCCGGAGAACTCCAGCGACGTCGCGGCATTGCCCTCGGTGAAGTACAGGACACTCAGCGATCGCGTGCCGTCCGGTGAGGTCCCGGTGATCAGCTGTCCGCCCTGCCCGACCGGAGCGGCCACCGACTTCTGGTTGGCGACGGGGGTGGCGGCCTGCGCGGAACTGATCGCACCGGCAGCCGCGGCCGGATCGGCCAGCACCCACACCGTGTCGGTGATCGTGCGTCCGTCGCGGTGGGTGTACACCGTCATGGCACCGGGCTGGCCGCCGGGATTCAGGATCGGCGGGGCCGCCGTGTAGGCCAGCGAGTCGGTCACCACATTGGGGTCGATCAGCAGGACGGTGTAATCACCGGGGTCGGCGGTTGCCAGGCCGGCGCCGAGCGTCATACCCGCCGATAACAGGGCGGCGGTCAGGCCGCCAATACAACGAGAGTTCATATTCGAAGACTTCCGTTCAGAAAGGAATGAATACCGCGTTATTACGAGCAGACGATCAGCAGGGGTAGCAGCCCCAGCCGCGCCAGCCGTCGCGCCAGAAAAAGCCTGCGCCACAACCCATATTTCCGGTACCGCCCTGACAATCCAGCGCCGTGATGATGGGTGAATGCCCCGGACCGGACGGCGTGGCATTGTTCGTCGATGCCGCATTGGCGGTGACTGCGCCGGCCAGTGAACCGGCGATCATTCCTGCCGTCGCAACACCCAAGATGAATTTTCGCATGGAGTCCCTCCCCATTAGGGTCGCGCTGAATTGGACCGTCTCACGGTACGTGAGCAATTACGTCAATCGCGGTAATTTCGGCGGGTTCGTCAATTGTTGTTTGTGCCCGAACTGACCCGTGCTTATGCCCAATGCCCCTGTCGGCATGGGCCAGAAGTCCCTGTCGGTAAACGCAACGACCAGCGAAGCTGACGTAAGCAATGGGGCTCACCGGTGTATTGACGGATAAGTCAGCGCGCCGCCGTCGAAAGGTGAAGTGATGAATGACCTCCTCGCAGAACGCAATTACGCCTGGCGGATGATTCGCGCCGCGCGGATCTCGCACGCCGACGGGGCGGACGCAATGGCCGTCGAGAATCGCCGCATCGACATCGAACTATTGCTCAGCGAAGCCCTCGACGCCGGTTTGGGTCGCGCCGAGATCATCGTCGAACTGGCCGACCTCGCGGCCCGCATGTATGCGCTGTGCAATCCCGCTGAGCTCGTCGTCGCCGACGCGGAAGGTGTTCTGGCTTAGGGCAATCCGAGCAGTGCCCGCCGGAGCATGTGCATCGCCACGGTGGTGGACCGCTCGCGGACGTCGGCGCGTTCGCCGGGCAGCCGAACCGACCGGCTCACCGTCGTGCCGTCGCCCAGCATCACGCAGAACCAGACGGTGCCCACTGGTTTGTCCTCGGTTCCACCACCCGGCCCGGCGATGCCGGTGATCGCGACCGCGGTGTCGGCGCCGAATCGGCGCAACGCGCCCGCCGCCATCGCTTCGGCCACGTCCTGGGAGACCGCGCCACACTGCTCGATGAGCGCGGGTTCGACACCGAGCACATCGGCCTTGGCCTCATTCGCATAGGCCACCACCGCGCCGGCGACATAGGCCGACGAGCCGGCCCGTTCGGTCAGGCGGGCCGCCAGCAATCCGCCGGTGCAGGACTCCGCTGTCACGATGCGCCGCTCCGCCAGGAGCCGAGCAACCTGATCGTCGACCAGCGAGCCGTCTTCGGAGAACAGCGTGTCTCCGTGCCGGCTACGCACCAACTCCATCAGCTGTTCGTAGGCCGGCGCGCTCTGCGGCTCGTAGCGCGTGACCATCTCCACCTCTCCGCGGCGCAGGCAGGTGGTGATCTCCAGGTCACCGAAACCCGGCAGGCTTTCGGCTTCTCGCAGCGTCTCGGCCAGTCCCGACTCGGCCAGCCCGAACATCCGGACCGTGTCCTGGCGGTAGACGGTCCGCCCGGCGATGGCCTGCTGGAAGGCGTCGTCGGCGACAGCGGCCGGCCACATCGCCTGAAGTTCGCGCGGCGGGCCGGGCAACACCAGGACCGTCGGCGAGCCGGGGACCACGACGCCGGGTGCCGTGCCGACCGGGTCGAGGACGTGGGCGCCCACCGGCACCATCGCCTGTTTGCGGTTGGCCGCGAGCACCGCGTCGAAGTCGACGCCGGTGAATCGGGCCATCAGATGTTGGAGGATCGCCGCGATCTTGGCTTCCAGCTCGGTGTCGAGAGCCAACTCACGTCCGCAGAACCGGGCCACCATTTCCACCGTCATGTCGTCGGCCGTCGGGCCCAGCCCGCCGGAGGTGACGATCAGGTCGACACCTTCGGCGGCGAGGAACCGCAGCTGCGCCTCGATGTCGGCGGGACGGTCACCGCAGATGGTGATGTGGGCCAGTTCGACGCCCAACTCCAACAGCCGGTCAGCGACCCAGGGACCGTTGCGATCCGCGACGCGTCCGGTGAGGACTTCGGTGCCGGTGACCACGATTCCCGCGCGCACGCTCATACCGAGCGAGATTACGCAGGCGCGGGGCCGATCAGGCCACGGGATCGGGCGTCAGCCCGGTGGCCTCCCCCAACGCGTGCAGCCAGGCCTGGGTGTCGTTGACGTAGAACGCGATCTCACCGGCCGCGGTGCGCACCACCAGATGGGTCCACCCGCCGGCGACGCTGCCCTTGAACACTTTCGCCAGCCGCAACCCGGTGACGGAGTCCAGCGGAATGCTGATCGTGGTACCGGTCAGGGTGACGAAGACCAGCCGCCGCCGGGTCAGCGCGATGCGGCCGTTGTTCTTCACCGTGGGAAAGCCCGGCGCGGTGGCGCCCCGGTAGTTGCCGCTTTCCAGCGGGCGCACGATGGTCTCCACCGCCAGCTCGGTGCCGAGCTGGTCCGCGGCGGCGCGATACCTGCCGCGGTAGATGAGCACGATCACCGCCGCGACGAGTCCGAGCACCGCGAGGATGCCGACCACCAGCAGAACGATCTGCACGGCGACGTTCACGTCGGACGCCGGGCTCAGCGCGGAGCCGCGCCGGGAGCCCGGACCACCAGCGGCACGGCGGGGAATGCCGCCGCCATCTCCGAGCGACATTTGCGCAGCGCGGCGGTGCCGTAGCCCTTCTTGCGGTGATCGGGATGAATCCAGATCCGCACGTTGACCTCACCGCCGAGCAGCTCACCGAACACCAGACCGACCTTCTCGTCGCCGTCGAGAGCGACAAACCAGGCAGCCTCCTCGGCCGTCAAACGGCTTCGCGCCGAACGGATTTCGTCGTCCACAAGCCCGGCGGGCGCGCCCGAACCGTCACCTGCCGCGCCGACCTCCTGGGTACGGGTGGCGAAGATGTCGCGATCGGATTCGTCGGCGAACGGGCGCAGCTGCAGGCTCTCGTCAGTGCTGGCCGGCCGCTCGCCGAGGGTGAAGGACAGCTGGCTGTTCAGGTCTCGCAGTTCGGCGGTGATGCGGTCCCGCGAATCTCTGGTCACCTGCTCGAAGGACAGTCCCAGCACGGCCTCGGTGCCCCGGCGCGACGTGCCGAGCAGTTCGGTGATGGCGGTGATCGCGGAGTCCCGGTTGTCGGAGGCGACGATGGCGTCGATCACTTCGTGGCGGCGCTCGAGCGCGGTGAGCAGTGCATCGGCGATCTCGCGGCGGGCCGCGGCGCGGTCTTGGTCGGTCATGGCCCCAGCGTAGATCCGCCCGCCCCAGTTCGGCGGCGCTGCGCCGAACTCCGGCGACTAACCTGGACCGGGAGTCACCGTGCGCTGTTGCACACGAACCAGATACGGCGTTTGCGCCACTGCTCTGCCAAGATGAACGCGCGGCTGATGAACGGTTGCGCGGGGGTGTCCTGTCGCGGATCTCGAGTTGAGGAGTTTGGGGACGGTGGCGAAGACCCTCGGCACGCTCTCCGTCCTCCTGCTCCTGCTGCTGTGCGCGGGTGACCTGCGCGTGTTCAGCGGTCCGCAACCGCGGCCCGCCCAGGACATCGAGCTGTCCGACGGCTGGCGCCTCACCTCGGCGCAGGGGCTGCCCGCCGGCGGCGCGGCCGTCTCGGCCAACGACTACGACGCCGCCGCCTGGCACCCCGTGCGCCGGATGCCGGCCACCGTCCTGCAAACCCTGCAGGACGACGGCACCTACCCGAACCTCTACTACGGCAAGAACCTGCTCCAGGACGTTCCGCAAGACCTCTACGAGCAGGACTGGTGGTATCGCACGACGTTCAATGCGCCGGCCGACTACCCCACCTACGTTCTGGACTTCCCCGGCATCAACTACCGCGCCGAGGTGTGGCTCAACGGCCGCCGCGTCGCGGACAACAGGCAAGTCGTCGGCATGTACAACGACCACGAACTCGACGTCACGCGGTGGATCAGGCAGGGCCAACCCAACACCCTCGCCGTGAAGGTCACACCGGAACGAGCCATCCAGGACGTCAACGGCGTCGAGCTCGCCGACAGCTGGTACGACTGGATCAACTGGCGCTACCTGGGCTATCAGGGTCCGGACAAGAATGCGGCCAACGGCAACTCGTTTGTGCCCGACCGGAATGCGGGCATCTGGAAACCGGTGTACCTCAAGACATCCGGGCGGGTGTCGATCGGCGACGCCACGGTCAACACCCAACTGCCGCTACCGGACACCGACAGTGCGCGGCTGACGGTGTACGCGCCGCTGAAGAACTATTCGACCGAGAAGGTGCGCGGCCTGCTGCGCGCCACGATCACCCGCGACGGCAAGGCACCGGTCCACGTCGACGAGCCGGTCACGCTGATGCCCGGCGAGGAGCGTGAGGTCACGCTGAGCCCCGAGAAGTTCGCGGCGCTGACCGTCGAGCACCCGGATCTGTGGTGGCCGTACACGATGGGCCGGCCCGACCTCTACGACCTGAAGCTGGAGTTCGGCCAGAACGGTCAGGCGACCGAGGTGGCCACCCAGAAGTTCGGCATCCGCACCATCACCCAGGGCCGTGACTCCGACGACTCGTTCGCCGAGCTGGGCACCGGCGGCAACTTCTACCTCCAGGTCAACGGCAAGAACTTCCTGGTTCGCGGCGCCACCTATACGCCCGACCTGCTGTACAAGTACGACCCCGAGCGCGACGCCGCGATCCTGGGTTACGTCAAGGACCTCGGGCTGAACATGCTGCGGCTGGAGTCCAAGATCTCGTCGCAGCGCTTCGTCGAGCAGGCCGACGAACTCGGCATCCCGCTGATGTACGGCTGGATGTGCTGCAACCAGTGGGAGAAGTGGCAGCAGTGGGACGACGAGGATCGTCGCGTCTCGCAGGACAGCATGCGCTCGCAGATCGAGATGCTGCGCTCGCACGCCTCGGTGTTCGTGTGGGCCAACGGCAGCGACGGCCGCCCGCCGGCCGATGTGCTGACCGAGTACCACCAGATTCTGTCCGATCTGCATTGGCAGAACGCCACCGTCGACACGGTGTCGTCGCTGAACCGGGACGCCGACGGTAAGCAGCTGTGGGACGGCATCCAGATGGCCGGGCCCTACACCTGGCGTCCGCCGTCGTACTGGTTCGCCGGCCAGTACGGCGCGGCCCGCGGCTCGTCGGCCGAACAGGGCGACAACGAGCACATCCCGCCGTTCGCGAGCCTGCAGAAGTTCATCCCGCCCGACAAGCTCTGGCCGATCAACGACACCTGGTTCTTCCACGCCGGGTCGGATCCACAGAACTCGCGGCTGGCTAACGTCCAGCGTGTCATCGACCGCCGCTACGGCCCGTCCACCAACGCCCGGATGTTCGCCGACAAGGCGCAACTGGCCCACTACGAGGCCACCCGGGCGCAGTTCGAATCGTTCGCGGCCAACGGCTGGGACGGCCACAAGATGACGATCTACTGGATGCTCAACAGCCACTGGCCGTCGTTCTTCGGCAACATCTTCGACTACTACCTGCGCCCCGGTGGGGCCTACTACGGCGCCAAGAAAGGGCTGCAGCCGCTGTCGGTCGTGTTCGACTCCTACGCCACCGGTAACCATCGCCAGGCCAAGGTGACCGTCGTCAACCAGACCCCGGACACCCACGAGAACCTGCGCGTGCGCGTCCGCATCTACGGCCTCAACGGCGCACTGCGCGACGAGCGGGCTGCCGACGACATCGCCGTCGACCCGGGCGGCGCGGTGCAGGCGATGACGCTGCCCCCCGGACCCGCCGACTCCCCGGTGTTCTTCGTCCGCTGCGAGCTGCTCGACGCCGGCGGCACTGTCGTCGCCAACAACGTGTACTGGCAGTCCCGGCAGGCCGACGATGTCGGTCCGCCGGCCAACGACGCGGCGTTCAACTCCAACCAGGTGAGCTGGGCCGACATGACCGCGCTGAACGCGATGCCGAAGGTGCCGCTGGAGGTCAGTGCCACCGGCGGCGACGACGCCGGCCGTGATGTCACCATCAGCCTGCACAACCCGACGCCGCAGATCGCGTTCTTTGAACGCGCCGAACTGCTCTCCGGTCCACTCGCCGACGAGATCCTGCCGATCCAGTACGACGACAACTATGTGACGGTGTTCCCGGGCGAGACCGTCCAGATCAAGGGCCGGGTCCCCGGGTCGGGACCCGCCCCGGCGTGGGTCAGGGTCACCGGGTACAACAGCACACCGGTGGTCGTGCAGGTTCGTTGACACTCGCGACGTCGCTGACGTCGGCCGATCCGCACGTGCCCTAGATTCGGTGATGCGCCGCCGGACAACCAGTGAAGGGATGGATATTGCTGCAGCACGCGCTCGTCGTGGCAGCCGCCCTTGCCGGTGCGGTGTTCGCGGCCATCGGCATCGTGGTCCGTCAGCGGGCCACCATGGACGTCCCCCGCGATCAGGGTGTCAGCACCGTGATGGTGTCGACGCTGTTGCGTCGCCGGCTCTGGTGGGCCGGCACCGCGTCCGCGGTGACGGGGTATGCGTTCCAGGCGGTCGCGCTGGCCTATGGCTCGCTGCTGCTGGTCGCCCCGCTCATGGTGTCCGCGTTGCTGTTCGCGCTGCCGCTGAGCGCGCGGCTGGCGCACCGCCGGGTGTCTCGCGGCGAGTGGGGCTGGGCGATGCTGCTCACGCTCGCGTTGGCGGTGTTCGTATCGCTGGCCCGGACCAAGCCGGGCGACTACGACGGCGCGACGTTGCCTGCCGTCGTGGTGGCCGGGGTCAGCCTGCTGTTCGTGGCCGGCTGTCTGCTGGTGGCGATGCGGCTGTCGGACTGGCGCCGGGCGATCCTGCTGGCGGTCGGTGTCGGTGTTCTGTTCGGCGTGGTGGCGGTGCTGACGAAGCTCGTGATGCATGCCGTGCGCGAGGGAGACATGGGGCGACTGCTCACCTCGCCGGTGCTGTACGTGGTGATCGTCGTCGGCGTCGTGGCCACTCTGCTGCAGCAGTCGGCCTTCCACGCCGGGTCTCTGCGCGCCTCGGTCCCGGCGATGCTGGTGCTCGAACCGGTGATTGCCGTGCTGATCGGTGAGGTGGTGCTGGGCGAGCACCTCGCGGTCACCAAGCCGGTCGCGGTCGTGCTGGCCGTCGCCCTCGGTGCCATGGCCGCGGCCACGATCGCGCTGGGACGCGATGAGGGCGCCTGGGAAGAGGAGCTCGAAGCGGCGGCCCAAACCCGCCAGGACGGTTAGCTCGCCCAGGGACCGGTGCCGCCGACGGTGTCGATCCGGATCCGGGTCAGGTATCCCGGCGGTGCGTCGTCGGGCGGGAACACCACGGAATCGTCGGTGATCATCACCGCGGCGAGGTCCCGCAGAACCTCGGGCGCGCCGCCTTCCACAATGCGCGCGGTGCCGGTGACCGACAGATACGGCCGCATGACGGCGCCCGGCTCGGTCGAGACGATGGTGAGTGCCACGCGTCCGTCGCGGCGCACGTTGCGAACCTTCTTGTGCTCGGACAGGTGAGCTGTCACCAGCTCGTCGCCGTCCTCACCGGGCTGCACCGCCACCCACACCAGCGACACCTGGGGGCTGCCGTCCGGATTGAGGGTGACCAGCGTGGCGTCGGCACCGGAGCCGATCAGAGCGCGTGCCGCATCGTTGAGCTTCATGTGGCGTGCAACACGGTACGGAGCGAGGCATTCCCGCGCATCGGCATGATGGTGTGGTGACACTGTCATCGGATCCGCTCGCTCAGATCGCCGGGAGCCCACCGGGTCCGACCGTCGGCGCGTTCTTCGACCTGGACGGCACCCTGGTCGCCGGTTTCACCGCGACCGCGCACGCCAGCGACCGGGTTCGCCGCGGACAGGCCCGGATCGGCGAGGTGCTCGGGGTGATCGAGGCCTCGCTGCGCTACAAGCTGGGCCGCATGCACTTCGAGCGGCTGCTGGTTCGCGCCGCGGGGTATCTGCGCGGCGAGTCGCTGGCCGAGCTCGATGAGATCGGTGAGCGGCTCTACACCGAGCAGGTGGCGGCGCGGGTGTACCCGCTGATGCGCGAGATCGTCGCCGCGCACCGGGATCGCGGGCACACCGTGGCGCTCAGCTCGTCGGCGTTGACCATCCACGCGGAGCCGGTGGCCCGCGCGCTGGGGATCGACGACGTCATCTGCAACACCTTCGAGCTCGACGACGACGGTCGCCTGACCGGGAACATCGCCAAGCCGATCGTCTGGGGACGCCAGAAAGCCGCTGCGGTGCAACGGTTTTGCGAAGCCAACGAGGTCGACCTGACCGGCAGCTACTTCTACGCCGACGGCGACGAGGACGCCGCCCTGATGCGGCTGGTCGGGCATCCCCGACCGGTCAATCCGCGGCCGGGTCTGGCCGCCAAGGCAGCGGCGAGCGACTGGCCGGTGCTCCGGACGTCGATCCCTGGCCGCCGCGGCGGGGCGGCCAATGTGATCGGACACTTCCCCGCGCTGGGACGGGCCGCGCTGGGCGCGGCGTTCGGCTCGCTGGCGCTGCGGACCCGCCGCAACCTCAAGGACTGATCAGGGCATCGCGCGGTGCGGGACGTCGGTGATCAGACCGCCGTCGACCACGTATTCCGAACCCGTCGAGAAGGACGACTCGTCACTGGCCAGGAACACGATGAAGGTGGCCACTTCCTCCGGCCTGCCCGGACGGCCCAGCGGGGCGCTGACCATGTCTTCGGGCAGGTGCTTGGTCATCGGCGTGCGGATGAAGCCCGGGTGCACCGAGTTGACCCGGATGTTGTCCGACGCCAGTTCCAGCGCAGCCGATTTCGTCAGGCCGCGCAGGCCCCACTTGGACGCCACGTAGCTGTGCACCCATGAGGCGCCGCGCATGCCCTCGATGGACGAGACGTTGATGATCGAGCCGCCACCGGACTCCTTCATCGACGGCAGGACAGCTTGGATACCCAGCAGCGCGCCGGTCAGGTTGACGTCGAGGACCTTCTTCCACCGCTCCACGTCGAGTGACTTCAGCGGCGCGACCTGAACGATGCCGGCGTTGTTCACCAGCACATTGACCTTGCCGAACTCGGTGATCGCGAGCTCGACGGCGGCCTTCCACTGATCCGCTTCGGTGACGTCGAGGTGCACGTAGCGGGCGGCCTCACCGAGCTCGTCGGCCAGCTCTTTGCCCTTGTCGTCGAGGATGTCCCCGATCACAACCTTGGCGCCCTCGGCGACCAGCATCCGCGCGTCAGCGGCGCCCATCCCCTGTGCGCCACCAGTGATGATGGCTACTTTGTCGTCTACGCGTCCCATGAGCCGACAGGCTACCGGTAGCGCCACCACCGAGGTAGAACCTGTTCCAGTTTCGGCGCCGAATGCGCATACTGATCCCACAGCAGCCCCGAACGTCAGGAGAACTTATGGCCATCCGCGTTGCCCATATCGGCACCGGAAACGTCGGACGGATAGCCCTATCCGAGCTGATCGAGAACCCCGGATTCGAGCTGACCGGGCTGTGCGTGTCGGCCGACGAGAAGGTGGGCAAGGACGCGGGTGAACTGGCCGGCCTGGACGTCAAGACCGGGATCCTGGCCACCAAAGATCTCGACGCGGTGCTGGCCACCGAGCCCGAATGTGCCGTCTACTGCGCGATGGGCGACAACCGGATGCCGCAGGCCATGGAGGACGTCCGCAAGATCCTGGCCGCCGGGATCAACGTCGTCGGCTCGGCGCCGGTGGTGTTGCAGTACCCGTGGCACGTGATGCCCGACAAGTACATCGAACCGCTGGAAGAAGCCGGCCGCCTTGGCAATTCGAGCATCTACATCAACGGCGTCGATCCCGGCTTTGTCACCGACCTGATCCCGCTGGCGTTCGCCAGCACCTGCCAGAGCATCGAGCAGGTGCGCTGCATGGAGATCGCCGACTACGCCACCTACGACGGCGCGATCGTGATGTTCGACGTGATGGGGTTCGGCAAGCCGCTCGACGAGGTGCCGATGCTGTTCCAGCCCGGCGTGCTCGGCATCGCCTGGGGCTGCGGCATTCGCCAGCTGGCGGCAGGGCTGAACATTTCACTCGACTCGATCACCGAGAGCTATGAACGTGAGCCTGCCCCAGAGGCTTTCGACGTCGCCGCCGGCCACATCCCCAAGGGCGGTGTCGCCGCGGTGCGCTTCGAGATCAAGGGCATGGTCGGAGATCACGCGGCGATCGTCGTCGAACACGTCACCCGGCTGCGGGAGGATCTGCGTCCGGACTGGGCGCAGCCGGCGCAGCCCGGCGGTTCCTACCGGGTGGAGATCACCGGCGAGCCCTCCTACACCGTCGACATCTGCCCGACCAGCAAGAAGGGCGACCACAACTACGCCGCCATCGCCGCCGGCGCGGGCCGCATCGTCAACGCCATTCCGGCGGTGATCGCCGCCCCGCCCGGCATCCGCACGACACTCAACCTCCCGTTGGTCTCCGAGGTGGAGCTGTTCGCCGCGCCCTGACAGGTGCGCGCCGCGCCGAGTTTGACCGAGTCGCCACCGGGGTAGACCCCGCACCGATTCGACGGATGCGTAAGGAGACGGACATGTCCGTGCGTCGTGTGGTTCTACTGGTGGGTGCGGTGCTGCTGATCACCGGGGTCATCGCGATGCTGGTGCCGGTGTCGACCCCGGACGGCAACGGCGGCAGCATCGGCTGCGGCAACGCCGTAGCGGCCGATATGTCGTCGGCGCGTGCGGCCAACGACAAGAATGTCGTCGCCAACGTGCCGATCCTGAACCAGCTCGTCCCGCACACCGACTTCGTGGCGCAGTGCCAGTCGTCGGTGTCGCAGCGGCGGTCCTGGTCGATTCCGGTGGCGGTGATCGGCCTGCTGGTTGCGGGCGGCTCGCTTCTGGTCGGCAGCCGACGAGGAGTCGGCTCGACGAGCTAGCCGCAGCGGCATCAAGTCCTAGGGCCGGTAGCCCGGAACAATCAGTGTGCCTGGGTAATTCACGTAGTACGACAGGCAGATCGGGCTGTGTCGGCACGCGATGATCGCCCCGGCGTCCGGCGCCGCTCCGATGGTGTGATTGCCCCGTGCCGGCAGACCGCAGTTCACCACGTAGGGGTTGAGCGGCACCACGCCATTGGTGCAATCGGGACCGGTTTCCGCGGCGGCAACGCCGATGGGCACGAGGGCCGCGGTCAGTGC
Source organism: Mycobacterium sp. (assembly GCA_021732005.1). Lineage (GTDB taxonomy): Bacteria > Actinomycetota > Actinomycetes > Mycobacteriales > Mycobacteriaceae > Mycobacterium. The sequence continues at coordinate 1,592 of JAKFVT010000025.1, read as the reverse complement.
GGCGGCGATTCCGATCAACGCGACGCGCCGCATTCGTAGTGTGGAGATAACCATGGCTGTACACCCTCTCGCCGACGCTGAGCCGACACAGCCAACGGTACTCCGCCAGGGCGACTTCAAGGGCTCTCGCTGGGGTGATTGCGCCGATAGGCATTCGTTCGCGCATCGATGGCGGATACCTGCAACTGGCGCGTGCGGCGCGTACTAAACTAGAACACGTTTCAGTCTGCCTACGCCCCACGCTTGAAGGAGCCGGTCCATGCGCACTCCCCTCTGCGACGACCTCGATATCGAATATCCGATCTTCGCGTTCACCCACTGCCGCGACGTGGTCGTGGCCGTCAGCAAGGCCGGCGGCTTCGGCGTGCTCGGCGCCGTCGGGTTCTCGCCCGAACAGCTCGAGATCGAGCTCAAGTGGATCGACGAGAACATCGGCGACCATCACTACGGCGTCGACATCGTGATCCCCAACAAATACGAGGGCATGGACTCGACGGACCTGTCCCCCGAAGTGCTGAAGAAGACGCTGAACGACCTGGTTCCCCAGGAGCACATCGACTTCGCCAAGAAGGTTCTCGCCGACCACGGTGTGCCGGTCGAGAACAGCGACGACGACGCCATGGGGCTGCTGGGGTGGACCGAGGCGACCGCGACGCCGCAGGTCGAGGTGGCGCTCAAGCATCCCAAGTGCACGCTGATCGCCAACGCGCTCGGCACCCCGCCGGCCGAGATGATCAAGCACATCCACGCCGAGGGCCGCAAGGTCGCGGCGTTGTGCGGTTCGCCGTCGCAGGCCAAGAAGCACGCCGAGGCCGGCGTGGACATCATCATCGCGCAGGGCGGCGAGGCCGGCGGGCACTGCGGTGAGATCGGCTCGATCGTGCTGTGGCCGCAGGTCGTCAAGGCGGTGGCACCGGTGCCGGTGCTGGCCGCCGGAGGTATCGGCAGCGGTCAGCAGATCGCCGCGGCGCTGGCACTGGGCGCCCAAGGCGCGTGGACCGGTTCGCAGTGGGTCATGGTCGAGGAGTCCGAGCACACCGACGTGCAGCACGCCGCGTACGCGAAGGCCGAGAGTCGCGACACCGTGCGCAGCCGTTCGTTCACCGGCAAGCCTGCCCGCATGCTGCGCAACGACTGGACCGAGGCGTGGGAGAAGGACGGCAACCCCAAGCCGCTCGGAATGCCGTTGCAGTACATGGTTTCCGGCATGGCCGTGGCCGCCACGCACAAGTACCCCAATGAGAGCGTCAACGTCGCGTTCAACCCGATCGGACAGGTCGTCGGTCAGTTCACCAAGGTCGAGAAGACCGCAACGGTGATCGAGCGCTGGGTGCAGGAGTACCTGGAGGCCACCACCCGCCTCGACGAGCTGAACGAAGCGGCGTCCGTCTGACCCGCATTCACAACGCAGTCAGGGCGAGAATCTTCGTGATTTCTCGCCCTGATTGCGTTCTCGCCGGCTAGCTGTTGCGGGTCATGACGTTGTAGACGCCGACACGGGTTGAGGTGTCTAGGGGACGGGTTCTTCGGCGGCAGGATGAGAAATCGCCAAACCCCTCGTCCTGAGAACCGAAGGAACCCGTCCATGACCC
>JAKFVT010000059.1 GCA_021732005.1 Mycobacterium sp. | reverse complement strand
CCAGCCACCGTTCCCGGCGTCACCATGATCGATATCACCGCCGACGCCACCTGCTCCGCCGTCACCGCCGGCACCCCCAACGCCCCCGTTGCCGCCGAACGGCGCGAAGACTCCGAAGAGGCCGAAGACTGCGGCGCTGCCGCCCATCCCGCCGCGGCCCCCGGTACCGCCGAAACTGGCCGACCCGCCGTCCTCGCCGGCACCGCCGTCCGCCCCGTCGGCGCCGTTGCCGCCTCGTCCGCCGTTACCGCCTGCGCCGGCTTTGGAGAACAGCGCGAAGAAGCCGGCGTTGCCGCCCGTACCACCGTTTCCGCCCGTGCCTCCGACGCTCGCGGTGTCGACGGCGTCGGTGCCCGCCGCACCGTCACCGCCGCGTCCACCGCCGCCCCAGATAAGGCCGCCGGTACCACCGTTTCCGCCGGCGCCTTCGTTGATGGTTGCCACGCCGGCACCACCCTTGCCGCCGTTGCCGACCAGCTGGGCCGAGCCTCCGTTGCCGCCGTTGAAGCCGTTGCCGCCGTTGCCGAATAGGCCGGACCGACCGCCGTTGCACGCGTTCCCGCCTGTGCAGGTTTCGGCCGTCCAGCTGTAGCCGTTACCCATCAGCAAGCCGCCATTGGGGTGTGCAGCGGTGCCGTTACCGACCCAGTCGGCAAGGAAGTTCCCGAGCGGCGACGCCGCTGCGGTCACCCGAGGCGCAGCCGAGGTGATCGGTGAGGTCAGCGTGACGGTTCGAGCGTCGGTCAGCCCCGCGGTGGCGGTAAGCGTTCGGGGCGTCGTGGCCTTGCGGTCACTGCCGACGCGGGTACGTGGCGCAGCCCGGCGCTCGGGAGCCTTGCGCTGCTTGGCTGTGGAATCGTGCGCCGGACCCGCACTGCGGGCTGACGACGCGCTGCCCGACTTCGCCGATCCCGGTGAGGAACCGGTGTCCGCCGAAGCGACCGCGGCCGAGGCGATCGCCACCCCGATACCCAGCGCTACGGCAAGACCTCCCACTCGCCCAACAGTCAACAAATCCGCCACAAGTAGCCTCCCCGGGTTCAGGCAGGGCGGCGCTTCGCCATTCCGTGATGAAATCGACCTGCCGCGAACACGTTTACCAGACTGTGAACTTGCTGTGGGTGTTTTTTGGGTTTGCCGGCATCGGTTTCGGCACCCTGATGTTTATGACGGTTGCGGACTCCCCTCGCGACGTCCACGAAAGATTCTCGGCCGGAACACCTTTCGGTGCTCATTGTTAGCCGCTCAGCCGGTCGGCCATCAGAGCCGCTTCGACCCGTTCGAGGAGAGCCTTTGCGGCCCCGGCTCCCTGCCGATCTCCCCGGAGGCCGGTTTCCATCAGCTGGGCCCACTGCCGCCGCACGCGCTTGAGGTTCTCGGCCGCCCGGTCGGTCGGGTATAGATTCACGCCACGCGCGTCATGCGGATCGGCGCGGCGTTCGACGAAGCCGCGGTTCTCCAGACTCCGGAGCGCGGTGGACATGTTGCTGCGCTGCAGGCCGGTCGCCCGGGCGAGGTCGCTGGGTGCGACACCCGGGTGGTGGTCGATATGGCGCATCACGTGCGCTTCCGACGCCGTCAGCTCGACGATGTCGGCGTCCGAATCGGCCGCGGTGTCGAGGCGGAGCCGAAGCTCCCGTGCCACTCCGATGATCGCCTCGGCGAGATCGGCCAGCTCACCATCCATGGACAAATCCTACCGCATTAGTTATTGTTTGATAGTTATTTCTTCATAACTATCTAGATGAGGTTCTTCCATGACGACCGCGACCCGGCACGCCCAGACCCACGAGACCGCCATCTCGCCGTGGCTGCTGGTGGTGCTCGCCCTGCTCAATGCGGTCGCACCGGTGGCCACCGACCTCTATCTGCCCGCCTTCCCCGAGATGACTGCCGAATTACAGGCCAGTGCCACGGCCGTCCAGCTGACACTGACGGCGTTCCTGCTCGGGCTGACGTTCGGGCAATTGCTGTTCGGCCCGCTGTCTGACCGGCTCGGCCGGCGCACCCCGCTGATCGTCGGCGCGCTGCTATGCGTGCTGGCCAGCGTCGTCGCCGCCACGGCCCCGAACATCGCCATCCTCATCGCAGCCCGGTTCGCTCAGGGCTTCACCGGTGCCGCGGGCATGGTCATCGGTCGCGCGGTGATCTCCGACCTCGCTGTCGGCAAAAGCGCGGGGCGGGCGTTCAGCCTGATGATGATCGTCGGCGGCGTGGCGCCGGTGGTCGCACCGTTCGCCGGAGGACTGCTGGTCGGCCCGGTCGGCTGGCGCGGCATCCTCTGGGTGGTCTGCGGCCTCACGGTGGCCATGCTGGTCGCAAGCGTGGCCGTGGTGCGCGAGTCACACCCCGCTCATCGCCGAGCCGAACTGAAAGCCGATGCTGCGCAGGGAATCTCGCCGTGGGCAGCACTACGATCCCGGGCCTATATCGCCAACACGCTGGCCTTCGCATTCGGCTTCTCGGTGATGATGGCCTACATCTCGGCCTCACCGTTCGTCTACCAGGTGATGGTCGGGCTCACCCCGACGCAGTACGGCGTCGCGTTCGGCATCAACGCACTGGGCATCGTCACCGTCAGCTCGCTGTCGGCGCGGCTGAACCAGCGCATCGCCACCGCGAAGCTGCTGGGTGTGGGCCTGGGCCTGACCATGGCCGCCACGCTGGTCCTACTCGGCCTGGTCCTCACCGGGGCACCGGCATGGTTGATACCCCTCCCGATCTTCGTGGCCGTCGCATCCCAGGGCCTGATCCTCGGCAATGCCACCGCGCTGGCACTGGCCGCCGTCCCCCGCGCGGCCGGCACGGGGTCGGCCGGCCTCGGTGCGCTGCAATTCGGACTCGGCGCGGCCGTCTCACCGCTGGTAAGCCTGGGCGGGGAGCACACCGCCCTGCCGTTGGCCGTGGTGATGGTGACCCTGGCGGTGCTGGCGCTGGCTGCCTTCCTCGTCGGCCGCCGGGTCAGCTGAATTTCTAAGCTGAGATCCGTTGCAGAGCAAAGTTTTAGAGGTCGGCGGCTACTTCTTTGCCGCGTTCTTGATCATGTCTGCCGCGATGGCCCTCGCCTCGTCGGCGATGGAATTACTACACGCCCAGGCCTCGACGACCACATTGGACGCCGAGGTCAGTGCGTGCTGGCAGCCCCATCCGCCGGCGTTGCGCTGGGTGGAGACCTGGGTCAGGATGTCGCCACTCACATCCGCAGTGTCGATCTTCCAGGTCGAGTGCACGTCGGAGTTGTCGATGTCGATCGATGTGCCGCCGCACTTCTGCCACGTGGTGCGGGACTTCTCGACAAACGCCGTCGCCTTCGCACTCGACGGGTAGAGCACTGCGATCTGTTCGACCCAGTGCGCGTTGTCGGTAGTCGGCTCTTGGAGCACTTGGTCGCGGACCGCGGACCAGTCGCTGCCCTGGTAGACCATCTGTTCGGCGCCGTAGATCGCCCCGAGGCAGTCGACATCCGACACTCCGTCGGAGTTGTCGCTCATGTTCTGCGAGGACGCGGTCATCCGGATTCCGGTGGCATCCATGATGCCGTTGACCTCGCCCGCGGTGAGCAGCACCCGGTCGAGGTCGGACTCCGTGAGGGTGGGGACGTCAAAGGAAGGTGGGCCGGCGCTCTGGCCGCGCAGCGCTGTGCCCCCGACGGTGGACTCACATCCGGACAGCAGCGCGCTGACCAGGGCGGCGGCGCAGAACACGGGGATGCGGCTCACGCACGACATTGTCCCCCGGGCCACCCGATCCGGTGACTCAACTACGGATCATCGTCCGTGGGTGAGCTTGTCGAGCGTGGTTCCGGCCAGGCTCACAGCCCGGCCCGAGGGCCGGCGCGGACCGCCGGTGACCGCGGCGTCCACGTCGACCAAGCAATCGGCCGCCAGCCCGATGGCCCGCTCGATGGGGAACGACGCGTCCCCCTGGTTGTCGGAGTTGACCACCGTCGCCGACAACACCGGACCATCGACCCTCACGTCGGTGACCTTCTGACGCATCTCGGTGCCGGCCGGGCCGGGCAGGGCGGAGCGCACCGTTTTGCCTTCGCACGCCTTCCATTGGCTGACGAAAGCACCGAACATCCGTTGCGCCTCGGCATCGGAAACAAATTGGACAACACCGGCGTCCACACTGGAAACGGTCTGGCCGCCACCGAAGTTCGAGAATTCCTGCCAGGCGGCCCGGCGCACGTCACCCACCTCGTACACCACGCGCATGAAGGGCGTGGCAGGCCCAAGACATTCGATGGGGTTGGCGGCGGCGTTGTCTCGAATTCCGTTGGGCAGGACCTCGATCCCACCGACGGTTGGAGGTTCGCTGTCAGACAACGGATTTCCCGCTGCACGGTTGACCTCCGCACCGGTGGGCAACACCTCGGCCAGATCACGCAGTACAACACCCTGGTCCTGGCGCGCCGCAGAACCGTCGACCGTGCTCGTACAGCCCGCGAGCACGGCGATGCCGACTACGGCACCAGCAATCGATCGCCCCCGAACGACATGATGGTCGCGTGTGATGAAATCCCCTACTTCTTTGCCTTGTCGCCGGCCTTGTCGCCGCCGTCGGTGGACAGCGCGGCAACGAAAGCCTCCTGAGGCACGTCGACCCGCCCGATGGTCTTCATCCGCTTCTTGCCCTCTTTCTGCTTCTCGAGCAGCTTGCGCTTACGGGTGATGTCACCGCCGTAGCACTTCGCGAGCACGTCTTTGCGGATCGCCCGGATGTTCTCGCGGGCAATGATTTTCGACCCGACAGCAGCCTGCACCGGCACCTCGAACTGCTGGCGCGGGATCAGCTCCTTGAGCTTGGTGGTCATCTTGTTGCCGTACGCCTGGGCCGAATCCTTGTGCACGATCGCGCTGAACGCATCGACGGCCTCACCCTGCAGCAGGATGTCCACCTTGACCAAGGCGGCTTCCTGCTCGCCGGACTCCTCGTAGTCCAGGCTGGCATAGCCGCGGGTACGCGATTTCAGCGAATCGAAGAAGTCGAAAATGATCTCGCCCAGCGGCATCGTGTAGCGCAGCTCGACACGTTCGGGCGACAGATAGTCCATGCCACCGAGTTCGCCGCGCCGTGACTGGCACAACTCCATGATGGTGCCGATGAACTCGCTCGGCGAGATGATGGTGGTCTTCACCACCGGCTCGTAGACCTCGCGGACCTTGCCCTCCGGCCAGTCCGACGGGTTGGTCACGATGAGTTCGCTGCCGTCGTCCTTGATCACCCGGTACACGACGTTCGGCGAGGTGGAGATCAGGTCCAGGTCGAACTCGCGCTCGAGACGCTCCCGGGTGATCTCCATGTGCAGCAGGCCGAGGAAGCCGCAGCGGAACCCGAAGCCCAGCGCCACCGACGTCTCCGGCTCGTAGGTCAGCGCCGCATCGTTGAGCTGCAGCTTGTCCAGGGCCTCACGAAGATTCGGGTAATCGGAGCCGTCGACCGGATACAGGCCGGAATAGACCATCGGTTTGGGTTCGCGATAGCCGGTCAGTGCCTCGGCGGCGCCGTGCCGGGCCGTCGTCACCGTGTCACCGACCTTGGACTGACGCACGTCCTTCACCCCGGTGATGAGATACCCGACCTCGCCGACGCCCAGGCCGTCACTGGGTTTTGGTTCGGGCGAGACGATGCCGACCTCGAGCAGTTCGTGAGTGGCGCCGGTGGACATCATCTTGATCCGCTCGCGCGGGTTGAGCTTGCCATCGACCACTCGGACGTACGTCACGACGCCGCGATAGATGTCGTAGACCGAGTCGAAGATCATCGCCCGCGCGGGAGCGTCGGCGTCCCCGACCGGTGCGGGGATCAGCCGGACCACTTCATCGAGCAGCTCGGCGACACCCTCACCGGTCTTCCCGGACACCCGCAGCACGTCATCGGGCTCGCAGCCGATGATATGGGCGATCTCGCCCGCATACCGATCGGGATCGGCGGCGGGCAGGTCGATCTTGTTGAGCACCGGGATGATCGTCAGATCGCGGTCCAGCGCCAGGTAGAGGTTGGCCAGCGTTTGTGCCTCGATCCCCTGCGCGGCGTCCACCAGCAGCACCGCACCCTCGCAGGCCTCCAGCGCACGCGACACCTCGTAGGTGAAATCAACATGGCCAGGCGTGTCAATTAAATGCAGGACGTAATCGGTGTCCCCCACTTTCCAGGGCAGCCGCACGTTCTGCGCCTTGATCGTGATGCCGCGTTCGCGCTCGATGTCCATCCGGTCGAGGTACTGGGCGCGCATGTCGCGGTCGGCGACCACACCGGTGATACCGAGCATCCGGTCGGCCAGTGTGGACTTCCCATGATCGATGTGCGCGATGATGCAGAAGTTCCGAATCTGCGCCGGCGCGGTGAACGTCTTGTCGGCGAAGCTGCTGATGGGAATCTCCTGGTCGGGTGGCGCTTCGAGGGGGCCCTCGGGTGTCTCCAGCGTATCGAGTAGCGCCCGGCCGGGCACAATCGCGCGCCGCGAGGGTCTTGCGATCCGCCTATGCTGTCGAGAATGGCGTCGCAGTGGAGGACGTTTCAGAGACTCGCGGAGCACCTCGTTTTCAACGAGGCGCCCAAGTTCATTCGGCAGTTGCCGATCACGCAGGCCGTGCCGCGGACGATCCAGCAGGGCCTCAAGATGGGCTTCGACGCGCTGCTGGCCAGTACCGCCGTCGCCACCGATCAGCCCGCCGCGATCACTGCGGGCCGGCCGGTGACCGACAACAGTGTGCCGACCGCGCATCGCGCCCGCCGGCTGGTCTATGCGCCCGATCTGGACGGTCGGGCCGATCCCGGCGAGGTGGTCTGGACCTGGGTGGTCTACGAGGACGACCCGACCAAGGGCAAGGACCGCCCGGTGCTGGTGGTCGGCCGGGACCGCCGGACGCTGCTCGGGCTGATGCTGTCCAGCCAGGCCCACCACGCCGAGGACCGCAACTGGATCGCGATCGGCTCGGGCGGCTGGGATTACGACGGCCGCCCCAGCTGGGTGCGCCTGGACCGGGTGCTCGACGTTCCCGAGGAAGGCATCCGCCGCGAGGGCGCGATTCTCGATCAGCCGACCTTCGAACTGGTCGCGGCGCGGCTGCGTGCCGAATACTCCTGGAGCTAGCCGCCCTGCGTGATGTAGGCCTGCAGATGTTCCTGCTCGGCCTGCAGTTGCTCCATCCGGTTCTTCACGACATCGCCGATGCTGACGATGCCGACCAGTCGCCCGCCCTGCATCACCGGCACATGCCGCACCCGGTTGTTGGTCATCAGCGCGCTCAGGTCGTCGATGTGGTCGTCGGGTGAGCACGTCACCAGGACCTTGCTCATGATGTCGGCGACCGCGCTGCGGAGCAGGTCCGGGCCGTGATCGTGCAGCGTGCGCACGACGTCGCGCTCCGAGACGATGCCCACCACGCCGCCGTCGGGCCCGACGACCACCATCGCGCCGATGTTGTGGATGACCAGCTCAGCCAGCAGGCCGGTGACCGTCGTGGTCTCGGTGACCGTGGCCACCGTCGTGCCCTTACTGCGAAGGATGTCGGCGATACGCATCGCCACCCCCTTGTGATGGATGTCACACCAGGTTAAGGCTTGTGAGAGCGCTGGGGAAGCAAACCGCAACGGTTGCGTTAAGACAGAACAGCCGACCACGAGATACGAGGAGATCTGCATGGGCACCTTGCCGAAGACGGAGTTGGGCGACGGCTTGACGGTCAGCGCGATCGGGTTCGGCGGCATGGCGCTGACGCCGGTCTACGGCGCGGTCGACGACACCGAGTCACTGGCGACGCTGAATCACTGCCTGGACGTCGGGATGACCTTCATCGACACCGCCAACGTCTACGGCGGCGGTGCCAACGAGCGACTCATCGGCCAGGTGCTGGCCGGCCGCCGCGACGAGGTCACGCTGGCGACGAAGTTCGGCATCGACGGCGACCCGACGACGGGCAAGCTCAAGGCCCGCGGTGACGCGGAGTACGTGCGGCGCTGTGTCGACGAGAGCCTGGGCCGGCTCGGCACGGACGTGATCGACCTCTACTACATGCACCGCCGCGACGTCTCGCTGCCGATCGAGGAGACGGTGGGCGCCATGGCCGAGTTGGTCACCGCGGGCAAGGTCCGCCATCTGGGACTGTCGGAGGTGACCGCCGACGAGCTGCGCGCCGCCGCCGCCGTGCACCCGATCGCCGCCGTGCAGAGCGAATGGTCGATCTGGAGCCGTGACGTCGAACGCAACGTGGTGCCGGCCGCCGCCGAACTCGGTGTCGGCTTCGTGCCGTACTCGCCGCTTGGCCGCGGATTCCTCACCGGGACGATCCGTTCGGCCGCCGACCTCTCGTCCGCCGGAGACTTCCGCAGCCGCATCCCGCGATTCTCCGAGGACGTGCTGGACGCCAACCTTGCTGTCGTGCAGGTGGTTACCTCGATCGCCGAGGAGGTGGGTGCGACGCCGGCGCAGGTGGCGCTGGCGTGGCTGCGGCAGCGCGCCGAGGTCCTCGGGGTGGCATCGGTGCCGATCCCGGGCACGCGACGCGCGGCCCGCGTCGACGAGAACGCCGCGTCGTTGTCGGTGCAGCTCAACCCCGATCAAGTGGTGGCCCTGGAGGCGGCCGGCGCCAGTGTGTCCGGCCACCGGTCCATCGATCCGAATTGGGTGTCCTCGGCGCGCGAGTGAACCCGGCTCATCACGCCTCCGGCAGGGATTGGTTCCCCGCTAAGGCCATTGCGGCGTCGTCGAATTGGGCTGCCTGAGCGGTGATCCGGCCGATCTCGCTGGGCCGTTTGAGCAGACCGCGAACCGCGATGACGGCGACCTGTTCGCCGACCCTGGTCGCCTCGGCGACGCGGTCGGACTCATCGGCGTTCAGGCGAGTACGCTTCTGCGCCCCCTCATCGAAGTTCAGCAGCAACCCGGCCGTCTCCTGCCGGTCGCAGTCGATGAACTTTCCCTCCGCGATCGCCGCGCCGATCAGGTCGGACACCCAGTCCTTGAGCCGTTCATAGTCGGTCCAGAACTGGTGGAAATCGGCGCGCTGGTCGTGGGCGATGCGCTGGATCTCGTTGAAGTCGATCGGCGAGAGCGCCAACTGGATGGTGTCGAACCGCAACAGCCGGTAGAGCTTGACGGCCGGTGATCCCGAACCGGCACCGACCTCGGCGATGAACTTCAGCGGCGCCCGGTTCACCAGCAGCGTCTCCCCCAGCAGCTGCTCCTTGTTGCGGAACCAGTAGTACAGCGACGACTGCTGCAGGCCGACGGCCCGCGCGATGTCGCTCATTGTGGTTTGCGCATAACCTTTTTCGGAGAACAGTCGGGTCGCGGCATTGACGATCCCGGTGCGTGAACGGCCCGGATCGGACGTCATCCCAGCGGTGGGACTTCACTGTGTGCGCGCATCACCACGTCGCGTGCCGCGGCCACGACGTCCGCCCACAACTGGAGGCCGTAGCCCTTCGACGCCCGCGACGGGTACCCCGTCACTCCGTTGGTGGAGACCTGCTGGACGGGATAACGGAACACCGTGCCCGCGGTGCGGTCGGGATCGTCGGCATCGAGCATCGCGTCGACGTCCACCAGTTCGGGCCGAACCGCCAGCATCAGCGAGGTTTCCGCGGCATTGGCGTGCCAGTCGACCGCATCCTCGGTGGCTCGCCGCGCGATGTCGGGTGTCAGATCCCACCACTGCATGACGCCGATGCGCCGGTCGGGATGGTGTCTGCGAAACCGGTCGCACGCCAACCACAATGGCGCGCTGTTGCCGACGTGGCCATTGACGAACAGGACGCGGCGCACCCCGGAGTCCACACATGCCTCGGCTACCCGGACCGCTGCCGTCGCGGTCTGGTCCCCGTCGAAGGCAACCGTGCCCGGCAGCGCGGTGCCGTGAAAGAAGCTGGCGCCGAACGCGATCACAGGCAACACCAGAGCGTGCTCACCGGCGGCCGCCTCTGCGACGGCGGTGGCCATGATCGTGTCGGTGCCCACCGGCAGGTGGGGCCCATGCTGTTCGGTGGCTCCGACGGGAATCAGGGCCACGGTGTCAGGGTCGGCGGCAAGCCGGTGGGCGATCTGCCCCGAGTTGAGGTCCTCCCAGCGATTGCTCATCAGAAGAACCGCAGGTAGCGCTCGGACTCCCACGACGAGACGTGCGCGTTGTACGAATCCCACTCGAGCTTCTTCTCGGAGACGAACGAGTCGTACATTGCCGTCCCGAACACGCTGTGCACCAGCGGGTCTGCCTCGATCGCGTCGATGGCCTCGCCGAGTGAGCGGGGCAGCCAGGTGATGCCGCGCTCGATCAGATCCGGCTCCGAGAGCCGGTAGAGGTTGTCGCGGTTGGGCGCACCGGGGTCGAGCCCCTCCCGGATCCCTTCCAGTCCGGCGGCCAGCATCAGGGCCGCCCCCAGATAGGGGTTGTTGGCGCTGTCGGCGGCGCGGCATTCGACGCGGCCGCCGCCCCGGGGGATCCGCAGCATGTTGGTGCGGTTGTTGTCGCCGTAGCAGGCGAAGATCGGTGCCCACGTCAGGCCGGACATGCTGCCCTGCTTGACAAGTCGCTTGTAACTGTTGACCGTCGGCGCGATGACCGCGCAGATCGCCGGCGCGTGGCGCAGCACACCGGCGATGAACTGGTAGCCGAGCCGGGAAAGTCCGCAGCCATGCGCATCGTCGCTGGATTCGAAGAGGTTGGTCCCGTCGGCGTCGGCCAGTGACATGTTGTAGTGCGCGCCGCTGCCCGTTCGATCGGCGAAGGGTTTGGGCATCCACGAGGCGAACAGACCGTGCTTGCGGGCGATCTCGCCGACCATCATCCGGAAGAAGACGAACCGGTCGGCCATCGACACCGCATCGGTGTAGGTGAAGTCGGTCTCGAACTGACCGTTTCCGTCCTCGTGGTCGAAAGAGTAGACATCCCAGCCCAGTTCGTTCATCGCCGCGACGATCTCGTCGACCACGCCGAAGTTGTGCAGCATGCCGCGCAGGTCGTAGCAGGGTTTGTCGAGGTTGTCGTCGGGGCTGGCCGGCTCCGGCACCCCGTTGCGATCGGACAGCAGGAAGAACTCCGTCTCGATCCCGAGGTTGAAGGTGTAGCCCAATGTCGCCGCCTCGGCGGTGACCCGCTTGAGGATCTGACGGCTACACGACTCGAACGGAGTGTCACCGACCCACAGATCGCCGGGGAACCAAGCGATCTCGCGATTGAACGGCATCACGATCGCCGCGTCGAGGTCCGGGTGCGGTGCGACCTCGTCGTCGTTGACGTCCTGCGGCACCCCGTCCAGGGCGGCACCGGTGAACATCTCCGACCCGTTCGCGGCCTGCTCCAGGTGGGCCAACGGCACCATCTTCGCCTTCGGCTTGCCGTGCATGTCGACGAAACTGATCGCCGCGTAGCGGACCCCCGCGGCGGTCAGCTTCTCGGCGACCTCGCGGACGTCGGTGTGCGCCTGCCCATTGAGCGTGCTTGTCATCTGTTCCCTTTCGCACAGGTCGACGCCACCGTAGCCACGCTCTGTAACTGCACTGTTTCCAACTAGTGAATGACCTATTGAGACTTGGCGGGTGCCGACGCCCGTGAACAGAGCAGTTAGTGCCACTCGCCGGCCGAGTTCTGTCAATAGGTCATTGAAGAGCGCGTGCGAAGTGAAACCCGCCATACCGAGGGCCAATTGCTCCCGAGCCGCTGCCCGGCAGGGTAGTAATTAACCCCATGATCGACGTCACACTTCTCGGCACCGGAAGCCCGATGGTCGACCCGAATCGCGCCGGGCCGTCAACCCTGGTCAAAGCAGGCGACTCGCTGTTCCTGGTGGACTGCGGGCGCGGGGTGCTGATGCGGGCCGCCGCGGCGGGCGTCGGCGCCGCCAACATCACCGCGCTGCTCCTCACTCATCTGCACAGCGACCACATCACCGACCTGTCCGATGTGATCACCACCCGCTGGGTCACCACGTTCGTGCCCACCCCGCTGCCGATCATCGGCCCGCCCGGCACCAAGGCCGTCGTCGACGCGACGCTGGCGGCGTTGGCACCCGACATCTCCTACCGCATCGGCCACCACCCCGACATCACCGAACCTCCGTCGATTCAGGTGTACGAGTACGCCTCCGGTCAGGTGTGGGACGACGGCGGCGTCCGGATCACCGCCGCAGCCACCGACCACCGTCCGGTGGAGCCGACGCTCGGTTTCCGCGTCGAACACGACGGGGTCTCGGTCGTCCTGGCCGGGGACACCGTGCCCTGCGCCGGGCTCGACGAACTCGCCAAAGGGGCAAACGCTCTGGTGCACACCGTGATCCGCGCGGATCTCGTCGAGCAGATGCCGGTCCAGCGGATCCGGGACATCCTCGACTATCACTCGTCGGTCGAGCAGGCCGCCGCAACCGCGGCCCGCGCCGGGGTCGGCACATTGGTACTCACGCACTATGTACCGCCGCTGGTGCCTGGCCAGGAGGACCAGTGGCGCGCCAAGGCGGCGACCGAGTTCAGTGGCCCGGTGGAGATCGGCAACGACCTTCTTCGGGTATCCGTCGGGAACTAGCCGTCGGGAACTAAGCCGCCCCGTCGCCCGACTTATGGGCGATGACGACGACGGAGACTTCGACGCGCCGCGGTGATGCGGCTGTTCTGCGCCGGATTTGGCGGCTGCACTTCTGGGTTGGGCTGTTCGCCGCGCCGGTGCTGGTGGTGTTGGCTTGCAGCGGCCTGGTGATCCTCTACAGCCAGCCGCTGGACGCCCTGCTCAACCGGCATCTGCTCGTGGTCGAGCAGGGACCGCAGACGGTTCCCCTCGATGCGCAGGTGGCCACCGCCACCCAGCACGCCGGCGCCGGGAGCACACTGGAGGCGGTCACGCCGCCGGACGGCCCGAACGCGTCGACCCGGGTGGACTTCTCCGCCGCCGACGCCAAGGGCTACCCGCAGGCCGAAGCCAACGTCATCCAGGTGTTCGTCGATCCCTACACGGGCGCTTATCTGGGGCAACGCGATCAGCTCTCCGGATTGGTCGGCTGGGCCAATCAGCTGCACCGGATGTTCGGCAACGACGGCCCGCACATCCAGCTGCCGTCATTGGGACACCTCATCAATCCGTCCGCATATCCGCAGTCCACCATCCCGGTCGGGATCGGCAACCTCTGGATGGAGCTGACCGCGACCTGGATCCTGGTGCTGCTCGGCAGCGGGATCTATCTATGGTGGCCGCGCGCCGCCGAAGCCGCCAAGCCGCTGCTGCGCGTGCGATGGCGTGCCGGCGGCCGGCTGCGGTGGCGCGACGTGCATGCGCTGACCGGTGTTGTCGTCGCGGTAATCCTGATCTGCTACATCCTGTCCGGCATGACCTGGACGCGGTACTGGGGCGAGAACTGGCGGGCAGTGACCGCGACGCTCACCCCGTCCACCAAAATCGATGCTCCCTCAACGCCGGCGAAGCTCGGCGACTACGACCGCCTGGGGCGCCGCATCGCCTGGTCGGCCACCGACGACCCGATCTACGCGTCGCAACCCGCCGCGGGCGGGGCCCGGCTGTCCTACAACGACATTGACCGGATCGCCAAGGACGAGCACATGGTGCCCGGCTATTCGATCTTCCCGCCGACTGATACGACGCAGGACGGCGCGACGGTCTACGGCAGCTACACGGTGGTCAACCGGTGGCCACAACGAGTGTCCGAACAGCGGACGTTGTATCTGAACCAGTTCACCGGCGCCACCATCACCAACGCCACCGCCGCCCAGGACGGCGCGCTGTCCCGGTTGACGAGCTTCGGGATCGCCATGCACATGGGCAATCAAATGGGTTGGCTCACCCGCATTTCGGCTACCGTCGCGTGCCTCGGTGTTCTTCTCAGTGCGGCGACTGGATTGCTGATGTGGTGGAAACGCCGCCCCACCGGACGCAGCGGGCTACCCGGCCCAGCCAGCGAATCCACCCGGGCGAACACCCCGAGGAAAGCGATGATCGCCGTGACCGTCATCGCGGTCGTTCTCGGAATCCTATTCCCGGCCTTCGGTATATCGCTACTGGTTGTGCTGGTGGCCGAAGCGATCATCAGTGCTCGGCGGCCACCGCCCGATCACGCCAGTCTGGTGACCTCCACCACCACGTCGAGATCGGTCGAGCCCTCGCCGGAATAGATGCCCTTCAGCGGGGTGACGTCGGCGTAGTCCCGGCCGACGCCGACGCTGATGTACTGCTCGTTGATCTCCGAATCGTTGGTCGGGTCATAGTTCCACCAGCCGCCCGTCCAGGCCTGGATCCACGCGTGACTCTGCCCGTCGATGGTGTCTCCGATCACGGCATCGCGATTGGGATGAAGATATCCCGACACGTACCGAGCTGGAATTCCCATGCCGCGCAGCAGGATCAGCGTCAGATGGGCGTAGTCCTGGCACACACCCTTGCCTTCACGCAGTGCGTCGAGACCCGAGGAGTGCACACCGGTGGTGCCGGGAACGTAATTCAGTTCGCTGTGCGCCCACTGAGCGGCGGCGATCACGGCCTGCGCCGGTTCGTATTCCTTCGCGACGCGCGTGCCGACGCGCTTGATGCGCCGGCTGGCCGGCGTGTAAAGCGTGGGTTCGAGCACCTCGTCGAAGCGGTCTCGGACCGCTGCGGACGCCAGTTCATCCCACGTCGCGTTCTCGCTCGGAGCTTCCGGCTTGTCGGTCTCGACTACCGACGACGCTGTCACCTCCAGCTCGGTGTGCGGCGCGTGCAGATCGAAAGCTGTTACCGCCGTGCCCCAATAGTCGACATAGCGGTAATTGCGGGTGGCCGGGATGGTCTCCACGCGGTTGAGGATGACGTTCTGGCGGGAGTCCGAACGCGGTGTCAGCCGAGCCTCGTTGTACGACGCGGTGACCGGTGATTTGTAGGCGTACCCCGTCGCATGCACGACCCGCATCCGCCACATCAGATCTCCCCTTCCTCGATGACCAGCGCACCACGCTGCCCGGCATCCGACCACGCCACCCACGGTGCGGAGTGGAAGTACTGCAGCGCCACCGCTTCTCCGACGTCGCGACAGGTTGCTTGTAGCCCGGCCAGCCGCTCCTCGAGCGACTCGAGCAGCACACCGGGCGTGATGAACTCCAGCTCGCTGCGGGCACGTCCGAGCAGACGCTGAGCTTCTGCGGTAGATCCCAGCCGGTTGTGCGGGCGGTGCATGAGTTCGTCGAGACTGTGCTCGGCCAGTTTGAGCGAGTAGTAGATCGACCGTGGGAAAAGCCGGTCCAGCAACATGAATTCGACCACGCGACTGGCGTCGAGAACACCGCGGTAGGTTCGCAGGTAGGTGTCGTGGGCACCCGCCGAACGCAACACCGTCACCCACGCCGGTGACGAGGCGCTGTCGCCGACCCGGGACAGCAGCAGGCGCACCGTCATGTCGACCCGCTCGACGGCGCGGCCGAGCACCAGGAAGCGGTAACCGTCGTCGCGGGACAGCGTCGAATCGGCCAACCCGGCGAACATCGCCGCCCGGCCCTCGATGAAGCTGAAGAACTCGTGCGGGCCGAGCCGGCGGGCAGCCCGCTCCCGTTCGGCGAGCGCGTTGTAGGTGGTGTTCAGACACTCCCACATGTCACTGGATGTGACTTCCCTTGCCGAACGGGCGTTTTCACGGGCGGCTGAGATCGCCTCGACGATCGAGCAGCCGCCTGCGGTGTCGCGGCTGAATGCCACCAGGTCGGTCAACGACCACATATCGAGCTGATGCTTGGGCGGTTCTATGCCCAGCACCTGCAGCAGTATCCGCGATGTCTGGTCGGGGTCGACGCTCGAGTCCTCGAGCAGCTGATGCACAGTCACATCGAGAATGCGGGCGATGTCGTCGGCGCGCTCGACGTAGCGGCCGATCCAGTAGAGCGCCTCGGCGTTGCGCGCCAGCATCAGCGCATCACCTGCTGTTGCTGTTGTTGGCTCTGCTGTTGTTGGCCTTGTTGCTGCTGACCGGACGACTCGGGACCTTTCTCGGCGACCGCCGCCTTCCCGGGTTTGGGGATCTTGCGTACCACCTCGGCGTCGCCGAGTTCGCGGGCGGCCACCGATGTCTTCGAGGCCAGCACCCAGGTGTCCTTGGATCCCCCGCCCTGGCTGGAGTTGACCACCAAGGATCCCTCGATCAGCGCGGTGCGGGTCAGTCCGCCGGGCAGCACCCAGACGTCCTCGCCGTCGTTGACCGCGAAGGGCCGCAGATCGACGTGGCGCGGGGCCAGAGCGTCGCCCACCTTGGTGGGCACCGTCGATAGCTGGACGACCGGCTGCGCGATCCAGCCGCGGGGATCGGCGGCGACTTTTTTGCGAATGGCCGCAAGCTCCTTCTCGGACGCGTCCGGGCCGAACACGATGCCGTAACCGCCCGAACCCTCGACCGGTTTGATCACCAGTTCGTCGACCCGGTCGAGCACTTCTTCGCATTCTTCGTCGAGCCAGCAGCGGAACGTGTCGACGTTGGCCAGCAGCGGCTTCTCGCCGAGGTAGTACTCGATGATCGTCGGCACGTAGGTGTAGACCAGCTTGTCGTCGCCGACGCCGTTGCCGACCGCGCTGGAGATCACCACATTGCCGGCGCGCGCGGCATTCAGCAGGCCCGCCACGCCGAGCACCGAGTCGGGACGGAACTGCATGGGGTCGAGGTAGTCGTCGTCGATACGGCGATAGATGACATCGACCTGGCGCTCCCCCTCGGTGGTGCGCATGTAGACCACGTTGTCTCGACAGAACAGGTCGCGGCCCTCGACCAGTTCCACGCCCATCTGCCGGGCCAGCAGGGAGTGCTCGAAGTAGGCCGAGTTGAACGGTCCAGGGGTGAGCACGACGACCGTCGGGTCGGCCTCGTTCGTCGCCGCGGCGTTGCGCAGTGCCCGCAGCAGGTGCGACGAGTAGTCGCCGACCGCACGTACCCGGTGGGTGGCGAACAGGTTGGGGAAAACCCGGGCCATGGTGCGCCGGTTCTCCATGACGTAGGAGACGCCCGACGGGGACCGCAGGTTGTCCTCGAGCACCCGGAAGGTGCCCTGGGCGTCGCGAACGAGGTCGATACCGGCGACGTGGATGCGCACCCCGTTGGGCGGGCTGATGCCGGCGGCCTGCCGGTGGAAGTGCTCGCAGGAGGTGATCAGCCGGCGCGGGATGACCCCGTCACGCAGG
This sequence comes from Mycobacterium sp., assembly GCA_021732005.1. Taxonomy (GTDB): domain Bacteria; phylum Actinomycetota; class Actinomycetes; order Mycobacteriales; family Mycobacteriaceae; genus Mycobacterium. The sequence continues at coordinate 392,347 of JAKFVT010000059.1, read as the reverse complement.
ATTTCCTGATCGCCGTAGATGTCGTCGAGGTACATCTCCAGGGCCTTGACCCGTTGGGTGATGCCCCGTTCGAGCCGGGACCACTCGGCGGCGGAGATCACCCGGGGCACCAGGTCGAGCGGGAAGGGGCGCTCCTGGCCGGACAGCGAGAACGTGATGCCCTGATCGATGAACGCGCGGCCCAGCGCCTCGGCCCTGGCCTCGAGCTCCTCGGCGTCGGACGGCGCGAGTTCAGCGAAGATTCCCTTGTACGGCCCACGGACATTGCCCTGGTTGTCGAACATCTCGTCGAAGGCCTTGGCATAGGAGCCGAGATTGTTGTAGCCGCCGAAGATATGGTCGTGACGCCGAGGTTGTCGCGACCCATTGCGCGACGACCGGTTTGTTTCCGAAGGCAGGGTTCGAAGGCTCACGTGTCCCATGCTGCCGCACGTTCACCGTTTCGGCAGGCCAGTGACCTCCATTTTGTGAGTTCAGGGCCACCACTGGTACTCTGAGCAGTCGCTGCCCGAGGGCCTGACGGCCCCGGCGAGACTGACGAACCCCAAGCTTGAAGACGAGGAACTAACGCGTGGCCAACATCAAGTCGCAGGAAAAGCGCATCCGCACCAACGAGCGGCGCCGGGTGCGCAACAAGTCGGTGAAGAGTGCGCTGCATACCGCGATCCGCGGTTTCCGGACGGCCGCTGCTGAGGGCGACAAGGACAAGGCCGCCGAGCTGCTCGTCGCGACCAGCCGAAAGCTGGACAAGGCCGCCAGCAAGGGCGTCATTCACAAGAACCAGGCGGCCAACAAGAAGTCCGCGCTGGCGCAGGCCTTCAACAAGATCTGATTCAGTCCCGGCCGCTTCCGGCGGCCAATTGCGCCACCTTGCGCACCGCATCCTCCAGCACGTAGTCCGCGTCGGCTGCCGCACCCTTGACGTCGGCGTTCAACGCCGCGACCAGCCGCATCGCCGTCGCCACTTTGTCGCGCGACCAGCGTCGCGACTGCTTTTGCGCCTTCTGGATCTTCCACGGCGGCATTCCCAACTCCGAGGCCAACCGGTACGGGTCGCCGGAGACCGGGCCCACCCGCGCGATCGTGTGCACCGCCTCGGCGAGCGCATCGGCCAGCACGACGTGCGGCACGCCGCGCAGCATCGCCCACCGCAGCGCCTCGGCCGAACCCGCGACATCGCCCACCACGGCCTTGTCTGCGATATCGAAGCCGGAGACCTCCGCCTTACCGCTGTGATAGCGCCGGACCGCGATTGCGTCGACATGGCCGGCGGTGTCGGCGACCAGCTGTGAGCACGCCGCGGCGAGTTCGCGGATGTCGGAGCCGACGGCGTCGAGCAGCGCGGTGACGGTGTCCTCATCGACCTTGACCTTGTGCCCGCGGAATTCGGCGCGCACGAAGTCGGCCCGCTCGGCGGGCTTGGTGATCTTGGTGCACGGATGCACCTGGGCACCGAGCTTCTTGAGCTGATCGGCGAGCGCCTTGGCGCGCCCACCACCGGAGTGCGCGACCGCGAGCACGGTCCCAGGCGGAAGGTCGGCGGCCGCCGTCGCGATCAACTCCACGGCCTCCTTGCCGGCCTCGGCAGCCGATTCGAGCACCACCACCCGCTCGTCGGCGAACAACGACGGGCTGAGCAGTTCGGCGAGCTCGTTGACCGACACATCGCCCGCGCGCAACCGGTCCACCGGGACGTCGGCGCCGCCGGACGCGTCGCGGGCCAGCCGCATCACCTCGGAGATGGCGCGGTCCACCAGTAACTCCTCGTCACCCAGGATCAGATGCAGACCGTCTACCGTCGCGCTCACCCGATGATCGTTTCACGTGCGGCCGACAGCGGCTGACACCGACCTTCACGCATCGCCACACCAGCAGCGCGGCGAGCGACGTCCCCCCGACGGTCAACACGCCACCGAGTCCGGACGGCACGCTCACCGCGGCGCCGGGAACGTCAGCGGCGGTGGACGCGACGCCCAGCAGCCACCACAGCTCCGGACCGGTGAAGCGGATCAGCAGCCCGGCGGCCGGCGGCAGCAGCCAGCACAGCGCGGCGGCCGCGGTACCCAGCACCGTGATCGGCGGGATCACCACGGCGACAGCCAGATTGGCCAGCACACCGATCACGCTCAGCTTGCCCGAGATCGCGGCGACCAACGGTGCGGTGACCAATTGGGCGGCCAGCGCGATACACAACGCCTCGGCCAGAGGTTTGGGCCAGCCCCTGGCGATCAGCCGAGCCGACCAGCCCGGAGCCAGCACGATCAGCGCGGCGGTCGCGGACACCGACAGCGCGAAGCCCGCGTCGACAGCCAGTTGCGGTGCCGCGATCAGCAATCCGAGTACGGTGGCCGCCAACACCGGAACCGCCTGCCGTCTGCGGGCGCTCACGATGGCCACCAATGCGATGGCACCCATCACCGCCGCGCGCAGCACGCTGGCCGAGGGCTGTACGACGATGACGAACACCACCAGCGCGACGCCCGCCAGCCCGACCGCCGCGCGTGGTCCCACGAGACCGGCGGACAGCAGCACGGCGCCGCAGACGATCGTGACGTTCGCGCCGGACACCGCGGTGAGGTGGGTGAGCCCGGCGGTTTTGAATTCCGTTGCAGTGGTGGCTGATACAGCTGAGATGTCGCCCAGTACCAGACCCGGCAGAATGGCAGCCTGATCGGCGGGCAGCACGTCGCGGGCCGATCGGGCGAAATGGTCCCGGACCGCCCGGGCCGCCCGTTGCAGTGGCGACGCCCGCCCCACCGTGGGCCGGCCGGTCGCGTTGAGCACGGCCACCGTCAAGTCGCGCCGGGTCGGCCGGCTGATGCGGGCTTTGAAGCGGACCGGCTGCCCGGCCATCAACTCACCGAAACCCTGTGTCTGAGCGAAAACCACCACACTGCCGGTCATCTCGGCACCGTCGAACTGCGAAAGCGCGGCACGGAACATCAGTCGTCCACTGCCCAGCTGGCGGGGCTCCTCCCCCGGCGTCACCGTCACCGTCGCCACCGCGCCGAATCGCTGTCCGATCGGATGTTCGCGAACCGCATCGCTGCGCATGGCCGCGGCCAACGCGAAGCCCGCACCCACGACCGCGGCGCCCACCACCGCGACACCGGCCGTGCGGAAAACAGGGACCTGCTCGCCGCGCCATCGGGCCAGCCCCGCCCAGCCGACCCCGACGGCGGCGCAGGCTACTGTCAACAGCGGCCCCACCGCCCACGTGATCGCGACCGCCGTGACCGCCCAGGCCGTCACCGCCGCGGGGACCAACCGCAGATCGAGCCGGGCGCCCACATCCGTCAAACCCGCACCAGCGCCCGTAGTTTCTCCAGCCGCGCAGGACCGATGCCGTCGACCTCACCGAGCTGGTCGACGCTGGCGAACTTGCCGTTGGCGTCCCGCCACGCCACGATCGCGGCGGCCGTCACCGGCCCCACGCCCGGCAGCGCATCGAGCTGCTCGACGGTGGCGGTGTTGAGGTTTACCGGCTCGGCCGGTGCGCCCTTCCCAGGCGCCGCCGGCGGATCGGACGCGGCGGGCGGTGTGCCGCTGACCGAGCTGCCGAGTGCGGTCGGCTGGCCGGCCGGGGTGCCGATGCCGACGACGATCTGTTCCCCGTCGGTGAGATGGCGCGCCAGGTTGAGCCCGAGAGTGTCGGCCCCGTTCAGTGCGCCGCCCGCGGCCGACACCGCGTCGGCGATGCGGGCGTCCGGGGCCAGGGTCACCAAACCGGGCTTGGTGACGAGCCCGACCACGCTGACCACCACAGGCTGGTTGGGATCCGGTCCGGGCCGCGCGGCGGCCGAGGACACCATCTCCACCGGCGGCAGCTTGGCCGACACCACCGGTGGAGGGTCGTCACGCATCAGGGCGAACACCGTGATGAGTACTGCGACAACGGCGATCACCGCCAGCGCGATACCACCGGATCGGCCCGGGTCGGCCCGGATCGCGGCGAGCCAGTTCGCGCCGCGGTCAGCGCGCCCGTCCGGGATCCAGCTGGGTACCGGGATCTCGTCATCGTCGTCATCATCAGTCGGTTCACCCGCCGCGTCACCTCGGAGCCGGCGCTGCAGGCCGGCCAGCGGCTGATCGGTTCGCATGCCGCGACCGTAGGGCGCGACGGCGACTGGAGATCCGCTGTGCGGGACTGCGCGGTGCGAACCTGTGGATGAATCCGGAACTGTGTACACGTCCGAACCTCGCCACCCAGGGAGCACCCCATGACCGCCATCACCGACCGCCCCATCCGGGTGATCCAGTGGACCACCGGCAACATCGGCCGCCGGTCGCTGCACGCGATCATCAGCCGGCCGGACCTGGAACTGGTCGGGGTGTTCGCCCACGGCGCCGACAAGCTCGGTGTCGACGCCGCCGAGTTGTCCGGCTGGCCCGAACCCACCGGCGTCACCGCGACCAACGACATCGATGCACTGCTGGCGGCCAAGCCGGATGCCTGCTGCTACAACCCGTTGTGGCCCAGCGTGGACGAGTTGGTGCGGCTGTTGGAGGCCGGCGTCAACGTGTGTTCGTCGGCGGCGTGGATCACCGGCGGCAAGCAGTCACCCGAGGATCTGGCCAGGATCCGAAAGGCTTGCGAGCAAGGCAATTCCACGATCTTCGGTAGCGGCGCGCATCCCGGCATGACGAACATGGTCGGCATGGTGCTCTCCGGCGCCTGCGAGCGCGTCGACGAAATCCGGATCACCGAGTCGGTGGACTGTTCGACCTATGAGTCGGCGGGCACCCAGGCCGCGATGGGCTTCGGCTGCGATCCCGACACCGAGGGTCTGGCCGAGAGTGTGCGGGTGGAGAGCGAGGTGTTCGCCGAGTCCGCCGCGATGATGGCCGACGCGATCGGCGCCAAGCTCGACCGGATGACCTTCGATGTCACGTTCACCACCGCCACCGGCGACAGTGACCTCGGCTTCATGACGATCCCGGAGGGCACCGTCGGCGGCGTGTACGGCTACCACCGCGGCTGGGTGGGCGACCGTAATGTCGTCAGCGTCGGGTTCAACTGGATCATGGGCAGTCACGTGGTGCCGCCCAAGCCACTCGAGCACGGTCACGTCATCCAGGTGTACGGGGTGCCCAACATGCGCACGGTGCTGCACTGCCTGCCGCCGAAGAACTGGCCGGAGCCGGGTTTCATGGGGCTGGGCATGATCTACACCGCGCTGCCGGTCACCAACGCGGTGCCCGCTGTCGTCGCCGCCAAGCCGGGCATCGCGACGCTGGCCGATCTGCCCCCGGTCACGGGCAGGTTCGCCCCCAGCTGACCCGGCGGGAATTAAACCGGACCACAGTCCGGTTACTTCGTGAGAGGCGTCGGGCACCGGGCACGGCGCCGCCGATCAAGGAGACCTCACGATGACCGCAGCGGTTCAGGCCAGCGACCTCACCGGAACCTGGGCGATCGACCCCGTCCATTCGTCGATCAGCTTCTCAGTACGCCACCTCGTCGTCAGCAAGGTCCGCGGGACCTTCGGCGCGTTCAGCGGCGCCGTCACCGTCGGGGCCGACGGCACGCCGTCGGTGACCGCCGAGATCGACGTCGCCTCGCTCTACACCGGCAACGAGCAGCGCGACGCGCACCTGCGCGCGCCCGACTTCTTCGACGTCGAGCAGTACCCCACCGCCACATTCGTCTCGACGTCGGTGGTTCCCGACGGGGACGCCTACCGGCTCGAGGGCGATTTCACCCTCAAGGGCGTGACTCGCCGGATCAGCCTGCCCGTGCAGTTCAACGGGGTGAATCCCGGCATGGGGCACGGCGCGGTCGCCGGGTTCGAGGCATCGGTGGTGCTGAACCGCAAGGACTTCGGCATCGACATCGACATGCCGTTGGAGACCGGCGGCGCGGTTGTCGGCGACAAGGTCACCATCACCCTCGAAATCGAGGCCCTCAAGCAGGCGTGAGGCGATCCGGCGGGGTGGGATCGAGTGCGACGACGATTCCCACCGCGCCGGCGCCTACGTGCACGCCGAGCACCGGGCCCAGGCCGGTGACGACCACATCGCCGCAACCGGGCAGCGCCGACGCCAACGTGGCGGCCAATTCTCCTGCGGCATCGGGATTGTCGATGTGGTGGACCGCGAGCGCGGCATGCCGCTCACCCACCACCTCGAGAACCTGCTCGATCATCGCGGCCTGCGCCTTGGATGCCGTGCGCACCCGTTGCGCCAGCACCAGCCGGCCCTGTTCGTCGATGCGCAGCAGCGGCTTGAGCGCGAGCGCGGTTCCCAGCCAGGATGCGGCGGTACCGATCCGGCCGCTGCGGCGCAGGTTGTCCAGTCGCTGCACCACGATATACGCCCGCACCCGGGAGACCGTCGATTCCGCCTCGGCGGCAACGGTTTCCAGGTCGGCTCCGCCGAGCGCGGCACGCGCCGCGGCCAGAGCGACGAACCCGGTGCCCATCGCCGTCGACTTCGAATCCACCACCCGCACCGCACCGTCGAACTCGCGCGCCGCATACTCGGCGGCCCCCAGCGTGCTGGAGAGCTCACCGGAGATGTGCACGGCCACAACTCCGTCACCGTCGCTGGCGCGCAATGCCTCCCGATAGGCCGCGGACAGTTCACTCGGGGTCGCCCCGGCGGTCGTCACGTGCCCGCGCTGATACAGATCAGCCGGGATCGCGTCGACGCCGTCGCGCAGGTCGCGGCCGTCGACCAAGATATGCAGTGGCACAACGCGCATACCACCGGCCCGGACATCATCGGTCCGAAGCCGAGCCGACGAATCGGTGACCACGACGACAGCCATGGATCAGTCGCGCGCGTTGTCGAGTGGGACCCCTGCTTCGGCGAGAGCCTTGAGCATCAGGTCGGCGACGCCGGAGTGCGCTTCGAAGTTCCAGTGGATACCGTCCGGGTTGCCGCGGCCGGCCAGAACCTCCTCGGCCACCGCGGCTTTCAGATCAACCACCGGAATGTCGTGCTGCGCCGCCCACTTGTTGATCGCGGCGACCGTGCCAGGCCTGCCGCGATGGGACATGCCATAGGTGGGCGCGATGTGCACCGAGGGTACCGACGCGACCATCGGGATGCCGGGTCGGTTGAAGTCGATTGCACCGCGGGTCATTTCGAGGTACTCCACCGTCAGGTGAGGCGGCAGCGCCGGGCGCGCCATCGGCGAGAGTCGCGGCTGAACCCAGCCGTAGCCGTCGCGCACCCAGCGGCGCAGCCAGGACGGGCGGACGTAGCGGATCAATTCACGCAATGCGGTGGGGAGCGGCGAGGGCAGCGAATCCATCCCGCTCGTCGCGAAGATCACCGCACCGGCGCGGGGCAGCGCGGCCCACGCCCGCGGATCCTGGGTGGCCGCCCACCAGACGTCGCGGCTGGTCCAACCGATGCGACCGATCAGTTCGACGTCCCAACCCAGTTGACGGGCAACGATATTGGGCCAGATCCGCGGATCGTCGGAAGGCAGACCGCCTTGTGGGCCGTAGTAGGACAGCGAGTCGCAGAAGATCAGAAGGGTCCTGGGAGCGGGAGCACAACGACTCGAGGGTGGATCGAGTCGATCGTCAGAGGACATCGTTGGCCACCTGCGCCGACGCGTTCCACACGTCGAGACGCCAACGGATGTCCTCGAAGGCGGCGGCGTCTGCACCATGGCCGGAGAGCTGCGCCCAGCTCGCGTTGCCCATCCCACCCAGCACCGGCCAGCTCTCGACCGGAAGCCCGAGCAGCCCGGCGCACAGCGCGGCGATCAGCCCGCCGTGGGCCACCAGCACCAGTGGCCGGTCGGGCTGGTCGACGCCCCATTCGCTTTCTGCGGCAACCAATTCAGCGACCAACGGGACACTGCGGTTGGCGACATCGACCCGACTCTCGCCGCCGTGCGGAGCCCAGGTCGCGTCGTCGCGCCACGCCAGCCGTGCACCCGGTGACACGGCGTCCACCTCATGGTGCGTCAGGCCTTGCCAGTCACCGAGGTGGGTTTCGCGGAGCCGGGTGTCGACCTCCACCCGCAGTCCGGTGCGCTCCCCCAGCGCCACCGCGGTGTCGTAGGCGCGGTGCAGATCTGAGGAAACAATGCGCACCGGCTGACGCTTGGCCAGCACCTCGGCAGCGGCAACAGCCTGAGCCCGGCCCAGGTCGGTGAGCTCGCTGTCGAGCTGACCCTGCATACGACTACCGGCGTTGTACTCCGTCTGCCCGTGGCGCAGCATCACCAGCCTGCGCACCCTCACGGGGTGTCCTCTACCTCGACGTCATCCAGATTCACGCTCAGGAAGGGGCAGTCCCGCCACAGCCGGTCCAGGGCGTAGAAGTTGCGCTCCTCCTGATGCTGGATGTGCACCACGATGTCGACGTAGTCCAGGAGCACCCAGCGGCCTTCGCGGGTGCCTTCCCGGCGGGCGGGCTTGTATCCGGCCAGCCGCATCTTCTCCTCGACCTCGTCGACAATCGCGTTGACCTGTCGCTCGTTGGACGCCGAGGCGATCACGAAGCAGTCGGTGATCACCAGTTGGCCGGACACGTCGATCACGACGACGTCCTGCGCGAGCTTGGCGGCGGCGGCCCGCGCCGCCACGGTTGCCATCTGGACGGCATCGTCGGACGCGGTCACGTGGTGGTCTCCTCGATTGTTGTGACGGACAGACTGTCCACCTGGCCCAGGTCGCGGTAGAGACGGCGCTTGGACACGTACTGCACGACTCCGTCGGGCACCAGGTACCAGATGGGCCGGTTCTTGGCCGCGCGCAGCCGGCAGTCGGTGGATGAGATGGCCAGGGCGGGCACCGAGACCAGGCTCAGCGCCTCCTCTGGCAGTTGATCGAACGCGGCGACGATGTGTTGGCCGTTGAGCTCGTAACCGGGCCGGCTCACACCGACGAACTTCGCCAGCGCGAACAGCTCCTCCCAGTTCTGCCAGGACAGGATCGAGGCCAGTGCATCGGCCCCGGTGATGAAGTACAGGTCGGCGTCGGGATTCAGCGCGCGCAGATCACGCAGGGTGTCGCTGGTGTAGGTGGCTCCGCCGCGGTCGATGTCGACGCGGCTCACCGAGAACCGGGGGTTGGCGGCGGTCGCGATGACCGTCATCAGGTAGCGATCCTCGGCCGGGGTCACCTCCCGGGACTTCTGCCACGGCTGGCCGGTGGGCACGAACACCACCTCGTCCAGCTCGAAGAGGTCGGCGACCTCACTGGCTGCGACCAGGTGGCCGTTGTGGATGGGATCGAACGTCCCACCCATCACGCCGAGCCTGCGCCGCGCCGAGGAAACCACGATTGACCAGCTTACGGGAGGCGCAGGTGCGTTTCCTCACGCTCGCGATCGGTCGCGGACTCTGTGCTCTGGCAAAGGCGCGTGACGGATATCACTGAAGTTCAGGTAGCCTTTTCCCCGAGTCGAGTTATGCCGATCAAGGGGCCTGTGATGAAGAAGTTCGGTAGCCGACGGATATCTGTGCCTGTGACGAGTGTGGTGGCTGTGGCCGCGGCGGTCGCGGTGGGGCTGACGCCGACGGTGTCGTCGGCACCGGTGCTCACCGCCGCCACCGTGGACTATCTGCGCGGCACGAACATCGGCTGGACCCCCACCGACCAGCAGTACCGCGATTTCATCTCCCGCGTGCTCGACGGCACCGACACACCGGCCGCCACCCCCACCTCGGCAGGCAACATCGCCTACAACGCCGGTTTCTGGCCGGTGTCGAACAACTACATCTTCGACAAGACGTGGAACCAGTCCGTTGCGCAGGGCGTGAAGAACGTCGAGGCACGTGACCCCCAGGGCGATGTCATCTTCGGACTGTCGCAGGGCGCGGTGGTGCTGTCCCGCTACAAGGCCGCCCACCCCGAGCGCACCGGGAACACCTTCGTCCTCGTCGAGAACCCGAGCCGGCCCAACGGCGGAATACTGGAAAGGTTTGCCGGACTGTACATTCCGATCCTCGACATCAGCGTGAGCGGGGCGACTCCCGACAACGGTGACACGACGGTCGACGTCGCCCGCCAGTACGACGGCTGGGCCGACTTCCCCACTTATCCCTTGAATCTGCTGGCAACGATCAACGCGATCATGGGCATGATCTTCGTCCACGGTCAGACCCAGACCGAGCTCACCGCTGCCGATATCGAGGCCGCGAAGGCCGGCGGCAGTGCGTATTACCAACAGCACGGCGACACCACGTACTACCTCATCCGGACCCCGCTGGTGCCGCTGCTGATGCCGCTCAAGGGAATCGTGCCTGATCCGATTCTGGGCGCCATCGACCCGGTCTTGCGCAACTTCATCGAAATGGGTTACAACCGCGCCGATTACAGCGCGCCGACGAGGGCTCAGCTGCTGCCGGGAATCAGCCTGCCCGCGTTCCCCACCCTGCCCGCAGCGGCCAGCGTCGCGCCGAAGGCCGTCACTCCGGCTGCCGCCGAACCCGAGGTGAGCACGCCTGTGGTCAGCAAGCCTGAGGTCAGCACACTGGCGGCGGAGACGACGCCGAAAGCCAGCACGCCTGCCAAGAAATCGACCGGCGCGAAGAAGAGCGCCGCGTCGAGCGACTCGTCCGGCAGCGACGCACCGAAGAAGAAGTCCACCGGCGGCAGCGCCCGGCCGTCGGCGAAGAAGGCCAGCTAGGCCAGAACCAGCACTGAGATTGACGTTTCGCAGGGCCTTACTCGCACAAACCCTGCCAAATGTCGGTTTGGGCGCAAATAGGCAAGCTAGACCGGCAGCAGCTGGTCGATCACCGCGGCAAGCTGCTTGGCCGACCGGCATTCGTGCATGGTGATGACGTCCTCGTAGCGCGGGACCGCGGAATCGCCGCTGCCCCATAGGTGCCGCGGCTCGGGGTTGAGCCAGTGCGCGTGCCGGCTCGAGGTGACCATGTGGGCCAGGATGTCGACGGCCGGGTTGCGGTAGTTGGTGCGACCGTCGCCGAGCACCAAAAGTGAACTGCGCGGCGACAACACGTTGTGGAAGTTCTCGGTGAACGAGACGAACGCGTTGCCGTAGTCGGAGTGCCCATCGCGGGTGTACACCCCCGCCTCGCGGGTGATGCGCTGGATCGCGACGGCGAGGTCGGCATCTGGACCGAACAGGTGTGTCACCTCATCGGTGGTGTCGATGAAGGCGAACACCCGAACCCGGGAGAACTGCTGACGCAGGGCGTTGACGAGCAGCAGCGTGAAGTGACTGAAACCCGCCACCGAGCCCGAGACGTCGCACAGCACAACGAGTTCCGGCCGGGCCGGGCGCGGCTTGCGCAGTACCACGTCGATCGGCACACCCCCGGTCGACATCGACTTGCGCAGCGTCTTGCGCAGGTCGATGGAACCGGAGCGGGATCGACGGCGGCGGGCCGCCAAGCGGGTGGCCAGCATCCGCGCCAGCGGGCCGACGACCTTGCGCATCTCGCGCAGCTGATCCCCGGATGCCCGCAGGAACTCGACGTTCTCGGACAGCTGCGGGATGCCGTACATCTGGACATGGTCGCGGCCCAGCTGTTCGGCGGTGCGCCGCTTGGTCTCGCTTTCCACCATCCGGCGAAGCTGCGCGATCTTTTGCGCGGCAACCGCTTTGGCGATCTGCTCCTGCGTCGGGGTGGGGTCGTCGTCGTGCGGTGCGAGCAGACCGGCCAGCAGCCGGCCTTCGAGCTCGTCGAGTCCCATCGCCTTGAGCGCCTGATACGACGAGTACGACGGGCCGCGACTGGAGGTGTAGCGGCCGTAGGCCTCGACGATCTGGGCGATCATCGCGACCAGCCGCTCGTCCATGTCGCCGATGTCAGGATTGTCGGCCAGCAAGTCCAGCAGCATTTCCCGCATGGCCTCGATGTCCTCGGGCGGCAGGCCCTGCTGGGGCTCGTCGTCGGCGTCCTCGTCGACCAGCACGGTGCGCCCACCCAGTGCGGCAGGCCACCACAGGTCGAACAACGCGTCGTAGGTCTGCCGGTGGTCAGCGCGCCGCAGCACCGCGCAGGCCAGTCCCTCGCGCAGCGCCTCACGCTCCCCCAGGCCCAGCACCGTCAGCACCCGGCCGGCGTCGACGGTCTCCGAGGGGCCCACCGAAATACCTTGGGCGCGTAGCGCTTCGACGAAGCCGACCAGATGGCCGGGCAACCCGTGTGGGGCCAGCGGCTGTGCGGGACGCACCCTGCGGACGGCCATCGGTCTAGTTCAGCCGAAGTTCGCCGGTGGCGCGCTGCTGATCGGACTGGTGTTTGAGCACTACCCCGAGCGTCGCGGCGATGGTGGCGTCGTCGATGGTATCCATCCCGAGGGCCAGGATGGTGCGGCCCCAGTCGATGGTCTCGGCGACCGATGGCACCTTCTTGAGTTGCATGCCGCGCAGCACCCCGATGATGCGGACCAGTTCGGCGGCCAGCGACTCGGGCAGTTCGGGCACCCGCGACAGCAGGATGCGCCGCTCGAGGTCGGGGTCGGGGAAGTCGATGTGCAGGAACAGGCAGCGGCGCTTGAGCGCCTCCGACAGCTCCCGGGTGGCGTTGGAGGTGAGCACCACGAACGGAGTGCGCGAGGCGGTGATGGTGCCGAGTTCGGGGACGGTGACCGCGAAGTCGCTGAGCACCTCGAGCAGCAGGCCTTCGATCTCGATGTCTGCCTTGTCGGTTTCGTCGATCAGCAGCACGGTGGGCTCGGTGCGCCGGATCGCGGTCAGCAGCGGGCGGGACAGCAGGAATTCCTCGCTGAAGATGTCGGACTTGGCCTGGTCCCAGTCGTTCGACCCGGACTGCATCCGCAGGATCTGCTTGGCGTGGTTCCACTCGTAGAGCGCGCGGGCCTCGTCGACACCCTCGTAGCACTGCAGGCGCACCAGGCCCGACCCGGTGGTCTGGGCGACCGCGCGGGCCAGCTCGGTCTTGCCCACGCCGGCCGGCCCCTCGACCAGCAGTGGCTTGCCCAGCCGGTCGGCGAGGAACACCGCGGTGGCGGTGGCGGTGTCGGGCAGGTAGCCGGTCTCGGCCAGCCGCTTGGCGACATCCTCGATGTCGGCGAACAGCGGCGCCGGGCGGGCCGGGGTTTCAGTCACGGATTCTCCTGTTGTCGTCTCAGGCAGGTCGGGTGTGGCCGTCTCCCCAGACGATCCACTTGGTTGACGTCAATTCGGGCAAACCCATCGGGCCGCGGGCATGCAGCTTCTGGGTGGAGATGCCGATCTCGGCTCCGAAGCCGAACTGCTCGCCATCGGTGAATGCCGTGGACGCGTTGACCATCACCGCGGCGGCGTCCACACGTTCGGTGAAGCGTTGCGCCGCTTCGAGATTCGTGGTGACGATCGCCTCGGTGTGCCCGGTGCCATAGGTGTTGATGTGCTCGATGGCGGCGTCGAGGCCGGCCACGGTGGCCACCGCGATGTCCATCGACAGGAACTCCGCCCGCAGGTCGTCCTCGGTCGGGTTGTCATGGACGGTGACGCCGGCCTTGCTCAAGGCGTCCACCAGGCGAGGCAGCGCGGTGTCGGCCAGTGCCTGGTCGACCAACAGGGTCTCGGCCGCATTGCAGACACTGGGCCGACGGGTCTTGGCGTTGAGGATGATTCGCTCCGCGACGTCGAGGTCAGCGGCGGAGTGGACGTACACGTGGCAGTTACCGACGCCGGTTTCGATGGTCGGCACCGTGGCATCGCGCACGACGGCGTCGATCAGGCCGGCACCACCGCGCGGGATCACCACGTCCACCAGCCCGCGGGCTTGGATGAGGTGGGTGACGCTGGAGCGGTCGGCGCTGGGCAGCAGCTGGACCGCGTCTTCGGGCAGGCCTTCGGCGGCCAGGGCGCCGCGCAGCGCGGCGACGAGCGCGGCGTTGGAGTTGGCGGCCGAGGAGCTGCCGCGCAGCAGGACGGCGTTGCCGGACTTGAGGGTGAGTCCGAAGGCGTCGACGGTCACGTTGGGCCGCCCTTCGTAGACGATCCCGACGACGCCGAGCGGAACCCGCTGCTGCCGCAGTTGCAGCCCGTTGGGCAGGGTCCGCCCGCGCAACACTTCACCGATCGGATCCGGCAGCCCGGCGACCTGACGCAGGCCGGCGGCGATGCCGTCGATGCGCTGGGGGTTGAGCGCCAGCCGGTCGAGCATCGCCTCCGCGGTGCCCACAGCACGTGCGGCGTCGAGGTCGGCGGCATTGGCGGCCAGGATGGCATCCGCGTGGGCCAGCACGGCGTCAGCGGCGGCGTGCAGGGCGCGGTCTTTGATGGTGGTGGTCAGCGTTCCGAGGGTGCGTGAGGCCACCCGCGCCCGGCGGGCGGCGTCGTGAACCTGGTCGCGCGACCCCGATCGAGTGGACGGCGCTTCGACACTCATCTGGCCAGGATATCGGTCTCCCGACCAACCGGCAGGTGGGGGCTAACGTACGTGCGTGACAAGAGTGTGCGTGGTGGGCAGCGTGAACGTCGATCAGTTCTTCCGGGTGAGCGTGTTGCCGTGCGCCGGCGAGACAGTTCTGGGTTCGTCGGTGGTGAGCGCCCCGGGTGGTAAGGGCGGCAACCAGGCGGTGGCCGCCGCCCGCGCCGGCGCCGACGTGCAGTTCGTCGGAGCGGTCGGTGCCGACCGGGAGGGCGATGAATTGCGCGCCCATCTCGACACGAACGGCGTCCGACTCGACGGTATGGAGGCGTTGTCGGTTGCCAGCGGCAGGGCGGTCATCCTGGTCGACGACCACGGCGAGAACATGATCGTGGTGGCGCCCGGAGCCAACGGGCATCTGACGCTCAACGCGGCCGCTCGGGCCGTGATCGCCGACTGCGAGGTGCTGCTCGTCCAGTTGGAGGTGCCGGTCGCGACGGCCGTGGCTGCCGCCCGGGAGGCGCGCTCTGTCGGGGCGACGGTGATGGTCAACGCGTCCCCGGTCAGCACCGACCCGGGACTGGCCGAGCTGGCCGATGTCACCGACGTCGTCATCGTCAACGAGGCGGAGGAACCACACTGGCGTTGGCCCACAGAACATCTCGTGGTGACCCGCGGCTCCCGCGGTGCGACGTACCGCGGGCCGCATGGCGCTGTTGACGTCCCGAGTCCCGAGGTCGAGGCGATCGACACCACCGGCGCAGGCGATGTCTTCGCGGGCGTGCTCGCGTCCAGCTGGGCGGGCGGCCATGACCGCGCCCTGCGGCGGGCCTGCACCGCGGGCGCGCTGGCGACACTGATCGCCGGCGCCGGCGATTGCGCCCCGCGCAGCGAGGCAATCGACGACGGCCTCACCCGGTACTGAAGTCGTTACGGTTGGGGCGATAGTGTGCACCCGATGACACACAGCGACAATCCGCGGCCGCCCGAGGGTGACTGGCTCGGCACTCCGTTCCTGAAGTTCGTCCGGGAGGGTGCGTTCGGGGTGTGCACCCTGGACCGTCCCGAGGCGCGCAACGCCATGACTCCGGCGATGTACTTCGGCATCAAGTACGCGGTCAACCACGTCGGGGCGGACCCGGATCTGGCCGGCCTGCTGATCACCGGCACCGGCGACGTTTTCGCCCCCGGCGGTGACATGGGCGGCGGCGGGGTGGACAACTGGCTGACGTTCGGGGCGGCGCTCGGCATGGACGCGTTGCCGTTCGACACGCTGCGGCAGTCCGCCAAGCCGGTGGTGGCCGCCGTCAACGGACTGTGCCAGGGCGGCGGGCTGCAAATCGCACTGTGCGCCGACATGGCGGTGGTCAGTGACCGCGCGACGTTCCGCGTCCCCGAGCTCTACCGCGGGATCGCCGACACCTACTACAGCCAGATGCTGGCCCGGCTGATCGGCCCGGTCCGGACCCGCGATCTGATGTTCACCGGCCGCACGCTGACCGCCGACGAGGCGCTGGACTGGGGCATGGTCGCCCGGGTGGTTCCGCACGACGACCTGGCCGAGACGGCGCGGGACATCCTCGCCCAATGCTGCCGCACCGCGCCGGTCGCACGGTCGGTGGTCAAGTCCAGCATCGACAACTATCTGGGGCTCTACGACCGGATCGGTATGCAGCGCAGCCTTGGGTCGCCGGAGTCCATCGAAGGTTTCATGGCTTTCAAACAACGCCGCTCGCCGGACTGGGTGCATCCGGATCTGCGCATCGACGGCAGGCTGTAATTCAGCCTGATCTGAATACAGTTCACGCTGTACTGTCGGGGAATGCAGAGCCTCACCCATAGCGATGCCCTCGCCCGGTTCGGTTGCGCATTGTCCGATCCGACCCGGGCCGAGATCCTCCTTCTCCTGCGGGACGGTCCCGGCTACCCGTCCGATCTGGCCGAGACGATCGGGGTCTCGCGCCAGATCCTGTCCAACCACCTGGCGTGCTTGCGCGGGTGCGGCCTGGTGCTGGCCGAACCCGAAGGCAGGCGAAGCCGCTACGAGTTGGCCGATGCCCGGATCGTCAACGCTCTCGACGATCTGATCGGCCTGGTGCTGACCGTCGACCCGGCATGCTGCCCGGCCGCCGGCGACTGCTGCTGATGGTCGACGCGCTATCCGCAACGCGCCGTAGGCAACTCGGGCGCCGGATCCGTCTGTTGGTGGCGGCCACGATCGCCTACAACCTCGTCGAAGCGGCCGTCGCGCTGACCGAGGGCGCGCGCGTCTCGTCGGCGGCGCTGATCGGCTTCGGGTTGGACTCGCTGATCGAGGTGTCCTCGGCGGCCGCGATCGCGTGGCAGTTCGCCGCGAAAGACCCTGAGACACGAGAGAAGACCGCGCTGCGGATCGTCGCAATCTCGTTCTTCGCACTGGCGATCTATGTGACCGTCGACGCGATCCTGGCGCTGGCCGGACAGCAGGAACCCCGGCACTCCCCGATCGGCATCGGACTGGCCGCCGTCAGCCTGGCCATCATGCCGCTGCTGTCATGGGCCCAACGCAGGGCGGGCCGGGAACTCGGTTCGCGGTCGGCGGTGGCCGACTCCAAGCAGACCCTGCTGTGCACCTACCTGTCTGCGGTGCTGCTCGCCGGACTGCTGCTCAACGCGGTCGCCGGGTGGTGGTGGGCCGACCCGATCGCCGCGCTCGTGATCGCCGGTGTGGCGGTACGCGAAGGTCGCGACGCGTGGCGCGGGGACGACTGCTGCCGGTGATCAGTCCTCCGGGATCTCCCGCTCGATCTCGGCCAGCCAGATCCGCGCCGACATGTCCGACGGCGCCCGCCAATCACCGCGCGGCGACAGCGATCCGCCGTGCGACACCTTGGGCCCGTTCGGCAGTGCCGACCGCTTGAACTGACTGAACGAGTAGTAGCGCTGCGCGAAGACACTCAGCCAATGCCGAATCTCCTTGAGCGAGTATGCCGGTCGCTTGCCTTCGGGGAAGCCCGGCGGCCAGGCTCCATCGGCGGGATCCCTCCAGGCGTGCCACGCCAGGAACGCGATCTTGGACGGCCGAAAGCCGTACCGCAACACCTGGAACAACGAGAAGTCCTGCAGCGAGTACGGGCCGACCTTGGCTTCGCTGCTTTGGATCTCCTCGTCCTCACCGGTCGGCACCAGTTCGGGGGTGATCTCGGTGTCGAGGACCGACTGCAGAATCTCGCCGACCTCGTCCGAGAACTCTCCGGACGAAATCACCCACCGGATCAGGTGCTGGATAAGGGTTTTCGGCACTCCGCCGTTGACGTTGTAGTGCGACATCTGATCACCGACCCCGTAGGTCGACCAGCCCAGGCCGAGTTCGGAGAGGTCGCCGGTGCCCAGGACGATCCCGCCGCGCTGATTGGCGATCCGGAACAAGTAGTCGGTGCGCAAACCGGCCTGCACGTTCTCGAATGTCACGTCGTACACCTTCTCGCCGCGCGAGAACGGGTGACCGATCTCCGTCAGCATCAGCGTGGCGGTGTCCCGAATGTCCAATTCGGAGAACGTGACTCCCAACGCCTGCGAGAGCTTGATCGCATTGCTCTTGGTGCGGTCACCGGTAGCGAATCCGGGCAGGGTGAACGCCAGGATGTCGCTGCGCGGCCGGCCTTCCCGGTCCATCGCCCGGGCGGCCACGATGAGAGCGTGCGTCGAGTCCAGGCCGCCGGACACCCCGATCACGACCTTCGGATAGTTCAGCGCACGCAGTCGCTGCTCGAGACCGGCGACCTGGATGTTGTAGCCCTCGTAGCAATCCTGCTCCAAGCGAAACGGATCGCTCGGCACGAAAGGGAACCGCTCCACCTCGCGCATCAATCCGATGTCCCCGCTCGGCGGGTCGAGGCGGAACCCGATGCGCCGGAACGACGTCAACCGATCCTGATGGTGGCGGCGATTGTCGTCGAAGGTGCCCATCCGGAGCCGCTCAGAGCGCAACAGGTCCAGGTCGACGTCGGCGACCGAGCGCCGCTCCCCCTTCGGGAATCGCTCGGATTCGGCCAGCAGTCGGCCGTTTTCGTAGATCATTGTCTGGCCGTCCCAGGCCAGGTCGGTACTGGACTCCCCCTCCCCGGCCGCGGCGTAGATGTAGGCGGCCAGGCAGCGCCCCGATGCCGAACGGGCCAGAAGCTTGCGGTCCTCGGCCCGGCCGATCGTGATCGGACTGCCGGAAAGGTTCGCCAACACCGTCGCACCCGCAAGCGCGGCCTCGGCGCTCGGCGGAATCGGGACGAACATGTCCTCGCAGATCTCGACGTGCAATACCAGCCCGGACACGTCGTCGGCGGCGAACAACAGGTCCGGGCCGAACGGCACTTCGATTGGGGCCCGCTGCTCCTCGCGCAAGCGCTCAGAGGCCCCGATACGGATCGTGCCCGTCATGTCGTCACCGGCCGCGACCTGACGGCGTTCGTAGAACTCGCGGTAGTTCGGCAGATAGGACTTCGGCACCACCCCGAGCACCGTCCCGCGGTGGATGACCACCGCGGTGTTGTAGATGCGATGCAGATACCGCAGCGGCGCGCCGACCACGAGCACGCCGAACAGATCGGCCGACGCCGCGACGATGTCGAGCAGGGCGTCCTCAACGGCGTCGAGCAGCGAGTCCTGCAGCAGGATGTCCTCGATCGAGTAGCCCGACAAGGTGAGCTCGGGGAACACCGTCACCGCGACGCTGTCGTCGTGGTTGGCCCGCGCGATCCGCAGCACCGACTCAGCGTTGGCGGCGGGGTCTGCCAGCACCGTGTGGTGTGTGCAGGCAGCGAGCCGCACGAACCCGTGCCGGTAGGCGGAGTAGAAATCCATGGCCCCATTGTTGCCCGTCACTCCCGCGGCGGAAACGGGAACCACCCGTTCGCCCGCCTCCGACGTGTCGTCCGGCCCCGAACGGGTAGTCGCCGGACATGTCCAACACCGCGCTCTTGGTAGTCGACATGCTCAACGCCTACCAACATCCCGACGCCGACGTACTGGCCGGCAACGTTGCCGACATTGTCGGACCCCTGGCCGAACTGATCAACGAGGCCATGGACCGCGACGACGTCGAGCTGATCTACGTCAATGACAACTATGGCGATTTCACCGCGCAGCCCAGCGACATCGTTCGAGGTGCCCTGGACGGGGCGCGGCCAGAGCTCGTCCACCCCATCGCCCCGCACGAGGGCGCCCGGATCATGACGAAGGTGCGCCACAGCGCGTTCTACGCCACCCCGCTGGACTATCTGCTGACCCGGCTCGAGGTCGACAAGGTGATCCTCACCGGGCAGGTCACCGAACAGTGCATCCTGTACAGCGCGCTGGACGCCTACGTCCGCCACTATTCGGTGACCGTGCCCAAAGACGCGGTGGCGCACATCGATACGGATCTCGGCGCGGCGGCGCTGGCGATGATGGAACGCAACATGAGCGCCGAGATCGTCTCGGCGGCGAAGTGCCTGCCCTGAGCGTTTGTCGGGACGTCAAGCGGGTAGTCGGCCACGGTGACGCGTCGAGACCGGATCGCCGAGCCGTGGGGTGCCCGCACACCGTACGGGCGTGGTGAAGAATGGCCCACTCGAACCGACGAGTATCTCGCCGATGACGTGTCGGCGGACTCGATAGACCGATGGGTGCCGACCGCGTCGGTCCTGCACTCGAACGGTGACGGATTGGATCTCGCCGTCCGCGACGGTCGCATCGTCGGGGTTCGCGGCCGACCCGGAGATCGGGTCAACCGCGGTCGGGTCGACACCAAAGATCTCTTCGGCTGGCAGGCCAACGCGTCGCCCGACCGACTCACCACTCCCCTGATCCGGGTCGGTGGGCAACTTGTCGAAACAGACTGGAACACAGCGATGCAACGCATCGTCGATCACAGCCGGTACCTGCTCGAAGCGCAAGGTCCCAGCGCGATCGGCTTTTACACCTCCGGGCAGCTCTTCCTGGAGGAGTACTACACGCTCGGAATGATCGCGCACGGGGCGATCGGTACCAATCACGTCGACGGCAACACCCGGCTGTGCACGGCGACCGCCGCGGCGGCACTGAAGGAATCCTTCGGTTGCGACGGGCAGCCCGGCTCGTACACCGACATCGACCACGCCGACGTCATCGCGCTCTACGGGCACAATGTCGCCGAGACCCAGAGCGTGCTCTGGATGCGGATGCTCGACCGTCTGGAAGGTGCAGACCCGCCGAAGCTGATCTGCGTGGACCCGCGCCTGACCCCGGTCGCTCGGCACGCCACCGTGCACCTGGCGCCGCTGCCGGGCACCAACGTCGCGTTGATGAACGGCCTGCTCCATGAGATCGTCCGCAACGGGTGGATCGACCGGGCGTACGTCGACCACCATGCGGTGGGCTTCGAGGAGCTGACCAAGCGGGTGGCCGATTTCCCGCCTGAGCGCTCTGCGGAGATCTGCGGAGTGCCCGTCGACGACATCAGGGAGGCGGCCCGAATCATCGGCAGCGCCGAGGCGTTGCTGTCGACGGTGCTGCAGGGTTTCTACCAGTCCAACCAGGCCACCGCAGCCGCGGTGCAGGTCAACAACATTCACATCCTGCGTGGCATGTTGGGCAAGCCCGGCTGTGGCGTGCTCCAAATGAACGGTCAGCCCACCGCGGAGAACACCCGGGAATGCGGTGCCGACGGTGACATGGCCGGGTTCCGAAACTGGTCCAACGACGCTCATATCCGCGAACTCACACAGCTGTGGAATTTGGAGATGCACCAGATTCCGCACTATGCACCGCCGACGCATGCCATGCAGATGTTCCGTTTCGCCGAACAGGGCAGCGTGCGGATGTTGTGGGTCAGTGCCACCAATCCGGCGGTGTCACTGCCTGAGCTGTCCCGCATTCGGAGCATCCTGGCCCAAGATCGACTGTTCCTCGTCGTGCAGGACATGTTCGCCACCGAGACCACCGAACTGGCCGACGTGGTGCTCCCGGCCGCCGGCTGGGGTGAGAAGACCGGCACGTTCACGAACGCGGACCGGACCGTGCATCTGTCCGAGAAGGCGGTCGAGCCGCCCGGCCAGGCGCGTGCCGACCTCGAGATCTTCCTGGACTACGCGCGGCTGATGGACTTCCGCGACAAGGACGGCAACCCGCTGCCACCATTCCACGACGCCGAGTCGGCGTTCGAAGCGTGGAAGCAGTGCAGCGCGGGACGGCCCTGCGATTACACCGGGTTGAGCTATGCCAAGCTGCGTGAGTCCGGCGGTATCCAATGGCCTTGCAACGCCGACAATCCCGACGGCACCGAGCGCCTCTACGCCGACGGAAAGTTCTGGGCGAAGCCGTCATACTGCGAGTCCTACGGCCGCGACCTGATCACCGGGGCACCGCTGGAGGTCACCGAGTACCAGGCGATGAACCCCGATGGCAAGGCCATCCTGAAGGCCGCCGAATACGTTCCGCCGCATGAGGTTCCGTCCGAGGAGCGGCCATTCGTGCTGATCACGGGCCGCACGCTGTATCAGTTCCATACCCGGACCAAGACCGGTCGCGCACGGCAACTGCAGAACGCCGCGCCGCAGCCGTGGGTCGGCATGTCCGCGACCGACTGCGAACGACTGGGCATCAGGGAGGGCGATCTCCTCGAAGTGACCACGGCCCGCGGATCGGTCACTGCGCCGTGCCGGATCAGCGGTATCCGCCCCGGGGTGGTGTTCGTGCCCTTCCACTACGGCTACTGGGACTGCGACACCGAGACAACCGGCCATCACCGCGCCGCGAACGAGCTGACGATCACCGACTGGGATCCGGTGTCCAAGCAACCGATCTTCAAGACCGCGGCCGCGCAGGTGCACAAGGTGCGCCAGGCGATCTCGGCGGCACCCGCTCCCACCACGACCGCCTCGGCACCGGTCGCCGCCGACGTGCCCGCCACCGTCGGTGGGCAGCCGGCCGAAGCCGAAGAAGTCCTCGCCGCAGGAGGCAGCCGATGAAGCTCGGATGGGCATTGCGCCAACTGCACCGCTCAGAGACGAAGCTCGCACGCACATTGGACGCGATCGCCGCGCGTCACCACAACGACCATGGCATCTACCACACGGCGATGGACTTGTCGGTGTGGTCGCGAGAACACATCGCCCTGATCGCCGATGCCGCCCAGCACTACGACGTGCAACTGCGACCGCACCCGCGGACCAAGGCAGTCACGGAATCAGCCCAGGAGTGGGTGTCCGACAAGGTGGGCCGCCGCCCGGAACCTGCGTTGCTGTTGCTGGCAGATCTGCGCCGACTGCACCGTCGGGCGGCCGGGGTTTCCCTGGACTGGGAGCTACTCGCCCAGGGCGCCCAAGGCGCGAAGGACGAGGACCTGGTCGATCTCGCGCAACGCTGCCATCCCCAATCACTGCGCCAAATGCGTTGGGCCAACGCGATGCTCAAAGAGTTGTCGGCGCAAGCGCTGACCAGCTAGGACAGCATCACCGACCTTGATTCACAACACTATTCGTGTGGTTGGCTCAAAGCTTTCCTGGCATCCACGAGATTTCGAGTAGCTCTCTACCCGCTCGTATGCTGCGACCCGGTCGTAGGTTTGCGCCATCGGTCGGATATCGCCGGCCACCAGATCGGGGGATCGAAATGTCTATACACATGCCTGCCCGACCGTCGCCGCGAGTCGTCGACACCAGGCCGACCGTGCTGATCACCGAACACGAGGTGAAGATGCTGACGGCTGCCACCGTCTCTGCGCACACCAAGGCGGGCATGGTCTCGCGCTGGATCGCGGCGCACCGGGCGGCTCACGAGGCTCATGTCAGCCATCGTCGACTTGTCGCCCACTACGACTTCCTGGAGTACGCCGCCATGGCCCGCGCTATGGAACGGCTATGAAGCCTGACGCTTCCGTAACGACCGTTCGCGCCCGCACGATGAGGCAAGCAGCAAGTTCACCTGGGTCGGAGGAAGAGTGCGACGTCGATGGAAAGCCGCCTGCGGCGCCGTACTCCTTGTTGTCGCCGCGCTGATCGGCGAGATCGTGCCGGCTGCCGCCCAGGCTGACCCGGTAGCCGCCAAGGACTTCTCCAATCCGGCGATCGTCGTTCTGGGTTACGGCCTGCTGCCGGACGGCTCGATGCGGATGATCCTGCGGCGCCGGGTGCTGACCGGGCTCGCGGTGGCTCAGATGTACCCGCACTCCCCGATCATCGTCACCGGCGGTAACCCCCAGAACGGCGTGACCGAAGCCGCTCAGATGCGCCGCATGCTGCTGATGCTCAACTTCCCCGACAGCCGGATCATCGTCGAGGACCGGGCCAACAGCACGGTGCAGAATGCGCAGTTCTCGGTGCCGCTGGCCAAGAAGGCCGGCACTTCGGGCGTCATTCTGGTGACGTCGTCGACCCATCAGGGCCGCGCTGACGGCGATTTTGTCGATGCCGGCGCCAATCTGCTCGCCACCGTGAGCTACCCGGACGGCAACCCGACGCTGAACATCACGCAGTTCGCTCACGACGTATTGAGCCCGCTCACCAACTTCGGGTAGCCCGCCTACTCTGGAGGGCGTGGACAGCCCCGAACTGGTCTCGTTGTTGGCGGGCCGGCGCGTGGCCGTGCTCACCGGCGCCGGGATCTCCACCGACTCGGGCATTCCCGACTATCGCGGCCCGGATTCGCCGCCGGCCAATCCGATGACGATTCGCCAGTTCACCTCGAGTCAGGCGTTCCGGCAGCGGTACTGGGCGCGCAATCACCTGGGCTGGCGGCACATGGCCCAGACCATGCCCAACGCCGGGCACCGGGCGCTGGCCCAGTTAGAACGTGCCGGCGTGGTCACCGGCATCATCACTCAGAACGTCGACCTGCTGCACACCAAGGCGGGCAGCCGCAACGTCATCAACCTGCACGGCACCTACGCGCAGGTGGTCTGTCTGGACTGCGGGTACACCATGTCGCGCGCGGCGCTGGCCGACGAACTCGAGGCGGCCAACCCGGGATTCGCCGAACGCGCCGAGCGGCTCGGCGGTATCGCCGTCGCGCCCGACGCGGACGCCATGGTCACCGACACCGAGTCGTTCCGGTTCATCGACTGCCCGTCGTGCGGCGGGATGCTCAAGCCCGACATCGTCTACTTCGGCGAGAGTGTGCACAAAGATGTTGTGTACCAGGCATATTCACTGGTCGATGAATCCGATGCACTGCTGGTGGTCGGGTCCTCGCTGACGGTGTTCTCCGGCTACCGGTTCGTGCGGCACGCCGCCGCGCTGGGCATGCCGATCGCGATCATCAACCGCGGCGCCACCCGCGGTGACGCGCTGGCCACCGTCACAGTGGACAGCGGCTGTTCGCCGATGCTGGCGTTGCTGGCCGACGAACTGTCCGGCCTGACCTCCGCGACCTAGACGGCCACCAGATCGTCGGCGTGTACTGCGGGACGGCGCATTTCGGCGGGCAGGTCCGAGGTCGAGCGGCCGATCATGGTCGTCAGTTCACCGGCGTCGTAGGCCACCACCCCGCGGGCGACCATCTCACCGTCGGTGTCACGCAGTTCGACGACGTCGCCGCCGAAGAACCGGCCCGATACCCCGGTGATGCCCGCAGCCAGCAGTGACCGGCGCTGCTTGACCACCGCGCGGACCGCCCCGGGATCGAGCGTCAGTGCACCCGACGCTTCGGCGGCGTAGCGAACCCAGAATCGCCGCGCCGACATCCGGTCGGGCCGCGGCGCGAACACTGTGCCCACCGACGCGTCGGTGAGGGCCTCGGCGGCGTCGACCGACGCGGCCAGCAGCACCGGAACTCCGGCGTCTGCGGCCAGTAGCGCCGAGGACAGCTTCGAGCGCATTCCGCCGGTGCCCAGCCGACTGCCCTCACCGGCCACCACCCCGCCGAGGTCGTCGGGCCCGGTCACTTCCGGGATGAAGCGGGCGTCCGACTTGCGCGGGTCAGCGTCATAGAGCCCGTCGATATCGGACAACAGGATCAGCGCGTCGGCGCCCACGAGGTGGGCTACCAGCGCCGAGAGCCGATCGTTGTCACCGAAGCGAATCTCGTTGGTGGCCACCGTGTCGTTCTCGTTGACGATCGCCACCGCGTGCAGTGAACGCAGCCGGTTCAGTGTGCGCTGAGCGTTCGTGTGCTGCACCCGCATCGAGATGTCGTGTGCGGTAAGCAGCACCTGGCCGACGGTGCGGTCGTAGCGGGCGAAGGCCGCACTCCACGCGTTGACCAACGCGACCTGCCCGACACTGGCGGCGGCCTGCTTGGTCGCCAGATCGTTGGGGCGCCGGTTCAGCCCGAGCGGCTCGATCCCGGCGGCGATCGCACCCGAGGACACGATCACGACGTCGGAGCCGGCCTTCATCCGCGCCTCGATCGCCTCGACCAGCTTCGCCAGCCGGCCGGCGTCGAACAACCCGGATTTCGTGGTCAGTGCCGTGGTGCCGATCTTGACGACGACGCTGCGCGCAGAGCGCACGGCGTCGCGGTACTGGCTCACGCCTCGTCCTCGTGCTCCCGGCGGTGGCGGCGGGCCTCCTTGCGCTCGGCCGCCCCGATCCGGTCGTTCTGCTCAAGCCGGGCATCGGTGCCGCGCCCTGTCGGCGTGACGTCGACACCGGCCGGGGTCTGCGGCTCCCAGTCGAAGGTCATGTCGCCGATGGTGACCGCGCAGCCGGGTTTGGCGCCGCGCTTGAGGAGTTGATCCTCCACACCGAGGCGGGCCAGCCGGTCACCGAGATAGCCGACGGCTTCGTCGTTGTCGAAGTTCGTTTGCGCGATCCACCGTTCGGGCCGAACGCCGCGCACCACGAAACCGCCGGGGTTGTGCGGGTCGGCCTCGACGGTGAACCCGGTCTGATCGACCGGGACCGGCCGGATCACCGGGCGGCGCGGCACCAACTCGGGCTGGGCCGCCTGGTAGGCCGCCACCATGTCCCACAGCGCGAACGTCAACTCGCGCAAGCCTTCCCGGCTCACGGTCGACACCTCGAAGACCGGCCAGCCGCGCGCCTCGATGTCGGGGCGCACGAAGTCGGCGAGCTCCCTGGCCTCGGGAACGTCGATCTTGTTGAGCACCACCGCCCGCGGCCGGTCGGCCAGGTCGCCCAGCGTCGTATCGCCTTGCAGCGTCGGGCGATACGCGGCCAGTTCGGCTTCCAGCGCGTCGATGTCGGAGATCGGATCGCGGCCCGGTTCCAAAGTGGCACAGTCGACCACGTGCACCAGCAGGGCGCAGCGTTCGATATGACGAAGGAAGTCCAGGCCGAGACCGCGACCTTCCGACGCGCCGGGGATCAAGCCAGGGACGTCGGCGACAGTGAACGTGTGGTCACCGGCCGACACGACACCGAGATTGGGCACCAGGGTGGTGAACGGGTAGTCCGCGATCTTGGGTTTGGCCGCCGAGATCACCGACACCAGTGAGGATTTGCCTGCCGACGGGAAGCCGATCAGACCGACGTCGGCGACCGTCTTGAGTTCCAGGGTGAGTTCGCGTTCCTCACCCTTCTCGCCGAGCAGCGCGAACCCCGGAGCCTTCCGGGCCCGCGACGCCAATGCGGCGTTACCGAGACCGCCGCGGCCACCCTCGGCGGCGACGAAACGGGTGCCCGCACCGACCAGGTCGGCCAGCAGGCGCCCGTTGGAATCGAGCACGACGGTGCCATCGGGAACCTTCACTTCGAGATCGGAGCCGTTGGCCCCCTCGCGGTTGCTGCCCATCCCCTGCGTACCGGACTGAGCCGCGACATGCGGGTGGAAGTGGAAGTCGAGCAGGGTGTGCACCTGCGGGTCCACGATGAGCACGACGCTGCCGCCGCGCCCACCGTTACCGCCGTCAGGTCCACCGAGTGGCTTGAATTTCTCGCGGTGTACCGAGGCGCAGCCGTTTCCACCGCTGCCCGCGCGGGCATGGATGACGACGCGATCGACGAAACGAGGCATCGGAGCGTCCTTTCAATCGTCGAGTGTGAACCTGGTGCGAGTTATGGGTCTGGACCTCGCAGTGGATTCACACTCGCGATGCAGACCTACTCCGGTCGCGCGGCGCGAACGATGTTGACGGTCTTGCGACCGCGCTTGACGCCGAACTCCACCAGGCCGGGGGCCGTGGCGAACAGGGTGTCGTCACCGCCGCGACCGACGTTCACGCCCGGGTGGAAGTGGGTGCCACGCTGGCGGACGAGGATCTCGCCGGCCTTGACGAGCTGGCCGCCGAAGCGCTTGACGCCGAGGCGCTGGGCGTTGGAGTCGCGACCGTTGCGTGAGCTGGAAGCGCCCTTCTTGTGTGCCATGTCAGATTGCTCCCTGTCGCTACTTGATTCCGGTGACCTTGAGCACGGTCAACGGCTGACGGTGCCCCTGCCGCTTGTGGTAACCGGTCTTGTTCTTGAACTTGTGGATGCGGATCTTCGGGCCCTTGGTGTGCTCGAGCACCTCACCGGTGACCGCGACCTTCTCCAGGGCCTTGGCATCGGTGGTCACCGTGGCGCCGTCGACTACGAGGGCGACGGGCAGCGAAACGGAAGCGCCGGCCTCGACCTCGAGCTTCTCGACCTTCACGATGTCGCCGACGGCGACCTTGTACTGCTTGCCGCCGGTCTTGACGATTGCGTACGTGACCTTATCGCCTGCCATTGTGGGTCCTTCGCTCTTGCTCTGCGGGCGCGCGCTAACCGAAGCTGCGTGCGCGGGTCTTGGGGTGCGGGATCTTGAGCCCGCTGCCACCGGCGACGGACGCCTGGCGACAACTGGTCAAGGGTACGTGACCAGCACCGGGAGGGTCAAACCGCCACCCTAGGACGTCGGCGGGCCCGCTGGTCGGGCAGCCGACCGGCGCCGCGGCCGGCGCTCCGACGCCGCAGGTGCCGAGGTCACGACCGGTTGGTCGTCGTCGTAGTCGTCGGAGTCGGCGTCGTCCTCGTCGTCGAGGTCATCCTCGTCGTCCTCGTCATCCTCGGAATCGTCGTCGTCTTCATCATCGTCGACATCCAGGCTGACTTCGTCGAGGTCCTCGTCGTCTTCGTCCAGGTCGACATCGATCTCGTCGTCCTCGTCGTCGTCATCGGACTCGTCGTCATCGTCGTCGGAGTCGTCGTCCAGATCCTCGTCGGCGACCTCCTGGGCGACCTGCTCGGCGGTATCGTCCGATTCCTCGGCCTCGGTCTCCCGCTCGATCTCGTCGGCCAGTTCCTCTTCGGCCTCGTCATCCTCGTGCTTGCCGTTGGCGGCTGCCATCGCCTTGAACATCGGATGCTCAGTGCTGTGCTGGGGCACCTTCGCCACCGGCGCCTCCTCGGCGCGGCCACGCTTGCCCCGCTTGCCGCGCCGTCCACCGCCACCACCGCCATTGCCGGACTCGGACTTACGCCCGGCCGCCTGGGTGGTGTCGACAGGATCGGCATGCAGCACGATGCCACGGCCGCTGCAGTGCGTACAGGTGGTGGAGAACGCCTCGACCAGCCCGGTGCCCAGCCGCTTGCGGGTCAGCTGAACCAGGCCCAGCGACGTCACCTCCGACACCTGATGGCGGGTGCGGTCCCGGCCCAGCGCCTCGGTGAGGCGCCGCAACACGAGATCGCGGTTGGACTCCAGCACCATGTCGATGAAGTCGATGACCACGATGCCGCCGATATCGCGCAGCCGCAGCTGGCGCACGATCTCCTCGGCCGCCTCGAGGTTGTTCTTGGTGACCGTCTGCTCGAGGTTGCCGCCCGCACCGGTGAACTTGCCGGTGTTGACGTCGACGACCGTCATCGCCTCGGTGCGGTCGATTACCAGCGTGCCGCCCGAGGGCAGCCACACCTTGCGATCCAGCGCCTTGGCCAGCTGCTCGTCGATGCGGTGCACGGCGAACACATCCGGACCGTCGGGCCCGCCTGCGGGCTCGTACTTGGTCAGCTTCGAAACAAGGTCGGGCGCAACGGAGCTGACGTAGTCGTTGATGGTCTGCCAGGCGTCGTCACCGGAGACGATCAGCCCGGAGAAGTCTTCGTTGAACAGGTCGCGGATGACCTTGACCAGCACGTCGGGCTCTTCGTAGAGCGCGATCGCAGCACCGGCTTTATTGCCCTTGACCCGCTCGGCTTCCGCCGCGATCGTGGTCCAGCGTTCCTGCAGCCGGGTGACGTCGCCGCGGATGTCTTCTTCCTTGACGCCTTCCGATGCGGTCCGGATGATCACGCCGGCGTCGTCGGGCACCACGTCGCGCAGGATTTCCTTGAGCCGCTGACGTTCGGTGTCGGGCAGCTTGCGGCTGATCCCGGTCGACGACGCACCCGGCACGTAGACGAGGTAGCGCCCGGCCAGGGACACCTGGGTGGTCAGCCGTGCGCCCTTGTGGCCGACCGGGTCCTTGCTGACCTGGACGACGACGTAATCGCCGGGCTTGAGGGCCTGTTCGATCTTGCGCTGCGCGCCGCCGAGGCCGGCAGCTTCCCAGTTCACCTCACCGGCGTAGAGCACGCCGTTGCGGCCGCGGCCGATGTCGACGAAGGCCGCCTCCATCGAGGGCAGCACGTTCTGCACGATGCCGAGGTAGATGTTGCCGACCAGGGACGCCGAAGCGGCCGAGGTCACGAAGTGCTCGACGACGACGCCGTCTTCCATGACCGCGATCTGGGTGTAGCGGGCGCCCTCGTGCGGCGGTTCGGTGCGGATCTTGTCGCGCACCACCATCACGCGATCGACGGCCTCCCGGCGGGCCAGGAATTCGGCCTCGGACAGGATCGGCGGGCGCCGGCGACCGGCGTCGCGGCCGTCGCGGCGGCGCTGGCGTTTGGCTTCCAGCCGGGTGGAGCCGCTGATGCCCTGGATCGCGTCCGGGTCACGCTCGGCCTTGGCGCGCGGGGCACGTTCGTGGACGACGGTGTTCGGCGGGTCGTCGGACGATCCGTTGTCGGAATCGTCGCCGCCGCCGGACTTACGGCGTCGCCGCCGACGGCGCCGGCGGGTCGCGCCTTCACCGGTGCCGGTCTCGTCGTCGCTGTCGTCGTCGTCGCTCTCGGACTCGTCACCGGACTCGGCGGTCTCGTCGGCTGCCTCGGAGTCGTCGGCGTTCTCGCCGTCGGCGCCGCCCTGCTCACCCCGGCCGCGGCCGCGGCCGCGCCGGCCGCGACGGCGGCGTCGGTTGGCGGGACGTTCGGACTGGTCACTGTCGGTTTCGCCGCCGGACTCGTCCGTGTCGTCCTCGTCGTCGTCCTCGTCGTCTTCGTCGTCTTCGTCGTCCACCACGACCCGGGCCTTGCGTTCGACCTCGACCGGCTGCGGAGCGACGAACAGCGGCATGTAGACCGCCTGCTCGACGGTCTCGACGGTCTCGACCGTCTCGACGGCGGTGGTCTCCAGGATCAGCCTCGACTCCGGCTCCTCGGCCGTGTCGGGTGCCTCGGGGACTTCGGGCGTTTCGGGGACGTCGGGAGCCGCCTCGGGGGTGGTCTCCTCCGCCACGACTGCAGCGGCCTCGACGGGCTCAGCGGCGGTGTCCTCGGGAGCAGCCGCCGCCAGCACGTCGCGCACGCGCACCGCATCCGAGCGGTCGACGCTGGAGTGTGGGCTGCGGGTGCGGCCGTCGAGCTCGCTGAGGGCGTCGAGCACCCGCCTGCTGGTGGTGCCGAGCACCCGAGCCAGCGAATGCACTCTCAAGCGTTCGGGCAGCTCGTCGCCCGCGGCTGGCGCCGGGGGTTCCCACTGTGACGAGGTGGGGTTTTCGGGTAGATCCTGAAAGAGGTCATCGTTGGCCACGTATTCTCCTCAAGCCCCCGGGCGCGTCATTTCGACGCGGCCACGCGAGGGCTTCCGCTATGTGCCCGGTAACTTTCCCCGGGCTTGTTTATTGGTCTCGCTCCGAACGGCTCATAACGAACGAATTCGGTGCCTGGCTGAATGACGGCTGTGACGGTCGGCGCCTCACCAGGTGGTGGTCGCGCACGTCGTAAGTCTTCATCCGGATGGGCTTTAGGGGCTCATCCGCAGCCAGTATCCCACACCGCGGGGGCGGTTCGGACGACAGTGGCGTGGGAAGTGTGTTCAGAAGTTGGGAAACCAGAGGTTGATCTCGCGTTCGGCCGACTCCGGGGAGTCCGAGCCGTGCACGAGGTTGAACTGGGTTTCCAGACCGAAGTCGCCGCGGATGGTGCCGGGCGTGGCCTTCTCGACCGGGTCGGTACCACCGGCGAGCTGCCGAAACGCCGCGATCGCGCGGGGGCCTTCCAGAACGGCCGCGACAACCTTGCCGGAGGTGATGAACTCCAGCAGCGAGTCGAAGAACGGCTTGCCGTCGTGTTCGGCGTAGTGCGCCCGGGCCAGCTCGTCGCTGACCTGCTTGAGCTCCAGGGCAGCCAGGGTGAGGCCTTTGCGTTCGATTCGGCTGATGATCTCCCCGACCACCTGCCGCTGCACGCCGTCGGGCTTGATCAGAACCAGGGTCCGCTCGGTCGTCATCTGGCGCCGTTCCTCCTCATCGCATCGCTGAAGCACCGTCACCGGCGCAGACACGGCGCACAGCGTACCCGTCAGTCGGGAGGTTGCTGCTGGCCGGGCAGCAGGCCGCGGCGCTGCCTGCGCAGCACCTCCGCGCGCAGGTAGGCGAGGATCGCCCACACCGCCACGAACAACAGGCCGACCATTCCGACCGCCGGGTAGACGAAGAACCCGGCGACCAGAATTAGCTGGACGGCCAGGTTGCACCAGATGGCCCACGGCCTGCCCTGCACGCCGGCCAGCAGCACCAGGAAAACCGCGAACCCCACCAGGTAGGCCATCGACCACCCGGTCAGCCCGCCGCCGACCATGCTGACCACCGGCAGCGCCAGCAGCACGACGATCGCCTCGAGGATGAGGGTGCCTGCCATGACCCCGCGGAAGCTCTTCCAGGGATCCGGCGGAGCCGCCGGGGTCTCGGTCATTGCGGGTCCTTCCCGAACAGGGTGCGCGCCGCGCCCGCGGTCACCACCGACCCGGTGATGACGATTCCGGCCCCGGACAGCCCCTCGTCGGCGGCGGAATCCTCCACCATCGCGGTGGCGATCTCGATGGCGTCGGCCAGCGTGTCGGCCCGCGCCACCCGGTCCGGCCCGAAGATCTCCTCGGCCCGCAGCGCCAGCGCGTCCACCTCGAGCGCGCGGGGTGACCCGTTGTGGGTGACGACGACCTGGTCGAAGGCCGGCTCCAGCGCGGTGAGGATGCCGGTGACGTCCTTGTCGCCCATCAGCGACAGCACCCCGACCAGGAACCGGAAATCGAATTCCGACGTGAGCGCGTCGGCCAGTGCGGCGGCGCCGGCCGGGTTGTGGGCGGCGTCGAGGAACACCGTCGGCGCGCTGCGCATCCGCTCGAGACGGCCCGGGCTGGCGGCCGCGGCGAACCCGGCTCGCACCGTGTCGATGTCGAGTTGGCGGTCGGCCCCGGCGCCGAACAATGCCTCGACCGCGGCGAGCGCGACCGCGGCGTTGTGGGCCTGATGCTCGCCGTGCAGCGGCAGGAAGATGTCGGAGTACACCCCGCCCAGGCCCTGCAGCTGCAGCACCTGTCCCCCGATGGCGACCTGGCGGCCCAGGACCGCGAATTCGGAATCCTCCCGCGCGACGGCGGCGTCGGACTTCACCGCTTGAGCCAGAAGCACTTCCATCGCTTCGGGGGCTTGGCGACCGATCACCGCGACGGTGTCGGTCTGCACCAGGTCCCCGCGCGGCGCCCCGATGATGCCGGCCTTCTCGGCCGCGATCTCGCCGATGGTGTCACCGAGGTATTCGGCGTGGTCGATGCCGATCGGTGTGATCACGGCGACGGGTGCGTCGACGACATTGGTGGCGTCCCAGCGGCCGCCCATCCCCACCTCGACGACGGCGACGTCGACGGGCGCGTCGGCGAAGGCGGCGAACGCCATCGCGGTCAACACCTCGAACTTGCTCATCGCGGGGCCACCGTCTTGTTGCGACTGAGCGTCGACGAGCTGCACGAACGGCTCGATCTCGCGGTAGACCTCGACGTAGCGGGCCGGACTGATCGGCTCGTTGTCGATCGCGATGCGCTCGACCGCCGACTGCAGGTGCGGGCTGGTGGTACGTCCGGTCCGGCGGCTGAACGCGGTCAGCAGGGCGTCGACGATGCGGGCCACCGACGTCTTGCCGTTGGTCCCGGCGATGTGGATGCACGGGTAGCTCAGCTGCGGTGAGCCGAGCATCTCCATCAGCGCCTCGATGCGCGCGGTGCTGGGCTCCAGTTTGGTTTCCGGCCAACGCTGGTCGAGCAGGTGCTCCACCTGGAGCAGTGCGGCGATCTCGTCGGGTGTGGGCGACGGGGTCTCGTGTCGCCAGTCCAGCGGCTCGGTCATGTCAGCGCAGCCAGCCGGGCGGTGATCCGCTCGACTTCCTCGCTGGCCAGCTGCTGGCGACCGCGGATCTTGGCCACCACGTCGTCGGGCGCCTTGGCCAGGAACGCCTCGTTGTCGAGTTTGGCTGTGGTTCCGGCCAATTCCTTGTTCGCGGCAGCGAGGTCCTTTTCCAGCCGGCGGCGTTCAGCGGCCACGTCGACGGTGCCGGAGGTGTCGACCTCGACGTTGACGGTGCCGGCCGACAGCCGCACCTCGATGTGCGCGCTGGCGTTGAAGTCCGCGCTCGCATCGGTCAGCCACGCCAGCGCGGCGACCGGGGCAACCTGGCCGCCGAGGCCGGCCGCGTCGAGACCCGTCAGCCGGGCGGGAACCTTCTGCCGATCGGCCAGGCCCTGGTCGCTGCGGAACCGCCGGATCTCGGTCACCAGCTTCTGTACATCGGCAATCCGTTGGGCGGCAACAGTATCCAACGTGATGCCCGAGGCGGTCGGCCACTCGGCGATCACCAACGACTCACCGCCCATCAACACTTTCCACAGCGCCTCTGTGACGAACGGCATCACCGGGTGCAGCAGTTTGAGCAGGGTGTCGAGCACCGCGGCCAGCACTGCGGTCGTATCCGAAAGGGCCCCATCTTCCTGGCCGGCCAGCTGGACCTTGGCCAGCTCCAGATACCAGTCACAGAACTCGTCCCAGGCGAAGTGGTAGAGCGATTCGCAGGCCCTGCTGAATTCGTAGCCGTCGAGGGCCGAATCCACTTCGGCGCGAACCTCTTCCAGGCGGCCGAGAATCCAGCGGTCGGCATCGGTGAGCTCGGCGACGTCCGGCAGCGGTGCCGGGGCCGCGCCGTTCATCAGTGCGAACCGGGTGGCGTTGAACAGCTTGGTGGCGAAGTTGCGCGAGGCCCGGGCCGCATCCTCCCCGATGGACAGGTCGCCGCCCGGGCTGGCCCCGCGGGCCAGGGTGAATCGCAGCGCGTCGGCGCCGAACAGTTCCACCCAGTCCAGCGGGTCGATCCCGTTACCGCGGGACTTGCTCATCTTGCGACCGTGCTCGTCGCGGATCAGCCCGTGCAGGAAGACGTTCTCGAACGGCACCTGCGGACCGCGCGCACCGTCGAGGGTGATCACCTCGTCGCCCGAGACGAACGTGCCGAACATGACCATGCGCGCGACCCAGAAAAACAGGATGTCGTATCCGGTTACCAAAACGCTTGTCGGATAGAACTTCTCGATCTCGGCGGTGCGCTCGGGCCAGCCCATCGTGGAGAACGGCCACAGTGCCGAGGAGAACCAGGTGTCCAGGACGTCGGGATCCTGCTCCCAGCCGTCCGGCGGGGTCTCGTCGGGACCGACGCAGACCTTCTGGCCGTCGGGGCCGTGCCAGATGGGGATGCGGTGCCCCCACCACAGCTGTCGAGAGATGCACCAGTCGTGCATGTCGTCGACCCAGCCGAACCAGCGCGGTTCCAGGCTCTTCGGGTGAATGACGATGTCGCCCTGGCGCACCGCGTCACCGGCCGCCTTCGCCATCGACTCGACCTTCACCCACCACTGCAGACTCAACCGGGGCTCGATCGGCTCACCGCTGCGCTCGGAGTGCCCGACGCTGTGCAGGTATGGCCGCTTCTCGGCGACGATGCGGCCCTCTTCCGCGAGCGCCTCACGAACCTTGACCCGGGCTTCGAAGCGGTCGAGGCCGTCGAATTGTGTTCCGGTGTCGGCGATCCGGCCCTTCGTGTCCATGATCGACGGCATCGCCAGGTTGTGCCGCACGCCGATCTCGAAGTCGTTCGGGTCGTGCGCCGGGGTGACTTTGACTGCGCCGGTGCCGAATTCGGGGTCGACGTGCGCGTCGGCGACGATGATGATCTGCCGGTCCAGGAACGGATGCGGCAGGGTCTGGCCGACGAGGTGACGGTAGCGCTCGTCGTCGGGATGCACGGCGATCGCGGTGTCGCCGAGCATCGTCTCGATCCTGGTGGTGGCCACCACCAGGTGCGGCTCGTCGTCGTTCATCGACCCGTACCGGAAGGACACCAGCTCGCCCTCGACGTCCTCGTACTTGACCTCGAGATCCGAAATCGCGGTCTCCAGCACCGGCGACCAGTTGACCAGGCGCTCGGCCTGGTAGATCAGGCCGGCGTCGTAAAGCCGCTTGAAGATCGTGCGCACCGCGCGGGACAGGCCCTCGTCCATGGTGAATCGGTCGCGGCTCCAGTCGACACCGTCGCCGAGCCGGCGCATCTGGGCGCCGATGGTGCCACCGGACTCGTGCTTCCAGTCCCACACCTTGTCGACGAACAGCTCGCGACCGAAGTCCTCTTTGGTCTTGCCGTCGACGGCGAGCTGCTTCTCCACCACGCTCTGGGTGGCGATGCCGGCGTGATCCATGCCGGGCAGCCACAGCACCTCGTAACCCTGCATGCGCTTGCGGCGGGTCAGCGCGTCCATCAGCGTGTGGTCCAAGGCGTGACCCATGTGCAGGCTGCCGGTGACGTTCGGCGGCGGCAGCACGATCGAATACGCCGGCTTACCGCTTGTGGCGTCGGCCGTGAAGTAGCCGGCATCGACCCAGCCCTGATACATCTGCGTCTCTACCGCCCCCGGATCCCACGACTTGGGGAGGGCGTCGGCGCGAGAGTCGTCAGTGGTGGTCACCCGACAATTCTAGGAACGTGCCTCGGGCTCCTTCGTAACCGCCCGCACTGCGCCGGGAATCCGCGCTACTTTTTCCCGCCAAGCAGCCCACCGAGGATGTCGCCGATGGCGCCGCCCTGTTTACCGCCCAGCACGTTGCCCAGAATGCTGCCGAGCGGGTTGTCGCCGCCCCCGGCCTGGGTCGACCCGCCACCGGCCTGCTTGCCCAGGTAGGCCAGCACGATCGGGATGAGGATCGGCAGCAGCTTCTTGATCAGGTCCCCGCCGCCGGCACCGGATCCGGCCAGCGCCGAGGCCACCTGGTTGGTGTCGTTGCCGCCGAAGATCCGCGCGACGAACTGCTCCCCCGCTCCGGTGTCGACCTGGTCGACGTTCACACCGCCGTCGAGCAGGCCGCTACCGGCCTGCGAGGCGATCGCCGATTCGAGCGTGCTGGAGTCGATGTCGTCGGATGCGACGTTGTGCTGGATGCTGCCGACGAGGGTGGGCACCAGGGTCCGGATCGCCTGGTTCACTTCTCCCTCAGGCGCACCGAGCCTGCTGGCGATATCCGCGACGGGAATCTGGCTGTAGAGATCGTCAAGACCGGCCATGATGTCCACCTTCATTGCTGGATGTGCGGCACGCCCAGCTGACATTAGCTGTCGAGGCGGACCGTCTGCAGGGAAATCCCTGCGGCGGGAAATCGGTCCAGCAGGGCGTCACCCATGGCGGCGGCGGGCGTCAGCACACCCCGCAGATCCGACAATTTGTCACGGTCGAGTGCCAGCGCAAGGCCACATTCGCCGAGCATCACCGAGGTGGCTTTGTATCCCGGATCGCCCTGCTGGGCGATGGTGGCGCAGTAGCGCGCGCCGGTCGTGGTGGTGGTGTACGTCTCGGCGCGGTAGTAGCCGCGGTCGCGGGCCTGCTCGCTGGGTCCGGTGCCAGGCTTGGGGACGATGCGCTCGACCAGCCGGCGCGGCAGCAGCCGGAAGAACCGGCTGCCCAGCGCCACGAAACCGTTGTTGGCCGCGCTGGCGACCGCGGACACCACCGGGGCGGCGACCGACGAGCCGACGCTCATGTACTCCGCGTAACGCAACCGGCGCCCGTAGGCGTAATCAAGAAGCGCGTTGCTGCGTCGCACGATCCGCGTGTTGTACATCGCCATCGCGAAGCCCGTGGTCCACACCCCGGCCAGTTCGGGCGCGATCTCGCGGCCGCGCCGCCACGGCAGGTCGGGCTGCGGACCCAGTTCGGGCTCAGCGGCCCGGTCCTGGGTGAGGGTGTACGGATCCTCCAGCATGCGCCGGGTATTGGGATCGTTCGAGGAGGCGCGGAAGACCTCGATCATCGAGGCGACCGTGCCGCCCGACACTCCCCCGGAGAATCCGCGCAGCACGAAGTCGGTGTCGCCGAGTTCTCCGGTGCCGTCGGTCTGCGCCCGCCGGTACAGCGCGAACACGCTCATATCCGAAGGGATGGAATCGAATCCGCACGCATGCACAATGCGGGCGCCGGTATCGACGGCCTGCTTGTGGTAGTCGTCGATGCTCTGCCGCACGAACATCGCCTCACCGGTGAGGTCGGCGTAGTCGGTGCCGGCCGCGGCACACGCCGCGACCAGCGGCAGGCCGTAGCGGCTGTAGGGGCCGACGGTGGTGATGACGACGCGGGTGCGCGCGGCCATGTCCGCAAGCGATGACGGGGAGGCGGCGTCGGCGGTCAGAATCGGCCAGTTCTGCGCCGATTCGCCGAGCGTCTCCCGCACCTTCAGCAGCTTGTCCGGCGATCGGCCGGCCAGGGCCACCCGGACGTCACCGCCGGAACGGGCCAGGTATTCGGCGGTGAGCTTGCCCACGAACCCGGTGGCCCCGTATACGACGATGTCGAATTCCCGCTCCGCTGAGGTCATGGTGGCCAACTTACCGGGGGCCGGTCAGCCCAGCGTTTCGGGGAACTGCGCCGTCTCCCCGAGCACGTGTTCGGCCAGGAACGCGGTGACCACCTGGTACCAGATCTTCGCGTGCTGCGGCGACAGCACCCAGTGGTTCTCGGACGGGAAGTACAGGAACCGGTGCACCGAGGTGCCGTCGTCGGCGGCGGGCAGCCCGGAGTCGGTCAGCAGCTCGTACCACAGTCGCAACGCCTCGCCGATCGGCACGCGATAGTCCTTGTCACCGTGAATCACCAGCATCGGGGTGGTGATGTGCTCGACGAAGCGGTGTGGCGAATTGTCTTGCGCCATGGCCGGTGTCATCTCGCGAGCCCAGTAGTAGGCGCCGTCGGTGGTCGGACCGAACTGGTCGAGCGCCCAGAGGCTGGCATGGGTGACGATCGCCGCGAAACGGTCGGTGTGGCCGGCCACCCAGTTGGCCATATAGCCGCCGAACGAGCCGCCCATCGCCGCCGTGCGCTCGGAGTCGATGCCCGGGTGCGCCACCGCGGCGTCGACGGCGGCCATCAGATCCTCGTAGGGCGGCCCGCCCCAGGCGCCCCAGCCGCGCTGGATGAAGTCCTGCCCGTACCCGGTCGACAGCGCCGGGTCGGGCAGCAGCACGGCGTACCCGCGGGCCGCCATCAACCACGGATTCCACCGCCACGACCACACGTTCCAGCTGCCCAGCGGTCCGCCGTGAATCCACAACAGCAGCGGCGCAGGCTCGGTCGCGCGAGGCAACACCAGCCAGGACCGCACCCTCGTTCCGTCGGCGGTGGTCGCGACGGTCTCGGTCAATTCGCCGGGCAGCTCAGGCAATTCCACGCACGGCAGCACGCTGATCGCACCGTGCGGGTCGACGCGCACGGGGTGCGGTGGCGCCGCATAGGAGCTTCGCAGCGCGTAGACGACGCCGTCGGGTGCGGCGGTGACGTTCGAGTAGCTGAAGTCGTCGTCGGTGATCCGGCGGACGTCGCCATCCAGACTGATCTCGAAGATCGGGCAGCGGCCGTTGTCGTCGGCGGTGACCAGAACCGCGGAGCCGTCGTGCGCCCAAGTCGCCGAAGCCGGCCACCGGTCCCACCCGGTGGCCAATTGCTCCCAGTCGCCAGATCGTAGATCCAAGCGGCACAACGTGATTCGTGGTGCCTTGTGCGGGGTCGAGACGGTCTCACGGGTGAACACCACGGCCGTGCCGTCCGGTGAGATGGCCGGGTGTTCCAGGTCCGCGGCGGGATCCTCGGCGATCACCGAACGCTCGCCGGTCCCCAGGTCGATGCGCACCAGCATCGATCGCAGGGCAGCGCGCGGCGCGGACACCCGCCAGGTCGCGACCGCGAAGGTGCCGTCCGGGCTGACGGCGAAATCCGCCTCACCTAGTGCCGGCCCGGGCTCACGCGTCAGGTCGGTCAGCTCACCGTCGGCAGCGACGCGGAACAGATGCGTCTCATCCGGGCCGAGGTCGGAGTCCCAGTGCCGCACCGGGTAGCCGGTGTGCAGGATCGCACTGATCTTGTTGTCCTTACGCAGTTTCCGCAGCCGGCGCTCGTCGTCGACGCTGCCGGCCGACGGCAACAGCGGGGCACCGATGACGACGGCGGCTGCGCTGCGCGCGGTCCGCACGGCGGTGATCCCGGCAGGCAACTCGGCCAGCTGGACGGACTCCCCGCCTGCGGCGGGCAGCAACCACAGCGCGGCCGGCGGTGTGTCGTCGTCCGCGTTGGGCCGTACCGAGGTGAAGAGCAGATCGCCGCCGGCGGTGAACGCCGGTGCGGCTTCGCCCTTTGCGCCGCGCGTCAGCCGGCGGGCCGGAGCCGCACCGGCCGGGTCCAGTTCCCACAGCGCGGTGATGTATTCGGTCTTGGCGGTGTTGAGTTCGGCGACGCATGTGACGACGCGCGACCCGTCGGCCGACACCGCCAGCCCGGAAACCCGGGGCAGTGCGATGTAGTCGTCGAGATCGTCGAATGGGACCGAGGTCATGCCCCGTTGGTAGCACACGCCGGTTAGGTTCGGGACATGGCCGAGATCGCAGTCGTCGGGGCGGGCATCGCCGGACTCGCCACCGCCGCGGCGCTGGCCTGGCGCGGTCATGCCGTCACCGTGATCGAGCAGCGCACCGACACCGGTTCCGGTGCGGGGATCAGTATCTGGCCGAACGCCCTGGCCGCCCTCGACCATCTGCGTCTCGGCGATCAGGTGCGGGCGGCGGGCGGCAGGATCGCCGCGGGCGCGATCCGCTGGAAGGACGGCCGGTGGTTGCGCCGCCCGGCCGGTGAGCGGATCGTCACCGCGCTGGGTGAGCCGCTGGTGGTGCTGCAGCGCGCAGCCTTGCGCGACGTTCTGGCCGGCGCACTGCCGCTGGGCACCGTCGTCGAGGGGGTGGGGGTTCGCGAGCTCAGCTCGACGGCTGCCGGGATGCGGCTTCACTTGACGGATTCCTCGACCCGCGACGTCGACGCGGTGGTCGGCGCCGACGGCACCGGCTCGGTGGTGGCGCGCCATCTCAACGGCCCCCTGCGTCACCGCTACGCCGGATACACGGCCTGGCGCGGTGTCGCCTCGATCTCCATCGACCCCGACCTGGCCGGCGAGACGATGGGCGCGGGGGCTGAGGTCGGCCACGTCCCGATGGGCGGCGAGCGGACGTACTGGTTCGCCACCGAACGCGCGGCCGAGGGCGCGTCGGCGCCGGAGGGCGAGCTCGGGTATCTGCAGGAGAAGTTCGCATCGTGGGCCGCGCCGATCCCGGCCATGCTGGCGGCCACCGACCCCACCGAGGTACTGCGCAACGACCTCTACGACCGCGGCACCGCCCGACGCTGGGCGGCGGGCCCGGTGGTGCTGGTCGGCGACGCCGCCCACCCCATGCGACCCCATCTGGGTCAGGGCGGATGTCAGGCGCTGGAGGATGCCGCCGTGCTGGGCGCATTCGTCGACCTGTCCCCCGATCTGCCGAGGGCGTTCGCGGGGTTCGAAGCGTTCCGCCGCCGCCGGGTGCGCGCCATCGCCGCCGAATCGCGGTTGATCGGTCGCGTGGTGAACCTGCGGCCCGCGGCGCTGAGCGCCCTGGCCAGCAGGGCCACCGTGGTGGTGCCGGAGGCACTGGTGACCCGCCACCTGGCGTCGATCGCCGCGCGGTCGGCTTTTCGGCTCCCCACACGCGACGACGCCCAGTCGGCCTGAGCCGGCTGGGCGTCGTAGCGATGTATCAGCGGAGGCCGAGGGCGTTGGCGATCGCGCGGCTCGGGTCGTGGAAGGCCTGGCACATCTTGTTGAAGTCGATGGACTTGAACGGGCCGCTCATCACGTTGGCGCAGGCCCCGCCCTGAGCCGGGGCGGCACCGCTGGAGACCGGGGTGGCGAAGGCGGGCGTTCCGGCGGCCTGGCCGCACGTCGGCCAGGCGCCCATGCCCTGCTTGCGGGCGACGTTCTCGGCGACCCGGATCTGCTCCTCGCGGGAGGCGTGGGCCGCGCTGCCGATACCGCCGTTGGCCTTCCAGGTGGCGTCGCTGAACTGCAGGCCGCCGGAGAAGCCGTTGCCCGTGTTGGCGCCCCAGTTGCCACCCGACTCGCACTGCGCGACAGCGTCCCAGTTCACACCGCTGTCTGCGCTGGCATTTCCGATGCTCAGAACGAACCCGGCGAGGCCCAGGGCGGCGGTGATGACTGAGAGGGTGATGATCCTGCGCAGAGTGCTCATTGGTGTTGTCCCTTCCCGACAAAGGGGGCACTGGTGTGCCGCTGTGATGTGAATCGCAGCGCGTGATGCAGTTGTTACGGGCGTGTCGATTGATTTCTCTGAGAATTTTGATAAGGAAGTGGCCGGAGAAATAAGGGTGGTGCCGGGTCATCGACCCGGCGCCACCCTTATGAGCGCTATATCAGCCGCGACGGCCGCAGACCGGCCAGGCGCCTCGGCCCTGGCTTCGCAGCACGTTCTCGGCCACCCGAATCTGCTCATCGCGCGACGCCATGTGCGGCGAACCCGAACCGCCGTTGGCACGCCAGGTGCCCAGAGTGAACTGCAGCCCGCCGTAGTAGCCGTTACCGGTATTGATCGCCCAGTTACCGCCGGACTCGCACGCTGCGACCGCGTCCCAGTTCATGCCGTCCGCCGAGGCGGTGGCGGTGCCGAGGACCATCGGAGCAAGGACGGTAGCGCCACCGATGGCGGCGATGCCGAAGGACCGTGCGAGCGTTTTGCGGACGTTGTTCAACAGTTTTCCTTTCGCCGTACGCGCGCCAGACCGCCGTCGTCGGACGGATGCGGTCCCGTGGGACAGCCGGGTTTCGGGTCGCGCCGTCTCGGTCGGGCACGACAGCGGAGGCCGGCATCACCGCGGAATCACTTCTCCGGTGATCCACAGAAGGTCGTTGCGACCTCCCCGGCCCCGCTCACACGCAGGGTTCAAATGTGTGGAGTCATATCTGCAGTTGTTTGCTCCCTTGCGGGACCGGGTAGGACGCTACAAAGCGGGAGAAATGAAGTCACATCAACGACACGCTTATCTCGGTTAGATCACGAGATGGTTACGAGTGAAAGCTATGCGTTGTCAGTGCAGGTCAGGATGCAGTTTCCCGACCGGGCGTTTTGTTGACACGCCCGTAAATTGCGTGACGTTTATCACGTACAAATTGTGGTCCCGGACACAGGTTCTTGATAACGCACGGCATCGAACTTTGCGATTTCGGTCGATCACGTCAACCAAACCCGCCCCACCTGCCCCAACAGCACCGGCACCGGGTAATTCGTTAGCTGGCGGCTGAGTTCAAGGCGGCAGCGGCATGACGTGATTCCGTAACGTCCCGGTGTCGATCCGGAGTGAACGGACAGGACGGCGCCCGACACTCGTCGAACGCCCGAATTGTGTTGTCCCTCAGTAAGTCCTGTAGCAACGGCACGCCGGCCGATTTGCAATACGGAAATCGGCACCGCTCACATTGTCCATCGATTCCGAATTCGCTCCGGACGCCGTTTATCCGGCGATTTGCTGCGCCAGATCGGCCGGCGAATTGACGTTCGCCAGCGCACGGCTGGCCGGCCTCACGATCCGCTGAGTGACGACAGATTCCGCCAGCGCTCGCATGCTCCGCTCACCCGCGGCGACCAAGGCGTCGATGTGGTCGGCAAGAGCAGTGTTGTAGATGCCGGCCAGGTAGTGGTCGCGGCCGTCCCACGGCAGCACGATGTCCACACCGCGGTGTCGGGCGAGCTCGTCGATGATCTCGGTGGACAGGAACGGCATGTCGACGGCGGTGACGAAGGCGCGCTCCACCCCGGCCTCCGCGGCCGCCCGCAGCCCGCGAGCGGTGGCCAGCAATGGCCCGACTCCCCGGACCTCGTCACGCAATATCTGCCCGTCGAGCACGGGAAGCGCCTGACCGGGGGCCGCGATCACGAACACCGGTGCGCAGCGGGAGCTCAGCGTGGCCACGGTGTACTCCACCATCGTGGCGCCGCCGTCGGGGTGCGGCAGGGTGGCCTTGTCCCGGCCCATGCGCCGCGACGCCCCACCAGCCAGTACTACGGCGGCCAGCGGGGCGGGCGTGCTCACGGTTCGATCTAGTCCACAGTCCAGGTGTCGCGACCGCGCAGCAGTGACTGCAGCGCGTGCCGGTCGTGCGGGGTGGCCTCGCGGGCCATCCGAACCTGGTCGCGGGCGGCGTCGTCATACGTCGGCCGGTTGACCTGGCGGAACACTCCCATCACGGTGTGCTCGAGGTTCTGATCGCTGAGCCGCGACAATGCGAACGCGTAGGCCGAGTCGGCGATGGTGGCGTCGTGCACCACGATGTCGCTGGCCGCCACGTCGGCGGTCTTGGCGACGTCCAGGCCGAAGCCGCT
Organism: Mycobacterium sp.; assembly: GCA_021732005.1. GTDB lineage: Bacteria > Actinomycetota > Actinomycetes > Mycobacteriales > Mycobacteriaceae > Mycobacterium. The sequence continues at coordinate 348,361 of JAKFVT010000059.1, read as the reverse complement.
CTTCACCACGCAGTACTCGCCGTTGGCGCCGAACACCACCGGCTCGCCCTGACGGACGTTGATGATGCGCTCCTCGGCGCCTTCCTTGCGGAGCAGGTCGAAGGAGCCGTCGTTGAAGATCGGGCAGTCCTGCATGATCTCGACCAGTGCGGCACCGCGATGCTCGGCGGCCGCCTTCAGGACCTCGGACAGACCCTTGCGATCGGAGTCCAGCGCCCGGCCGACGAACGTCGCCTCGGCGCCCAGGGCCAGCGACACCGGGTTGAACGGATGATCCAGCGAGCCCATCGGGGTGGACTTGGTGACCTTGCCGACCTCGGAGGTCGGCGAGTACTGCCCCTTGGTCAGACCGTAGATCCGGTTGTTGAACAGCAGGATCGTGATGTTGACGTTGCGGCGCAGCGCATGGATCAGGTGATTGCCACCGATGGAGAGGGCATCGCCGTCGCCGGTGACAACCCACACGGACAGGTCCGGGCGGGCCAGCGCCAGACCGGTGGCGATGGTCGGCGCACGACCGTGGATCGAGTGGAAACCGTAGGTCTCCAGGTAGTACGGGAACCGGCTCGAGCAGCCGATACCGCTGATGAACGCGATGTTCTCCCGGCGCAGACCGAGGTCCGGCAGGAAGTTGCGGATCGTGTTCAGGATGACGTAGTCACCGCAACCGGGGCACCAGCGGACCTCCTGGTCACTGGTGAAGTCCTTGGCCTTCTGCGGCTCGTCGGTGGTCGGCACCCACGCCGTCTTGGACACACTCGGTGCCAGCAGGTCCGAGCCGATCAGGTCAGTCATGCGTTCACTCCTGCGCCAACATCTGTGCCAGTACTCACGGTAGCTGCCGCAAGCCGGGCGAATTTTGCTTTGTCGCTTTCCTTTTCAGCCAACGTCCCGTCGAGTGCGGCATCGATGATGCCTTCCAGCTCGTCGGCCAGGAAAGCCATGCCTTCGACCTTTGTCACCGACTGCACGTCTACCAGGTACGTGCCACGCAGCAGCAGCGCCAGCTGGCCGAGGTTCATCTCGGGGACCACCACGTGCTTGTACTGACGCAGCACCTCGCCGAGGTTGGCCGGCAGCGGGTTGAGGTGCCGCAGGTGAGCCTGCGCGACCTTGATGCCGCGGCGCCGGGCCCGGCGACAGGCTTCCCCGATCGGGCCGAACGAGCTTCCCCAGCCGAGGATCAGTAGCTCCGCGTCGCCGGTCGGGTCGTCGACCTTGACGTCGGGCACCGTAATGCCGGCGATCTTGGCCTGCCGCAACCGGACCATCAGGTCGTGGTTGGCCGGCTCGTAGGAGATTGCGCCGGAGCCGTTGGCCGACTCCAGGCCGCCGATCCGGTGCTCCAACCCGGGCGTGCCCGGAACCGCGAACTGGCGCGCCAGCGTCTCGGGGTCGCGGGCGTACGGCTGGAAGTCCTCGCCGGCCTTGGCGAGATTGGTCTCGATCGGCTCGAAGGAGTCGATGTCGGGGATCCGCCACGGCTCAGAGCCGTTGGCGATCGCGCCGTCGGAGAGCAGGATCACCGGCGTCCGGTATGTCAGCGCGATGCGCGCGGCCTCGATGGCCACCTCGAAGCAGTCCGACGGCGTGCTGGCGGCCAGCACGGCAACCGGCGACTCACCGTTGCGACCGAACATCACCTGCAGCAGGTCGGCCTGCTCGGTCTTGGTGGGCAGGCCGGTCGACGGTCCGCCACGCTGCACGTCGATCACCAGCAGCGGCAGCTCGGCCATCATGGCCAGGCCGATGGCCTCGGACTTCAGCGAGATACCGGGGCCCGAGGTGCTCGTCACGCCCAGGGCTCCGCCGTAGGAGGCGCCGATCGCGGCACCGACGCCGGCGATCTCGTCCTCGGCCTGGAAGGTCAAGACGTTGAAGTTCTTGTGCTTGGACAGCTCGTGCAGGATGTCCGACGCCGGCGTGATCGGGTAGGTGCCGAGCACCACCTGGATGTCGGCGAGCTGACCGGCGGCGATGACGCCGTAGGCCAGGGCCGTGTTGCCGGAGATCTGCCGGTACTCGCCCGGGGCCAGCTTGGCCGGGGAGATCTCGTACGTGGTGCCGAACGCCTCGGTGGTCTCGCCGTAGTTCCAGCCGGCCTTCAGCGCCAGCACGTTGGCTTCGGCGACATCGGGTTTGCGAGCGAACTTCTCCCGGATGAACGTCTCACTGGTCTCGATCGGCCGGCCGTACATCCACGACAGCAGCCCGAGCGCGAACATGTTCTTGGCGCGCTGGCCGTCCTTCTTGGACGCACCGATCGCTTCGACGGAACCGAGGGTCAGGGTGGTCATCGCGACGGCCTGCACGACGTAGTCGTCGAGTTCACCGCTCTCCAGCGGGTTGGCGTCGTAGCCGACCTTCGCCAGATTGCGCTTGGTGAATTCGTCGGAGTTGGCGATCACCAGACCACCGCGCGGCAGATCGCCGATGTTGGCCTTCAGCGCGGCGGGGTTCATCGCGACCAGCACGTCGGGACGGTCACCGGCGGTGAGGATGTCGTAGTCGGCGATCTGGATCTGGAACGACGAGACGCCGGGCAGCGTGCCCTGTGGTGCGCGGATCTCAGCGGGGTAATTCGGTTGAGTCGCAAGGTCGTTGCCGAAGAGCGCGGCTTCGGAGGTGAACCGGTCACCGGTGAGCTGCATTCCGTCTCCGGAGTCACCGGCGAACCGGATGACGACCTTTTCCAGCTTCTGCCGGTTGCCCGCAGCCCCGTTGCCGTTCGGACCCACGTCCCCGCCTTTCGTCACTGTCCGCCGGCTGTAGATCCCGCGTCGCTATCGGGTGGACGCGCCGGCGGAATCGACAGCCCAGGAGTTGCTGTCACTCGCAGTACCGATTATTGCACTTTCTTAGGCATGGCTGACCGCGCCTCGATCGTGACACGCCGTGCGGCCTGCGTCGAAGTCACAGCTCACGGACACGATCGGCGGCAGAGTGAGACAAAAGTGTGTCGTTCGTCACTGCCCGAGAACGTCGTTCTCTAAGAGAAGTCGCTACTCGCCGGTAGCTCTCAGTTACGGCGTGCCCCGAGGCGTTTCTCGAGTTCACCCGCGACGAGTTCACTCGCCGCGGCGGCCGCGGCGCGCGGGTCGGCGCCGGCCGCCCGATTTGCCACGTAACAGGTGGTGAACATGTCACCGGCGCCGGTGGTCTGCACGCCGTCGACCCGCCACGCAGCCGGCACCCGGACCTTCGTGTCACCGGTATAGATGTCACAGCCCTCGGACCCGTAGGTCACCAGGATTTCGGGCACCCCGAGGCGGGCCGCGGTCGACTCGCCGAAGGGGCCGTCGGCGACGATGACGGCCTCGTCCTCGGCCAGCTTCAGGATGCTGAGGTGATCCAGCAGCTCGGGCGGGTAGTGACGGTCCACCACCAGCGGGCCGAGCTGGTCGGCACGGACCAGACCCTGGCCGTCGTAGGCGACCCGGTGGCCGCGCTGAGCCAGCAGAGCCAGCGTCTCGGCGGGGAAGTCGGTCCGCAGCAGCGGAGCGAGGTGCACCCACGTCGTGTCGGGGTCCGCCGACTCCACCTCGGCCGCACTCCACACCGGGCCGATGGCCTCCACCGACATCCGGCGGTGATCGACGTCCTCATAGTCCAGCCGGAACGCACTTGTGCACTCGGCGGGGAGGATCCGGATCAGCGACCCGAACCTTTCGAGCAGCGGCTCGTACAGCGAGTGGTCCTCGTCGGCGGCCAGCGCGACGATCCCTCCCGGGACGCCCGCGGCCGCCATGGCGACACCGGAGAACGACGCGCACCCGCCGGGTGTCTTCGGGCCGCCATTGATCACGTCGACGGCCAGATTGCCCAGCACGGTCACGCCGGCGGCGAGCTCAGCGCGGTGTCGTGACACGGGTCGGTCTCCTTGGGTGCTTCGTCAGTTGGGCGCCATCCATCGTCGCCGTCGGCGCGGAATGCTAGTCGCGGTTTCTTCGAATCGACGACTCGCCGAGTTCAGGCAGGCAGGTTGTACGGGGTGATCACCTGGATCGGGACGGGTCGCGCCGGCTCGCTGGGCAACGCGCGGTGCTGCTGCAGGATCAGCCGCATGGCGAGCCGCGCGTCGGCGCGCAGGTCGTTGTGCAGCACCGCCGAGATGCGGCCCTCCCGCAGCAGCCGCCGATTGTCGGCGTCGAGGTCATGAGCGATGAAAACTCTGCAAACTCTTCGCAGCTTGTCGAAGGCCGCCACCGTCGCGGTGTTGCCACCGCCGACGGAGTAGACGGCAGCGACGTCGGGGTGGCGCTCGAGTGCGTCGACCACCAGGCGTTCGATGGTGGCGTCGATACCGTCGCTGTCACCGACCTCGACGATGCCGCGGCCGGATTTGCGCAGCGCCGTCCGGAAGCCGACCTCACGCTCGGCCTCGCCTCGGAACACTGTGCGGCTCAACGTGATCAGTACGTCCGCCGGCGTGTCACCCAGCCACTGGTCCATCAGATAGGCCGCGGTGGTCCCGGCTCCGTGGTTGTCGATGCCGACGTACGCACAGCGCGCACTGGCCGGGATGTCGGTCGTGTAGGTCACCACCGGGACGCCGGTGGCCACCAGACGGTCGACGGCCTCGGCCACCTCCGGTTCGTCCTGCGCCTTGAGCACTATTCCGTGGCTGCCCTTGATCCGCGCGAGCGTGTCCACCATCTGGTCTGTCGACCCGGACTCCCACAGGTGAAACCGTGCGCGCAGCATCGCGGGTGCGAACGCGGGCAGTTCGGCTTCGACCGCGGCGCGGAAGGCGTCGGAGAACCGCTGCGGCGTCTGCATCACCACGTCGAGCAGGAAGCGACGTCCGTTGAGCCGCAATTGGGATCGTTGTTTCTCCAGATCCTCGATTGCATGCAGCACCTCGGCGCGGGTGGCCGCCCGGACACCGGGACGGTCGTTGAGCACCCGGTCGACGGTGGCTTCGGACAGTCCGGACTGTTGGGCGATCTCGCGGACTTTGAAGCGGTGCGCCATGTTTCGCACCCTATCGTCTTGATGGGTTTTTGATGGATTTCTGGTGTTGATTGCGGTCTGAGTCACAGCAAGACTTTCGGCATGGCCGATGTGCGTGCGCGGGTTCAACCCTGGTTGACCGAGCGGGCTTACCAACTCGACGAGTTGCGAACCCTGACCGAGCGGGAGACCGATCTCTCGGCGTACCCGCATGCCGCCGAGGTTCGGCAGAACGTCCTCGTGTACTCCGCCGCGGAGATGACCCGCGCCGATCGGCGGGCCCTGCAGGCCGAACTCATCACCGCACTGGCCGAGGGTCCCGGTGTCGTCGTGTTCAGCGGCGCCTTCTCGGCCGCGGTCGTCGACGCCGCCAGCGCGGCGTTCGCGGCACTGATCGCCGATCAGCGCCGCACCGGAGGCGCGGCCGGAGACCACTTCGGTGCCGCGGGCGCCAACGACCGGGTGTGGAACGCCGCCCAGAAGCTGGCACTGCACTCCCCTGAGGCGTACGCCGACTACTACGCCAACGACCTGCTGGCCCTGGTATGCCAGGCCTGGCTCGGGCCGCGATACCAGCTCACCTCGCAGGTCAACGTCGTGAATCCCGGTGGTGCGGCGCAGGTTCCGCACCGCGACTACCATCTCGGATTCGTCGCGCCCGGCCAGCTCGCCGACTATCCGGCGCATGTGCACCGGCTGTCGCCGATGCTGACGCTGCAAGGAGCGGTCGCCCACACCGCCATGCCGCTGGAGAGCGGGCCGACCATGCTGCTGCCCTATTCGCAGCTGTTCGAGGGCGGCTACGTGGCATTCAATTCACCGGGGTTCATCGACTACTTCGCCGCGCATCATGTGCAGATCCCGCTGAGCAAGGGCGATGCGGTGTTCTTCAATCCGGCGCTCTATCACGGCGCGGGCACCAACACCTCGGTCGCGGTCCGTCGGATGGCCAACCTGTTGCAGATCTCGTCGCCGTTCGGCCGGGCCATGGAAGCCCTGGACCGCACCGCGATGGTGCGTGCGGTGTACCCGGCGCTGCGCGCCATGAAGGCCGCGGGCCGACCGGCGGCGGAGCTGCTCAACACCGTGGTGGCCACCGCGGAGGGTTACCCCTTCCCCACCAACCTGGACCTCGACCAGCCGATCGGAAGTCTGGCGCCGCCAAGCCAAGTCGACATCGTGCTCGCCGCGCTGGCCGACGATCTGTCCCCCGAAGCCCTCGACGTCGCGTTGTGCGACCAGAACGAACGGAGAATCCCATGACCACCCTCGGCGTGATCGGCCTCGGCCGAATCGGGGCCTTCCACACCGACACACTGAGCCAACTCGACGGGGTCGACGGTCTCGTCGTCACCGACGAGCGTCCAGATGTCGTCGCTCAGGTTGCGACGAAATACGGTGTGCGGTCCGTTGATTCGGTCGACGCGCTGCTGTCGTCGGGTATCGACGGGGTCGTGGTCGCCGCCGCCACCCCGGCGCACGCCGAACTGACGCTGGCCGCCGTCGAACGCGGGCTGCCGACGTTCTGCGAGAAGCCGGTGGCCTCCACCGCAGCCGAAAGCGCCAGGGTCGCCGAGGCCATCGTGCGGGCCGGCGTTCCGGTGCAGATCGGCTACCAGCGCCGGTTCGACGCCGCATTCGCAGCCGCCAAGGCCGCGGTGGACCGGGGCGCGCTGGGCACGCTGCACACCGTCCGCAGCACCACGATGGACCCGGCTCCCCCGCCGATGGAGTACATCGCCGGTTCGGGCGGCATCTTCCGCGATTGCGCGGTCCACGATTTCGACACCGTCCGCTGGATCACCGGCCAGGAAGCCGTCGAGGTCTACGCCACCGGCACTGCGCAAGGCGATCCGCTGTTCGCCGAATACGGCGACGTCGACACGGCGGCAGTGGTGGTCCGGTTCGACGGAGGCGCGCTCGGCGTCATCTCCAACGCACGCTACAACGGCCGCGGCTATGACTGCCGGCTGGAAGTGCACGGGTTCAACGACACCGTCGTCGCCGGCTGGGACCAGGGTGTACCGGTACGGAATGCCGATCCCCACAACGACTTTCCGACCGGGCAGCCGCACCACTTCTTCATGGACCGCTTCACCGAGGCGTTCCGCACCGAACTGAGCGGCTTCCTCGACGTCGTCAAGGGCGCTCCGGTGCGCGGCGCCACCGTGGCCGATGCCGTCGAAGTCGCCTGGATCGCCGAAGCCGCCACCGAGTCGCTGCGCCGCGGCGCGCCGGTCCGCATCGAGGAGGTACGTCAGTGAAGATCGCCGGAGCCCCCATCTCCTGGGGTGTGTGCGAAGTGCCCGGGTGGGGTTATCAACTCGACCCCGAGCGGGTCCTGTCCGAGATGGGCCGCGCCGGCCTGTCTGCCACCGAGCTGGGCCCAGAGGGCTTCCTGCCCGGCGACCCCGGCGAGCTGACCGCAGTGCTGACTCGACACGGCCTGAGCTGCGTCGGCAGCTTCGCACCGGTGGTGTTGCACGACGCCGACCACGACCCGGTGCCCGATATCACCGGCCTGCTGGATTCCCTTGTGGCGGTGAATGCTTCGATGCTGGTACTGGCTGCGGTAACCGGTACCGACGGCTATGACTCCCGGCCCGATCTGAACGACCGACAATGGTCGACGCTGCTCGCCAACCTCGACCGGCTGGCGGCCGCCGCCGCCGAGCGCGGTGTCACCGCCGTGCTGCACCCGCACGTCGGCACGATGGTCGAGAAGGGCGACGAGGTGGCCCGGGTACTGGCCGGGTCATCGATCTCGTTGTGTCTGGACACCGGGCACCTGTTGATCGGTGGCACCGACCCGCTGCAGCTGGCCCGCACGGTACCGGGGCGCATTGCGCACACCCACCTCAAGGACGTCGACGCGGCCCTGGCCGCCCGCGTGCAGTCCGGCGAGGTGACCTATACCGACGCGGTATCCCAGGGCATGTACACCCCGCTGGGCACCGGTGACGTGGACATCGCGGGCATCGTGTCGACGTTGCGGGACAACGGCTTCGATGGTTGGTTCGTGCTCGAGCAAGACACCATCCTGGACGGCGTCCCGCAGGGGCAGGGCCCCCTGCGGGACGTCCTGACCAGTGTCGCCTACCTCCAGGACGTCGCGGGCAGCGTGCCGGCATGAGCGACGCTTGCGGAGCGAACCATCAGCGGGCATGCAGTGCCCGAGCCTGCGAGGGGACTGCATGAGCCTTCGGATCGGCGTGCTCGGCGCATCCCGTATCGCCGAAAACGCGATCGTCGGGCCGGCCCGGGATCTCGGCCACCGGCTCGTGGTGGTGGCCGCCCGAGATCCGCAGCGCGCCCGCCACTTCGCCGACATGTACGGGGTCGAGCGCGTCGCCGACAGCTACGCCGACGTAATTGCGGATCCGGAAGTCGACGTGATCTACAACCCGTTGACCAACGGCATGCACGCCCCGTGGAACCTGGCGGCGATCAAGGCCGGCAAACCAGTGCTGACCGAAAAACCGTTCGCGCGCAACCACATCGAGGCACAGCAGGTCGCCGACGCGGCCTCTGATGTCGAGGTGAGCGTGCTGGAGGGCTTTCATTACCTGTTCCATCCGGTGACCCAACGGATGTTCGAACTGGCAATCGACGGCGAGCTCGGCGAGATCCGGCACGTGGAGGTCCGGATGGCGATGCCGGCGCCCGCGCCCGACGACCCGCGCTGGTCGCTGGATCTGGCCGGCGGGGCGCTGATGGACCTCGGCTGCTACGGCCTGCACATCATGCGCCAGCTCGGCGGCCGCGGCCTGGGCCGTCCGGCGATCACCGCCGCCCACGCCTCCCAACGCAGCCCGGGCGTCGACGAGTGGTGCGACGTCGAGCTGCGCTTCCCGTCCGGCGCCACCGGCTGCAGTGCCAACACCATGGTCGCCGAGGCCTTTTCGTTCAACCTCAAGGTCGTCGGCACCAAGGGTGATGCAGTGGCGCACGACTTCATCAAGCCGCACACCGACGATCGGGTCACCATCCGCACGGCGGCCGGAACGCGCGTGGAGCACCTGGGTACCCGCGCGTCCTACACCTACCAACTCGAGGCGTTCGCCGCCCACGTCCTGGATCGCGTGCCGCTGCCGATAGGCGTCGACGATGCCGTGCAGAACATGCATTACGTGGATGCGGCCTACCGCGCGGCGGGCATGTCACCACGCTGAACGGGTTCTGCACCGGCCCGCCATCGGGCACGATGGCACGTATGCCGCAACGCTTCCCTGACGGTCACTGGGGCCGAGAAGACATCTCGCCGCTGTTCAAGCCGGTGCTCGCTTTTGCCTCGACGGCGGTGGGCTCGCGTGTCATCAGAGCACTCGTGCCCTTTGATCGTCGCGTGCTGCGGGCGACCAAGGGCAAATACACCCTGTTCGGCCCCACCTCGATGCCCGAACTGCTGTTGACCACGACCGGCCGCAAGTCCGGCCAGCCGCGATTGTCGGCGTTGAGCTATCTCCGCGAGGGCGAGCGCCTGCTGGTGCTCGGCAGCAACTTCGGCCAGCAGCATCATCCGGCCTGGAGCCTGAACCTGCTGGCCAACCCGGAGGCCGTCGTCGCGATCAACGGCATCGAGGTCCCGGTCACCGCCACCTTGGTGACCGGACCCGAGCGGGACGCCGGCCTCGCGCGCTTCCTGGCCTATCCGATGTATCAGGCCTACCGCACCCGGACCGACCGGGAGCTGCGGCTGTTTGCGCTGACGCCGCGCTGACTCAGCGGCCCAGCTCGTGGGACAGCGCCTCGAGCTCGTCGCCACCGGCCATCTGCTGGGTCAGGTGCTCCAGGGTGATCTCGTCGTAACTGCAGTCGAGCTTCTGGCGGCCGCGGTTGAGCAGCACGAAATGATCGCCGACCATGTGTGCGTGGTGCGGGTTGTGGGTGATGAACACAACGCCGAAGCCGGCCTCTTTGGCGGCGGTGATGTACTTGAGCACCACCCCGGATTGCTTGACGCCGAGCGCGGCCGTCGGCTCGTCGAGGATCAGCACCCGCGCCCCGAAGAAGACCGCCCGGGCGATCGCCACACACTGGCGCTGTCCACCGGACAGCGAGCCGATCGGCACATCGACGTCGGGCAGCTCGATACCCATCTTCGCCAACTCGGTCAGCGTGGTGGCACGCATCGCGTTGGCGTCCAGCGACCATGGGAAGGTCTTCTTGCGAATCTCCTGACCCAGGAAGAAGTTTCGCCACACCGGCATCAACGGAACGACGGCGAGGTTCTGGTACACCGTTGCGATGCCTTTGCCCAGCGCGTCAGCGGGCGAGGTGAACTTCGTCGGTTCGCCGTCGACCAGCAGCTCACCGTCGGAGGGCTGATGCAATCCGGCGATGATCTTGATGAGCGTCGACTTGCCCGCGCCATTGTCGCCAAGGATGCCGGTCACCTCACCGGCATGCACGCGCAGCGAGATGTCTTTGAGCGCGGTGATGTTGCCGTAGGTCTTGCCGACGTTCTTCAGCTCGACGAGTGGCACTTTGCCGCCGGACGGGGCTTCTTCGGTGGGTCGATCCATGGTTGCGGTCACTTCTCTCACCTCTTGGCGGCGTAATTACGGAAGGCGTTGTTGGCGATCACCGCGAACAGCAGCATCGCGCCGAGGAAAAACTTGAACCAGTCGGGGTTCCAGCCCGCGTAGACGATGCCCTGATTCGTCATGCCGAAGATGAACGCACCGATGGCGGCTCCGACGGCGGTGCCGTAACCACCCGTCAGCAGGCAGCCACCGATCACCGCGGCGATGATGTAGAAGAACTCGTTGCCGATGCCCTGCCCGGACTGCACCGTGTTGAACGCGAACAGCAGGTGCATGCCGACGAACCAGGCGCAGAAGCCGACGAACATGAACATGCCGATCTTGACCTTGGTCACCGGAACACCAACCGCGCGAGCGCTTTCGGCGTCACCGCCGACCGCGAAGATCCAGTTGCCGATCTTGGTCTTGAACAACACCCAGGTGGCCACCGCGGTGAACACCAGCCACCACACCACGGTGATGCGGATGCTCACGCCGAACAGGGTGAACGACGACGCGAACACCTTCTGCGCCGAGTCCCAGCCCTGCATGTCGTTGACGCTCTGCGTGGCGACCTGTCCCGCAGTGAGTTTGGTGACGGCGAGGTTGACACCGGCGAGCATGAAGAAGGTACTCAGTGTGATGAGGAACGACGGGATCTTGGTCTTCATCACCAGGAAGCCGTTCAAGAACCCGACGCCCAGCGCCAGGATCAACGCAAGGCCGGCGCCCGCCCACAGGTTGAGGTGCAGGTTGTAGGACAGCATCGACGCCGCCAGCGAGCTGAACGTCACCGCGACGCCCGTCGACAGGTCGAACTCACCGCCGATCATCAGCACCGCGACGCCACAGGCCATGATCCCGATGGTCGAGCTGGCGTAGAGGACGGTGGCCAGTGACGACGCCTGCCGGAACGGGTCGGCCACGATGAGGAAGAAGACGAAGATCCCGATGGCGCCGATACCCGCGCCCATCTCGGGTCGAATCAGCAGGCGCTGCAGCCGATTCCTTTCCTTGACCCGCTCGTCGCGAACGACTTTGTGGTCCCCGACCTCGAGATCTGCTTGCGTACTCATGTCTATCCCCAGGGTCGCTATCGGGTTCCGCCCTTGGCCAGTTCGGCCACGGCGTCGATGTTGGACTTGTCGATGAAGGACGGCCCGGTCAGGGTCGCCTGGCCGCCACCGATCAAGTTCTTGTTGTTGACGAACAGCCACAGCGAGTCGATGGCGAGGTAGCCCTGCAGGTAGGGCTGCTGGTCGACAGCCCACTGGATGTCGCCCTTCTGGATCGCGTCGACCAGCGCCGCGTTGGTGTCGAAGGTGACGACGTTGGCCTTGCTGTTCGCATTGTTCTTGGATACGACGGCGGTCAGTGCGATCGGCGCGCCCAGGGCGACGACGGTGTCGATCGACGGATCCTGCTGCAGCTTGGCCGTGATCGTCGACTCGACCGAGGGCATGTCCTTGCTGTTGACGTTCAGCAATTCGGTCTGGCCCTTGAAGCCCTGGGTGACGCCCGCACACCGGGATTCGAGGGCGACCTGGCCCTGCTCCTGGATCACGCAGAGGACCTTCTTGGCGCCGTCGGCGGTCAGCCGCTCGCCGGCGGCGACACCGGCAAGTTTCTCGTCCTGGCCGAAGTACTCCTGTACGCCCATCGTCTTCCAGTTGTCGTACCCGGAGTTGAAGGCGACCACCGGAATGCCCTTGGCCTCGGCGGCCTTGACAGCGGGAGCCATCGCATCGGGCTTGGCCAGCGTCACGGCAATGCCCTTGACGCCGCTGTCGATCGCGCTCTGGACCAGGTTGGCCTGGTTCGGAGCCTCCGGATCGTTGGAGTAGCGAAGCTCGATGTTGTCCTTCTTGGCTGCGGTCTCGGCGCCTTTACGGACCAGGTCCCAGAAGGAGTCGCCGGGCACCTCGTGGGTGATCATCGCGACGGTGAAGCGCGGGGTGTCGACGGTGCCGCCGCCCGAACCGCTGCCGTTGTCCCGGGGTTTGCCGCCGGTGGCGGAGCAGGAAGCCAGCCCGATCACGAGTGCGCCCACCCCTGCCACGGCCGCTAGCCGATTGAACTTCATGCCGACTCCTTGTCTCCATCGCGCACGACACGCCCTTGCCTCGATGTAATACGGCTCACAGCAGAAAGTCAATACTTTGTTAGGACATTCGGACTGCAGGTCAAATGTTAGGGTGCCCGGGTGAGCGACTTTGACCTGGCGGTATGCGCCGAGATGGTGTTTCGCGACCTGCCGATCGCCGAGCGGGTGTGCCGCATCCACGAGCTCGGCTTCGCGGTGGAGATCTGGAGCTGGCACGACAAAGACGTGACGGCACTCGCCGCAACCGGCGCGCGGTTCTCGTCGATGACCGGGTACCTGCACGGCGATCTCATCGACCCGGCCGGCGCCGACGAGGTGGTGCAGACCGCCGAGCTGAGCATCAAAGCCGCTGAGACGCTGGGCGTGCCGCGGCTGAACCTGCACACCGCAGAACTCGTCGACGGTCAGGCCGCACGGCCACGGCAGCGGGCCACCGGGCAGATGTGGCTGACTGCGCAGCGCACGCTGGAGCGGATCGGCGAACTCGGCGCCGCCGCGGGCGTGACGTTCTGTGTGGAGAACCTGAACACGACCGTCGATCACCCCGGTGTCCCCCTGGCCCGCGCCAAGGACACCCTCGCACTCGTCGAGGGAGTCGACCACCCGAACGTCAAGATGATGCTCGACCTCTACCACGCCCAGATCGGCGAGGGGAATCTCGTCGAGCTGGTCCGCCGGTGTGGCTCCGCGATCGGCGAGATTCAGGTGGCCGACGTACCCGGCCGATGCGAGCCGGGGACCGGCGAGATCCACTACCCCGCGATCGCAACGGCGTTGCGCGACATCGGTTATCGCGGCACCATCGGCCTGGAGGCATGGGCAGCCGGTGACAGCGAAGAGGCGCTGGCGGCGTTCCGCGCCGCCTTCTCCTGACCGCGCGATCCTCAGTAGCGCGCCCACCGGACGATGACGGTCCCGTCACCGCCGACCAGGATGCCACGGCGCGCCATGTTGATCTCCACGTGCCGATCCGCCGCGGCGATGCGACGGGCCGGCCCCGCCACCAGCTTGGGACTGGTGGTCAGGCACAGTTCGTCGATCTCGTTGTCCGACACCAGTTGTGAGAACAGCGTGGGGCCACCTTCGACCAGCACCCGGTGGAGCCCCAATTGGCCGAGCCCGTCCCGGATCGCCGCCGAATCCACCCGGCCGCCCGCGAGCACGACGACGTGCGCGTGGGACAGCTCGAGCTGCCGACGGACTGCCTCGTCGGCGCTCGACGACACGAAGACCACCGGCGGCGCCGCCGCGTTACTCAGCACCGCGGGCGGGACGACGCCGCGACTGGACACCACCGCCACCGGCAGGGTGGCCGCCAACCCCCGCGACAGCCGCCATGCCTGGGCGTCCGGCTCCAGCTGAAGGTTCTCGTAGGGTTTGGATTTCGCCGTCGTCGCACCCACCAGCACCACGTCGGCGACCTCACGCAACCGGCTGAACACCCGGCGATCGGTCGGCGTGCCCAGCCTTCGGCCGGATCCTTCGAGGGTCACCGCCCCGTCGATGCTCGCGATGAAGTTGGCCCGGAACAACGGATGCTGGAGCCCGTCGGGGTATGCGAGGAGGTCGCGCAAGGCATCGTCGGTCAGCGACTCGGCCTCGTGCAGTGTCGAATGTGGTGCGCCGGCAAGGGCGGTCATAGCGGCACGCTCACATCGCGGCGCACCGCCAGTCCCGCAGCGGCCACAGGTTGCCGGTCAACGAAGAACAGTGCCGTCACTGCGCCCACCACTGCGGCGAACGCGGGCAACAACATTGACCAGGACATGGCGCCGGCAAGCGACGCATCTGAATTCGCGCCGACCAGCAGGCCGGCCGTCAGTGCGGCGACGCTGGCACTCGACAGCGCCGCCCCGAGGTGCCGTGCGGTGTTGCACAGCGCTGATCCCGCACCGGCCAACTCGTCCGGCAGCGCGCGGGATGCGACGACAGCCAGCGGTTCCCAGGTGAACGCACCGGCGGCACCCACCGTCGCCAGCGGCAACACCAGCTGCCACACCGGGGTGGTCGGCGTCATTTCCGATGCCAGCCACAACAAGGCGATCGCCAGCAGCGCGAAGCCGAAGATCACGACCGGACGCGGATGAACGCGGTCGACGAGCTTTCCGACCACCGGCGCGAAGACCACGGTCGCGACCGCCATCGGCGCGGTGAGCAGCGCGGCGTGAACCGGCGAAAGTCGGTAGCCCTCTTCGAGAAAGATCATCAGCGGGACAATGAAGGCGACGAAGGCAAAGCTGACCAGAGCGATTCCGGCATTGGACAGGATGAAGTCGCGGTGACGAACCAGCCGCAGCGGAATCAGGGGCTCGCTCGGGTGAACGGCCTGCCAGCCGAAGAAGACCGCGAGCAATGCCACTCCGGCCACGATCATCACGCCGATCCACGGAGGCCAACTGTCGCGCTGGCCTTGCTGAAGACCGAACACGATGAAGCCGATACCGGTGCCGGACAGCAGCACGCCGAGGAAGTCCATGTGCAGACGCCGGCCGGGTAGCTCCGGAACCAGCCACGCCGCCAGCACGAGCCCGAGGATCCCGATCGGGGCGTTGACGAAAAAGATCCACCGCCAGCCAAGCTGATCGAGCAGCACACCGCCCAGAATGGGACCGCCGAACAAGCCCACCCCCGTGGTGACACCCCAGACGCTCATCGCCATCCCCCGCCGATCGGACGGGAACATCCGGGTGATCGCCGTGAAGATCTGTGGGGCCAGCAGCGCGGCACCGGCGCCCTGAGCGACGCGGGCGGCGGTCAGCATTCCCACCGATGCGGCAAGGCCGCACCACACCGACGACATACTGAAGATCGCCATCCCGACCAGATAGACGCGCTTGGGCCCGAATCGGTCCCCGAGCCGTCCGCCGATCAGCAGGAGGGCCGCGAACGCCAGTAGGTAACCGCTCGTCACCCACAGCACCGAGCCGTAGTCGGTGCCGAAGTCAGCTTTGAGGACCGGGTTGGCGACCGCGACCACCGTCGAGTCGACGACGATCAGAAACAGGCCGACCATCAGCGCCCACAGCGCGCGGAACGAGTGGCTCTCTGTCACTGTCCCCCCGCCGTTTGCGACGCAGCCGGAAAGCCAAATTGTCACACGCGTCGAGCGGGTTGGCCGATCGAATCAGAATTATCGAAACCGCAAGGCGGCGAGCGTATTTCAGTTCTGATCTTGAACAGCGAACGTCAATAGATTTGCCGTGCTCGCGATCAGGGCGCGGATGTGCGTGGTGCACGGCATGCGAACCGGTGAATGACTATTCGCCGGAATTCGCCGAAAGGCGCGCGTCAGCGGTCGACGAGCGTGGTGTCGAAGTAGTACCGGGCTGCGCGATAGCAATGCGTACCGAATTCGACGGCGCGACCGGAATCGTCGAATGCCGTGCGGTCCATGGTCAGCAGCGGCGCACCCGGCTTCTCGTCGAGCAGCCGGGCTTCACTTCGACTGGCCGCCCTCGCGCCGATGCGCTGGCTGGCCAACCGGATGTGTACCCCGCGGCCGCGCAGCGACTGGTACAGCCCGCTGCGTTCCAGTTCCTCGGCATCCGGGGCGATCTCGGCCGGGAGGTAGTTGGTCATCAGGGCCAGGGGCTCGCCGTTGGCGCACCGCAGTCGCTTGATGCATGCGACCTCGCGGCCCTCGGCAAGGCTCAGTTCACGCGCGACGTTCTCGTCCGGCGGCCCGACGTGGTACTCCAGCAGTTGGGTGGTGGGTTCCTGTCCCGCCCGGGACAGGTCGTCGAACAAGCTCGTCAGTTCGACGCGGCGGTGGACCGGATTCTGCACGACCTGGGTTCCGACGCCGCGCTTGCGAACCAGAAGGCCCTTGTCGACGAGTTCCTGGATCGCCCGCCGCGTGGTGGGGCGCGACAGCGTCAGCCGCTTGGCCAATGCGAGTTCATTTTCGAACCGGTCGCCCGGCGCGAGTTCGCCACTACGGATTGCCGCCTCGATTGCCTGGGAGAGCTGGTAGTACAGCGGAACGGGGCTTGACCTGTCCAGTTCAACCGTCAACGGCACATCGACTCCGATCTCGAACTCGAAAACCCAACAGTAGCTGCAGTCTAACATCGATTGAGCAAAAGATAGAATGTCAGGACAAAGTATTGACATAGCGCTGTGACGCGGGGCACCCTCGTACACAAGTCCCCAACGAGCCCTGAAGAGAGCTGACGTGACTACTGACGCACCGTTCGACGTACTCGCCATCGGGCGCAGTGGTGTCGACATCTATCCGTTGCAGATCGGCGTCGGCCTCGATCGCGTGGAATCCTTCGGCAAGTTCCTCGGCGGCAGCGCAGCCAACGTCTCGGTGGCCGCCGCACGACTGGGTAACCGCACCGCGCTGATCTCCGGAGCCGGCGCAGATCCGTTCGGCCGGTTCGTCCGTGAGGAGCTGAGCCGCCTTGGCGTGGACAACCGCTACGTCACCATTGACCCGCACCACCCGACGCCGGTGACCTTCTGCGAGATCTTCCCGCCTGACGACTTCCCGCTGTACTTCTACCGCAAGCCGGCGGCGCCCGATCTGCAAATCACCGCCGCCGACATCGATCTCGACGCTGTCCGCAATGCCCGGCTGTACTGGTCGACGGTGACAGGTCTTTCCGAAGAGCCAAGCCGCGGTGCGCATTTCGCGGCCTGGGATGCGCGTGGGGCGAGCGAAGCGACGGGGAATAGGCACAGCCGCAAGCCGTTGACGGTTCTGGACCTCGACTACCGGCCGATGTTCTGGGACTCCCCCGCAGCCGCCACCGTGCAGGTTCAGCGTGCACTGGCCCACATCACCGTCGCTGTCGGGAACCGCGAAGAGTGTGAGATCGCCGTCGGGGAGACCAACCCGCACAAGGCCGCCGACGCACTACTGGACCTCGGCGTCCAGTTGGCGATCGTCAAGCAGGGGCCGCGCGGGGTGCTGGGCAAGACCCGCAGCGCCTCGGTGACGGTGCCCCCGGTGGACGTCGACGTCGTCAACGGGCTCGGGGCCGGCGACAGCTTCGGCGGCAGCCTGTGCCACGGCCTGCTGCGTGGCTGGCCGCTGGAGAAGACGCTGCGCTACGCCAACGCCGCCGGTGCGATCGTCGCGTCCCGGCTGGAATGCTCGACGGCGATGCCGACCGCCGCAGAGGTGGCCGAGCTCGCCGACCAGACGGCGGTGGAGGCCGTCAATGTCTAGCGCCTGCAAGGACTACGCGGACATCACCGACCTGCGCGCGGCCGACCCGGCCGCGATCGCGCGGGCATGGCAGGAGCGCACCACTCGGTCTGTCGTGCGCGGCAACGGACGGCTGATGATCGTCGCCGCCGACCACCCGGCCCGCGGCGCCCTGGGCGTCGGCGCACGGCCCACCGCGATGAACAGCCGCACCGACCTGCTCGACCGGCTGCGCTCCGCGCTGGCCGACCCCGGCGTCGACGGCGTGCTGGCCACCTCCGACATCCTGGACGACCTGCTTCTGCTCGGCGTACTCGAGGACAAGGTGGTCTTCTCCTCGATGAATCGCGGCGGGCTGGCCGGGGCCTGCTTCGAGCTCGACGACCGGATGACGGCGGCCACCGCCGCATCGACTGCGGCGGCGAAGATGAACGGCGGAAAGATGTTGTGCCGCATCGATCTCGACGATCCGGGCACGGTCGCGACCCTGGCCTCGTGCGCCCAGGCCGTGGACGAACTCGCCGCACACGGCTTGATCGCGATGCTCGAGCCGTTCCTGTCCAGCCGAGTCGACGGCAAGGTCCGCAACGACCTGAGCCCGGACGCAGTGATCAAGTCCATCCACATCAGCCAGGGGCTGGGATCGACGTCGGCGTACACCTGGATGAAACTGCCGGTCGTCGATGAAATGGAACGAGTGATGGACTCCACGACATTGCCGACGCTGCTTCTGGGCGGCGACCCCGCCGATCCCGACGAGGCGTTCGCCAGTTGGGAGAAGGCATTGTCGCTGCCGTCGGTGCGGGGTTTGATCGTGGGCCGCACCCTGCTGTATCCGGCCGACGACGACGTGAGCTCCGCGGTCGCGACCGCCGTGGCGATGGTGAGGTGACAAAGGATGAACAGCAAGTACTACATTCCGGCTCGTAGCGCCGAGTTGCCGTTCGCCGTCGACGTGACGCCCGAGTCCGCGGGGTGGGCGGAATCCTCGTTGCAGGTGGTGGAATTGGACGACAGCCAAACCATCGAGCTGACCACCGGCCGAACCGAGGTGATGATCCTGCCGCTGGTCGGGGGCGGCAGGATCGAATGCGCCGGTCTCACGTACGAATTGTCGCCGCGGGCCTCGGTTTTCGATGGGCCGGCCGACATGGTCTACCTCGGCATCGACCAGACCTTCACGCTGACCGGTGAAGGCCGCTTCGCGATCTGTGGGGCACGCGCCACCCGGTCGTTCCCGAACCGCAGGGTCGCGGCAGCCGACGTGGCCGTCGAGTTGCGCGGGGCCGGCAACTGCAGCCGCCAGGTGCACAACTTCGGCACCGCAACCACCTTCGAGGCCGACTCGCTGATCGCCTGCGAGGTCATCACCCCCGGCGGCAACTGGTCGAGCTACCCCGCGCACAAGCACGAGGAGAACACCGACGTCGAGACGCAGCTCGAGGAGATCTACTACTTCGAGATCGCCGACAGCCCGGCCGGCACTCCCGGATTCGGCTATCACCGCGTCTACGGCACACCGCAGCGCCCGATCGAGGTGCTCGAAGAGGTCCGCTCGGGCGACGTCGTGCTGGTGCCGCACGGCTACCACGGTCCGTCGATCGCCGCGCCCGGCCACCACATGTACTACCTCAACGTGATGGCCGGCTCCGGTCCGAACCGGGCCTGGCTGATCTGTGACGACCCGAACCACACCTGGCTGCGCGGCAGCTGGGAACACCAGCAGGTCGATCCCCGGCTGCCGATCGGCAGCCCCCCCGGGCAAGGAGTCTGATCGTGGTATCCACCGCGCCGAAGGCCGGCGACAAGCTGGCCGACACCGAATCCACCGTCCGACTCACCGTGGCACAGGCCACCATTCGGTTCCTCGCCAACCAGTATGTCGAGCGCGACGGGGTGCGCCGGAAGTTCTTCGCCGGGTGCCTGGGCATCTTCGGCCATGGCAACGTGGCCGGCCTGGGTCAGGCGCTGCTGCAGGACGAAATTGAGGCGGCCGAATCTGAGACCCGCCGCCCACCGGGTCTCAAATACGTTCTGGGCCGCAACGAACAGGCCATGGTGCACACCGCCGTCGCGTACACGCGGCAGAAGGACCGCCTCGAAGCCTGGGCCGTCACCGCCAGCGTCGGACCCGGATCCACCAACATGCTGACCGGTGCCGCGTTGGCGACCATCAACCGGCTGCCGGTGCTGCTGCTGCCGGCCGACACCTTCGCCACCCGGGTCAGCTCGCCCGTGCTGCAGGAGTTGGAGCTGCCGTCCTCCGGCGATGTCACCGTCAACGACGCGTTCAAACCGTTGTCCCGCTACTTCGATCGGGTGTGGCGACCCGAGCAGCTGCCCGCCGCACTGCTGGGTGCCATGCGCGTGCTGACCGACCCGGTCGAGACCGGAGCAGCCACCGTGTCGATCCCCCAGGATGTGCAGGCGCAGGCCCACGACTGGCCGGAATCGCTGTTCGCCGAACGCACGTGGCACATCGCCCGCCCCTTGCCGGAACGTGCGGTGATCACCCGCGCCGCCGAGATCATCGCCGCTGCGGCCAAGCCGCTGATCATCGCCGGGGGCGGTGTGCACTACTCGGAAGCCGAGGACGCTCTGGCCGCGTTCTGTGAGCAGACCGGCATCCCGGTCTCCGAAAGCCAGGCCGGCAAGGGGTCACTGCGTTTCGATCATCCGCAATCGGTCGGGGCCGTCGGCTCGACGGGAACGACCGCGGCGAACGCGCTGGCCGCGGAGGCCGACGTGATCATCGGGATCGGGACCCGCTACAGCGATTTCACCTCGGCATCGCGCACCGCGTTCAACAACCCCGACGTCCGGTTCGTCAACATCAATGTCGCCTCGCTGGATTCGGTGAAACAGGGTGGCGTCAGTGTGGTGTCGGACGCACGCGAAGCCCTCGATGCCCTCGCTGCGGCGCTGGTCGACTACACCGTCAGTGCCGAATACCGGTCCCGAGTAGGCGAACTGGCCGACGAGTGGGAGGACATCGTGTCGTCGGTGTACGCCTGCGACGACGGTGCACCGCTCAACCAGAGTCAGGTCATCGGCCTGGTCAACACGCTGTCGGATCCACGTGATGTGGTGGTCTGCGCCGCCGGGTCGATGCCCGGGGACCTGCACAAGCTGTGGCGCACCCGCGACCGCAAGGGCTATCACGTCGAATACGGCTACTCGTGCATGGGTTACGAGATCGCCGGCGGTATCGGCGTGCGGATGGCCGACGACGACCGCGACGTGTTCATCATGGTCGGTGACGGGTCGTATCTGATGATGGCCACGGAGCTGGTGACCGCCGTCCAGGAGGGCATCAAGGTCATCCCGGTCCTGGTTCAGAACCACGGATTCGCCTCCATCGGCGGGCTTTCGGAATCGCTGGGTTCACAGCGGTTCGGCACCGCCTACCGGTACCGAGGCGACGACGGCCGGCTCGACGGTGACACGCTGCCGGTCGATCTGGCCGCCAATGCCGCCAGCCTGGGCGCCGATGTCATCAAGGTGGGCACGGCCGCGGAGTTCACCGACGCGGTCAAAGTCGCCAAGGCAAGCGAGCACACCACCGTCATTCACGTAGAGACCGACCCGTTGATCTCTGCGCCCGACAGTCAAAGCTGGTGGGACGTACCGGTCAGCGAGGTCTCCAGCCTGGAGTCCACCCAGACGGCCTACCAACGGTATGCCGACTGGAAGAAAGTTCAACGCGCCCTTATCAATCCATCGGACCGCTAAGAGGAGACACCGTGAGCACCATCCTCGTCGGATCCGCTCCCGACTCTTGGGGAGTGTGGTTCCCGAACGATCCACAGCAGACGCCCTACACCCGCTTCCTCGACGAAGTCGCCGCATCGGGCTACCAGTGGATCGAGCTGGGCCCGTTCGGCTACCTGCCGACCGACCCTCAGCAGCTCTCCGATGAGCTGGCGGCCCGCAACCTGAAGCTGTCGGCGGGAACGGTCTTCGAACACCTGCATCAGTCCACCGCTCGTGGGGATGCCGCATGGGAATCGGTCTGGAAACAGATCGAGGACGTCGCGAAACTGACTGCCGCCGTTGGCGGTAAGCATGTCGTGGTCATCCCCGAGATGTGGCGCGACCCGTCGTCCGGTGCGGTACTGGAAGATCGCACGCTGACCCCTGAGCAATGGCGCAAGAAGACCCAGGGCATGACCGAACTGGGCAAGGCGATGTTCGAGCAGTACGGGGTGCGCGCGCAGTACCACCCGCACGCCGACAGTCACGTCGACACCGAAGAGAACGTCTACCGCTTTCTCGACGGCACCGACGGCGAGTTCGTCAACCTGTGCCTGGATACCGGTCATATCTCCTATTGCGGTGGCGACAACATCGCGATCATCCGCCGCGCACCCGAGCGCATCGGTTACCTGCACCTCAAACAGGTCGACCCCGAGGTGCGGGCCAAGGTCGAAGCCGAGGACCTGCCGTTCGGTGAGGCCGTCAAGCTCGGCGCGATGACCGAGCCACCGCGCGGAATCCCGGACATGCCACCGCTCCTCGCCGAGATCGAGAAGCTCGGCATCGACGTGTTCGCGATCGTCGAGCAGGACATGTACCCGTGCGAGGTCGACGCTCCGCTGCCCATCGCCAAGCGCACCCGCACCTACCTCGCGTCCTGCGGCGTCCCGTCCGTTCGCTTCTAGTTCAGGAGATTCACGCCATGTCTGACCTTCGTGTCGCCGTACTCGGTGTCGGCATCATGGGCGCCGACCATGTCGCCCGCCTGACGTCGAAGATCTCCGGCGCCCACGTGGCTGTCGTCAACGACTACCTCACCGGGAAGGCCGAGCAGATCGCCGCAGGCATCCCGGGTTGCCGCGTGATCGCCGATCCGCTGGACGCCATCGCCGACCCGGACGTCGACGCCGTCGTGCTGGCGACTCCCGGACCCACCCACGAGAAGCAACTGCTGGCGTGCCTGGAGCACGGTAAGCCGGTGCTGTGCGAGAAGCCGCTGACCACCGATGTGGAGACCTCGTTGGAGGTGGTCAAGCGTGAGGCCGAGCTCGGAAAGCGGCTCATTCAAGTCGGTTTCATGCGCCGCTTCGACCACGAGTACGCCGCGCTGAAGGCGATGCTGGACTCCGGCGAGCTCGGCCGCCCGCTGGTGTTGCACTGCGCGCACCGCAACCCCGCCGTGCCGCCGTCGTTCGACAGCGCGATGATCGTGCGTGACTCGCTGGTGCATGAGGTCGACGTGACGCGCTTCCTGTTCGACGAGGAGATCGTCTCCATCCAGATCATCACGCCGTCGGCCAACCCGGGTGCGCCCGAAGGGGTGGCCGACCCGCAGATCGCCATCATGCGGACAAGCACGGGCAAATATGTTGATGTCGAGCTGTTCGTCACCACCGGTGTGGCCTACGAGGTGCGCACCGAGGTGGTCGCCGAAAAGGGCAGCGCCATCATCGGTTTGGATGTCGGCCTGGTCCGCAAGACCGCGCCGGGCAATTGGGGCGGGCAGATCACGCCCGGCTTCCGGGAACGCTTCGGACAGGCCTACGACACCGAGTTCCAGCGGTGGGTGGATGCGGTCCACGAGGGACCGTCGACCGGAGATTTCACAGACGGGCCATCCGCGTGGGACGGCTATGCGGCCGCCGCGGTGTGTGAGGCCGGCGTCCAGTCGCTCAACAGCGGTCAGCCGGTTGCGGTCCAGATGGTGTCGCGCGAGTCGATCAAGGGCGCGTGAGATGAAGATCGCCCTGGATCCCACTCCGTTCCACCACGACTACGAGCTGCTCGAATTCCCCCGGCTGGTAGCTGATCTCGGCTACGAGTACCTGCAGCTGACGCCGCACCGGGACTTCATCCCGTTCTTCAACCACCCGCGCGCCGACGACGAGCTGGTGGCGAAGTTCCGCAAGGCCTGCGTCGACGCGGGCGTCGGGATCGCCTCGGTGCTGCCGGTACTGCGCTGGTCGGCACCGGACGAGGACGCCCGCGAAGCCGCGGTGCGCAACTGGAAACGCGTCATCCAGATCACCGTGGACCTCGGCGTCAACGTGATCAACACCGAGTTCTCCGGCCGCCCCGAGAAGGCCGAGGAATCGGAGCGGTCGTTCTTCCGGTCCATGGAGGATCTGCTGCCGATCATCGAACGCGAAGGCCTCGACGTCCGAATCGACCCGCACCCCGACGATTTCGTCGAGGACGGGATGGAGGCGCTGCGGATCATCCGCGGGGTCAACTCCCCCAACATCGGCATGGTCTTCGTCGCCTGCCACGCCTTTCACATGGGCGGCAACATGATTGACATCATGCGTGCTGCCGGCGACAAGCTGCGCCTGGTGCACGTGGCCGACACCATGGACCATCACCGCAGCCACGGCCTGCGCTACATCACCAATCCGCCGGGCAATCCGGTGCGGGTGCACCAGCACCTCAAGATCGGTGACGGTGACATCGACTGGGAGGAGTTCTTCTCCGGCCTGGCCGAGATCGGCTTCTACGACCGGCCCGACACCGTCATGGTGTCGTCGGTGTTCGCCGAAGACGAAAACGCGCACGAGGTTTCGCGCCACCAGTTGGCGACGATGACGGAATACGTCACGAAATACCGCGCCTGCCGGTAGTTGTTGGTCCCTGGTAACCGACACCGAGGAGCAGACCATGGCTGCAAGCAACGGCAAAGCCATCGACGGCAGCATCGCACTGGTCACGGGCGCCAACCGCGGCCTCGGCCGGGCCTTCACCCAGGCTCTGCTGGACCGCGGCGCCACCAAGGTCTACGCCGCCGCGCGCAACCCCGGCAGCGTCGCGTTCGACGATTCGCGGGTGGTACCGATCGCCCTGGACATCACCGACGCTGACGCCGTGCGCGCCGCGGCGCAGGCCTGCGCCGATGTGTCGGTGTTGATCAACAACGCCGGCGCCATGCTGCAGTCGCCATTCCTGACGGCCGAGGACCCCGATGCCGCCCGCGCCGAGATGGAGACCAACTATTTCGGCACGCTGGCGATGGCACGCGCGTTCGCTCCCGTCCTGGCCGCACAGCCGGGCGGCAGCGCACTGGTGAACATGCTCTCGGTGGTCAGCTTCTTCGTCTCCCCCTTCAACGCCTCCTACGGGGCTTCCAAGGCCGCCGAGTGGGCGCTGACCAACGCGTTGCGTATCGAACTGCACGGTCAGGGTACGCATGTCGTCGGTGTGCACGCCGGCTTCATCGACACCGACATGGCCGCGGTGATCGACGGCCCGAAGATCGCACCGGAGGACGTCGCGGCCCAGACGATGGACGCCATCGAGAGCGGCGCACCGGAAGTCCTGGCCGACGAGCGCACCCGGATGACGAAGAACTCGGTGCCCACCGATCAGACATCGATCTACCCGGACATCCAGAAAGCCTGGGACGCCGGCAACAACCCCTGGCGGAGTTGATCACCTAACGGGCAAGATGCCCTTCCATGGACACCACGTTTCCCGCTCCAGCGGGCCCGCTGCCGGCCTACCAAGCACGGCCGGCCGGTGACGGACCCTGGCCCGGCGTCGTGATCGTGCACGACGCGATGGGCATGACTGGTGACATCAAACGCATCACCGACCGGTTCGCCGACAACGGCTACCTCGCGATCACCCCAGCGCTGTACCACCGGGGCAATCGGATGCTGTGCGTGGTGCGCACCCTGCAGGCCTTCAAGAACGGCAAGGGAACCGCCGTCGACGACCTCATCGCCGCCCGCAACCACCTGGTGGCCGATCCGGCGTGCAGCGGGAAAGTCGGCGTGATCGGGTTCTGCATGGGCGGCGGATTCTGCCTCGTGCTGGCACCGACCGGGCACTTCGACGCATCGGCCCCCAACTACGGGGAATGGCCTTCGGACATCTCTGCGATCCCGAACTCGTGCCCGACGGTGGCCAGCTACGGCGCCAAGGACTGGATGCTCAAGGGCGCGGCCGACAAGTTGGAAGACCTGCTGTCGACCAACGACGTACCGCGCGACATCAAGGAGTATCCGACCGTCGGGCATTCCTTCATGAACAACTGGGACACCCCAAAACCGGTGAAGGTCATCGAACGTGTGATGAAAATGGCCTACTCCCGACCTGAAGCCGAGGACGCGTGGCAGCGGGTATTCGCGTTCTTCGGCGAACACCTCAACAGCGCAGAGTCGGCCGATAGGTGAGCTCTTGGATGCGGCCGTCAGACTGCAGCCCCACTGACGACGGTCGCGTCCGGCCAGGCGAAAGGTTCGCGCCTACGCCAAGACTCATCGCCGAGACGTGCACTGGGAGAGACGGCGCCGTCCACGGGTATGCCGATGCCTAATGCAGGAAGATGGTGTCAACGAGCACGTAGGCAGCCACGGCGAAGACCAGGTAAGCGAACCAGTGCTGGAGCCGACGCGTGTTGAGTTTGGTACCCAGGTGACCCGCGACCAACGAACCGACGATGGCGGTGCCGACGAACGCGCCGGTGATCGCCCAGTCGATGCCGCCCCCGCTCACATGTGAGATGACCCCCGCCGCCGAATTGACCACGATTATCAGTAGCGAGGTACCGATGGCAATCGGCATCTCCACGCCGAGCATCAGCACCAGGGCCGGGATGATCAAGAAGCCGCCGCCGACACCGAAGAGCCCGGTGAGCAGACCAACGAGGAACCCGGCGGGTATGGATCTCGGCGCACAGCGACGCCAATTGATGCCGGAATCATCGACTTTGCATGCAGTGCCGGTGCCGCCGTTGTCCTGCAGCAATCGGATTCCCGCCACCACCATCACCACGGCGAACCCGATCAGCAGAACCGACTGGGGTAGCTGTCTGCCGATGACTGAGCCGACGAAGGTGCCCGGGATGCCGGCAGCCGCGAAGATCGCAGCCAGGCGCCACTGCACCTGCCCGGCACGGATCTTGGGCAGTGCCCCCACCGCCGAGGCAGTGCCGACAACGATGAGCGACATCGGAATTGCCTGTTCGATTCCCAGCCCGAGCGCGTAGACCAGCGCGGGAACCGCGAGGATGGACCCGCCGCCGCCGAGCAGTCCCAGCAAGACGCCGATCACGGCGCCGAGGGCCAGGGCAATTCCGATGGTCATCGATTTCCAATCACGCTTGTCGGGCGGGCAATTCCGCCGCGGAGTTCCGCTCGCAGGTGCACCACTGAGTCACCGGCACCGAACGCATCACCTCATCGACGTGTTGGCCGCAGCCGGCCCAGCCGGTCTTTCCACACGTGGGGCACTTCTCGGGGTAGCACATCAATCCTCCTAGGCTGGTGTTGTTTTCGGTCAGGACTTCGCGGCGATCTTGGTGCGCACGTCGTCCATGTCGAGTTCCTTGACCCGGGTGATCAGGTCTTCGAGTGCCGCAGCCGGCATCGCACCGGGCTGGCGGTAGACGAGGACGCCGTCACGAAACGCCATGATCGTCGGGATCGCCTGAATCTCCAGTGCGGCGGCGAGTTCTTGCTGCGCTTCGGTGTCGACCTTGGCGTGAACCACGTCGGGGTGCGACTCCGACGAGCGGTCGAAGATCGGAGCGAAGGCGCGGCACGGGCCGCACCAGGACGCCCAGAAGTCGATGAGCACAACCGGATTACCGGTAACCGTCGCTTCGAAGTCAGCGGCGGTCAGGTTGCTGATTGTCATTGTGATTTCCTTTTCTTTGTGTTGCTGGCGAATTGCTAGGCCAGGCCTTTGAGCATCAGATTCCAGTACATGAATGGGAGCCCGTATTTCTTCAGGTACCAGTACGCGCGGTGCGGTGTGGTCGGATCAAGCAGAGGGAACGTGGGTTCCAACTGCAGGTCGTAGTCGAACTCGGCAAGCAGCATCGCGTGTGACGAGGTGATGATCGGACACGACGAGTAACCGTCGTACGCTGCCCGCAGCGGCTGGTTCTTCACGAACGCGTCGATGTTGTCGGTGACCACGGGAGCCTGCTTGCGGATCGCGGCACCGGTCTTCGAGTTCGGCGACGAACCAACGTCACCGAGGCTGAACACATTTGGGTATCGCACGTGTTGCATCGTGTGCTTGTCGATATCGACGTATCCCATTGCGTCGCCGGTCGACAGCGGACTGGCCTTGATCCAGTCCGGCGCCGACTGCCGTGGCACGGCGTGCAATACGTCGTACGGCAGCATGGTGTCGGTGCCGCCGGGTGCGACGCTGGTGATGCCGACCTTGTGCGACGCGGCGTCGACGGACGTCACCTCGGAGTTGGTGTGCAAGGTGATTCCGTACTCGGCAATGACCTTGTCGAGGCTGTCTGCGATCGCCGGAATGCCGAACGGCCGCGCACCCGGCATGACCAGATGGACGTCGATGTCCTTGAGCACTCCCTGCTTTCGCCAATAGTCCGATGCCAGGTAGGCGATCTTCTGCGGAGCGCCGGCGCACTTGATCGCGCCGGACGGAACGGTGAACACCGCGCTGCCCGAACGCAGGTTGCGAATGAAGTCCCAGGTGCGCGGCGCGAGGTCGAACCGGTAGTTCGACGACACCCCGTCGCGGCCAAGGGCGTCCTCCAAGCCCTCGGTGCGGTTCCAGTCGAGCTGGATGCCCGGGCTCACGACGAGCACGTCATACTCGTAGGTCGCTCCATCGACGCACGTAACAGTGTTGTTATCGGGGGCAAAGGCACTGGCGGCGTTCTTGATCCAGGTGGCGCCCTTGGGCATGACTGAGGACTCGTCGCGCTCTGTCGTCGAGGCCTTAGCCTGCCCGCCGCCGACCAACGTCCACAACGGTTGGTAGTAGTGCTTGCTCGACGGTTCGATGACGGCGACGTCGGTGTAGCCCTTGCGGAGCATCCGCGCCGCGACGCTGATGCCGGCAGTTCCGCCGCCGACGATCAGGATCTGGTGTTTGGCTGTGATGGTCATGGTGGAAGTCCTCCTCGGAAGATCAGGCGTTTTGGTGGGCTTCGTCCCAGGCGCCATAGCCGCCCAGGATGTCGCTCACATCGGTGAAACCGTTCTGCCGCAACAGGCTCGCGGCGACCGACGACCGGTAGCCGCCGGCGCAGTACACGACGGTCGGCTTGGTGGGATCCAGTTCGCCCAGCCGGCCAGGCAACTGGCCGACCGGAATCGCAATGGCATTCGGGATGGCGCCGGCCGCGACCTCCCCCGGGTTACGCACATCGACGATCTGTAGATCAGCCAACTCGGAGACGCGCCGATCGAATGCCTGGGCGGTCAACCGGGAGGCAACAGCAACGTCGCCGCGATTCTCGAACATCACCTCGAAAGGCTTTTCGAGATAGCCGATCACCCGGTCGAAACCGATCCGGGCGAGCCGGTTCTTGCCTTCCAGTTCCTGACCGGGTTCGGTGAAGAGGACGATGTCGACGTCAGACGGAAGCACCGAACCGGCGAACTCGGCGTAACGACCTTCGAGTCCGATGTTGATCGCGCTGTGCAGATGGCCCTGGGCGAACTCCTCGGGAGTGCGTCCGTCGACCAACACTGCGCCGGCGTCGATCGCGGCTCGGACCTGCTCGTAGGTCATCGCCGACGGCATCTTGGCCTCATCGAGCAGTTCGCGATCCTTGCGGTTGAGGATGGCGTCATAGACGAAGTACCCGGGCGCGGGGGGCTGACCCTCGGTGACGAGGCTCATGAACGTCGCCTTGTCAGGTGCGCGCAGGGCGTAGTTGGTCGCCTTCTGGTCACCCATCGTCGACCACAGATCCGTCGACAGGTTCTTGCCGCAGGCCGAGCCGGCGCCGTGTGCGGGATACACCCGCGTCGCGTCAGGCAGCGTCATCAGCTTGTCGTGCAGCGAGTTGTACAGCTTGTCGGCGAGTTCCTCGCGGGTGAATCCAATCGAGGCGAGTAGATCAGGTCGGCCGACGTCTCCGATGAACAACGTGTCCCCGGTCATCACGCCGTAAGGAACGAGATCGCCGGCGTGCTCGTAGATCACCACGCTCATCGACTCCGGCGTGTGGCCGGGAGTGTGTCGGAACTCCAGCGTGACGTCACCGAGGGAATACCGCTGGCCGTCGGCAACGCCCATGGAGTCGAACTCGGTCTCCGCGACCGAGGAGTAGACGATCTTCGCACCCGTCGCCGCGGCCAGCTCCAGGTGGCCGGACAGGAAATCTGCGTGGAAGTGGGTTTCGATCACCAACTCGATGGTCAGCCCATGCTCCTTGGCATCGGCCACATACTCCGCCACGTCACGTTGCGGGTCGACAACGACTGCACGGCCGGTGGTTTCATCGCCGATCAGGTAGGAAGCGTGGGACAGGCAATCCAGGTAGTACTGCTGCAGAATCATCGTCGTCTTCCTTCTCGGTATTTCGGTATTGCCATATTGGTTTATACCCCTATGGGTATCTAATGTACCCCGGGGGGTATCTTATTCCGACGCCTCCACGCTGTGACGTACCAGACAGTCCGCGGGCTCCAGACCCCACGTTATTATACCCCTAGGGGTATATAGTGATGCTATCCGACGACGCCGGGAAGGTCCGATGTGACTTGCGGTGGACACCGCTTCTTCTCAGACCAGAGGCATCCCGGCCGGGCGAATAGATTCGGCCATCTGAGTGAAAGGCGAGTGTGATGAATGTGTTGGAGATCGACCCCACCGGCGCCATGGAGCTTGTCAACAAGGCCGGCGCCGTCCTGCTCGACGTTCGCGAGGACGACGAGTGGAGCGCCGGACATGCTCCCGGGGCGGTTCATGTGCGACTCGGCGACTTGGACGCGCGCACCTTCGAGACCGCCGCGCCGATTGTGGCGGTGTGCCGGTCGGGAGGCCGATCCGGCTCGGCGGCAACGAAACTCGCGGCAGCCGGATTGACCGTTTACAACCTGGTCGGCGGTATGGGGGCCTGGCAGCGGATCGGGCAACCGGTGATTCGCGATAACGGTGCGCCCGGTACCGTCATCTGACTGGGATCAGCCGAAGACACGTTCGACGAACGCCTCCGTGCCCTGTTTCCAGGCGACGACGAAGTTGCCGACATCGTCGCGGCTGATAGCCAGCCCGGGGCAAAACCAGTCCCCGCCGTCCTCGGTGAAGAAGTGCGGTGAGCCGACCACGCCGCGGGCACGGCCCTCATCCCAATCAGCCTGGACCGCAACGGATGTAGCCTCCGCATCGAGAGGTACCAGGCCGAAACGATCGGCGATGGGTTCGACTACCTCGACTCGCCCGATATCAAGCCCCTCTTCGAAAACCGCATTGCGCAGCGCTAAGCCGACTTCTTCGATCAGCACGGGATCACCGACGCGGTCAGCAGCAGCGGCCAGCGCGTATGCGGTCATCGACGTTCTCGGGAAAGCATCGACCGAGAAGCCCCGGAAGAGGTCGGGACGCACCGACGACCGAAGGGCCGAAATCTCAGCGTCAACGTGGTCGGGATCAAGCGGGCTGCCGTTGATCAGCTCGAGCGGCCAGGCCCGGATACGCAGGCGTGGTTCGGTCAGTCCGCGGTCGCTGCGCCGGTCGACCAGTGTCCGCAGCCCGACGTGGGTGAACGGACACAGGACGTCGGCAAATACCTCGACGGTGCGCATGGCGGCGACAGTACCGCGCAGACTGTCACACCGTCGACGGATGGACCCCTACGTACATCGAGGGCTTTACGACGGCTGAGCTCCAGCGGCGTCGGCGAATTCGCAGAACGCGGTATAGGCGCGCGCGCCGTAGATGGTGGCCGGGCCGCCGTGCATCATGATGCTGACACCGATGACCTCGGCCGCCTCCTGCTTGGTGGCACCCGCGCGGACCGCACCACGGGCGTGCGAGGCGATGCATCCGTCGCAGCCCTGGACGACTCCGATCACCATCGCGATCAGTTCCTTGACCTTGGCCTCAACCGCGCCGCTGCCCATCGCGGCCCGACTCAGCGCACCGAAACCGTCGTAGACCTCGGGAATCATCTGCCGCAAGGCCCGGTGCTGTGGGTTCAGTTCGCTGAGCACATCCGAGTGGTGATCATGATCCGTCATGCGCGCAACCCTATGTCGCGGGGATGCAAAACATCAGGGACTTTCGACCCTCGGATGGCAACCGTATGGGATTACCGACTTTCGACCCAACGACGACACCGACGCCCGAGAAAGCTCGGGCGTCGGCATCGGCAACACGAAATTCAGAGGATGTAGAGCATTTCCTGGTAGGTCGGCAGCGGCCAGAGGTCGTCGGCGACAACACTTTCCAGCGTGTCGGCGGCCGCACGCACCGCATCCATCAGCGGCAACAAGCTCGCCGCGTGCTCGGCTTCTTCCTTGGCGGTATCGCCGCCGTGCGCACCCAGCGCTGTCTTGAGTGCGGCCAGCGCACCGGTCAGCTCCGAAATCGGCGCGGACACGGTCCCGAGCAGTGTGGTGTCCGCCTCCACCCCGGCCGCCTTGAGCGCCGCGACGTTCTGCGCTAACTCGGTCTGGTACCGAACGGCCGCCGGAAGGATTACCGTCGAGCCCACTTCGAGTGTCAACTTGGCTTCGACGTTGACCGTCAGTGCATATGTCTCGTAGCGGACCTCTTCGCGGCTGTGCAGCTCCCGAGAATTGAAGACGCCATACTTCTCGAAGACTTCGATCGCCTCCGGTGTCACCAGTTGAGGAATGGCATCGAGTGTCGTCTTGAGGTTCGGTAGACCACGCTCGGCCGCCTCGATCTGCCAGTTCTCCGAGTATCCGTCGCCGTTGAACACCACCGCACCGTGCTCCGTGATGATCTCGGTGAGCAGCTTCTGCACCGCCTCATCGAAGCTTTCGCCACCTGCGACGGCCGTCTCCAGCACGGTGGCCATGTAGTCGAGCGAATCGGCCATGATCGTGTTGAGGATGATCATCGGCACGTTGATCGTCTGCCCCGAGCCCGGCGCGCGGAACTCGAATCGGTTGCCGGTGAACGCAAATGGGCTGGTGCGGTTGCGGTCACCCGGATCGGTCGGCAGCTCGGGCAGCGTGTCGACACCGATGATCATGGTGCCCTTGCCCTTTGACGAGGTGGCCGCACCCTTGGCGATCTGGTCGAACACATCGGCGAGCTGATCTCCGAGGAAGATCGAGATGATGGCCGGCGGAGCCTCGTTCGCCCCGAGACGGTGATCGTTGGTGGCTGAGGCCACCGAAACGCGCAGCAGGCCGGCGAACTTGTGCACGGCCCGGATGACGGCAGCGCAGAACACCAGGAACTGGGCGTTCTCGTGCGGGGTGTCACCGGGTACCAGCAAGCTCCCGAATTGGGCGTTGCCCAGCGAGAAGTTGACGTGCTTGCCCGAGCCGTTGACACCGGCGAACGGCTTCTCGTGGAAGAGGCATTCCATGCCGTGCTTCTTGGCGATGTTCTTGAACGTGGTCATCAGCAGTTGCTGGTGGTCGGCAGCGATGTTGGCCCGCTCGAACATCGGGGCAATCTCGAACTGTCCCGGCGCAACTTCGTTGTGCCGGGTCTTGGCCGGGATGCCGAGCTTGAACAGCTCCCGTTCGGTGTCCATCATGAAGCCCAGCACCCGATCAGGGATGGCGCCGAAGTAATGGTCGTCAAATTCCTGACCCTTGGGCGGCTTCGCACCGAACAGCGTGCGACCGGCATTGATCAGATCGGGTCGAGCCAGGAAGAAGTGCCTGTCGACCAGGAAGTACTCCTGCTCAGGCCCGCAGAAGGACACGATGTGATCGAAGTCCTTGTGGCCGAACAATTTCAGGATGCGCTCGGCCTGCGCCCCCATCGCCTGCTGGCTGCGCAGCAATGGTGTCTTGTAGTCGAGCGCTTCACCGGTCATCGACACGAACACCGTCGGGATGCACAGCGTGTTGCCGTTGGCATTCTCCAGGATGTACGCCGGGCTGGTGACGTCCCAGCCCGTGTAGCCGCGCGCCTCGAAAGTGCTGCGCAGGCCGCCTGACGGGAAGCTCGATGCGTCGGGCTCACCCTGGATCAGGGTCTTGCCGGCGAATTCGGCGAGGGTGGTCCCATCACCGACCGGATCGAGGAAACTGTCGTGCTTCTCGGCGGTGAGCCCCGTCATCGGGTAGAAGACGTGGGCGTAGTGGGTCGCGCCCTTCGACAGTGCCCAGTCCTTCATCACCGAGGCGACGGCGTCGGCGACTGCCGGATCGAGCTTCGCACCCTTCTCGATGGTCGCGACGACTGATTTGTATACCGACTTCGGCAACCGCAGCCGCATTTCGGCCAGGGTGAAGACGTTGGCGCCGAAGATCTCGCCTGGCGCTTCGCCCGGATCGAAGCTGAAGGGGGGAGGCTCGTAAGCCTCGACATTGACGATCGCCTGAAGGCGGGCCGCGTTTCCGCTCAACTGTCTTTTCCTCTGCACCCAAGACACCCGCGTCTGCTCGCGGAGTGTGACCGGCCCACGTTAGGAAGCTTCGATGCCGAACTTGTTACGTCGGCGTCAACGGCAGATAGCGGCGTGAACGGCAACAAGTTCACGCAAACCCTCATTCGGCAAACAAATCGTTGTTCTGAACCGCATCTCTGCATGTAGACCGGCTAAACTTTAGAATGAATTTAATTGTTCGTTTCTACTCAGCAATGATCTGCGAGTCGTATAACCGAAGATGTTGGCGTTTCGGAATCACCTCGTGGGGGGGGTAATCATGTCGACTTCACATCTCATCGCACCGTTTGCCGTATGCGCGCTCGTCGCGACCGCGGCACCGACGCCGGGCTTGTCGACGAGCGCGTTGTCTTCGGCGGGCTTGTCGACGAGCGCGTTCCAACTCACCAGCCTGGACAGCGCCGCCTGGAACAACCTGCCGCCGGCCTCGGCGGCCGCGGTCCCCGGCGTGTCGTTACCCTTCGGCCTGCCACAGGTTTTGGCGATCATGACCGCGCTGGCCGCGTTCAACCCAGACGCCGCCGCAACGATGCAGTTCATCAACACTGCGTTGCTCGATCAACTGGCGCAAGGCACGCCGCTGGGCGAGGCAATGGTCAATGTCAGCCTTCTCCTGTCACCACCGGTCGGCGGGGATCTGAGCTCACCGCTCTCGGGCCTTCTGACGCAGACCGGCCCGATGATCGCGTTGGCGCCCACCGTGATCGGCGGTGCGGTCACGGTTCTCGCGGCCATTCCCGAGGCGGCGTTACCGGTCGTCGGGGCGGTGGTGGATGCCTTCATCAAGACCGCCGCCGCAGCGGGTTCGGATGGATTCGGCGCTGCCGTACAAGCCGGCATCACCGAGGTGCTGACCGCCGCAGCCAAGGGCATCGCCATGATGGTCGACGTCGTCAGGAACGTGCTGCAGTCCATCTCGGCCACCCTGACCGGCGGATCCGCCTCGGCAACCGTGGCCCCGGCCGCAGCCCGGGCCCTCCGCGCTCCGAGCGGCCTCCCGGCATCCGGCGACGCGACCAAGGTCGACACGAGCACCAAGCGCGCCACCCCCTCCGCCACGTCGGCGAGAGGCGTCGCAGGCCCGCGACCCAGGCACTCGTCTCCCGCCGCGGCGTCCGCCACGGCCACCGCCAACAGCCGGCCCGCCGATTCGACTCGGGCCTCCGGCACGCGCGACGCCCGCCCGACGGGTAACAAGGGGACCGCCAAGTCCGCCCGTTAGTGTCGGCGGCCGGCACGGCGGCCTAGATTTGAGGTCATGAGCACCGGCCGCGACATCCCCGCCGACTACGACGAACGAGCCGTCAACGTCAGCGAGCGCAAAGACGAGGCAGCCGGGGTGAAGGCGGTGCTGGTCACCATGCAGCGCGCCCTGGAGCAGATGGGTCCCGCCCGAACCCTGTCGACCCTGGCACGGATCAACCAACGCCACGGCTTCGACTGCCCGGGGTGCGCATGGCCCGAGGAACACGACAATCGCAAGCTCGCCGAGTTCTGCGAGAACGGCGCCAAGGCGGTGGCCGAGGAGGCCACCAAGCGCCGGGTCACCCCGGAGTTCTTCGCCCGCCATTCGGTGGCCGAGCTGGCCGCCAAACCCGAGTACTGGCTGTCCCAGCAGGGACGGCTCACCCACCCGATGGTCCTTCGCCCCGGTGCACAGCACTACACCCCCATCGGCTGGGACGACGCCTACCGGCTGATCGCCGAACACCTCAACGGGCTCGCATCCCCGGACGAGGCGGTGTTCTACACCTCCGGCCGCACCAGCAACGAGGCCGCGTTCCTCTACCAGCTGCTGGTGCGCAGCTTCGGCACCAACAACCTGCCGGACTGCTCCAACATGTGCCACGAATCATCGGGCACCGCGCTGATCGATTCCATCGGCATCGGCAAGGGCTCGGTGACCGTCGATGACATCGAGCACGCCGACGTGATCGTGATCGCCGGACAGAATCCCGGCACCAACCATCCGCGGATGCTGTACGTGCTGGAGAAGGCGAAAGCCAACGGCGCCAAGATCATCGCCGTCAACCCGCTCCCCGAGGCCGGACTCATCCGGTTCAAGGATCCGCAGAAGGTCCACGGGGTGGTCGGGCACGGTGTGCCGATCGCCGACGAGTTCGTCCAGATCCGCCTGGGCGGTGACCTCGCCCTGTTCAAAGGGCTGGGCCGGCTGCTGGTGGAGGCCGACGACCGCACCCCCGGCAGCGTGATCGACCGCGAGTTCGTCGACGCCCACTGCCACGGATTCGACGAATACCTCGCCGAGGCCCGCACGGTCGACCTCGACACCGTCACCGAAGCCACAGGTATCGCCCGCGCGCAGCTCGACCGGGTCGCCGGCATGCTCGCGGCGTCGCAGCGCACGATCGTGTGCTGGGCCATGGGTATCACCCAGCACACCCATGCGGTCGCCACGATCGCCGAGATGACCAACCTGCTGTTGCTGCGCGGCATGATCGGAAAGCCCGGTGCCGGGGTGTGCCCGGTGCGTGGTCACTCCAATGTCCAGGGCGACCGCACGATGGGGATCTGGGAGAAGGCACCCGAACCGTTCCTGGCCGCTCTCGACACCCGATTCGGCATCGCCAGTCCCCGCAAGCACGGCTTCGACACCGTCGATGCGATTCGGGCGATGCGGGACGGCCGGGCTTCGGTGTTCCTCGCGATGGGCGGCAACTTCGCGTCGGCCACCCCGGACACCGCGGTCACCGAGTCTGCGCTGAGTACCTGTGCGCTGACCGTGCAGATCTCGACGAAGCTCAATCGCAGCCACGTGGTGCACGGCCGCACGGCATTGATCCTGCCCACCCTGGGCCGCACCGATCGCGACCTGGTGAACGGTCACAAACAGGTTGTCTCGGTTGAAGATTCGATGTCGATGGTGCACCTGTCTCGCGGTAGCCTGACACCGCCCAGCGACCAGGTCCGCAGCGAGGTCGCGATCATCTGTCAGCTGGCCCGCACGGTGCTGGGTGCCGATCACCCGGTCCACTGGGAGAGCTTCGCCGCCGACTACGACACGATCCGCGACGCGATCGCCGCGGTGGTGCCGGGCTGCGCCGACTACAACACCCGGGTGCGTCAGCCAGATGGCTTCCAATTGCCGCATCCGCCAAGGGATTCCCGTGAGTTCCCCACCGTCACGGGTAAGGCCAACTTCGCGGTGAACCCGATGCAGTGGGTGCCGGTACCACCAGGGAGGCTGGTGCTGCAGACATTGCGCAGCCACGACCAGTACAACACCACCATCTATGGCCTCGACGACCGGTACCGCGGGGTCAAGGGCGGGCGCCGCGTCGTGTTCGTCAACCCCGCCGACATCGAGTCCCTCGGCCTCGCCGAAGGTGACCGCGTCGACCTGGTGTCGGAGTTCACCGACGGCGCAGGCCAGCTGCAGGAGCGCCGCGCCAAGGACTTCCTGATCGTGCCGTACTCCACCCCGGTCGGTAACGCCGCCGCCTACTACCCCGAGACCAATCCCCTCGTACCGCTGGATCACGTTGCCGCCCGGTCGAATACGCCGGTGTCGAAGGCGGTCGTCATCCGGCTCGAACCGGGCGGCCAGAACCCCGAGGGCGGCGCGGCATGGGCCGGGTGACCGCCCGCCGGCGGGCCAGTCACGTCTATGACGGCACCGCCACCGAACGTCCGGAGACCCTGGTGGTCGAGGAGCCGCTGGAGATCCGGGTGAACGGGACACCGCTGACGGTCACCATGCGAACGCCGGGGTCCGATGTAGAACTGGCACAGGGCTTTCTGCTGACCGAGGGAGTCATCGCCCATCGCGACGACGTGCTCACCGTGCGGTACTGCCGCGGCGCGGAGGCCGACGGGGTGAACACCTACAACGTCCTCGACGTGACGCTGCGCCCCGGTGTGCCGATGCCGGACGTCGACGTGACCCGAAACTTCTACACCACCTCGTCGTGCGGGGTGTGCGGCAAGGCCTCGATCGACGCGGTGCGGCTGACCAGCCAGCACTCCCCCGGCGACGACCCGTCGACGGTCGAGGCTTCGGTGCTGACCGCGATGCCGGACCAACTGCGCTCGGCGCAAAAGGTTTTCGCCAGCACCGGCGGACTGCACGGGGCAGCACTGTTCACGACGGGCGGCACCCTGCTGGCCGTCCGCGAGGACGTCGGCCGGCACAACGCCGTCGACAAGGTCATCGGGTGGGCGCTGGAGGCCAATCACATCCCGCTCAGCGGCACGGTGCTGCTGGTCAGCGGCCGCGCATCATTCGAGCTGACCCAGAAGGCGGTGATGGCCGGCATCCCGGTGCTGGCCGCGGTGTCCGCGCCGTCCTCACTGGCCGTCGACCTCGCCACCCAGTCGGGGCTGACGCTGGTCGCGTTCCTGCGTGGGGAATCGATGAACGTCTACAGTCGGGCCGACCGCATCCGCCACTGACCGTGCGTCAGTTGTTGTTCCCCGGAACCGCAGTCGGCGGCGGTGGGGCCTTCACAGTCGGCGAGAAGCTGTTCGGTCCGCCGCCATCCGAGCCCTTTTCCGTCGGCGAGGGCGGCACACTGCTGCTGGGGGGCGTGGTGGTGGTCGTCGTCGTGCTGGTCGTCGGCGCGGGCTTCTCGTTCGGGCTACAGGCCGTGGTGATGCCCAGCATGCCCACAGTGACGGCTACCGCGGCCACCGCGGATCGGTGGCGGAGTCTCTTCATGTAGAGACGGTACGACGCCTAGGCGGACTTGTCGCGGCGCTCGGGACGCGCCGGCTTGCGCGGCACGATCGTCGGCAGCACGTTGTCCTGGACGGTCTCCTTGGTCACCACGACCTTGGCGACGTCGTCGCGGCTGGGGATGTCGTACATCACCGGCAGGAGGACTTCTTCCATGATCGCGCGCAGACCGCGGGCACCGGTGCCACGATGGATCGCCTGATCGGCGATGGCATCGAGAGCATCGTCGGCGAACTCGAGCTCGACACCGTCCATCTCGAACAACCGGGTGTACTGCTTGACCAAGGCGTTCTTCGGCTGGGACAGGATCTGCACCAGCGATTCCTTGTCCAGGTTCGTCACCGAGGCCACCACCGGCAGACGACCGATGAACTCCGGGATCAGCCCGAACTTGATCAGATCCTCGGGCATCACCTCGGCGAAGTGGTCCTGGGTGTCGATCTCGGCCTTGGACTTCACCTCGGCACCGAAGCCCAGACCGCGCTTGCCGACACGGTCGGAGACGATCTTCTCCAGCCCGGCGAACGCACCCGCAACGATGAACAGCACGTTGGTGGTGTCGATCTGGATGAACTCCTGATGCGGATGCTTGCGGCCGCCCTGCGGCGGAACCGATGCCTGCGTGCCCTCGAGGATCTTCAGCAGCGCCTGCTGCACACCCTCGCCGGACACATCACGCGTGATCGACGGGTTCTCGCTCTTGCGGGCGATCTTGTCGACCTCGTCGATGTAGATGATGCCGGTCTCGGCGCGCTTCACGTCGTAGTCGGCGGCCTGGATCAGCTTGAGCAGAATGTTCTCGACGTCCTCGCCCACATACCCGGCTTCGGTCAGCGCGGTGGCGTCGGCGATCGCGAACGGCACGTTGAGCATCTTGGCCAGCGTCTGCGCCAGGTAGGTCTTGCCGCAGCCGGTCGGGCCGAGCATCAAGATATTCGACTTGGCCAGCTCCACCGGCTCGGCGCGGGAGTCACGGTGCTTCTCCTGTGCCTGGATGCGCTTGTAGTGGTTGTAGACGGCGACGGCCAGCGTGCGCTTGGCGGTGTCTTGCCCGATGACGTAGTTCTCCAGGAACTCGCGGATCTCGGCCGGCTTGGGCAGCTCATCGAGTTTGACGTCGTCGGCGTCGGCCAACTCCTCTTCGATGATCTCGTTGCAGAGGTCGATGCACTCGTCGCAGATGTAGACGCCCGGACCCGCGATGAGCTTCTTCACCTGCTTCTGACTCTTACCGCAGAACGAGCACTTCAGCAGGTCACCGCCGTCTCCGATACGCGCCATGGTGGTGGGGTCCTACTTTCCTTCGCCGGGTCTTCGATCGTTGCTATCAAGTCCGCGTTGGGCTCTGTCCCGACGCTACCCGCTTGCTCCGCCGCGGTGCGACAGATAAAGACGAATCGCGTCAGTGGTATTCGTGCGTGATGGTGAACATATCCCCTGACGCCGCTCTCGTCGCCTCGGAACGCGCTGCCGTGTTTTTGGCGTGTCGCCGCTGTTACCGAACCGAGAGGCGTTGAGCTGCGCCGACCGTGGAGTTTCGTCCTGGTGTTCGCCGTTCCCCACGGTACCGTCCGGACTTGTGGCGGCGGTTGGTCGCTCAGCCAGATCCGCCGAGCGCGGATTCGCCGAGCGCGAACCCGAACGGAACGGCGGCCTCGACGCGAACGCCGCGACCCAGAGGGCCGCGGCGGGCGCGAACATCGGATGCCGCCGGGTGGGCCCGGCAGACACCATCATCAAGCGTTCTGGGCCGACAGCTTCCGGTATTCCAGAACCGTGTCGATGATGCCGTACTCCTTGGCGTCCGCGGCGGTGAGAATCTTGTCGCGGTCGGTGTCCTTGCGGATGACCGCGGCGTCCTTGCCGGTGTGACGCGCCAGTGTCTCCTCCATCAAGGTGCGCATCCGCTCGATCTCGGCGGCCTGGATTTCCAGATCGGAGAACTGACCCTGGATCACCCCGCCGAGCGACGGCTGATGAATGAGGATCCGGGCGTTCGGCAGCGCGAGCCGCTTACCGGGGGTACCGGCGGCCAGCAGGACCGCGGCGGCCGAGGCGGCCTGGCCCAGGCACACGGTCTGGATGTCGGCCCGGACGTACTGCATGGTGTCGTAGATCGCCATCAGCGAGGTGAACGAGCCACCCGGGGAGTTGATGTACATGGTGATGTCACGGTCGGGATCGAGCGACTCCAGCACCAGCAGCTGCGCCATGATGTCGTTGGCCGAGGCGTCGTCGACCTGCACGCCGAGGAAGATGATGCGTTCCTCGAACAGCTTGTTGTAGGGGTTGGATTCCTTCACGCCCCAGCTGGAGTGCTCGACGAACGACGGCAGGATGTAGCGGGCCGTAGGCGCAGTGCCTCGATAGGTCTGCTCTGCCTGGGAAAAGGGAGTTGTATCAGGCATTGGTCACTCCGTTGAAGTTCGCGTGGGTGATGATGTGGTCGACGAAGCCGTACTCCAGCGCTTCCTGAGCCGTGAACCAGCGGTCACGGTCGGAATCGGCCTCGATGCGCTCGATCGTCTGGCCGGTGAACTCGGCGTTGAGCCGGAACATCTCCCTCTTGATGAGCGCGAACTGCTCAGCCTGGATGGCGATGTCGGCCGCGCCGCCGGTGATCCCGCCCAGCGGCTGGTGCATCAGGATGCGGGCGTGCGGCAGCGCGTAGCGCTTGCCCTTGGTGCCCGCCGCGAGCAGGAACTCGCCCATCGAGGCGGCC
Source organism: Mycobacterium sp. (assembly GCA_021732005.1). Lineage (GTDB taxonomy): Bacteria > Actinomycetota > Actinomycetes > Mycobacteriales > Mycobacteriaceae > Mycobacterium. The sequence continues at coordinate 306,915 of JAKFVT010000059.1, read as the reverse complement.
ATGCCCATCGCATAGGTGGCGACATCACACGGCGCGAGCACCATGGTGTCGTAGATCGCCATGCCGGCGCTGATCGAGCCACCGGGCGAGTTGATGTAGAGGTTGATGTCCTTGGTCGGATCCTCGGCGGCCAGCAGAAGGATCTGCGCGCACAACCGATTGGCGATGTCGTCATCGACCTGGGACCCCAGGAAGATGATGCGCTCGGCGAGCAATCGCTCGTACACCGAGTCAGTGAGGTTCAGCCCTGGCGCGCCCGAACGCATATGAGTCACGACTTGATACCTGCTTTCTACGGACTTGGTTCTACCCGACCCTAACGAACCCACAGCGGAGCGCACTCCCGGGAGAGTGCGCTTTCGCTGTCGGCGTTATTCGGACTTCTCGGCTTGCTGTTCAACGTCCTTCTCGACGGCCTCGGCGTCTTCGGCGACCTCGTCGACGTTGACGTCGTCAGCGTCGGCCACCACTTCGTCGTCCTCGGCTCCGGGCGGCGGGCCGAAGAACTCGGCGGTGTCGACGACGTTGCCCTCGCTGTCGGTGACGGTGGCCGCCTCGACCACCGCGGCGACGGTCAGGCCACGGCGCACGTCGGCGAACATCGCAGGCAGCTGGTTGTTCTGCTGCAGGATCTGCAGCAGCTGCGCCGGCTCGATGCCGTACTGCCGCGACATCAGCACCAGCCGCTCGGTCAGATCGTTCTGACCGACCTGGATGTCGAGGTCGTCGGCGATGGCGTCCATCAGCAGCTGCGTCTTGACGGCCTTCTCGGCGGCCTCGCGGGTCTCGGCGTCGAACTTCTCGCGCGAGCTGCCCTCAGCTTCGAGCGTCTCCGCGAATTTGTCCTCGTCGTGGTCGAGGCCGTGGATCGCGTTGTGCACGGTCTGGTCGACCTGGGCCTGCACGATCGCCTCGGGCAGCGGGACCTCGGTCTTCTCCAGCAGCAGCTCGAGGGCGTTGTCGCGGATCTTCTCGGCCTGCTGGATGCGCTTGACGCGCTTGACCTGCTCGACGAGGTTCTCGCGCAGCTCGTCGATGGTGTCGAACTCGCTTGCCAGCTGGGCGAATTCGTCGTCGGCCTCGGGAAGCTCGCGCTCCTTGATCGACTTGACGGTGACGGTGACCTCGGCGTCGGCACCGGCGTGCTCGCCGGCGGCCAGCTTGGTGGTGAAGACCTTCGACTCACCTTCGGCCAACCCGACGATGGCGTCGTCGAGGCCGTCGATCAGCTGACCGGAGCCCACCTCGTGGGAGAGTCCTTCGGTGGCGGCGTCGGGAAGGTCTTCGCCGTTGACCGTGGCGGACAGATCGATCGACACGAAGTCGCCGGTCTGGGCTGGCCGCTCGACGCCCTTGAGGGTGCCGAAACGGGCGCGCAGCGACTCCAGTTCGGCGTCGACTTCGTCGTCGTTGATCTCGATCGCCTCGACCTCGATCGTGAGCGCGCTCAGATCGGGGAGTTCGATCTCGGGCCGCACATCGACCTCGGCGGTGAACACCAGTTCTTCGCCGTCCTCGATCTTGGTGACCTCGATCTCGGGCTGGCCCAGCGGCGTCACCTCAGTGGCGGTGACGGCTTCGCTGTAGCGGCTGGGCAGCGCGTCGTTGACGACCTGCTCGAGCACCGCACCGCGGCCGATACGGGCCTCGAGCAGCTTGGCCGGCGCCTTGCCGGGGCGGAAGCCGGGCAGCCGGACCTGCTTGGCGAGCTCCTTGTAGGCCCGGTCGAAGTCGGGCTGCAATTCCGTGAAGGGCACCTCCACATTGATGCGAACCCGGGTCGGGCTCAACTTCTCGACGGTGCTCTTCACGGCGGTACTCCTCGGTTCAGTCTTGTTCTCGTGCGGGACTTCGTTGGGCGTGTCGGGGTGACAGGATTTGAACCTGCGGCCTTCCGCTCCCAAAGCGGATGCGCTACCAAGCTGCGCTACACCCCGGTGCTGTATTTCTTGCGCCCGAATCCTACGGCCCGATGCCTGCTCAGCGGCAATCGACCTCGGCGAAGCGCTTCCAGGTGGGTCGATTCGGATTTGATCAGGTCGACCGGTACATTTGGGCTCGCGCAAACACGCGGGCGTAGCTCAATGGTAGAGCCTCAGTCTTCCAAACTGATTACGCGGGTTCGATTCCCGTCGCCCGCTCCACCGAACCGCCCTATGTGAGCGGTTTTTGCTGTTCCAGCCATTTTTGCCCCTGCTTGGCGGCCCGGGACAGCGCACCGATTTCGCCGAGGTACGAGGCCACCGCGCCGAGGCCGGGCAGCATGGCCACGTACCGGAACGGCGCCCGTGAGTGCGGCCGCTTGCCGAGCTCGTCGCCGACGGCGTCGAGGACACCGACCAACTTCCAGACCGCTGAGGCGATGCCCTGCGGGGTGAACGGGATCGCCATGGCAGAGGCCCGGTCCGGGTCGTGCACCACGACCGCGAGATCCCGCTCGCACAGCACCGAGGCGAGCATCCGGGTCTGCCGCCGATAGTCGGTGACGCCCAGTTCGCGGGCCACGGCGCACAGCACGATGGCCTGGTTGGCGAAGCCGAGGAGATCCTGAATCGGAAGGCGTCGTCCGATGACTCCCAGCAGGCCGGGCACCGCCACCACGACGGTGTTCAGCGCCCCGACCCGCCATACCCACCACGCGATCCGGTCGTCGGTGTCCAGGTCGTCCCACGCCAGGGTGCCGGGCACGTCGGCAGCGTTGAGGACCCGGGAGACGACGTTCGGGGGGTCTTGCCGCTTGATTCCGAGCGGGTCGGTCCACCACAACACGTCGAGCAGCGGATTGATGACCGCGACGGCCCGACCCAGTGCGTCTTCGACGTCAGAGTCGGTGAGCGTCACGTCGGGTGTCGGAAGCAGTTTCACCGTCCCATCATGTCCAATTCGGTGAGCGCCCAAACTGGACTGACGGGTGCGCAAATATTGTTCGGGAAATCAACTCCGCGCCGATGCGCCGGTGTCATGATCGATTCGCTGTTCGTGGCCGACGACCAAAGGTGATGATGCGCCCAGAAATCCAGAGCAGGGTCATTCGTCCGTACGCCGCGGCGGCCGCCGCCGGAATCCTTGCCCTCGGTGTGGTGGCAGCGCCGCCGAACGTCGCGCTCCCCCGCAAAGAAGTTCATGCGGTCGCATTGGCGTCCGTCGATGTGGCCGACGTCAGCACCCCCGCCACCGTGCCCGCGCCCGGGCCCGCACCCCGCTCGGCATCGTCGAGCCAGACCGCCAACGACACCACCGCGCCCCCGGACTTCCTCGCGTTCGCGGCGTCGATCCTGCAGTACCTCAACAGCCTCGGTCTGGGCCCTGGCCCCGGCCTGGCGGCCATCGGGCTCAGCGGCCTTGTTGTGGCCTTCGCCGCGACCGCCTACGCCTGGAACGGATTCGCCAACCTCGTCAATCCGGTGCTGAGGGTCTTCCACGTCCCGAGAGTGCCGAAGTTCCCGGTCTGTTTCGCCGGCCAGAGTTGCAGCGGCCCGGCCTCGGCGCAGGCGCGGGTCAAGCCGGCCAGCCATGTCGCGACACCCACCACCAGGGCCGCCGGCGGCACCGGGCGCTCCACGGCATCGAGCGGCCGGACCACTTCTACTCCTGGCTCTGCGAAAGTCCGCGGCGCCAAAAAACCGACCGCATCCGCCGCGGCGGCGGCCGGCAAGGGCGGCAGCAAGCGCGGCCCTCGCTCCTCGTAGCGCAGGGCTACGGGGCGCCTGCGCCCGCGTTGCCGTTATGGCTGCCCGGGGTGCTCCCGACGCCCTCCCCGCCCAGTCCGGCCGGGCCTCGCCCACCGCCGGGCCCACTGCGGCCGGTGCTGCCACCGTCGCCGCCGATGCCGGTACCCGGAAGTGACTGAGCGTTGCCGCCCTGGCCGCCGGCGCCGCCGGTCTGGCGAATCCCATGGCTGTCGCCGCCGTTACCACCGTGGCCACCGGTGGCTGTGCTGGTGACGACATTGCTTCCGGCTGCACCGCCGGTTCCGCCATCGCCGCCCCGACCGGTTATCCGTCCGCCTTCTCCCCCGGTGCCCCCGTCACCGCCGAAGGCATTGCCCTTGCTCGAGCCGCTTCCACCCGTGCCGCCCGCACCGCCGCCTCCGACGGTTCCCGCGCGGCCGCCATTGCCGCCCGCTCCTCCGCGAGCGGTACCGGTTCCGGCATTTCCCGTCCCGCCTTGGCCGCCGTCACCACCGCGCCCCAACATCCCGGCGTTGCCGCCCTGTCCACCGCGGCCACCGTTGGCTCCACCGGTATCGAGGTTCTGGCCGGTGCCGCCGTTGCCACCCTTACCTCCGTTGCCGATCAGCAGCCCGCCGTTGCCGCCCTTACCGCCTTGACGACCGATGGATGCGGTTCCCTGCGTGCCGGTGAAGTCGCCGCCCCGGCCGCCGTCGCCGCCGTTGCCGAACAATCCAGCGCTCCCGCCATTGCCGGCCCTCCCGTTCTCGACCGACTGCAGCCCGTCACCACCACGCCCGCCGTTGCCGAACAGCATGCCGCCACGGCCACCGTCCTGGCCGGTCCCGCCGTCAAACCCGTTGCCTATCAACAACCCTGCGTCGGGATGCGCAGCGGTGCCGTTACTGATGTAGACAGCGACGAACGCGCGGATCTGGCCGGCGATGGCCTCCGGGGTAGGCGGCGCCGGCACCGCGGCGGCCTGGGGGTGTCCACCGGGGTGCACACTGCTCACGCGGGCATGGATGGTGGTCAATGGGCTCGCCGCCGCACTGACCGTCCGGAACCGCTTCGGTGTGCTGGGCGCTGCTGGCTCCGTGCGTGAAACGCCCACCTCGGCGATCGATCTGTTTGTGCCTGAGGCTGTTTCGCCGGTGGCCGCGATCAGCCGGTTGGGAGTGGGTGTCCCGAACTCGCGATGCAGCGATGCGGTCAGAACAATCGGCTGGGTATGCATCGCCGGCGCTGCGGGGGGCGGATCACCCGGGAAATGCATTGCGGCCGTGGCGAGTACATTCATCGCCGCTACCGTGATCACCCTCGTTGTGGCATGCGCCATCGCCCCGACCCTTCCGTGGGATTCGTCTTCGTTGACTCCTCGGTTCACGAGAGGGACGGTAAAGATGGTTCACAGCAATTACGTGATCTGCGTCACATCACGTGCTCAACCGCCGGTCCCGTTGTCAAGACCGAGGTGGGTGATGAAATGCCAAGGGATACCGACCCATTGAACGACGCCGACTCCAACAAGAGCGACCAGGCCGGCGAACAACCCGATGGTGCGCACCTTGGGTCTGATCGGCGCAAGCGCCAGCACCAGGAAGAGCGGAACGAAACCCCACTGCGCCCACATCAACACCCGCTTGGGTGTCTCGGCAGCTCGGTCGTAGTCGGTGAGATGCGAGTCCGGGAAGCCGGCGAAGTACAGATCATTGGCCGCCAGGACGGCCAACAGAAATGCGACAACCGCGCCGACCGCGCACACCACCCGCAGGGCGATCCCCCGCCCTCGACCCGGCATCACATACTGCGCTGCCATGACCGGTACACCACCCGGCCGACCGTCGCCGGGTCAGGCTCGGGTGCGCTGACCGAAACATCCAATCCCGAATGATCCTCGAGGGCAAGGACTTTCCGAAGCTCGAACGCCACGTCACCGTCGGCGTCACGCTCGGGATACTTGAAATATCGGGTGTGCGCGAGCCCGGGGGCCAACCGTTCGGGCAAATTGCCGCTGACCGCAACATCGCGGATCCCAGTTCCGAACAACGGCGCCAGCGCCCCGCCGAACCAGTCGCCGCGAATAGCGCCCCGCCGCACCGGGAACCAGATGTTGGTCCAGCGGGTCACCGCGAACGGCGACAGGCCACCCATCGTCGTCGACTCCTCGGACTCATTGTCCAGCGGCGGACAACTACACACCACACCCCGACTGATCAACGAGCCGAACAGTGCGTGCCGCCGGTCGACGCGACCGCAGCCACTGAGAACCGACGGCCGTGCCACGAATACGTCGGCCAACGCCATCGGCGTCCCGACTGTCACGAAATCAGTTATCCGCCATGGGTTTCCCAGCCGCCGTAGGTCCTCCCATCGGGTGAACTGCTGGTGTTGGAACTCCTCGGTCGAGTCGTGGACGTCACCCTCGGTCGACGAGCTCGTCGCCGCACCTGGCTCGGCCCGCAGCTCGTGCATCTCGGCCCACAACGTGGTGAGGGCGTCATAGGCGATGTAGCCACCGATGCCGTGCCCTACGACGACCACCCGCGCATATCGCCCCTGCTGCAGCGTGTACAACAGGTCGACGAGCCCGCCGCGGATCGCGCGCCGCGCGGCGTGGGACTCCGGTGCGATGTCGAAGTAGCGGGCGACGTTGACGAAGCCCGTGGTCAAAAAGCTGCGGGTCAACGCTCGCGGGAGAAGGCGGAACACGGCCAGCGCGACAGTCAGGACAACCACGCTGGTGGCGACGCCGATGATCCAGCCGGCCACCCCGGTGTGCAGGAAATAGCCACCGACGACGAACAACGCCACGATGACGGCCAGTGGGATGAGGACCGTCAGCGCGACCACGCGCCAGATGCCGAACAACTGGTCGGGCACGTGCCGGGGACGCCGCAACATCACCCGCGCCAGGGCTGGGATGAAGCCCGCATACCGAGCGCTCACCATCAGGAACGACCAGTCGTACTCATAGAGATCGACGCCCGACGGCGCGGCGTAGCGGCGCGCCTCGTAGGAGTCGGTGATCTCCATCGGCTGCGGGACGTACTCCCAGCGGCCACCGTCCGGTGTCAACGCCGTCTTGGCGAAATCGTCGAGGACGTCCATGGGTCGGCGTTCGAGCAAACCGTGTACGAGCACCACGGCGGTTCGTACGGACTCGTCGGTGCTCATTGTCCTCCCAGGGACCGTGTGGCGGGCAGGTCAATACTTTGCCAAACGCCCACAGGATGTATACCGCGAAGCGCACCATAAGCCATGGCCGCTGTGGATTTCTGCGTGGTCGGCGCAGGCTTTGCCGGGCTGACCGCCGCCCTGCGACTCAGACAGGCAGGCCGAACGGTGGCTCTCCTGGAAGCCCGCGATCGGGTCGGCGGGCGCACCTTCACCGTTGAGGGCCCTGACGGCGTCTGGATCGACCGCGGCGGTGCCTGGATCGGACCGGGCCAAGATGCCATCTACGGATTGATGAAGGAATTCGGCGTCGGCAGCTACAAGCAGTACACCGACGGCGACGCCATGATGGTCGTCGACGGCAAGCACTATCGCTACGAGGGCACCATCCCGTTGACGATGAGCCCCTGGGCGGCGCTCAACATGGGCGCGGTTTTCCTCGACCTGACCCGGCTGTGCAAGACGATCCCCCTCGAGGCCCCGTGGGAAGCCAAGAACGCCGACAAGCTCGACCGCATCACGTACGCCTCCTGGCTCAACGACCGCACACTCTCCAAGCCCGCACACACCTTGCTCGAAGCAGCGATCGCCGGCCTCTACACATCAGCAGCGTCGGAGACGTCGATGTTGTTCGTGCTCCGCCAGCTGGCCTCCGGCGGCGGGCCATCGTTCGTGCTCGGCATCAAGGACGGGTCGCAGGATTCCCGCATCGTCGGCGGCATGGGTGCGGTGTCCGGCAAGATGGCCGTCGCGCTCGGGGACTCACTGCATCTGAATCAGCCTGTGCGGCAGATTATTCAGGACGAAGACGGTGTCACCGTCGAGGCCGACGGCATGACCGTGCGCGCGCACCGGGTGATCGTGGCGGTACCGATCGCGATCGCCAGCCACATCCTCTACGAGCCGATGCTTCCGGTGGACCGAGCCTTCCTGCATCAGCGCATCCCGAGTGGTGCTGTCGTGAAGATCAACATCGTGTACGACGAGCCGTTCTGGCGACAAGATGGGTTGACAGGCCAGTCGTTCGCACCCGGAACGCTGGCGACGCTGACCATCGACGCCTCCACCGACGCGCCCCGACCCGGGGTGATGTGTGTGATCACCGAGGGCCCGGAAGGTCGCCGGTATTCGAAGATGGATCCCGACGCGCGCAAGCAAGAAGTGCTGGCGCAACTGGTGGAGCGCTTCGGCCAACGGGCCGCCAACCCGGTGGCCTACCTCGACCAGGATTGGAGCGTCGAAAGATATTCGGGCGGAGGCATGCTCAGCCATTGCCCGCCGGGTGTGCTGACCGAATTCGGGCCGGCGATCACCGAGCCCTGCGGCCGAATCCACTGGGCGGGCACCGAAACGTCCGGGGTCATGCACGGCTGGGTGGACGGTGCGGTCCGCTCCGGAGAGCGCGCGGCCAGGGAAGTGCTGGCGACCGAACCGGCCACTGATGCCTGAACGATTGGTGAGCGACGTCACCTAGGCGCGGACCTGCCGGCGGTAGGTCAGCTTGTCGAACTCGCGGCCGTACTCGTCGACCGCGGTCACGTCCATCTCGCTCATCAGGTTGCCGGGCCGCACATCGACCCGGATGAGGGCGTAGTTGCGAAAGCGCACCCTCGACCAGCCAACCGCTTCGGTCTGCTTGTTGCCGTCGACTGTCCAGACATAGCTGTTGCCCACGAAGGTGTCGGGCGCCACGTTACCGCGGTAGCTCTCCGGCTCGCCGGGCTGAAAGTTGTACCGCGGCCGTCCAGCTGACCCCACCGTGTAGTAGACGGTGCCATCGGTTTCCGGGTAGACGATCGCATTGTCTTCGGCCGCCCGGGTCGGTGCGCCGCCCCGGATCGGGTCGGACCGTTCGAACACGTGGTTGTGGCCCTGCAACACCAAATCCACCTGGTAGCGATCGAACAGCGGCACCCACGCGGCCCGCACACCGCCGTCGCTGGCATGCGCCTCGGTGGTCGAGTAGGCACAGTGATGGAAGAAGCAGACGATGAAGTCGATGTCGGGATCGGCCCGGTGCGCCGCCAAAGTCCGCTCCACCCAACTATTTTGAGCGCCGCCGGAGTAACCCTTGTTGGCGGTGATCTCGTAGCTGACATCGTTGGCGTCCAGCGAGAGCACCGCGACGTTGCCATAGGTGAACGAGTAGACCGACGGGCAGCCGGACGGACCGTTGCCCGGAAAGTCGAGCCGTGCGAGGTGGCCGCCGTAGCCGTGCACCGGGTAGGCGGCTTCCATGTCATGGTTGCCGGTGGCGAACATCCACGGCGTCGTCGAGGCGCTGGCCTCGATGGAGTTCAGATACACGTCCCAGACATACGGGTTGAACTTGTCGAAACCCTTGGGTGGTTCACCCTTTCGGACAAATTGCGGCGGCTTGCCCGCCCCGGACGGGTCGGCGTAGGCGATGTCACCGGCAAGCACATGGAAGTCCGGACGCGCGGCCACGATCTGATCCAGCACATTGCCGGTGTGCGACACGGTCGGATCGTTGTCGGATTTGTAATAGCTGTCGTCGTAGTCGCCGCGGGTGAGACCGGGCGGAGCCAGCGGCGTCTCATCGGTGCCCTGGTCCCCCATCATGGTGAACCGGAACCAGCCCACCGCATTTCGCGCACTGGGCATTGCCGTAGCCGCGGACCGCACGTCGCTGACGAACCCGTCGTCGGTGCGCCACCGGTAGAAGTGCGGGGTACGCCCGGGCAGCCCGTCCACCGGCGCATGGACGTAGAACTGCTCGGCCGACAGCACCCCGCCACTGCTGTCCGGGATCTGGGTCACCAGGTTGCGCACCTCCGCCTCGACCGTCGCACCCAGCCCGGGCGTCGGGCCGTGGTCGAGGAAGACCTTGGTGGCACCCGGATTGCGCGACAACTGGCCCGCCAGCCGCAGCTGACTCGAGGCGTCGGTGCCGTAGCCGACTCGTCGGCCGGCCACCGCCAGCGGCGCATCCTGGGCGTAGGCGCGACGCCCGAACGGGGCAGCCCCCAGCGCCGCCACGGCTGCCGCGGCTGCCGATCCGCGCAGGAAGTTGCGCCGCGACACCGGGCGAGCGCGCAGATAGCTCTGATGCCATTCGTACTGCTCGGCCATCGTCATCCGGCTCGCGAGCGCCGGCGGAATGCCCGTATCGGGAATCTCCACACCAGGATCGTGACGTACGGCCCTGCGAGAACGCCAAACCGGCTGGAAAATCCAAGTGAACAAATCCGCCGGCGTCGGCGCTAATTACAGGGTGGTTTCGATTCCGCTCCAATCGTCCTCACAACCTTGCTGGCTAACCTGACCGCCGTAGATTCAGGCGATACCCGGCGGCCAGGAGGCGCGTTGAGCGACCACATCCCCATCGGCGGTGCGTGCGCCGCGGGTTTTGGCGCGGTGCGCGACGCTTTCGAGGCGAACTTCACCTCTCGCGATGAGGTCGGCGCAGCGGTCGCCGTGTGGGTCGACGGGGATCTGGTGGTCAATCTGTGGGGCGGCTATGCCGATGCCCGTCGGCGACGGCGGTGGCGTCAGGACACGCTGGCCAGCGTGTTCTCCGGCACCAAAGGGCTGACAAGCACGTGTGTGCACCTGCTCGCCGATCGCGGCGAGCTCAACCTGCACGCCCCGGTCGCCCGGTACTGGCCGGAGTTCGCGTCGAACGGCAAGCAGGACATCACGATCGCGTCGGTGCTCGGGCACCGCTCCGGTGTGATCGGGCCTCGCACCCGCATGCATTGGAGCGACACCACCGACTGGGACCGGGTCTGCGCCGACCTCGCCGCCGCCGAGCCGTGGTGGCCGCCGGGTACCGCCCAGGGCTACCACATGGTCAGCTTCGGGTTCATCCTCGGCGAGGTCGTCCGCCGGGTCACCGGGCGCACGATCGGCCAGTATCTGCGGACCGAGATCGCCGAGCCGATGGGCGTCGACATCCACATCGGTCTGCCGGCCGCCGAGCACCACCGCTGCGCGGAGATGATCAACAAACCCCACATTCGCGATGTCCTGGCCAACGGCCAGGCACCGGGCTATCCGACCTCGCTCGCCGAGCATCCGATGGCCGGGATGGCCGTCGCGATGGGCTTCGTCCCCGACGACGAACTGGGCTCCAACGAGCTCGAGCGGTGGCGTGTCAGCGAGTTCCCGAGCACCAACGGCCACGTTTCGGCGCTCGGGCTGGCCACGTTCTACAACGGGCTCGCGCAGGAAAAACTGCTCAGCCGAGATCATCTGGAGGCGGTGCGGGTCTCGCAGGGCGGCTTCGATCCCGACGTCGTGCTCGGGCCCCGGGTCGCCGATCACGGCTGGGGCTTGGGCTACATGCTCAATCAGCGCGGTGTGGCGGGCCCGAACCTGCGCAGCTTCGGCCACGGCGGCTCGGGCGGCTCCTACGGGTTCGTCGACCTCGAGCACCGCATCGGCTACGCCTACGTGATGAACTATTTCGACGCCACCAAGTGCAACGCCGACCCGCGCAGCACCGCGCTCAGCGACGAGGTGTACCGCACACTCGGCGCGCTCTGATGAGCTAATTCTCGTTCTCCGGAGCACTTTCACAGGATCGGTACTGTGGACGCCATGAACGGTGTGCTGGTCGTGCTCATCCTGGTCGTCATCGGCGTGATCGTGCTGGCGGTGGTGAGTTCGTCGCGGGCCTCAGGCAATCGCAACGCGGCCGCGCTGGCCGACGCGAAGGCCGATGCCCGCCGGGTGATCGAGCGGCTCGGCGGCCAGGTGCTCAACCTGTCCGGCAACAACGAGGCCGCCACCCAGGCGCTGGCCGACGCCTCCGAGCGGTTCACCGCCGCCTCCTCTCAGATCGACCAGGCCACCACCGCCAAGCAGGCGATGCTGGCCAAGGAGAGCGCGATCGAAGGGCTGTACTACGTGCGCGCCGCCCGCACCGCGATGGGTATGGATCCAGGCCCGGAGCTGGAGACGGTGTCCGGCCAGAAGGCCGCGGGCGCCGTGACCGAGGACCGCAAGGTGCAGTTCGAGGGCCGCGAGATCGAGGCCTCCCCCACGCCGAGCCAGCGGACCCCGAACTACTACCCCGGCGGCCGGGTCGCAGGGCGTCCGGTTCCGGCCGGTTGGTACTCCGAGCCATGGTGGAAGACGGCGCTGGTGGCCGGCGCCTGGGGTGTCGGGTCGGTGCTGTTGTTCGACGCGCTGTTCTCCGGCATGCACGGCGTCGACTACGGCGCCTCGGGATTCGAGAACGGCTTCGGTTCGGGCTTCGATCAGGGTTACGACCAGGGTTTTGACCAGGGTCTGGACGCCGGCGGCCAGGACGGCGGCTGGGGTGGCGACGGCGGCGGCTGGGGTGGCGACGGCGGTGGCGGCCTCGGCGACAGCGGCGGTTGGGGTGGCGGCGACTTCGGTGGCGGTGACTTCGGCGGCGGGTTCGGCGACTTCTAGATCCGGCGGGCTGGAGCGTAGCGACCCGGGGAATTAGATTCGGCTCTCCATCCGGGCGGTCACGCTGGCCTCCTGCAAGTCCAGCCTGTCGAGCATCGCGCGCACGGCCCCATCATCGATGCGTCCCTCATCGCGTTCGGTGATCAACGCCGCACGTTGCGCGGCAAGCACATTGCGGTACAGCGTCGAGAACACCTCCGCGCGCAGGTCATGTTCCTCGGGGTCGGGCATCTCGTCGGCATCTTTGGAATGGCGAGCGATCCAGTTGCGAATCTCGGTCAGCACGTGCGGTTCGAGGCCCGCCGGCGGTTCGGCCTCGAACCGGGCCAGTACCTCGTCGGCCGCGACGTGCACGGTGCGCTCGGATTTGTAGGTTTCCTCGCGGTCGTAGATCCGGTCGTCCTCCCGTGAGGACAGATGCAGGCGGCGGATCAGCGGCGGCAGCGTCCACCCCTGCAGCAGCAGTGTGCCCACCGCCACGGCGAACGCGATCGCCTGGATGGTGGCCCGCTCCGGGAACGGCTCGCCGCTGGCGACAGTCGGCGGGATACCGGCCGCCGCGGCCAACGTCACCACGCCCCGCATCCCGGTCCACGACACCACAACATTCTCTTGCCAGGTCAACGCGGTGTGGTCGATCATGGAGCGCCACTTGCCTTTTGGGCTCCCTGGTTTCCGGACGCCGAGTGCGCCACGGCCACCTTCGGGGATCGGCACACTCAGCCTGCGGTCGACGTGACGGGACAGCACACCGCGGCCGAACATCACGAACACCGAGAGCGGACGGATCACGAGCACGATCGCCAGCACCACCAGTGCCGCGATGCCCACCTCCGCCAGCGACTCGTGGGCGGCGCGCAGATCCTCCAGGACGAACCGCAGATGCAGACCGATATAAGCGAAGACGAACGCCTCCAGCAGCACGTCGACGGAGTGCCAGACGTAGCGTTCCTGCAGCCGGGTCTGGTAGCCGGCGCTCAAGGTGCCACTGCCGACGATGAACCCGGCGGCCACCACGGCCAGCACGCCGGAGGCGTGGAATCGCTCGGCGGTGATGTACGCGGCGAACGGCACCACCAGGCCTTGGATCGTCTCCAGGCTGGCGCTGTTGAGGCGTTCGCGAATCCACAGGGTCACGTAGCCGAGCGCGACGCCGACCACCGGACCGAGCAGCGCGCTGTAGCCGAACAGCAGCAGCGGGTTGGCGATGAAGATGTGGGTGCCGGCGACCTGGGCGACGGCGATCGAAAACAACGCCAGCGCGGCGGCGTCGTTGATCAGGCTCTCGCCGGTCAGGATCGTCATCACCCGCTTGGGCAGGCCCAGCTTGCGGCCGACGGCGACGGCGGTGACCGCGTCGGGCGGCGCGACGATGGCGCCGAGCACCAGCGCGGTCGCGAATGTCAGCGGCACCACGACCAGCCACGCGGACACCGCGGCCACCGTGAACGCGGTGACCACGACCAGGCCCACCCCGAGGCCGAGGATCGGCTTGATGTTGCGCATGAACGCCGGAAACGAGAAGTCCAGCGCCGCGGAGTACAGCAGCGGCGGCAAGACGACTGAGAGCAGGACGTGGGAGTCCAGTTCAGGCGCGGTGAACCCGGGCAGGAACGATGCGGCGATGCCCACGACGACGATCATCAGGGCGGGTTCCAGGCCACGGTTCTTGGCGATCGCCGCGACGACGATGGCGCCGACGACGACGAGAATCAGTTCCATACAAGCATTCTCGCGGGTGCCGCCCGGCGGTGCTGATCACACCTGGCAGGTGGGGCACCAGAACACGTTGCGACCTTCCAATTCGGCGGTCCGGATCGGGGTCGCGCACACCCGGCAGGGCTCACCGGCGCGCCGGTAGACGTAGGTGCGCGGGCGGTTCGGGGCGTACGAGGGCGCACCGTGATCGTGTTCGGGCCGCACCACCACGATCTTGCCTCGCTTCACGCCGACCTTCATCAACCCGACCAGGTCGGTCCAAGCCTCGGCGAACTCGGCCTCGGAGACGTCCCGGCCCAGCCGGTACGGGTCGAGGTGATGCCGAAAGAGCAATTCGCTGCGGTACACGTTGCCCACCCCCGCAATCACGCTCTGGTCCATCAGCAAGGCGCCGATGGTCTTGCGGGACTTGGAGATTCGGGTCCATGGCAGCGCAGGATCAGCATCTCGGCGCAGCGGGTCGGGCCCGAGCCGGGCCACGATGGCAGATACCTGCGCTTCGTCGATCACCTCGCAGGCCGTCGGACCGCGCAGGTCAGTGCCCCACTCGTCGCCGACGATCCGCATGCGCACCTGCCCGACCGGCAGCGGCATCGGCACCGGCATCTCGGTGAAGGTGCCGTACAGCCCCAGGTGGACGTGCACGATCGGGCCGCCGTCGTAGTGGTGGAACAGGTGCTTGCCCCAGACCGAGGCGTGGGTGAACAGCCGGCCGTTGACGATCGAGGCGTCGGTGAACCTGCCCTGCGGACTCGACACGGCCGCCGGGGTGCCGGCGAACCGGCGCTGATGCAGCCGCGCGAGCCGGTGAAGGGTGTGCCCTTCCGGCACAGGTCAGGCCGGGGCGCCGGGCACCGGCGGCGCCACGTGGGTGCGCTCGTACTCGTCGAGGATGTCGATACGGCGTTGGTGCCGTGGTGCTTTCGACCACGGGGTGGACAGGAACGCGTCGACGATCGCCAGCGCCTCCTCTTGGGTGTGCATGCGTCCGCCGATGCCGATCAGCTGGGCGTTGTTGTGCTCGCGGGCCAGCGAAGCGGTCTCGGTGCTCCAGGCCAGCGCGCAGCGGGCGCCGGGCACCTTGTTGGCAGCGATCTGCTCGCCGTTGCCCGAGCCGCCGAGCACGATGCCCAGGCTGTCGGGGTCGGCGACGGTTCGCACCGCGGCGGCGATGCAGAAGGCCGGGTAGTCGTCGTCGGCGTCGTAGCTGTAGGCGCCGCAGTCGATCGGCTCGTGACCACCGTTTTTCAGGTGCTCGATGATGGCTTGCTTGAGTTCGTATCCGGCATGGTCAGAGCCGAGGTAGACACGCATGGCCGTTACCTTACTTCGGCACGCGGTCAGCCCACAGTGATGGCGTCCAACCGTTCCTTGATGAACGCCGATGACGTCACCGGCGTCAACCCGGGCACCCGCCCGACCGGCGGCTCCAGCGGAGTGATGAGTGCGTCGTGGTTGGCCTCGTAGAAGTAGATCAGCGAGATCAGGTCCTCTTCGGGCGCGTGCGGCTGCGGAGGCAGCACCCGGTGCCGCCCGGACGGCCAGCGTCGCCCGCTCCAGTACTCGAGCAGGTCGCCGATGTTGATGGTCAGCGCCTCGGGATCGTACGGCGCGTCTTCCCATCCGCCGGCTTCGGAAAAGACTTGCAGCCCACCGGCTCCGGGCTCGCGGTCCAGGATCGTCACAGTGCCGAAGTCGGTGTGCGGGCCGATCCGGAACTGGCCCGGTTCGGGCTCGCCGACGACGCTGACCGGTGGGTAGTGGTTGATGTTCATCGTCCAGGTCGGCCGGTCCGCCAGGGCGACGAACGGGTTCGCCGCCAGCCCCAGCGCGTGCGCCATCAGGGCCAACAGATCGTCGGCCAGCCGGTGAACGGCCGCGGTGTAGGAGTTGACCAGCGGCTGCAGCTCGGCCACCTCGGCGGGCCAGACGTTGGGCGCGAACCAGATCCGGTCGACCTCGGGGTCGCCGACAGCCGTTTCCGCACCCAGGCTGTAGCTCTCCTTGAGGTCGGGCGGCGTCTCGGTGCCCTCGGCGTAGGCATTGGCTTCCGCGCCGGGAGCGATCCAGCCGTGTCCGCCGACCGGCACCGAGTACCGGCGCTTGACGTCGTCGGGCAGGCTGAAGAAGCTCCGCGACGCGGCCCGCACGCCGGCCGCCAGATTCGGATCGATGCCGTGCCCGGTGACCAGGATGAAACCGGCCTGCTGTAGTCCCTCGTCGAGTTCGGCGGCGACCGCGTCGGCCTGCTCTCCCCCGGCGTACCAGCGGGACATGTCGATGGTGGCGATCACTCGGCGACTCCGATGTCCTCGTTCCACAGTTCCGGGTTCTCGGCGATGAAGTCGGCCATCATCGCCGCGCAGCGCTCGTCGTCGAGCAGCGTGACATCCACGCCGAATTCGGCCAGCCAGTCGTGGCCGCCGACGAAGGTCCGGCTCTCCCCGATCAGCACCGCACCGATGTTGAACTGGCGCACCAGTCCGCTGCAATACCAGCATGGCGAGAGCGTGGTCACCATGATCGTCGAGCGGTAGTCGCGTTGGCGGCCGGCATTGCGAAACGCCGCCGTCTCGGCGTGAATCGACGGATCATCGTCCTGCACCCGCATGTTGTGGCCACTGCCCAACAGCTCCCCGTCGGCGCTGAACAACGCGGCGCCGATCGGAATTCCGCCCTCCGCCAAGCCCTTTCGGGCCTCTTGGTAGGCGACGTCGAGCATCCCTTCAGGCGTCATACCGCGTGACGTTCGGCGGCGATCTTCGATCGGCATAGCACAAGATAACTTGCCCCGGCGATCAGGAAGCCGACGAAGAAGGTGATGTCGCCGAGCGCAGGCACCGCCCTGGCGATGTAGCCGATGAACTTCTCCTGGTTGGAGAACAGCAACACCGACACCACCAGGCCGAGGCCGAACGACGCGAATCCGCCCCAGTTCGCGTAGCTGCGGTCGTAGAGGAATCCGGCGATGGGCTGACCCCGGCGCAGGTACTGGTCGGCGAACACCACGCCCAGCCAGGGCCCGATCCAGTACGCGATGATCAGCAGGAAGGCCTCGTAGCTCGCGGCGGCATCGGCCAGCGCCCACCACGCGATACCGAAGCCCGCGACCCCGAAGAACACCGTGACCATCGCGCGGGCGATGTGGTGTGGTAGCTTCACGCCGATGGTCACGAAAGCCATTGCGCCGGAATAGATGTTGATCGCATTCGCGGCGATCGCGCCCACCGCGATGGCCAGCAGGGTGGCCTTGGCCAGTGGCGAGGCCAGCTCGCTGGTGAACGCTTCGGTGGGGTTGTCGGACAGCGCCGGGCCGATGGTCACCGATGCGGCACCGACGATCTCCAGGATCGTGCACGACAGGAACAGCCCCAGTGAGGCGAACAACCCGGTGCGCGCCGTCGACACGGTGGCCGGCAGATACCGGGTGTAGTCGGCGGCATAGGGCGTCCAGCCGGCCGCGTAGCCGAACGCGGTGCCCACGGTCAGCAGGAACCCGCCCAGACCGCCGACGCCGCCGTCGATCGCAGGTGCGTCGAAGTGGGATTTGGTGAGGATCACGACCGAGGCGACCGCGAAGATCAGCGCGAGCACCGGGAACGACCAGCGCTCGAAGGCCTGGACGAGATTGTGGCCGAAGAATGCGAACCCGGTCTGGATCAGCACGACGATGACCAATGCCGCCAGCGGCCCGATGCCGAAAAGGGTTGACAGGGCGAACGCACCGCTGACGCTGTTGGTGGCGAACCACCCGACCCCGGCGGTCACCGACATCAGCACGGCCGGCACCGCGTTGCCCTTGAACCCGAATGCCAACCGGCCCAACACCATCTGCGGCACGCCGTGCAGCGGGCCCCGGGCGGACAGGAAGTAGTGCGCGATCGCGCCCAGCCCGGTGCCGATCACGATGCCGGCGACGGCCTGCCAGAAGGTCATGCCGTAGACGGCCACCGCGAGCACGCCGACGAAGATCGTCGCGAACTCCAGATTGGGTGACGTCCACGTCCAGAACAGCTGGCGCGGGTGCCCGTGCCGATCCTCGTGCGCGATGAACTCGTTGCCACCGGGCTCGACGGCCACCAGCTTGTCGCGGTAAGTGCCGTCGGTTTGCACGCTCGGCTCGGTCGGGTCAGCCACTGTCATGGACTAAAAATTGTCCCTACCGGGCCGGCGCGCAACCGGAGGAGATATTTCAGTCGAACTGCGGAGCTTCGGTCCGCGTCCGCTTCAGCTCCCAAAAGTGCGGATAGGCCGCGAACGTGACCGAGGCGTCCCACAATTTGCCGGCTTCCTCACCGCGCGGGATGCGGGATAGCACCGGGCCGAAGAACGCCACGCCGTTGATGTGGATGGTCGGGGTGCCGACGTCCTCGCCGACGGCGTCCATACCTTCGTGATGGCTCTTGCGCAGAGCGTCGTCGTACTTGTCCGAGGTGGCCGCCTCAGCGAGCTCGGCGGGCAGTCCCACCTCGGCAAGCGACTCGGCGATCACGACATCGAAATCCTTGTTGTCCTGGTCGTGGATCCGGGTGCCCATCGCGGTGTACAGCGGCGACAGGACCTCGCGGCCATGCGCCTGCTCGGCGGCGATCGCGACGCGGACCGGGCCCCACGCCTTCTTCATCATTTCCTGGTACTCCTCGGGCAGGTCCCGGCCTTCGTTGAGCACCGCCAGGCTCATCACCTGGAAGTCGACGTCGATATCGCGAACCTTCTCGACCTCGAGAATCCAGCGGGAGGTGATCCAACACCACGGGCACAGCGGGTCGAACCAAAAACCGGCTACTGACTTCTCGGACATGCGAGCTCCTCCCAGCGATGGACGCAGACTTTCAAGACAACTCCTTCCAATAGAACACTGTTCCCACTGCCGCTAGGTTGGACGCGTGGCACTACCCAACCTGACTCGTGACGAGGCCATCGAGCGCGCTGCTCTGGTCACCGTCGGCAACTACTCCATCGCCCTCGATCTGACGACCGGCTCAGAGACGACCTTCCGATCCACGACGACCGTCGAATTCGAGGCGCTGCCCGGCGCCGACACCTACATCGACCTGGCCGCTGACACCGTGCACAGTGCGGTGCTCAACGGCCGCGACATCGACGTGTCCGGGTACGACGAGTCCACCGGCATCGCGCTGCAGGGGCTGGAGAAGACCAACGTCCTGGTGGTCGACGCCGAGTGCCGCTACTCCAACACCGGTGAAGGCCTGCACCGCTTCGTCGACCCGGTCGACAGCGAGGTGTACCTGTACTCGCAGTTCGAAACCGCGGACGCCAAGCGGATGTTCGCCTGCTTCGACCAGCCCGACCTGAAGGCCACGTTCGACGTGACGGTCAAAGCGCCGTCGCACTGGCAGGTGATCTCCAACGGCGCGACGGTGTCTGCGGACAACGGCATGCACACCTTCGCCACCACCCCGCGGATGAGCACCTACCTGGTGGCGCTTATCGCCGGTCCGTACGCACGCTGGGACGACGTCTACGCCGACGAGCACGGTGAGATCCCGCTGGGCCTGTTCTGTCGTTCGTCGCTCGCCGAGTACATGGACGCCGAGCGGCTGTTCACCGAAACCAAGCAGGGCTTCGGCTTCTACCACCGCAACTTCGGGGTGCCGTATGCGTTCGGCAAGTACGACCAGCTGTTCGTGCCCGAATTCAACGCCGGCGCAATGGAAAACGCCGGGGCGGTGACGTTCCTGGAGGACTACGTCTTCCGGTCGAAGGTGACCCGCTACAGCTATGAGCGCCGCGCGGAGACCGTGCTGCACGAGATGGCCCACATGTGGTTCGGCGATCTGGTGACGATGACGTGGTGGGACGACCTGTGGCTCAACGAGTCGTTCGCGACGTTCGCCTCGGTGCTGTGCCAGGCCGAGGCCACCGAATACGACCAGGCGTGGACCACGTTCGCCAATGTGGAGAAGTCGTGGGCCTACCGCCAGGACCAGCTGCCGTCGACCCATCCGGTCGCCGCCGACATCCCGGATCTGCACGCCGTCGAGGTCAACTTCGACGGCATCACCTACGCCAAAGGCGCCAGCGTGCTCAAGCAGCTCGTCGCCTATGTCGGACTGGAGCACTTCCTGGCCGGCCTGCGTGACTACTTCGCCGCGCACGCCTTCGACAACGCCACGTTCGACGATCTGCTGGGTGCGTTGGAGAAGGCGTCCGGGCGCGACCTGTCCGACTGGGGCCGCCAGTGGCTCAAGACCACCGGGTTGAACACCGTGCGCGCCGACTTCGATGTCGACGACGAGGGCCGGTTCACCCGGTTCGCGATCAATCAGGGCGGCGCGGCGCCGGGGGCCGGCGAGACCCGGGTGCACCGGCTCGCGGTCGGTATTTACGACGACGACCCGACGACCGGCAAGTTGGTGCGGGTGCACCGCGAAGAGCTCGACATCTCCGGGCCCGTCACCGAAGTGCCCGCGCTGCAAGGGGTTTCCCGCGGCAAGCTGGTTCTGGTCAATGACGACGACCTGACCTACTGCTCGCTGCGACTGGACGACGATTCGCTGCGGACCGCGCTGAGCCGCATCGCCGATATCGACGAGCCGCTGCCGCGGACGCTGGTGTGGTCGGCGGCGTGGGAGATGACCCGCGACGCCGAACTGAAGGCCCGCGATTTTGTGGCGCTGGTGATGAGTGGCGTGCAGGCCGAGACCGAGGTCGGGGTGGCGCAGCGGCTGCTGCTGCAGGCGCAGACCGCGCTGAATTCCTATGCCGATCCGCAGTGGGCGTGCGCCAACGGGTGGCCGGCGTTCGCCGACCGGCTGCTGGACTTGGCGCGAGAGTCCTCCCCCGGGTCGGATCATCAGCTCGCGTTCGTCAACGCGTTGTGCTCGTCGGTGCTGCAGCTGCATCACGTCGCGGTGCTGGCGACCCTGCTGGACAACGAGCCGGCCGAGGTGAATCTGCCCGGCTTGGTGATCGACACGGATTTGCGGTGGCGCATCATCACCGCATTGGCCGCGTCCGGCGACATCGACGGCGACGGCGTGCAGACACCGTTCCTCGACGCCGAGGCGCAGCGCGATCCGACCGCCGCCGGTCGCAGGCACGCGGCCGCGGCGGCGGCGGCCCGCCCGCAGCTCGCGGTCAAGGAAGCCGCCTGGCAGCGAGTGATCGAGGACGACACCCTGGCCAACATCACCGCCCGGTCGATCATCGGCGGGTTCGCGCCGGCCGGGCAGGCCGCGCTGTTGCAGCCGTTCACCGAGCGCTACTTCGAGGCGATCCCCGGAGTGTGGGAGCGCCGGTCCAGTGAGGTGGCGCAGACCGTGGTGATCGGCCTGTACCCGTCGTGGGACATCAGCTCCGAGGCCTTGCTGGCCGCGGACAATTTCCTGGCCGGGGAGCTACCGACGGCGTTGCGCAGGCTCGTGCTGGAAGGCCGGGCCGGTACCGAACGCTCACTGAAAGCGCGCGCCTTCGACGCTGAGTGATCTCGCGCTGCCAAAATCACGCCATGGCGGTCAGAAACACCCGACGAGCACGCGCAGCCCGCAGACGCACCAAACGGGTGAAAGCGGTGGTCAACGACCTGACCGAAGAGCAGTGGACCACCCTGAAGCTCGCCTGGAACGGCTGCGCGTACTGCGGGACGACGGGTAAGCCGCTGCAACGGGACTGCGTCATGGCGATATCGCGGGGCGGCCGCTACACGATCGACAACGTGGTGCCCGCCTGCGGGGCGTGCAACGCCAGCAAGTGCAACGACGAGGTCACCGGCTGGCTACGCCGCAAACGGCTCGACGAACGCCTGTTCCTCGAGCGGTATGTGCGCATCCGCGCAGAGTTGCTGGCGGCGGCGGAAGCCGCGGTATGAGTTTGGTGTCCGCCTTCGAGCGACAACCGATCCCCGCGGATGCTTCCCGCGAGATTGAACTCGCGCAAACGCCTACTCGCGCGAACTTCCCCTGCGTGAGTTCAATCTCGCGCAAGACCACCTCTACACCAGGTGACTGTCGCTGCGAGGCGGGCAGCGAGCGGGTATTCCCAGCGGCGCCGGCACACCAGCTGTTTACGGCCTGGAGATGGCCGCCGACATCACCCGCACGGCGCTGACCAAGCCGTCGATCAGGTTGCCTTCTTTGAAGGCCGACGCGGCCGCCGACACCCCGAGCGGGGCAGCCGACTCGGCTCCACGGCCGCGCACGTCGGCGCCGTAGACCACCTCGATGGCCTTCTGGTCCGGTGACACGGCCAGCAGCACGGCGTTGTTCGGCGTCGGCACGTCGGCCAGGATCTCCCGGGCCCGAGCCGCGGTGTCGCTGCCCAAGTCGCCGATGTACACGGCGAAGCGAGCCTTGGACTGCCGGCTGCCGTACTTCAGCGCATCGTCCAGTTCGACCAGCTGGCTGATCGGGAACGGGTAGTGCACCGACAGTTCGCCCGGCTCGGTCACCCCGGACAGGCGCCCGCTGGTGGTCACCGCCCAGCCATAGGGCAGGTTGGCCGGATCGACGGTCGCTACCGCGGTGCCGTGGTCACCACTTGCCACTTGCTCCACCTCCCACGTTCACCTCGGCCGAGCCGTGACCGTGATGGCCACCGCCGGGAACCACCTCGTCGACGGCCGCCCACAGGATCGGCGCGTGCGTCCAAGGTTCGGACAGCTTGTAGGTCTTGGCGTGCTTGCTCTTGCCGGGGATGAACAGCAAGGCCAGCACAGCGGCGAGCCCAAACGGGATGCCCACGAATAGACCGTGGATGACGGCAGCATTCACGTTGCAAACCGTAGCAGTCAGGCCGCGCCCTCACCCAGGTAGCGCACCCAAGCGGGGTCGAGTTCTTTGATGGTGCACAACAGCCGCCAGTGCTGGCCCTTCGGCGGCAGCGGCACCAGGCGCAATGTCCAGCCCAGTTCGCTCAGCAATTTGTCGGCCTTGCGGTGGTTGCATGTCCCGCAGGCGGCCACGCAGTTCTCCCAGGAGTGCTCACCACCGCGGCTGCGCGGCACCACGTGGTCGACGGTGTCGGCCTTGGCGCCGCAGTATGCGCAGCGGAACCGATCCCGGTGCATCAACGCGGCCCGCGTCATCGGGATGCGCGCCCGGTACGGGACCCGGACGAAGCTGCGTAGCCGGATCACCGACGGCACCACGATTGCCCGGGTCGCGGAATGGATGACGGGCCCGCCGGGGTCGTCGTGCACCACGTCGGCCTTGCCGCACAGCAGCATGATCACCGCCCGGCGCATGGGGAGCGCCGTCAGCGGTTCGTAGGTTGAATTCAGCAACAGCACCCGGCGACGTCCCCACACTGATCCGTCGGCCGGGCCGGGTATGTGAGGGTCGGCGTGCAGGCTTGAGCTCGCAAGGGACCCGATCGATCCCGCCGCGGCGCGGTGACCGCGGTTCCGTTTGCCCTGCGCCATACGTCCTCCGTCGACCAGTCCACCACGGATCCGCCTCAATCGCACGACAATTTCTCGGGTGTTCGCAGGTCAAATCCGTGAACATCGGGTGACGTGGGCTCCGTCTGAGGCAGATGTACACAATGGTGGGGTGACCGAGACACAGGCCAATGGGGATGGGCAGACCTTCTACGACGCCGTGGGCGGCCATGAAACGTTCCGCGCGATCGTGTCCCGTTTCTACGAGCAGGTTCGCGAGGACGAGGTGCTGCTTCCGCTGTATCCCCCCGACGAGCTGGACGATGCCGAGGTCCGGCTGCGCATGTTCCTAGAGCAGTACTGGGGCGGCCCGCGGACCTATTCAGACCTTCGCGGACATCCCCGGCTTCGGATGCGCCACGTCCCGTTCAAGATCGGTTTCATCGAGCGCGACGCGTGGCTGCGCTGTATGCACACCGCGGTAGCCTCAATCGACTCCCAGACGCTCGATGACGCGCACCGGCGGGAGCTGCTGGCCTACCTCGAGATGGCCGCGCAGTCGATGGTCAACTCCCCGTTCTAGAGGACACCGATGACCGAAGCCGTCCCGTGGTGGACGAACGCGATCTTCTATCAGGTTTATCCGCGCTCCTTCGCCGACAGCAACGGTGACGGCGTCGGCGATCTCACGGGCGTCACCGCACACCTCGATCACGTGAGCGAGCTCGGCGTCGACGCGATCTGGCTCAACCCGGTGATGGTCTCCCCCATGGCCGATCACGGCTACGACGTGGCCGACCCCCGCGACGTCGACCCGCTCTTCGGCGGTCTCGGCGCGCTGGAGCGGCTCATCACCGAGGCGCATGTCCGCGGCATCCGCATCACCATGGATCTGGTGCCCAACCACACCAGTTCCCAGCACACCTGGTTCCAGGCGGCACTTGCCGCAGCGCCGGGAAGTGTTGAACGGCAACGCTATATCTTCCGCGACGGTCTGGGACCGGACGGCGGGACGCCGCCCAACAACTGGGTTTCGGTGTTCGGCGGACCGGCCTGGACCCGGGTTGCCGACGGCCAGTGGTACCTGCACCTGTTCGACGCCGAACAGCCAGACCTCAACTGGGACAATCCCGAAGTGTTCTCCGATCTGGAGAAGACGCTGCGGTTCTGGCTGGACCGCGGGGTCGACGGCTTCCGCATCGACGTCGCGCACGGCATGGCCAAACCGCCCGGTCTGCCGGACATGGCGAACCCGGACGTCGAGATGCTCACCCTCGATGACCACGATCCCCGGTTCAACCACGAGGGGGTTCACGACATCCACCGCGGTATCCGGTCGGTGCTCGACGACTACCCCCATGCGGTGACGATCGGCGAGATCTGGGTGTTCGACAACGCGGACTTCGCGAAATATCTGCGGCCCGATGAACTGCACATGGGCTTCAATTTTCGTTTGGTGCGAGCCGAATTCGACCCGGCCAGTATCCGCGGCGCGATCGAGAACGCCTTGGCTGCCGCGGCTCTCGCCGACGCCAGCCCGACCTGGACGCTGTCCAACCACGACGTCGAGCGCGAGGTCTCCCGCTACGGTGACGGCGCCGCCGGGCTCGCCCGGGCCCGCGCGATGGCGATGGTGATGCTGTCGCTGCCCGGGGCGGTGTTCCTCTACAACGGTGAAGAGCTCGGGTTGCCCAACGTCGACCTGCCCGACGAGGCGCTGCAGGATCCGGTGTGGGAACGCTCCAAGCACACCGAACGCGGCCGCGACGGCTGCCGGGTCCCGATGCCGTGGTCGGGTGACACACCGCCGTTCGGCTTCTCGTCGAACCCGGACACCTGGCTGCCGATGCCGCCGGAGTGGTCCGCGCTGACCGTCGAACGCCAACTCGCCGAACCGGATTCGACGCTGCTCTTCTTCCGCACGATTCTGCAGCTGCGCCACAGCCATTTTCACTTCACCGAGTTCGACGTGGAGTGGCTGCAGCTGCGCGAGGACGCGCTGTCGTTCTTGTCGGCCGGGGTGTTGTGCGTGCTGAACACCGGCCGCACCCCACTCGAGCTGCCGGCCGGCGACGTGCTCGCCGCCAGTGCGCCATTGGTCGGCGGCCAGTTGCCGCCGGATTCGGCGGCGTGGATCGTGACCGGCTAGACGCCCGCGGCCAGCAGGTTCACCACCGACGCGACGATGATCGAGCCGAACACGAACGACAGCAATCCGTGGCCCAGCGCGGTGGCCCGCATCCGTGTCGAGGTCAGGTTGGTGTCGGAGATCGCGAAGCTCATCCCGACGGCGAAGCCGACATAGAAGAAGTCCTTGAAGCAGGGTTGGTCTTTGTGGCCCGGCGGGCTGTTGAAGTCGATTCCGCCGGGCTGCTTCGAGTCGAAATAGTGCTTGGCGTAGATGATCGCGTACAGCGTGTGGATGGTCAGCCAGGACAGCACGACGCTGCCGACGGCCATCCAGCCCGCACCTGAATCGTGGCGGACCCCGCCTGCGGCATCCTGGCTGCGGCCCAACAGGACCCAGACCCCGACCAGGCTGGCGGCCGCGCCACCGAGCACCAGGGCCGTGACGACCCACGGCAGCGGCTGCTCCTGACTGGCGTGCTGCTTGGTCTCCTTGTGGTCGAAGCCCCACAGCGCCAGCCACGTCCAGCCGGTGAAGATCAGCGCGAGCGCCGTCCACCCGCCGAGCAACGACAGCATGCCGTTGTGGCGCCACAGCACCGCGGTCACGACCGCACCGACCGCACCCCCGACAGTCACCCGGGCGGCCGGGCGGCTCCAGAACGGCAGGGTGCCGTGGACGTTGTCAGCCACGCGCGGATACTAGCGCAGCACCAGGGCGGGATCGCCGCGCCGGCGATACACCGACCCGAACCGCGCGTCGATCCGCAGCCACGTCGGCGACAGCCGAACCCGGACGATCTCGTCTTCGCCCGGGGGTTCCGGCATGAATCCCATTGCGGTCAAAGCGAACACACACCGCATCGGCACGCCGACCTCGGCGTCACCCGAACTCACCTGCAGCACGTCCTGATCCAGCAGCGACGCCGGCGGCCCGTGCGCGCCACTGTGCTCCTTGGCCAGGTCGGCGCCCCGCTGGGCCAGGTCGATCAGCACAGCGGCCGGCACATCGTCGAGGTGGGTGAAGCCGGTGTCCGGCGGCAGTACGCCGCGCCACGCGGAATCCATCGGAAAACCGGGATCCACCCGGCCGGACACTTCGGGGTTACGTAGGCCGCGGGCTAATTCGTCTGCCCCGCAGGACAAGTCGGCGGGGTTGACCTCACCGGCGACCGCGCGAACGGCGAGCACATCGAAGCCGGTGGCGACCCAGGCCGTCACCACACCGTCGGCTCGCGCGCGCAGCCGGACCACCGCGGCTTCGTCGAGGCGCAGCGCGTGTTCGACGAACACCGCCAGATCGCTGCGAACCACAGCGTCGGGAATGACCAGGGCGCGTTCGGGTGGTGACATCCCCCGATCGTTCCGCTCCTGCCCCCCGGTCATCGCTGCCAGCGCTGCAGGTACTCCCGATGCTTTGGCGAAAGCCGCACCAGCCGTTGCTCTTTGATGTGCACAGCAGCCAGCTGCGTCTCGGCGATCACCGAGGGCCGCGAGTCAGGCGCGGCATTGAGCGATCGCACCTCGTAGCCGAGGGTGAAGTCCACCGCGCGCAGCCGCTTGGTCCACATCGTCACCTGCAGCGGTGAGTCTTCCAACCGCAGTTGACCTTTGTAGAGCACCTGAACCTCGTGGATGAGCAACCCGATGGTGGTGATGTCCTCGGCGAACGGCTCGGCCAGGAAGTCGACCCGTGCCTCTTCCAGGATCGTCACCATCGTGGCGTGGTTGATGTGCTGATACATGTCGATGTCCGACCAGCGCACGTGCACGCCGGTGGTGAATCCATTAACCACTTGACCCTGTTCCACTCGTCCTGGTCATGCTTCGGATCTGGCGTGCCGCCACCGACAGCGTGGCCAGGTCACGTTCGTCGTCTGCGTAGATCTCGGCAAGCGTGCGACGTGCCCGCTCTACCCGCGATCCGTTGGTGTGCTCCCACTCGGCGATCTTCTCCTCCCCGGTCTCCTCCGGTTCACCGACCGCCAGCACGTCAAAGCACAGAGCCCGCAACGACCCGTAGATATCATCACGAATGGCCAAGCGCGCCAACGAATGCCAGCGATCGTCGCGAGGAAGCCCGGACACCGCGGTCAGCAGGCCGTCGGTACTCAGATGATCCATCAGGGCGAAGTAGGTATCGGCGACCTCGGCGGGGTCCCGGTCGACGATGTCGGCGATGTCGATCACGTCGAGCAGGCTGTACTGGTACAGGCCGGTGGCCACCGTGTAGGCCAGATCGGCCGGAGCGCCGTGCGCCTCGAACTCACCGGCCTCCTTGGCCACGATCGCCTTGTCGTCGCCGCGCAGCCATTGCGACATCCGCGGCGTCAACTCGGCCAGCGTCGCGGCGAACCGGTTGATCTCGGCACCGACCGCCAGCGGCTGCGGCCGGTAGTTCAGCAGCCAGCGCGACGCCCGGTCGAGCAGGCGACGCAGATCCAGTGTCATCCGATCGGAGACGTTGATCGGCAACCCGGCGCGCGACGCGTCGAGGATGCGCTGCCAAACCTTGGTGATCCCAAAGATCGCGTCGGTGGCCACGAAGGTTCGGACCGCGTCGACGTATCCCACACCGGTGTCCTCGGTGACCCGGTAGGCGAAGGTGATGCCGCCGGTGTCGACCACGTTGTTGACCAACATCGTCGTGGTGATCTCTCGGCGCAGCTGGTGGCCGCGGATCTCGCCTGCGAAGTGGTCACGCAGCTGGCTCGGGAAGTACTGCGGCAGCCGCGCGGCGAACACCTCCTGGTCGGGCAGCTCGCTGGCCAACACGTCGTCCTTGAGGGACAGCTTCACGTGGGCCATCAGGGTCGCCAATTCCGGGGAGGTCAGCCCGATGCCCACCTCTTGGCGGCGGCGGATCTCCTTGTTCGACGGCAACGCCTCCAGCCCGCGATTGAGGCCGCGCCGCTCCTCGAGCTCGACGATCTGGCGGGCGTGGACGTTGAGCAGCGTCGCGGCGTTGGCCCGGCTGGTGCCCATCAGATCGTTCTGGTCGACGTTGTCGGTCAAGACCAGCCGCGACACCTCGTCGGTCATCGAGGCCAGCAGCTCGGTGCGCTCGTCGGCGCTCACCTTGCCCGCGGTGACCAGCGAGTCGACCAGGATCTTGATGTTGACCTCATGGTCGCTGCAGTCCACACCGGCGGAATTGTCCATGGCGTCGGTGTTGATGCGGCCACCGCACAGGTCGAACTCGACCCGGCCCAGTGAGGTGACCCCGAGGTTGCCGCCCTCGCCGATCACCTTGGCGCGCACCTGGTTTCCGTTCACCCGGATGGTGTCGTTGGCGCGGTCACCGACTTCGGCATCGGATTCGGACTCGGCCTTGATGTAGGTGCCGATGCCGCCGTTGAACCACAGATCCACCGGCGCCTGCATGATCGCCTTCATCAGGGTCGGCGGGGTGACCTCGTCGGCCTCGCCCTGCAGGCCGAGCGCCGCACGCATCTGCGGGCTGACCGGAATCGACTTCTGCTGGCGGCTGAACACGCCACCCCCCGCACTGATCAGGGTGGGGTCATAGTCCTCCCAGCTCGACCGGGGCAGCTCGAACAGCCGACGCCGCTCCTGCCACGACCGCTCCGCGTCCGGGTCGGGATCGATGAAGATGTGCCGGTGGTCGAAAGCGGCGATCAGCCGGATGTGATGCGACAGCAGCATTCCGTTGCCGAAGACGTCGCCGCTCATGTCGCCCACCCCGACGACGGTGAAGTCCTGGCTCTGGGTGTCCACGCCCATCTCCCGGAAGTGCCGCTTGACTGACTCCCAGGCACCTTTGGCGGTGATGCCCATGGCCTTGTGGTCGTAGCCGACCGAACCGCCGGACGCGAACGCGTCGCCCAGCCAGAAACCGTACGACTGGGCTACGTCGTTGGCGATGTCGGAAAAGGTGGCGGTGCCCTTGTCGGCGGCGACAACGAGGTAGGCGTCGTCACCGTCCCGGCGGACCACCCGGGGCGGGGTGATGACCTGTCCGGTTGCCCGATCGACGTTGTCGGTGACATCGAGCAGGCCTGCGATGAAGAGCCGGTAGCAGGCAATTCCCTCGTGGCGGAACGCATCCCGGTCCGCGGCGGCGTCACCGAGGGGCGCGGGTGGCTTCTTGACGACGAATCCACCCTTGGCGCCGACCGGCACGATCACCGCGTTCTTGACGGCCTGCGCTTTGACCAGGCCGAGGATCTCGGTGCGGAAATCCTCCCGGCGATCCGACCAGCGCAGGCCACCGCGCGCCACATGACCGAACCGCAGATGCACGCCTTCTACCCGAGGTGAGTACACGAAGATCTCGAATTTCGGTCGGGGCAAGGGCAATTCGTCGATCAGCTGGGGATCGAGCTTCAGCGACAGCACGTTCTGCGCATGCGCAGAGTCTGCGCTGGTGACGAAGTAGTTGGTGCGCAGCGTCGCTTGGATCATCGTCGCGAACGCTCGCAGCACCCGGTCGGTGTCGAGGCTGACCAGCGCGTCGATGTCGGCTGCCACCGCGTCTGCCGCGGCGAGCGCGTCCAGGCCCTTGTCGGCGGAGTCCGGATCGAAGATCGCCTCGAAGAGGGTCACCAGTGAACGAGCGGTGTGCGGATTGCCGTTGAGCACCGACTCGATGTGCGACTGGCTGTAGGGAAAAGCCGCCTGCCGCAAGTACTTCGCGTAGGCGCGCAGCACCGCGACCTGCTGCCAGGTCAGCCCGGCGCGCAGCACCAGTTCGTTGAACCGGTCGATCTCGGCGCGCCCCTGCCAGATGGCGGTGACGGCGTCGGCGAACCGCTGCGCGGTGGCGTCCCACTCATCCTGGGTGGCGGCGTCGGGCATGGACGCATCCGGCCGGATCTTGAACTGGTAGATCCAGACTTTCAGCCCGTCCGGGCGCACCACGGTGAACGGGCGCTCCTCGAGCACCAATACACCCATGCACTGCAGCATCGGCAGCAGGTGACTCAGGGACGCAGTCGATCCGCCCAGGTACCAGGTGAGGAAGGCCTCATTGCCCTCGTCGCCTTGCTCGAACTGGAGTTTGACCGAATCCTCTTGCAGCGCTTCGATGAAGCCGATGTCGGTGATCGCCTCGGTGGAGGTGACGGCCTGTTTGAATGTCTCGGGCAGTGCGTCGGCGTAGTGTTCGGCGATCGCCTGGTCGATCTTGCCGCTCCGCGCCGAACCGATCAGCCGGTCACCCCACGTGCGCAGCGCCTCGGTGAGCAGGCCCTGCACCCGGGTGCGATTCTGCTCGCTGTCGTCGATCGACTCACGTGTGGAGCTGTCCGGCAGTCGGACGGTGAAATGAACTACCGCCCAAGGTGATTCGCTGACCCGCGCGGTGTAGTCGATGCTCAGGCCGCCGAACTCACGCACCAGGATGTCCTGCATCGCCAGCCGCACCACGGTGGTGTAGCGGTCGCGGGGCAGATACACCAGGGCGGACACGAAGTGGCCGAGTTGGGCGGCGCGCAGGAACAGTAGGGCGCGGCGGCGCGAGCCGAGGTCGACGACGGCGGTCGCCATCGCCAGCAGCTGCTCGGCGGTCAGCGAGAACAGCTCCGAGCGCGGGATGGTCTGGATGATGTCGAGCATCAGCTGCCCGGGGTGGCTGGGGTCGCTCTTCGACATCGCCAGCACGTCCCGCACCCGCCGCGAAATCAGTGGGATGTCAAGCACGTTGGCGCTCATCGCCGCAGCTGTGAACAGCCCGACGAACCGGTGCTCCACATCGCCAGAAGTCGTGTGCTCCCGGATCACCACGATGTACGGGTACGCCCCGTAGCGCAGGAAGCTGGGCATGGTGGCCTGCGCCAGCACCAGCACGTCGCCGGGGTTGGTGAGCTCGGGCAGCACCTCCGTGCGCAGCCGCGCCACCCCCAGCCTGCTGGATTCGACGACGGTGGCGACCCCGTCGCGCACCGTGCAGTCCTGACAGCCCAGCAGGATGAAATGTCCGTCGGACAGCCAGCGCAGCAGGTCGGCGACGTCGCTGCGGTCCGGGCCGACGAATCGGGTTCCCTGATCCGTGTCGATATCGCGGGCGAGGTCGTGCAGCGCCGCGGACAGCGCCGTCGAATCCAGCGCCACCTGCCGGGCGTCAGCCACTGCCATCGGCAGCATCCGCTCCGCCTCGGCCAGCGCCTTGCGGTTGACCGACGGCGAGAGTTGGACGTGGATCCAGGATTCGTCGATCCCGTCGGACTCCGGACCGGCCGGTTCGTCGCTCGACCAAGGCCGCACATCCAGCAGCTCGCCGGTCGCGCTGCGCTGCACCCGGAACACCGGGTTCATCAGTGCGGCATAGCTGACGCCGAGCCGATGCAGCAGCACCGTGACCGAATCCAGCAGCATGGTGGCCTGGTCGGTGACGATCTGCAGGGCGGGCCCGAACCCGCCGGGATCGTCGCCGGGATAGACCGCGACCAGTGTCTCGCCGACCGACCGGACGCGCGCCAACTGCTCCTGCGCGGCGATCAGCTCGGCCGGCACCGCCTGCTCGGCGGCCGCCGCAACCAGCGGCCCGGTGTCGGTGGCGTCCACGTCAGGGGCCCCGCCGTGCGGCCCACGATAGGTGGCGAGGTAGGCCTCACCCAGTGACTCGGTAGCTTTGGGGTCAACCGTCATACCTGCGGCTCCTGATCAGCGTGCGAACCGACGCTGGTCCGCAGCCGCCAACATTAGTCGCGTGTGAGCCTGCGGTGGGTGACCCTGTGCGGACGAGCCGCGTCGGCTCCCATTCGCTCGATCTTGTTCTCCTCGTAGGCACCGAAGTTGCCTTCGAACCAGAACCACTTGGCCTCGTTGTCGTCGTCGCCCTCCCACGCCAGGATGTGCGTGCAGGTGCGGTCCAGGAACCAGCGGTCGTGGCTGATCACCACCGCGCAGCCCGGGAAGATCTCCAGCGCGTTCTCGAGCGAGGACAGCGTTTCGACGTCGAGGTCGTTGGTGGGCTCATCGAGCAGGATCAGGTTGCCGCCCTCTTTGAGGGTCAGCGCCAGGTTGAGCCGGTTGCGTTCACCACCGGAGAGCACCCCGGCCGGTTTCTGCTGATCGGGTCCCTTGAACCCGAACGCCGACACGTACGCCCGCGAAGGGATCTCGTTCTGGCCGACCTCGATGTAGTCGAGACCGTCCGAAACCACCTGCCACACCGTCTTTTTCGGATCGATGCCGGCGCGGCTCTGGTCGACGTAGCTCAGCTTGACAGTGTCGCCGACCCGCACGGTTCCGCTGTCGGGCTGTTCCAGTCCGACGATGGTCTTGAACAGGGTGGTCTTACCGACACCGTTGGGGCCGATGACGCCGACGATGCCGTTGCGGGGCAACGTGAACGAGAGATCCTTGATCAGCGTGCGACCCTCGAACCCCTTGTCGAGGTGGTCGACCTCGACAACCACGTTGCCCAGCCGCGGCGGAGCCGGGATCTGGATTTCCTCGAAGTCGAGCTTGCGGGTCTTTTCGGCCTCGGCCGCCATCTCCTCGTACCGGCCGAGACGGGCCTTGTTCTTGGCCTGCCGGGCCTTGGCGCCGGAGCGCACCCAGGCGAGTTCCTCCTTGAGGCGCTTCTGCAGTTTCTGGTCTTTCTTGCCCTGCACCTCGAGGCGCTCGGCCTTCTTCTCCAGATACGTCGAGTAGTTGCCCTCGTACGGATACGCGCGGCCGCGGTCGAGTTCCAGGATCCACTCGGCGACGTTGTCCAGGAAGTACCGGTCGTGGGTGACGGCCAGGATGGCGCCCGGGTAGGCGGCGAGGTGCTGTTCGAGCCAGAGCACGCTCTCGGCGTCGAGGTGGTTGGTCGGCTCGTCGAGCAGCAGCAGGTCCGGCTTGGACAGCAGCAGCTTGCAGAGCGCCACGCGACGCTTCTCACCACCGGACAGATGCGTCACCGGCTCGTCTGGCGGCGGGCAGCGCAACGCGTCCATCGCCTGCTCGAGCTGCGAATCGATGTCCCAGGCGTCCTCGGCGTCCAGTTCCTCCTGGAGCTTGCCCATCTCGTCCATGAGCTCGTCGGTGTAGTCGGTGGCCATCAGCTCGGCCACTTCGTTGTACCGGTTGAGCTTGGCTTTGATCGCCACGCCCTCTTCGACGTTCTCCCGGACGGTCTTCGTCTCGTCGAGCTGCGGTTCCTGCATGAGGATGCCGACCGAGGCGCCCGGCGCCAGCATCGCGTCGCCGTTGTTGGCCTGATCCAGGCCGGCCATGATCTTCAGCACGCTGGACTTACCCGCACCGTTGGGGCCGACGACGCCGATCTTGGCTCCGGGCAGGAAGGCGAGTGTGACGTCATCGAGGATGACCTTGTCGCCGTGTGCCTTGCGGACCTTGCGCATCGTGTAGATGTATTCGGCCATTGCCGCGGGGGTGCCTTCCGTCTTTGTCGTGAAATGCTCGCCGACCATCCTAGGCGCGCCACGACGAGGTCTCGCGGCCGCGCTGGACGACGCCAGCGCGGCCACCGCCTCCGCTACGCCGAGAAGGCCAGGTCCGCCGTCTCCTCCACATCGTCGGCAGCGTCGGGCTGGTCCTCGGTGGGCGGCTCGGCCTCGACCGGTTCGGCCGGCTTGGACTGGGGCTGCTCGAAGCGGATGATCGCCCGCGACAGGTCGGGGCCGACCGCCGTGGCCCGCATCTCAAGCGATGACCGCCGGACGCCTTCTTTGTCGTCGTACTCGCTGGTGAAGACGTCGCCGACGACGATCACCGGGGCGCCCTTGTACAGGCCGGCGCCGACGCCGGTGACCAGCTTGCCCCAGCAGTTGACGGTGATGAACAGGGAGTTGCCGGGCTCCCAGGTGCCGTCGCCGGTGCGGCGCCGGGAGTTACTGGCCACCCGGAAGCTGATCAGTTCCTGGTCGCCGACGACGCGGCGGCGGAGATCGGTGACGATGCGGCCGACGACGGTCAGATGGGTTTCGAACATGGCTTGGGTCCTTTCCATTCGCTTGGGTTGCGCCTCCAGTGAGCCGTAGCTCACCGACGACCACGCGACAGGAATGGCCCGAACAGTCGCCCGTTGTGGATCAGTCGGGATCTGTGGACAACTGGATCAGCCGGTGACGTCCGACTGCGTCTCGCGCGTCCGATTGAACCTGGGCTGCCGCTTCTCCAGGAAGGCCGTGAGGCCCTCGACCATGTCAGGGCTGCCCAGTGTGGCGTGGACGGCGGCTCGCTCGTCTTGTAGTGACTCGGCTAGCGTCCTGTCCTCACTTGCCACCAAACACCGCAGCATCGCGGCCACCGCGCTCCTCGGCTGCCTCGCCAGTTCTTCGCCGAGATCCATTGCCCGCTGTTTGAGTTCAGCGTTGGGCCAGACCTCGGTGACCAGACCCAGGGCCAGCGCTTCCGGACCCGAGACGGTCTTGGCCCGCAGAATCAGATCGACCGCACGGTTACGACCGATGCATCGCACCAGCCGCGCACTGCCGCCCCAGGCCGGAACCGTTCCCAAATGAAGTTCCGGCAGACCAATTTTCGCGCCCTCGTCAGCGGCAAGCCGGAAATGGCAGGCCAGTGGGAGTTCCAGGCCGCCCCCGAGACAATTGCCGAAGAGGGTCGCGATCCAGGGTTTGTCCATGTTTTCAATCGCGGAGAGCACACGGAGCCGCTGATCGAAGATCTCGTCGAGCTCGGCTGGCTGACCCAGGGAGCCGGTCAACTCTTTGAGATTCATTCCGACCGAGAAGTTCCGGTCACCCGCCGCGGTGAGGACGACCGAGCGGATCTGCTCGTCGGCGGCGATGTCGGCGACGAGAGACTCCAGTGAATCCATGAACGCGAACGACATTCGGTTGAAGGGAGCATCGTCGATCGTCACGACAGCGACCGCGCCGCGCGTGTCATAGGCCAGGCCGCCTCCGGTCATCGCTGAACTCCCCCGTCGCCGAAGCTGATGACCTCGCCCCGGTTGATCGACACCCAGTCGCGCGCTTCCAGATACGGCCGGAACGTCTCAGCGATCAGCTGTTCGTCAGCCGGCGTCTTCGGCCGCTGGAGTTCGTAGAGATGCGGGAATTCCGTCCACGCGACGACGGCATCCCACAGCCGAACCGCCGCCTCGCCGGTGGGCGGGTCAACGAGCACCGGGCCGAACAAACATTGCCCGTCGGGGAAGAACAGTGTCGGCACGCCATAGCCATCGGCTGCCACCACCCGCCTGTGGTCGGCCAGCACCTCATCGCCGGTCGTGGGATCAGCGATCGCTTGGTCCACCAGCCCCGGATCGAAACCCAGCTCGTCGAGAAGATGGCGCGCGACCGCCGGATCGTGCGGTTTGTGCCCGTCGACGTGCAGGGCCTGGCCGGCCCGCTGATACCAAGCCCCCACATCGTCCATCGACTGCCGCCGCAACAGGGCTCCGATACGCATCATCGACCAGCCGTAGGACCAGTCCCGTTCCCACGGGTGCTTCTTGCCCTCCCTGCGGTTGATCTCCTCGAGGCTGAAGAACCGCCAGTTCACCACCAGCCCCGTCCGGTCCTCCACCTCGCGGATCCACCGCGAGGTCTGGTAGGCGTACGGACACATCACGTCGAAGTGGAAGTCGACGAACTCCGGCCGCCCGGTCACATCGTGAACCGCAGGTTGCGGGCGGCACGCTCACCGAGTTCGGCGTCGCCGGTCCAGCTGACCGCACCCGAATCGATCTGGGCCTGCGGATCGATGCGCCCACAAGCCAGCATGATGAATGTCGTCGAGTCCGTCGTCAGCGTGGCACTCGGATCATCAAGGTGATCAACCAGTTTCGCGCGCCCATCCACCGCGACGTCGATCTCCCGAACCAGCGGACCGGTCAGTTTGAAGGCAATACTGCTGCCC
Organism: Mycobacterium sp.; assembly: GCA_021732005.1. Taxonomy (GTDB): domain Bacteria; phylum Actinomycetota; class Actinomycetes; order Mycobacteriales; family Mycobacteriaceae; genus Mycobacterium. The sequence goes on along the minus strand of JAKFVT010000059.1, from coordinate 270,678 downwards.
TCAGGCACACCCACCTTCTTGCCGGCGATGTAGCCGATCGAGCTCTCGACCTGAGCCAGCGCCAGCTCGGCCGGGAGACCGTCATCGTCGGTCGCGCGGCCCAGCGGAACTGTGATATCGCGGACGTGCACCCAGAAATCGAAGACCCGGATCTCCAGGAACCGCCCGTAAGTACCCGGACCGACCGGCATCCACGACGGCCGGTCCAGATCGGCGGCACTCAGCGCGCTCAGATCCCGCCGACGCTCGGCGAAGACGCTCCGCACCTTCTCGACCAGCACCGCAGGATCGTCGGTCCCGGCCAGGAACTCCGCCGCCCGCTCGAACGGCGGTGGCGTGGTGTCGTCATGCGGCAGCCACCCGGCCATCACGGCTTCGATACTGGCGACGTGCTGAACGACGGCGCGCATATCCCAGTCCGGGCACAGCGACTGTGCCCTCCAGTCGGCGTCGCTCAGATCAGCGCACAGGTCTTCGATCGACGTGTAACAGGCCTCCAGCGCGGTGGCGATTCTGCTCACGCGGCCGGCTTCCGGCGTGGTCAACACGGTTCTCCTTCATGACAAGGGCGCCACGGGGACGCGGCCAGACACGCGATGACTCGGGCGTGACCTCCGCCACTGTCTGACATTTTTGATAAATTGTCAATCAGTGTTAACGATCTCTATCTTTTGTCGCGCACGATAGACTTCGAGCCGTGACTGTCGTCGACCTTCGCGCCGAAACCCGGGCTTTCAGTCGTGCTCGACTCAGAGAACTTGCGCTGGACACCGCCCGCGAGGTCGTGCTCGACCGGGGCTGGTCGGCAGTGCGGATGGGCTCGATCGCGAAATCGGTCGGAATCAGCCGGCAGAGCCTGCACGCCGAGTTCGGCACCAAAGACGACCTGGGCACAGCTCTCGTCGAGCGCGAGACGTCGATCTTTTTCGACGGTGTTCAGGCACGGCTGGCTCTGCACCCCGGCGACCTCTTCAGGGCCGTGGAAGACGCGAGCCGCTACATCCTCGATGTCGCACAGGACAATCCGCTGCTGCAGACGATCCTGACCCGCGCGCCCGATCACGGCGATCTGTCCCTGCTACCTCTCATCACGACGCGTGGTGATCCATTGATCAACCGTGGCATGGCGGTTTTCGGTGGATGGGTGAGCGCTCAATGGCCTTCGCTGGACCCCGCGGACACTCAGCTGATGGTCGAAAGTGTTGTGCGCCTTTCACTTAGCCACATCGTCATGCCCACAATGCCGACAGCCGATGCCGCGCGGGATCTGGCTCGAGTGGCCTGCCGGTGCCTGGGTCTCCCCGACGCCCACGCATGACCCCCATCGCCGAATCAGTTCGCGCCTGTCAGCGGTTTCCTTCCCGGCGCGCCATCTCGGCCAGCATCGCGTTGTAGGCGGCCAGATCGGCGTCATCGTCGCGCTCGGCGGCGCGGTCCAGCCGCTTGGCGGTGCGCCGGTCACTTCGGCTCCACTGGATCAACAGCGCGATCATCACCACCACGAGCGGGATTTCACCTGCCGCCCAAGCGATTCCGCCACCGAGATGCTGGTCGCCGATTAGGTTCGTATGCCAGCTCAGCTTCAGCGAACGGTAGAAGCTCTCCCCCAGGACCTGATCCATGCCCATCATCACCACACCGAAGAAAGCGTGCAGCGGCAGCGAGGCGAACACCATCGCGATCTTGGCCACCGCAGGCAACGGGCGCGGCGTGGGGTCGACGCCGATCACCACCCAGTAGAAGAGGTAGCCGCTGACCAAGAAATGCAGATTCATCAGCACGTGCGCGCCGTGCAGGCCGGCCGCCGCGTCGAAGATGCCGCCGAAGTAGAGACCGTAGAACCCCGCAACGAACACGATCGTGGCCACGACCGGGTGGGTGAAGAACCGCGACCACTTGCTGTGCAGGCCGTCGAGCAGCCACTCGCGTGGCCCCGGCGGGTTGCCCTTGCCTGCGGCGGGCAGCGCCCGCAACGCCAGCGTCACCGGCGCGCCCAGCACCAGCAGGACCGGGATCAACATCGACAGCAGCATGTGCGCCGTCATGTGGACGCTGAACATGGCCGGCATGTAGCGGCCCACACCCGACGACGTGGTGAACAGCAACGCCGCGCAGCCCAGCAGCCAGGCGAACGTCCGGCCCGGTGGCCACGAGTCACCGCGGCGACGTAACCGGATCACGCCGGCCAGGTACACCGCGGCGAACACGAGCGCCGCCGTGCCGAAGACCAGGTCGAAGCGCCAGTCCAGCAGGATCCGCGCGACGGTCGGCGGCCCGGCCAGGTCGTAGCCGATCCCGACTTCGGCAGGCGACGGGTTGGCCACCAGCGGGGGCGGCGGTGGGGTGCGCCCCAGACCCACCGCGATGCCGAACGTGAGGCCGAAAATCAGGGCCTCCACCGACGCCAGCCGGACCAGCACACCGCGGGCCCGCGGGTCGGCCTGCAGCGCGGCCACCGGCCCGCGGCGCTGCCGCCACCCGATCGCACCCAGAACGCACAGAGCGACGATCTTGCCCACCACCAGCCAGCCGTAGTCCGTCGAGAACAGGTCACCGAGCCGAATCCGGACGAAGGCGTTGATCAACCCGGAGAGCCCCATCGCCACGAAGCACCAGAGCGCCACCGCGGAGAATCGCCGCGCCGCCAGGTCGGCGTGCTCGCCGCCGCGCAGCGCGTGCACCAGCAGGGCCAGTAATCCGCCGGCCCACAGGGCGCCCGCCAACAGGTGGATCATCAGGCTGTTGGTGCCGACGTCGTGGGATCCGCCGGCCGAGGAGTGCCCGGTCAAGCCGAGCGGCACCAACGTGATCAGCGATCCGGCCAGCAGCAGCGGCGTCCACGACCAACGCAACACCGCCCGGCCCGCGATGGCGACACCCAATGCCAGGAACGCCGTCCAGCGCCAGGCGCCGGCGGTGTCGACCAGGCTCGCCACCGACCACAGCTGCACCGGGTTGAGGTGCTCACGCAACGGCTGGCCGGAGACGTCGGAAACGGTCAGTGGGACAAGCAATGTCGCGCTGACCGCCCACGCCCCGGAGGCGGCGACGCCGATCCGCAGCGCACGGTAACCGGCGACGTCGAGCACTCCGTTGTCCTGCGGTGGGACGAAGAACGTCGCGAACAGGAACGAGCCCACCGCCAGAACCGCCGCGATCTCCCCTGCGGCCTGCACGAACGGCAGGCCCAGCGTGGTGACGGGCCCGGGATCGGGCAGTCCGGTCGCCGTCAGCGCATCGGCCAGGGACAGCGCACCGATGCCGGCGGCGGTGATGCCGGCCAGCAGGGCCACCATCGACAACACCGGCCAGACCGCGGCGGGACGGGCGGCGGGTGCGGTCATCGTTTCAGCGTATGGCTACTCGCGCTGCCTGAGCTCACGGGCATAGAACTGTTCGCTGGAGAGCTCGTGGATGCGGTCCATGTCGGTCAGGATGCTGCGCAGTTCGTGCAGGAAAGCCCCTCGCCGCTCCCGCAGATCCGGGTCGGCCTGCAGCAGATTCTGGTCCGCGGCGACCTGCCGCGCCGTCGCGAACAACAGCGCCGACACTGCCTCGTTGCTGCGAACCCGGCCCTGAGCGGCATACTGGGCGCCCACGCCCAGGGCCATCTTGGTGAGTTCCTTCTCTTGGACGTCGCCCGGGGCGTCACACAGGACGTCGGCGACGATCGTGTACGCCTCGATGAAAGGTCGCAGCATGGCGTGCGCCATCAACGGCTTCTTGTCACGCAGCAGGCTGTCCACCGCTTCACCTCCCGCGGCGACCTGGACCTCCCAATCGCGTTGCCATGACATCTCTTCGGCGAGGTGCTCGCGGAAGGCCGCGGAATCGGCGAAGTAGAAGTCGAACTTCAGCAAGTCGCGCAGGCGCATCGCCTGATCCCAGAACACCTCCACCCGATCGCCGTCGGGTGCGCGACCGGCATGGGCCAGCGCCAGTTCGGCGATCGAGGTCTCCAGGAACGCATGGATCAAGGTGTTCCGGTAGAAGGCCGCCTCGTGCTCGTGCTCCGGCGCGATTCGCCACACCGGCTCGTGGCCGCCGTCGACCCGGGTCACCGGATGACCGTTGGACAACGCGTCGACCGCGGCTCGCACTCCGTCCGGCGTGCGCAGCCTCAGCGCGCTGTTGGTGACCGGGTTCTGTTTGCGCTCAAGGTAATCCAGCGAGTCCTGCAGGGTGTGGTGCAGCTGGTTGAGCGTCAGCGCCCGGCCGCGGGTGGTGAGCAGCAGCGCGGACACCAGGCCGCTGGCGTTGATCGGTGTCACCCGGAGAATCCGCCAGGCCACCTCGAAGGCCATCTTCTGCATGGCCAGTCGTTTGGCGGCCTCGTCCGAGGCGATCGAGCCGCCCGGTTCGCCGAGGTACTGGCGCATCGACACCGCTTCGGGGAAGCGGACGTAGATCTTGCCGTAATTGCGTTCGCCCTGAGCCTTGATGAATTTGTACAGCCATTCGGCGCTCTCCGGCGTCTTCTCGCCACCACGGGCATAGGCCGCGTATTCCGTGGTCTCGTGGAGCTGGTCGAAGCTGATCGACACCGGCTGCAGCAGAATGTCTTCGCTGCGGCCGTCCAGATACGCGTCGGCGACGTAGGCGAGCAGTCCGAGCTTGGGCGGCAACATCTTTCCGGTGCGTGACCGGGTTCCCTCGATCGACCAGCTGAGGTTGAATCGCTTCTCGACGATGTAGCCGACGAACTGCCGCAGCACGTACTTGTACACCGGGTCGTCGAGCTTGCGGCGCAGGAAGATCACGCCGGAGCGGCGCATCAGCGGGCCCATGAACCCGAACGAGAGGTTGATCCCGGCGAAAGTGTGTGCCGGCGGAAGTCGGTTCTCCTGCATCGCCACCGGGACGATGACGCCGTCGAGGTAGGACCGGTGCGACCACAGCAAGACGGCCGGATGGTCTTCGAGGCCGCGCCGCATCGACTCGATTTCCATGCTGTCGTAGTCGATTCGAGGATCGAAGCCACGGCTGAAGATCGCCCGCCCGAGGTTGGGGATCAGGTCGACAGAGAACCTGCTCCAGCCCGTGGCGAGCTCGTTGAGCATCTCCTCGGCCTTGGCGGGCTCGGCATCGGGGATCTTCTCCAGACCCTCCATGAAACGCGTCGAGGACATCAGTTCGTCGGTGATCAGTTGCGGCGACTTGTATTCCGGCCCGAGCAGCCGCAGTTCCATCCGCTCGATCGCGAGCCGGGCGCGGCGCAGCACGAAGCGCGCGAAGTCCCGGGGGCTGTCGCCGACGGTGTTCTCGTGCCATTGCTGGCGCAGCTCGGAGACCTTCGCCGGTTCGCCGGCGACGATGCGGGCGCGGGACGGATCGCGGCGAAGGATTCTGCGCTGCAGCACTTCTGGCGGTCGGTAGGTGTCCCGCCCGGAGATCAGGCCGACGACCTTGACCCGGGTCGGTAGTCCGCCGGGCACCCAGAAGACCCGCACCGGGACGACCAGCCGGTCCTCCCCGACGCCGAGTTCTTCGACGAGTTGGGCCACCACCCCGGGCGGCGGATCGCCGGCGGGCAGGCGCAGCACCTCTACCTTGGTGTCGGGGTGCGCCCGCCGCTGCGCGTGCAGCCAGTCGTTGAGCAGCTCGAACTCCGCCTTCGACGACACCGATGCCAGCACCAGCGCGTCGTCGGTGGTGCTGAAGTCGGCCAGGTGGTCGGTGTGGGTCATCGGCGGCCCTTGGCGCTCGGCGACTGCGACTTGGCGGCTGCTTTCTTGGCCGGTGCCTTCTTCGCGGCCGCCTTTTTGGCGGGCGCTTTCTTGGCGGCTTTTTTGGCCGGCGCTTTCTTGTAGATGTCGTGTACCGGCACCTCGCCGGTCGGCCAGTTCTTCAGCGTGTCCAGATACAGCTGACGAACCCCTTCGATCCGTTCCGACAGGTCGTCCAACGTCCAGTCCGCCACCGAAAGAGGCGGATACACAACGATATCCACCTCGCCGGGATTCATCGTTGAGGAGTCGCGGGAGGCGATCACCTCGGCGTTGCGGATCACGATCGGCACCACCGGCACCCCCGCGGCCATGGCCAGCCGGAAGGGCCCCTTCTTGAACGGGCCGACGGTCCGGGTGTCCAGCCGGGTGCCTTCGGGCGCGATCATGATCGACAAGCCTTTGGCGACCAGATTCTCGACCTCGTGCATGGTTTCCAGCGCCGCCTTCGGGTCGTCCCGGTCGATGAAGACGGTGTCGACCAGCTTGCCCAGCGTTCCGACGACGGGATCGTCCTTCAGTTCCTTCTTGCCGACTCCGGTCCAGTTGTCCCGCAACAGCGACGCCGCGATGACGGGGTCGGCGTTGTTGCGGTGGTTGAAGATGAACACCGCGGGCCGCTGCTTGCGGAGGTTCTCTTCACCAAGGACGTTGAGCCGCACGCCATTGACGGCCAACAACAGGTTAGGGAACGCGGTGGTGAAGAAGTTCAGGCCACGCCGTCGGCTGCGGGTCAGCGTCCCCCACCAGATGGCGCCGGTCGCGGCGGGCACCAGTGCGCCAACGCCGAGCAGCGTTCGCACCTGGCCCATCAGACCACCGCTGCCACGGCTGGAGAACCGCAGGATCGGCCAGCCCCGCCGCCGGGCCACCGCGGCCATCTTGCCCTCGGGGTTGGTCGGCCGAGGGTTGCCGACCAGATACATCAGCGCGACGTCCTCGTCGCCGTCGGCGTAGAAGTAGGACTGTTTGAGGTCAATGTCGTTGTCGGCGGCGAACTTCTGGACGGCGTTGGCCTTGCCCGGGCCCCACAGGATGGGCCGCACCACCTCGCCGGTCAGCACGTCGTTCTCGTCGACCTCGAACCGGTTGGTCAGCGTGCTCTCGATACCGAGGAAGCGGGCCACCGGCTCGACCTGAAGGGTCAGCGCCGAGGAGCTGAGCACGACGGTGTGACCGCGCTCCATGTGCGCGTGCACCAGTTCGCGCATCTCGGGATAGATCCGCTTCTCGATCTGCTGTACGAACATCCGGTCGCCGATCTCGTGCAGATCGCTCAGTGCGCGTCCGCGAAGGGCCTGCGACGCTTTGGTGATCAGCTCTTCGAATTCCAGCCGGCCGAGCTGATGGTTCAGGCCCGCGGCGATCATCGTGATGAGCTCCCCGATGCCCATGTCACGGCTGCGGAAACGCTCCCGAGTCAGGATGACAGCGGTGAAACCGGCCACCAGCGTGCCGTCCAGATCGAAGAAGGCCCCGATCTGCGGTCCCTCGGGGCTGGCCATCACCTCGGCGACCGAGCCGGGCAGGCGCATCTCCGTATCGCTCATCAGTAGGCCACCGATCCGTTCGGGCTGGGTTGGGCGGAGTCGTTGACGGCATCGGGGAATGATGCGGGCACCACGCGCGGCGGCGGATCACCGGCCAGCGACAGCACCTCGTCGAAACCGTCGCGCAGGCATTGCGCGAACAGGTCCTCATCGGTGATCGACGCGCGGTCGTAGCGCGCGGTGACCGTCGCGAAACCGCCGCGAGAGACCAGCACGACCATCATCGCGACCCCGGGCAGCGGACCAATCCCATACTGCCGCAGCACTTTCGCACCGGCGATGTAGGTGTCGCCGGCGTAGACGGGCACGTTGCTGGCCTGCACGTCGGAGCCGATGACCGCGCCACTCATTGCCTCCAGGACGGCGTCGGGCAGTAGCCCGACGACCGGCGCGATGGCACCCATCAAGTCGATGGCCGCCTCTTCGCGGCGAGAGGTCATCTGCTTGCGAATCTTCTGAATCCGCACCGCGGGGTCCACGACGGCGATCGGTGCGGCGAGGTTGACCCCGGCGAACCGGTTGCCGCCGGCCGGGTCGGCCTCGGCCCGCAGGCTCACCGGCACCGCCATCGGCAAGCTGTTCACCGGCACGCCGAGGGCTTCGTGGTAGCGCCGCAGCGCCCCGCACAACCCGGCGAGGTAGGCGTCGTTGATCGAACCGCCGGCAGCGTGCGCGGCCGCGCGCAGATCGGACAGCCGCATTTCGATCGCCTCGCTGCGTGACGACAGGCTGCGCCGGCGCAGCAGCGGGGACGGGTCGGCGGCGCGGGCCACCACCCGGCGTCCCGAGCGGGCGTAGTCGACGGCGTCCCACACGGCCGTGCCGGGATTGCGCACCACGCGGCCGACCACGCCAAGCCCCCCGGTGACGGCACCGAGCAGCCCGCCGACGATGGCGCCGGGCAGCTGGTTGATCCCTTCGCGCATCAGGTCGTTGGGCGTGAGGTCCTGCGGCACCGGCAGGGGCGGAGCAGGCCGCGGCGCCGGTTCGCGTTCGAGGTCGTAGATCTCGGCGAACATCGCGGTGGCGCCGACGCCGTCGGTGACGGCGTGACTGAGGTGCAGCAGGGTGGCGGCCTTGCCGCCTTCGAGTCCTTCGACGAGGGTGGCCGTCCAGAGCGGCCGCGAGATGTCCAACGGCGACTGCAGGCTCACCTCGGCGAGGTCGAGCACCTCACGCAGAGTGCCAGGTTCGGGAACGCGAACCCGACGGACGTGGAAGTCGAGATTGAAGTCAGGGTCGACCACCCAGCGCGGCGCGGCCGTTGGCAGTGTCGGTACGACGACCCGCTGGCGTAACCGGAGCACCTTGCGCGACGCGTTCTCGAACGCGGTCCGGAACCGGGTCCAGTCCGGGGTGCTGTCGAGGATCTCCAGCGCCATGATTCCCGACCGGGTCCGCGGATTGGCCTCACCGCGATGCAGCAGCATGTCGAGGGGGCCGAGCTCGTCCGGCAGACCGTTGACGTCGACGGTCCTGCTCATCGATCCCACCTCATCGACACCAACATCCTCCCGTTCCGCGAACGCCTGCTGCGCCCACGGCTTGCCTCGCTTCGCTCGCCTGCGCGCCCCCAACCACGCTAGTCGGCGCGCGGGGGTGGCGGGTCTCGATTGCGAGTCGGTTACAGCCTCACGCCAGGCAGAGCGGCGGCGGCAGAAGCAGCACCGGCCACAGCAGCGCGGCCAACCCGTAGGCACCGACCTCCGCGCCGGCCGGCAGCACTCGACCGAGCTGGACCTCGAGCTGCTGCACCGCATCGGCGTGGAAGAAGCCCCAGACAAGTCCGATCAGCAGATAGGGAATGGCGAGCCACATTGCAATTTCGATCACCGCCTCGACGGTGACCTCGTAGCTGAGCAGTCGGCGCAATCTGGTCATCAACTGGTCCACGGCCCCTCCCCCAAATCTGAGAACACAGTTTCTCACAAATGGGTTTCCCCGGCGGCCGTACTCACTAGCATTGGGCTCACTCGGGGCGGGAGGACATCATGCTGACGAAAATTCGGTCGGTGTTGAACTACAAACTGACGATCGCGGAACTGATCGGCATCAACCTGTTGATCGGGATCCCCTATCTCGCAGTGGGTCTGGTGTGGTCGTCAACCCACACCGATCACCTGCACTCGATGCGCGGCGCCGACCTCGTGGTGTCGTTTCTGGGGTCCATCGTGTCGTGGCCGGTGCTGCTGGTCGCCAATGTCTGCATGACATGACTGTTCGGCAGATCGTTGCGGCCGTCGTCGCAGTGGTGCTGCTGACGCTCGGCCTGCTCGCGCTGCGGTGGCCGGTGTATCTTCCGGATTTCGATCCATGGGGCGTACAGATCAAGTGCGGCAGCGGTTTTAGCTCGGACCTGGTTCAGGCGACGTTCGCAGGCAAGGCCGACCAATGCCAGCACGCGCTGGCGATGCGGCGGGGGTGGGCAATCCCGCTGGCCGGGTTGGGCTGGCTGATCGTGATCGTGTTGGTGGTGCCACTGCTGCGGCCGCAGGAGACCACCGCGGCGAGCTAGCGACACGCCTTCCGTAGCCTCAGCGTTATCTTATTTTTACCTTATTTTTCTTAGAGTTCGTGTACGGTGGGTGGTGCCGCAACGGAAGGAACCCGCAATGCAGCCACCCGCCCGCGTCGTGTTGATCACTGGTGCATCCCGAGGAATCGGAGCCGAAGTCGCACGTCAGCTCGCCACACCCGACACCCACGCGATCGTGCACTACCGAGAGAACGCCGAGCGGGCCAACGCGGTCGTCGACGCCATCCGGAGTTCGGGTGGCAGCGCCACGGCTTTGGCTGCCGACATCACCGACGACGTCGAGGTCGAGGCCATGATGCAGTACGTCACCGCCCACTTCGGCCGGCTGGATGCGTTGATCCTCAACGCGTCCGGCGGTCTGGAGATCGGCGCGGATCCGGGATACGCGATGCGGCTGAACCGCGATGCTCAGCGCCGCCTTGCGCTGCTGGCCATGCCTCTGATGCCGGCCGGCTCGCGGATCGTGTTCGTCACCAGCCACCAGGCCCACTTCTATCCGCACAAGGCGGTGGCGAAGGGATATGGGCAAGTGGCCGCCAGCAAGCGGGCCGGCGAAACCGCGCTCTACGCAATGCGTTCCGAGCTGGACCATGCCGGCATCCACCTCACGGTGGTCTCCGGCGACGGGACCGTGGGAGCGCTGCCGACGGTCGAAGGGTTCGCGACCAAGATCGTCAACGCCGCGGTCACCCCGAGCCCGTCGACGATTGTCTACGCCGGCGCCGCGGACTACCTGATGACGGTTGCCTGATCTCAGCTCGCTGAGCCGACCGCGACTCTCTGCGTACTGTTCCGTGCCGCGACGTGGCGGCCGTAAACGATGCCCATGAAGCTCGCGACGGCTTCTGCCGCCAGTTGGCAGCGCAGGGTCGCAATCGTGTCGAAGGCGTGGTGAGCCTTGGGCAGCTCGGCATAGGCCACCGTCGCAGGCCCTGAATAGCGCAGTGCCGCAACGAAATCACGGGCCTGGGCACTCGGGATGACGGCGTCGCTCTCACCGTGCAGCACAAAGAACGGCGGGGCGTCACGATGGATGCGGTGCAGCGGTGACGCGTCGCGGTACACCTGGGGATTGTCTTCCAGCCGGCGCTGGACGACGACATGCTCGAGCAGCGGCATCATCAGCGGATGCATCTTGTCGGTGGTGGTGAGGTCGTAGACGCCGTAGTAAGGCGCGACGGCCTGCACGCTGGTGTCGGCGTGCTCGAAGCCGGGCTGCAGGCTCTCATCCCCCGCACTCAGGGCTGCCAGTGAGCTCAGGTGACCGCCGGCCGATCCTCCGGTGATCGCGACGAAGTCCGGGTCTCCGCCGTACTCGGCGATGTTGGCCTTGACCCAGGCGATAGCCCGTTTGACGTCGATGATGTGCGACGGGAAGGCGTTGCGCGGGCTGCGGCTGTAGTTGATGGTGACGCAGATCCAGCCGAGCTCGGACATCCGGGCCATCAACGGATAGGCCTGACCGCGTTTGTCATTCACCGACCACGCACCGCCGGGGACCTGAATGAGAACCGGTGCGCGATACCCCTCGGGCAGATCGGGGCGTCGCCAGATGTCGAGGGTGTTGTTGCGGCCCCGGGGGCCGTACGAGATGTTCCGGGTGGTGGCCGCGTACCGGCGCCGATGGTGCATGGCGTCGAGGACGGCAGCGACGTTGGGCCGGTGTCCCGGCTCTTCGTCGAGCGGATGCCGCACCTGGGAGCTGTAGTCCTTGCCGAAGGTCTCCTCGAGCGCCGCGTCGAGCACCTTGTCGGCCTTCTGGACGGCCAGGGCGCAGGCGACGCGCTGCAGCGGCGAGACCGTCGCAAGTGCGTGACCCGTGAGGACCTGTGGCGCGAACTCGGCGTTGAGCCACCCCAGCACCCAGCCGGCCGCGGCCGGTGAGCCGCGCAACAACAGTGACCCGGTATTCAACGCCTGCGTGCAACGCGCGGCGACCTGCTCTATTGGACTGCTCATGGCTGTCAGACCCCCTTGTCCTTAGCCCGCCTAACGCGTTTGCCAACCGCGGGTGCGGCGGGGTCTGCGTGTGCCAGTCGTCACACCATAACCCAACTTCGGCCGAACCTGAGGAATTCTCAGGTTCTATTTTTTCGTCGCCCCGTTTGCCCAGGAAACCGGGCTGGCAAAGTGAACAGACGGTGGCGCCACGTTGGCCACGAACTTGCCTGACAGGAAACGTCGAGCAATTCACAGGACGATTTGTGAATGCTTCTCGAGGACCCCGCTCCTAGCTTCGCCGGTGGACTGACTGCCCGTGTGGAGTCCGCGTTCTCCGCGGGTCCGCCCGCGCCGCTGAGGCGGCCTTTTCCACGTCCCCCGATGACGCGGCCGTTTCATCCCAATGACGCAGCTCAAGCCAGGCGGTTTGCCGAGTTGATGCAGGCCGAGATCGACGATCTCGAGGAACTGATCGCGGTAGCCCAGCACCGCTGGACCAATCGCTGCGACGCCGGCTGGGGTGCCGCTCGGACACCCGAGCCGGTGCTGCGCCTGCGCGAAAAGCTCAAGGAAGTGCGCCGGTTGCAGGAGGCGCTGGAGTCCCGCTTCGGCACCGACTGACGGTTCCGCGGACCTTTGCTCAGCCGGATTTCAATTCACACGGGGCTACACGCGCCCCTTCTGGCAAATACGCACCGCTAGACTGTCGACGCGCTGCCTCCGTAGCTCAGTCGGATAGAGCAAGGGCCTTCTAATCCCTAGGTCGCAGGTTCGATTCCTGCCGGGGGCGCTGGTCAGAGGTGGTATTTAGCCCCACTGAATAAGGTCGGTCGGCGTTTATTTTGCGTCACACGTACTGAGCACCCCGCTCCTGTCCCCGAGGTCAGCCTCTCGTGGATCAAGTCAGGTCTGGTGTCGAAGGTGCCGCGACGTCGACTCGCGCGTGAGCGCCGCATCAGAGCGAACGAGCGACCGCGCGAGGGTCGGGACATCTTCATCGTGATCGACATATACAACGCCCAGGCATCTCCGGACGTCCGCTCTAACTTCACTTGCGCACCTAGGTGAAGTTAACGGGGCGGTCCGACTTCAGATGAAGACGGCTGGCTGAAACCGTCTCGGAGCCTGTGGTCTTGCGATGAGCTCGTCACAGAACCGGTGCTGGGGCGAGCCCGGCCGTGCCTGGATCTGACGGGCGCGAGAGGGTCAGCCAGTTGCAGCCGCGCGGCGGGCGGCCTCGACCAACGCCTCTGCTGCGCGTCTCGACTTCTTACGCTCATCCGCCGTGGCCGACTGGTGCGTGTACGACACCTTGGACTTCACATTCAGCAGCGCCCGTAGGTGCTTTTCTGCCCCGGCGTCGGTCTTCGCGAGTAACGCAACGGCCTCGTTGTGGTTCTCACCCGCGGCGTATACGCCAAGGCGCGCACCGCATATGACGTCGGCGGCCGCGATGCCCGCGTTGACCAGGAGGGAGACGGCTGCGTCCGGCATCTCGTCCTCGAGGAGGATTGCACCATCTAGGAACTCGACTGCCTTCTTAAGCCGGCCGCGCCGGATGGTCTCGGAGCTGGGCCGAGTGCGTTCACTCATCGATCACCGCTCTTCGTGCGAGGGTGGGGTTTTAGCTGCTTGAGGAGCCACGAGCGCGATCCGGCCACGGTGAGCCCACGTTCGAGAACTTCAAGCACCATCGGTTCGGTTCTCGCGCTTTTGAGTCCGATCTCGGTGTACTCCACCACCCGTGCGTCGTTACCCGTCCAGGCCGTGACGGCCGACGCGAGCTCATTCACCTGTCGCGCCCAATCGGCTTCAGGAGTGCCGGTTGCACTCACCAGAAACAGGTCCACGTCGCTGTCAGGCGTCATAGTGCCGTCCGCAGCTGAGCCAAACACCGCGGCGTATACGGGTGGGTACTGCCACCCGCCGATATCTTGTTCGAGCCGCTTCAGGAACGTGTCGAAAAGTTTCGCCAGCTCCAGGATCGGCTTTGCTGCTAGATGCGCGGTGTTCAGGCGGTAGGCATAAGTGTTGCCAACTCGTTCTGACAGCACTACACCCTGCGCCACGAGCCTGGCGAGGACCTTCCGAATACCTTCCTCGGAGTAGGCGTTCAGCACGCGATGGATCTGGCCGGTCGTGAACGTGAAGTCGTGCGCAGCCAGCACTGTTAGGACGTCGCCATCAAGAGTGGGCGTGACCGTCGCGAGCGGATGGCTCATGTCCACGGCCTACCTCCAATGGTCCAACTATAGTTGGTTAACCCGTACTATAGTACGGAAACAGATACCACGCACCCGCTGAAGCGACACGAGTCCAAGCCCCTCGATCTCGTTGTTTATTCGGCGATTACGTCGTGGGTACAGTCCAGAAGTCGGATCGATGACGCGAACACGCTAGAGATAGCCTACGAACGGATTTGGCGATCAGCGTCCGTGAGACCCCGATGCACTCGCCGGTGCTGGCACATTTGCGCGTTGGACGCACCCCAACCGTATCGTCGGCACCATGGCCACGGCCATCTCAGGCCCCCGCGTGAAGGTCGGCAAGAATCATGGTGGCGTCCGCGTGACGCGCGGCGGGAAGCTCCTACTCATTGGCTACCTCGGAGGCACGCTCACTATCGCGACAGGCGGTTACGCCCTGATCATCGGCATGGTGGAGCGACTTGTCGTGGAACAGGCCGGCAAGGCCACGCACCGCGGCTATTGCCGAGGCGACGTCATCAATGGAGGCGGTGGCCTTACGGTCACGCGTGGGGCCGTAATCGACGGAACCGTGCACGGACGCATCTCAGTCGCGTGGATCCAGGGGCGTCATCGGTCAAGCACCGCCAGGTGGTCGAGGGCGACGATGACGCCGTAACTGCAGCTACTTTCCCCACATGCTTCGCACCTGTGCTGGCTCCAGCTTTAGGACGTTCCTGATCACTCTGTCGGTGTTCCTGTCCGAGATCTGGCCGGAGAGTCTGACGAGACTGGGCTGAGGCGGGCGGTCGGCAAAAACCTTGGTGTACTTGACGAATGTCCTTCCGTCAATGGTGTAGACCGCTGTCCCGTCTCTGCCTGTGAGCTTCACGCCCTTTTGTAGTATTTCGTCCATCTGCCGCTGATTCGCGTCAGCCCGCCGCTGGGTTTCCGCTTCTCTTGCCTGTATTTGCCTGTACCACAAGGCATCTTCTTTACGTACAGGTATTTTCGGGATCAGGTCCAACAAGCTTTTCTGCTTCGGGGTCAAATCATCCAACTTTTGCAAGGGGTTCAGCGTCGTTTTCCGGTTCAGGAGTTCTTTGAGCGTGCCCGTCACGAACTTGCCGAGCGCACCCAAGGGGTCACTCCTGCTCGCTGCCGTGGCCATCGGAAGAGTGGAGGCTTTCTGCGCCGCCCTGAGCGGCTTGCTGCTCGAAGAGCTTCCAGCTGCCGCGACTCGACTCGTGCGTGCCACCACTCGCGACGGCACATCCGCGCCGGCGGCCTCCGGCGTCCGGTTCACCTTGCGAGGTGTCGTCGGCCGAGCGTCAGCATCGGCGCGCTTGGACGAAGAGCCCGCCGGCCCAGCCGACGACGACCCGACGCCGCTGTCTGCGCTCGCGACACCGACTTCGGACCCGACCAAAGACCAGCCGATCAGTGCCGCACCCATGCCGGCAGACGCCACGCCGAGTCGCAGCCATCGGCGCGCAGGCAGATCCACGGCGCGACGCCTACCGAGGTAACTGACCTTGGTTGACGCCGACATACCTGTCCCCCGTGTTTCGTTGCACTAGTTCATGATTGGCCGACTGAAGACCTTGCGCGACGCCGCATTCTGGTGCCGATGTGGTAGCCGGCATCGGCAACGATACCCTGTTTGGGCACGCGAAGGGCCTGTTCACGTTTGCCGCGCGAATTATCCCCTCGATTCCAGCAAAGAAGGTCCTCAACTCAGCCCGCCCCTGTCCGGGTCGACACCCTTCAAAGTCCCGATCAATGTCCGCAGCCGCGGCGTTGGCTTGCGCTGATGTGTCGCCCGGGAATTCCGCCACGGTGCGATCGTGCTCCTGCTTTTCATCCGTCAAGCTCGGTGACCCTCGCCGTGGTGTTGAGCCGTCGAGGGGCGCCTGCAGGGAACGGGCGCGACTGGGTAGTGGGCCGACCGCGGTTTGCTCGGCGCATTCGTGCGCGGTGACGGCCGAGACCGGCGCCGCAAGCCGAGCAACCGCCTACCGGATTCTGGCTAAGTCGGCAGACCAGCTATCAGTCAACACGAACTCTAGCGCCCCACAAGACACAGCATGCGAGAGAGCTTTCATCTACGCTGGTTGGCAAACGTTCCAGCAAACTCAAACCCGGGGGGGTGTCGCCGTGACTGCGCTCGAGACCGATTTCGACCTGATGCAGTCGATCTACGACATCTCCGACGAGTTCTATGCCCTCTTCCTCGGCCCAACCATGGGCTATACCTGCGGGTACTACGAGCGCGCCGGCATGACGACCGACGAGGCCCAGATCGCCAAGTTCGACCTCGCGCTGTCCAAGCTACGGCTGGAGCCCGGCATGACTCTGCTCGACGTCGGCTGCGGCTGGGGGGCCGGCATGCAGCGGGCCATCGAGCGCTACGACGTCAACGTCATCGGCCTCACGCTGAGCCGGACGCAGCGTGACGCCGCGGCGGCTCGGCTGGCCCGCATCCCGACGCGACGCAATTTCGACGTACGGCTGCAGGGGTGGGAGGACTTCGACGAGAAGGTCGACCGCATCATCTCCATCGGGTCCATGGAGCACTACGGCCACCGGAAATACGGCGCCTACTTCGAGAAGACCTACGACGCGCTGCCCGCCGACGGTGTCATGTTGCTGCACACCATCTGCGGCTTTCACCCGTATGAGATGCATCGCCGAGGCGTACCGCTCACCTTCGAGCTTTGCCGGTTCATCAAGTTCATCGTGACCGAGATCTTTCCGGGCGGCCAGCTGCCGTCAGCCGATCTGATCGAACAGCACGTCGCCAATACCGGGTTCACCTTGACCCGCACCCATTCGCTCCAGCCGCACTACGTTCTGACGCTGGAAGCGTGGGCGGCCAACTTGGCAGCCAACCGCGACCGTGCCGTCGAAGTGCAGTCACAAGAGGTGTACGACCGGTTCATGAAATATCTGACCGGCTGCGCCGACCTGTTCCGCAACGGCTCGATAGACATCAACCAGTTCACTCTCGAGAAATGAATCAGGTCGAGGGTCACACAGGACAGACCTCGCGCCTGTCTCGTTCTTTCTGCTGATTTCGCCGCTGCGTCAAGCGCCCGCGGCGCAGAATCGGCGATATGGCTCGAAATGCTGGCGACACCTATCAGTGCACCGAGTGCGGCTCAACTCTGCGATATGAGAAGGACTGCCCGTGCTGTTCGGAGTCCGCGCACTCCGAAATCTGTTGCGACAAACAAATGGCGAAGGTCTCGAATTAGTTCACCTGTCCGCCCCGAGGTGAGCGCGCATCTGGGGCTGCGAATGCTCGATCGGTTTCACCACGACCGACAGCCACCCGAAGGTCAGCAGCACCGCGGCCGTATCGGCAATGACCAACCACCCGGCGGGTGCGTCCGGCCGTCCCGTGCGCAACCACCAGAGGGCGCCGGCACCGATCAGAGTGGCCAGGCCACAGGCATACGCCGCGGCGCAGCATTCCCGAAACCGGCGCACTGTCAGGGCGAAAGCCGATGCGCCGGCCGCGCCGAGGAGCGCCACCGTGCCGATCACCGGCACCCGGTTGGACCCGGGTCCCGACACCTCGCCGACCACGTCGATGCACCAGGCTGTGGCAGAGACGAAAACGAGGATCGCCAGCACGCCGTAGCCTGCCCAGCGGGGCCTACCGATCCACACCTCATCGAGCACACGGCGTTCTATTCCGGCAAGCTCGTGTCGGATCGACTCTCTCTGAACATCTTTCACTTGATCCCCGTTCATCGCCGAACCACCACCAGTGCAAACCTCATAGTCGGAATTGAGATGCCGGTGGTTCCCGCGATGTCTGGGCGGAAGTCTAGGCGGGGTTGAACAACCGCCGTTCGACGACCGGGCTATCTCTGAGTTGACGCAAACCTTTGGCTGCCGCCAGCACACCGAGATCGGCGATCGGTTCGATGATGATGACTGTCATATAGGCCGCGCCGAACGTCACGATGTTGCTGACGGCCTGTCCCGCGAAACCCTCGCCGTACAGCGCCCAGAACGCCACCCAGGAGACGATCCCTGCCTGATATGTGGTCGAAAGCGCGAGCGCCTGAAGGTATTTCAGTTCAACATAGGGCGTTTCCGGCGCGATCACCTTGTGCGCGACAAACTGTAGCGAGAAGAGCGGCACGAGCAGTGTGGTCACGTTCATCCCGTACTGCGGGAGATCGAACTGCGCGAAGAAGACCCCCTGCAACAGAAGGCCCCCCGCCAAACCAAAGGCAGCGGGCGCGGCGCCGAAGATCAGGAACAGCGTCGACCCCAAGATGAGGTGCACTTCGGAGATCCCGACGGGATAGTGCGGGAAAACCTGAAAGAACACGAACACCAACACCGTCGTCGCGAGGGTCGGAAGCAGCACCGATCCCAGACCACGGGTCTTCACCAGCTTCGACGCCAGATACAGCGCATACGCCCCTGCTCCCCCGGCGGTGACATAACTCAAGATGAGTTTGGGGCCTTCGACAATTCCCGGTTCGATGTGCACGGCGGACCCGACCTCTCTCGTAAAGCGTTGGCTGGCAATAGATTAAACACGAAACTCCAGCGTCGCCTCAGGTCGGCTAGTACTCGCATCCACAACAGACTGCACCGGAACCAAACACCCGCCGCATGCGACTAATCGAGGGACCTCAATTCTCTTCACAGGTCCACACCTGCAGCGGATTCCCAGGGAACAACACGGCGCTGCGCGCCGACCACCCGGCTCCCGGTGATGACGGCGTTTGGCATTCGAGGTGCCCAACGAATCCGAAAAGGGAGCAACCACCACCGAGGTCACCGTCAGCCATCCTGACCTGACCGGAGTCAGCGCCGAGCAGATTCCCGGTTGGACAGCACGCCTCGACCGTAACGTCGCCGCCGGGACCGTGAAGTCCATCACCTGGACGGCAGCGCCCGGCGCCGGGATTTCACCCGACCAATTCGCCATCTTCAGAGTGGCAGTCATGCTCCCCACCGGCGACAGCGCCAGTTTTCCGACCACTCAGACCTACAGCGACGGCACAGTTGTGCACTGGGACCAGCTGACCCAGCCGGGCGGCACCGAGCCGGAACACCCCGCGCCCACACTGACTCTGGGAGCCACGCCGCACAAGGTCACCGACCCCCTGCCCCCATCCCCGTCGGCAAGCCCCGCATCGGACACCACCTCGCGGTGGCTGGCCGGTACCGCCCTTGTGGTCGCCGCGGCAAGCCTCGTCATCACGGTGGTTCGCCGACGTTCATGAAACCGGCAGCCCCGACACACCTCGACCAACACGCAATTTTGCTGATGTAAACCACCCCATCCTCGTACTCTGAACAAGAGGGTGGGTTCGGCATATCGGGGGTTGCTGTGATGGGTGTTTCGGCGTGGTTGGGCGTGGGAGCGCTGACGATCGGTATCGGCGCGGCCGCATTGGCGTGTTCGGGTGCGGCGAGCGCCGATGCAGGCACGGGCTCCTCAGCGCGACATCACGTCTCGGCGAGTCATTCGGTCCGTCCCGCCGCCCACAGTTCGCCGCGGCCGAAGACATCGGCGACGTTGTTGGCCGCAAGCGCCGTGACAGGCGTCGCCGACCCCAAGCCCAGGCCGGTGGCAGCAGCGATCAATCGACACACGACGACCAGCAGTGCCCCGCCGACCGCTCACGCAACTACGGTCCCGAACATCACCGACCTGCTCGGCCGTATCGTCATGCTAGGCAGCGATATCCAGCACTTCAACGTCGTTCGCGCGGTCCACAGCGTCGAGCACGCGGTCACGGGTGCCGTCACCAGCGCAGCCAAGACCGTTGCACGCGCCATCGAGACGGTGGCCGCCGGCATCGGCAGCGCCGTCATCGCGGTCGTCTTCATCGTGGCGCTTCCCGTCGAAATCCCAATCGGGCTCTACGTCTTCTCTTGGCTGGTCCACTCCCCGCTGTGGTTCTGAGGGCGAACCGCAATCCGACCAACACTCCTCCCGAAAATCTGGCGGTTGTCGGCAAACCTCTCGTCGCAGCGGCGCCTTCGGCGTAGCTTCATTATTGAGCCCGTCAAGGGGGTGGGTGTCATGACGATCTCATTGGGTACGTGTGCGGTCCGAGCAACGGTCGTCGCCACGGCCGCAGCCGTCGCCTGGGGGCCATCGACCGCACCACCCGCTCCACCCCCCATCGCCACACACGCCGTCGTGTTGACCGCAGCGGCGCTGCCTACGACGCCGTATCAGCCGTATGCCGGACCTTCGCTGTTCGACCTGATCGGTCACGGCGTCATCATTCCCAGCCTCGGCCAGGCGCCGCCGTCGCCACCGCCCACCACACCGATCGTCGTCGCAACCGGCGCCAATGACACCGTCAAGAACATTTACAACGCCGTGGAGCCGTGGGTTCGCTACGGGTTCGAGGTGGCCACCTATGCGGTGGGCTGGGTTCCGTACGTGGGCTGGCTGTCCGGCCAGATCATGATCTTCTACAACTTCGGCGAACGCATCGCCCGAACCATCACGTTCAACGTCGCCGACTGGTTGCTCGGCCCATTGCCGTTCCCCCAAGGCCTTCGCAACGTGGCTCGGGACAGTTGGAATGCCTTGGTGCAGTTGGGAATCGACGAGTGGAACTATTTCTTGCCGCCGCTCCCCCCGCTGCCGCCGCTGCCGTTCGCCGCCGCCCGGCAGGCCGCGAAAGTCACCGCCAACGAGGTCACCCAGCCAAAGTTCGCACCGACCACCACAGCCACCGGCCATAGTTTGCGCCAAGCCGTACGGCCGTCGAGCCGTCCAGCCATAGCGGCGAGCAGCCCCGCGGCAGCGACGGATGGCGCGGGCGCAAATTCCACTGCGGCGCAGAAGATTTCCACCATCAGCAGCAAGTCGCCTGAAGGTTCGACCAGTCAGGGCGGACGCGCCAAGGCGACACCGTCGCAGCGGCAGGCCAAAGGAAGCGCGCACTCCAACAGGAGGTAATCAGTGGCCGGGATGGGCCTGCCGGGATTGTGGTTGTTCCTGATTGTCGTTGTTGCAGTTTCCATTGCGCTCGCGGTGGGGAGTATCTGGCTGGCCAACCACACCGGGGTGCCCGAACACGGCACCGGGTACAACGCGTCGCTGTCACCGTTCTTGACCACGGTGAGCCTGGTGTACGGTGCGCTGCTGGGATTCACCGTCGTGGTTGCATGGGAGCAATTCTCGTCGGCCGAGATGAATGTCACCAGCGAATCATCCACGCTGGCAACGATGTACCGCCAGACGGTCGGCATGCCGGCCGCCGAGCAAGGCAAGATCCGCCAGCTACTGCGCACCTATGCCACTGCTGTGCCGGATGAATGGGATCCGCACACGCGCACCGGTGCCGCCTCAACCGCGCGAGGTGCAATCACCGATATGTACCGCGTTCTCGGCACGCAGGGCCAGCCCGAAACGGCGAACCCACTGCGCGGAGACTTCCTCGGCCAACTCACCGTCCTGACATCGCAACGCAACACCAGAATTCTGGACGCCCGCCCACGGATACCCGGCTTGCTATGGACGGGACTGCTCTTCGGCGGTCTCGTCGTACTGGCGCTGCTGGGTTTCATCCGTATGGACAGCAGGCGCGGACACGTCCTGCTGTCCAGTGCGGTCGCCATCTTGCTCGGATTGTTGCTCTTCGTCGTGTTCTGGCTCGACCACCCCTTCGGTCACCAACTCGGTGTCACACCTGCCCCCTTTCAGCACTCCGTGGAGGTTTTCGACGGGGTGGATCGAGGCAACTGAGCATCAGAACAGCGCGGCTATTTCTCCGGCAGCTCCGCGAACCGCTTCTTGACGTCGTTGTACCACCCCATCGACTTGATGGGGTGGCGCCAGCGGCCCTTCATGTCCTCGCGCGCGGGCACGTGGGCGGCGTCGCCACCGGAGACCACATCCTTGAGGTGCTGGTCCTGCGCCTTGATGATGTCGTCGGCGGTGTCACCGCGGTGCACGAGATCGCATGGGCCACCCAGGTCTTGGCAGGTCATGGTCTTCACGGGGCTAACTCCTCCTCATCTGGTCACACCCGGCCGTCCGGGCGCGTCAAGATGTTGACGCGCCCAACGACGAAAGTGTGACCGGCATGGTGAGTGATTATCAGCTTCGCGACGGCTTCGAGGCCGAACGCCCGCGCCTGCAGCGCATCGCCGGGCGGATTCTGGGCGACGCCGACGCAGCCCAGGACGTCGTCCAACAGGCGTGGCTGCGGTTGCATGCCACCGACGAACCGATCGACAACCTTGCGGGCTGGCTCACCACCGTGACCTCTCGGCTGTGCCTCGACCGGCTGCGGGCCCGCACACCGGTGCCGACCGAGTCGATCGAGTTCGACGAGACCGCACCCGACCCCGCCGACGACGTAGTGCTGGCCGACACCGTCGGCATCGCGCTGCAGGTGGTGCTCGACCGGCTGACACCCGCCGAACGGGTGTCCTTCGTCCTGCACGACAGCTTCGGCGTGGAATTCGAGCTGATCGCGTCGATGCTCGACACCACCCCCGCCGCCGCTCGCAAGCTGGCGTCTCGGGCGCGGGCCAAGGTGCGCCCGGCATCGCCCGAGGATGCCCTCGCCGACTGGGAGGTCGTTGACGCGTTCATGACCGCGGCGCGCGAGGGCGACTTCACCCGGCTGCTGCAACTCCTCGCACCCGACGTGACGGTCTCCGCCGACGCCGCGGCGGCCGCTCTCGGCACGCCAGCACACATGGAGGGCCGCGACGAGGTGGCCACCTTCTTCAACGGAGCTGCCGCAGCCGCGTTTCCGGTCTTCGTCGACGACAGGCCCGGGTCGGCCTGGATCCACCGCGGCGAGGTCAAGGTCGCGTTCGACTTCACCATCGAGGATGGGCAGGTGCGCAGTCTCCAGTTCCGCGCCGAGCCCGACGTGCTGGCCGGGGTGCGACGCCGAGAGGGCGCCGCGACGCGGGGTTAAACCGCGGACTGCTCCTCGGCGCCCGGCGGTTCCACCATCGCGACGGTGCCGCCACCGAACCGCGCGGACTTCGAGTCGTCAGGGCGGGCAGGAAGTACAGCGAGAACTCGGCGACCGGGCGTAGCACCGCGGTAGCGATGGCGAACTCGCGCTCACCCATGCGAAGGCCCTCGTAGTAGTGGTCAGTGTGTGTGTGGCGGATGCCGTCGGTCACCACCGACGGTGGCTATACCTTCTGCTCACACATCCCCGCCGGCGGCGGTGTAGGCCCGCCACCCACCGAACTCGGTGATCTCCCGCTGTCCCTCGACCAGCGCGGGCTCCCCGATCACCCCGAGCACCGTCGAGCCGTCATCGAGGTTCACCTTGCCGATCGACAGCCCGGGAGGCTCGTTGAGCAGGATTCCGGCCAGACCCGCGGCAGGTACCTCCCACACCTCGACCGCCACGCCGACGCCCGAGCCGTCGGTGACGCGAATCATCGCAGGATGCTCGTCGTTGATCGTCCACAGCCGGTACACCGGCTCGGTGGTGGCCTCCCGCAGGAATGTGGCTCCGGCGGCGGCCATGTTCGGCGACAGTTTCAGCCCTCGCATCAGTGTTCCGTTGACCGCCAACAGCACTGCGTCACTTCCCTTCTCCTCCACTGCGGGACCCGTTGCGTCGCCGACGATCCGGGTGCCCGCCGTACCGGCCAGGATGGCCGGGATCTCCTCTGCGGCGCCGATGACGCCGACGGAACCGGGCGTCGCGGCGACGAAATCGGCGACCGCTTCGACTTTGGGTTCCATCGACCCCCTACCGAATTGGCCTGAGGCGATGTAGTCGCGGGCCTGGCCGACGGTGATGGTGTCCAGCCAGGTCTCGGCGGGCGTGCCGAACCCGATGGCCACCCGCGCGACCCCGGTGGGGATCAGCAGCAGCTCGGCACCCAGCTCGTGGGCCAGCAGCCCCGAGGCGATGTCCTTGTCGACGACCGCCTCGACGCCGACGACCGTGCCGTCGGGTTCGAGCGCCACCGGGATGCCGCCGCCGCCGACCGCAACGACGATGGCGCCGTCGTCGAGCAGCCGCCGGATCACGTCGGTTTCCAGGATGGTGGTCGGCCGCGGCGAGGCCACCGTGCGCCGCCAGCCGCGGCCGGCGTCCTCGGCGATGGTCCAGCCCAGACTGTCCGCCAGCCCCCTGGCCCGGTCCTCGGTCAGGAACGAACCGACCGGTTTGGTGGGGTTGGTGAAGGCCGGGTCGTCGACGCTGACCACCGAATGGGTGACGAGAGCCACCACCGGTCGCGACAAACCCCGGCGCGCCAGCTCGTTACGCAGAGCTTTGACGAACATGTAGCCGATCGCGCCCTGGGTGTCTGCCACGGCGTAGTCCACCGGAACGGGATCGACCTCGTCCTGCGCGAGCTCCGAGCGTCGCAGAATGAACCCAACCTGCGGGCCGTTGCCATGGGAGACAACGAGTTTCCAGCCTTGTTCCACCATGTCGATCAACGGTCCGGCGGTGCGGCTGACCGTGTCGTACTGCTGGGGAATGGAGTCATGTTCGGCGTCGGTGACCAACGCGTTGCCGCCGAACGCGACGATCGCGGTGCTCACTTCTGCAGTCCTGACGCCAGCGCGGCCAGAGCGGCGGTGAAGCAGTCCATCGGCGCGGTGGTGATGCCCGCGCCGATCTGCCCGACACCGGCCTGCCGGTGCGCGATCCCGGTGTTGATGATGGGCAAGATGCCGGAGTCGGCAACCAGGCGGGCATCGATCCCGGCGGGTGTTCCGCCGAAGTTCAACGGCGGCAAAGTGAATGCGGGGTTGCCGCCCAGCGTGATGGACAGCATCCGGCGGCTGTTGGCGGTCGCGTCGGCCGGGGTGCCGCCGACGAACTGGACGATCGCCGGCGAGGCAGCCATCGCGAAGCCGCCCAGCCCGTTGGTCTCGGTGATCGCCGAGTCGCCGAGGTCAGCGGCCGCGTCGTCGACCGTGTAGCCCGGGAAGTACAGTCCGTCAACAGGATTCGCGGGCGCTTGGAACCACTGATTGCCGGTGCCGGAGAGCTTGATGCCGAAGTTGACCCCGTTGCGGGCCATCACCGTCACCATGCTGCTGCCCGGCACGTCGGCAGCCGCGTCCGACATCGATTTGGCTGCGGCCATCGAGATGTTGAGGAAGAAGTGATCGTTGCCTGCGACGAATTCCAGAGCCCGCCGCACCGCGTCGGAGGCGAGCTCAGATCCCAGAAGTGCCAGTGTCAGCCGTTTGAACAGCAGCCCGGAGGCGGCGGCGTTGCGGTTGTGCAGTTCGTCGCCCATGTGCAGCGCCTGTGCCATCAGTGGTTTGAGGTCGGGATCGGCCAGTCCGCGCACCGCAACCTGCATGGTCTCGAAGAAGTCGCTGCCCAGCCACCGCAATCGGTTGAGCACGTCGGGCGAGTGGGCACCGAACCGCAGCACCTTGCCCAGCCCCTCGTTGAGGTTGCTGTAAGCCCGATTCCCGGCGGCGGTGTTCTCCACCACCCACACCGGCATCGACGGGCTGATGATGCCGGCCATCGGTCCGACCGCACCGTGCTCGTGACACGGTTCGAGCGCCACTTCTCCACTGCCCACGAGTTTTTCGGCGGCGTCGAGATCGTCGGCCCAGCCTTCGTAGAGGATCGCCCCGGCGATGGCGCCGCGCTGCGGTCCGCACATGTCGGGCCAGTCGATCGGCGGCCCGGCGTGCAGGATGCGGCGCTCCCCAGGACCGAGCCCGGCCATCACCTCCCCGGCGCGGACCAGGTCGACCAGTCGAGGTTGCGCACCCAGGTACCGGTCGAAGGCGACGGCGTTGGCGGCCTCGATGCGCGGGTCACCGATCAGGGTTGCCAATGTCCAGCCCAATCCCGGGTCGGCACCGGCCGGCGGAGCCCAGGTGACCGAGGTGACCCGGCCGCCGGCCGCAGTGATGTTCGAGGCGAAACTCTGCAGTCCGACGTTGACGACGTTGAGATCCTGTTGGAGAAGCTCTTTCATCGATCTCCTCCCCGCGCGGTGACCACAGTCGCAGACCACAGGGCCGCCTCCGCGTTACTCGACGCGACCAGCACCCCGGCCGACTGCAGGGCGGCGACGGCCTTGGTCCGGTCCTGCGGGTCCAGTTCGGTACCGCATACGTAGCCGACGAAGGCGACGGTCCGCCCCTCGGCACGGGCCGCGGCCGCGCCGGTTTCGATGATCGAAACCAGTTCTGCCGTTGGGTCATCGGCCGAGCCGTAGCCCAGCACCACGTCGAACAACACGACCGCCGTGGCGGGGTCGGCGATCTCGGCCCGGATGCGGGCGTCCTTCTGCGACGGGTCGATCATGGGATGTGGCTTGCCGCGGGTGAATTCATCGTCACCCATGTCGAGAATGGTGTGCCCCTGACTCGTGCGGAGATCGGCCAGCGCGGTGTTGCCGGCCACCGGGGTGTTCGACTGGGCGGTCACGCCGTGGGCGTGGTGTATCAGCTGCGCCTCGTAGCAGAAGGTGCCGCCGGAGAAGATGCCCCGGACGTACCGTTGGCTCGGCGCCATGGCGTCCGCGAGATCGGCCAGCGTTCGGTTCATCTCAGCTGAGATGGCGATCCCGGTGGCGGTCGGCTGCCCACCACCGGCCAGTTCGACGGCCATGTCCGCAGCCTGCGCAAGCGACGCCGCGCCGTACACGCCGTCGCGGGTGATGGACGCGGGATCGGCCCCGAGGAAGATGACAACAACCGGTTTGGCGCTGTCCTGCGCTGCGGCAAGTACTTTCGCGGCCACCGTCGGCGACGGCGGCTTGGACACCAGCACGATAACCGCGGTGGCAGGGTCGGCGCCGAGGGCGGCCAAGCCGTGCAGCATGGAGATGCCGCCGATCGCCTCAGCCAGGTCGTGGCCGCCGGTGCCGAGCGCGTGCGATACCCCCGAACCGTTCTGATGGATCCGGACGGTCACCTCCTGGGTCCCGGTGCCGGAGGCGCCGACCACCCCGATCGGGCCGCGCCGCACCACGTTGGCGAAACCCAGCGGAATGCCGTTGATGATCGCGGTGCCGCAGTCCGGGCCCATCACCATCAAATCGTGGGCCTGCGCGTAGTCCTTGAGCGCCAGCTCGGCGTCCGGGGTGACGTTGTCGCTGAACACCATCACGTCCAAGCCCAGCCGCAGCGCCTTCATCGCCTCGGCGGCGGCGTAATCGCCGGGCACCGAGATCAGCGCCAGGTTGAGCGCGCGCTCGGTGGCGACGGCCATCTGGATGCTGGTGGTCGGTGTCGCCGATGCCTCGTCACCGCTGTCGGGAGGTGACGCCGACAGCAGCGTGTCGGCCACGGCGAGCGCTTCGTCGCAGGCTTCATCGCTGCCCGACACCGCGACGATCAGATCGTTGGGCCGGACATCGAAGGCGCCGAGGCCGGCTTGGGCGAGGTTGTCGACGTTGGTGGCCGACGCCATCACCACCGACGCGGCCTCGATGCCGGGTATCGACGTCACTCGCGCCGACACCGTCATCAAGGACACCGAGTCCTTGTAGAGGTTGGGATAGAAACGCGAACTGGTGCCCATTCGTCAGGATGTCGCCGCGATGAACTCGTCGGCGTCGGCCACCCACCCGAAGATGGCGCCCTGCGCCTTGATCATCTCGAGCGCCACCCGCTGGAACTCCGGAAAATACGACGCCACGCAATCGCTGAGCACCAGGCATTCATAGCCGCGGTCGTTGGCTTCGCGAACTGTCGTGTGGACGCAGACCTCGGTGGTCACCCCGCAGACCACCAGCGTCTTGATGCCGCGGTCAGCCAGGATCTGGCCGAGGTCGGTGGCATGGAAGCTGCCCTTGCCGGGTTTGTCGATCACCGGTTCGCCGTCGATGGGATACAGCTGGTCGATGATGTCGTGGCCCTGCTCGCCGCGAACCAGGATGCGGCCCATGGGGCCGGGTTCGCCGATGAACGTCTTGCCGCCGCGGTGCAGCTTGGCCGGCGGGCAGTCGGTCAGGTCGGGCCGGTGCCCCTCCCGGGTGTGGATGACCAGCATGCCGATCTTGCGAGCCTGGGCCAGCACCCGCTTGATCGGTTCGACCGCGGCCAACAGCAGTGAGGTGTCGTTGCCGAGCGCCTCACCGAATCCACCGGGCAGCACGAAGTCGCGCTGCATGTCGATGATCACGAGCGCGGTGCTCGCGATGTCGATATCGAGCGGGAAGGGCTCCGCGTTGATCGTTGCCACCTGTGGTTCCCTTCTGGCGCGCGGTCTGGCGGATTCATTGAAACGTAACCGGCAGCCGATCGCGCGGGTGAACATTTCGGCGGTGTAAACAATCTCCCTCGACGGACCGCAAGTCGATCGCAAGTGTCTTACAAGTGCGGCCAGCCATGGTCGTCGCATGAAAACACCACAGCCCGTCACCGTCACCCCCCGCCAGCCCCACGACCCCGAGCCCGACCTGATCGGCATCACGCTGGCGCATCGGGCGATGCTCGCCGACGTCGGCCGCCTGGCCGCCACGGTGACCGACATCGGCGAGGGGCGGCAGCGCTGCTCGACCCGGCGCGCCCAGGCGATCGCCCGCTACACCGACCTGCTGTGCGAGTCCATCCACCATCACCACACCGTCGAGGACACCGTGCTGTGGCCGGTGATCGACGCCTGCGCGAAAGACATCGTCGACCTGACCGAGCTGACCGACGACCACGCCGCGCTGGATCCGCGCCTGGAGATCATCGCGCATCGGGCGAACGCATTCCGGGTGGCCGGTGGTGATCGTCGGACCGCCGCGCTGTTGGGCGCCGAGCTGGCCGATCTGCGCAACCTGCTCACCGAACACATCGCCGAAGAGGAGCGCGACATCTTCCCGGTGATCCGCCGGCACGTGTCGGTGGCCGATTGGCAGGTCGTGGAGAAGACCGCACAGCGGACGGGGCGGCTGACGTTCGACGGGCCACGCACGGTGGGGGCGGCCACCGACGACGAACGGGCCGCACTGGCCAAGGAAGTCAGTCCCGTTCTTCGTCTGCTGTTGGCCGTATTGGCTTGGCGGCACCGGAAATTCGAGAACGAGGTGTTCAGCGGCTGACCCGGTCGACGAGCCGAGCCGCCTCGGCCGCCAGCTGAGTCCTCAGCGCGGCGGCGGCGGCCCGGTACCGTTGTGCGGCGTCCTGGTCGCCCAATAATTCGGCGATGGCGGCCAGCGCGTCATCGACCGGGCCGGTCAACAGGCTGCCGTTGTCCAACCCGGCCATCCGGCCCGAAAACGGTTTCAGCTCTTCAGCGCACCGAGTCGCGACGTCGGCGTCGCCGAGCGCGACGGCGGCGTGCGCCCGCAGCGTCGTCATGGCCAGCCAGTAGTAGGACCGCTCGACCGGCTGTTGGTTCGCCCAGATCTGCCGGGCGTCGGCCTCGCGGCCGGCCCTCGCCAGCGCCAGCACGGCGCCGTCGGCGATGGATGTCGAGACGTAGGTGTGCACGGCCACCAAGTCGTCGGCCAGCGGCGCCAACTCCCCGCGGGCCAGACCCGCGGTGAACCGGCCCACAAGGCCCATCTGCGCGCCGTTGGCCGTGCCCTGCTCGGCCAACCGGCGGGCGGCCGCGACGTAGCGACCCTCACCCTCGTCGATCCGGCCCGCAAGCACGCTCAGCTGAGCGGTGAACACCTCCAACACCGTCAGCAGCGGCGCCAGCTGTCCGGTGCCGGCTCTGGCCACCGCAAGGTCGACGTGGTCAAGGGCGGCCACCAGATCGGAGCGGCCGGCCGCAGCGAGGAACGCCAGCCAGTGCGCGACAGCCTGATAGTCAACGGCGGCGGAAGATTCTGCGACGGAGAGGAATTCGTCGGTCAGCATCTCGCGCTCGTGTGCCAGATCCGGACCCAACGCGGCATAGGCACGCGCATTGAGCGCCGCGCAGAGCAGCCTGCCGTGCGCCTGCGAATCTTGTTCGTACAGTGCGCGCGCCAGCGTGAGCGCCTCGGCGCTCGCCGCCAGCGCGGCATCATGGTCGGCGCCCTCCAACTCGGCGAACAGCGTGGTGAGCAGCCGCACCCGAACCTCCGGCGACAGCTCGCCGCGGAGTACTCGCTGCAGCGGGCCGACGATGTCGGCGTCGGCATGATCACTGATCCGCACCCGCCAGATCAGCGGCGCGTCCCACGCCGTCAGCACCCGGGCGACGCGTTCGTCGGACCCATCGGCAAGCGGCAGAGCCTCTTTCAGAGCATCACGGGCGGCGACCACGTCACCCACCCGAGCCGATGCGGCCACCCATCCGCAGTAGGCCTCGATGGTTCGCTCGACATCCGGCGGCCCGGCCTCGGCGCGGTTCGCCAGCTCCAGCATCCGGACCGCGGCCTGCCATTGCCGGGCCGCCTCGGCGGGAGCACCAACCCGGTCCGCCTCGTGGCCTGCGGCCATCGCCAGTTCTGCGGCGGCGGCCGCGCTGGCCGGTGTCGCGGCCGCGACCGCGTGATAGGCCAGCGCTGCCGGATCCGTCGACCGGGCCAACAGCAAGTCCAGCACGGCCGCGTGCAGACGCGAGCGACGCAGCAGGGACGTGTCTTCGTACAGCGTGTCGCGCACCAACGCGTGGGCAAACCTGACCTGGCCGGCGCCGGGCTCCTCCAGCAGACCGACCAACACCGCAGGCTCCAACGCCTCGAGTACGTCGTCGGGGTCACGCTGGGCGAGTTCGGCGAGCAGATCGACGTCGATGTCCCGGCCGAGGACGGCGGCCTGTCGGAGGGCGGTCACCGTCGCGCCGGGAAGGCGAACGAGTCTGCGCCGCAGCACATCCCCCACCCCGGTCGGTACCGCGACCCGCGCGGTATCGAGTCCCTCCGACATCATCAGACGTGCGAGTTCCCTCACGAAGAGCGGGTTGCCGCCGGTGCGGTCGTGCAACAGCCGCGACTCGTTCTCGGTGAGATCGGTCAAGCCGCAGTCGGCGGCGAGCGCAGTCGTCGCCTCCGCCCCCAAACCGCCGATGCTCACGTGCGCGACGGTGCGCACCGCGAGCGCCGCGCGTGCTGCGGCCAATTCGGGTCCCGACTCCGACGGCCGATACGTGGCCACGACCAGAACCGGCCGGTCCTGCAATTCGTGGATGACCAACCGCAGCAGTTCCAGGGTGAGGCCGTCAGTTCGGTGCAGATCGTCCAAGAGCACCGCGACCGGTTGGACGGTGGCGGACCGGCCGATCACATCCGCGACGGCATGCGCTGTCCAGAAAGTACTTTGGTCGTCGGCGGTGGCGTCGGCCTCGTGCAGCAGTGGCGCGAGGGCGCGGATGTGACGTTGATCGGCCGCGGCGAAGGAACCGCTGAAGTGCCGCAGCACCTCCGTCCAGGCCCACCCCGGCGGCGCACCGTCGACCTCTGGGCACCGTCCGGCCGCAACCGTCCAACCGGCGGCGCGCAACCGAGCCGCGGCAGCGCCGGTGACGGTGGTCTTTCCGGCGCCTGCCTCGCCACCGACCCACACCAGGCGGCTGCCGCCATGGCGGGCGTCGGCGGCGGCGTCGTCGATCGCCGCCAGCTCACGGGAACGGCCATGGGGCGCAGAAGGTTCGGCAATATTCGGCACGTGAGTCGGCGCCTGCGGGAGCGGCAGAGCCGCCGGCTGATCGTCGTCGAGATGCGCAGCGTGGCTCAGGATGTCGCGTTCGAGATCGCGCAGCGCCCGCCCCGGTTCGAGTCCCAGCTCGTCGGCGAGATGATCGCGTGTGCTGCGCAACACCGCTAACGCGGCGGCCTGCCGACCAGCCCGGTAGAGCGCGGTGGCCAGGATGGCGGCCGCCCCCTCTCTGGTGGGGTGCTCGAGGACCACCCGTTCCAATGCACCGACCACGGCGCTGTGGTGGCCCAGCGCAAGCTGGGCCGACGCCCGCAATTCGATTGCAGCGAGCCGCAATTCCGCGAGGCGGGCGATTTCGGCGATGGCCCAGGCAGCGTCGGACACCTCGGCGTAGGGTTCACCGGCCCATTGCTCGAGGGCCGCGGTGAGGAGTTGGACCCGCCGTGCCGGGTCGGGTTCGGCCTCCGCCGCCCGCACCTGCTCGTCGAACCACCACGCGTCGACGGAATCGACGGGCAGCGCCAGTCGATAACCGGGTGCGGCGCTGACGATGATCTCGGCCGGGGCCCGCCGCGCGCGGTCCGGTTCGAGCACCCGCCGCAGATGCGAGACATAAGCCTGAAGTGCGGACAGCGCTTTCGGCGGGGGTTCGCCGTGCCAGAGATCCTCGATGAGCCGGTCGACCGACACCACCTGGCCCTTGGCCAGCGCCAGTCGCGCGAGTAGGGAACGCTGGCGTGGCCCGCCCACGTCGACCGGCGTCGAATCGTGCCAGGCCCGGACAGGACCCAAGACGGCTACCCGGACAGGTTGCTGATGCGGTGCCGCCATGATGATCCGACCCTAGCTGCTAGCCTCCCCAAGATGGAGACTCGCAATGTCTGACCTGGTCCTTTATCAGGTCATCGATCGCGTCGCGCTGATCACCGTCAATGATCCCGACCGGCGTAACGCCGTCACCGACGCGATGTCCCAGCAGCTGCGCGACGCCGTCGCGGCGGCCGAGGCCGAGGCTCATGCTGTGGTGATCACCGGTGCGGGCAAGGCATTCTGCGCGGGCGCGGACCTGTCCGCCCTCGGAGCGGCTGCCAAGGAGGGGCTCGAGCGCATCTACGCCGGCTTCATGGCCGTCGGCCGGTGCACCCTGCCGACCATCGCGGCGGTCAACGGCGCGGCCGTGGGTGCCGGGCTGAACCTGGCACTGGCCGCCGACGTCCGCATCGCGGGGCCGCACGCATTGTTCGATCCGCGGTTCCAGAAACTCGGCATCCACCCAGGCGGCGGAGCGACCTGGATGCTGCAGCGTGCGGTCGGCCCGCAGGTCGCCCGCGCGGCGCTGCTGTTCGGCATGCGCTTCGACGCCGAGGCCGCGGTACGGCATGGTCTTGCCCTGACCGTCGCCGAGGATCCCGTCGCGGCTGCACTCGAGCTGGCCGCCGGGCCAGCGGCCGCGCCGCGCGAGGTCGTACTGTCCACGAAGGCGTCGATGCGCGCGACCGCCATCCCCGGCTTCCTTGACACCGACCACCACGAAGCGGCGAAGGACATCGAGCTGGGCCCGCAGGCCACCTCCATCGAGTCGCCGGAGTTCAGGGCCAGGCTGGCCGCTGCGCAGCAACGCTGAACTGGGTGGTTGCAATAGGCAGGCAAATGCCTGCATAATTGCGCCGTGGACGCGGACGCGGTCTTCAAGGCGTTGGCCGACCCCGGCAGGCGACGGCTGCTCGACATGCTTCATGAGCGTGCGGGGCTGACGCTCGGCGAGCTCTGCGAGGGGCTCGACATGCGCAGGCAGTCGGTCAGCCAGCACATCGAGATTCTCGAGAGCGCCAACCTCGTGACGTCAGTGCGCGATGGCCGCCGCAAGCTCCACTACCTGAATGCGGTACCGATCCACCAACTCCAGACCCGCTGGATCTGGAAGTTCGAGGAGCCTCGGCTGGCAGCCCTGGCCACGATCAAGCAGCACGCGGAGGAGAGCGCAATGTCAGAGACCATCCCCGATTACGTCTACACCACCTACATCCATGCCAGCGCGGAACAGGTGTGGCATGCCCTCACCGACGCCGAGTTGACCGCGAAATTCTGGGGCCACGCGCAAGTCTCGGACTGGCACGTCGGCGGCCGCGTCGAGCATGTCCGGTCCGATGGTTCCGGCATCGTCGACGTCGCCGGCACCGTCATGGAGGTCGATCCCCCGCGGCGCCTGGTCTTCGGCTTCGGCGAGCCCAGCGACGACCCGACCGCCGAGGCAAGCATCGTCACGTTTGACATCGAACCCTTCCGTGACATCGTCAAATTGACTGTCACCCATACGAACTTCCAGTCTCCCGCGGACCGGGAGTCGGTCGGGCAGGGCTGGCCCACGGTGTTCGCCAACCTCAAGACGCTGCTGGAGACCGGCGACGTACTGCCCACCGCGCCGTGGGAGTTTCACGCCCACGTCTGACGTCGAGCGTGCGAGATGTCGGTGATGAACGATCGATTCGTCACCGACAACTCCCACGCTCCACGGCGCTGGGGATGGACGTCTTCGTGTGGTCAGCGCCGACATGCTCAGACGACCCGACGTGATCATCGTGCGTGTCACCACCAAGCTGCGCGCCGCCGGCTGCCCACTCTGACGGCGGGCGTGCGAGGTGTCGGTGGTGAACAGTCGATTTGTCGACGACTACCCACACGCTCGGCGTCAACGGCCTACAGTCCGTGTGTGACCCACACCACATCGAGCCGGTACGCCCACTACATCGGCCGGGTCGGCGCGCTGGCGTTCGTTCTCGGCGTCGGCGTGGCCGTGGCCAACAACCCCGGCATCGCAACGGCTGACACCGGCAGCACGACGAATGCCACCGCACACTCGGCGCGGCAATCCGTGAAGGCCGGGCCCCAGAAAGCCCGCGTCGCGCCGAAGCGTGTCGCGTCGTCAGCTCGCACCAACCCCTCCGCTCCCCGTGACGCCGTCACCCTGACCGACGTCCTCGGCTACGCCCGCCGCGAGGCCGAACAGACCACACAGCAACCGCCTGCGACCGTCGGCAACATCTTCCTCGCCCGCCGGCCGACGCTGGCCTACAACGCCGCCCAGAACGTCCAGGCCGGCGACGGCACCATCACCGGAACGCTCAAC
This sequence comes from Mycobacterium sp., assembly GCA_021732005.1. Classification (GTDB taxonomy): domain Bacteria; phylum Actinomycetota; class Actinomycetes; order Mycobacteriales; family Mycobacteriaceae; genus Mycobacterium. The sequence goes on along the minus strand of JAKFVT010000059.1, from coordinate 236,112 downwards.
GCCCGACAAGCCAACGGCTACACGCTGACCTACACCGTGACCCAGGATCCGCAACACGGCACCGTCGACATCCACGACGACGGCACCTTCACCTACACCCCCAACGCGCAGCTCACCGCCCTGGGCGGCACCGACACCTTCGCCGTCATCGCCGACGATCAGCCCGGCAACCGCACCCATTGGCATGGTCTCGCAACATTTTTCGCACCCAACGGCGGTGCCACCGCCACCGCGAAGGTGACCGTTCTGGAGAATCCGGGCACGCCCGAGCCGACGTCGGTCTTGTCCACCACCGATCAGCTCAACGCCGAGCAGACCGTCACCCAGATCACGAACTCACCGTTCGTCCGCCTGGCCAAGGAGGTGTTGAAGATCGGCTGGTGGCTGGCCGCGCAGAAGAACTTCACCCTCATCGGTGGGCCGGACAAGGAGAACATGGCCCAGTTAGACCAGGCCATCACGGAGTATGCGAACCAAGCCGCGATGGAAGTGCTGCTGCTGAACTCGAACGCTCCCAAGTTCTTTCAACAGGTCGCACCCAGCCACAGCTGGTATCTGCAGAACTTCAGCGGGACCCGCATCTGGTACGACAACCCCGACACCATCTACCGATTCGTGGGCGTGAACAATGCGTCGTCTTATGTGATCACCGGGAAGTTCGACGGCGCCCTGCCAACCGACACCAACTTCAGCGTGCTGACCGGCCTGAGTGGAACCACCGCCGACAACATCAACGGCAAGGACCTCGTGCTGAACGCCGACGGCAGCTTCACCATCACCGCCGACTCCACACCGACCGCGCCCGGCCAGACCAATCACCTGTACCTGCCGCCCGGAACCAGCCTGATCACCACACGAAACACATTGGCGGACTGGAATACCGAGGAGCCGATGAGCCTGTCGATCCTGCGGGTCAGCGGCCCGCCGAACAGCTTGTTCAGCCAGGTCGGCGGGTTCGCCATCCCAGGCCTTGGCCCGCTGGTGACTGGCAACCCGCTGCTGACCTCGCTGGTTTCGCTCATCCCGCCGCTGCCCGCACCGCGCCTGCTGCAATCGGTCGAGGCGGCGGTGATCATGCTGCTGCTCGGGATCAGCGGCGAAGACAAGTACATGTCGGTCGCCACCAAAGACGCCACCACGGGTAAGACCAAGGCGCCCAACGTGTTCTCCGACCCCGACCACAACGCGTCGTTCCTGGCCACCCAGCTGCAGAGCGTCGGGTACTTCCAGCTGGCCGACGATGAGGCGCTGGTCCTCACCATCGACCCAGGCAAGGCCCGATACTTCAGTGTTCCGGTGACCAACGATTGGACCATCACCAACAACTACTGGGATGAGCAGACCAGCCTCAATGTCAGCCAGTCCGACAGAAACGACGACAACCAGACGTACACGATCGTGGTCTCCCCCACCGATCCGTCCGTGGCGAACTGGGTGTCCACCGGTGGTCTGAATCAGGGCACGATCTCAATCCGGTTCCAGGATTTCGATCCGAACTCCACCATCGACCCGACTGTGAGCTCGCAGGTGGTGAAGCTCACCGATCTCGCCTCGGTGCTCCCGGCAGGCACGGTCTACGTCACCGCAGCCCAGCGGGCAGCCCAGATCGCCGACCGCCAACTGGGATACAACAAGCGCTACACGCCCTACCCGCAGGCCTAGAGATCGAGCAACGCCGTCTCCGGCGCTTCGATGAGTCCGCGCAGATCGGTCAGGAACGCCGCTGCCTGCGCCCCGTCGACAATGCGATGGTCGAATGCGCACGTGAGCGTCATGGTCGGCCGGGCCACCACTGCGCCGTCGACGACCACCGCCCGCGGCTTCAGTGAGCCAATCCCGAGGATCGCGGCCTCCGGGTAGTTGATCACCGGAACCCCGTCGTCGAGACCCAGCGCACCGAAGTTCGACACGGTGAACGTCGATCCGCTCAGCTGGGTCGGCGCCAAGGTGCCTGCCCTGGCCCGCTCGACAACGTCGTCGACAGCGGCGGCCAACTGCCGGGTGGAACGTTCACGGGTATCGACAACCGGAACCACCAGACCTCGCTCGGTGGCCACCGCGACACCCAGCCGAACATCGGGGTGTAACCGGATCTCCGGTCCCGCTGCGGCTTCCATCCAAGTGGCGTTGAGCATGGGATGGCGACCCAGGGCGATCACCAGCAACCGCAACGTCAGGACGAACGGCGTCACGTCGAGCTGGTCCCGGAGCCGCAGCAGCGCCGTGCCGTCCACCTGGACGCTGGCATGGGCGTCGGGAATCCGGCTGCGGGACAACGACATGTGGGTGGCCATCCGGGCGTGCACACCGCGCACCGGAATGCTCTGTGACGCAGTCCCGGCCGCGTCGAGCACATCGTCGCGGGTGATCACGCCGTCGGTGCCTGATCCCGGCCGCAGCCCGTTCAGGTCCACCGCGAGGTCGGCGGCCAACTTGCGCGTCTTCGGGGCCGCACGCGCCCGCCGACTGCGGTCCAAGCCGTCGTCGATGCCGTAGCCGACCAGAACCGGTGCGCGCTCCTCGGTCTCGATGCGCACCAACAGCGTTCCCACGGCCAACGTTTCACCCTCGGCGCCACCGAGCTCGGCGACCCGTCCGGCATACGGGCTTGGAATTTCGACTTCGGCTTTGTTGGTCTCGACCGTGCACAGGGTCTGGTTGAGTTCGACGACATCCCCGACGGCGACGGCCCAACTGGTGATCGTCGCGTCCTCGAGGCCCTCACCCAGGTCGGGTACCAGGAAGTCACTCATGGCCGTCGCATCGCTTTCTCGATGCAGTCGAGCAGCCGGTCCACGCCCGGCAGCCAGAGCTTTTCCAACCGCGCCGGTGGGTACGGAGTGTCGAATCCGGTGGCGCGCAACACCGGTGACTCGAGGTCGTAGAACAACTCTTCGGAGATCCGCGCCGCCAGCTCCGCCCCGAAGCCCAGTGTGCGGGGTCCCTCGTGCATGACGATCGCGCGCCCGGTCTTTCGGACCGACGCGGCCACCGTGTCGAAGTCCAGCGGGCTCAGCGAGCGAAGGTCGACCACTTCGACGTGGGCGTCCGCGATCTCGGCGGCGTTCACCGCGGTGCCGACCAGCCCGCCATAGGTGAGCACCGTGACGTCGTCGCCGGGCCGCCGCACCACAGCCTTTCCTATCGGCGGCCCCGGCGCAGTGAAATCGACCGCCTCACGGCCCCAGTACCGCCGTTTGGGTTCCAGGTAGATCACCGGATCGCGAGCGGCGATCGCATGCCGAAGCAGCCAGTAGGCATCGGAGGGAGTCGACGGCACAACAACTTTCAAGCCCGCCGTGTGCACCCAGTAGGTCTCGGTGGATTCCGAGTGGTGCTCGACGGCGCCGATACCACCGAACGACGGGATCCGGATCGTGACCGGCATGTCGACCTGCCCGCGGGTGCGCATCCGGTATTTGGCGAGGTGGCTGACGATCTGGTCGAACGCCGGGTAGGAGAACCCGTCGAACTGGATCTCCGGGACGGGCACGAAGCCGCGGATCGCCAGGCCGACGGCGACACCGATGATCGCCGACTCGGCAAGTGGTGTGTCGAAACACCGCTGGGCGCCGAAGGTTTCAGCCAGCCCCTCGGTGATCCGGAAGACCCCGCCCAGGTCGGCCACGTCCTCGCCGAACACCAGCACCCGGTCATCGCCTGCCATCGCATCGTGCAGTGCGCGGTTGATCGCCTGCGCCATGGTCAGGGTGCTGACGGTGGGCAGTTCGGTCAGGAGGGGGCCGTCAGGTTCCGGTGCGCCGTCGCCGCGCATCGGCGGCCGTTCGATGATCTGAGTCATCGCAGGCCTCCCGCCAGCTCGGTGCGCAATTGTTCACGCTGCACGGACAATTCGGGCGTGATCTCGGCGTAGACGTGATCGAACAGCTCGTCCACATCCGGATCCGGGGCGCCCACCACCGCGTCGCGAAGTTCGGTCCGCAGCCGCGCCGACCGTGCCTGCACCCGTTGCTCGATCCGCTCGGTGAGGATCTCGCGGTATTGGAGATAGGTGCGGTATCGAGCGATCGGGTCCCGGGCCGACCAGTAGGCGATCTCCTCGGCGCTCCGGTATCGGGTGGCGTCGTCGGAGGTGGTGTGGGGTTCCATCCGGTAGGTGACGGCTTCGATGAGTGTGGGTCCTTCCCCGGACCGCGCCCGTTCGGCGGCTTCACCCATCACCGCGAAGCAGGCCAGGATGTCGTTGCCGTCCACCCGGATTCCGGGCATTCCGTAGCCGGCCGCACGCTGTGCGAGGGTGGGCACGGCATATTGGCGGCTCGCCGGAACCGAGATGGCCCACTGGTTGTTCTGGATGTAGAAGACGCACGGTGCTTTCTCGACGGCAGCCAGGTTCATCGCCTCATGCGTGTCACCTTCACTGGTGGCGCCATCACCGAGGAATGCCACCGTCACTGAATCCTCGCCCAGCCGTTGGGCAGCCATTGCTGCGCCGACGGCGTGCACGGTGTGGGTGGCGATGGGAATGGCGACGGGTGCGCAGCACTTGCCGGTGAAGTCCAGCCCGCCGTGCCAGGCACCGCGCCACAGAGCGGCCACGTTCGCGGGCGGGATCCCGCGAACCAGGAAGACACCGAGTTCGCGGAATTGCGGGAACAGCCAGTCAGTTTTCCGCAGTGCTGCTGCCGCGCCGATCTGCGCGGCCTCCTGGCCCCGGCACGACGCGTACAGCGCCAATTCGCCCTGGCGCTGCAGATTGACGAACTCGACGTCGAGATCGCGCGCAACAACAAGATTCTCGTAGAGCCACGCTAGGGTTTCCGGCGCCAGATCACGGCGATATCGGCTTTCGGCCGTCGCTGTTCCGTCGGGCCCGATGAGTTGAACCGGCTGATCCATAACCGCCTCCTCTACCGGTGCAGAGGCGGTCGGAGCAAACCTGTTGTAGCAGGCTCCAGCTAGCGGCCGGGGTCGGGCGCCAGCTGGACTATGCGCTCTGCTCGCCGAAGCACCGGGGCATCCACCATTATGCCCTCGAATTGGAAGACACCGCGTTCATCGCGGGCCGCCTCGAGCACGTGTCGCGCCCAAGCTACCTGCTCAGCGCCAGGAAGGTAGCCCTTCCTGATCACCGGAATCTGACTAGGATGGATCGCCACTTTCGCGTCGAAACCGACAGCCACCGCGTCGTCCACCTCGGCCCCGAGGCCGTCGAGATCTTTGATGTCGAGGTACACCGAATCGAGCGCGAGGCGGCCGTACGCCTTGGCCGCCAGCAAGCTCTGCGACCGCACATGCCGTGCGACTTCGCGGTATGAGCCGTCGGGATACCGGTTGGCGGTGCCGCCCAGGACGGCGAACAAGTCCTCGGCACCCCACATGACGGCGAACGCATTGTCCGGCCTGCTGGACTCGACGACATTGAGCGCACCCAGCGGGGTTTCGATCAGCACCACGACATCGAGCGGAGCCAGCGCGGCGACCTGCTCGGCGGACTCGGTCTTGGCCAGCATCACCGTGGTGTACGGCGTGCGGGCCAGCGCCTCGAGATCGAGCGGATGGTCGGGCGTGGTCGAGGGATTGACCCGGACCACGGTGCGGCCCGGATCGAGCTGGGTGGACACCAGAGCCTCCCGCGCGGCCTCGCGGTCCTTGGCCGCGACCCCGTCTTCGAGATCGAGGATCACGACATCTGCTGCGGCCGCGGCCTTTTCGAACCGCTCGGGCCGGTCGGCGGGGCAGAACAGCCAGGCCGGTCCCGGACTCTCGAGTGCCATCAGGTGGGCTTCTTTCGGACCATGGTCTTGCGGCTGGCGGTCGCGACGATGTCACCGTGCTGGTTGCGCGCGGTGTGAGCGAACGTGACGATGCCCTCACCGGGGCGGCTCTTGGACTCCCGCTTGTCGGTGACGACGGTCTCGGCGTACATCGTGTCGCCGTGGAAAAGCGGCTTGGGGAAAGCGATGTCGGAGAAACCGAGGTTCCCGACGATGGTGCCCTGTGTCAGCTGCGTGACCGACAGGCCGACCAACGTGGACAGCGTGAACATCGAGTTCACCAGCCGCTGGTTGAACGGCGGCAAAGCGTCGGAGAACGCCGCATCCAGATGCAGCGCCTGGGTGTTCATCGTAAGCGTGGTGAACAGGACGTTGTCGGCCTCGGTGATGGTGCGGCCGGGGGCGTGCACGTAGCGCACCCCGAGTTCGAACTCCTCGTACCACAGGCCGCGTTGAACGACGACCTTCTCCTCGGGCGACTCGCTCACTACATTCCCATCTGCCGGGCGATGACCATCAGCTGCACCTCGGTTGTCCCTTCCCCGATTTCGAGGATCTTGCTGTCCCGATAGTGCCGGGCGACCGGGTATTCGTTCATGAAACCGTAGCCGCCGTGGATCTGGGTCGCGTCGCGGGCGTTGTCCATGGCCGCCTCGCTGGCCACCAGCTTGGCGATAGCCGCCTCCTTCTTGAACGGCTTACCGGCCAGCATCAGCGCCGCCGCGTCGTAGTAGGCGGCGCGGGCCGCGTGCGCGCGGGCCTCCATCCGGGCGATCTTGAACTCGATAGCCTGGTACTTCCCGATCGGCTGGCCGAAGGCGGCCCGCTCGTTGGCGTACTTCACGCTCTCGTCGACACAGCCCTGCGCCGCGCCGACCGACAGGGCGGCGATCGCGATCCGGCCCTCGTCGAGGATCCGCAGGAAGTTGGCATAACCGCGACCGCGTTCACCGAGCAGGTTCTCCTCCGGCACCCGAACGTCGTCGAAGGTCAGCGGATGAGTGTCGGAGGCGTTCCAGCCCACCTTGTCGTAGGCCGGCTCGGCGGTGAAGCCTGGGGTTGGCACCGGCACCAGGATCGAGGAAATCTCGCGGTTGTCGCCGGAGCCACCGGTGACCGCGGTGACGGTCACCAGCCGGGTGATGTCGGTGCCGGAGTTGGTGATGAACTGCTTGGTGCCATTGATGACCCAGTGCCCATCGTCCAATTTCGCCGCCGTCTTGGTGGCGCCTGCGTCGGTGCCACCACCCGCCTCCGTCAGCCCGAACGCGCCAAGGGCCTGGCCGCTGGTCAGTTGCGGCAGCCACTCCTGCTTCTGCGCCTCGTTGCCGAACCGGTAGACCGGCATTGCGCCCAGCGAGACTCCGGCCTCCAGCGTGATCGCGACGCTCTGGTCGACCTTGCCGAGCTCCTCCAATGCCAGGCACAGAGCGAAATAATCACCGCCCATGCCGCCGTACTCCTCGGGGAACGGCAGACCGAACAGACCCATCTCGGCCATCCCCGCCACGACTTCGTACGGAAACGTGTGCTGGGCATCGTGTTCGGCCGCCACCGGGGCCGCGACGGTCTGGGCGAAGTCACGCACCGTCTTGGCGAGCTGTGCGTACTCGTCGGGAAGTGTTCCCGTGGAAAGGAAGTCAGTCATGATTGTGCTTTCTCTTCTCTGGCTGTGACCTTGGCCAGCAGCTGCCCCACTTTGACCTGATCGCCGACGGCGACATGGAGTTCGACAATCCCGTCGACCGGCGCGGTGAGCGAGTGCTCCATCTTCATCGCCTCGACGGCGACCACCACCGTGCCTGCGGTGACGTCGTCACCGTTGGAAACGCCCACCGCCACCACCGATCCGGGCATGGGGCTGACGAGTTCAGCGTCGCCGCTGTGCTCATCGTCCGGGCGTACCGGCGCCTCGCGCACTTCCTCCAGCACCAGCGAGCGACCACCGCCGGCCAGCCAGATCTGGTCGCCGTCGACAGCCACGGTGTACAGGCTGCGAATGCCGTCAACTGTGACGGCAAGCTGGTTGTCGTCCAATTCGGCAGACAGTGAATGGCTTTCGCCATCCTCGATGCGGGCGATAGCCCCGGCAGGATCTCCGGTGATGTGGACGTGGTCGGTGCGGTCGCCGGATCGCAGCCGAATGCCGGTGGGTGCGGGCGCGCCGACCCGCCAGCCCGACGGCACATCCCAGGGGTCCGCCGGAGCCGACGGCCAGCGCTTCAACCAGCGGTGGGCCGCCGCGGCGACGAACGCATCATCGCCGGCCGGTTCGGGAGTGAACGGGGTCCGGTCGATCAGGCCGGTGTCGAGCCGGCCCGCGGCCACATCGTCGTCGGCCAGCAGGAAACGCAGGAACTCGATGTTGGTGCCCACGCCGAGCACCGCGGTCTGCGACAGCGCCCGGTCGAGGGTACGCAGCGCGGCCGCGCGGTCCGCGCCGTAGGCGATGACCTTCGACAACATCGGGTCGTAGTCGCTGCCGATCGTCATCCCTTGGGCCAAACCGGAATCCACCCGCACACCGTCACCTGACGGTTCGAGCAATCCCAGCACCGGACCACCGGTCGGCAGGAAGCCGGCACCGGGATCCTCGGCATACACGCGCGCTTCGATGGCGTGCCCGGTCAGGGGGATGTCGTCGGAGGTGAAGGGCAGCTTCTCCCCTGCCGCGACGCGGACCTGCCACTCGACGAGGTCGTACCCGGTGACCATCTCGGTGACCGGATGCTCCACCTGGAGGCGGGTGTTCATCTCCATGAAGAAGAACTCGTCGGGCTTGTCGGCGGAGACGATGAACTCGACGGTGCCCGCGCCGACGTAGTCGACGCTGCGGGCGGTGTCGCAGGCCGCCGCGCCGATCCGGGCGCGGGTCTGCGGGTCCAGCAGCGGCGACGGCGCCTCCTCGATGACCTTCTGATGGCGGCGCTGCAGGCTGCACTCACGCTCGCCGAAGTGCACGACGTTGCCGAAACTGTCGGCGAGCACCTGCACTTCGATGTGCCTGGGCCGCAACACAAACCGCTCCAGAAACAGTGTGTCGTCGCCGAAAGCTGCCGCGGATTCTCGTCGTGCGGCGGCCAGCGCCGCAGGCAGGTCGGCCGCGCCGTCGACTCGTCGCATGCCTTTACCGCCACCACCGGCGGACGGCTTGACCAGGATCGGGAAACCGATGTCCCCGGCGGCCTCGATGAGTTCGGCGTCGGTCAGGCCCGGCCGGGCGATGCCCGGCACCACCGGGACACCGAACTTCGACACCGTCGCCTTGGCGGCGATCTTGTCGCCCATGGTGCGGATCGCGGCCGACGGTGGCCCGATGAACGCAAGCCCGGCCTGTTCCAGCGCCGCAGCGAATTCGGAGTTCTCCGAAAGGAAGCCGTAGCCGGGGTGGACAGCCTGGGCGCCGGTACGCAGCGCCGCGTCGACGACTGCCTGGATGTCGAGGTAGCTCTGCCGGGCCGGCGGCGGCCCGATGCGGACGGCGGTGTCGGCCTCGGTGACGTGTCGGGAACCTGCGTCGGCGTCGCTGTAGACGGCCACCGACCGGATGCCCATCGCCTTGCAGGTGCGGATGACCCGCACGGCGATCTCGCCACGGTTGGCGACAAGCACAGTGTTGAACATGGTCACATCCTGAAGACGCCGTAGGAGACGGCCTCGACGGGAGCGTTGGCGGTCACCGAGAGTGCCAGTCCCAGAACAGTTCTGGTGTCGGCAGGATCGATGACGCCGTCGTCCCACAGCCGTGCGGTCGAGTAGTACGGGTTGCCCTGGTGTTCGTACTGTTCGCGGATCGGCGCCTTGAAGGCCTCGGATTCCTCGGGGGTCATGTCACCGCGCACCGTGGCCAGCACCGAGGCGGCCTGTTCGCCGCCCATCACCGAGATCCGGGCATTGGGCCACATCCAGAGGAACCGCGGCGAGTAGGCCCGCCCGCACATCGAGTAGTTGCCCGCACCGTACGAGCCGCCGATCACGACGGTCAGCTTGGGCACTCGGGCGCAGGCCACCGCCGTCACCATCTTGGCGCCGTGTTTGGCGATGCCGCCGGCCTCGTAGTCACGGCCGACCATGAAGCCGGTGATGTTCTGCAGGAACAGCAGCGGCACCATCCGCTTGTCGCACAGTTCGATGAAATGCGCTCCCTTGAGGGCAGATTCACCGAACAGCACGCCGTTGTTGGCGACGATGCCGACCGGATGACCGTGGATATGTGCGAATCCGGTGACCAGCGTGGTGCCGTATTCGGCTTTGAATTCACTGAATTCACCGCCGTCGACGATGCGCGTGATCACCTCGTGCACGTCGTAGGGCACCCGCGAGTCGACGGGGACGACGTCGTAGAGCTCGTGCTGGTCGGCGATCGGCTCGACGGGGGGACGCACATCCCATGGCCGCGACTCACGCGGACCCAGCGTGGCGACGATCCGACGCACGATGCGCAGGGCGTCCCGGTCGTCGTGGGCGAGGTGGTCGGTCACGCCGGAAGTCTTGGAGTGCAGGTCACCGCCGCCGAGTTCTTCGGCCGTGACCACCTCACCGGTGGCGGCCTTCACCAGGGGCGGGCCGCCCAGGAAGATGGTGCCCTGGTTGCGGACGATCACCGCCTCGTCACTCATCGCGGGAACGTAGGCGCCGCCGGCGGTGCAGCTGCCGAGCACGGCGGCGATCTGCGGGATGCCGGCCGCACTCATGGTGGCCTGGTTGAAGAAGATGCGGCCGAAGTGATCGCGGTCGGGGAACACTTCGTCCTGGCGGGGTAGGAACGCGCCGCCGGAATCCACGAGGTAGATGCATGGCAGGCGGTTCTGCAGCGCGATCTCCTGCGCGCGCAGGTGCTTCTTGACCGTCACCGGGTAGTAGGTGCCACCTTTGACCGTCGCGTCGTTGGCAACGACCATGCACTCCCGCCCGGAGACCCGACCGATGCCGGTGATGATCCCGGCCGCGGGGCATTCGTCGTCATACATGCCGTCGGCAGCCAGCGGAGCAACCTCGAGCAGCGCGCTGCCGGGATCCAGCAGCCCGTCGACCCGGTCGCGCGGCAGCAGCTTGCCACGGGCGACATGGCGTTCGCGGGCGCGTTCGGGCCCGCCGAGCGCCGCGGTGGCCAGCTTGTCGCGCAACTGCTCGACCAGCTGCAGATGCGCTTCACGGTTGACAGCCGGTGATGCCATCGTCGATGTCCCGTCGCGAATTGAGTTAATGACGACTAACTGATGTAACGTTAGTGAAGATTAACCGAAACGTCCAGAGCCATTCCAGGAGGGTCCCCATCGACACGTCGACCCGTCGAAGCAGGCAGAAATCGGATCGCCGGTCTGCCCTGCTGACGGCCGCGGAGCGGTTGATGGCGGAGAAGGGCTTCCAGACCGTGCGGATCGAGGACATCGGCGCCGCCGCCGGAGTCAGCGGGCCGGCCGTGTACCGGCACTTCCCCAACAAGGAAGCCCTCCTGGTCGAACTCCTGGTCGGCATCAGCACGCGACTTCTGGCCGGCGCACGGGCAGTCGTCGACGAGACAGCCGAACCGGAGGCCGCGCTCGCCGGTCTCATCGAATTCCACCTCGACTTCGCACTCGGTGAGTCGGACCTGATCCGCATCCAGGATCGCGATCTCGCCCACCTGCCGGCCTCCGCCCAGCGGCAGGTGCGCCGGGCCCAGCGCAGCTATGTCGAGGTCTGGGTCGAAGTGTTGCGCCAGCTGCATCCCGATACCGCGGAAGCGGACGCCCGGCTGATGGCGCACGCGGTGTTCGGTCTGCTCAACTCGACCCCACACAGCATGAAGCCCCTGGCGGCACGGGGAGCCGACCAGGGGCGTTCACGCGATGTACTCCGGGCGATGACGGTGGCGGCGTTATCCTCCGCCGACCGTCACGCTCGCAGCACCGGCTAATACCACGAACGTCTACCGCCGACCGGGCGGCCGACTGCGCCGAGCAGCCACAGCACCGCGCCGATCACCAGCAGGATGACCCCGATTGTCCACAGGATCTGGATCTTCAGGACGAATCCCAAGATCAGCAGAATTGCTCCGAGAATGATCATTGCTTCCTCCAGATGCTTGCTTGCTGAACTGTTTTCGCCACTACTGACTGGGTTGCGGCAGGTTGCAGCTGGCAACCTTGGGATTGACCCCGCCGTAATTGAGCGGTCCCGCAACCACCGTCAGAGCGATGGACCCCGCGGTAGCGCAGTTGGTTTCACTATTCGAGAAGTAACCGCGCTGCCAGGTAGCGAAAACTCCGATCAGCAGCCACACGATTACGATCACGCCTATGATTCCGCGGCCTCGCATGGTTGGCCTCCTTGATGGTCGCAGGACTTGGCGGACAAGGGTTTACCCGCCCGAAAGTTTCCTAAACCTTTCGGATTTCGCTGCGCTCGAACGCCATGGCCAGCCAATCAGCGACGGCTCGAGCCAGCGCGGCATGGTTCTCGCGTTTGACGATCTCGTGGCCGTCGTCGGCGAAGAGCAGATAGCGCACCGTTCGGCCACGGGCACGCAACGCCTCGACCATTTGCTCGGATTCACTGACCGGAACGTTGGTGTCGGTGCCGCCGTGCACCAACAGCAACGGCGCGGTCAGTGCATCCACCCGCTGCAGCGGAGAGAGCGCGTCGAGAAGGTCCCGATCGGCGATGGGGTGCCCGTACTCGGCATAGGACGCCGCCGCGATCCACGGCTCGGTGGTGCGATAGAACGTCCCCAGATCGCTCATTCCGCAAATGCTGACGCCCGCCACGAACAGATCAGGATGGAACGCCAGCGCCGCCATCGTGAGGTAGCCACCGTAAGACCAACCCGCGCAGGCGATTCGCGTGGGATCGGCCAGACCACGCTCGGCGAGGTACCGCGCGCAGTCGGCCACGTCGTCGATCGCGGCGAAGCGCTTGTCCTTGTCGTCGGCGTGCACGAATTCCCGGCCCTGCCCACCCGAACCCCGTACGTTCGGCGCGAACACCGCGATACCCTCGTCGAGCAATCCGGGGAAGATTTCGCTGTGCGATGGGCGGGCCTGACCTTCCGGTCCGCCGTGCAGATAAATCATCATGCCGGTCTGCTCGACACCGGGCGGCGGGCAATACAACCAGCCCGTCAGCGAACGACCGTCCCGTGCGGTCACGAAATGCAGCCTGGGCCGGTCCGAAACCGGGCCCACGCTGGGCTTGCGATCGATGCGCTCCCATTCCCGCGACCGGGGATCGACCAGTTCGACGGTGCGCGGCAGGTCGGCGCCCTGGATCGTCATCGCGACCATCGATCCGCCCGCACTGATAGACAGTTCGCTCGCCACCAGATTCGGCAGCGGGATCGGTTCGGACACCGTGTTGTCGACATACTCCAGGATCTGTAACTCGCTGCAGCCGTTGATGTTCCACAACAGCGCGACGGTCGACAGGTCATCGCTGACCACGAACTCGTCGAGGTCGTGGCCCCGACGCTCGGCGACCACGTGATACGCGACGCCGTCGGGGGTGACCGTGACCTCGAGCAGACGGCTGTTGTCCGAGCCGTTGTCGCTGCGGATCAGCGCACGCACGTAGCCGTCGACGAAGTCGGGCCCATAGGTGTAGGCCGGGTGGTACAGCGTGGTGTGCTCACCATCCGGACCGGAGCGCAGTCGCCGCGGATGGTGATCGTCCAAGATCACGCCCATGTCCGTCGACGAGCCGGGATCTGAAGGCAGCAAAGCGATTTCGGTCGGACCGGTCAGCATGATCAGCTCGCGATAGCCGCGAGGGCCGACCCTGATCAACGCCGACCCGGCCCAGGCGTCCACCAGCCGGCCGCCGGAACGCCGATCCAACACCGTCACGCTGCCGTCGGCCGGGTCGATCAGGCTGGACTGGCCGATGCCGTCCTCACCGGTGAGGATCGCGCACACCCGGGTGCCGTCCCAGGCGATCAGCTCGGCCGTGCCGGCCATCCCGTCGAAACCCATGCCGTCGATACGGCGGGCCATCCGGTCGTCGGGGTCGGTGGTGACCACCCAGATCTGGCTCCGGGTGCTGCCCTCGGGGGCGACCTGGCAGGCCAGCCAGTGCCCGTCGGCCGAATGGATGACCCTGGTCACTGGCCCCTCAACCGGCAATTCCACGTCGCGGGACGAACTTGCCCGCCAGCCCCGCAGGAACCGCTGAACGGCGCGCGGATATCCGCCGTCGTCGACGATATGGGCGAATGCCGTCGCGTCCGGCGACAGGGATGCGCCATACGTCGCGCGCACGTCGGGTTCCACGCCACCTCACTTTCTTTGGTTCCTCTTACTCCGTAACACGTTCCACGTCGCCCACCGGTGGTAAACACTGTGCTGAGCAACAGGCATTAAACCCGCGCTGCCACTCGCAGGTAGCCTGCAAGCATGAGGTGGGAATGAACGATCCGCGTCGACCAGAGTGGTCTGACCCGACGCAGTCGGCGGGCAATGGTTATCCGCCGAGCACAGATCCCGCCTACTCCGGTCAGTATTACGGACCCGGCTACGGCAGCCCCGGCTACGGTCAGGGCGGCGTGCCGCCGACGATGCAGCCCACTGAACAGCTGCCGTCCTACTGGCATCAAGGCGGCGGCTATCCGCCCAGCGAGCCACCCACGCCGCCACCGGGCCCGCCCAAGTCGCCGAAGTGGTTGTGGATCGCCGCGGGGGTCGCGGTGCTGCTTGTGGTGGGACTGGTGATCGCCCTGGTGATCGTGACCAGCTCGGCCAGGGAGTCCACCGTGGTGGCGCCGCTGCCACCGCTGTCGGAGACGACGACCGCGCCGCGGGCCACCACCCTGGTGCCGTCGACGACGCGGCCCACGCTGCCGACGACCAGCGGCGCACCGGGTACCGCGGCGCCGCTACCCACCGACACCACCAGCCCGACGGGCACCGACACCGTCGTCTACACGGTTTCCGGTGACGGCCGCGCGATCAACATCACCTACGTCGACACCGGCGGCATCATGCAGACCGAGTTCAACGTGATGCTGCCGTGGAGCAAGGAAGTCAGCCTGTCGTCGCCGGCGCGGACCTCGGCGAGCGTCGCGGTGGTCAATGTCGGGCGTGACGTGACCTGCAGCGTGTCGGTGAACGGCTCGCAGGTCCGCGAACGCACCGGCCGCGGCCTGACGATCTGTACCGGAGCGGGCTAACCCGCCCGGTGGTGGTTGGGCACCTTCACCATCAGCATGCCCAGCAGACCGACTGCAAGCACCACGCACAGCCCGCCGAGGCCCGCGCGGTCGGCGTGGAACGCGTCGACGAAGATGAAGAACAGCCAGGGCGCCAGGAACGACGCCGCCCGTCCGGTGGTGGTGTAGAGACCGAACGCGACGGCCTCCTTGCCGTCGCTGACCATCCGCAGCAGCACGGTGCGCGCGGACGTGGTGACCGGTCCGACGCACAGCGCCAGCAGCAGGCCGCAGATCCAGAACACGACTGGCCCCGACAGCGACAACAGCGTGAGGCCGACGACGATCATCAGCGTCAGCGAGGCGACGATCACCGGCTTGCCCCCGATCCGGTCGTCGACCGGCCCGGCGAGCACCGCGCCGAGGGCGGCCATGGTGCTGGCGATCACCCCGAAGATCAGCACGTTGGACGGCGAGATGCCGTAGACGCTGACGCCGAGGACCGCGCCGAAGGCGAAGACGCCGGCGATGCCGTCGCGGAAGATCGCGCTGACGACCAGGTAGTAGACCAGGTTGCGATCGCGGCGCCACTCGGAGCGCAGATCGTTCCACAGCCCGCGGTAACCACCTGACTGACCGGGCGGCACCGGCTCCAGATCGGCGGCTGGGGCCAGGGTGTGAGCGGTGATCAGCAGTGGCAACGCGAGGACGACGAACCAGGCGGCGGCCATCAGCATCGCCGCGCGCACATTCTGGCCGTCGGCGACCGGGATTCCGAGCAGGCCTCGATCCGGTCCGGAGCCTGCGATGAACGCGACGTAGATGATCATCAGCAGCAGGACGCTGCCGAAGTATCCGGCGGCCGCTCCGATTCCGGAGATGCGCCCGGAGGTCTGCGGGGTGGTGAGCTGCCGCAACATCGCGTTGTACGGCACGCTGGCCAGGTCGCCGCACGCCGCGGTGAACGCCAGCAGCACCAGACCCATCGCGAAGTAGGCCGGCTCCGCGCGGATGAGGCTCATCGCCGTCGTCGACAGCACCGCCAACCCGGTCAGCAGCATCAGGGCGGCGCGACGCCGCTGCGGCGCCTGAACCAGCACGCCGGTGAGCGGCGCGAGAACCGCAACGGTGAGGCCGGCAAGTGCCAGCGCCCGGCCCAGCCAGCTTGCCGGCGAGGTGTCGCCCGGCAGGCCCTGGCCGACCGTGCTGGTCAGGTACACGGCGAAAACGAATGTCGCAACGATGGCGTTCATGCCGGTGGAACCGCAATCCCACAACGCCCACGCCACAACTTTTGACCGCCCGGCGGTCTGGGCAACCGACGGGGGCCTGGTCATGCGGGCCACCCTATCCATTCCCCGAGTCGCTGGCGCTCCTGCCCGCCGGAACTAAGCCCCCTACGATTGCCGCATGCCAGTACCCGCACCCTCCCCGGACAGCAGAGCCGTCGTCACCGGTGCCTCGCAAGGCATCGGTGAGGCGCTGGCCACCGAACTCGCCGCCCGCGGCCACCACCTGATCATCACCGCGCGCCGCGGTGAGGTGCTCGCCGAGTTGGCCTCGCGACTCACCGAGCGCTACCGCGTCAACGTCGAGGTGCGCGCGGTGGATCTCGCGGATCCCGACGCGCGGACCGCGTTCGCCGACGAGTTGGCCGGCCGCGAGGTCTCGATCCTGTGCGCCAATGCGGGCACCGCTACTTTCGGGCCCGTTGCGAAACTGGATCCGGCGGCCGAGCGGGCACAGGTCCAGCTCAATGTGCTCGGTGTGCACGATCTGGTGCTGGCGGTCCTGCCGCGGATGGTCGCCCGCAAGGCCGGCGGCATCCTGATCTCGGGCTCCGCGGCCGGTAATTCGCCGATCCCGAACAACGCCACCTACGCCGCGACCAAGGCGTTCGCGAACACGTTCAGTGAGTCGCTGCGCGGCGAACTGAAGAGTGTCGGAGTACACGTGACGGTGCTGGCGCCGGGACCGGTGCGCACCGAGCTGCCCGATGAGGCGGAGCAGTCACTGGTGGAGCGATTGATCCCCGACTTCCTGTGGATCAACACTGAGTACACGGCACGGATCTCGTTGGATGCCTTGGAGCACAACAAGATGCGGGTGGTGCCCGGACTGACGTCCAAGGCGATGTCGGTGGCGTCGGGATACGCTCCGCGTTCGATCGTCACGCCTATCGTCGGCGCCGTCTACAAGAAGCTCGGCGGCGACTAGTCTTCTCGCGCTCTCTCGCTCGCCCAAACCGACGTTTGGCAGCAGAAGTGCGAGTGGACACCACCAATACGTCGATCTCGGTGAAGGCGAGACACTTTCAGGCTCGGCGCCTAGCGCCTCCGGCGGCCCGTCCCGAAAATGCTGCGGGTGATCTCGCGGCCGATCACCGTGCCCGCCGAGCGCATCGCGCTCTTGAATGCCGGGCTGTTCATCACCTGATCGAGCACGCCGGGCTCGGCCTTCTGCGGCTTGGGCATCGGCGGCAGGTCGATTCCGGTGGGCAGCAGCGGCGGCAGGTCGACGGGCTCCGCCGGCGGGGGCGCGAGTTTCGTCGCCAGCATCTCGTAGGCGGATTCGCGGTCGACGGTCTGGCCGTACTTGGCGAACAGCGAACTCGATTGCGCTGCAGCCTTGATCGCATCGGGCCCGATGGTGTCCATCAGTGACTGCGGCGGGCGCAGCCGGGTCCACGCCACCGGAGTCGGAGCCCCGCGCTCGGAAAGCACCGTGACGATGGCCTCGCCGATGCCCAATGACGTCAAATCCGTTTCCAGATCGTAGAACTGGGTCTTGGGATAGGTGCGCACCGTCTTCGACAGCGCCTTCTGGTCATCCGGGGTGAACGCCCGCAGCGCGTGCTGAATGCGGGCACCCAGCTGCGACAGCACGTTATTGGGCACATCGGTGGGCAGCTGGGTGCAGAAGAACACCCCGACGCCCTTGGACCGGATCAGTTTGACCGTCTGCTCGACCTGCTGCAGGAACGCTTTGGACGCGTCGGTGAACAACAGGTGCGCCTCGTCGAAGAAGAACACCAGCTTGGGCTTGTCGACGTCACCGACCTCCGGCAAGTAGGTGAACAGATCGGCAAGCACCCACATCAGGAACGTGGAGAACATCACCGGCCGCGCAGCTTGGTCGCCGAGCTCGAGCAGGGTGATCACGCCGCGGCCCTGCGCATCGACCCGAAGTAGATCGGCGGGGTCGATCTCGGGTTCCCCGAAGAAGGTGTCGCCGCCCTCGGACTCGAGGTTGACCAGTGCGCGCAGAATGACGCCAGCAGTCTGCGCGGACACCCCGCCGATGGTCTTCAGCGTCTCCTTGCCCTCGTCACTGGTCAGATAGGTGATCACCGACCGCAGGTCCTTCAGATCCAGCAGCGGCAGCCCTTGCTGATCGGCCCAGTGGAAGATCAGACCGAGCGTGGACTCCTGAGTGGCATTGAGCCCCAAAACCTTTGACAGCAGAATGGGCCCAAAAGCCGAAATCGTAGCGCGCACAGGGACGCCGATTCCGCCGGTGCCCAGCGAAAGGAACTCGACGGGGAACGGCGCGCCCACCCAGCCGTCGTCGCCAGTGTCCTTGGCGCGCTGCAGGGTCCGATCGCTGGAGTCCCCCGGCCGCGACAAACCGGACAGGTCGCCTTTGACGTCGGCCATCATCACCGGCACCCCGGCCGCAGACAGCTGCTCGGCGATCACCTGCAGTGTCTTGGTCTTACCGGTGCCGGTGGCGCCGGCGACGAGGCCGTGGCGGTTCATCATGGCCAGCGGGATGCGGACCTGTGCCGCCGGATCGACTGCGCCATCGATGACGACCGAGCCGAGATCGAGTGTCGCCCCGGTGGTCGTGTACCCCGCGGCGATCTGCTGGGCAGGGGTCGTCGTCGCTTCGCTGCTCATCGGCCGCCTCCGTGGTCGCTCGGGTGATGGCCGCTACGACACTACAAGCCAGCGGGGGCTTAGGGTTGAGCGCTGTGCGTGAAGAATTGGTGTGGATCGACTGCGAGATGACCGGCCTCGATCTGCGGACCGACAAGCTCATCGAGATCGCCGCCCTGGTGACCGACGCCGAGCTCAACGTCCTCGGCGAGGGCATCGACGTCGTCATCCATGCAGACGACGAGTCACTGGACGGAATGGTCGAGGTAGTCACCCAGATGCACAGCCGATCCGGGCTCACCGAGGAGGTCCGCGCGTCGGTCATCGACGTGCCGGCCGCCGAGGAACTCGTGATGGATTACATCCGCTCCCACGTGAAGCAGGCCAAGACCGCGCCACTGGCCGGCAATTCGATCGCCACCGACCGCGGGTTCATCGCGCGGGACATGCCGACGCTGGACAACTACCTGCACTATCGGATGATCGACGTCAGCTCGATCAAGGAACTGTGCCGGCGCTGGTATCCGCGGATCTACTACGGACAGCCGGAGAAGGGCCTCGCCCACCGCGCACTGGCCGACATCCAGGAGTCGATCCGCGAGCTGAAGTACTACCGACGCACCGCGTTCGTGCCCCAACCAGGGCCTTCTACCAGCGAGATTGCCGCGGCCGCGGCCGAGGTCGACGCCCCGGGCGAAACGGATTCGGCTGGAGAGGCTGATAACCGCTAGTATCGACGACGCTGCTGCCGCCTCCGGACGGTCCGCAGCGATGGTGGCTGTAGTTCAGTTGGTAGAGCACCAGGTTGTGATCCTGGCTGTCGCGGGTTCGAGTCCCGTCAGCCACCCTGCAGGTCAGGCCCCGTTTTCGGGGCCTGACTTTTTTCTTGACCGAGAGGTCAGCAATGTCGGCCGTTCAGGCGTCCCCGGCAGCACGTTCTGGAACTGTCGGGGACTGAGCTGAGGCTGAGTCCGGACTCATCCGCAACCTATCGAGGCTGGCACCCGAACCTCAGGTGCTTATTGCCGCGCGTCAGCCTTCAAATTGAAGCGTCATCAGGTAGTGATCGACCGTTGTGGTGGACGCGAGGTTCAAAACTGCGGGTAGCTCGGACACCAGACGTTCGGCGATCGCGAAAAGTTTCACGTTGAGCTCCTGGGACCGCCACTTCATAACCTCGAACGCGGCGTCAGGAGCGATGCGATAGATCGCCATGAGCATGCCCTTGGCGATGTTGATGACCTCTCGGTGGGCAACGATCACATCCACCCGCTCATTGAGTGATCGCTGCAGCTCTGCATCGAAGCCTTCGGTGATGTCGATGTAGAAACCGTGCGTGCCCACGATCCGGCCACCGTCGTCGGTGATGGCATCTCCGACCACGACGACGCGACGCGTCTCTCCGGTGGCCGTCTGGATGCGGTGTCTGCTGCTGAACGGCGCCGACGTCTGGGCCAGTAGGGCGCGCACCTGAGCCAGGTCTTCGGGATGTTTGTGACTGAGCACCAGATCTGTGGTCGGGGTGACGTCGCCAGGCTGGTACCCATGGATTCGAGCTACGGTGTCCGACCAGGTCCACGTATCGGTGTCGTAGTTGTATTCGAACCGACCCACCCGTTGCGGCGGCCCCCCGAGGATGGCTTCGTCCAGACGGCTGGGCTGCTGGTGGTCGACGCCCATCTCCGCGGCATCGGTAGATCCTTGATCGCCGGATATCGGCGCCCGCCGAGACGGATCGTCATTGGGCCTCACGCTTGGAATATAGCTTCGGAGACGCGTGGCCGTGGTGGGTGATTGCCAAGCCCCTTGCAAACAGTCAGGGAGTTCTTTGGTCCCCTTGGCTTTCGGGCGCCTGCGGATCGACGTTGCGCATGAACGTTCACTCCCAGCCCGACTACCTACGGGAGCGTAGGTCGAGCGACCAACAGCGAGCTAATAGTTCACTTATCACGGAGCATGGTTTTCGGTCGGCCGGCGCGACGCTCTCTTGCGGCTACGGACGCATCGACGCTGTGGCCTGACTCACTTCCCCTGGGCGACTCCTGGCAAAGATTGATGATTCAAAAGCTTCTCGATGGGGTAAAGACCAGAACAACAGCTTGGCGTCCGGGGGGACGCGTATCGCGAAGGGACCCGAGGATGACCACTAACGAATTCGCTGAAATTGACGGTTCGCAGCAATTAGCCGCCTGGCAAGGCCGCCTCGCCGCCTTCGTCACCGCTCTCGACGCGATCGATGCCGACGACCCGTACACGTTCTGCGAGGATGCGTGGGACATCTGGGAGAGCGCAGCTATCTCCGATCCCCCCTCGGCCACCGATCCGGCAATGCTTCTAGTCCTGGGCGTGATTGAGGTGTTGGCGGAGGCGATCACGTCGACCGCTCGCGATCACCACAGCACACCGAAGGGCCAACGTCCGCCGACGCTCTCGGCCATCCACAACTCGTTGATCGGTGAGTTGAATACGGTGCGCATCGAATGCGAGCGGTGGCAGCTCGAAGGTTTGCCAGAGCCCGCCGCGATCAAGAGTCGCAGCGCTGCCGCCATGGCCGGATTGCAGGTTGCCACCAAGTTCGGCCACCCACTCTCGGCTTAGCACCAACGATTTGTTCCTCTCGTCCGTGAACCGGACAGCTGTCCACTCTGACCAGCGGTTCAATCCCCTCCGTCGCGTGGTTCCGGCCCGCTGATTCGCGCTTTCGAAAGACCGAAACGGTAAAGAATCGGTGCGTTTGTCGCAGTTAAGCGGGATATGTATTCAAACATGGGTTACCGTCGGGTACTAACTGCACCACTTAGCTGGGGGGAGGGTTGCAGCATGCATGGTCACGACGTAACCACCGAGTCGGGAGGGTTCACCGGCGAGGTCGGCCCTCTCCGTGTCTGGGCAGACCGACTCGACGCCTTCTGCGCGGCGCTTGATGCTATCGATGCTGACGACCCGTTCGACTACTGCGCCGACGCCTGGGAGATATGGCAGGGCGCCGCGGCAGCCGATCCCCCGCCCCAGGACGACCCCGCCATCCTGGTGGTTCTAGGCACACTGCAAGCGCTGGCGCATGCGATGACGTCGGCGACCCTCGACTACTACCGCACCGCGGACGTTCGCGACCGGATGACGGCATCAGCGATGCACACCTCGATCAAGCGCTGCCTGGGCACGCTGCGGCGCGAGTGCGGACGCTGGTTGCAAGAGGGGGGTCCGCCGGCCGACGAGATCGGCGCCCGCACCATCACGATGGTGGCCAGCCTGCAGGCATCCGGCGCCCGCCCGACTGTGGACACCGGGATCACATTCGACAAGGTGTGCGCGCTCACGAATTCCGAGAACAAGCGCTACCGCGAGGCCTACGGCCGCCTGCGGACAATGGTGAACCGGGAATCGTTGCAGCACATCACAATTGCGAGCGAGACCTTGACTGACGTCGTGACCGGCATCATCCTCGATTTGCAGACCACCCACGGTTCCACTTTCGACGAGCGCATCAACGACGAGCGTCGTCGCAAGATCGGTTCGGCGCTGGCTGCCGTCACCGCCGCCCTGCACAACCATCGACAGCGGTCGGTCGCAAGTGCGTCAAAGACGTTCGGCCACAACAGCCCTCAGGCCCGGGCGGTTGAGGCGTTGTTCGACGACCTCGCAGAGTCGTCGTTCGACTACCGATGGCTGAGCGAGCTGAACGAGTGGTTGCGGCACGACGAAAGCGACGCGCTGCGGTACCAGTTCACCGCGCGCCGACACGGCGAGCCACATGTGGACGTCCATCTGGACCGCCAGCGCATGGCGGCGTGTGCGAATCAACCGGACAGGC
This sequence comes from Mycobacterium sp., assembly GCA_021732005.1. Taxonomy (GTDB): domain Bacteria; phylum Actinomycetota; class Actinomycetes; order Mycobacteriales; family Mycobacteriaceae; genus Mycobacterium. The sequence continues at coordinate 213,561 of JAKFVT010000059.1, read as the reverse complement.
GATGGCTGGCGCCGGAAGAACTCGCGGTGCTGAGCCGCGATCCGAGCGTGCTGGACATGGTCAAAGGGCTTCCACCGAGACTGACCGCCCTGCAGGCGCAGATCGACCACATCCTGTATCCGACTGTCGCCGAAGACGTGGCGGTCGTCAAAGAACTCATCGGCCGATTCGGCGGCGAGAAGGGTTTGGACGCGGTGAAATCGGCGCCCGGATCCACCCACGAGCCGTGGACTCCCCCACACTTGTCGCCCCGTGTGCTGTCGTTCGTCCGCAGCTTCGACGATCGGCTTTAGTCGTTGGCGTTGCCAGCTTTCCACTGCTGCCACGGAATGTTCCAGTCGCCGAGTCCCTCGGTGCCCGGCAATGTCGAGCCGACGGTGTTGCGGACTTCGACGATGTCGCCGCGCTTGGTGTTGTCGTAAAACCACCGCGCATTGCTCGGGCTGGCGTTCAGGCAGCCGTGGCTGGTGTTGGAATACCCCTGCGCGCCCACTGACCACGGCGCGGAATGGACGTAGATGCCGCTGTAGGACATCTGGGTGGCCCAATCCACTTCGGTCCGATAGCCGTTGGGCGAGTTCGACGGAACGCCGTACGTCGACGAATCCATGATCATGTGCGACAACCGGTCGCCGACGATGTAGACGCCGTTGTTGGTCGGGGTGCTGTTCTTGCCCATCGAGATCGGGATGGTCTTGATGACCTCGCCGTTGCGCCGGACGGTCAGCTGCTTGGTGTTGTCGTCGGCCGTCGCGATCACCTCGTCACCGATGGTGAAGCGCGACGACAAGTTCTGCTGGCCGAACAGCCCGTCGCCGAGATCGACCCCGTAGGTGTTGGCCTGGACGTCGACGGTGGTGCCCGGCTTCCAGAAGTTCTGCGGGCGCCAGCGCACCTCACGGTTGTTGAGCCAGTAGAAGGCGCCCTCGACGGGCGGGTTGGTGGTCACCTTGATCGCACGTTCGGCCGCCAGGCGGTTCGGGATGTTCTCGTCGAAGCGCACCGCGATCGGTTGACCGACGCCGACGACCTCGCCGTCGCCGGGCAACAGGTACGGCATCGTCAAGTTCTCCGGCGACTGCGTTTCGAAGGTCAGCTTCTCGGTCGTCACGCCGCCGAGACCCAGCGACTGCGCGCTCAGCGTGTAGCTCTTGTTGTAGCCCAGCGGCTCACTGGTCGACCACGTCACGCCGTCCGGGCTCAGCGTGCCGGCCACCTGCTTGCCGGACTCGTTGACCATCATCACCGACCCGAGCACCCCGCCGGTGGCGCTCACCGTCACCGGGCGGTCCAGCGGCACGTCAACCGCTCCGTCCTTGACCGACGCCGTCACCTGCGGCACGAGCAGGTCGCCGTAGGGCGTGCCCTTGTCCGCGATGACCTTCACCGGGGCGGGCGCCGACTCACCGCTGCTGCACCCGCTGAGCCCGATGAGCAGGGCGGGGATGATCGCGAGGGCCGCCAGCCGGGTTCGACGCCCCGGCCGTTTCAGCGAGCCGACCTGCCACATACCGCCCTCAAATCCTGCTAGCTGTGCGAACGCTGGGAATGTTTGGCAATAGTCTAAGGGAACTTCCAGGCTGGTGGCGACTGTGCAGATCAGCGGCCCGACCGAGCCCACCAGCGGGATTTCATGTTCTGCAGTGGTGTTTGTTATTGTCGCTGACGCGGTCACGCGCCGTTAGCTCAGTTGGTAGAGCAGCTGACTCTTAATCAGCGGGTCCGGGGTTCGAAACCCTGACGGCGCACAGCAGCAAGAGCCCCGCCCCTCGGGCGGGGCTCTTGTCATGTCCAGGGACTTCACAGAATGACCTCGCGCGGCACTGCCGGAGTGGCAGAATTGGCACAGCCGTCAGTCGGCTGGCCAACCTCTCGGGGGGCACCCATGGTGCACACCAAACACGTTGCGCGCATTGGCATCATCGCCGCCGCGCTGTTTTTCGGATGGGCGCTGCTGACCGCACCCGGTAGTGCCTGGGCAGACACCGCAGCCGATTCCGGATCGAGCGCATCGCACGCACCACGAACCGGCCGGGCCGCCCCGCGCCCTCAACCGCAGACTGCCCACGCCCGCAAGGCGGCCGCTGCGACCCCGCGCCCGCAGTCCGCCCGACTCGTGAAGCCGGTCGCGACCACCAGAACGGCGAACTCGATCGTCTCCGATGTGACCGCCTGCGCATGCAACCTGCTCAAGACCGTGACGACCTACAGCGCGCTCTTCGTGTCCGAGCTCCGCCCACCGACCATCCCGCAGCCGCCGCCCGACCCGTTCGGTGCGTGGGCGGTGCTGGCCTGGGTGCGCAAGCAGGCCGAGGATGCCGTACAGCAGATCGCCGCGCAGCCTGTGGTCAAGCAGGTGGTGCAAGCGGTCCAACGCGTGGCCGAACGCACCTACGACGCCATCATGGCCTGCGGCACCACGCCGACCGGGCCGCCCGTATTCGACCGCACAACAATCGCTTCGGGCCTGTCCAGTCCCACCGACTTCGTCATCCTGCCCGACGGCCGCGTCCTGATCACCGAGAAGGCCGGTGACATCCGGCTGTATCAGAACGGCGCGTTGAGCCCCGACCCTCTGCTCGTCATCCCGACTCGAACCGAAGGCGAACGCGGTCTGCTCGGGATCGAGGTGGACCCCCACTTCGCCGACAACGGGTACATCTACGTCGCCTACACGACCACCGACGCCCACTACCAACTGTCCCGGTACACCGTCACCGCCGACGGCATCGACCCCAACTCGGCACTGCCACTGTTCCGTTCGGTCGACGAGGAGAAGAACAACCACCAGGGCGGCGACCTGCTCTTCGGGCCGGACGGCATGCTGTACTGGGGCATCGGTGACAACACCGTCGGCGCCAACGCCCAGGACCTGACGAACATCCACGGCAAGATCCTGCGCCTGAACCCAGCGGATGGTTCTGCACCGCAAGATAATCCGTTCGTCACCGCCCCGAACGCGGTGCCGCAGATCTGGGCGTACGGCCTGCGTAACCCGTTCCGAATCGAGTTCACCCCGGACGGCCATCTGCTGGCCGGCGATGTCGGCAACAACGCCGTCGAAGAGCTCGACCTCATCACAAAGGGCGGCAACTACGGATGGCCGGGCGCCGAAGGGGTCTGCGCCAGCTGCACTTCCATCAATCCCATCTACACCTACGACCACTCGGCCGGAAACGCGGCCATCACCTCGGTCCTGCCCTACACCGGTGCCGCCTTCGGCCCCGGCTACCAGAACACGGTGTTCATCGCCGACTACATCCGCGGCTGGATCAAGGTCCTGAAATTCACTGCCGACTACACCTCGCTCATCCGCGAGGTGACGTTCGACGCCACGGCGGGCAGCACCGTCAAACTTGCTCAGGGCCCGAACGGCACCATTTATCAGCTGACGATCTTCCCCGGTGAGCTGTCGATCCTGAGCCCTGCTGACTAGGGTTTGGCCATGGCCGATCTGGCGGCACTCTTCTCCGACATCGTAGGGCGCACCCATCTGCTGACCGGCGACGCCATTTCCGACGACTACGGCCACGACGAAGCGCTGACCATCCCGCCGCAGCGGCCCGCCTTCCTCGCCAAGCCCGCCACCGCCGAAGAAGTCGCCGCGCTGCTGAAAACCGCGACCGAACAACATGTTCCGGTGACCGCCCGAGGGTCCGGTTGCGGACTGTCCGGTGCCGCCCAACCGGTCGCCGACGGGTTGCTGATCTCGTTCGAGCGGATGAACGCCATCGTGGAGATCGACACCGACAATCACGTCGCCGTGGTGCAGCCGGGTGTCACCCTGACCGAGCTCGATGCCGAGACCGCCCGCGTCGGACTGAGTTACACGGTGTACCCGGGCGAGCTGTCGTCCAGCGTCGGCGGCAACGTCGGGACCAACGCCGGCGGCATGCGGGCGGTGAAATACGGGGTCACCCGCCACAACGTCCTCGGCCTGCAGGCCGTCCTGCCCACCGGCGAGATCATCCGTACCGGCGGCAAGATGTCGAAGATCTCCACCGGATACGACCTCACGCAGCTGATCATCGGCTCCGAGGGCACCTTGGCGCTGGCGACGGAGATCACCGTCAAGTTGGTCCCCCGGTTGGCGCACAGCGTCACCGTGCTGGCGCCGTTCGACGATTTCGACCAGGTCATGGCCGCCGTGCCGAAGCTGATCTCGAGTGGACTGAACCCGACGATCGTCGAATACATCGACAACGTCGTGATGGCCGCGATCGTCAATGCGGAGAAGCTGGAGCTGGGCATTCCCGAGGAGATCCGCGAGACCTGCGCGGCCTACCTCGTCGTCGCACTGGAAAACAACCACACCGACCGCCTCGACGAGGACGCCGCCGCGCTGGGCGCGCTGCTCAGCGACTGGGGTGCCTTGGATGCCTATGTACTGCAAGGCAATTCAGCGCACCGGTTGATCGTTGCACGGGAGAACGTGTTCTGGACCGCGAAGGCGATCGGCGCGGACGACATCATCGACGTCGTCGTGCCCCGGGCGTCGATGCCGGAGTTCCTGCGCAAGGCCCGCGACATCGCGATGGCCGAAGGTGTCGGCATGAGCGGCTGCGGGCATGCCGGCGACGGCAACGTGCACGGCGTGCTGTTCTGCAAAGACCCGAAAACCCGCAAGAAGCTGCTCACCGAGATCTTCGCGATGGGTATGTCGCTGGGTGGGGCGATCTCCGGCGAACACGGCGTCGGGCGGGCCAAGGCCGACTATTTCTGCGAGCTCGAGGATCCGGCCAAGCTGGCTTTGATGCAGCGGATCAAGCACAGTTTCGACCCGGCCGGCATCCTGAACCCCGGCGTCGTTTTCGCCCAGCAGCGTCCTTGACCGGTACTCGCCGGGGCTGCTAAACATGGCACCACCCGAGGGTTTGAGCGATCGCTCAGCACGCGACGGGGCCAAGACCGGGGATGGATATGGCGATTGCGAACGACACCGTCTATTACGACCCATACAACGTCGACATCGTCGCCGACCCCTATCCGGTGTATGCCCGCCTGCGCGATGAGGCGCCGATCTACCACAACGAACGCTACGACTTCTGGACCTTGTCGCGGCACGCCGACGTCGATGCCGCGCTGTCGGACTGGGAGACGTTCTCGAACAGCCGCAGCGACATCCTGGAGCTGATCAAGTCCGACTTCGACATGCCGGGCGGCGTGATGATGTTCCAGGATCCGCCCGCCCACACCCAACTGCGCGGCCTGATGTCTCGGGTGTTCACACCCCGGCGGATGGCCGAGATCGAAGACCAGATCCGTCGGTACTGCGTCGGCTGCCTGGATCCGCTGGTCGGCTCGGGCGGCTTCGACATCATCGCCGAACTGGCCTCGATGATGCCGATGCGGGTCATCGGCATGCTGCTGGGAATCCCGGAGTCCGAACAGGTTTCGGTGCGCGATGCCAACGACGCCAACCTGCGCACCAAACCCGGCACCCCGATGAAGGTTGCCGACCCCGACCGCATCGCCGACGGACGGATCTACGCCGACTACGTCGAGTGGCGGGCCAACAACCCCTCCGACGATCTGATGACCGCGCTGCTCAACGTCGAGTTCGTCGATTCCGACGGGGTCAGCCGCAAACTCACCCGCACAGAGGTGCTGCACTACACCCAGGTGGTGGCCGGTGCAGGCAACGAGACCACCGGCCGGTTGATCGGCTGGCTGACCAAGGTCCTGGCCGAGCACCCCGACCAGCGCCGCGACGTCTGCAACGACCGCTCGCTGCTGAACCGCGCGATCGACGAGACCCTGCGCTTCGAACCCACCGGCCCACACGTCGGGCGCTACGTGATCAGAGACTTCGAGTGTTACGGCACGACGGTTCCCGCCGGCAGTGCAATGCTGCTCCTGTTCGGCGCCGCCAATCGCGATCCGCGCCGCTACGACGACCCCGACAGCTTCAACATCCACCGCGACACGATCGGCCATCTGACGTTCGGCAAAGGTGTCCACTACTGCCTCGGCGCCAACCTGGCCCGGCTCGAGGGCCGGGTTGCGCTCGACGAGCTACTCAACCGCTTCCCCGAATGGGACATCGACTACGCGAACGCCAAACTGGCACCGACATCGACCGTGCGGGGCTGGGAACGGCTACCCATCGTTCTGCCCTGATCGAGACTCCGACGTTGCCCGAGGTTGCGGGCACCCCCGTCGACGACCGCTGTGAGATGCATCGCTGTGAATCTGCTGGGCAAAACGCTGGGGCAGTTGACTGACCAGCAATGATGCCCGCACGGAGATAACCGGCGGGGCTATACAGGATGCGAAGTAGTGCATTGTGCTGCACTTATGCAAAGGGCGGTGTTATAGTCAGCGTTAGCTGTACTGACCAACAGCCGCCCCCGGACCAAGTGTCCAGTGACGAAGTGAGGACTTAGCCGCATGAAGCCGGAAAACCTCGTTCCCCACCCCCAGGGCGAGGTAGCTCCGCAGACACCCGCACCGGTGACGCCACTGCACGTGCACAGCTGCGGCCGGCTGGGTCTCACGGCTAATCCCCCCGGCTTCCGCCGCTCATTCGGCGATTGGCTGCGCCGCCGCTAGTTGCGGTCATTGCCCCGCGGGCATGATCCGGTTAACCACGGGGTAAATCAGGGCCGTGACCAACGGCGCAAGCATTTCTAACGCCCGGCTCAACCGGCCGTTGTTGCAGGAACTGCTGTCGGCATACGGCCCGGTCGGGCAAGAAGAAGCCGTCCGCGACATCTGCCGTCGCGAACTCGAACCCCTGGTGGACGAGGCATGGGTTGACGAGGCCGGCAATCTGATCGGTCTGATCCATGGCACCGGCGACGACGACACGGTCGGCCCAATTCGCGTGATGGCTCATCTTGACGAGCTGTCCATGCTGGTCAAGCGAGTGGAGCCGGACGGCTCACTGCACCTGACCCAACTCGGAACCATGTACCCGGGCAACTTCGGTCTCGGTCCGGTCGCCGTGCTGGGCAACGACCAGGTGTTACCGGGTGTACTGACGCTGGGCTCCGAGCACACCACCAAGGAAAGCCAGCGCATCTGGGAGACCAAACCGGACCAGGGTGACCGATCGCTGGACTGGACCCACGTGTACGTGTTCACCGGCCGCAGCACCGAGGAACTCGCGGCCGCAGGGGTCCGACCCGGCACCCGGGTGTGCGTCGACGGCGGCAAGCGACTGCTCTTCGAGGTCGGCGATTTCCTCGGCTGCTACTTCATGGACGACCGCGCGTGCCTGGCCGCGATGCTGGAAACCGCCCGGCTGCTCCATGACGGTGAGCAGCGGGCGGCTCAGGACGTCTACTTCGTCTGCACCGTCAGCGAGGAGATCGGCGGGATCGGCGGCACCTACGCCAGCCGCACGCTGCCCGGCCAGATCACTGTGGCTCTCGAAGTCGGCCCGACCGAGCAGGAGTACTCGACGTCGGTCACCGGCGGCCCGATCGTCGCCTACAGCGATCAGCAGGGCATCTACGACAAATCTGTGTCCGACCGGTTGATGGACATCGCCACCGATCTGGGCCTGGACCCGCAGGCCGCCGTTCTCGGCGCCTTCGAATCCGATGCGTCCCATTCGCTTTCGGCCGGCCAAGCCGCGCGCGCGGGGCTGCTGTGCCTGCCCACCCTCAGCACGCACGGGTACGAGGTCGTCGCCGTCGACGCAATCCCGGCGATGTCCGAGGTACTGCTCCACTTCCTGCTCGACACACAAATCCCTGGGGGCCGGCGATGACCACAAGCGGACAGACCAAGACGATCACCACGAACGTTCCCGCCCGGCTCGATCGGTTGCCGTGGTCGAGGTTCCACTGGCGCGTCGTCATCGGCCTCGGGTCGGCTTGGGTGCTCGACGGCCTGGAAGTCACCATGGTCGGCAACGTCTCCGCGCGGCTCACCGAGCCCGGCAGCGGACTGGCCATCACCGCGGGACAGATCGGCATCGCGGCCGCCATCTACGTCGTCGGTGCCTGCGTGGGTGCGCTGGTGTTCGGTCAGTTGACCGACCGGTTCGGTCGCAAGAAGCTCTTCCTGCTGACGCTGGGCCTGTATCTGGCGGCCACCGTCGCGACGGCGTTCTCCTTCGCACCCTGGTACTTCTTCCTCACCCGATTTCTCACCGGCGCGGGCATCGGCGGCGAGTATGCTGCGGTGAATTCTGCTGTGGACGAGCTGATTCCGGCGCGTAACCGGGGCCGGGTCGACCTGGCGATCAACGGGTCCTATTGGTTGGGCGCGGTACTGGGTGCGGCCGGCTCGCTGATCCTGCTCAACGGTGACTGGGTGCCGCAGAACGTCGGCTGGCGACTGGCCTTCGGTATCGGCGCGACGTTCGGTCTGGTGGTGTTGCTGGTTCGGCGCAACGTCCCGGAGAGCCCGCGCTGGCTGTTCATCCACGGCCGCGAGGAGGAAGCCGAACGCATCGTCGACGAAATCGAGCGCGACGTGATCGAGCGCACCGGCGCGCGGCTCGACGAACCGGACCGCGAGCTGATGATCCATCAACGCCACACCATCGGCTTCCGCGAGATCGCACACGTGGCGTTCACCCGCTACCCCAAACGCGCGGTGCTCGGACTGGCGCTGTTCGTCGGGCAGGCGTTTCTCTACAACGCGGTGACGTTCAACCTCGGCACTCTGCTCAACAGTTTCTATGGCGTCTCATCCGGTGTCGTGCCGGCGTTCTTCATCGTCTGGGCCGCAGGCAATTTCACCGGGCCCCTGCTCCTGGGGCGGTTGTTCGACACCGTCGGGCGCAAGCCGATGATCGCGCTGTCCTATCTTGGCTCGGCGGCGATCACCGTCGTCCTCACCGCGGTGTTCCTCGCCGAGGCGGGTGGGCTATGGGGGTTCATGGCGGTCCTTGTCGCCACCTTCTTCCTCGCCTCGGCAGGTGCCAGCGCGGCGTACTTGACGGTCAGCGAGATCTTCCCGATGGAGACCCGCGCTCTGGCCATCGCCTTCTTCTACGCCGTCGGGACCGCGATCGGCGGCATCACCGGGCCGCTGCTGTTCGGGCAGCTGATCGGGTCGGGTGAGCGCGGCCTGGTGGCCGTGGCGTTCCTGGTCGGCGCCGCGGTGATGGCCGTCGGCGGGCTGGTGGAACTCGCCTGGGGCGTCAAGGCCGAAGGCCGGCAACTCGAGGACGTGGCCGCGCCACTCACCGCAGCCGACGAGGCCAATCCGTGAGCGCGGCGTGCCGGGTATTGGGGCACCGGATGGTGTTCACCAACGACGGGCCCACATTGCATTTCCATTGCGAACGAGGCTGCGGGACAACGGGTTACAAGACATATCCGAGCGCGGAGCAAGCGGCCCGCTACTCCAAGGCGTTCAACCGGCGTGACAGTGACGACCTGGGCAAACGCGCGCCGCTGATCGGGTTGTTGCCGCTGCGGCTCTGGCGGCTGATCCGCCGGAACTAGCCGTTGCGGATGCGGCGCACCACCAGGACGACGGTCACCACGCTGACACCGGCCAGCGCCGCGGCCACCGGCGGCTTCTTGACGAACCGCAGCAGCGCAGCCTTGACGTCGTCGGCGATCCGCTGTGGGTTGGCACGCTCGGCCAGCGAGTCCACCGTGACCGCCAGCCGGTCACGCGCCTGGTCGATCTCGGCCTTGATGACCTCGGGGTCCCGGTCAGCCACTTCCGTCCTCCAAATCGCCGCTCTGCCGAACTACCCTAGATCAACCCGGGCCAACCCCGATGCACCGGTGGATGAAGGGACTACTAGGTGACCGACACAGCACGCCTCGAAGTCGGCGACAAAGCGCCGGCGTTCAGCCTGACTGACGCGAACGGCAACACCGTCAAGCTGTCCGACTTCAAAGGCCGCAAGGTGATCGTGTACTTCTATCCGGCCGCGATGACTCCCGGCTGCACCAAACAGGCCTGCGACTTCCGGGACAGCCTGGCCGAACTCAACGGCGCGGGCATCGACGTCGTCGGCATCTCCCCCGACAAGCCGGAAAAGCTGGCCAAGTTCACCGAGCGCGACGAGCTGACCTTCCCGCTGCTGTCGGACCCCGACAAGAAGGTCCTCACCGAGTGGGGTGCCTACGGCGAGAAGAAGATGTACGGCAAGACCGTCCAGGGCGTCATCCGCTCGACGTTCGTGGTCGACGAGACAGGCAAGATCGAGGTCGCCCAGTACAACGTCAAGGCCACCGGCCACGTCGCGAAATTGCGCCGCGACATCTCGGTCTAGTCGGACTTCTTGTGATGCCTTGCGCCCGACGCGACACCGGACTTCTTGCCCGTGTCGGGGCTGCCGGCAACCGCTGTGGGCGCCGCCTTCTTGGTCGGACGTGCTGATGCCGGCGAAGCGGGAAACGCCGGAAGTCCCGTGCCGACCCCGACCTTGATACCGGGACCCACCTGAGCGGTGGTCTCACCTGCCTGTTGCCCGAAGGCGATCGCGATGGCGAACGGGCCCGGGCCCGCGGTCACGTTGCCGGCATTGAAGCCGTCGAACGCGGCGTTGAAGAAGCTGCTCGGCCCGTTGCCAGCTGTGACGACGTTGTCGAAACCCCAGCCGTTGAAGGCGAGATTCCCGAAGCCGACCGCTTGGCCGCCGGAACCCGGGCCGGTGACGAAGGAGCCATTGAGAATCTGATTACCGAAGCCGCTGGCCACCGTCGTCGCGACCCAGGTAGCGGCTGGGTCTCCACCGAAGGGATTGGTCCACCCGATGGCTTGATTCAAGACCCCCTTCGTGGTGGTTCGGCCGTTGCTGCCCCACTGCACTGCAAGGCCGAATAAGTCCCCGGCCTGGGCCGTCACCTGGTCTCCGGCGGCCCAGGCGAACGTGAACGCGCCGGTCGTGGTGGCAGTGGCTTGACCACCGGTGCCGCCCCCGAGCGGCGCGGTGCCGATGGCGAACGCGACACCGAACAGTCCGCCGGCCCTCGCCGTCGCGTTGTTGCCGACCGCAATCGCGATGCTGGCCGGGCCGCTCTGGCAGTTCGCGGTATTGCCGAGGCCGAAGAACGACGCGCAGTTTGCGGCGGCGGTCGGCGCCCCGCCAAGTGCCGTAGCCGCCATCGCGCCGCATACCGCAGCACTCAGCAACATCCCAGACTTGAATCCGATGTGATTGACCATGCCCCATATCCCCGCTAGTGATCCGACAGTTAATAGCGGTGACGCTAGACCCATAAGTTCACTTCGCAGCGGGGACGACTAACATATTTACGCTTGCATCAAATTCACAGGATCGCTGTAGCGCTCACCCAGCTTTCCCAGCAGCAGCGCCTCGGTAGTGGCGGCGCGCTCCAGCACCCCGAGATGCAGGCTCTCGTTGACGCTGTGCGCCTGCGTGCCCGGGTCTTCCACACCGGTGACCAGGATCGTGGCGTCTGGGAACGCGGTGGCGAACTGAGCGATGAACGGGATCGAGCCGCCCATGCCCATGTCGACGACATCGGTGCCCCAGGCGTCCCGGAACGCGGCCCGCGCCGCGTCGTACACCGGGCCACTTGCATCGATCGCGTACGGCTGGCCCACATCGCCGGGGATGACCTTGACGTGCGCGCCCCAGGGAGCATGCTGCTCGAGGTGGCGGCGCAGCGCGTGCAGATGGGCAGCTGCATCCCCACCGGGAGCGACCCGCATGCTGACCTTGGCACTGGCCCGCGGGATGAGTGTGTTCGAGGCCTTGCCGATCGGTGTGGTGTCGATGCCGATGACGGTGATCGCGGGCTTGGCCCACATGCGTTGGGCCACACTGCCCGAGCCGATCTCCTTCACCCCGTCAAGCAGTCCGGACTCGGCGCGCACCCACTGCGGGCCGCGGTCGACGTCAGCGGCACTCGTCTCATACAAGCCCTGCACGGCGACGTTGCCGTCGTCGTCATGCAAGCTGGCCAGCAGGCGGACCAAGACGCTGAGCGCGTCGGGCACCACCCCGCCCCACAGCCCCGAGTGCAGACCGTGGTCCAGGGTGGCGACCTCGACCACGCAGTCGGCCAGTCCGCGCAATGACACTGTCAGCGCCGGGATCTCGGAGGTCCAGTTGTCCGAGTCGGCGATCACGATGACGTCGGCGGCCAGCTTGTCCTTATGGGCGGCCAGCAGCCGGCCCAGCGACGGCGAGCCGGACTCCTCCTCACCCTCGACGAACACCGTGACGCCGACCGGCGGCTTGCCGCCGTGCGCACGGAACGCCGCCAGGTGGGTGGCGATGCCGGCCTTGTCGTCGGCGGTGCCACGGCCGTAGAGCCGCCCGTCCCGTTCGGTCGGCTCGAAGGGATCCGAATCCCATTGCGATGCTTCACCTTCGGGCTGAACATCGTGATGGGCGTACAGCAGCACAGTGGGCGCGCCGGGCGGCGCGGGATGATGCGCGATCACCGCGGGGGCACCGTCTTCGGCGACGATCTCGACCTTGGCGAAGCCCGCACTGCTCAACAGGTCAGCCACGGCCTGGGCGCTGCGGTGCACCTCGTCGCGCCGGGCCGGGTCGGCCCACACCGACTGGATGCGGACCAGATCCTCCAGGTCAGCTCGCACCGAGGGAAGCACCGCCTGCACGCGTTCGACGAGATCACTCATGCAGACGACGTTAGCGGGCGCGGGCGGCAGGCATTGACATGCAAGGAAATACTTGCCTATCGTGCCAAGGCGTGGGTGATGTCTTCAAGGCGCTGGCGGATCCCACGCGCCGGAGGATCCTCGACGAGCTGACCGAGCGCAACGGGCAGACACTGTTCGAGATCTGCGCCCGCTTGGCGACCAAACACGGTCTTGGCTCGTCACGACAAGCGATTTCGCAACACCTCGACCTTCTCGTGGCCGCGGGTCTGGTCGAGACGAAGCGCTCGGGTCGCTACAAGTTCCACTACATCAACACCGCGCCGCTGGCACCGATCGTCGAGCGGTGGCTGCAGAACGCAAAGGAATCATCGTGCGAATCAACCTGACCAGTGTGCTCGTCGACGACCAGGACGCCGCGCTGCGGTTCTACACCGACGTCCTCGGCTTCACTACCAAGCACGACATCCCGATGGGCGAGCACCGATGGATCACCGTCGTCTCTCCCGAGGATCCGACCGGCACCGAACTCGTCCTGGAGCCGGACGGTCATCCTGCTGCCAAACCGTTCAAGCAGGCGCTGGCCGATGACGGCATACCCTTCACGTCGTTCGCTGTCGACGACGTCCACGCAGAGTTCGAGCGGCTGAGTGCTCTCGGAGTGCGTTTCACCATGGAGCCCACCGACATGGGTCCGGTGACGGTCGCCGTCCTTGACGACACCTGCGGCAACCTGATCCAGATCGCCCACCAAACCGGATGAGCCCTAGCCCGTCTCGAGGATGGCCACCGCGGCGGCGGTGTCGCCCTCGTGCGTCAGTGACACGTGAATGGTCACCTCGGCCAGATGCTTGGCGATGTCACCGGTGAGGCGGACCTTGGGCCGGCCCCACATGTCGGTGATCACCTCGATGTCGCGGTGGATGCCCTCCGGCAGCACCGGACGCTGCGCGAAGCGCGAGCCCGACCACGCCTTGATGACGGCTTCCTTGGCGGCCCACCGAGCCGCCAGGTGCCGCGCCGCCACCGAACTCTTGTCGGCGGCGTCGCGGCGCTCACCTGGCGTGAACGTCTCGGCGAACACCGTTCCCGGCTGGTCGACCTGCTCGGCGAAATCGGGGATGGAGACCACGTCAATCCCCACTCCGACTATTGCCACGCCGCGACTTTATCGCACGTAGGCGTCGTCATCACCCAACCGTGAGGCCGGGTCGAGCAGCATCGCCGCCTCCTGGCGCTTCTCCGGCTCGTCATGGTTGAACCGGCGATCGGCGGGCTTCTCGTACATCGGCCGTCCACCGGCGATGGCCGCGGCCAAACGCCGCTGACCTGCCAGCACCCGCGCGTGCGCCCGCTTGGTGTAGTCCGCCCGCTCCTGCTCGCTCAGCGAGGCCAGGAACGCCTGCGGGTGCACCAGCGCGACCAGACCCGACACGTGACCGAAGCCGAGGCTTGTGACCAGACCCGCCTTCAGCGGGAACTTGTCGCCCAGGCGCAGGGTCTCGCGCGGCCACACAAAGTGCCCCGAGGAGGCCAGCTCGTCGTCGACGCAGTCCAGGCTGCGGTTTGGCGGGATGACGCCGTCGCGCAGGATCTGGCAGAGCCCCATCATCTGGAAGACCGCCGCGCCGCCCTTGGCGTGACCGGTCAGGCTCTTCTGGCTGACGATGAACAGCGGAGCCCCGGGCGCACGACCCATCGAGTCGGCCAGCCGCTCATGCAGCTCCGTCTCGTTCGGATCGTTGGCCAGCGTCGAGGTGTCGTGCTTGGAGATCACCGCGATGTCGTCGGCGCCGACTCCCAGCTTGGCCAGCGAGCGGGCCAGCTGCGAATCCTTGCCGCCGCGCCCGGCGCCCAGCGCACCGAGACCGGGAGCCGGGATCGAGGTGTGCACGCCGTCGCCGAAGCTCTGCGCGTAGCCCACCACGGCCAGCACCGGCAGACCCATCTTCAATGCCAGGTCACCGCGCGCCAGCAGGATGGTGCCACCGCCCTGTGCCTCCAGGAAGCCCAGCCGGCGACGATCGTTGGCGCGGGAGAACTTCGAGTCACTGATGCCCTTCGCCCGCATCGTCGCGGTCTCGGCGGTCGCCGCCATGTCACCGAAGCCGATGACGGCCTCCAGCGTCATGTCGTCGAAGCCACCGGTGATCACCAGCTCGGCCTTGCCTAGGCGGATCTTGTCCATGCCCTCCTCGACCGACACCGCGGCGGTGGCGCACGCGCCGACCGGGTGGATCATCGAGCCGTAGCTGCCCACGTAGGACTGGATGACATGCGCGGCAACGACGTTCGGCAGGACCTCCTGCAGAATGTCGTTCGGCTTGGCCTTACCCATCAGGTTGCCGTGGTACATCGTCTGCATCGACGTCATACCGCCCATACCGGTGCCCTGGGTGGAGGCCACCAGGCTGGGGTGCACCCAGCGCATCAGCTCGTTCGGGGTGAATCCGGAGGACAGGAACGCGTCGACGGTGGCGACGATGTTCCACAGCGCCACCCGGTCGATCGAGCTGGCCATGTCCGGGCTGATGCCCCAGACCGTCGGGTCGAAGCCGGTCGGGATCTGCGCCCCCACCGTCCGCGACAGCTTGGTCTTGCGCGGCACGCGAATCTCGGTGCCCGCCTTGCGGATCACCTCCCAGTCACCGGAGTTCGGCACGGGTCGGGCGACGGTGTGCTCGGGGTCGAAGTCCACGAACGCACGGGCGTCGGCCTCCGAGGACACCACGAAGCTGAAGTCCTTGTCCAAAAAGACGCTGACCATCAGCGGTGAGGAGTGATCGGGATCGATCGCACCGTCGCCCACGAATTCGCGGATGCCGCAACGCTCTACGACCGCATCGTGATAGCGCTCCACCAGCTCGGCCTCGTCGACCAGCTCACCGGTCGCGCTGTCGTACCAGCCCGGCTTGGGATCGTCCTCCCACCCGATCAGCCCGGTGGTCCAGGCCAATTCGAGCACGCCGGCTGCCGACAGTTCGTTGTCGACCTCCATCTCGAAGCGGGTGCGCGACGAGCCGTACGGGCCCAGTTCTGCGCCACCGACGATGACCACCAGGTCGGCCGGGTCGACGTCGAGGTCGGCCCATGCCGGCGGCGTGTTCGCGACGTAGCCGCGCGGCGGCGACGGCAGCGCGGCGATGGTGCCCGCTGTCGGCTCGTCGTCGGAACCGGCTGCGTCGGCGGTCATCTCCTCACGCGCCTTGGCAGCCAGTTCGGCCATGTCGAGTTGCACGTCGCCGAGTCCACCGGTGAGGTCGACCTTCAGCGGGGCGTTGGCCGAGGCGACCTTGGCCTCCACCGAGCACAGGTCGAGCAGCATCGCAGCCATCTCTTCGGTGCTGTAGGTGGTGACGCCGGCCTCTTCGACAGCACTGACGATGGCGTCGTTGTGACCCATCAGGCCGGTGCCCTTGGTCCAGCCGATCAGCGCGTGCGCGAAGCTGACCCGCTGCGCCCAGGACTTCTCCGCACTCCAGCGGTTTACCACCGCATCGAGAGCGGACTTGGACTCGCCGTAGGCCCCGTCACCGCCGAACATGCCGCGGTTGGGTGAACCGGGCAGCACCACGTGCAGACGTGAGGCGATGTCCCGCTCGGCACCGATGGACGACAGCCCACCGATCAGCCGCTGAACGGCCCACAGCAGGACCTTCATCTCCATCTCGGACCGCGAGCCCGCCTCCGACAGGTCGCCGGCCACCCGCGGCGCCGCGAACGGGAACAGCAGCGTCGGGGTCAGCGCGTCCTTGAGGTGAATCGATTGCGGCCCAAGGCTTTCGGTCTGCTCACTACCGACCCACGACGCCAGGGCGTCAATGTCGGAGTACGAGGCCATGTTGGCCGGCACCACCCACAGCGACGCGCCGTAGCGGGCGTGATCGCGGTAGAGCGCCTTGTAGAACGCCAGCCGGTCGTCGTCGAGCTTGGACGTCGTCGCGATCACCGTGGCGCCACCGTCGAGCAGACCCGCCACCACTGACGCGGCTATCGAGCCCTTCGACGCGCCGGTGACCACCGCGACCTCGCCGGAATATTGACCGGTTCCCGGATTTTCAGCACCCGCAGCAATCCGGCCGAACAACGACGCGTGGATGTTGCGCCCGCTCGCCAGCGCCCTGCCCTGCCACCAGTTGGCCTGGGTGGCAACGACATTGCCGGCACCTTCGAAACGCTCCGAGAGCTTCAGCCAGTCGGCGTCGATGTCGCCCTCGTCGGCCAGCCAGAGCTTGACCAGATCCTCGCGCGCACTGGCCCAGCGGTCGTCGAGCAGCACCGCCTTCTTGGCGTCGAACGCCGGGGCCACCAACCGCGGCCAGTCCGAGCCCAGCTCGGCGGTGACCAGGTCGATGAGTTCGGCGTCGCTGGCCGTGGGAGCGGCCGTCACCGGGGTGTCCAGCCCGAGCTGGCCCAGCACCATGCGTGCGGCTGACGCCAGCACACCGTCGCGACCGGTCACCGTCTCGGCGAATTCGGTGAGCGCGGCCGAGTCGACCACGCCGCCTACCGCTCCGCCGGCCGACGGCAGCGAGACCGCGATGCCCTTGCGGGCCGCCACCGAGGTGACTGCGGCGTCGATCGCCTTGTCCACGGCCGCGGCATCGGCCAGCGCACCGTCGTGCAGGCCGCCGAGTGCGCCTCCGCGCACGCTGCTGCCCTCACGGGTGCCCAAAGCCAGTTCGGCGGTGACGTGCTTGGCCCAGCCGTCGCCCAGTTCCCAGGTCTTCTTGACCCGCTCGGCGATCGCGGCCGGCCGCTTGCCGGACGGGCCCAGGATGGTGCGCAGCTGATCGTTGATCGCATCGGAGAGCACCGGGCCGAACGGCTTGTAGGTGCGTGCCAGCTTGGCGACCTGACCCTTCAGCGCCGCCAGATCGGCCTCGGCGGCACCGTCGATGGCGCCCAGGTTCAGCTCCGAACCGAGGTCGACCAGCAGCTGGTTACGCCGCGAGGACGCACCGTCGGTGATCGACTCGATCGAATCGAGCGGCTCGATCTGGTCGATGCGCATCTTGGCGCTCAGCGCGATCAGCGCCAGTGTGGCGTCACCGGCGTCGAATCCGATGTCGTCAGGGCGGGGGCCGCCGGACGGTGCGGCCGCCGGCGCTGCTGCCGGGGCGGCCTCTACCGCAACGGATTCGGCCGGCACCTCGCCGGCTGCTGCCGGTTCGTCGTCGGAATCGTCGGTCGCCGGGTCCTCGTCGCTGGCGAACAGCACGGGGGCGTCGCGCTCGGAGTTGAGCACTTCGACTGTGCTGTGGGCGTATTCGGGCAACTTCAACGTGTTGCTGGCCAGGCCCGCGACGGTCGGCGCGGACTTCACGCCGATCTCGACGAAGCGCTCGACACCGAGACCGCCGGCCGCCTCCTCGATGAACAGCAGGTCCTGGGTCTCGATCCAGCGGACCGGGCTGGCGAACTGCCAGGCCAGAAGCTCGATCACGATCTTGCGGCACAGCTCGTGCGGCTTCTCGTTACGCCAGGTGTCGTAGTCGGCGAGGATCTCGTCGAGCGGCTCGGCCGGAACCAGATCCCGGATCTCCTGGACGAAGTCGCGATCCAGCGTGAACGGCCGCGGCACCAGGTTCGGGATGTAGCGCCCGATCAGCAAGGCCGGGTCGGCGTCGGCGGGCATGACACGTTCCAGCGCGCGACGGAAATCGTCGACGCCGACCCGCAGCACGTCAGAGTGGAACGGCACGTCGATGCCGGGAACCAGGATGAACGACCGCTTGCCGCCGCTGATCTCGCGACGCCGCTCGACCTCTTCCTCCAGCGCCTCGAGACCGCGCACCGTGCCGGCGATCGCGTACTGCGAGCCGCGCAGGTTGAAGTTCACGATCTGCAGGAATTCCCCGGTGCGCTCGGCGATCTCGGCCACGAACTCCGTGACGTCGGCATCGGGAAGATCGATCTGCGACGGCCGGATCGCGGCCAGCCGGTAGTTGGAGCGGCCCATCTCGTCGCGCGGGACGATGTCGTGCATCTTGCTGCCGCGGTGGAACACCACCTCCAGCAACGCCTCCAGCGGATACACCCCTGACACGCATGCCAGCGCGGTGTATTCACCCACCGAGTGGCCGCAGGCGATCGCGCCCTCGACGAACGCACCCTGCTCGCGCATCTCGGCGACCTGAGCGGCGGCGACGGTGGCCATCGCGACCTGGGTGAACTGCGTCAGGTAGAGCACCCCCTCGGGGTGCTGGTAGTGCACACCGGAGGCGATCAGGCTGGTCGGGTTGTCCCGGACCACGTGCAGAACCGAGAAGCCGAGCGTCTCGCGGGTGAACTTGTCGGCGGTGTCCCACACCTTGCGGGCGGCCTTGGACCGAGCCCGCACCTCCATGCCCATGCCCTTGTGCTGAATGCCCTGACCGGGGAAGGCGTACACCGTCTTCGGTGCTGACAACCGGGCGGTCGCGCTCATCACGAGGTCGGTGCCGATCTTGGCGGTGACCTCCAAAACCTCTGCGCCGAGGTCGATTCCGACCCGATCGACCCGGAAGTCAATGTCGTCGCCGGGCTTGACCATGCCAAGGAAGCGGGCGGTCCAGCCGATCAGCTTGGCCGGCGGGGCGGGCTTGCCGTCGGTGGCGGTCACCACGTGCTGGGCCGCGGCCGAGAGCCACATGCCGTGCACGATCGGCGACTCAAGCCCGGCCAGCAGCGCGGCGGCCTGGTCGGTGTGGATCGGGTTGTGGTCACCGGAGACCACCGCGAACGGACGCATGTCGACCGGCGCACCGATCGTGACGTCGCGGCGACGGCGGCGCGGGGTGTCCGTGGCGTTCTCCGACACCGCTCCCCCGGCACGCACCGGGTCGGTGAGCTCCTTGGCGCCCGTGCGGCCGCGGATCGCGAAGCGCTCCTCGAGGACCGCCAGGATCATGCCCTTGGCGTCGGTGACGTTGACCGTCACCGGCACTACCCGGCCTACCTCGGTGTCGGTGGCGACCGAAGCCGTTGCGGTGACGGTCAATTGGGTCGGTTCGTTGGGCAGCGGCTTGAGCAGGCGAGCCGCGTGGTCCAGATGCACCAGGCTGAGCAGACCCTCGACGACCGGGAAGCCGGAGTCGGTGGCCGCGCCGCCGATGGCGGCGAACACCGCGGGCCAGCAGCGGCCGACCAAAGCATCAGGAACGATCGACAGCGTCGGCGCCAGCGGCGAACCGAACGTCGCGGTGACGCCGGTGTGATCGGCGACCCGCTCGGGATCCCAGCCGACAGTGACGGTGGTGGAGCCGTTGACGACCGGCGGCAGCGCGTCGGGGCCGTCAACCCCGGCAGCGATGGCCAGCACGGCGCGCATCGCGGTGGCGGCGTCCTCGGTGCGAACGACGGGCATGCCGCCGTCGATCACGGTGGCGGGCAGGCTGAAGGCGATATCGATCCAGGTGCCCGACAGCGGGACACTGAGCACCACCCGGTTGTCCGCGGTGACCTCGAGGCGCGCCCCGGTGGAATGGTTTGTGGCGCTGGTGAATTCCCGGGTCGCTTCGCTCCTGCCCTCCGAACGGTTGTCGTGCACCAGCCAATCCGACGGCGCCGCGATGCGGTGCACCGGGTTGGTGGCGGTGCGACCGGCCCACAGCACGTCGGGCGAATCCAGCACGATGGCCAGCGGTCCGGTCGCGTCGGTACGCACCCGCAGCCGCGCGGCGACCGGCTCGGGCTGTGCGCCCGAGGCCAGCACCTCGTCGACCGCAGCCTGCTCGAAGCGGTCGAGCAGGTCGCCGACCGGCTCGTCGACCCGGGTGATTCCCGCGACGGCCTGGGTGCCGGGGATGACGCACACCTGGTCGGCGGTGTAGCGCGCATCGTGGGCCTGCCACAGGGAGTCACTGCGCCACCAGCGCCGCACGTCCTTGTCGATCACCGGGACGAAGTTGACCGGCTTGCCCAGCGTCTTGCACAGCTGAACGAAGAACGGCACGTCGGCCGGGTGCAGCAGCACCGACCCGGCGTCGGGATAGCGGGCCTGCAGAGCCTCCAGGGCCTGGCCCGGGTTCTCCAGCAGCCACTCGCCGTCGGCCGTGGACGCGTCGAACAGCGTCTCGATCGGACCGGTGTCGGCGGCGTTGAGTCGGGCCTCGGCGCGCTGCAGCATCTCGGCGAAGCGGTCCCGCCAGGTGATGTCGAGCCACGGCGAGTCGGCGCTCTTGGTGTCGGCCGTGGAGTCGTCGTCGCCGATGGACAGCTCGACGAAGCGCTGCAGCCACTGCAGGTACGTCATCTCACCGACATCGCCGAAGTACGGCTTGGCCGTGACGGCCATCGCGGCGATGATCTCGTCGCGGCGCGCCGCAACGGCCTCGGCGTCACCGGCGACCTCGTCGAGCAGACGGCCGCAGCGGGAGGCGGCGTTGTCGATCTCGTGGATGTCGGCACCCAACTGGCTGCGCCCGGAAGCCATGCCGTTCACGGCTTTTCCGGCCCCAACCCAGTGGTCGGTGCCGACGGTGTCGACCAGCAGCTGCTTGACCGCGGGCGAGGTGGTCGCCTCCAGACAGGCCATCGCGGCGGTGCCGACCAGGATGCCGTCGACCGGCATCAGCGGGTAGCCGTAGACGGCCGACCACCGGCCGGACAGGTACTCCGCGGCGCGTTCCGGCGTGCCGATGCCGCCACCGACGCAGACCGTGATGTTGGCGCGGCCGCGCAGTTCCGAGTAGGTGGTCAGCAGTAGGTCGTCAAGGTCTTCCCAGGAGTGGTGGCCACCGGCGCGGCCACCCTCGATGTGGACGATCACCGGCTTGGTGGGCACCTCGGCGGCGATCCGGATGACCGAACGGATCTGCTCGACGGTGCCCGGCTTGAAGCAGACGTGGGCGATGCCGACCGTGTTCAGCTCGTCGATGAGGTCGACGGCTTCCTCCAGCTCGGGGATGCCGGCGCTGACGACGACGCCGTCGATCGGCGCACCGGACTGGCGCGCCTTCTGCACCAGGCGCTTGCCGCCCAGCTGCAGCTTCCACAGGTAGGGGTCCAGGAACAGCGAGTTGAACTGGATGGCGCGGCCGGGCTCGAGCAGCGCCTCGAGCTCCGCGACGCGCTTGTCGAAGATGGCTTCGGTGACCTGGCCGCCACCGGCCAGTTCGGCCCAGTGCCCGGCGTTGGCGGCGGCGGCGACGATCTT
Source organism: Mycobacterium sp. (assembly GCA_021732005.1). Lineage (GTDB taxonomy): Bacteria > Actinomycetota > Actinomycetes > Mycobacteriales > Mycobacteriaceae > Mycobacterium. The sequence goes on along the minus strand of JAKFVT010000059.1, from coordinate 191,906 downwards.
GGCGTCGACGGTCGTCGGCGTCATGCCCGCCAGCAGGATCGGCGAGCGGCCGGTGAGCCGGGTGAACTTGGTCGACAGCTTCACCGAGCCGTTGGGCAGGGTGACGACCGAGGGCGCGTAGCTCGACCACGGCTTGGCCACCTCGGGGACGGCGCCGACGGTGAACAGGTTGCGCTGGCCGCCGCGGGTGGCGGCGGGCACGATGCCGATGCCGAGGCCGCGGATGACCGGGGCGGTGAGGCGGGTGAGGATGTCGCCGGGGCCGAGGTCGAGAATCCATCGGGCTCCGGCGTCGTGCAGGGCGGTGACCTCTTCGACCCAGTCGACCTGCTGAACCAGGATCGCGTCGGTCAGGGCGCGCGCCAACTCGACATCCAGGCCGACGGCAGCGGCCCAGCGGCCGACGATGTCGATACCGTCAGCCAGCCGCGGGGTGTGGAAGCCGACCTCGACCTGGACCGGATCGAAGACCGGCGCGAACACAGCGCCGCCGCGGTTCTTGTTCTTGCGGTCGGCGGCTTCGGCGTCGGCGATCTGCTCGCAATACAGCTCGAATCGGGACAGCTGTTCCGGGGTTCCGGTGATGACCACCGAGCGCCGGCCATTGCGGATCGACAGCACCGGCGGCAGCACGGTCCGGACGTCTTGAGCAAACTCTTCGAGCAGTTCGTAGATGCGTTCCGGTTCGGCATTGGTCACCGAGACCATCGGCGGGCGGTCACCGAGGACCGAAATGCCGCGGCGACGGGCGACCAGCGTGCCCGCGGCGCCGATCAGCTGGGCCAAAGCGAGCAGCTGGACGTCCTTGGCGCCGCCGGCGCGCAGCGCCTCGACGGCCAGCACGCCCTGGGAATGGCCGGCGACGGCCACCGGCGGTGCGGCCGCCAGATCCATGCCCTGACGTGCCAGCGCGCGCGTGGCGGCAATCTGGGTCAGCAGGACGCCGGGGACCGACACCGCGGCCGAGGTCAGCTGCTTGGCCGAGGGCACCGCTTCCTCGGCGGCCAGCGCGCGCACCCAGCGCAGCGGCTCGAAGCCAATCGGGCGGACCACGACGAGTTCGTCGGCGACAGGCTCGAGCAGCAGCTCAGCCTCGCCGGCCAGGGTCGCGAGCTCGGATTCGATGCCGGCCGAGGTGACCAGCTCTTCGAGGGTCTCCAGCCAGGCGCTGCCCTGCCCACCGAAGGCCACGGCGTAAGGCTCACCGGCGTTGAGACGGTCGACCAGCGCATGTGTGGTGGTCCCCTTGGCGCCCGCGCGCCATGATCCGTCGCCCGTGGACAGCCTGTCGTGCTCGTGGATCGTCACCTTGTGTATCTCCCTGTCGTGCTCGTCGTCGCGTTCGTCGCGTCTTCGTTTCGTATGTCGGTGTGGGCGATTCCCCGTCGAATCACGGCCGCCGCGCGCTTCCCCCGGGAGGGCGCCGGCTGACATCTCGGCTGTACTAAGAGTGGCATAAGAACCAGCACTATTTTCCGCCCAAGATTGGTTACTGACGAGTTCTACGGACGGGTAACAGCACGATGGGTAACACCGCGCCGAACAGCCGCCCAGACCATCCGGGACAAACGTCCTGCATGCAGGTGGTTACGGTTGAGTAGGCGCAATAGTGCTGTTCAAAGCACGATTGTTATTGAATCGTTACCTGTCGATTTTTCCTCGCGCGTCTGCGGCCAACATCTCAGCCCAAGCACTTGCTAGGTTTTTCAGTCCACAATTGTTCACCAAAATGGCGTCGCCGAGTTTGCTGGCAAATCCTTACCAGCCGGTAAGTTTTGTGCTTTGACTCAGTCCCACTGGCCGAATTGGGGCTTCAGGATGTTGTTCAGGTCCACTCCCACGCCCGCCACCTTGCGCTTGTCGATCTCCACCTGATGCAGGTGCGCGGCAGGGTGCGTGTAGCCCTTCGGCGAGCCCCAGTTGTGCTGCCAGAACCACGATCCGAGACCGTCCTGCAACGCCCAATCGATGACCTTTGAATTCCCGTACACGCCGACGCGCTGATGTCCGAGCACCGACTCCCAGGCCCGCAGGTAGGGCGCGACCTGTGTTTTGTACTGATCCGGGGTCGGGTCGTCGTCGATTGACACGTAGATCGGGGCGGCTACCGGGCCTCCGGCTGCGGTGTGCAGCTGCCAGCCCCGCTTGGCGTGGATGAGCCCGGCCTGCTGGCCGCCGAGCCAGTCGGCGGTGTCCTGCTTGCCGAACTGGTAGTTGGACACGATTTTCAGACCGGCCTGATACAGATCGCGGGCCTCGGTCAGCTGAATCGGCTTGCCGAGCATCCAGTCCCCGCCCGGCCGCCGGTCCGAGACATACCGGATGGCGCCGACGGCACCGGATGCTTTCAGATCACTGGCGCTGATGACGCCAGCCGCGTAGTCCAGCAGCACCCCGAGTGAGCCGGTGGTGGCGGTGGCAGGCTCGGCGCCCGCAACGGATGCCGCGAGGGTCGACGCGAGCGTCCCGAGACCCAGGGCGGCCGGGGTGGCGGCGGCCAGTTTGAGGACGTCGCGTCGCGACATGGACACGAACCTCAGAATATGACAGTTGCCTCACTGACCACACCATCGACACCGGTCACATCTGCATCACCTTTCGGCGTCCACGATGTGGATCGCGAATCCGGTGGTCCGGAGGTTCAATAACCGGCGAAGTCCACCATGACGCTGCGGGTGGACAACTCAATCCGTAGGATCCACCCCATGCCGCCGGCCCCCTCTCGCGCACCGCAGATCGAATTGCGCGGGGTGCGGAAAGTGTTCGGCGAGGTGACCGCGGTCGAAGGCGCCGACCTGTCCGTCGCCGACGGGGAACTGTTCGCGATTCTCGGTCCGTCCGGTTCGGGCAAGACCACGGTGCTGCGGATGATCGCGGGCTTCGAGCAGCCGACCGCCGGCACTGTTCACCTCGGTGGCGCCGACGTCACCGCGTTGCCGCCGGCCAAGCGCGACACCAACACCGTCTTCCAGGACTACGCGCTGTTTCCGCACATGACGGTCGCCCAGAACGTCGAGTACGGCCTGAAGGTCAAGGGCGTACCCAAAACCGAACGCCGCGAGCGCACGGCAGCCGCATTGGACATGGTGCGACTGTCCGGGCACGCGGCGCGTAAGCCCGCGCAGCTGTCTGGCGGCCAGCAGCAGCGGGTCGCCCTGGCCCGCGCGCTGGTGGGCCGGCCCAAGGTGCTGCTGCTCGACGAGCCGCTCGGCGCGCTGGACCTCAAACTGCGCGAGCAGATGCAGGTGGAGCTCAAGGCGATTCAGCGCGAGGTCGGCATCACGTTCGTGATCGTCACCCACGATCAGGACGAGGCACTCACCCTCTGCGACCGGCTCGCGGTGTTCAACGAGGGCCGCATCGAGCAGGTCGGCGCCGCGCGCGAGGTCTACGAGAACCCGGCCAACCGGTTCGTCGCCGACTTCGTCGGCACCTCCAATGTGGTCGACGGTACGACCGCCGAAGCGCTGGTCGGCCGGGCCGGCACCGTCGCGATCCGCCCTGAGCGCATCGCCGTGCTCGCACCTGACGAAACCGTCCCGGCCGGAATGCGCAGTGTCACAGCCCAAGTGGCCGAAGTGGTGTACGCAGGGCCCATCACGCGGGTGGCCGTGGACGCATCCGGGGTCGGTCTGACCGCAACCCTGCTGTCGGCCGAGGCCTCCACCGACCTCGCCCACGGTGCAACCGTCGTACTGGCCTGGCCAGACAGCGCCGTCCGATCCCTGTCCGCCTGAGAAGAGGAGCTCGCCATGAGAACCACCACCCGCCGCCTCGGCGTTACGCTCGCCGTGTGCGCCGCACTGGTCGCCGCCTGTTCGAGTTCCAACAACTCCGGTGGCGGCGGCACCACCGCACCGCCCAAGATGGAGCCGCTGTCGGCCCTCGGCAACGGCGAGGGCCAGCTGAACCTCGTCGCCTGGCCCGGCTACGCCGAGGACGGGTCCAACGACCCCAAGGTCGATTGGGTGCACCCGTTCGAGCAGAAGACCGGCTGCAAGGTCAACGTCAAGGTCGGCAATACCTCCGACGAGATGCTGCAACTGATGCGCACCGGTCAGTACGACGGTGTCTCGGCCTCTGGTGACGCCACGCTGCGCCTGATCTACGCCGGCGACGTCGCCCCGGTCAACACGAAGCTGGTACCCAACTACGAGACCATCTCGGCGTTCCTCAAGGACAAGCCGTGGAACTCGGTGAACGGCCAGATGTACGGCATCCCGCACGGGTGGGGCGCCAACCTGCTGATGTACAACACCGACGTCGTCAAGGGCGCCCCGGACAGCTGGGGTGCAGTGTTCCCCGGCGCCCCGGAGTACAAGGGCAAGGTCACCGCGTATGACTCCCCCATCTACATCGCCGACGCCGCGCTGTATCTGTCGAAGACGAAACCCGAACTGGGCATCAAGAATCCGTACTCCTTGACCGAGGACCAGCTCAATGCCGCGGTGGATCTACTGAAGGCACAGCACGGCAACATCGGCGAATACTGGTCGGATTACACGAAGGCGGTGCAGGCCTTCGAATCGGGAACCTCGGCGATCGGCACCACCTGGCAGGTCATCGCCAACATGATCACGTCCGACAACAAGGTCAAGATCGCCACCGTGTTGCCCAAGGAAGGCGCGACCGGATGGTCGGACACCTGGATGATCTCGTCGAAGGCCAAGAATCCCAATTGCATGTACCAGTGGATGGATTGGATCACCTCGCCCCAGGTGAACGCCCAGGTCGCCGAGTACTTCGGTGAGGCCCCCGCGCAGACCAAGGCCTGCGAGTTCACCAGCGACAAGACGTTCTGCGACACCTACCACGCCACCGATTCCGCCTACGCGGAGAAGATCAGCTACTGGACCACCCCGCAGAAGCAATGCGTGGACGGCAGCGGTGACAACTGCACGGCCTACAGCGAGTGGGTCGACAAATGGCAGCAGATCAAGGGCTGAGCCAAGGGGTGAGCCGGCGCCTGCGTCTCGCCTTCCTGCTCGTTCCGCCACTGGCCTGGTTGGTGGTGGCCTACCTGGGATCGCTTGGCGTACTGCTGCTTTCAGCCTTCTGGAGCACCGACACCTTCACCGGTGCGGTGGTGCGCTCCTACACCAGTGACAACATCGTGCGGGTGGTCACCGATGCGGTGTTCCGCACAGCCACCCTGCGCACGGTCGGGATTGCGTTGAGCGTCACCGCGATCTGCATCGCGCTGGCCGTACCGCTCGGCCTGTACATGGCCAAGGTCGCCTCACCCCGGGTGCGGCTGGCCCTGGTCGTCGCGGTCACCACTCCGCTGTGGGCCAGCTATCTGGTGAAGGCCTACGCCTGGCGGATGTTGCTGTCTCCGGAGGGCCCGCTGCACTGGGTAGCCGGCTACACACCGGGCTACGGCCTGATCGCCACCGTGCTCACACTGGCCTACCTCTGGTTGCCGTACATGGTGATCCCGGTGTTCGCCGCTTTCGAGCGGGTACCCGACCCGCTGATCGACGCCAGCTCCGACCTGGGCGCGTCGGACCTCACCACCCTTCGAACCATCGTGGCGCCGTTGGTGTTTCCCGGCATCGCGGCCGGTTCGATCTTCACGTTCTCGCTGTCGATGGGCGACTACATCGCGGTGACGATCGTCGGCGGTAAAACCCAGATGCTGGGCAACATCATCTACGGCCAGCTGGTGACCGCCAACAACCAGCCGCTGGCCGCCGCGCTGTCGTTGATCCCGCTGGCGGCGATCGTGCTCTACCTGCTCGCGATGCGGCGCACCGGCGCATTGGAGAACGTCTGATGTTGTCGCCCACCTTGCGCCGGCTGGTCCGGATCTGGACGCTGTTCGTGCTCGTCTTCTTGTACGCGCCGCTGCTCCTGGTGGTCCTCAACGCGTTCAACTCGTCGAAGACGTTCGCTTTCCCGCCAAGCGGTTTCACGTTGCGGTGGTGGGCCGACGCATGGGCCAGCGACGGCATGTGGCATTCGCTGGCGAACTCGGTGACGGTGGGCTTGTGCGCGACGGTTCTCGCGCTGCTGTTGGGCAGCATGGCCGCGTTCGCCGTACAGCGCTACGAGTTCTTCGGGCGGCAGACCATCAGCTTCCTGGTGGTGCTGCCGATCACGCTGCCCGGGATCGTCACCGGTATCGCACTGAACGCGACGTTCACCTCGGCGCTGGGGATGACGCTTGGATTGGCGACGGTCATCGTCGGTCACGCGACCTTCTGCATCGTGATCGTGTTCAACAACACCCAGGCCCGGCTGCGCCGGCTCGGCACCGGCCTGGAGGACGCATCGGCGGACCTGGGCGCCTCGAGTTGGCAGACGTTTCGCTATGTCACGTTCCCGATGATGCGTGGCGCACTGGTGGCGGGTGCGATCCTGGCCTTCGCGCTCAGTTTCGACGAGATCGTCGTCACCACGTTCACCGCGGGCCCGACGGTACAGACGCTGCCGATCTGGATCTTCGGCAACCTGTTCCGGCCCAACCAGGCTCCGGTGATCAACGTCGTCGCCGCGACGCTGACCGTGCTGGCGATCATTCCGGTGTGGCTGGCACAACGCTTCGGCGGTGATCCTGCGTCAACCCGGGTATAGCCCGGGAATCAATTTGCGCCGCCGGGAGATGATTGGTTGGGGCGAATCGGCGAAAGGGTGACGGACAGTGCGGGCCTGGATTGTGTGGTCGACGGGAACGTTGGCCTACATCGTGGCCGTCCTGGACCGCACCACGCTGGGGGTCTCCGGGCTGGATGCCGCCAAGCGATTCTCGGCGAGCCCCGGCGTGCTCTCGACGTTCGTCGTGCTGCAGGTGATCGTCTACGCGTCCGCACAGATCCCGGCCGGCCTGCTCCTGGACCGCTTCGGATCCAAGAAGATGATCGTGACCGGTGCGACGCTGATGGTCGCGGGACAGCTGGTCCTGGCGGTGACTGTGTCGCTGCCGACTGCGATCGCCGCGCGCGCGGTCGTGGGGCTCGGCGACGCGTTCACGTTCATCTCGGTGCTGCGACTGGTACCGCACTGGTTCACGCCGCGCCAGATCCCGTTGGTGACCCAGCTGACCGGCATCTCAGGCCAACTGGGACAGGTGCTTTCGGCGGTGCCGTTCATGTCGCTGCTGATCGGGTCGGGGTGGACCCGGGCCTATTTGGCCGTCGCGGCGTTCGGGGTGCTGTCCCTGGTGCTGACCCTGGCCCTGGTGAAGAACACACCGCCCGGCGTCACCGTCCACGACCCGGTGATCAGCGTGCGCGAGACGCTGGCCAGCGTGAAGACAATCTGGATGCGCCCGGGTACTCGGTTGGGATTTTTCACCCACATGGGCACCCAGTTCTCGGTCACCGTCTTCGCCCTGATGTGGGGTGTCCCGTATCTGACGGTGGCGCAAAATCTTTCGCGCGGTGAGGCGGGAACACTGCTGACCATCTCGGTGGTCGCGGCGATCGTCTTCGGGGTGCTCATCGGCATCATCACCGGCCGGCACCCGCACCGGCGGTCGTGGATCGTGCTGGGCATCGTCATCAGCAATGCGCTCATCTGGACGGTCGTGCTCGCCCTGCCACACGCCGCGCCGCACTGGCTTCTGGTCGTCCTCATCGTGGTGATCTCGTTCGGCGGCCCGGGATCGATGGTCGGCTTCGATTTCGCCCGCACCTTCAACCCCCGCTCGACGCTGGGCACCGCGCAGGGGGCGGTGAACATGGGCGGCTTCCTGGCGTCATTGTTGGTCATGCAGGCGATGGGCGTGATCATCGGTGCGGCGGGCGGTTACTCGTTCGTATCGTTCCGGCTGGCCTGGTGCGTCCAATATGCCGTGTGGGCGTTCGCGATCGCCGGCATCTTGATCACCCGCAGGAAGGCCAGGCGCACGATCGGCCAGATCGAGGAAAGCCGGTACCTTCTGGAGTTCTTCAGCGACTCCGAGCCGGCACCGGCCACCCCTCGTCGGGACCGCTGATCAGCGGTTGCGGCTACTCTCGCGGCGATTGGCCTTCATGATCGCGTCGACCAGTTCGCCCTTGTTCATCGACGAACGCCCGCTGATGTCGAGCCGTCTGGCGACGTCGAGCAGATGCTTCTTGCTCGCATTGGCGTCCACACCTTCGGAGCTCTTGCCCCTCGGGTTGGGGCCACCGCTGCGTGCCCGAGAATCCGAGGGCCCCTTGGAGCTCTTGGCCTCCCAGTGGTCGCCGACCTTTTCATAGCTGTGCTTGAGCGCGCTGTAGGCCACCCGGTGGGCCCGCTCGCCCTCGCCGTACTCTTCGGCCGCCGCGTCATGTGCCTTGGCGAAAGTCCGCTGCGCCTTCGCGTCGGACTTCTGCAAAGTGCTGGGCAACTCGCTCTTCTTGGCGTCGCCGCGTTTGGTTGTCTTGGGCATAGAAATCACCTCCGTGTCCGGTCGACTACCCGGCCACCAGGGGTGAAAAACGTCGGTAACGCCCACCGGTCGGCGGTCGATATCCCAGTCAGCCCCGAGCTGTCGTGCAACCCGACTCCGCGGCAGCCCGGGCTCCAACTTTCTCCAGACCGTCGGCACGACGTTTGATCATGCGGTACCGGAGGTATCACCCAGGCGTCGAAGGGACGCATGATGGGTCTGGACCTCACGCCGACGACGGCGCAGCACGATCTCGCTCGCCGCGCGCACGAGTTCGCCGAACACTGCATCCGGCCGGTGGCCGCCGACTACGACAAGCGCCAGGAGTTTCCCTGGCCGGTATTAGAGGACGCGGCTGCTCGAGGGTTCTATAGTCCGCTCTTCTACCGAGACCTCATCGGCGATCCGACCGGCCTGTCGCTGCCGATGTTCATGGAGGAGCTGTTCTGGGGTTGTGCGGGAATCGGTTTGGCCGTGGTCATGCCTGCGCTGGCACTCTCGGCGATCGGCCAGGCCGCCACCCCCGAGCAGATGCTGACCTGGGCGCCCGAGTGTTTCGGCACCCCGGGGGATCTGAAGCTGGCCGCGTTGGCGATCTCCGAACCCGAAGGCGGCAGCGACGTGCGCAACCTGCGGACAAGGGCCCGCCGTGACGGTGACGACTGGATCATCGACGGACACAAGATGTGGATCGGCAACGGCGGTATCGCCAACGTGCATGTCGTCAACGCCGTCGTCGACGAAGAGCTGGGACACCGCGGACAGGCACTGTTCGTAGTGCCCGGTGGCACACCGGGTTTGGAGCTCGTCCGCAAGCTCGACAAGCTCGGGTGCCGCGCATCGCACACCGCGGAGCTCAAGTTCAACAGCGTGCGGGTGCCCGGCGCGAACCTGCTGGGCGGGCAGGACAAGCTCGAGCACAAACTCGCCAAAACCCGCGAAGCCATGGCCACCGGCAGGCGGCGCTCCGGTTCGGCCACGCTCGGAACCTTCGAGCAGACCCGCCCCATGGTCGCGGCCCAAGCGCTGGGAATCGCCCGCGCCGCACTGGAATACGTGACGGCCTACGCCAACCGCCGCGAGGCGTTCGGCGCGCCCATCATCGACAACCAGGGCATCGCCTTCCCGCTGGCGGACCTGGCCACCGGCATCGACGCCGCCCGGCTGCTGACCTGGCGCGCGTCCTGGATGGCCGCCAACAGTGTGCCGTTCGAGCGTGGTGAAGGCTCGATGGCGAAGCTGGCCGCCAGCGAGATCGCCGTCAAGACCACCGAGCGGGCCATCCAGACCATGGGCGGCTGGGGCTACATCAGCGACCATCCGGTGGAGAAGTGGTACCGCGACGCCAAGCTGTACACCATCTTCGAGGGCACCAGCGAGATTCAGCGGATCGTGATCTCCTCGGCGCTCGGCGCCGCCGACGGCGGTCCGCCGATGCACGTCGAACTGGAACCGTCGGGCGGTCCGTTCAACCGGCTGTTCGGCCGCGGCACACCGGCGCGCGGACGCGTCGCCGAGACCGCACTCGCCATGAAGGACCGGGTTCCCGAGCCGGCGATGCGCATGGTCATGAAGGTTCTCGCGCCGCCGAAGCCGAAGCGCTGAGGCGCCGAACGACCCACTCCGATGGGACTTCAGCCCCTATCGGCGGCGTCGGCCCAAATGGTCGGATCGATACGACTGAGGGGGACGTCATGGAAGATCTCGACCAGACCAAGCATTCGGCCGTGTTGATCGCCGTCGACGAGGATGCCGATCGCACTCGGGCCACCGCACTGCTCTCCTGGCGGAGTACCGCCCTGGTGGGCATGGGGACCGCCCGCATGGATGCCGGCACCGAGCACGCGGTCGAGCTGCGCGACGAGGTGGCCGTCGCGAGGGCGTTGTCCAACCTGGCCGGTCAGCTCTTCGCGACGTCGATGTCGGAGATCGAAGCCGCGGCCGGCTAGCGGCCCGGCGTTTTCACCTCGCACCGATGTCGCCGTCGGCGACAATGGAGTCCGCCGTCCCGGGGAGCCCCTGATGCCCGAATCGTTCACACCGCCGTCGATCGTGGTCGGCGTCGACGGTTCTCGGGGCGCCGTCCGGGCCGCGCTGTGGGCGATCGACGAAGCGGTCAGCCGCGATATTCCGCTGCGGCTGGTCTATGCGATCCACCCTGCCGGCCCGGATCCGGTGGACTCGCACGAGGAGGCGCGTCTGCTGGCCGGAGCAGAATTCGCGGTCCGCTCCGCCGCGGGCGCGGTCGAGGCCACCGGGCGCCAGGTCAAACTCGAAGTCGAGATCCTTCAGGGCCGGCCGATCGCCACGCTGGTGGAGGCCTCCCGGGTCGCGGCGATGATCTGCGTCGGCGAGGTCGGCCTCAAGCACTTCGACGCCGACCGCATCGGGTCGACGGCGACCGCTCTGGTCACCGCGGCGCACTGCCCCGTCGCGATTGTGCGGGGCGAGGATCCGATCGCCGGGCATGAACCGGGCTGGGTCGTCGTCGAACTCGACGAATCCCCCGACAGCGCTGCGGTCCTGCAATTCGGGGTCGCCGAAGCGCGGTTGCGGGGCGCGCCGCTGCGGGTTCTCGGTTCGTGGCAGTCGCGCTACACCGACGTCCACGACTCCCACGCCGTATCCGACGGCAACCGGATGGTGCGCGCGCAGCTGGACCGCCGGCTGTCGCATTGGAAGAGCCAATATCCCGATCTGGACGCTCGCCCGGTCGCGATCCACGGCAATGCGCTCAACTATCTGGCCAAAAACGCGGCGTCCATCCAGCTCGTCGTGGTGGGCGCACGCAACGCCCGGGGCATCGAGGAACTCCTGGGTCCGACCGGGTCGGCGGCCCTGCACAACACCGATTGCTCGGTTCTGGTCGTCGACCGTCAGCGATTGTTGTGACACGCGACAGCGAACTCCCGATATCGTTGCAGCATGGTCAAGGTCTTCCTCGTCGATGACCACGAAGTCGTTCGCCGTGGACTGATCGACCTGCTGTCCGCCGATCCCGATCTCGAAGTCATCGGTGAAGCCGGTTCGGTCGCCCACGCGTTGGCGCAGATTCCGGCGCTCAATCCCGACGTCGCGGTGCTCGACGTGCGCCTGCCCGACGGCAACGGCATCGAGTTGTGCCGCGACCTGCTGTCCCGGATGCCCGACCTCCGGTGCCTGATGCTGACGTCGTTCACCTCCGACGAGGCGATGCTCGACGCCATCCTCGCCGGGGCGAGCGGCTATGTGGTCAAAGACATCAAGGGCATGGAGCTCGCCGAGGCGATCAAGGATGTCGGCGCGGGCCGGTCGCTGCTCGACAATCGGGCCGCCGCGGCGCTGATGGCCAAGTTGCGCGGTGCCGCTGAGCGTTCCGATCCCCTGTCGGGTCTCACTGAACAGGAACGGGTCCTGCTCGGCTTACTTGGCGAGGGACTGACGAACAAGCAAATCGCCGCACGAATGTTTCTCGCCGAAAAGACGGTGAAAAACTATGTATCGCGTCTTCTGGCAAAACTTGGGATGGAGCGCCGCACCCAAGCTGCGGTGTTCATCTCGAAGCTCGACCACAATCAGCGCAGCCAAGAGTGAAGCGGCCGTTGCCTTCTGGTGGCAACATGAGGGCTGTGACCGACGATGTCGGACCAAACGGGAATCGCAAGGCCGGGCCGCCGCTGCGTGACACATTGTCAGGTCTTCGCCTGCGCGAGCTACTTGTTGAGGTCCAGGACCGGGTAGAGCAGATCGTCGAGGGCCGGGACCGGCTCGATGGTCTGGTCGAAGCGATGCTCGTGGTGACGTCGGGTCTGGAATTGGACGTCACGCTCAAAACCATCGTGCACACGGCGATCGACCTTGTCGACGCTCGCTACGGAGCCTTGGGTGTACGCGGCCACGACCATGAGCTCGTCGAGTTCATCTACGAAGGCATCGACGCCGAAACCCATGAACTGATCGGCCCGCTGCCCTCCGGCCGCGGCGTCCTCGGCCACCTGATCGACGAACCCAAACCGATCCGGCTCGACAACATCACCCAGCATCCGGCGTCGGTGGGCTTCCCGCCGAATCACCCGCCGATGCGCACCTTCCTCGGCGTTCCGGTGCGCATCCGCGACGAGGTGTACGGCAACCTGTACCTCACCGACAAGGCGGACGGGCAGCCGTTCAGCGAGGACGACGAGGTCCTGGTCGAGGCATTGGCCGCCGCGGCGGGGATCGCGATCGACAACGCCCGCCTCTACGAACAGTCCCGCACGCGGCAGTCCTGGATCGAGGCGACCCGCGACATCGGGACCGAGTTGCTGGGTGGTGCGGACCCGGCCCAGGTGTTTCGGCTGATCGCCGACGAGGCGCTCAAACTCACCGCGGCGGACGTGGTGCTCGTCGCGGTGCCCAGCGATATTCAGCTGCCCGTCGACCAGGTCGAGGAATTGCTCGTCGTGGAGACGGCAGGCAAGGTCGACCAGCCCGGATCATTGCCGCCAATCACCGTGCGGGACAGCGTCATCGGCCATGCCTTCGCCGCAAAGGCATCGCAGCGGTTCGCCGACATCGGCGACGAACTGCCGGCAATACCCGGGATCGGCCCCGCGTTGGTGCTGCCGTTGCGCACCACCGACACCGTCGCCGGGGTGGTGGTGATTCTGCGGCGCATCGGCAGGCAGACCTTCAGCCACGAACAGCTCGACATGATGGCGGGGTTCGCCGACCAGGCCACGCTGGCCTGGCAGTTGGCCTCGACCCAGCGGCACCTGCGCGAGCTGGACGTGCTCTCCGACCGCGACCGGATCGCCCGCGACCTGCACGACCACGTCATCCAGCGGTTGTTCGCGATCGGGCTTTCCCTGCAGGGCACGATTCCGCGCAGCCGACTACCCGAAGTGCGGCAGCGGCTGACGAACAGCGTCGACGACCTGCAAGAGGTCATCCAGGAGATCCGCACCGCGATCTTCGACCTGCACGGCGGGTCGGTGGGCGCCACCACACAGCTGCGGCAGCGCCTCGACGACGCCGTCAATGGATTCGCCGGTTCGGGGCCGCGGATCGCCATTCAGTACGTCGGGCCGCTGTCGGTGGTCGAGGCGGGGCTGGCCGATCACGCCGAGGCGGTGGTTCGCGAGGCGGTCAGCAACGCGGTGCGCCACGCCGACGCCCAGTCACTCAGCGTCACTGTGCGGGTGGAGGACGAACTCGCGATCGAGGTCGTCGACGACGGTCGTGGCATGCCGGCCGAGGTCAACCCGAGTGGGTTGATCAACCTGCGCCGCCGAGCGTACGAGGTCGGCGGGGACTTCACCGTAGACAACGCCGAAGGCGGCGGTACAGTGCTGCGCTGGAGCGCACCGCTGCCGTAAGGCGTTGTGTTCCGCGGTGTTTGGGGCTAGCCGCTGCGCGCTATGATCACCGGCTGCCGAGATCCGTGCACCACCGCGGTGCTGACCGACCCGAGCAGCATCCCGGCGAATCCGCCACGTCCGTGGCTGCCGAGAACGGTCAACTGAGCCGACTCCGACTGCTCGATGAGCTGTTGTGCGGGCCGGTCGGCCACCACCAGCCGATGCACCACGACATCGGGGTAACGCTCCTGCCAGCCGGCGAGCCGCTCGGCCAGGGTCTCCTCGGCGATCGATCGCAGCGCCGACCAGTCCAGACCGGGGAATTCGAACACCCCGGTGTCGCTCCAGGCGTGCACGGCGACCAGTTCCACCCCGCGCAACGAGGCCTGCTCGAAAGCGATTTCCAGCGCCTTCTCCGAGGCCGGCGAACCGTCGACGCCGACGACCACCGGGGCCTTCGACGGGCGAGCCGTCAACGGGTCTTCGTCGTGAATGATCGCCACCGGGCAGTGCGCGTGGTGGACCAGGCCGGTGCTGACCGAACCCAGCAGACTGCGGGCCAGCGCACCGCGGCCCCGGCATCCGACCACGATCAGCTGGGCGTCCTTGGACAGGTCCGCCAGCGTCGGTACCGGAGAGCCGCTCACGATCTCAGTGGTGACCTCCACCGCGTCGTCCTTGGTGGCCGCCGCGGCGGTTTCAGCCGCGCTCTGCAGGATCTCGCGAGCCGAATCTTCCTGCCACTGAAGGTAACCGCTCGGTACGGGCACTTCGGGGAACGTCATCACCGCGGGTGAGCTGAGCACGTGCACCAGGTGCACCTGCGCCCCGCGCAACGCCGCGTCGCGTGCCGCCCAGTCGACGGCGACCTTCGACTCCGGGGATCCGTCGACACCGACGATGATGTCGTATTTCGTTGCAGAAGTTGACATTTGATATTCCTTCCGGGTTGTCACGCCACGCGACTGTCGAGCCCGCCGACCACTTCGGAGAATGGACGACGGGGGGTGGCAGGCAGCGGGTCGGCGTTCACCGCCGCCCAGCCGATGCGCACCAGCATCTGCGGATAGCCGCTCGTGCCGAATACGTCTTCACGCACCGCTTCTCGGGTTTCGCCGATTTCCAGGGGCTCGGTGACCGGGCACGTCGCCAGCCCCATGGCGGTCGCCGACAGCAGGACCAGGCTGGTCGCCTCGCCGGCGCGCAACCGAGCCAGGTCGTCGTCGGTCTCGGTACCCAGCGCGAGCAGGATGCCATTGTCTTCGGCGGCAGGCGTTCCCGACGGCTGCGCCAGGATTGGGCCTGCGAACACTCGGGCCGGCAGCGTCGCGTGCTGATCGGGCGCGGGAGTGTTGTGGGCGGGCACTCCCGCCAGCGACCCGTACCGACCGCTCCACGCGCTGAGCTCACTGAGGTAGTCGGCGTCGGCGGCGTGCCTGGACACCGATTGGGCGACGATCTCGGTCAGATGCGGCAGCAGGTCCAGCTGGCGCAGCATCACCCCCGCCCGTGCGGCACGCGCACCCATCAGCGCGATGTCACCACCGGGCACCGGCCACGAGCTGAAGTTGCGCCGATCGGTGCGACGCCGGGAGATCGCGGCCGCCAGCATGACGTCGAGTTCACCGGCTGCGAGCGGCTGCACCTCGATCGACGCCAGGTGAGCGCTGTCGGCCGGATCGGGGAAGCGCTGAATCCTGGCCTGCCACCCCAGCGCGGCCAGCGCGACGGTGCAATGGTGCAGAGCAGCACCGCAGCTGACCAGCATGTCGCGCCGGTCGGGATCGGTGTTGGGCAGGTGCCTGCTGGAGTCGGCGTACAGATGCAGGCTGCTGGGCCCGACCCGCCACTGCCAGGGCTGCGAATTGTGCACCGACGGTGCCCGCATCGCCAGGCTCAGGACAGTCCGGATGGTCTCGGGCTCGGGAAACGCCACGCTCATACGTCCACTGTCGCGGCGCCGCCCAGGATCTGACAGGGGCGTAAGTCCCAAGCTGTGGGGACTTGAGTGGGCTGATCCCCGCGTCAAGGGTGTCTGCTGGTCACTCCCCCATCGACCACCAGGTGGGCACCGGTGATGAACGACGCCTTCGGCGACATCAGGAACGCCACCGCCGCGCCGACCTCGTCGGGGTTTCCCAGCCTGCCGATCGGTGCGGCCGCCTCGAAACCTTCGCGCACCTCGTCGACGTCGAGCGCGATCTGCAACATCGGGGTGCGGATGAAGCCGGGGCACACCGCGTTGACCCGGATTCCTTCCGGGCCCAGCTGAGCGGCCATCGATCGGGTCAGTCCCAGCAGGCCGGCTTTGGAGGCGCAGTAGGCGGGGATGAACGGGTTGGCGGTCAGTCCCTCGATGCTCGAGATGCCGACGATCGCGGGAGCGGCGCCGGCGCGGGCGGCCTCCTGCAGGTGCGGCAGCAGCAGTTGCGACAGGATCGCCTGGGCACGCAGGTTGACGTCGAGCACCGCGTCCCACGATTCCTCGGTGAACGCGCCTACCGGTTCGGGGATGACCCGGCCGGCGGCGTGCACCAGCCCGTCGATTCCGTCCATCGCGGCCGCGGCGGCGTCGACGGCAGCGCTCAACGCGACACCGTCACAGACGTCGATCACGCTGTGGGGCATGCCGAGTCCCTCGGCCACCTCCGCCACCGCCGGGGAGATGTCCCACAACGCGACTCGGCGTCCGTCGGCGATCAGCGCCTCGGCCGAAGCCCGGCCGATCCCTGACGCGGCTCCGGTGACGATGACACCACTCATGTCTCGGCCTCCTCGGTCAACTCCGCCCGCCTGCGCGGACTCGGGGGATTGTCGAACCAGAGGTTCTCCTCACGCAACTGCCTGCTGCGCCATCCGCTGTCGGTGCGGACCATAACGTGGTGGTAGTAGCCGCCGCACGCACTTGTCTCAGTCGCGCCCGGCAGCAGCATCGGGTTGTAGAACATCGCCCGCACCGTTGCGGTGTCGCCGTCGATATCGGCCTCGATGTTGGTGACGAAGTGCTGGGTCATCGGCATCAGCGTCAGCGAGCGCTCCAGCCAGGAGCAGACCTCGTCGCGACCGGCCGCCGGGCCACCGACGGAGCTGTAGTCGAGATGGGCATCGACGGTGAACAGTGACCGCAGCAGATCCCAGTCATGGGTGTCTACCGCCCGGGCGTAGCGGTGCAACACCGAGGCGATCTCGAGTTCGTCGCTGATGCGCTGCACATCCATCGTCACCCCTTCTGTAGGAAGCCGTTGTGGCGCTTGCGTTCGGCCGGGTCGGCCGCGTCGATGATGGCGCGAACCGTGCGCCGGCAGCGGCCGCATTCGGCGCCCGCTCCGCACGCCTTCGCGACCTGTTTGGTGGTCGTGGCGCCCGCCTCGACAGCCTCGGCCACCACCTGGCTCGTGACACCGTTGCAAAGGCAGACGAACATCGATTGGCCCTCAGACGTTCTCGTCCAACCGCATGATGTGCTGCAGCCGGCCGACGAAGACCGGCGGGTAGGCCCCGACTCCGGTATGACCCATCCACTCCGCGGCCACGTCGGGATGATTCACCCAGTCGGAGGCGTCGGCCTCGTCGTCGAGTTCCTGCAGGATCATCACTTCGTGGTCGTCGTCGAAGGCTTTGAAGATACGCACGGCCCGCACCCCGGCGGCCTCAAATCGCGGCAGTCCCTGGTGAACTCGCCCGATCATCGCGGACACGTCGTCGACCGCGGCGATCGCCCCGACGATCACCCCCGGCGGGTTCTCCTCGGACGGCTCGACGAGCGTCACCTTGTCCACCGTCTCGCCGGCGAAGATGGCGGGGATGTCATCGAGGCCGACAGCGTCGAACCAGTTGAGGAACACCCGTGAGCGCAACACCTCGAGAATGGGTTCTTTGCTCCGCAGCGAGATGGTGACCATGACGCGACCATGCTCGCGCGTCGAGGTGTAGACCAACACGTAATGCGCGCCGAGATCGGCGAGCGCGGACTCGCTGCGTTGCAGCACCGGCCAGACCCGGCTCGGGTCCGGGACCCGGTAGTCCATAGCCAGCACGAGCGTGTGGGTTTCGACCTCCGCCGCGCCGTCCACGCCGACCCCTAGTCGCTGGCCGGCAGCGGTTTTGCGGTCTTCTGCTCCAGCGGCGTGGTGCCGACACTGAGGCTGCCGGCCCCGGCCTTGGTGACCAGGAGTTCGGCGCCGTCGGAGTCGACGTAGCGCTTGCCCATCACAGTGCCGCCGGAGAAGTCCGGATCCAGTTGCGCGCCTTCGGTTTTCTCGCCGTCCAGCGGGATCATCGGGACACCGCCGGCCCGCAGGTCGTCGAGACTGTCCGATGAGCGCACGACGATCACCTGGGTGTCGCATACCTGGCTCTGCAGTCGGGTACCGGTCTTGATCATGGTTGTCCTCCTGGGATCACGGGGTGGCGGTGGGCGACTTGAGCTCGTCGGCAAGCTGGCGGCGCAGCACCTTGCCGGTCGGCGTGGTGGGCAGTTCGTGGCGGAACACCACCCGGTCCGGGGTGCGTGAACCACGCAGCTGGGTACGCACGTGGGCGCGCAGGTCCTCCGGGTCCGGGATGATGTCGGCGACGGGCACGACGACGGCGACCATGATCTGGCCCCACTCGTCGTCCTCGACGCCGACGACGGCGACGTCGCGCACGTGCGGATGTTCGACGAGGACGTCCTCCACCTCGGCCGGGGCGATGTTCTCCCCGCCGCGGATGATGGTGTCGTCGGAGCGGCCGCCGATGAACAGATATCCGTCGGCATCCAGGTAGGCGACGTCCTTGGTGGGGAACCAACCTTCGGCGTCAAGCACCGATCCGATCTCGGCGTAGCGGCCCGACACCTGATCGCCGCGGACGTACAGTTCGCCGACCTCCTCGGGGCCCAGGACCGTACCGTCGTCGGCGCGGATCTGTACCTCGATCCCCGGCACGGGCTGGCCGACCGAGCCGAGCCGTTTGCGGGCGGACTCGTCGGAGGCCGCATGCGCCGCCCGGTGGTCGTCCGGGCTGAGAACGGCGATGGTGGAACTCGTTTCGGTCAGCCCGTACGCGTTGACGAAGCCCACCGCGGGCAGCAACTCGAGCGCCTTGCGCACCAGGGGCAGGGCAACCTTGGAGCCGCCGTATGCCAGTGACCGCAGCGACGGCAGCGGCGTGGGGTTGGTCTCCAGCTCGGTGATGATGCGATCGAGCATGGTCGGCACCACGGTGGCGCTGGTGACCGCCTCGGTGGACGCCAGCCGGATCCACTCGCGCGCGTCGAACTTGCGCAGGTACACCATCTTTCGGCCGGCGTACAGATTCGACAGCGCCGCACTGACGCCGGCGATGTGGTACGGCGGCACGCAGATCAGTGCGGCGTCACCAGGTTCCGCCGAAGCGAACTCGACGGTGCCGGTCACGTAGCTGGTGAGGTTGTTGTGCGACAGTTCGACGGCTTTGGGCCGCGACGTGGTCCCGGAGGTGAACAGCACGACTGCGATGTCGTCGGGGTCCGGGAATTCAGCGACCGGCTCGGCTGTCGCCGCCGCGGTCAGGAACTCCCGGGATTCGATTCGCGCTGCACCCAAACCGGCCACCACGTCGGCATATTCGGCGTCGAAGATGATCAACGGGTCGGGCAGCCGATCGATGAGCTCGGCCAGCGCCTCGGCCGACAGGCGATAGTTCAGCGGCGTGAACGCCCGTGCGGCGCGCGCCGAGGCGAAGATGAGCAGCGGCAGCATGACTCCGCCGAGGCCGACGTAGACCACACTGCCGGCACCGCGGGAGTCGATGACGCCCGCCCCGCCGTCGGCGAGCGCGTTCAGCTCGCCCACGGTGAGTCGCTGGTCGTCGCTGACCACCCCGACGCGCTCGGCATCGGAGGCGGCCATCTCCAACAACAGTGCCACGCTCATCGATTGGTCCTCCTGCTCAGCTGGCCTAGATCGGGTTGAACTCGGAGATCAACCAGTGACCGTCGGTCTTCGTCAGCTTGACCATGACGCTGCTGGTCGCCAGGGCCGGATCGGGCCGATCCTTGCTGGTGGTCACCTGATTGACGAAGACCAGCACCGTCGCGTCGCTGGGGTGCATCTCCGAGAGGGCCGCTCGTGCGACTGTCGCCTCGGTTTTGACGCCCTTCTGCTTGGCGGCCGGCGCGACGATCTGGTCGGTGAATTGGCTGTAGTACTTGAGGAATTCGCCGGTCAGGTGCGACTTGGCGTTGGCCAGATCCTTGTCGAGGCTGTCCGGGGAGTACGACAGCAGGGCCACCGTGCCGTCGCGGGCAGCGTTGATCGCCTGCTGCTGAGCCGCGGAATTGGTCTGCTGGTCCGGCCGGTACAGCCACCAGTAGACGCCGCCGGCGGCACCAGCGGAGGCGACCAGCAAGACCACCAGCAGGATCGCCGCCCAGTGGCTACCGGCCCAACTCAGGGGACCGCGCCGCGCATCGGACGCCGGGGTCTCGGATTCGGTCGCGGCTTCGTCACCCTCGGCGGCCTCGTCGGTGGTTTCCGTATCGACTTCCGTTGCGGTCGACTCCTCGTCGACGACGGCTACATCGGTGTTGTTGTCGCCCTCGACGGGCTCGTTGGTCTTGTCACTGCTCATGGCACGAACTCCACATTCGACATCTTGTATTGGGCACCATCGCGCGCCACTGTCACGCTCATCCGCCAGGCGCGCGGATCCTGATGTGCCCCATTGGCATTGGTTACGGTCGAAGAAGCAGCCAGCAGCACCACGCCGGTGTCGCCGCTCTCCTTCTCCAGTGCGGCAGATTTGACCGTGCCGACGGTGACTGCCTTGGACTGCTCAGCGGTCTTGACGAAATCGTCCGCACCCCTGGTGAAATCGTCCTTGAACGTTCCCGTGGACAAGTCGAGGACGTGCTGGACGTCGGCCTTGGCTCGGTTGTAGTCGATGGACAGCAGCGCTATCACACCCTCGCGCGCCGCAGCCACCAGCTCGGCTTGGTGCGCCCGCTGGGCGACGACCTTCTGGTGCGCGACGAGCATCAGACCGGTCACCACCATCGACGCGATGGCAAGGATCACGACCACGGCCACCGCGACCGTGACCGCACCGATGCGCGCCCACCAGCTCCGGGGCTCGAGTTCGACGTCCTCAAAGTCTTCGGCGTCTTCGGCGTCGTCGGAATCCTCGTCCTCGGGATCGGGCTCCGCACCTCGCAAGCGCGCCGCGGTGGCCTTGGCGCGCGCCGCCTCCGCCCTGGCTTCGGCCTCGGCAGCCTCGGCCTCGGCGAGCTCGGCCAGCGCTTCTGAGACCGCCTCCTCGTTGACCTCAGCCGCCATGGCACCCACACATGTCATTGCGGTCCGGCGCGCGGCGCACTACAGCCACTATGCGTCGCATGTCGGACTCCTCTCTGGACCAAACATCCCGCCAGCGTACGGGCGACCACTGTGCGGTCCGCCACACGTACGACCGACGCGCGATAACCGGCGAGAATGACATTATCATCAGGCGGAAGGTGGACTCGATGCAGCGGCGCGACAGACGTTCAGATTGCGCACTCTTAGTGCGGAAATGATATTTCCGAGAACTCAGCGCAACTGGTCCTTCATCACCTTGCCCGTTGCGTTCAGCGGCAGGCCGTCGACGAATACGACCGACCGGGGCACCTTGAAACCGGCCATTCGGTCTCGGCTCCAGGCCATCAGATCGTCCGCCGACACCGCACTCTCCCCCTTCAGCACGACGAATGCCTTGCCGACCTGACCGAGCCGCTCGTCGGGCACCCCGATCACCGCCGCCTGTGCGACAGCGGGGTGCTCCATGAGGAAGCCCTCGATCTCGGCGGGGTAAGCGTTGAAACCGCCGACGATGAACATGTCCTTCTTGCGCCCGACGATCTTCAGGCGCCCCGACTCGGTGAAGCTGCCAAGGTCTCCGGTATGCAGCCAGCCGTCGGCGTCGATGGCCTCGGCCGTGGCTGCCGGATCGTCGAAGTAACCCTGCATGACGCTGTAGCCGCGGACCAGCACTTCGCCGTCGTCGGCGATGCGCACCTCGACTCCGTCGCACGGCACGCCTGCCGTGGTGGCGACATCTTCGAATGAGTCCCCCGGCCGGGACAGTGTCGCGGTGCCCGCCTCGGTGAGCCCGTAGCCGGTTGCCAGTGTGCGGAAGGGCAGTTCCTCGTGCACCCGGCGAATCAGTTCCACCGGAATGTCGGCGGCGCCGGTCACCCCGGCCCGCAGCGTGGCGAGCTTGCTCTTGTCCGGCACCGCCAGCAGCGAGTGATAGAGCGTCGGCGGACCCGGCAGCATCGTGATCTTCTCGGCGGCAATCAGCTCGACAACGCGGTCGACATCGAAGACCGGGACGGGCAGCATCGTTGCGCCCCGAATGAAGGTGGCGATGCAGCCGGCCTTGTACCCGAAGGTGTGGAAGAACGGATTGACGATCAGGTAGCGATCGCCTCGGCGCAGGTCGGCCAGGTCACACCACTCGGCGTACATCCGCAGGTTCTGCCGATGATTCATCATCACGCCCTTGGGCCGGCCGGTGGTACCCGAGGTGTAGATGATGTCGGCGATGTCGGTTCCGCTGACTTGCCGCTGGAGCGGCTTGCCATCCTCGAGGAAGCCGGACTTCAGGTCGATCGCCGGCACACCGGCCGGGACGGTGAAATCCTGTCCCAGGAAGCCTTTCTCGATCAGGACCGCCTTGGCACCGCTGCGGGTGATGATGTCGGCGGCTTCGGCCTGCTTGTAGCGGGTGCTGACCGGCACGACGATGCCGCCTGCAGTGAGCACCCCGAAGGCCGCGATCATCCAGTGCGCGGAGTTGGGCGCCCAGATCGCGACCCGGTCACCCTTCTCGACGCCGAGGTTCGCGAACGCGCCTGCCGCACAGCGCACCCGGTCCGCGACGTCGGTGAAAGACAGACGCAGCGGACCGTCGACGACTGCTTCCGAGTCGCCGAATCGGTCCGCCGCGCTCAAGACCATCTCTGGGATGGTCTGCCACTCAGGCTCGATTGGCCGGCCCGCTCGAATCACACGGTGACGAGGCGGGACAGGTTGCCGCCCATGATCTTTGCCTGATCGTCGGCCTTCAGGTGCTGAAGCGCCTCGATGTAGTAGGTCGGCTCCGCGAGCCCTTCGGGATGCGGCCAGTCCGAGCCGTAGAGCACCTGATCCACACCGACGAGCTTGACCAGGTCGTCGATCCCGTCCTCGAAGAACGGGCTGACGTGGATGCGGCTCTTGACCATCTCGACCGGATCGCTCGGGAAAGCCTCCGGGGCCTTGCGGAAGACCTCGGCCAAGCCGTCCAGCAGCGGGGTCATCCACTTCGAGCCGGCCTCGACGATCGCGACCTTCAGCTTCGGATGGCGGTACAGCGCACCGTGAATCACCCACGAGCCCACCGAGTCCTGGATCGGGCGCCACTCGTTGAGGATGCCCATCGCATTGGTCTGGAACGGCAGCATCTCGGCGCTGGCACCGTCCCACTCGGAGGTGTACCGGGAATAGCCGCTGTCACTGGAGTGCATGCCGACCAGCAGGTCGTACTCGACTACGCGCTCCCAGAACGGGTCGAACTCGGGGAGCGCGAACGACCGTGGCCCACGGAATCCGGGTACCGGCGCGGGGCGAACCAGGATGCATCGGGCGCCCCGCTTGACCACCCACTCGAGCTCCTCGATCGCTTTCTCGACGATCGGCAACGTGATGACCGGGGTGGTGAAGATGCGGTTTTGGTAGTTGAACCCCCACACCTCGTCGAGCCACTGGTTGAGCGAGTGGACCAGGACGTGGATGGCGACAGGGTCGTCGGACAGCCGCTCCTCGAGCAGGCTGGCAAGGGTGGGGAACATCAGGGTCTTGTCCAGACCGAGCTCGTTCATCACCTCGAGGCGCGGGGCGGGCTCGAAGAAGGCCGGGATCGCGCGCATCGGCTCACCGAACAGTTCGCGCTTGGTCTTACCGTCCGGGTTGCCGTACTTGAAGTACTCCTCCCATGCGCCCGGGCGGGCGACGACCTCGAAGGTCGGGTTGGGAATGTAGTTGCTGATCTGACCGCGCAGCGCAATCTTGGTGCGGCCGTTGACCTGCACGTACTGGACGTAGTCCTTGTATTCCTTCGGCAGGAACTTGGTCAGCGCCTCCGGCGGCTCGTAGAGATGGTTGTCCGCGTCGAAGATCGGAAACGGCACGTCCACCCGGTGCGACAGTTGACCCATGAAATCCTCCTTATGCAGTTGGAGAGAATCCTATTCTCATAGGTGCGGTCGAGGCAATACGTCCCCCGTCGGCGGATCCCGGATGTTGCTCAATTTCTTACAAACCAGTAAGTTGATCGCATGACATCGATAACCCTTGCCGCGATTTCCGACCCTCGGGCAGTAGAGGAGTTCTGCCTACGGTGGGGCACCGCATGGAACGAACACGACGGCGACGCCGTCGCCGCGTTGTGCGCCGAAAGCCTGGTCTACGACGAGCCGGCGCTGGGCCAGACGGTGCACGGGCGCGAGCCGATCAAGAACTTCGTGGCAGAGATGGCACGGACGTTCCCCGACAACACCTTTGCGCTCGAAGGACTGTTCGCCGACGTCCGTCGCCGTGCCGTACTGGTGGCGTGGAAGTTCACCGGCACCTTCGCCCGCACCGGCGCGGTCGTCGAGTTTCACGGCGACGATCGGCTGGAATTCGGCGCCGACGGCCTGATCACGGCATACCGGTGCCTCTACGACAACGAGCTGGTCAAGCAACAGATCCGAGGTACAGGACGACAATGACCCGATCACCGGCTTCTCGGGTGTACAAGCCGGCGGCGGTCCGACGACGCGAGATCATCACCGCAGCCGCGGCTGAGTTCGCCGAAAACGGGCTGGCAGGAACACGATTAGAGGCGATCGCCGCCCAAGCGAAGGTCTCCCATCCGCGGATCGTGCAGATGTTCGGCTCCAAGCGCGAGCTCTTCCTGGAGGTCGTGACGTGGGTGTTCGACCGTGTCAGTGAGGCGTTCGTCGCGACCGCCACGGCTCACCAGGAGAACTCCGGTCCGGCGCTGGTTGCGCTCGGCGATGCCTATCGTCGTCTGCTGCAACGGGACCGCACCGTCGCACTGGTGATGCTGCACGCGTATGCCGCGGCGGGCGACCCCATCGTTCGTGAACAAGTGGCGGCCCGCTACCTAGAGTTGCAGCAGACGATCACGGACCTCACCGGTGCGGACGCCATGGGTGTTCGGACCTTCTTCGCAACCGGCCTGTTGGTGACCGTGTCCAGCGCATTGGCCCTGCCTGGCAAACGCACCGATGCGCAGTGGGGCGGCTGGCTGCTGGAATTGGTGACGCCCGCCGTCACCGGCCAGCGGTAGATTCAGCCCGGCGGCGCAGAGCCGATCACTCCGGCCGTTATCAAATCCCCGATCTCGATGTCGGACAAGCCGAGTTCGATCAGCAATTCATGGTTGTGCTGGCCGAGCAGCGGTGCCGGGGCGGTGTGGATCGGCGGTGTCCGCCGGGACAAGCGGAACGGCATCGTGGTGAACCTCGCCGGCGCGTTCACCGGGTGATCCAGCACTTCGAAGAACTCGCGGGCGGCAAGCTGCTCGAGCTCGGTCTGCCGGTGCGGCTGGATGACCTTGGCCACCGGGACACCGGCCGGCCACAGCGCGGCGACGATCTCGTCCCCGCTGCGGTCCCGGCACCACGCGCCCAGGTGTCGGTCGATGACATCCTCGCGGGCGCGCCGGCCACCCTCGGTGTCGAGCTCGGGATCGGCGGCCCAGTCCGGATCCCCGAGTGCGCTGCGCAGCGCCTGCCACTGCTCGTCGGTTTCGACGGCGATCGCCACCCAGGAGTCGTCTCGGCCGAACTCGTCGATCTCATTGCTGCGGTAGAGGTTCTGCGGCGACGCCGAAGGTCCCCGATTGCCGGCACGCTGGAGCACCGCGCCGTACGCGGTGTACTCGACGATCTGCTCGGCGGCGATGTTGAGGGCCGCATCCACCATCGCGGCCTCGATGAGTGCCCCCTCGCCGGTGCGCCGTCGATGTTCGAGGGCGAGCAGCACCGCGTTCAGCGCGTGCAACCCGGCGTTGGGATCGCCAACGGAATACGGTTCGTACGGATTGCGGTCCGGGTAGCCGGTCAGCCAGCTGATGCCGGCGGCGGCCTCGATCACGTACGCGAACGCCGGGTTGTCCCGCCACGGGCCGTCCAGTCCGAATCCCGGCATGCGGCACATCACGATATCCGGCCGGATACGTTGTACTGCAGCGTAATTCAGGCCCAGGTGGTCGAGCACCCGCGGCGTGTAGTTCTCGGCGACCACGTCGGCGGTGGCGATCAGCCGGAGCAGCAGCTCACGGCCGCGTTCAGTGCCCAGGTCGAGGGTGATGTCCTTCTTGCCGGTGTTCAGCGCGGCGAAGATCGGCTGCCTCTCCCACCAGTGATCTTCCGTGACCGGAACCCCGGCGATCATCCGGGTCCCGTCGGGGCGGCGCGCAGACTCGACGTGGATCACCTCGGCACCCAGTAGCGCCAGCAGGTGGGTGGCCGACGGGCCAGCCCAGAATGTGGTGAGATCCACCACGCGGATCCCGCTGAGCGGCAATCGATCCTGGGCGGTGCCGGACTGCCGTGGCGTGCGCGACGCTTCGCGGTGCCGGTCGGTGTGTTCGCCGAGTCGCGGTGCCGGCGACGGCGCACGCAGCTCGACGCCGGTGATCCGGTAGGGATGGCCGGGCTGGCGGAAGCCGGCCGGGTGGGTGACGAACGTCTTCCTGGCGACGAAGTGTTCCAGCGACTCGATGGTGTCGGGGGTGGCGACCGGTGCGTTGGGGATGCGGAACGCCGTAGCCAGCTCGCGGACCTCGTCACCGGTGCGCTCGGCCATCCAGGCGTACAGCTCGTCGGCTTTCTCGCTGGCCTGCTCGGTGATGCTCACGGGCGCGTTCTCGTCGATCCACTCCTCGTGTCCGGTCATCGCGCACAGGTCGAACCATTGCTGAGCGGTGCCACATCCGACGTCCACCAAGCCGTCCTTGACTCGGGCGACGCCGGGCACGGTCAGCTTGCGGGCGTCACGCCAGGGCCGTCCGAGCATGTCGAAGTAGGTGACCGGGTAGTAGGTCAGACCCATGACATGGCTTTCCAGCATAGACAGATCGATGAGCTCACCGGCGCCGCCGGCCAGCACCTGCATGCGGGCCGCCAGGATCGCCGCACTGGCGTACGCCCCGGACAGGTAGTCGCCGACCCGGCCACCGACGTACACCGGTGCGCGGCCCGGGGCACCGCGGCCCAGCCCGACGATGCCGCCGGACCAGGCCTGTAGCGTGAATTCGGTTGCGGGGCGGCCACTCCACGGGCCGTCGAGTCCGAACGGTGTGATCGCGACGACGATCAGGTGCGGATGGGCGGCGTGCACTGCGGCGGGCGTCAGCGTCGGGTGTTCGGCCAGCGGTGACCCCGGTGACCAGACAACCGCGTCGGCACCGGCCGGGACGTCGCCGATCCACCGCAGATCATCGTCGAGGGCCGGGTCGGCGACCACGCTGTGCTTGCCACCGGCCAGAAAACTGAACAGCGCGCCGTCTTCGTCCGGCCCGATCGGCGCGCCCGAGGCCGACCATCGCCGCAGCGGATCACCCTCGGGAGCCTCGACTTTGATGACCTCGGCTCCCCCGTCGGAGAGCAACTTGGTGCAGTACCCGCCGGGGATGCCGGTGGACAGGTCGACCACGACAAAGCCGGTCAGTGGCGAGTCGGTCATCGCTACTTCTTCTTCTTTTTCGTCTTCTTGGTCTTGATCTTCTCGGCATTGGCTTCCGTGCGTCCGGACTTCGACAGCCGCCACTCCGGCGGGAACTTGCTGTCGTTGTCCTTCACCGCTCCGGCGAGCCCCGAGTCGAGCCCCGCATGCATGTCGAACTCGTCCTCGTCGCGTGCCGCCGCACCACCCAGCGACTCGAAAGTGCTGCCGAGCAGACTGCCCAGGTACTCGCCCTGGAATTGTTTGAACACCTCGAAGAACATCTTCTGCTGAAAGACGGTGTCAGTGGGCCGGTTTCGCGCGCAGGCCAGTGCATACCGACTGACCTCCGCTTCGAGATCCTCCCGCGACACCACGCTGTTCAGGAAGTTGCACTCGTACATCTCGGCAGCGGTGAACGGCCGGCCGGTGTACACCATCTCCTGGAACTTGCGAATGCCCATCATCTGGGTCCACCACCACATCCGGGGACCCCAGCCGTAATAGCGGAACGACGGATGGCCGAACAGTGCGTCGTCGCTGGAGATCACCAGGTCGGCGTCGGCGGCCTGGTAGAAGTGCCAGCCGTAGCAATATCCCTTGACCTCGAGGATCGAGATCTTCTTGAAGTCCTGCAGCGTGCGGATACCCGACTGCGGGCTGGCGTACCAGGCACCGATCGAGGCGCCGCGGCGGTATGTACCCTGCGGCGGGTATTCGACTGCACCGGGCGGAATCCGGAACTCCCCGAGCCGCGGGCCGGTGTCCTCGTCGTTCTGCAACTCCATGAACTCGGGGAGGTCCGCACCGCTGCCGAGGTCCTCCCCTGCCCCCCGGATGACGACGACCTTGACCTGGTCGTCCACCCCGGCCTGGTACAGCAGGTCCGAATACCGCAGGCGCGCTGCGGCCGTCGGCGCATTGAGGTACTCGGGCCGGTTGAAGGTGATCGTCGCGATCTTGGTCTTCGGGTCCTTGTCGTAGAGGATGATCTCCTCGGCCGACGGGCGCCGCGACTCAGCCATGGGCACTGGACGCCGGAGTCGACGTCAGTACCTCGCAACCGTCCGCGGTGATCAACACGGCGTCACGATGGAACACCGCGCCGACTCCGGACTCGAACACGTAACCGGTGACCGCCAGCACCATTCCGGGCTCCAGATGTTCGCCGGCCGCGGTCGCCGCCAGTTGCGGCGACACCACCGGCGAGTCGAATCCGACACCGAGGCCGTGCGCCACCGGAACCACCGGAAGTGCTTCGCCGACAGCCTCATACGCCGCCAGCAGGCCGGCGTTGGGTGAGCCGGGCCGGCATGCGCCGATCAGCGCCGCGTGCAGCCGCTCGGAGCGCTCGAACAGCGACCCGACATCCGCGGTGATCTCGCCGACCGCAAGGGTGCGGCCTACTTCACCGATGTAGCCGCGATCCAGCACCCCGGAGGAGATGGCCACCAGGTCGCCGTCGTGGACCCGCTCGTCACCGCGGACCCGCCGCCACGGGTGGTCCTTGGCGGTCACCCACACGGCGTCCTGGTGGGCCGGCGTACTGACGCCGCCCGCGGTCATCGTTTCCAGCAGCACCGCGGTCAGATCCGACAGTGCTGCACCGTCTCGAAGGTTGGCCGCGGCTGCGGCCAAACCGACCTCGGCCACCCGGATCGACTCGCGCAGCGCGTCGATCTCCTGTGGTGTCTTGATGCGCCGGGCCGCACCCATGGCAGCCTCGCCGTCGACGAGTTCGGCGTTGGGGAACGCCATCGGCAGCAACTGGGCGAATCCCGGCGACAGCGCGTCGGAACCGACCCGGCGCGCGGTCGACGCACCGGGGATCTTCTTCAGGTTCTCGATGGTGTTCATCGGGTTCCAGGCGATGCCGTAGAGGTTCTCGTGCGGGATGTCCTCGGGGACACCTTCGTCCCAGGTGCTCAGCAGGTGCACCGCCCCGTTTCGCAGCAGCACACACGACGGCGCGAACGGACGCGTTCCGGCCACCCAGAGTTGTTGGGCGCCACTGACATAGCGAATGTTCGACTGTCTGCCGAGGATCAG
The DNA here is from genome assembly GCA_021732005.1 of Mycobacterium sp. Taxonomy (GTDB): domain Bacteria; phylum Actinomycetota; class Actinomycetes; order Mycobacteriales; family Mycobacteriaceae; genus Mycobacterium. The sequence continues at coordinate 162,462 of JAKFVT010000059.1, read as the reverse complement.
GATGTCCAGATCGTGGGCTTCCATCTGGGCCAGCGCGCGCTCCCGCCGCCCGGTGCGGAGAGCGCGGTCGTCGCCCAGTACCTCAGTCGCCATAGGGCGTGTACGGGTAGTCGGTCAATTTGATCCAGCCTTCCTCGGTGATGACCACGATCTCCTCGCTGCGGTAGCCACCGGTGCCGTCTTCCCAGATCACGGGTTCCAGAACCAGGACCATGCCGGCCTGCAGCACGTAGTTCTCGTCGAATTCGTCGCCGAGATCGGTTCCGATCATCGGCATTTCGGCCGCGTTGACGCCGATACCGTGCCCCAGGTAGAAGTGCGGCAGCCACGGCTTCTTGCCGTCGTTGGCCGCGATCGCCGCCCGGCCCAGGTCGGCCGCGGTCGCACCGGCACGCGTGACGTCGGCGACGGCGGCCATGATGTCGCGCCACCGGCGGAAGTTGGCCTGCTGCCGGGCATCCGGGGCGGTGCCCACGGTCCAGGTCCGGCCGAAGTCCGAGCAGTACCCGCCGTAGGTGATGGACACGTCGGTCCACAGCACATCGCCGTCGCGCAGTTCGCGCTCGGTGGACAGCAGTGGCAGGGCCAGGTCACCGTGGGTGGTCCACACGCCGTCGGCCTTCGTGTCCGGCATTACCTGCCAGATGGGCTCCAGCATGCTGGCCACCGCGCCCAATTCGAAGACGCGCCGCATGAATTCGGCCGACAGATCGATCTGGCGGATGCCCGGTGCGAGCACCTTCTGCACGTCGACCATCGCGGTGTCGGTGATCTGCACGGCTTTGTAGATGCAGGCGATCTCGTCGGCGGTCTTGACCGTCTTGGCCGCGCCGACGACCACCGCGGCGTCGCCTGGCGTGCCGCCGGAGAAAAGCCGGCCCTGCGCCCGGCGCATCGCCCCGGTGAGCTCGTCGACGGCGACGGTGCTGCCGTGCGGAATCAGCTCGGCCAGCACCTTGGCGAAATACTCAACACCTTCGTCGAATTCGAGATAGACCGGGCCATGCAGGTGATCAGCCGGCAGATCGGTCTCTTCGGCGGCGCCTTCACGGAACGGCAGAAAGAGGTGCGGCGACGGGTCGTCGGCGAGCACCACCGCGACGGGACGCTCGACGTGCGAGAGTCCGGCGTCGCCGAGCGGCCAGCTGGTGCCGGTCGCGTAGGTGACGGCGTTGTTGCCCAACAGGATCAACGCGTCGACGCCACGGTCGGCCATGGCGGCCCGCAAGCGCGCTCCGGTCTCTGCACGCATGCGGGAACGGTCCGGCTGTGCCGGGATGTCAGCCAGGGAGCGCACCGGCCCGGTCAGTGATGTGGTCACTGCACACCCAGGAATTTCTTGATGTTGGTGCTGCAGATCTTCACCGCGTCGTGCTGTCCGACGGTATCGACGACCTGCCGCAGCGACTTCTCCGAGTAACCGAAGGTGCTTTCGTTGTGCGGATAGTCCGACGACCACATGACGTTGTCCACGCCGATCTCGTCGAGCAGCTTGAGTCCGAGTGGGTCGACCATGAACGACGCGCTCATGTGGTTGTCCCAGTAGTAGCGGATGTCGTGCTCCACCTTGCGGTTGAACATGTGTTGGTAGGAGGCCAGCAGGTGCTCGGCGTCCTGCAGGGCGGTGGCAACCCAGGCGATACCGCCCTCGAACCAGCCGACCTTCAGTCCCGGGTGCCGGTCCAGGATGCCGGAGAACAGATACTTGGAGAACGTTTCCCGGAATCCGTCGACGTTGATCATCATGCCGACCACCACGCTGTTGATCTCGCACGGCGTCTTCGGCGGGGTTTCACCGATGTGGTGGGTGACCGGCAGACCGGCGGCCTCGATCTCGTCCCAAACCGGGCTCATCGCGGTGCTGCCGTAGTCGATGATCTCGCCGTCCTCACCCTTACCGGGATTCAGTGGCATCAGGAACGTCTTGAGCCCCAGCGACTTCACCTCGGCCAGCGTGCGGCGGGCGCCGTCGGGATTCCACCAGTTGATCAGCCCGACGCCGTAGAAGTGGCCGTTGCTGCGGGCCTGCACCTCGGCGATGTGCTCGTTGTAGATACGGAAGATCCGCTCCCGCAACTCGAGGTCCGGATAGTGGAACAGCGCCAGCACGGCGTTGGGGAACGCGAGTTCCTTGTCGACACCGTCTTCGTGGAGTTCCTGGATGCGGGCATCGATGTTGGTGGTGGCAGCTCCGGCCAGGTCGTCGTACTGCATCAGAACCCGGCTGAAGTCCAAGGGCAGGAAGGTCTTTCCCTTGGCCCGCCCCACCATGTAGGCACCGTCCTCGTACCAGATCCGCGGCGCCTTCTCCTTGAGCTCCTCCGGGAACTTGTCGAAGAAGATGTCCTCGGACAACGAGATGTGGTTGTCGGCGGAGAACACCTCGGTGCCGGCGGGCAGGCCGGTGTCACCTTTGGCGTGCCCCTGGCGGTCCTTCGGGGCACCGAGGCCGCCGGCGGGATACAGCGTTGCGGTTGTCATGTCAGTTCCAATCAGGCTGTCGGGGTGAAGCTTTCACCAGGTGACGGGCAGTTCGTAGACGCCGTAGGCCAATTTGTCGTTCTTGAACGGGATATCCTCGAGCGGCTTGGCCAGTTTCAGCGTCGGGATGCGGCGAAGGAGCGTGCTGAACACGATCTGCAGCTCGGCGCGCGCCAGCTGCTGACCGACGCATTGATGGCGGCCGTAACCGAAGGCCAGATGCTCGCGGGCGTTCTCCCGCTGCACCTGCAGCTGGTCCGGATTCGGGAACGCCGTGGCATCCCAGTCCGCCGGGGACAGGTCGATGATGATGCCCTCTCCGCCGCGAATGGTTTGGCCACCGATCTCGATGTCCTCGATCGCGACGCGCCGCTGACCGTTCTGGATGATGGACAGATAGCGCAGCAGTTCCTCGACGGCATTGGCGACGACCTTGGGATCGTCGGCATCACGCACGATCGCCGCCTGTTCGGGGTTCTCCAGCAGCGCCAGCACACCGATGCCGATCATGTTGGCGGTGGTCTCATGGCCGGCGATGAGCAGGCCGCTGGCCAGCTGCGCGGCCTCCTTGACGCTGATCTCGCCGGCCTTGACCCGTTCGGCGATATCCGACACCGCATCCTCGGCCGGGTTCTCCATCTTGGTTTCGACGAGGTTCGACAGGTACTTCGCCAGGCTCATCGCGCCCTTCATGCTGTCCTCGGGCTTGGCGTAGCGGGCCAGCCCGACGTTGGCATGCTCCTGGAAGAAACCGTGGTCTTCGTATGGCACGCCGAGCATTTCGCAGATCACCTCGGTCGGCACGGGCAGCGCGAGCGTGGTGACCAACTCGGCGGGCTGCGGGCCCGCCACAATCTTGTCGATGGCGTCGTCGGTGATCTTCTGGATCGCCGGCCGCAGGCCCTCAACTCGCTTGAAGGTGAACGGCTTCGATAGCATCCGGCGGTAGAAGGTGTGCTCTTCGGCGTCGGCGGTGAATACCGAACGGGGGCGCTTGTCCACCGTGGAGAGCATGTGCTCGTTCCAGTGCGGGAAGCCGGAGCGGCGGTCGTCGACGCTGACCCTCGGGTCGGCGAACAGCGTTCGGGCCTCCTGGTAACCGGTGATCAGCCAGGGGGTGCTGCCGTCCCAGATGCGGACCCGGCTCAATGGCGCGGCGGCGGCCAACTCCATCACCTGTTTCGGCGGCGCGAACGGGCACCGGCCGGTGCGCTCCATCGGATACTCCGGGGCGGTTGCCGCCTCGGTCGGGTCAGATGTCAATGTGTCCGACATGCCTCACTCCTCGACGTAGATGGCTTGCGCGGGACAGGCCGCGGCCGCCCGGCGCGCGTTGTCTTCCTGATCGGCGGGCGGGTTGGTTTCGAGCAGCACCACGACACCGTCGGAGTCACGCTGATCGAAGACCTCGGCCGCGTTGAGCACGCATTGGCCGGAGGAAACGCACTTGTCCTGGTCGACGGTGACCTTCATCGTGGTACTAGCCTTGTCGTGTCACGGGGGCCAGCCACAGTCCGACGATCGCGTCGACGAGTCCGGAAGCGGCTGTGCGCCAATTGGTTAGAGGCAGCGGCGAGTCCTCGGCGAGGGCCCGCTCATATTCCGCGCAGGTGTGCATCAACAGGTTGCGCGCCATGATGTTGCGTTCCATCCGCACATGGCCCGGCACATCCGGAAGGCACCGGTTGATGCCCTCCACCACCGTGATCAGAGCGGGCAGTGCCAGCGCGTCACGGGTGACCGTCTTCTGGTAGGCCGGGTCGGCCATCACCTGCGCGGCGAATCGCGCGTACCAGGTGGGGTTGCCCAACTCGGTCAGGTGATCGGTCAACGGCAGCACCAGGCATTCGACCCAGTCGCGCAAGCCGATTCCGGTTCCGGGCATCGCGGCGATCCGCTCTTCGCGCAGCTTCTCCACTGGTACGGCGTGCTTGTGTTCGATCGCACGGACCAGGTCGGTCTTGGTGCCGAAGTGGTAGCCGACGGCCGCGTTATTGCCCTGCCCGGCGGCCTCGCTGACCTGACGGTTGGAGACCGCGAAAACGCCGTGTTCGGCGAAGAGTCGCTCGGCGGCGGTGAGGATCGCTTCACGGGTCAGGCTCGCCCGATCGGTGCGGGTGCTCCCAGAAGGGGTGGTGGCGGTGGTCATCGCACGCCAGTCAACGCCGTGATCGCGATTAAGTCAAGCGATTGATTTAAGAATCTGCCGGCTTTTTCTTCTTCGGCACCGGCTTGCCCGCCGCGGTTCCGCCGTCTACCGGCAGGACCGTGCCGGTGACGTACGGCGAGCGGTCGCCTGCGAAGTAGAGGATCGCTTCGGCCACGTCCTCGGCGGTCCCCTCCCGCTCCAACGGCCGGTCCGCGCGCATGGTCGCGCGAATGCCTGCTTCGAACTTGGCCACCTGCTCGGGATCCATGCCGTGCGCGGACTTCGACACGATTGCCGTCCGAATATGGCCGGGCGCAAGGCAGTTCACCCGGATCTCGTAGTTGGCCAGTTCGATCGCGGCGCACTTGGTGAAGTGGATGACCGCGGCCTTCGACGCGCGATAGGTCATCACACCCCCGCCGGCCTGGATTCCGCCGATGGAGGTCAGATTGATGATGGAGCCGCCGCGTTCCGTCATATGCCGGGCGGCATCCCGGGTGCCCGCCATCACGGCTTTGAGGTTGACGGCCATCACCCGCTCGAAGTCGTCCAGGTGGTCGTCCAGGAAACTCCGGTGCATCTTCCCGGAGATCCCGGCGTTGTTCACCATCACGTCGAGACCGCCGAACGTGTCGGCCGCGGTGTCGATCAGCCGGGTGAGCTGCTCGGTGTCGGCGACATCGGTCGCCACGAACAGCGCTTTCGCGCCGTGCGCGTCGGCCAGCGCCTGACCCTGTTCGGCGTCGATGTCGCCAAACGCGACGGTGGCGCCCTCGGCCAGAAATCGCTCGACGATCGCGGCGCCGAGGCCCGATGCACCGCCGGTGACCACCGCGATCTTGCCTGCCAATTCGTTGCCCATGACGGCCCAATCCCTCTCGTCGGCACGCCGATCCGGTGCGCGTACGCAGTCAACTCGCTACGCCGGACCGAAGTCAAGCGCGTGCTTTAAATCCGCCGTTCGCCGGGTAAGCGAGCAGTATGAGAACGATGTTCTCTCACTTGGTCAGCAAAGCTCACACATTCCGTACATGCCATTGACACGTTTTGAACGAAACTGCAATTGTTGCTCCACCGATGGCCCATGGGAGGAACATTCCGGTGACAGTCAGTGCCGCTCACGATCTTCACTACGACCCCTATGACGTCGACCAGAACATCAACCCGTTTCCGGTGTTTGCGCGCCTGCGCGAGGAATCACCGCTGTACTACAACCCGGATCTCGACTTCTACGCGCTGAGCCGGTTCGACGATGTCAACAAGGCTGTCATCGATCACGAGACATTCATCTCCGGCCGCGGCGCATTGCTGGAGATCATCAAGTCCGGCATGGAAATTCCGCCCGGCACTTTGATTTTCGAGGATCCGCCGATCCACAACATCCACCGCAACCTGTTGTCGCGAGTATTCACGCCGCGCAAAGTCGCCGCGCTGGAGCCCCAGATCCGCGAATTCACCACCCGGTGCTTGGATCCGCTGGTCGGCACCGGCCGGTTCGACTTCGTCAACGACCTCGGCGAGCAGATGCCGATGCGGGTGATCGGCATGCTCCTCGGCATTCCGGAGGACCGGCAGCGCGCGATCACCGACCACGGGGAGGCAACCCTCCAGAAAAAGGAAGTCGACCTCCTGGCCACCGGCGAGGTGTTCGCCGAGTTCATCGATTACCGGCGCGATCACCCGTCGGACGACATCATGACCGATCTGCTCAACGCCGAATTCACCGACGAGACCGGCACTGTGCGGCGCCTGCACCGCGAGGAACTGCTGCTCTATTTGACGGTGATCGCGACGGCCGGATCCGAGACCACCACCCGGCTGATCGGCTGGGCCGGAAAGACCCTGGCCGAATATCCCGATCAGCGTCGTGAACTCGCCGAGAATCCGGCACTGATTCCGCAGGCGATCGAGGAGATTCTGCGCTGGGAACCGCCCGCACTGCAGATCGCCCGCTACGTCACCCGCGATGTCGAGTACTACGGCCAGACCGTGCCCGCGGGGTCGGCGATGCTGATGCTCGTCGGAGCGGCCAACCGCGACCCCCGGCGCTTCGCACCGGACGGCGACGTATTCGACATTCATCGTGAGCTCAAGTCGCACATGACTTTTGGTGCCGGTACCCACTTCTGCATGGGCAACGCGCTGGCCCGGATGGAGGGTCGGATCGCACTCGAAGAGATCCTCAAGCGCTTCCCTACGTGGGACGTCGACTGGGCGGGCGCCCAAAAGTCTCAGACCACGGCGGTCCGAGGCTGGGACGCCATGCCGACGATCGTCCCCTGACATCCATCACCTACGACACGAGGACTGAAAACCATGGCAGGACGGGTAGAAGGCAAGGTCGCGTTCGTCACCGGCGCGGCGCGCGGGCAGGGCCGCGCGCACGCGGTCCGGCTGGCGTCGGAGGGCGCCGACATCATCGCGGTCGACATCTGCAAGAAGATCGACACCGTCGACCTGATCGCCGCGTCGACGCCGGAAGATCTGGCCGAGACCGCCGACCTGGTCAAGGGCCACAACCGGCAGATCTACACCGCCGAGGTCGACGTCCGCGACTACGACGCCCTCAAAGCGGCCGTGGACACCGGCGTCGATCAACTGGGCCGCCTCGACATCATCGTGGCCAATGCAGGCATCGGCAACGGCGGCCAGACGCTGGACAAGACCAGCGAGGCAGACTGGACCGCGATGATCGACATCAACCTCGGCGGCGTGTGGAAGACGGTGAAAGCCGGTGTGCCGCACATCCTCGAAGGCGGCCGTGGCGGATCGATCATCCTGACCAGCTCGGTGGGTGGGCTCAAGGCCTACCCCCACACGGGTCACTACGTCGCCGCCAAGCACGGTGTGGTCGGCCTTATGCGCACGTTCGCCGTCGAGTTGGGCGCGCAGAACATCCGGGTCAACTCCGTGCATCCGACGAACGTGAACACCCCGTTGTTCATGAACGAGGGCACGATGCGGCTGTTCCGTCCCGATCTGGAGAACCCGGGTCCCGAGGACATGAAGGTGGTCGGGCAGCTGATGCACACCCTGCCGATCGGCTGGGTCGAGCCCGAGGACATCGCCAATGCCGTGCTGTTCCTGGCCTCCGACGAGGCCCGCTACATCACCGGCGTCACACTGCCCGTCGACGGCGGCAGTTGCTTGAAGTAACCCCCACACCACCGCAGACCGTCCACACGTTCTGCCGGTACTGCCTTGCCTCGTGCGGTGTGGAGGTCACCGTCGAGGCGGGACGAGTGGTGAAAATCTCTGCGGACAAACAGAATCCGCACAGTTGGGCGGACTTCTGCGCCAAGGGCCGCACCGCCGCCCAGCTGGTGGAGCATCCGCGCCGCATCACCCGTCCGATGCGGCGGGTGGGCGACCGCTACGTCGAGGCGACGTGGGACGAGGCCGTCGCCGACATCTCGGCGCGGATGTCGGCGATCATCTCCGCCGGCGGTCCCGACGCGGTAGCCACCTACACCGGCAATCCGTCCGGCTTCTCGTCGTCGAACCTGCTTTTCATGACCGGCTGGCTCGACGCCATCGGCAGCCGGAACCGCTACTACGTCGGCTCGGTCGATCAGAACGCCCTACACGTCGTGGCGCAGGCCATGTACGGATCGCAGTTGTTCGTCCCGGTCTCCGATATCGACAACTGCGACTTCTTCCTGCTGGTGGGCGCCAATCCCGCTGTCAGCGCGTGGAATTGGGTGGAGACGGTGCCGGGCGGCTGGAAACGGGCGCTGACCCGGCAGCGGCAAGGCGCCAGGATCGTGGTGGTCGACCCGGTCCGCACCGAGAGCGCCGAGAAGGCCGACACGCATCTGGCCGTCCGCCCCGGCCAGGACTGGGCGCTGCTGCTCGCCATGGTGAAGGTGATCCTCGACGAGGGCCTCGAGCACCGCGACGACTGCCGCGACCTCACCGTCGGGATGGCCGGCTTGCGCGCGCTGGCCGCCGACGCCGATCTCGACGACCTGGCAGCGCGCTGCGGTCTCCCCCGCACCGACATCGAAACGCTGGCGCGGGATTTCGCCGCCGCGCCCGGTGCGATGGCGATCACCCGCACCGGGGTGTCGCTTCATCTCACCGGGACCATCGGCGAGTGGCTTGGGCACGTCCTCAACGTGATCACCGGACGGATGGACCGGCCGGGTGGGCGACGCTTCGAGCGTGGCTACGTCGACGCCTTGAAACTGGCCGCGCTGGTCAAATCGCCCGACCATCTCAGCCGGGTGCAGGGTAGGCCCATGGTGGCCGGTCACCACGGCCTCGACGAATTACCCGGCGAGATCACCACTTCCGGGCCGGGGCAGATCCGAGCGATGGTGATCAACGCTGGCAACCCCGTCGTGTCCGGGCCTGACGGCGCCCGCCTGGACGCCGCGCTGGAACAGCTCGATCTGTTGGTCGTGATCGACTTCCTGCAGCGCGAAAGCCACCGGCATGCGCACTGGCTGCTTCCCGCGGCGCACTGGCTGGAGCGGGACGACCTGCTGGCGCTCACCAGCGGCCTGCACGACGAGCCCTATGTGCAGTACGGGCGGCGGGCGGTCGATCCACCCGATGACGCTCGCGAGGAGTGGCGGTTCTTCCTCGATCTCACACTGGCGATGAGGCGGCCCTTCCTTGGGATCCGGGGTGTCAACGGGTTCGTCAGGGCGACGCGAGCTTTCGCCCGGACCACCCGCAGACCGTCCCTGGCGTTCGGCCCGCACTGGATCGACCGGATGATCATCGCGTCGAGTCGCGGGATCAGCTGGCGCGCCGTGATGGCGCATCCGCACGGCTGGGTGTTCGGCAAGCGCGAATTCGGGCACCTGCGACAGGCATTGCGCACCGACGACAAGAAGATTCACGTGGCGCCCGCGGAGTTCGTGGCACGCACTCACGAGCTACTCGCCGAACCACATCCGGTGGCGCCGGGCGGGCGTCCGTTCCAGCTGGCGAACAGCCGGCGCCGGCATTCGATGAACTCGTGGCTCAACGACATTCCGGGCCTGCACCCGTCGGGCAAGGACAACCACGCGGTGATCAACTCCCACGATGCAGCCGCGCTCGGGGTCGCGGACGGGGATCGGGTCCGGGTGTTCTCCGACATCGGTGCGATCGAGCTCACCGCCGTGGTCAGCGACAGGCCCCGGCCCGGCGTCGTGATCGTCGACCACGGCTGGGGCTCGCGGGTGTTCGACCCGCGCGGCGGTGCCGAGCCGATGTCCTTCGGCGTCAACCGCAACCTGCTCGTCGAGGGCTCCCCCGTCGATCCGCTGTCGCAGACGCCCGCGTTGAGTTCGGCATACGTGGGGATCGAGCGGGTCGGCCGCTAGTCGTCGGCTGCCGACCACGAATCAAAGTCGTCCGTCGATGCGCAGATCGGGGTGCACCCAGTCCGGCGAGCGGCGTTGTTTGAACGCCATGAAACCTTCGATGGATTCCGGCGATCCGAGGCTGCGCTGCATGCCGATCCGGTCGTAGAGCCCCAGATAGTTGTCGATGCTGGACTTGACCACCGACCGCGCGACCGGCGCGGTGCGGCAGCATTGGGCGAGGATGTCCCGCGCCGTCTCGGCCAGGTCGTCGTGCGGAACCACCCGGGCCACCATGCCCCAATCGAGTGCCTCTGCCGCGGTCAGCGTGCGGCCGGTGAACATCAGATCGCGGGTCCGGACCGGGCCGATCAGCCGGGCCAGCATCTGGCTGTAGTAGGTGTCGGCAATTCCGCGGTAGAGCTCGGGGACGCGGAACGTCGCGCGGTCACTGACCACCGCCATGTCGGCGCACAGTGCGATTTGCAGCCCGCCGCCCTGGCACAGTCCGTTGACGGCGGCCACCACCGGCTTGGCGGACTGCCGCAGCGTGTCGAACGGCAACGCGTCCATGCCGAGCGCCGCGCCGAACGTCAGCCAGTTGTCCACTCCGCCGCCGCCCATGTCGCCGCCGGGGGCGAACACGTCGCCGGTGCCGGTGATCAGTAGGCCGGCCAGATCCGGGTCCGCCCCGACGTGGTTGACGGCGTACTTGATGCCGAAGTACATCGCCGGTGTCATGGCGTTGCGCGCCTCGGGGCGGTCCAGGGTGCACACCCCGAACGCGCCCTCCCGCGTGAATTTCAGGAACGGAGTGCCGACCCAGTCACCCTCGGGCGGCCGCGGACTGTGCGGTCGATCATCGCTGTCGGGCATAGTCCTCCTTGCGAGTGTTCAGGATCCGAGTCGACATGCACCACGCGACGGGTATGCCGACGGTCTTGGATTCCAGGTATTCCTTGAAGCCTTCCTCACCGTTTCGCCGGCCCAGCCCCGATTGTTTGGTGCCGCCGGAGGGACTGCCGAGCCCGACCGACCAGTCGGTCTTCTCGAACGCGCGCCGAGCCGCAGAAACTGCACGTTCCACGTCACCGACAACACCGTCGGTGACGTACCCTACGACTTGCTCGCTGGCCGGATGGATGACGTCGAACATCGCGCCAGTTCCCGTGTGCCGCAACTCCCCGTCGATCAGCATTCGATCCTCACCGGCGAGTAACCACTTACGCTCTGTGAGCTAGACATCTCAGGTCGCTCCTCACAAGTTCACATTCCCGCATACCGATCGCGAAGCGTCCGGACGACGCTTCGCCGCCCGACAGCCTGCGGCGACTGCCGGTGCCACCACCCCCGGGGCCATTCGACTCTAAACACTTAGAGTAAATTCGGCAATCAGTTGTTCGCCGCGCCCCGGTCGATGCCACACTCGCAGAGTAAGATCCCTAGCCATCGTGAATCGACGCAAGCCCGACGGAGAAGAACGTCGGCGGACACTGTGCGATACGGCGATCCAGCTGCTCGCCGACGACGGCGTCAAGGGGTTGAGTCATCCCAAGGTTGATCAGCGGGCCGGCCTCCCCGCCGGCAGCACATCCTTCTATTTCCGTACCCGCGCTTCGTTGTTGCTCGCAACCGCCCGAAGGGTATGCGAACTGGACCTCGCCGACCTGTCCGGCGCCCTGAACACTGGCAATGAACAAAGCTTCGGTGCCGCGTCCGATGAGGTCTCCCCGCTGGCGGCGTTGATCATGCTCTCGACTCAGGAGCCTCGGCTCAGCCGGACGAAGGCCCGCCTCGAACTGAATCTGCAGGCAAATCGAGATGCCGCACTGGCCGAAGTCTTCCAAGAGAACACGCGCCTCTTCACCGAAGTGCAACGCGATATCGTCGTTCGCTTCCAACCGGGCCGCGATCTGGATCCAGCGGTCGTCGACGAGCAGACATCGGCCACACTGAATTTCGTCAGTGGCCTCTTCATGCAATTGGTCGCCGGACGGCTGGGATTCCGCGACGGCGAGCACCTTGACCGACTGCTACTCGGGGTCATCAACGGGGTCGCCTCCACATACCGTCCGGAGTGAGATCGCCGAGCCCGCAACCGGAGTCAGCTGAAGATCAGGCTTGCCGACTCTTACTCTAATACTTTAGAGTAAGAGTCGGAGCGGCCGTTCGCCGCTGCAAAAATCGGGGCAGAACTTCTCACCTGGTAAGGCGCGTATTTATGAATGTCGACGATCTGATTTTGGTGAGCATTGACGACCATGTCGTGGAGCCGCCCGACATGTTCCTCAACCACGTCCCCGCCAAGTACAAGTCCGAGGCCCCGATCGTCGTCACTGACGCACACGGCGTCGATCAGTGGATGTACCAGGGCCGCCCCCAGGGTGTCAGCGGGCTGAACGCCGTGGTGTCCTGGCCACCCGAGGAGTGGGGCCGCGATCCGGCCGGCTTCGCCGAGATGCGTCCGGGTGTCTACGACGTCCACGAGCGGGTGCGCGACATGAACCGCAACGGCATCCTCGCCTCGATGTGCTTCCCGACCTTCACCGGATTCTCCGCCCGGCACCTGAACATGACCCGCGAAGACGTGACGCTGGTGATGGTGTCGGCCTACAACGACTGGCACATCGACGAGTGGGCCGGCTCGTACCCGGACCGCTTCATCCCGATCGCGATCCTTCCGACGTGGACGCCCGAGGGCATGTGCAACGAGATCCGCCGTGTCGCGGCGAAGGGCTGCCGGGCGGTCACCATGCCCGAACTGCCGCACCTGGAGGGCCTGCCCAGCTACCACGACCTGAACTACTGGGGACCGGTCTTTCAGACGCTCTCCGACGAGGACGTGGTGATGTGCCTGCACATCGGCACCGGCTTCGGGGCGATCTCGATGGCGCCGGACGCCCCGATCGACAACCTGATCGTCCTGGCCACCCAGATCTCGGCGATGTGTGCCCAAGATTTGTTGTGGGGCCCGGCAATGCGGACCTACCCTAACCTGAAGTTCGCGTTCTCCGAGGGCGGTATCGGGTGGATCCCGTTCTATCTGGATCGCTGCGACCGGCACTACACCAACCAGAAGTGGCTTCGCCGCGACTTCGGAGGCAAGCTGCCCAGCGAGGTGTTCCGGGACCACTCGCTGGCCTGCTACGTCACCGACAAGACGTCGCTGAAGCTACGGCACGAGATCGGCATCGACATCATCGCCTGGGAGTGCGACTACCCGCACTCGGACTGCTTCTGGCCCGACGCACCCGAACAGGTCCTCGCCGAGCTGAACGCTGCCGGCGCGTCGGACTCCGACATCAACAAGATCACCTGGGAGAACTCCTGCCGGTTCTTCAGCTGGGATCCCTTCGCCCGCACCGCCAAAGACCAGGCGACGGTGAAGAGCCTGCGCGCCAAGGGCGCCGACGTCGACACCTCGATCCGCTCGCGCAAGGAGTGGGCCGCCCGCTACGCCGAAAAGCAACTCACCAAAGCCTGACCCACCGACACGTGCGGCCAGCGGTTCGAATCGCGACACAGCGAGAGAACTGCCAACCACCCTGACCGCGAGAAACCCAGAAGGACAACACGTTGAATGCTGACAGGCCGGCGCCTCCGACAAACCATGCAGAGCACTATCACTTCGACCGACACACACCCGAATATCGAGATCGTTTTGCGGAGATCACCCGCGAGATGCACAGGAAGTGTCCTCTCGCTTGGTCCGATACCTACGGTGGCCACTGGGTTGCGGCCGGAAGCAAGGAAGTTTTCGAACTAGCTCGCTGCCCGCATGTGTCCAATGACCACGACATCCGTCGAGAGCGCAGGGGTTACAAGGGAATCTCAATTCCCAGCCCACAACGTCAGGGGGCAACCCGCGGCGGGATCCTGGAAATGGACGACCCGGAACATCGGGTATACCGCAGCGCATTGAACCCGTACCTCTCCCCCGCAGCGATCGATCGTTGGAAACCCTTCATCAACGAGCTGGTTCGGGGTGCCATCGACGAGCGCATTGAGATGGGCAGTATCGACTTCGTCGATGATCTCGCCAACGTCGTACCCGCGGTATTCACCCTGGCGATGATGGGTATTCCGCTTAAGAAGTGGAGGCTGTACAGCGAACCGACTCACGCGGCCGTCTACACTCCCGAGCATTCACCAGATGCACCCCGCGTAGCTGCAATGCACCAGAGGATGCGCGCGGACCTTGAAGCCAGCATGCTCGAGATTCGCGAAAACCCCAGGCCTGGACTGGTAAACGCGTTGCTCGGCCTCCAGATCGACGGCAAGCCGGCGCCTGATGTCGAAATCCTCGGGAACCTGGGCCTGATCATCGGTGGCGGGTTCGACACCACGACGGCACTGACCGCCCACTCGTTGGAATGGCTTTCCCAACATTCCGACCAACGCAGTCGACTGGCGCGGGAAGGGGACAAGATGCTTGCCACCGCAACCGAGGAATTCCTGCGCTTCTTCACACCGGCACCAGGCAATGGCCGCACGTTCTCCGAAGATGTCGAGTTCGAGGGAGCGACCCTTCACGAAGGCGAGCGGCTTTGGATTTCATGGGCTATGGCCAACCGCGACCCGTCGACCTTCCCCAACCCGGACGAGGTCGTGCTCGATCGGAAGGGTAACCGGCACTTCAGCTTCGGCATCGGCGTACATCGATGCGTCGGCTCAAATGTCGCGAGATCGCTGTTCAAATCCATGGTGACGGCGGTTATCGAACGTATGCCTGATTATCAATGCGACCCCGACCGAACCGTGCATTACGACACAATCGGCGTGATTCAGGGCATGCGTCATCTACCCGCCAACTTCACGCCTGGCAGACGTCTCGGTGCCGGACTCGATGAAACCGTTGATCACTTACAACGGCTTTGCGACGAACAAGAGCTCGCTCGTCCCATCACAGAGCGCAAGGAAGCTGCGGTCGTCGATTGACCGCAGCAGCCCGATGAGCACCGGCCGCTACCGCCTCCATGTCCTCGCTCGAGAGACGTCTGATCTCATCGCATCGCTGGGGGGGTTGATCTTCGATGCTGTGATGTCTGGGTGGGATGTGCGGGTCGGCGTTGAGCGTTGTCCCGACGATCGGCCGCTGCAGATCCTTGGCGCCCAAACGGCATCCCTGTCGACTCTCCTGACAACCGTCGAATATGTCTCTCAGCCGGCAGTTCTTGCAGTGGCCGCAGATTTGTACATCGACGATCGCGGGACCCAACAGCATATTCGGAGAATGCTTGAACTACCGGGCGGCGAGGTGATCGTGTTTGGGGAGAAGACACCGGGCTCGTCAGGGTTCGCGGCTGCGGAACACCGGTCCAGCCACGCCGCACGGCTGTTCAAGCGGTACGCCGTGACGCTCGCAGGTGGCACACCTGTGGAGTGTGCTACCGAAGCGTTCAGCCGCAGTGGCGGGGACAGCTTCCAACTCATCTGACCGCAGCAAAGAAGTCGAGCAACAGGTCGGTCAGCACCTCGGGCTGTTCGATCTGTGGGCAGTGCCCGGCATCATCGATGACCGCCGAACGTCCCTGAGTGATCTGCGCGGCGATCTCGGCGGCCCAGCCCGAGGGCAGCAGCTTGTCGCCGGCCCCCTCCACCACCAGCACCGGCACGGCGATGCGCTCGTAGGCCCGCTTGCTGGACGGGGTCGGCGGGACATCGAGGCCGGGGCGCCGAAACCTGGCTGCCGCCAGTGACTCCCAGGCACCGGGAGCGACACTCGACTCGTACCGTCGCCGCACGTAATCCTCGTCGGCGGGGTACGAGGCGTCGAAGAACAAGGCCTCGACGATCGCGCGCATCGCCTCGAAGGTGGCGTCGTACTCGTAGAGAGCGGTGGTGTGCCGGTTCTTCTGGATCTCACCGCCGCCGCAGATCGTGACCGCACTGCGCACCGGCAGCAACGGCGACTCCGAGGTCATGTCCACCAACAGGTTGATGGCACCCATCGAGTTGCCCACGAAATGCGCCGAGTCGATGCCCAGCAGCGCACAGAACCGGGCGATGTGCCGGATCCGCATGCCCCGCCCATCGGTGAAATCGACGACCTTGGCCGAGTCGCCGAAACCGAGCATGTCCGGGGCCAACACCCGGTAATGCCGGGACAGTTCGGGAATCAATCTCTCCCAACCAATTTCGGCACTCACCCCGAACTCGCCGCCGTGCAGGAGTAGGACGGGTTCGCCCTCCCCCGCCTCGAGGAAATGTGTCGCCAGGCCGTCGACGACGAGGGTCCGATGCTGATGGCTCACTTGATCGCGATCGGGTTGACCGGCGACCCGACAGCGCCGGTGACGGACAGCGGCGGTGCGACGAGCTGGAATTCGTAGCGACCGTCGGCTGCGCAATCGGCGGCCAGCTCGGTGAGGTTCCAGTACTCGCCCAGCATCAAGCCCATATCCCGCAGGCACAGCATGTGCATCGGCAGGATGGTGCCGTCGACGCCGGACGCCGGGTTCTCCACCATAAGATTGTCGGCCGCCACCGCGGCGACCTGATGATCGTGCAGCCACGACGCGCACGTCCAATCCAATCCCGCGCCGGGCTCCCGTCCGTCGTTGGTCTCCAAAAAACGTGCCCACCAACCTGTTCGGACGAGCACGATGTCGCCCGGTTCGATGGTGACGCCCTGCCTGCGGGCCGCCTCATCGAGTTCGGCCGGCGTGATCGGCTCACCGAGTTCACAGAACGTCGGTACCCCGCGCAACTTCACGATGTCCAGCAGGACACCGCGGGACGTGATGCCCAAGCCGGCGACCTTGTCGATGCCCAGGTAATACGCACCGAGACTGGTCACCGAGTCCGCGGGAAAGCCGTTGTACAGCTTGTCCTCGTAGTACACGTGCGACAGCGCATCCCACTGCGTGGCAGCCTGCAGCGGCATGATGATCATGTCGTCGTTGAATCGCATCGGCCCGGCCGTGGAATACCCGCTCAGCTGCACGGCCGCAGGATTGCGCAGCCACGAGGGCCCGTACTCCAGCAGCGTGTTGGCGTCGCCACCGTCGATCGTCATCACATGAGTGGGGTTCTGGCGGTACTGGAACGCCCCCTGCGGGCCAGACGAACCGAAGTCGACGCCGAGCGGAAACACCTTGCCATGCTGAACCGTTGCGGCTGCCTGAGCGACCTTCTCGGGAGTGATGAAGTTCAGCGTGCCGAGCTCGTCGTCGTCGCCCCACCGCCCCCAGTTACGGACGTCGTCGGCAACCCGACGGAAATCGCTCATGCTGGCCACGCTGGTCATCCCTTCTCGTAGTCGGCGGCTTGGCGTGCCGCGATATTGCCGCCGTCGGCCCAGATGACCTGACCGGTGATGTAGCCGGCGGCCTCGCTGCCCAGAAATGCCAGCACCGCCGCCTGCTCGGCCGCGTTCGACACCCGGCCCAGAGGTTTGGGGATGTCGTCGAGCCGGCCCTGCCCATACGCCGACCGCAGCTGGTCGAGGATCGGGGTCTCGGTGACACCCGGTCCACTGCAATTGATCCGAATGCCCCTGGCGCCCAGCGGCACGGCATTGGTGACCGTGTAGCCGATGATCGCCTCCTTGGACAGCCGGTAACCGCCGTCGGCCAGCGCGTCGGGATTGTCGTGGCACCACCGGATACCCTCTGCCATCGATCCCGTCGCCAGTAAGCCGGCCGCCTGGGGCAGGTTCTCACGGTAGTTCGCGGCGGCCAGCGAGGACACTGAAACGATCGACGACCCGGGCCTCAACTTCGGCCGCATCGCCTCGGTGAGATGCCTGGTCCCCAGGAAGTTGATCGTCATGACCAACACCGGGTCACCGACCCCCGAGGACACTCCGGCAACGTTGAACAGCGCGTCGACGGGATCGCCGGCCGCGTCCACCGCCCGGTCGATCGAGCCGGGATCAGCCAGATCGAGTTCCACGAACTCGACCAGCTCGCTGGCCGGACGGCGCACATCGAGGCCGACCACCTCGGCGCCCAGGTCGGTCAGCTGCTCACATAGCTGCGCGCCGATCCCCGACGCGCAACCGGTGACCACCACGCGGCGGCCGTCATACCGCAGCAGATCATCGATGTGGGCCATGTTCTTCGCGGACTACTTGGCCTGCTCCCGCTTCTCCTTCTCCAACTGCGCGGCCTTCACGCGGCCTTCGTTGATCTCGGCCATCGCCTCGGGAATCTCACCGGCGGTGAACTTTCCACCCCGGCCGGTGGGCAATCCACCGAAGGCGTAGGTCTCGTCGAAAAACGGAGCCTCCGACGGCTGGCGGCGAGCCTCGACCTTGTCGATCACCGGTGCCAGGCGCTTGGCCTTGTCCTTGACCGCCTTTTCGTCGCGTTCGATGAATTCCGGCAAGATCTCCTTGCCCATGATCTCGATGGACTCCATCGTGCCCTCGTGACTGCGCGGGTTGAGCAGCAGGATGATCTCGTCGACACCGCTGGCCTCGTAGCCACGCAAGAACTCGCGCACCGTATCGGGGGAACCGATCGCCCCGCGGCCCGGGCCGTACGCCAGCGTCGGATCGTCCTTGACCGCCTTCTCGTACAGCTCCCACACCCCGGTGCGACCGGGGGTGTGCATGCCGTTGATGTAGTAGTGCATGATGCCGAATGAGAAGAAGCCGCCGCCGATCCCGATCCGCTTGAGCGCCTCCTCATCGGTCTTGGCCACCATCATCGACAGGTCACCGCCGATCGCGAGCAGGTTCGGGTTGATCGCCGGGGTGACGGGCGTGCCCTGCTCCTCGAACTCCTTGTAGTAGCCGTCCACCCGCTCCTTGAGAGCCTCCGGACCGGTGTAGGCGAAACTCAGTGCGCCGATGGCTTTCTGGGCGGCCATCTGGACTGACGACGGGCGGGTGCAGGCCACCCAGACCGGCGGGTGCGGGCTCTGCAGCGGCTTCGGGACGACGTTGCGGGCCGGCATCTGGACGTGCTCACCCTTGAAACCGGTGAACGGCGCCTCGGTCATACACCGGATCGACACCTCGAGCGCTTCTTCCCACATGGTGCGCTTGTCGGCGGGGTCGATGTCGAAGCCACCCAGCTCGGCGACCGACGAGCCTTCGCCGGTGCCGAACTCGACCCGGCCGTTCGACAAGTGGTCCAGGGTGGCGACCCGCTCGGCGATGCGTGCCGGATGGTTGATCGGCGGCGGCAGGTGCATCACGCCGAAACCGAGCCGAATGTTCTTGGTGCGCTGGCTGGCTGCCGCCAGGAACATCTCCGGGGCGGTGGAGTGGCAGTACTCCTCCAGGAAGTGGTGCTCGGTGAGCCACACGGTGGAGAACCCAGCCTTGTCCGCGAGTTCCACCTCGTCGAGGCCATGCTGGAACAGCTGGTGCTCGTCATCCTCCGACCACGGCCGCGGCAGCGGAAACTCGTAGAACAGCGAGATCTTCATGCGGTTACCTCTCGATTGGAATTGTGGGAGATGTGTTCTGCTGCGACGTATCCGAACGTCATAGCGGGTCCGATGGTGGCGCCGGCGCCGGCGTAGCTGCGGCCCATCACGGCGGCCGAGGCGTTCCCGGTTGCGTAGAGACCACCGATGACCGTGCCGTCCTCGCGTAGCACCCTGGCGTGCTCGTCGGTGAGCAGGCCACCCGAGGTGCCGAGGTCGCCGAGGATGATCTGGAACGCCAGATACGGCGGCTTGCCCAGCGGGGCGAGGTTGGGGTTGGGCAGCGTGGGATCGCCGTAGTAGTTGTCGTAAGCGCTGTCACCACGGTTGAAGTCGTCGTCGTGTCCACGGCGCGCGAGCTCATTGAACCGGTCGGCGGTGCGCTGCAGTTCGCCGGCCGGGACACCGATCTTGGCCGCCAGCTCACCGAATGTCGCTGCGGTCTTGACGATCCCGGAGTCCAGCCAGGCCGGCGGGATCTTGCGACCGGTGGGCACCGGCGCGAACGGCACCTTCGGAATGGGCAGGTGCCCGCCGACCACGTACCGGTGGAACGACGCGATGTCGGTGATCAGCCAGCACGGGATGTGACTCACACCTTTCTGCTGCCCTTCGATCATCGCGTGCGCGAAGTCCATATAGGGCGCGGCCTCGTTGATGAACCGCTTCCCGGCGCCATTGACCACGAACTGTGCGGGCATCATGCGCTCGTTGAGCATGAACTGCAGGCGGCCGTCCGGCCAGCACATGGCGGGGAACCACCACGCCTCGTCGAGCAGATCCGTGGCGGCCCCGACCTTCTCCCCTGCCCGGATGCCGTCACCGGTGGCCGCGGGATTACCGAAGCTCCAGTCTTTTTCCAGCACCGGGAGATGCTCACGGCGCCAGGCCATATCGTGATCGAACCCGCCGGAGGCCACCACCACGCCGCGCCGCGCGGCGATTCGCAGCGGCTTGCCTGCCCGTTCCACCACCGCGCCTACAACTTTCCCGTCGACGTCGGTGATCAGCTCGGTCATCGGCGCCGACAACCACAGCGGGATGTCCTTTTCTCTGAGCGCCAGCCGCATCCGCGCCATCAGGGATTGCCCGATGGCCGCCATCCGGTCGCCGAACACCCGGGCCCGGAACATCCGCCAGATCAGCTTTAGCAGCACAGCTTTACCACGCCAGTTCTGCCGGACCTGGTAGAACAGCCGCAGATCCTTGGGAGCGAACCAGATTCCCTTCGGCGCCAAAGCGAGTGGCGCAAGAAGGTTCGCCTCCTCGTCGCCGAGCTTGCGCAGGTCGATCTCGGGCACGTTGATGGTGCTGCCGCGTTCAGATCCGCCGGGCAGTTCGGGGTAGTAGTCGGCGTATCCCGGCTTCCACACGAATTCGAACCAGTCGCTGGAGTTTTCGAGGAACTCCATCATGTCGGGGGCATTGTCGACGTAGGCGCGCAGCCGTTCGTCACTGACCAGACCGCCGGTGATGGTCTTGAGGTAGGTGAACACTCCGTCGGGATCCGGGCAGTAGCCGGACTTGCGCTGCGACGGCGCACCAGGTACCCAGATCCCGCCGCCGGACAGTGCCGAGGATCCGCCGAATTTGGGCGACTTCTCCACGATCAGGGTGTCGAGCCCCAACGCGTCAGCGCGCAGCGCCGCGGTCATACCGCCCGCGCCAGAGCCGATGACGAGGACGTCGACGGAATGGTCGAACTCTGTCATCTGCTGTTGATTCGCTCCGCAAGCGTCGCTCATGCAGATACCGCCGTCCGGATCGCGAAGCCCGCGATCAATTCGGGAGCAGCGCGGTAGTAGCGCTGCTGCGTCTGATAGTCACCCTGGGACGCCAACGCAGCGAATGCCGCCACCCAGGTTCGGATCTCATGCGCGGAGTTACCGGCCTCACGGGCAATCGAGTCGTTGGTCCAACCGTCCACCTCGGCCAGCCGATTGGTGTCGATGAGGTCGAGCAGGGCACAGTCCCAGTCCGGGTTCAACGGCTGCAGTGGACTCTCCCCATGGGCGAACTCATGGGCCGCGGCGATCACGGCCTCCTGCCGTGCGTTTCGACCTTCGGGGGACATCGGTGCGCCGCCGACGATGCGGTCGAGCGCCGCGGGGGGCGCCGTCGCCAGCGTCGGCACCGGTGGGTCATGGGACAGCCCACCAGATCCGACGACGAGCACTCGCTTATCCAGAGCGCCGAGGAATTCACCGATCGCGCTGCCCAGCGCCCGGGTGCGCTTGAGCGGCCCCAGCGGGCTGGCCACCGAGTTGATGAACACCGGGATTATCGGAGGCGACGCCCCCAGATTTTCGGTGCCGAACAGCACTTCGAGCGGCTGGACCGTGCCATGGTCGACGTCCATGGCCGCCGACAGGGAGACGTCGACACCGGCGTCCCACACCGCTGCCGCCATCTCGTTGGCGACTGTGGCCGGCACATTCAACGGTCCGGCGTGCGTGCCGTAATCGCCGACGCCCTGGGCGGCTGTGCCGATGCAGAACGGCGGCATCAGCCGGTAGAAGAACCCGTTGTAGTGGTCCGGCGAGAAGATCACCACGAGCTCGGGGGCGAATTCCGCTACGAATGATCGGGTTTCGGCCAGCCGTGCGTTGATGTCGTCAAGCAGTTCCGCCGACGGGCCGGGAAGGTTCAGCAGCGGGCTGTGTGACATACAGCAGAGCGCCAGTGGCATCGGTGCCTCCTCCCGGGGTCAAGGTGAGTGTGTCGAGCAGTGCCGCGCTCAGTTCCGGTGTGCGTTGGGCGATGCAGGCGCCGGCGATGCAGCGGTCCGGCCGCAGGAACATCACCGACTCTTCGTGCGCGTCGAACCACCCCTTGAGTGCGCCGGTGCGGTCCCCGACGACGATGACGTCGGGGTCGTCGTGTCCGGTCCAGTGCAACTGGGTGATCGGGCGCAACGCGACGAAGACAGCACCGAGCGATTTCCACGCGGCGAAGTCCTTCTCCCCCAGCAGTTGCCGGGGGTTATTGCTCCAGCACAAAAAGGCGAACCACGGGCCGATAACGTCGTCCAGCAGGACGTTCTGGTTGTCCCGGGTGTCCACCCGGGGCTGGATGAACAGCGTGCCCACCGCGGACGACGGTGACCGCGGCTCGCTGTGCACCACCGCACCCTGCTCGTAGCGGGGCATCGGCTTGAACCGCATCTCCAGTACATAGCGCTTCAGCGTCGGCACCAGGGATGCCGCCCGAATGACCGCATCCCGGGCGGCGGCCACGCGCGAGTTGGTGGGCGAGATGACCTTGCCCACTGTGGTCGAGAGGTCGATCATCGCGCGGGCGTGCTTGCGGCGCTCGATGTCGTAGCTGTCCAGCAGCGCATCGCGGGCCTGTCCCTTGACCACGGCCGCCAGCTTCCAGCCGAGGTTGGCGGCATCACGGATGCCGCTGTTGTAGCCCTGGCCCTGCCACACCGGCATGAGGTGGGCGGCGTCCCCGGCAATCAGGATGCGGCCCTTGCGGAATGAGCTCGCGATTCTCGAATGGTGGGTGTACAGGCGGCGGCGGATGATGTCGCACCTGTCCGGGTAGGGCACCAGCCTGCCGAGCATCTGCGCCACGAACGCGGGATCCTCGGCCTGTTCGTCGGTCTCGTGGCCGTGGATCAGGAACTCGAAGCGCCGGATGCCGTGGGCGATGGCGATCGAGACGTAGGGCCGGACCGGGTCGGCGCCGACCTCGCTGTTGGGATGTCCGAGTGGGTCGTTGGCGATGTCGACCACCAGCCACCGGGTCGACGACGTCGTGCCGTCGAAGGACACCCCCATCAGGCGGCGGGTGGCGCTACGGCCGCCGTCGCAGCCAACAACGTAGCGGGCACTGACCTTTCTGGGCTCGGAATCGGCCGGCGACAACTCGACGACGACTCCGTCAGCCGTCTCGGTCATCGAGGTCGTCGGATGACCCCACGCCACTTCGACGTTGTCGAACCGGTCGAGGCCCTTGTACAGCTCAGCGTCGACCAACGGCTGCACGAAGCCGTTGCGCTTGGGCCAGCCGAACCGCGCGTCAGGCGGGGCCATCTCGGCCAGCAATCTCCGCTTGCCGTCGTAGAACCGCAGGATCTGGTTGGGCACGGTGTGCGGCAGGACGGCATCCACCAGGCCGATCGCCTGAAAGGTCCGCAGGGCTTCGTCGTCGAGGCCCACCCCCCGCGGGTAGTCGATGAGCGCGTCCCGCTCATCGACCACCAGTGTGCGAACCCCCTGCAGGCCAAGGGCATTGGCCAGGGTCAGGCCAACCGGCCCGGCGCCCACCACGACGACGTCGAATTCCATGTTCACCGGCCCACCAGGAAGTCGATGTGCAGGCGGTTGAACGTCTTGGGGTCCTCGTACTGCGGCCAGTGCCCGCAGCCTTCCATGACCTCGAAGCGCGCACCCGGGATCATCTCCGAGATCCGTCGCCCCTCGGTGGTGTCGGCCGTTGGGTCGTCACTGGTCCACAGCACCAGCGTCGGCGCGGTGATGGCCCCGTAGTCGCTGGGGCTCATCAGGTTTCGTTGCCGGACGTCGGGATCCTGCAGCGCCATGATGTCACGCATGGCGTTGACGAACCCGGGCTGCCGGTACACCCGCTGGCGGCTGGCGACGATGTCGTCGTAGTTTTTGGACTTGTCGGCCATCAGCCACTTGATCCTGGCCTGCACGGTCTCCCAAGTCGGGTTCTCCGCGGCGGCCATCGACAGCGAGATGATCCGCTTCATCACCTCCGGGTCGGCCTGCGAACCGCCTGCGGTGTTGAGCACCAGCCGGTTGAGCCGGTCGGGGTGGTCGACGGCGAAGCGCGAGGCGACCCAGCCGCCGAGCGATTCACCGGAGATGTGCGCCCGCTGGGCGCCGATCGTGTCGAGGACGGCAGCCAGGTGGTCGACGTAGTGCGGGATCTCCAGCAGATGCCCGGGCTTGTCGGTGTAGCCGTGTCCCAGCATGTCGATCGACCAGGTGGAGAAGTGTTCGGCGTGCGCCTCGAGGTTGCGGACGTAAGCCTCGGCGTGGCCACCTGAGCCGTGCAGCAGCACCAGTGTCGGCTTACTCGGATCCCCCGCATGCAGGTAGCGGGTGCGCACTCCGCCGACATCCAGATAACCCTGCGAGAACGCAACGCCCTGCAAGTCACTCCAGACGCTTTCGAACTCCGGCACCCAGCTGCCCCTATCCTCGGTGATAATGGGATTCTCGCTTTTTGTAAGCGGTATGTGTAATTATTGAACTACGGTGTGCGATAGTTTAAGAGCATCACTCTCGGAGTGCGGTCTGTCAAGGCACTTCGGGGTGACTCGAGCCCGCATTCGCACCTCACGCACGGGGACGACATGACGCAGACACCCACCGAAAGCCCGATCAGCGCTGCGCCGGGGTCACAGACCCTGGCCCGCGGACTGCACGCGTTGCAGCTGGTCGCGGCCGCCAAGGGCGGGCTGACCATCCAGCAGGTCGCCGACCACATCGGGGTGCACCGGACCATCGCCTACCGGCTGCTGAGCACGTTGGCCTCATACCGGATGGTGGCCAAAGCCGAGGACGGGCGGTTCCGCGCCGCGGCTGGGCTCGCCGCCCTCGGCGCGTCGTTCGACAACAACATCCGCGAGCTGTCGATGCCGACGCTGCGCGACCTTGCCGACGAGCTCGACACCACGGTGTCCCTCCTGGTCGCAGAGGGTGATCAACAGGTCGCAATCGCCGTGATCGTGCCGACCCGGGTGTCCTATCAGCTGTCCTTCCATGAGGGCAGCCGCTATCCGCTGGACCGCGGCGCGGCCGGCATCGCGTTGCTCGCCAGCATGCCGGCGCGGCCCGGCGAACGCCCGTTGGTGACCCGCGCGCGCGAGCAGGGCTGGATCATCACCTACGGGGAGGTCGAGCCGAACACCTACGGTCTCGCGGTGCCGGTGCACCGCCCGGCCGGCTCACCGCACACGTGCATCAACCTGATCTCGCACCGAGAAGACGTGGTGCTGCACGGGCGGGACTCGGCGATCGCCGCGGCTCAGCGCCTTTCGGTCGTTCTGAGTTAAGCACCCCGCTGAACTGCGGTTATGCCGGATGGAGCGCTTGACACTGTGCGATCTGCGTCGTTAGCGTGACACCAACGAACACCCGCGTTCGGTAGATGCACACACCAATACCAGTGTGCGGCAATAGGAGTGAAGCGATGGCGGACACCACCTGGGACCGCACAGTCGACGTCGTGGTGCTCGGCACCGGCGCGGCCGGTCTGACCGCCGCACTGACCGCAGCGGCCAGTGGCGCATCAGTGGCGGTGTTCGAGAAGGCGCCGACGGTCGGGGGGACGACCGCGGTGTCCGGCGGCATCGTCTGGATTCCGGCGCATGACCGGGCGGCCGGTGGCGAGCTGACAGTCGAGGACGCGCTGAAATACCTTGAGGCCCAATCGCTGGGCGTCATGGATCGCGAGCTGGTCGAGACGTTCGTCCGCACGGGCCCGGCGATGCTGGACTACGTCGAGGCACACAGCGCGCTGCGGTTCGAGGTCGCCGAAGGCTTCCCCGACTACAAGCCCGAACTGCCGGGTGGGCAGCCAGGTGGCGGACGGTCGTTGAACGCCAAGCCAATTGACCTCGCCACCTTGGACGACTGGGCGTCGCGCATCACGTCGTTCCCCATCGACTTCAGCAACGTCGGCATCGACGCCGAGACCCGGGCACGCATCCACGCCGCAGTCGACGATATGGACGGCGACTACTGCGTTGCCGGTACCGCGCTGATCGCGGGCCTACTCAAGGGCCTGCTGGATCTCGGCGTCACCCCGGTCACCGAGGCCCGCGCGCTCGAACTGATCGGCTCGGCCTCAGCGATCACCGGCGTACGGATTGCCCTGGGCGATCGCGCGATTCGAGTCCGTGCCGACAAAGCGGTGATCCTCGGCACCGGCGGATTCGAATGGGATCAGAGGCTGGTCGAGGCCTACCTGCGTGGGCCGCTGCGCGGACCGGTGTCACCGCCGAACAACACCGGCGACGGCTTGCGGATGGCCATGGCACACGGCGCCGACCTGGCGAACATGGGCGAGGCCTGGTGGGTGCCGGTCATTCAGATTCCCGGCGACACGTTGGGTGGCAGGCCGCGCAGCCGCAGTGTGCGCCTCGAACGCACCCGGCCGCGCAGCATCATCGTCAACCGGTTCGGAAGGCGTTTCCTCAACGAGGCGGGCGAGTACAACTCGATGTCCGGGCCGTTCCATCAGCTCGATCCGCGCCTGGGATACGTCAACGATCCGGCGTGGATCGTCTTCGACGATCAGCATCTGAAGCGTTACGGCTTCCTGGGTGTCGAGCCTGGCGGTGAAGCACCCGACTGGTTCAACAAGGCCGCGACGCTGGCCGAGCTGGAGGAGAAGACCGGCATCGACGCCGACGGGCTGGGTGCCACACTGAACGCGTGGAACGACAACGTCGCCGCCGAAGTTGATCCTGAATTCGGCCGTGGCGCAAGCGCGTACGACGGGTACTGGGGCGACAATTCGGCGTCCACCCCGGCGTTGCAGACCCTCGGCCCGTTGGACACCCCGCCGTACTACGCCGTGCCGGTAGGCATCGGCGCGATGGGCACCAAGGGCGGCCCGCGCACCGACCGCGACGGCCGGGTGCTGCACGTCAGCGGTGCGCCGATCCCCGGACTGTTCGCCGCGGGCAACGCGATGGCGGGCGTGACGGGCCGCGCCTACGGTGGGGCGGGCGGAACCCTCGGCCCGGCAATGGTGTTCGGTTACCGCGCGGGCTTGGCGGCTTCTTCTCGTTGACACCGCAGTGAGGGCGAAGATTTCGCCGAAACCTCGCTCGCAGTGCGGTCTCAATGCGCTGTGGATAGCGGAAGGCGCGCGTCTTTGACATTTGACACTCTCCACCCATGGCGGAAGTGTTCATCGGCAGCGAAGCATTCGCCGCGGGCAACGTCAGCAAGTACGACTTGCGGGCCCGTTATCAGCGGTTGCTCCCAAACGTATACACCGCCAAGGGCGCGCCGCCGTCACTGCGCGACCGCACGGTCGCGACCTGGTTGTGGTCGCAACGTCAGGGCGTCATCACCGGTGTTGCGGCCTCTGCTTTACATGCGCGAAGTGGGTTGACCACGACGCCGTCATCGAAGTGAATTGGCCTGGCCGAAAATCGCCGCCGGGAGTCAAGGCGCGCAACGAGTCACTCCTCGATGAGGAAATCTGTTCGCGGGACGGCATTCCCGTTACCAGCGCTGCGCGAACCGCTTTCGACCTGGCGCGGCGAGGCCCCGCGGGCCGTGCAGTCGAGCGTCTCGACGCGCTGGCGGCGGCCACCGACTTCCGAGTCGGTGATGTTCTCGCGGTGGCCGAGAGTCATCCGCATGTCAAGGGACTGCGACGGGTAAGCCGGCTGATTGAACTCGTGGACGCCGGCGCCCAGTCGCCGCGCGAGACATGGCTGCGGCTGCTGTTGATGAGCGCGGGATTTCCGCGGCCCGAGACGCAGATCCCGGTGCTCAGGCCGGACGGCTACTCGCACTATTTCCTCGACATGGGATGGCGCGACGTCATGGTCGCCGTGGAGTACGACGGTGAGCAACATCGCCTCGAGCGCGCGATCTATGACGACGATTTGCTTCGCTCGGAATACATCGCCCACGCCGGATGGAGCCGTGTGCGGGTGATCGCCGGCCACCGAAAGGCCGACATCGTGCGTCGAGTCCACGAAGCCTGGCGTTGACACCGCACAGAGAGCGAGAAAATCGCAAAATGCTCGCCCTCAGTGCGGTGTCAACGCCTACTGAGCCGCTTACTGGGCTTCGGCAATGTGCTTGCGCACCAGATACTTCTGCACCTTGCCGCTGGCCGTGCGGGGGTAGTCGAGCACCTCGTGCAGTTCCTCGGGCCACTTCTGCCGTGCCGCTCCGGAGCTTTCGAAGTGCGCGCGAACGTCCTGCATGGTCGGCATCCGGTGGCCTTCCCTGACGCGCAGCACGGCGGCGGTGTGCTCACCGAGACGGGCATCCGGCGCGGAGACCACCACCGCTTCGGCGACGGCGGGCATGCTCAGCAGCAGCTCCTCGACCTCGAGTGCGCTGATGTTTTCGCCACCACGGATGATCACGTCGGCCTTGCGGTCGGTGATGGTCAAATAGCCGTCCTCGTCGAGGACCCCGATGTCCCCGGTGTGATACCAACCCTCGGCGTCAAAAGCCTTGGCGGTCAACGCGTCATCGGTGTAGCCGAGGCACAGATCCGGTCCGCGGGAGAGAATCTCGCCTTCGTCGGTCAGACGGACCTCCACGCCCGGCCGCGCGTCACCATCGGTGAACAGTCGCTTGTCCTCCGGCGCGCTCGGTCGTGAACCGGTGATCGACGGGTGTTCGGTGCTGCCGTAGGAGCGGAAGACGTGCACACCCAGATCGGCGAGCCGACGGGTCACCGCGATCGGTACCGTCGAGCCGCCCAGGCCGACGTGCTTGATCCGGCTCATGTGCGAGTCGGTGAACTCGGGGTGATCGAGCAGGCTAGTGACGAAGTACGGTGGGCCGCCCCCGATCGACATGCCTTCGGATTCCATCAGTTCCAGCACCCGGCCGGGATCCCAGACGTCGGTCAGGTCGATGGGCGCGCCTTCGAGCACCGGAATCAGGAAAGCCCCGACCATACCGATGAAGTGGCCGACGGGCGTCGCGGTGATCTGCCTGCCGCGGTCGGGCGCATAGTTCTCCAGCAGCTGCCGAGTCTCGAACCCCAGCGTTTGATGACTGTGGATCACGCCCTTGGGGTCGCGAGTGGTTCCGGAGGTGAACGCGATCAGCGCCGGGCCGGCCGGATCGGTGTGCAACTCGCCTTCCATCGGCTCGTCGGCCAGCAGGTCATCGAAGTTGTCCCCCACCAGACCCACGATCGGGATCTCCGCACACAGATCCGGCTGGTACGTCATGTGTCCGAAGTGCTCGGTTGTGATGAAGACCTTGGGCCGTGCCGTGCCGATGATGTGGGTTAATTCCTTGCGACCGTAGAAGTGCACGATCGGCACGACGACAGCTCCCAGGAACGACGTCGCCCAATACGTCACCGCGGCCTCGACCCAGTTGGGCAGCTGGAAGGCGATGACGTCACCGGGGCCGACCCCGCGGGCCCGCAACCCCGCCGCCAGCCGGCGCGCCAGGATCTCCACCTCGCGGAAGGTCCCGCTGAACGGGCGCACCGCCGAGTGCACCCAGAACCCGGTGTCGGGGTTGTCCGCCAGGCCCCTGGCAAGCAGCTCACCGAGAGTATCCGGTGTCCACCAACCTTCCTCGATGTAGCGTTTGCTCAGCTCAACCGGGATATTCCTCAACTGCAGCACCTCCGCCTGGCGATGCTATTCTCCGTCATCGAGAATGCCAATACCGGAATTGGAGAACGCGAACATGGTCGATCTGGAGACGAGCGACGGACTTACGGTCCTCACCATCGACCGTCCGCACGCCCGTAACGCGATCGCACTGTCGACCATGGGTGAGCTCGAGGAGGCGCTCGACGCGGCGGCAGGGGCGCTGGCCTTGGTCATTCGCGGCGGCGGTGATCGGGCATTCGTCTCCGGCGGCGACCTCAAGGAACTGAGCGCGCTGCGCACCACCGAGGAGGCCACGGCCATGGCCGCCCGGATGCGGGCGATCTGTGACCGCATCGCCGGTTTCCCGGCCCCGGTCATCGCCGCACTCAACGGGCACGCCCTCGGCGGTGGGGCGGAAGTCGCCGTCGCCGCCGACATCCGGATCGCCGCCGACGACATCAAGATCGCCTTCAACCAGGTTTCGTTGGCGATCATGCCGGCCTGGGGCGGCGCCGAACGGCTCGCGGCACTCGTCGGAAGAAGCAAAGCCTTGCTGCTCGCCGGGTCCGGCACGGTACTCACCGCCGGTGAGGCCGAACGGTGGGGCCTGATCGATCGGGTGGTTCCCAGGGACTCCTTCGACGACGAATGGCGCACGCTGGCAAGGTCGTTGGCGAACCAGCCGGCCGGCCGCATCAAGAAGGTGATCGGCGGGGTGACACCGGCTGAAGCCATCGACTCCTTCGCCGAACTCTGGGTGTCCGACGAACACTGGGAAGCGGCCGACCGGGTGATGAACCGCGGGAAGTAGCGCCCGCATCAGAGCGGGAACCGGGCGCGCACCGCCGTGAATCGTTCCCACATCTGCGCAGTGCGCTCAGAAGCGTTGACGCGGTTGCTATCCGGCGGCAGCGCATCGTCGAGTTCGGCACGAGCGACCAGGCGGGTGGACAACACGGCGGGCTCACCGGAGAGCATGTGACGGTAGGTGAGGTTGCCGCGCTCGAAGCCGTGGGTGTCGACCCAGTTGTGCACGCCGGGGTCGTCGTGGGCGAGAACCAGCCGGATCTTGCCGTCTCCGTCCACCGACGCCCGGCTCGGGGTGTAGCTGACGGGACGGTAGAGGAAGTCCATGCTGGTGAAGAAAGCGCCCATATTGGTGATCATCCAGAGACCCTCGTGCGCGTCGAACTCGACGATCAGCGCGTCGTCGGGGCCCAGTTCCCAGTACATGTTCGCAGCGACGCGGCCGCGCTTGGCATCGGCCTCGGTGGCTTCCATTTCCGGAAACCGATTCGGGTGCTCGTTGTCGACGCCGCCGTAGGTGAACGGGAATTCGGGCCAGCTGGTCATCAGGCCGGTGACGAACTCACCGGCCCATCCCATCGCTTCGACCATCGCCGCCGCCGTCGTTACCGGCTTGGGCGCGGCCATGTCGACCCGCTCGATGCGCAGCAGTCCGGGCCGCTCATCCCAGCTGTCGAAACCCTGGCGGATGAACAACTTCCGTGTGGTGGATGTGGTCGGCAGCCAGTTCGGGCCACGCTCGGGCCCACCGACGTACAACTCAAACGTGCCGTCGGGTTCCACATGCAGTTGGTGGCCGAACACATTGGCCTGCGGCACATCACCGAACGGCTCGTGCAAGACGTGCGGGCCGACCGGGCGCTCGCCCTGCACCGTGACGTTGAAAAATCGTGCAGTACCGCGTGTTCCCGTGAGCCGGTACATCGATTCACCGTCAATCCAGGCCTGCTGATAGGTGAAATCCGCGCAGTCGCCGCCGAGTTTGCGGGTCGGGCTGCAGAAGGCGTGGATGCTCGGGTACCGCGGATCCCTAGTTTCCAGCGCAAGGTCGAAGGCCTGCCCCAGGTTCTGGGTGAGGAAGCGGAACGCATCAGCCCGCTGAGCCCCTGAGGTGGCGTTGAAGTCCTTGAACGACTGCCGGCCGGCGGCCTTCAATCGATCGCAGAACTCGCTCCACGCATCATCGAGCACCTCGTCCGCCGGGCCATCGCCAAACGCCACCGGACTCCCCCTCTCCTCAGCTGCCGAGCCGGTCGAGCATCCCGCGGACCGCATCACACGCCCGCCGCGCGGCCGCCAGTCTGCCCTCCGCGTCGATCCGCGGCCCCAGCAGCTCCAGGTCGAACCCGAACCGGTAGCCGTCGGCCAGCGCTTGGGCCACAAACGATTCGATTGGGATCGCGCCATCACCCGGCACCGCCCTGGCAGGCAGCCCTCGATCGCCCAGCACATAGTCACTCAGCTGGATCAACCGCGTCCGCGGAAGCGCCCTGCGCAACAGTCCCGCAAGGTCGGCCCCGGCCCAGCAGTGGAACAGATCGATACAGATGTCGAGTCCGGCCGACTCGGCAAGGGTGATGGTGTCGCGAAGGCTGTGCGCCATGTGAATATCGGCGTACAACGCCGAGGCGTTCTCGATGGCGAGGCTGATGCCGGCCTGCTCGGCCTCGCGTACGCATGGCTCGATCGCCGAGCCGAAGCCGTCGGCAGCCTGCTCCCAGCTGAGCGCGCCGCGACCACCGGTGAGCAGGTAGATGCAACGGGCATCCACGGACGCAGCAACCTCGATCAGCTGCGACAGTGCGCTGCGGGCGGCGGCGACCGATCCCGGATCGGCCGGCACTTGGCCGGCGCCGAAAACGTGACAAACGGCCTGCACCGGACAGTCACTGGATGCCACGAGCCGCCTGAATTCGGGATCGACCAGCTCGGTGTCGATGACACTGAGGCGGCTCACTCCGAGATCCTCCCAATGGCGCTGCAGTTCAGCCGGACTCGCCCCCAGGAAGGTGACGTCGTGGACAGACAGCTGCTCGTCCATGACCGGTCAGCCCCGCTGCTCGATGGGGACGTCGAACCGCTCCCGGAACGGCGCGAACTCGGCGTGCAGATCGTCGAGGTTCTCCCCGATATCGGTCAGCAGCGACGTGGAGTAGCGGAACTTGCCATAGCGGTCGCCACGGTTCTCGGCCAGGTAGGTGCGCATGGCGGCCTCCGCCTCCCTGGTGAGATCACGCCGGCAGAAGGCGTAGTAGTTCGCTACGGTCGCGATCGGGTCTGCGATGAAATCGGCGTACGGGATGTGCATGATCCGCGGATCGTCCACCAGCGCGGAACTCATAGTGTTCCTGATGCTGGCCCGGGTCAGGTCGAGATGCATCCTGGCGGCGGCCTGGAGGTCGACGGGCCCGACGATGCCCTCGAGGATGTCGGCCATCATCATGGTGCGCGATGCGGCGACCTGTACCGGATCACGATGCAGCCAGAGCAGATTCGCGTCAGGATAGGTGTCGAAGAATGCCTCCAGACGGAAGCCGTGGAAACCCTTCAGCACCCAGTATTTGCGTGGCCGGTGGTATTGGCACTGTTGCAACATCGCCTTGTGCAGCCGGTACTGCGCGGCCGGATCGGTCGGCAATCCGCCGACCAGCGTCTGCATCGGCACCCGCCACCATGCGGTCGGTGTCATCACCCGGAAGTCGTACGCCCAGGTGCGTTCGTCTTCCGGAAGACCGTCACCGAGCATGTCGTTGTACGGATGGCTGTGCAGCCATTTGGGCATCTTGGCGTTGATCTCACGCCAGTCGGCATCGGCCTTGTCACGGCGCGGATCGTCCGGAGCGGCGAGGCCGGGCGGCGGCGACGGATACATCACTTCCCAAAAGCGCAGCGCACGGCCGTGCGGGTCGACCGACATCAGGGCGTGCATCAGCGTCGTACCCGAGCGCGGCTCGCCTGTGACGAACATCGGCCGGTCGATCACCTCATCGGCAATCGGATAGCGGCTCCGGTCCGCGATAAGTTCCAGACGCGACGTCAACAACCAGTTGCAGACATACTCGGCCTCGGCAATTCCGTTGGTGTCCATCCCGATACCGTTGAGGTGTTCTACGGCCAGGGTGAACCGCTCCGGCAGGCTCGGATCACCGAAGTCGTCGCAGCCGGTTTCGGCCCGCGCGCGAGCGAGCAGGTCGGCGGGATCCAGTCCGGCGGTCATGACCCTCCTCCGCGCAGGGCCAGAAGTTCGTCTTCGGTCCGGCGTACGTTGGCCGCGGATGCCGCGCTGTATTCCAGGCCGGCCATGGTGCTGTAGTCCAGGATCTTGGGAACCCGGAGGCCGGCGTCGACATACGACTTGATGATCCGTGCGACCTGCTTCGGGGTGCCGTGCGGGACCAGGGCGAGGATTGCCTCGGGATCGACCCGGCCAAGGAAATCGACGATGCGCTCCCGGGTGAGGGTGGCCGGGTTGATGTCATGGAAGCCGGCCCAGTCCTCCCCCATCGGATGGTCGAATCCGAAGCGCCGCAACACCGGTGCCGATACCTGCAGCAGGAAGCTGGCCACCAGCGGCGCCCGGACGATCCGTTCGATGGCGGCGTCGTCCTCACCGATCAGGCACACCTGCACGAAGCACGGGGTGATCGCCATCGGATCCCGTCCCGCCCGGTCGGCTGACCGGCGAACGGTGCGCAACATCTCCGCATAGTGGTCAGGGGTCCACGCGCCGGCCGGCCACCAGCCGTCGGCGTACCGGCCGGCGATCTCGAGCATGCGCGGGCCGCTGGCGCCGATCCAGATCGGCGGGAAGCGTCCCTCGTAAGGCTCGGTGTCGAGGCGGGCGTGCTCAAGCCGGTAGAACTGGCCGTGGAAGTCGACCGGTCCGTGGCTATCCCACAGCAGCCGAATGACTTTCAGCGCCTCCTCGAAGCGGCTGACGGGCTTGGCGAAGTCGAAGCCGTACGGCGCGATGTTCTCGTACTCGCCACTGCCGAGGCCCATGATGAACCGGCCGCGGGACAGATGGTCGACAGTCAGCGCGCTCTGGGCAAGCAGCGCGGGATGGCGCCGGACCGTGTCGACCACACTGGTGGCCAGTGACACGTTGGTGGTGAGCACGGCCGCGGCAGCAGCGACCGCCATGCCGTCGAGATGGCGGTGCGGCGACGGTGACACGGTGGCCAGGTCGGTGAATTCCGGTGTCCACAAGGAATCCGGCCAGAAACTGACCATATGGTCGGGTAACCAGATCGAGTGGTACCGACCACTGTCCAGGTCGGAGAGGCATGACAGATCCAACGGAAGAGTGGTGCGCAGAAATGCGGCCGGCTGGACGTCCATCAGGCGAATGGCTCCTCGCCTTCCAGCTTGGTGCGGTGCAGCAACCTGCCGGACTGCGGATCGTAGGGCGTTGCCCGGTGCATGGTGCCGGTGTTGTCCCAGATGACCAGATCACCGACCGACCAGTGGTGGCGGTAGACGAACTCGGGTCGGGTGGCCCAATCCCGCAGCCGGACAGGTAATTCGACGCTCCTGCGGAAGTCCATGTCCACCACATGGCGCGCCGTGCACCCCAGCACCAGGGATTTGCGCCCCGAGCGGTGATTCCACACCAGCGGCAGTTCGCGGTCGCCGATCGCCATCATCGCCCGCAGCGTCTTGTAACTGGGTTCGGGCTCGTAGTAAAACAACGTGTTCCACGCTGAGTGCATCACCCGCAGCGATTCGAGTGCCTGCTTGTCGGCATCGTCCAGCGCGTCGTAGGCCGCATAGGTATTGGCGAATTCGGTGTCGCCGGAGCCGTCCGGACACACGACCTTGCTCGACAGCAGCGAGGCGCGGATAGGCACGCTGTTCATCGTCCCGTCGATGTGCCAGTACAGAGAGCCCTTCAGATAGTCGGCCAGCTCGTTGATGCTGGTGTCCAGGGTGACGGAGTAGACCTGCTCCCCGGTGCGTTCCGGCG
The DNA here is from genome assembly GCA_021732005.1 of Mycobacterium sp. Taxonomy (GTDB): domain Bacteria; phylum Actinomycetota; class Actinomycetes; order Mycobacteriales; family Mycobacteriaceae; genus Mycobacterium. Next base: position 127,081 of record JAKFVT010000059.1, on the reverse strand, counting down.
CGAATGTGCCCAGCGTCTGGGTGAATTCGATCTGCTCGGCGTCACTGAAGCTAATCCGTGGAAACACCAGCACACCACGGCTTTCGAGGAGGTCGCGAATAGTGTCGGCATGCACACCGCTGAGCAACTCCGCCTTGGTCGCCCGGACTTCTGAGGCGATGGCCGGTGCGATATCGACGACCGACAAGCTCATGGCCGGTAACTATACACGGTCGTACAGTTACCGGGGCAGCACTCCGCGCAGGAACAGATCGACCGCGTGCAGCAGTCGTCGGCGTTCTTCCTTGCGGCTGCGGTAGAGGCCGAAATCGGCCAACCGGGCGGGCAGCACCTCGACCATGGCCAGGAAGTGCTCGGCCGCGAGCTCGATGTCGTCGACGTCGATGGCACCGGACTCGGCATGGCGCCGAAGAAGATCCATCACCTGCTGCTGGCGGCGTGCCCACCCCAGAGACTCAGCGCTGAGTGCGAATTCGGGAAAACGGTGCGCTTCACTTCGCGCGATTCGATGCAGTTGCACAATGTCCGGATCCAGTGCGTGACGCAGTGCGCCCTGACCGATGGCGACCAGGGCGGCGCGCAAGTCCTGCTCGTCGACGGCGTCGTCGGCGTCGACCGGCACAGCACGACTGAACGCCCACGGGATGACGTCGAGGAACACCGCACGCTTGTCGGGGTAGCGGGCGTAGAGCGTCGGCTTGGCGACTCCGGCGGCCTCGGCGATCGCGACCATGGTGGTCCCGTCGTAGCCGTTCTCCAGGAACGTCCGCACCGCGGCTTCCCTGAGCCGGTGGTGAAGGGCGGCGGCTTCCACCTGAGTCGGCCGACCACCCCGCCGCTGCGCCGGCGATGCCTTTGCCATTCGCGAGAGTTTACGGCGCGGTCTATCACATCGGGCGCTGCCGAGTGAGTTCGCCGCCGGCACAGCGGCCGTTCGTTAGCCTGTGCCGGTGACCGACGCGGCAGTGGACATCGAAGAGATCAAGAAGCTCAAAGCCCGATATTGCCGTCTGCTCGACACCAAAGACTGGGTGGGCTGGCGGAACATCTTCACCGACGACTTCGTCAGCGACACCACCCCGTCCGGCGGTGTGCTCATCACCGGCGCGGACAACATGGTCGAGTTCATCAAACAGACTCTGGGCAAGCCCTCTCAACCCACCGTGCATCAAGTGCACGCGCCCGAGATCGAACTGACCTCACCGACCACCGCGTCGGGCATCTGGGCGCTGAACGACGTTGTGCGCCTTGCCCCCGGCATCAACCTTGCGGGCTACGGCCACTACCACGAGACCTACGAGAAGGCCGACGGACAGTGGCGGATCAAGACGTCCACGCTGACCAGGCTGCGCGAGGACGTGTTCAATCCCCTGTTCTCCATCCGGATTTCACCACGCGTGCGGGACTCCGCGGCGCGGCTGGCACGAAAGCGAGGCATGGCCTGATGGCGCAACGCACAGTTCTGGTCACCGGAGCGTTCGGGCAAGTCGGCTGGCGTTGCACCGAAATCCTGTTGAACCGCGGGTACACCGCCGTCGCCACCGACCTGCCGACCGAGACGTCCCGGACGGTCGCGGCCCGGCTGGCCGCCGCGGCACACCCCGGAACATTCCTGCCGGTGTACGCCGACCTGACCGACGCCGATGCGGTCAGCGGAATGCTCAGCGACCACCCTCCAACCGCGATCGTCCATCTGGCCGCGATGCTGGCACCGGCCTCCTACCGCAATCCGAGACTGGCTCGCCGGGTCAATGTCGGCGGTACCGCCAATCTGGTCAACGCCGCCGCCGCGCTGCCGTCGCCGCCGACGGTGGTGTACGCGTCGAGTGCGTCGGTGTACGGATCCCGCAATCCCTACCGCTACCCCGAATTGATCACCCCGCAGACACCGGTCAATCCCATCGACCAGTACGGCGAGGACAAGGTGCTGGCCGAGAAGGTGATCACCGAGAGCGGCCTGCCCTATGCGATGCTGCGCCTGGCCGGTGTCATCTCCCCCGACGCCGCAGGCTCGATGAACAGTGACTACCTGGTTCTGATGCGGGCGACTCCCGGCGACAACCGGTTGCACACCGTCGACGCCCGCGATGTCGCGTTGGCCTTCGCCAACGGGGTCGACCGCGCCAAGGCAATCGACGGCAAGGTGCTGTTGATCGGCGGTGACGAAACCCACCTGCATACCCACCGCGACGTCGAAGACGACATGATGTCCGCGATGGGGCTCGGCCGACTGGGGGCCGGCGCCAGTCTCCCCGGCGACCCCGACGACGAGCGGGGCTGGAGCTTCACAGGGTGGTATGACACGACGGAGTCCCAGGCGCTGCTGGACTTTCAAGAACACCCCTGGTCCGAGACCGTGGCCTGGGTGGCCGGATCGCAAAGCGGTGCGCTGAAGACCGTTCTCGCACTGGCGGGGCCGGTCATCAGGCCGGCGATGCGGCTGGTGCTGGCCGCGCAGCGCCGCCAGGAAGGCCGCGGCCGGTACGCCGACCCGTGGAACTTCATCGCGAGTAAGTACGGCCCCGAAATCCTGGCCGGTGCGGGCGATTAGACACGCTCAGTTCGGGAAGGCCCCGATCACCGTTTCGCCGAACTCGGCGATCGACTCGGGCGCACCGAAATCGGCAAACCAGATGTAAAACCGTTGCGCACCTTGGCCACGCAGCCGGGTGAAGTATGCGATGAGTTCGTCGGCACGGCCGCAGACCAGACCGGGACCGAGATGGCCCCAGCGCCGCCGGCTCTTGTCGGCCACCTCGTCGGCGTCGGCGTTGCGCCCGATGAACCCGACCATCTGCTGGACCGAGGCGCGTGCAGTGCCGATGGCGGGCAACAGTTTCGGCAACTCCTCGACGTAGGTGGCGGGCAGGTTCCACCAGTCCGCATACTGGCGTACCAACTCCAGCATCCGGGGCCCACGGCCGCCCAGCAGCAGCGGGATCGGCCTACTCGGTTGCGGTTGCTGGGCGTCGTCGCCGGCCCAGTAGCCCTTCAGCGCGATCAGGGTCTGTTCGAGAGCTGCTACGCGCTGCTTACCTGTCGCAGTGCCGAATCCGAACTTGGCCAGCTCGTCGGGCATGGAACCGGAGCCCAGGCCCAGATCGAACCGTCCGCCCGATGCCTCGGCGAGGGTGACGGCCTGTTTGGCCAGCACCGCGGGGGCGCGGAAGGGGTCGCAGAGCACCAGATGGCCGATCCGCAGGCGTTCGGTTCGGGCGGCCACCCAGGTCGCGGTCGTCATCGCTTCCCAAATCGGGCTGGCCGGTGCCATCGGCGTCTCGAGATGATCGAGGAAGGCCACCCCGTCGAAGCCGCTCGCTTCGGCCGTTCGGGCTCGCAACACCAAATCGTCGATGCCCATTCGGCTTTGCGGGATGTACAGGTGCCACTCGACCATGATTCGACCTTTCGCGTCCGTCGCGCCGAGGTGCAGGGTAACGTGATTCTCGCTTTCGGAGAACCGGTTCTCGGATAGTCGTGAGAGGAGCCGACGTGTCAGGACGGTGCGCGGGCAAGGTCGCATTGGTGACCGGCGGCAGCCGGGGCCTCGGCAAGGCAATAGCGCAGCGACTGGCGGCCGAGGGCGCCACCGTGGTGCTGACCGCCCGCACCGCAGAACCCGACCCGAAGTACGACGGCTCACTGGTACAGACCCAGCAGGAGATCGCCGACGCCGGCGGCACCGCCGTCACCATCGCCGCGGACCTGTCCGACTCCGCGGACCGCGAGCGGTTGTTCGCCGAGGCCGTGGCTCAGGTCGGCGCCCCCGACATCGTCGTCAACAACGCCGCGGTCACCTTCCTGCGCCCGCTGGACGGATTCCCCGAGCGGCGGGTCCGGTTGATGCTGGAGATGCACGTCGTTGCACCGCTGCACCTGACGCAGCTCGCCATCCCCGCCATGCGGGAGCGCGGCCGCGGGTGGGTGCTCAACCTCACCTCGGTCGGAGGCGATCTGCCCCCGGGACCGCCGTTCTCCGAGTTCGACCGCACCGCCGGGTTCGGGATCTACGGCACGGTCAAGGCGGCGATGAACCGGATGACGAAAAGCCTTGCCGCCGAACTGTACGACGACGGTATCGCCGTGAACGCCGCCGCGCCGACCAACCCTGTCGCCACTCCGGGTGCCGGCACCCTGGACCTCGCGAAGACCGACACCGAGGACATCGAGCTGATCACCAGGACCGCGTTGGAGCTGTGTACCGGCGATCCGTCGACCATGACCGGGCGCATCGTGCAGACCCAGACATTTCTTCGCGAGATCGGCCGGCTGAGCTGACCGGCGATCTCCTCGACGTGCTGCAGGACCGCCTTGCCCCCCAGGGGATTTCCGGGCTGCGGCCGTTGGCCGGTGGAGCGTCGAGCCTGACCTTCGCCGGTGCCCTCGCCGGACGTCGCGTCGTGGTGAAGGTCGCCCCGCCCGGTCACGCGCCGATCGCGCACCGCGACGTACTCCGTCAGGCGAGGATCATCCGCGCCCTGCGGGGTACCGAGGTTCCGGTGCCGCAAATCCTGTTCGACGACGCGGGCGAACCACCGGACATACCACCACTGTTCGTGATGTCGTTCTCCAACGGAACGTCGGTGGAGCCGCTGTTCGACACCCACTACGCGGGCCCCGAGCCCGCGGTTGCGGCGCGGTTCCATCGTGCCGCCCACACGCTGGGTGTGCTGCACCGGCTGTCGCCCGCCGAGTTCGGCCTGACCGGCGAACCGGTCACAGCGCCGGGCGCCGAAGTCGACAAATGGTGTCGCACATTGGAAACAGTGGATCCGGCGCTCGCGCCCGGTTGGCAACACGTTGCGAACGCTCTGCACGTCGCCACCCCGCCCCCGATCGCGCCGGCAATCGTGCACGGCGACTTCCGGTTGGGCAACCTGCTGGCCGACGAGCAGGGCATCACCGCTGTGATCGACTGGGAGATCTGGTCGGTCGGCGATCCGCGCGTCGACGTGGGCTGGTTTTTGATCAACTCGGACCCGGACACCTATCGGCGATCCACCCCGTACCGCGGGACGACCCCGCCGGTGCACGAACTGGTCGCCGAGTACCGGGATGCGCTGGGGCACGACGCACCTCGGCTGGAATGGTTCCAGGCTCTCGCCTGTTTCAAGTCGACGGCGACCTGGTCGCTGATCGTCAAACACAACCGGCGCCGACCGGCACCCGATCCCGAGCTCGAGGCGATGGCTGCCAGCCTGCCCGGGCTGCTGGCCCGAGCGGCGGATCATCTCGGCTAGGACGATCGAACTGCGAAGCAGTGCAGCGTTTTCCACAGTTCCGCGTTCATCCACTGATTGATTTAGGCGTCGGTTTTTGTCAGTGGGTCCGCGTATGGTTTCGAGCATGGGTTCGATCACTGCGGCATTGGATGCGCTGGACGTGGCGGTCGAACTCCTGGGTGCCGCTGATATCGAGGAACTGCCTGCGCCGGAACGCTTCGCGGCCATTGAGCGGCTAGAAAGTGCGGTGCGTCGCCAGGTCGCGGTGTCGCACGAGCAGATCACCCATCTGGAGCGCTACGAGGGCTGCCCGCCGATTTCGATCGTGTTGGCCGACGTCTTGCGGATCAGCCGGGCCGCCGCCAAGCGACGGGTCCGTGATGCCGAACAGTTGACGCCGCGGATCACGTTGACCGGTGAGGCGCTGTCGCCACTGTTGCCGGCCACTGGGAAGGCCTGGGAAGCAGGCCTTCTCGATGGTGAGCATGTGCGGGTGATTCAGAAGTTCTTCCGCGATCTGCCCGATCACGTCGGGCCGGTGGAGATCGAGAAGGCCGAACGCACCCTGGCCCAGCACGCGCAGACGATGCGGCCCGATCAGCTGGAGAAGATCGCCGACCGCCTCGCCGTCCACCTCAACCCTGACGGCAGGTACTCCGAGCAAGACCGGGCCCGCAAGCGCGGCTTCCAATGGTGCGGCGGTCAGCGCGCCGACGGGATGAGTGTCGGGAAGCTGGTGGCTGATCCAGAGCTGCGGTCGATGCTGGATGCGTGGCTGGCGAAATTCGCCGCACCCAAGCCCGTCGGTGACGAACCCGACCTGCGCAGCCACGTGCAGCGCCAGCACGACGCGTTGGCGGATCTGGTTCGCGGCCGACTGGGAGATCCCAAACTAGGTCGGCACAACGGCCTTCCCGTCACCGTGATCGTGTCGACGACACTGCAGGACCTGCAGGCCGGTGCCGGGCACGCCGTGACCGCCGGCGGAACCCTGATCCCGATCACCGACCTGATCCGGATGGCCACCCCCGCCAACCACTACCTGGCGGTCTTCGACGGCGTCACCGGTCAATCACTCTGGCTGGGCCGCAGCAAGCGACTGGCCTCCGCGGACCAGCGAATCATGTTGCTATCCAAGTACCGTGGCTGCACCGCACCCGGCTGCACCGTCAACGGCTACAACAGCCAAGTCCACCACGCCACCAAAGACTGGAAACACGGCGGCAGCACCGACATCGACGACCTCACCCTGGCCTGCAAATGCGACAACCTGCTCATCGAAAACGACGGATGGACCACCCACCAACTCCCGGGCGGCCACACCCAATGGACCCCACCACCCGACATACCCATGCGTGGCGGCACCAACGACTACCACCACCCAGAACGCTTCCTGCCCAACGACGATGAAAAGGACTAGCCGCGCGGAATGCCGGCCAGCCGGTCGGCGAACTTCTCCTCGGCGGCCTGCCGCAGCCGAAGCAGGTGTTCGGAGGGGAACAGGTCCGGCGCCGGTTCGCGGTTCTTGAGCAGCAACCGGGCCAAGGTCACCTTGTGCACCTCGGTCGGCCCGTCGGCGAGCCCCAGCACGAACGACTCGGTCAGGTATTGCACGAACGGCATCTCGTGGCTGGTGCCCAGCGAACCGTGAATCTGCAGTGCGCGCGCCGAGACGTCGTGCAACACCTTCTGCATCATCGCCTTGACGGCCGAGATGTCAGCTCGCACCGCCTTGTAGTCGTTGTACTGGTCGATCTTCCACGCGGTCTGCAAGGTCAGCAGCCGGAACGCCTCGATCTCCATCCAGGAGTCGGCGATCATCTCCTGCACCATCTGCTTGTCGGCCAGCACACTGCCCTGGGTGTAGCGCGACACCGCCCGCTCGCAGATCATGTCGAAGATCCGCCGCACCAGGCCGACGGTACGCATCGCGTGGTGAATTCGGCCGCCGCCCAGGCGGGTTTGCGCCACCACGAAGGCGCCACCGCGCGGACCGAGCATGTGGTCGGCAGGCACCCGCACGTTCTCGTACCGCACGTAACCCTCGCGGCCGCCGCCCCCGAGCGGCTGGTAACCCAGCCCGACATCGCGCAGGACATTGACCCCGGGGGTGCCGCCGGGCACCACGAACATCGAGTACCGGTCGTAGGGCGCGGCATCGGGGTCCGTCATCGCCATCACGATGATGAACGACGCCTTGGACGCGAACGACGAATACCACTTCTCGCCGTTGATGACCCAGTGGTCGCCGTCTTGCACAGCGGTGGTCTCGAAGATCTTGGGATCGGCGCCGCCCTGCGGTTCGGTCATCGAGAAGCAGGAGATGATGCGGTTGTCCAGGAGTGGCTCGAGGTATCGTTCCTTGAGCTCCGGCGTGCCGTAGTGGGCGAGGATCTCACTGTTGCCCGAGTCGGGCGCCTGCGAGCCGAAAACTATTGGCGCGCATTCCGACCGGCCCAAAATCTCGTTGAGCAGCGCCAGCTTCACCTGGCCGTAGCCGGGGCCGCCGAGATGCGGGCCGAGGTGAGTGGCCCACAGGCCGCGGGCTTTGACGATCTGCTGTAGCGGCGGAATCAGCGCCTGACGTACCGGGTCGGTGAGGTCATGGGATTCGGAGACGATGTAGTCGATCGGCTCGCACTCCGAGCGAACGAACTCCTCGACCCACTTGAGTTGATCCGCCCACTCCGGATCGGTGGAAAAATCCCACGACATGTGTTTCGTCCCTTCCGATTACGACAGGGTGGATCTGCGGGCGGCCGCATCATCGGTCGCGTGGCTGAGAACCTGATTGCGGTTCTCCAGTTCCAGCGCCGGGCCCAGCCCCGCGGCGGCGATGTTGACCTGCAGCGCCCGCTTTGTCAGCTGAACTCCGAACGGCGCCAATTCGGCAACCCCACGGGCGATGTCGACGGATCGCTCGACGAGCTTCTCGGGCTCCACCAGCTGGCTGACCAGCCCGCGACGGTCCGCTTCCTCGGCAGGCACGGTGCGGCCGGTGAGCATCCAGTCCGCGGCGACCCCCGCACCGACGATCCGGGGCAGGTGATAGCTCATCCCCATCTCCGCACCCGAGAGCCCGAGCAGGATCGCTGCGTTGCCGAATGTGGCTGCGGTGGAACATATCCGGATATCAGCGGCCAGGATCAACGCCAATCCGGCACCCACGCACGGTCCGTTGACCGCCGCGATAACCGGTTGCGGCAGGTCGGCGACCGCACGCACCAGGCCCGCCATCGCCTCCTGGAACCGCATCCGGTCGACCGCGGGTGCGTCGGCGTCGAGCATGCCCGGGCCGAAGTCGCGGATGTCGATACCCGAACAGAAGCCACGACCGGCGCCGGTGATCACCACCGCATGCACCGACGAGTCCCGAGCCACCGAGGCCAAGGTGAGCGCAAGCTCGTCGCGCATGACCTCGTTGATCGCATTGAGTTGTTTCGGGCGATTGAGCCGGATCAGCTGGACGCCGGGGGCGGGCGTCTCGAGCTCGAGCGTCACGGTCATCAGACTCGCTCGATGACGGTCGCCGTGCCCATCCCACCGCCGGTACACATGGTGACCAAGCCGGTGCTGAGGTCGCGACGCTCCAACTCGTCGAGCACGGTGCCGATCAACATGGCCCCGGTCGCCCCGATCGGATGTCCGAGCGCGATCGCTCCGCCGTTGACGTTGACCCGTTCCGGATCCAGTCGCAGATCGCGAATCGTCTTGAGCGGCACCGCGGCGAACGCCTCGTTGATCTCCCAGAGATCGATGTCGCCGACGGTCATCCCGGCCTTGGCCAGGCAGCGCTCGGCGGCCGGGCCGGGTGCGGTGAGCATGATGATCGGCTCGCTGCCGATCGCCGCGGTGGCGCGAACCCGCGCACGCGGCACCGCACCGTGGGCCTGCGCCCACTCCGCGGATGCCAGCGTGACCACCGCGGCACCGTCGACGACACCCGACGAGTTGCCGGCATGGTGCACATGGTCGATGCGCGCCACATCGGGATACCGGCTCAGGCAGATCTCGTCGAAGCTGAGGTTCTCGCCGTCCAGGTTGGCCGCACCCATGCGTTCAAAGGCGGGCGGCAGCTTGGCCAGCTTTTCCACTGTCGTTCCGGGCCGAGGGTGCTCGTCGGAGTCCGCGACGATCTCGCCATCACCGCCCAGCACCGCGATGATCGACCGGTCGAAGTATCCGCCCGCGATCGCCGCTGCGGCGCGGTCCTGACTGGCGACCGCGAACGCGTCGACGTCCGCTCTGCCGAATCCTTCCACCGAGGCGATCAAATCGGCCGAAATGCCCTGCGGCACGGTCGGATACAGACGCCGGAACGCCGGATTCGCGCCGTCGATCGTCGGTGCTCCGACGCTGACGTTCCAGCGTGACATCGATTCCACTCCGCCGGCCACCACCAAATCCTGTTGGCCGGCGGCGATCCCGGCGGCGGCCACCGTGACGGCCTGTTGTCCGGATCCGCAGAACCGGTTCAACGTCATCCCCGGCACCGTCTGCGGCCAGCCCGCCAACAGCAGCGACAGTCTGGCGATGTCATCACCGTGCTCCCCCGCCAAGATTCCGTTGCCTGCGATCACGTCGTCGACGTCGGCGGGATCGAAGCCGACCCGGTCGGCCATGGCGGTGAGGCACTGCGCCAACAGATCCTGCGGATGGATGCCGTGCAGCGCGCCGTCGGGGCGGCCCCGGCCGCGAGGAGTGCGCACCGCGTCGAGGATGACTGCGTCTCTGATGGCCGGCCCCCTTACTGGGAATGCTGCTTCGCCGAAAGCGAGAATAGAGTTCTCTAACCGCACTGTTGCATAGAAGGTCCCACCACACAAGAAACCGTCCACCGGGACGACTTCCGCATGTCAAACTGAGCCATGCGCTTTGTCCGGGTGGGTTCTGCGATCGCATTGGCTGCGGTGTGCGTGGCCGCTTCGTCGGCTCCCGCCGGTGCCGAAGAGCCATTGCACCAGGTCACATACAGCGTGTTCTCGGAGCTGCCGTTCCGGGCCGCCGACATCTACTACCGGGACACCGAGCCGGCGAACTGGTCGGACTACAGCCACGACCCATACGTGTTCAGCCCGAAGGTCGAGGCGGACATCGGCCCCACCAAGAAGTGGGTGCTCAACGTGACGTTGGCGAACCCCGACGAATGGGCCATGGTCGCGGCCACCAGCGGGTTATCGCCCACCCCGCCGAACGTTCACTGCGTGCTCGCGGTCGACGGCGTCGTCGTCGCGGAGAACTCCGGGCCCAAAGGCGCGCTCTGCTCGCTGCGCCACTGGTGAGCTGAGTCGTCCACCGATTGCGGCGGACCTTCCATCAGCGTGAGATAGCGCTCGACGAGTTCCAGGGTCTCCGCGTGGCCCGCGGTCACGCCGAGCGCCTCGCCCAGCATGACCACCGTCGACAGGCCGGTCAGCAGGATCGACCAGACCACCGGTGGCACTTCACTGGGCAGCACCCCGTGCCGGTCCAGCGCGGTCACGAACACTTCTCGCTGCTGCTCGCGGAACAGCTCGGCGTATCGCGACATCTCGGTGCGCAGCGCCTTGCGATGATTGGCCAGCGCCGCCATCTCCATCGTCAGACGGCTGGCGTCGGGGTTGATCCCGAATCGCCAGAGCGCCCATAACGGTTGCGGCGAGGCCAGCGCCACCCGGTGGGCTTCCATTCCCTGATCGGCGTAGCGGCGGAAGATCTCCAGGAACAGGTCGTCCATCGTGCGGAAGTAGTAGTGCACCAGTTGCGGCTTCAGTCCAGCTTTCTCGGCGACCCGGCGTGAGGTCACCGCCGCATAGCCCTCCTCGATCAGCAGCTGTTCAGCGGCGTCCAACAGCACCGCGCGATTCTTCGCGTCGGGCGCACCGATCCGCCGCGCCGATGCCATGTGCCACCTCTGCTCTGTCCACAACCGCCGATTGAACACGCCGATAGTACGTGGGCCGATGGGATCCAGCCTTGACCACGTACTTTACGCCATGCTAAGCAGGTGCACAGCAATCAGTCCGCTGGGAGGAAATAACACGCATGACCGATTTCGCCACCGTTGACTTCCTCACCGATCAGTCGCTGGTTCCCGACCCGTATCCGTACTACGACTACCTGCGCGAGCAGAGCCCGGTGTTGCGGCTCGAGCCGCACGGATTCGTCGCCGTCACCGGATATGAGGAAGCCCTCGAGGTCTACAAGAATCCGGAGGACTTCTCGAACATCGTGGCTCTCGGCGGGCCGTTCCCGCCACTGCCCTTCACCCCCGACGGCGACGACCTCAACGCTGCGATCGACGCACACCGCAACCAATTCCCCATGTACGAGCACATGGTGACGATGGACCCGCCCGACCACACCAGGGCACGCTCGTTGCTCAGCCGGCTGCTGACCCCCAAGCGCCTCAAGGAAAACGAGGACTTCATGTGGCGGCTGGCCGATCGCCAGCTCGACGAGTTCCTCTCCCTCGGCCACAGCGAGTTCCTGGCCGAGTACGCAAAACCGTTCTCGCTGTTGGTGATTGCCGACCTGCTCGGTGTACCCGAAGAGGACCACAAGGAATTCCGCACGGTGCTCGGCGCCGATCGGCCGGGCGCCCGGGTGGGGTCGCTCGACCACGAGCAGATGGGGCTGAACCCGCTGGAGTTCCTCGACGAGAAGTTCAGCGCCTACCTCGAGGAACGCCGCCGCAATCCCCGCGAGGACGTGCTCACGGATCTGGCGAGCGCGAAGTACGCGGACGGGTCGACCCCCGAGATCATCGACGTGGTCCGCACCGCGACGTTCCTGTTCGCCGCCGGCCAGGAGACCACCGCCAAGCTGCTGTCCGCGGCGATCAAAGCTCTGGTCGAGCGGCCCGAACTTCAGCAGGCCCTGCGCGAGGACCGCAGTTTGATCCCCACCTTCGTCGAAGAGTCACTGCGCCTGGAAAGCCCGGTCAAGAGCGATTCCCGACTGGCTCGCCGAAGCACCACGCTCGGCGGCATGAACATCAAAGCCGGCACGGTCGTCATGGTGTTGCCCGGTGCGGCCAACCGGGATCCGCGGCGATTCACCGACCCCCACGAATTCCAGGTCCGCAGGCCCAACGTCCGCGAGCACATCGCGTTCGGCCGCGGCGCCCATTCCTGCCCCGGCGCACCACTGGCGCGAGTGGAGGGGCGGGTCTCGCTGGAACGCATGCTGGACCGGATGGGCGAGATCACCATCGACGAGGAGTTCCACGGCTCAGCCGGCGACCGTCGCTACAACTACGAGCCGACGTACATCCTGCGCGGGCTGGCCGACATCCACGTTCGGTTCACCGGCAGAGGCTGACGCTGTCGGGGCGGCGCCCAGGCGGCGCCCCGCACGCGTGGTTCAGGCGTCGCCCTGCACCCAGCGGGTCCGCCCGCCGGCCGCGACGCAGCTCAGAAACATCCCGTCGGGAGCCTGCGCGACGGAGTTCTCATAGCCCACGCAATCGGCATTCAAATTCTTGACACCCACCATGGGCGGCGACCGGAAATACCGGGGTTCGTAGCGCCGCGGTGAGCCGCAGAAGATCAACCGGCCCCAGTTGTTGCGCGTATCGACGCCGAACACGTAATACGTCGTATTGCTGCACGGGGCACCGAGTTCGACACCCGGCGTGATACCCGGGGTGCAGAACGCGTCATTGCATTCGTTGGCGTTGATCGGCGGCCCGTCGGGATCCGCGGAAGCCGACGCCGGCATCAACATTCCAGCCGCCATGAGTGCAGCAACAACTACCACGGTCGATCGCACCCGAACACTCTCGCATATTCGGTAACCGAATTCTCCGGCTCAGAGAAGAAACCGGGAAGAAAAACCTGCCTCCCACAGACCGGGTTTGCCTCTGTGTAATGCTGGGCGGCAGTGCTAGCGTCGCGCGTCGCCATGCGACCGCGATGGACGAGGAGGGTCCCATGCCGCCGGGCAACCGTGAATCCGAAGCTCCCGACGCCGACGACCTGGACTCCGCCGAGGCGGCGGAGGCTGCAGCAGCGGCGGCCGAGGCTCGCGCCGAGGCAGCCCGGGCACGCGCAAACGAATTGCGCCGCAAGCTGGCCGAGTCTCGCGACGAGGCGCCGGAAGTCCCGGAGACCGGGACCGACCCCGAGAGCGCCGAAGCCGACACCATCGACGACACCGAACCGGCGCCTGCCGACGACATCGAATCGGCTGCCGCGCCGGAGAAGAAACGCCGGCGGCGCCTCCCCGTCGGTAAGACCATTGCCGCCGCGGTCGCCGTCCTCGCGATCATCGGCTTGCTCAGCGTCACCGGATACATGGTGTGGAAACACCGGGATGCCGAGGCGCAGCGGCACCGCACCGCCGAGTTCTCGGCCGCAGCGCGGCAAGGCGTGGTGAACCTCATGTCGATGGACTTCAATCAGGCCAAAGAGAGCGTCCAGCGGGTCATCGACGACTCGACCGGCAAGTTCAAAGCCAATTTCCAGGACGGCGCCGACGATCTGATCAAGGCGATGCAGCAATCGAAGGTCGTCACCAAGGTCACCGTCAACGACACCGCCGTCGAAACGATGGACAAGGATTCGGCCACCGTGCTGGTCGCGGCCACCTCGCAGCGCACCGGGCCGGATGCGCCCAAGGAGGATCAGCAGCCGCGGGTCTGGCGGGTCGTGGTCAGCCTGCAGCGCGACGGCGACCAACTGAAGGTGTCGGACGTCGAATTCGCCTGATCGGCGAACGGAACCACCAAACCCTTTCTCCAGGAAGCTGGAAGATAGTATTCTCCAATGACGAGAATGCCAATCTCGCAGCGTGCGACAATCGGGGCTTCGCACCGAGCGCGCCGAACGTGGAGGAAGCCAGCGTGAAATCCCTTGTGATCACCACGGTGGTGGTGGCGGCAACGGTGGCGCTCGCACCGCCGGCATCCGCTGAGATGTACCTCGGCAATTACGAGCTGATCATGCCCGACCGCAGGGACTTTCATACCTGGGTCTGGTCGGCCATAACCCCGTGCAAAGTCGGGAGCACCAACATTCCCAACTGCATTCACATCCTCACGTTGCCCCGCCCGATCGCGAAAGCCGTCCAGAGTGAAGCTGACGCGCCGCTGGTCAACGGCCAGTACACCTTCACCGTCGACGACCCGTTCGGCCTGCGGTGTGGCGATATCTACTACGGCCCGACCATTCCCACCCATGACGTGTACACCTGGGACGCGAACACCCTTGCCGGATCGATGGTCTCGACATTCGATGCCGGCTGTGACGGCGCCCCGGGCGGCAGCTTCACCTACCCGTTCAGTCTGAACCGGATGTGACCATGCGACTCACCTCGAAGATCAGCGCCGCTGTACTGGCCGTTCTGTGCACCGCAACCGGTTTCGCGTCACCCGCGCTGGCCGACGATCCGGTGCCCGGTGGCGATCCTGCTCCTCCCCCACCCCCGCCCGCCTACAACGTGCGGTACACCGTCACCGCCGACAAGCCGGTCAACGCCGAGATCTATTACCGGGACACCGATCCACCGTCGTTCTCCGATTACAGCCACGACCCGTATGTCTTCAGCCCCAACGCCGAAGCAACGGTCGGGCCCAACAAACCGTGGGTCCTCGAGGCCACCCTGACCGATCCGATGCAGTGGGGCATGGTCCTCGTCCAGGCGACCGGGTCACTCCCGAAGGCTACGGCAGGCTTCAACTGCACGATGGAGATCAACGGTCAGGTAGTGAAGCGAGACAGCGGCCCCAAGGGCGCGCTGTGCTCGCTACGGAACTGGTAGCAGCTAAACCTTTTTCATGTAGAACGGCATCTCGATCACCGGCCACTGGTTGCGGCCGCACGATCCACTCGGGCCGATGACCCGGTTTATACCGGTGTATTCACTCGCCGCCGCGTCATAGTGACCGTCGGAGCCCACCGGGTAGATCTTGTACTCCTGGAAGCCCTCGATCGCCGCGCCGTCGGCGCAGAACCGCCAATTCGGAACCGTACGCTTGACGTACCACAAGCCGTTCGTCGTGAAGATCGGAGCAGTCCAGCCGGCATCGCTTGTCACGGTGCCGGTGCACTCGGTCGGTGAGATGCACTGAGTCGAAATGGTCCAGGTGTTGCGCTCGGACGGCTGATCCTCGTAGCGCGAGTTGACCTTCGCCCAATCCCCGTTCGACGACGTCGCGAACGTCCCGTTGATACCCCAGTCCTGCTCTGCCGCAGCGGGTCCGGCACAGGTGATCCCGGCGAGTGCGACCGCCACGCCGGCGGCGCTCAGTGCCTGCAATACACGCATCGACATACCCCTTTCAGCTCTGCAGCATGTCCTGCCACGTCGTTGCCGGCTTGGCCAGGTTGGTCTGGCGGTACAGCGTGCCGTCGCTACCCATGTACTGGCCCGTGCGCGGATCGTACTTCGTGACCTGCAACGCCGGAGCCTTCTGCCCATTCGGAGTGAAAGCACTCGGCGCGACCTGCGGCACACCAGGTTCCGGCGGCGGGGCCGGCTGAAGATCCGACGGCAGCATATTGGCGGGACCCGGCAGATTGATCGGATCCGGACCGACGTCGCCTGCCGGCCCCGGCGGTGAGACCGGCGGCGTCTGGTAGATCGGCTGGCCCGGCAGCAGCGGCCCCGGGCCGGTGCCCGCAAAGTTCGGCGGCGGCGAGTCCACCGGCGGGGCCCCCGGTGGCGGCGCGGCCACCCCCGGTGGCAAGGGGGTGCCCTGAAGCGGTCCGTAGATGTTGGAGTCCGGCAGGACTCGGCTGTCGATGGGGATGCCCTGTGAAACCAGATTCGGATCGATCGGGTAGGGCCCGGTGACGTGTTGGCGCTGCGCGAGAGGCTGAAAACCGTTGGGGTCGTTGCACAATTCGACTGTCGGAGCGCGCTTGCCGGGTTGTTCCATGCACGGGTAGTTGCGCGCTCCTCGGACCGCCACCGGCGAATCCTGCGGGAGCTTGCAGTACAAGTTGTCCGGCGTATCGATGACCGAGGTGTCGGCAGGATTTCGCCATGATGACGGCGGGAGGAACCCGACCGTGCACGCGGCGGGATCGCCGAGGCCCAGGGAGAAGTCACCGTTTGGTAGGCCGGTGGGGTTGTTGGTCGGCGCATACGTCTGGATCTGGGCGACGAACGGCGGAACGAGCACCAGCAGCTGCTCGACCGACTTGTTGTACGTCAAGAAGATCTGACCGAACGTCGTCAGATTCGCCAAAAGCACTGGCAACGTTGGCTTCAACTGCTGTAGAAGCTGCGAGGTCTCCTGAGCGAATCCAGGACCGTTGCGCAGGATCGACCTGAACTGCGGATCGTTGTCGGCGACCTGCCCGGTGATGCCGGCCAGGCTCTGCGCCCAGGTCCGGATCGAATCCGTGGTCATCTCCTGCGCGCCGAGGAACGGTCGCACATCGTCGACCAACGCGCGGGTGTTGTCCGATATCCCGTTGGCGTCCCGGGTGATCGTCGAACCCGAATCGAGCAGCGAGCCGAAGTCGTAGCCGGTCCCGTTGAACGCCTGGTACGTCTCGCCCAGCAGCTGGCTGAGCTTGTCCTTGGGGATGCTGTCCATCAGCTTGCTGACCTGGTCCAGCATCGGACCCACCGACTGCGGGATCGACGTGTTGCCGACCGGAATGACGGAGCCGTCCCCCAGATAGGGTGCTTTGTCGTTGCGGGGCAACAGTTCCACATACTGCTCGCCCACCGCCGACATGCTGCGGACCTCAGCCTTGAGGTCGGCCGGGATCTTCGGCGAGGTATCCAGCGACAGCGTCGCCTGGGCGCCGGTGTCGGTCAGCTCGATCGAGGTCACCTTGCCGACCTGCAGCCCCCGGTAGGTGACATTGCTGAACTTGTAGAGGCCCCCGGTCGCGGGCAGTTCGAGCTTGACGGTCAGGCGGCCCACCCCGAGCAGAGTGGGTATCTGGATATAGGCGAACAGCATGATGCCCACGCCGACGATCGAGGCGATCGTGAAGATGATCAGCTGGGTCCGGACAAAACGGGTGAGCATCAGCCACCCCCTCCTGTCGGCGGTGCAGGCGGTGTGTTCGCCGGCGGATTGGGTTGCCCACCATAGGGTCCGGCGAAGATCGGCTGGACGCCCGTTGCCGCGAGCTGTTCCTGGGTGTAGATCTGCGTCCCCGGCATGGCGGCCGGCGACGGTGGCACCAGGGGCAGGATCGGACCCGCGGCGGCCAGCGCCGACGGTGGCGGTGCCTGGGGCGGGTTGTCGTCGAAGGCGTCCGGCGGTGGCGGGGTGACCCCCGTCTTGAGCGGGTCGTAGGTGTAGTTCAGGTAGACCGGATCGCCGGGCGCGGGAATGAGCTGAGCGCCTTCCTGCCCCCAACGGGTACCCAGAAACAGGGTGCGTTTCAACCGCGGGATGGTCAGGTCGATGACGGCGAACAGGTTGTAGTAGTCGCCCCGGATCGCGCGGTCCATGAAGCTCTGGGTGAACGGGAAGTGGATCGCGTATTCCAGCAAGGCATCGAGATCAGGGCCGACGTCGGCGAACGCCTTGAACGCCGGCTCCAGGTTCTTCAGGTTCGCCACCAGGTCGGCCTGGGATTCGTTGACCAGCCGGTTAGCCGTGTCACTGAATGTGCCGAGCTTCTCCAACGCCGTTGTCAGCGTTGGCCTTTCCTTGATCAGTACATCGATGGCGGGCGGAATCTTCTGGAGCGCCTTGGTGAGGTCGTCACGCTGACCGGCAAACGTCGACGACATCCGATTGAGCGACTGAATGACCGAGACGATGTTGTCGCGCTGGCCGTCCAGAGTTCCCACGAACGTGTCCAGCCGGGTGATCAGATCGCGGAACGCGGCCTCGTTGCCGGTGACCGCGGTACTGAAGTTGTGGATGACATCGCCGATCTGGCCCAGCCCGCCGCCGTTGACGACCGCCGCGAGCGAGGCCAGGGTCTGCTCGGTGGTCGGATAGGTCGAGGACGCGTTCAGCGAAATCGTCGCGCCCGGGTTGAGCTTGCCGCTCGGCGCTTGGCCGATCGGGGTGTTCAACGACAGGTGCATGGAACCGAGCAGGCTGGTCTGGCCGACACTGACGACCGCGTTGGCCGGCACGACGACATCGGGCTTCACCGAGAATTCGACGTCGGCATGCCAGTTCTTGACTGTCAACTTCCGCACGCTGCCGACGACGACGTCATTCATCATGACCGGCGAGTTCGGTTCCAGGGTCGCAATATTCGCAACCTCGGCGTGGTAGACGTCCGCATCGGAACCGCGGCCCACGGCACCGGGCAGCGGCAGCGAGTTGACGCCCTGGAACGCGCACGCACTGGTGGTCACCGCGGCGCACGCCCCGGCGATCACCGCCCGTCGCAAGGACTTTCCACCGATCATGGCGTCCCTCCTGCTTCTGCGGCCATCGGAGGACCTGGCGCCGGACCGGGCGCCGCACCCGTCGGGTTCAACATGCTGGGCAGCGACGAGATCACACTCGGAACCTGCGCGGGCGCTCCCCCGGGCAGCAGTTGCGCGGCACCCGGCGGGGTCTCCCCCGGCGCGCGCCCGGTGAACGGGGGCGGTCCCGGCGTCACACCTTCGTATGCCGAGATGGCCGGCGCCCTCGGGGGCACATCGGGGTTGGGTCCGCCGGCGCCAGGGGCGAGATTGGGCTCGGAGTAGATCAGGTCGTCGGGGTTGGCCGCCGGCATCAAATAGGGATCGATGCCAAGGGGCAGGTAGTTGAAGTTGAGCAGCCGAAGGGCCGGGCCAAGATACTGACTGCACAGCTTCGCCGTTTCCGGCGCCGTGGTGTTCTCGATCGCACCGATTGCGCCACAGACGAATTCGGTGGGATTGGAGAAGTTGTTGAACACGAACTGTCCCACCGCGCTACCCGCCGACGGGCTGTAGATGTTGTAGGCGTTGGTCAGCGCGTTGGGCGCGATGTGGAGGATGTTCTCGATCTCCATCTTGTTCTCGAGCAGATTCGAGGTGACCGTCGTCAGATGCTGGATCTGCTCGGAAGTCTGATTGCGGCTGCCCGCCACGAACCGCTGGATATCGACGATCGCCACCGACAGGTTCTTCAGCGCGCCGTCGAGATCCGACCTGTTCCCGTCGATGACGCTGGTCAAGGTGGCCAGTCGATTCTGGAACATCACCACCTGTTCATTGCTGTCGCGCAGCGTGGTGACGAAGTTCTGCAGATTCTTGATGATGTCGACGATGTTGCCGCTGCCGCCCGCCAGGACTCGGGAGACCCCGGCGAGCTCGGTGATGGTCTGGCGAAGCTTGTCGCCATTGCCGTCCAAGGCGTTGGCGGCGCTGTCGATGAAGCGTGACACCGACGTGCCCGAGACGCCGCTCTGCGGTCCGAGGTCGGTGGCCAGCCGCATGAGCTGCGCCTTCACCTCATCCCACTCCACCGGGATTGCCGTGCGGTCCAGGGGAATAACCGCATCGTCGGGCATTTTCGGGCCGACGTTGTTCCGGTAGGCCGGTGTCAACTGCACATAGCGGGCGGCGACGAGGTTCTGCGCCACGATCACCGCCTTGGCGTCGGCGGGAATCGGGACGTCACGGTCGACGTCGAGCACCAGCTTGGTCTGGGTGCCCTGCGGTTCGATCGCCTTGATGGTGCCCACCTTGACGCCCGATACCCGGACGTCGTCACCGGGGTAGATACCTGTCGCGGTGGTGAAGATGGCGTTGACCGTCCTCGGGCCGAAGAAGATGTTGCGCACGAGAACCGCCGCACCCACCACCAGCAGCCCGGCCAGCAGAACTGACAGCACCTTCACCCAACGTCTGCGCATCATCAGCGGGATCCTCCCGGAATACCGTTGTACGGCAGCGGCAATTCGGCGCGCGGCCCCGCGTTGTCCGTTGGCTGGCCCGCGTTGACGCCGCGGCGGAAGCCGAAGGCGTAGTCCATGAACGGCTGCAGCAACTGCGCGGGCTGCAGGTTCGGCACGTACGCGTTGTAGTACGGGCCGTTGGCGAGCGTCTCGCCCTCGGACAGGATGAATTTCTTCACGTTCGGCAGCATTTTGGCGATGTTGTCTTTGTTCTTCTCCAGCACGGCGACAACCGAATTCAGCCGCTGCAGGGTCGGTGCCAGTTTGTCCTCGTTGTCATGGACCAGGCCGGTCAGCTGCTGCGACACCGCCGCGGTGTTGGCCAGCAGGTCGACGATCGCTTCACGCCGGTCGTTGAGCACGCCCAGCAGGTCGTTCGCATTCAGGATCAGGGTGTTCAGCTGCTGACTCCGCTGCCCGAGCACCGTGGTGACGTCGGCGGCGCTTTTGAACAGACCCGCCAGATTCTCGTTGCGGCTGTTGAGAGATCGGGACAGCTTGCTCAGCCCATCGAAGGTCGGCCCCAATTTCGGCGCGAGCTGGTCGATGGTGGCCGACAGCGTGTCCAGCGACTGGTTGAGCGAGGCGGTGTCGGTGCCTGCCGTGTTTGACGTCAGATCGCTGACCGCTTCGGTGAGCGAGTAGGGCGACGACGTGCGCGTCGTCGGGATAACGTCGCCTGACCGAAGACTGCCGCTGCCTGCCGATTCCAGCGTGAGGACCCGCTCGCCCAGCAGCGAGCCGGTGCGGATGTGCGCCGCGGTCTGCGAGCCCAGCGCGTACTTGCCCGCGGTCGTGAAGGTGACGAGCGCATCGCCGTTGTCCAACGCGACGTCCGTGACCGAGCCGATTTTGATGCCGGAGAGCGTCACGTCGTTGCCGACGGTGATCCCGCCGGCCTCGGTGAACAGCGCCTGATGGCGCACCGATGTCGCAAGCTGAAGCAGCCGCTCGGGTTGCAACCCGATAGCGATCACCAACAGGATCAGGACCGCGCCGAGGAAGCCGGCACGCCACAAGTTTGAAGCTCGGTATTTCAGCATTAGGGCTCCGAACACCTACCGGATTCTTGTTTGATCATCGGGAAGACCCCTGTTCGTCCCTGAAGGTCGGTGACCCGGATCGACAGGCCGCAGATGTAATACATGATCCAGCTGCCGTATGCGCCGAGCCGGGCCATCTTGCGGTAGTTGTCCGGCCCCCTCTGCAAGCCTCTGTCGAAGACGATCTTGTTGTCGTCCAACAGCGGCGCCAGACGGTTGAGCTGCTCGATATCGCCCTTCAGCGGGGCGCGGGCCTCGTTCAACAGACTGGTCAGCGACGCGGTTCCATTGTCCAGCTGGGTGATCGCGGTGCCGATCGGTTCGCGATCCTGCGACAGCCCGGTGATCAACTTTTCCAACTTGTCGATGGCCCCGGAGAACTTGTCGCCGTCTTTGGCGAGTGTGTCGACGACGACCTTGAGGTTATCGATGAGCTGCTCGACCGTTTGACTGTTGTCCGCCAACGCATTCGAGAATGACGTGGTCTTGCTGAGCAGCGAGTCGAGAGTGTCGCCCTGGCCCTGCAGGATATTGATCAGCGAGGCGGTGAGCGCGTTGACGTCCTGCGGGTTGAGCCCCTGGATCACCGGTCGCAATCCGCCGAGAAGCAGGTCCAGGTCCAGAGCGGCCTGGGTGCGGTCGCGGGGTATCTGGGAACCCGCCGGCAACACCCGCGCCGAGCCCGGTCCGTCGACGAGTTCCAGATATCGATCGCCGGTCAGATTCAAATACCGCACTGCCGCTTGGGTTCCCGTGGTCAAGACGATGTCGCGGTCGGCATCGAACTTCACCAGGACACTCTTGTCCGCGAGCAGGTCGACGCTGTTGACAGTGCCGACCCGGACACCTGCGACGCGGACGGTGTCGCCCTCCTTCAACCGCGATGCGTCACCGAACACCGCCGAGTATCCGTTGGTCGAGCCACTGCGGTAGTTGCTGAACGTCAGGAACAGAAACGCGGTCAGGACCACCATCACGACGGCGAACACGCCGAACTTGACGAGTGTGCTTGTGGTGCGCATCATCCGGGTTGTCCGATCTGTGCGGTGTTGCGCGGCGGTCCATCCAGCGGGCCGAACAACAGCTGCTTGAGACCGTCGGAGTTCAGCAGGATGCCCTGGTTGCCGTACTGCCACGGATTGATGCCGGTGTCGGTCACCAGATACTTCGACCGGTTACCAAAGCCAATGTAGGGCAGACCCATGCACTGCGGACCACCCTTGGCTGCGACCTTGGGCAGGTTCGACGGGTAGCGGTACCGTTCGATGCCCATCGTGAAAGCGACGTTGACCAGGACGCCGGGGTCCAAAAGCGGCGGCTGCAGCCGAACGAAGTTCATCCCTTCGAGCGTGCAGTTGATGGCCGGCGCATATTCGTTGAACAGTGCCGTGGTGGGCGTCAGCAGATGGAGCACCTTGCTCAGCGCCGGCTGGTTGGTTCCCAGCACCTCGTTGCCCTGATCGGCCAGCCCGATCATATTGACCAAGAAGGTGTCCAGGTTCTGTTGTTCATCGACGATGCTCTGGCTGATCCTGTTGGTGTTCTGCACCGTCCGCACCAGGTCCGGCGCGGCGTCGGCGTAGGCGGCGGCCACCGGCGCGGTCAGTTCGATGTCCTTGGCCATGTTCGGCAGGCTGGGTTCCAGCTTGGCAAGCAGGCTGTCGAAGTCGGCAACAGTCTGTCCGAATTGCTTGCCGCGCCCCGCGAACGCCTTCGACAGTGCGCCGAGCGTTGCGTTCAGCTGGGTCGGGTCGATCTTGTTCAGGACCTGATTCAGCTGTTGGAACACGGTGTTGATCTCGACCGTGACGTGCTGACCCTGCAGAACCTGGCCTGCGTACATGGGTTTCGGTGACGGATCGGTCGGCGGTTCGAAGTTGATGTACTTGGCGCCGAAGACGGTCGTCGAGGCGATGTCGGCGACCACGTTCGACGGGATCTTGCGCAGCTCAGCGGGATCCATCGCCAGGTGCAGCGCCGCCGTGCCGTCGGCGCGGCTCTCGATCGACTCGACCTTGCCGACCTGGACACCGCGCATCTTGACCCTGGCGTCGGGATTCATCACCAGGCCGGCGCGGTCAGAGATCACCGTCACCGGAACGGTTTTGGTGAAATCGCCACGGAACAGACCGACCGCGACCGCGACGATCGCCACCACCACGACCACGGTGGACAGGCCCGCGACCGGCCGCGCCCACCCCGTCGCGCCGAAGCTTGCGCCAGTTCGGGCCGCCACCGGCGCGGCGGCGGTTTCGGTTTCCGACCGGTCGGCCGGACCCGGACCGAGATTTCGTGTCACGTCATCTCCCTATCCGGACAGGTTGAAGTTGCCGTTGGAGCCGTAGATGGCCAGGGATATCAGCAGGGTGACCGAGACGACCACGATCAGGGAGGTGCGTACGGCGTTGCCGACGGCCACCCCGACTCCAGACGGTCCGCCGGTGGCGAAGTAGCCGAAGTAGGTGTGGATCAACAGGATCGTGATGGCCATCAAGATCGCCTGCAGGAAGCTCCACAACAGGTCGATGGGATTCAAAAACGTGTTGAAGTAATGGTCATACAAACCGCCGGACTGCCCGAACAGCACCACGGTGGTGAACTGCGACGCCACGAACGACAAGATGACGGCGATCGAGTACAGCGGGGTGATGGCCACCATGCCCGCCACGATCCGCGTACTGACCAGGTATTCGACCGGGGGGATGCCCATCGATTCCAGGGCGTCGATCTCCTCGTTGATCCGCATCGCCCCCAACTGCGCGGTCACCCCGGCGCCGAAGGTCGCGGCCAACCCGATCCCGGCCACCACCGGCGCTGAAATCCTGACGTTGATGAAGGCGGCCAAAAAGCCGGTCAGTGCTTCGATACCGATATTGCCCAGCGAGCTGTAACCCTGCACCGCCAACGTGCCACCCGCAGCCAAGGTCAAGAATCCGACGACCACCACGGTGCCGCCGATCATCGCCAACGTGCCCGCCCCCATCGAGATCTCAGCGATCAGCCGGATGATCTCTTTGCGGAAATGCAGAGCCGCATGCGGCGTACCCGCCAACGCCCGACCGTAGAAGATCGTGTGATCCCCGATCCGTCCGATCGTGCCCAACGGGCGGCGCACCTGACGGGCGATCCGCGGATACAAAGCCTGTAACGACGCCATCTCTACCGGGCACTCATCCGGATACCGATGGCCGTGACCACCACGTTCACCACGAACAACGCCATAAACGCGTACACCACCGTCTCATTGACCGCATTACCCACCGCCTTGGCGCCACCCCCGGTGATCGTCAGCCCCCGATAACAGGCCACCAACCCGGCGATCAACCCGAACAGCGCCGCCTTGACGCACGAGATGATCACCTCCGGCACCCCGGTCAACAACGTGATCCCCGCCGCGAACGCCCCCGGATTCACATCCTGAACGAACACCGAGAACACATAGCCACCCAGGATCCCGATGATCACCACCAACGAATTCAACAGAAGCGCAACAAGTCCAGAGGCCAACATCCGCGGAGTCACCAGGCGCTGCACCGGGTTGATCCCCAGCACCTCCATCGCGTCGATCTCCTCACGGATCGTGCGCGACCCCAAATCCGCGCACATCGCCGTGGCGCCGGCACCAGCGACGATCAACACCGTCACCAACGGGCCCACCTGCGTCACCGCACCAAACGCCGCCCCCGCACCCGACAGATCAGCAGCACCCAACTCCCGCAACAAAATATTGAGCGTGAAACTCACCAACACCGTGAACGGAATCGCCACCAACAACGTCGGTGCCAACGACACCCGCGCCACAAACCACGCCTGCTCCAAAAACTCCCGCCACTGAAACGGCTTCCGAAAAATAAACCGCACAGCATCCGCCGACATCGCAAACAAGCCACCAATAGCCTGCATCGGACCGGCCGCACTGCTCAACGCAATGCCCGGCGACCAACGATCGACCCCCTTACCCGCCATGGCCACCCGGTCCTTCCAGAAGCGTCACCGCAGCGACTGCCGTCGGCCCACCGATGTTGTGAGCCAGTCCGATTCGGGCGCCATCCACCTGATTGCCGGCTTCCCCGCGCAGCTGGTCGAAGAGTTCAACGCACTGCGCAACTCCGGTGGCACCCGGTGGGTGGCCCTTGGCCTTCAGACCGCCGCTGGGGTTGACCGGCAAAGCTCCACCCACACAAGTCACCTCGGCCTCCATTAACTTGTAGGCCTCCGCGGGTTCGGCGAAGCCGAGATCTTCATAGCTGATCAATTCGATGCCGGTGAAGAAATCGTGAACTTCCGCCACATCGATGTCGGCGGGTGTCAAATTTGCCATTCTGAACGCTCTTTTCGCCGCACGGGTCGTTGCGGGGAACGTCGTCATGTCCGCTTTGTGCTGATGCATTACGGAATCCAGCCCCAGCCCCACCCCGCGGATCCACACCGGGCGGTCGGTGAAATGGTCAACCACGTCCTCGGCAGCCAACAAAAGTGCTGCGGCACCGTCGCTTTGGGGCGCGCAGTCGTAGACGCCGAACGGTGTGACCACCATCGGCGCGGCGAGCACCTCGTCGATGGTGACCTCGAAACGCAGCCGCGCCTTCGGATTCGACAGGCCGTGCCGGTGATTCTTGACCGCCACCATCGCCATGTGTTCACGGGTGGCCGGGGTTTCGTGCAAATAACGCGCAACATGAAGAGCGAACCCCGCGGGCGCAACCAATCCCAACGGATAGTCCCACGCCATGTCGCGGGCCATCGCCTCCCACTCCCACAGCAGTTGCTTGGAAGCGGTCTCCCGCAATTTGTCCGCACCCATCACCAGGGCGACATCGGCGGCGCCGGAGGCAATGCCGTAGAGGGCGTTGCGGACCGCATCGTTGCCGGTCGCACAGGAGTTCTCGATCCGGGTCACCGGCAGGTCGGGCAGTCCGAGCGAGTCGGCGAGGATCCCCGCCGGGAAGCCGTCGGCGGTTCCCATCGCGCCGAACCAGGCGGCGTCGATCTCAGACTTGTTGATGCCCTTGTCAACCCGGGCGGCGCACTCGGCGAACGCCATCGGGAGCAGGTCCTTCAGCCCGAGGGCGAAGTGCTCGCCGAACGCCGTCATACCGGCTCCGACGATCGCGACACGCCTCATGCCGCACCCCACGACCGGACGGAGGTTTCCCGCGGACTCGCGGGCTCATACGGCTCGAACGCGTACCCGTAGTCGGGTACTCCCGATCGCACGGCCACCCGGCGCAGCGTGAGCCGGCCACGATCGCCGATCCGCACCGCACCCGCCTCGACGCCCGTGACCTTGACGAGTGCGCGCACAGCGACATCGTCGAGCTCGACGATCACCAACGAGTAGGGAGTCCGCAGGCCCGGCACCGGAATGTGAACCGTGACTTCGGTGTAGACGCTTCCCACCCGGGGCAGCGGCACCAGTTCGTAGTCGGTAGCCAGCCGGCCGGCATCGTCGAGGCGGTAGCGCGGCGGGAAGTCCAATTCCCTGCTCCCGTTGTGACAGCCGGCCTCCCACCGCACTTTGGCTTCGAAGGCCCGCTCGTAGGCAGCCAGGGAGATCGGGATGTCGGGGCCGGCGGCAACCCTGGTCTGCGGTCGCGGCTGCGCCGTCGGCTCCCGCCGATAGACGGCCGCACCGCCGCCGGCCACCGTCACACCGGACAGGCTGGCCTGTTCGACGGCCACCAACGGGCCGTTGACTTTCGACTCGGCGAGCGCAGCCAAGGCGAACAGCCCGGCACTGGCACCCGCCGTCGGCACGACGGGCGCCTCGCCGCCACACAGCTCGATCGCGCGGTCATGATCGACGCCGGCCAGCGCGACCGGAGTGTCGAGCCACGCCGCAGCCAGCGAGGCGACTAGCCCGCGCTCGTGCAGCAACCGCGGGTCGCCGTAGTCGTGCACCACCCCGTCGGCATTACGGGTGCGGACCGGAAGACTGCGGGCCACGCGCGCGGCAGTGCGAACCTGCAAACCGTCCTCGCCGGTCAGAATCGCCGCTGCGCCAGCCGGATCCAAGTCGGAGCCGATGACCAGCGTGCGCGGCCGGGCCGAGCTGACCGCATCGAGCGTGGCCGGCGCACCGCCGAGCCGCTCGTCGACCTCGAGCTCGGGATCCAGACCGAGACCCGCCAACAACACCGCGGCATTGCTGCTCTCCACCAGCGGCAGGTCGCGGCTGACGAGCACCACCCGCTCGACGGCACCACCCTCGGACAGCGCCGCCCGGCCCGCTTCAACAGCGAGTGTGATGGCGTCCTCGTCATCGCCGGCAATGCGATGCGCGTCACACCCCCATGAGGGTAGGTAAGTGCCAATGGCGACGATGTAAGGCATGGATTCTCCGGCGCGACCTAGGTGACCGCGCCAGCGGTCTTGAGTTCGATGATGCGGTCCCAGTCCAGGCCGAGCTCAGTGAGAATCTCGTCGGTCTGCTCGGCGAATCCCGGCGCCGGACCGCTCTGCGGCGCGGCGACGTCGAACTGCACCGGATTGGCGACCAGCTCCAATTCCCCTGCCTTCACCAGGTATTCGTTGGCCCGCACCTGCGCGTCGGCCGCGGCCTGCAGGGTGTCCTGGACCGGCGCCCACGGTCCGGCCAGCGTGGCGAACCGCGTCGACCATTCCGACAGGGTCCGGGTGGCCATCGCCTTGCCCAGAATCTCGACGGCATCAGCGGTGTTGGCGGCGATCTGCTCGACGTCGGCGAACCTCGGATCGTCGATGTACTCGGCGATATCCATGTGGCGGCACACGTCGGCCCAGAACTTGGTCGGCTGCATCATCACGAACGAGATGTAGCGGCCGTCGGCGGTCTCGTAGAGTCCCACCAGCGGATTGATCGGTGAGCCGTGCACGCCCGGCACCGGGGCCACCAGCTGCTCACCGAGATGCTGAGTCAGCGCGATGGTGTGGCCCATCGCCCACAGGCCACTACCGAGCAGTGACACGTCGACCACCGAGGCCTCGCCGGTGCGCTCGCGCTTGAACAACGCCGCCGCGATTCCGCCTGCGAGGTTGGTGCCGGAGATGGTGTCGCCGTACGCCGGTCCGGGCGGGGCGATCATGCCCTCGGTTCCCGGCGGTGTGATCGTCGCCGCGGTGCCGGCGCGGCACCAGAAGGCGGTCATGTCGTAACCGCCCTTCTCCGACTCCTGGCCACGCGGACCGAAAGCGCTGCCGCGCGCGTAGATGATGTTCGGGTTCACCGCGCGGATGTCGTCGACGTCGATGCCGAACTTCGTGCGGTGCCCCGGCAGGAAGCTGGTCAGGAACACGTCGGATCGACGGGCGAGTTCGTAGAGAACCTCTTTGCCCTCCGGGACCGACATGTCCAGTCCGATGCTGCGCTTGCCCCGATTGGCATGTTCCACATTGGGATTCGGGTCACCCTCGACCCGCAGAGAACCGGTCTGCCGCAGGCCGCGTTGCGGATCACCGGTGACCGCGTGTTCGACCTTGATGACTTCGGCGCCCCACTCACCCAACACCGCACCGCACGACGGCACGAAGCCGTACATCGCCACCTCGAGGATGCGGACCCCCTCGAGCGGCCTCACGACACCACCGCAGCGAGGGTCTTGCGCTCGAGGAATTCCTCCAGGCCGGCCACACCCATCTCGCGGCCGACACCGGATTGCTTGTAGCCGCCGAACGGACTGTCCGGGCCAAAGTAGTTGCCGCCGTTGATGCCCATCGTGCCGGCGCGAATCCGTCGGGCGATCGCCAGCGCACGGTGCTGGCCACCGAACACTCCACCGGACAGTCCGTAGATGGAGTTGTTGGCGATCCGCACCGCATCGTCGTCGTCGTCATAGGCGAGAACCGCCAGCACCGGCCCGAAGATCTCCTCCTGGGCGAGCTCGCTGTCGGGGTCGACCCCTGTGATCAACGTGGGCTCATAGAAGAACCCCGGGCCGTCGACCTTCTTACCGCCGATGACCACGGTCGCGCCGGCCGCCACCGCGCGCTGGACCATGGCGTCGACCTTCTCGCGCTGGGTGTCGTTGATCAGGGGCCCCATGTAGGTGGCGGGGTCGGCCGGATCGCCGTAGCGGACCATGCCCATGAAGTTCTTCACCAGCTCGACGATCTCGTCGTGGTGCGCGCGGGGAACCAGCAGCCGCGTCGTGATCGCGCAGCCCTGGCCCGCGTGCGAGCAGATCATGAACGCCGCCATCATGGCGCAGTTGGTGAAATCGGCGTCGTCGAGCACCACCATGGCCGACTTGCCGCCGAGCTCAAGGAAGACCTTCTTGATGGTGTCGCTGGCCGCCGCCATGATCTTGCGTCCGGTCGCCGTCGACCCGGTGAAGGTCACGACGTCGACGTCGCGGCTGGTGGTCAGTGCGGCACCGACCGCGGGGTCGGTGGAGCTGATCACGTTGATGACGCCGGCGGGGATGTCGGTGTATTTCGCGATCACCTCACCGAGCGCGAGCGTGGTGAGCGGGGTGTCCGGGGCGGCCTTGAGGATGACCGTGCATCCGGCCGCCAGCGACGGGCCCAGTTTGGCCAGCGCCAGCTGGTTCGGATAGTTGTAGGCGATGATCGCGGCCACCACGCCGGCTGCTTCCTTCTCGACCCAGCGGTGGTGGCGTTGCCCCCGGCTCTCGATTTCGCCGAGGTCTTCGGACATCGAATACGTCTTCAGCAGGTTCGCGTAGTAGCCGACGATCCGGATCGGGTCATCGAGCTGGGCGCTCTCGGTCAACGCTTTGGTGGCACCCACCTCGGCGATCGTCAGCGCACGAAGTTCGTCGCTGTGCTCGACAAGCGCGGTGTGCAGCTGCTCGAGACACCGGATGCGCAGCTCGACGTTGGTGGACCAGTCGGTGGTGTCGAAGGCCGCCCGGGCTGCGGCGATCGCACGCTCGGCGTCGGCGACGTCCGCGTTGGGCGCATAGCCCACCACATCTCCGGTGGCGGGATTGATCGAGGGATAGGTGTGCTGCGCGCCGACGAGCTGACCGTCGATCAGCATGTGCCGCTCGGACACCTGGCTCTGCCCCGCTTGCTCGCCGCTTGCGATGGTGGCCGTCGTGTCCTGGGCCGACATCAGCAACTCCTCCGGTCATCGGATAACTCGGTTCTCATCTCCGGCGAATCATACATTCGGCGCGAGAGAACTCAAGCCGCGTTCACCGAACACGTCACATCCAGGACGCACCCTCGCGATGCGGTCCGGCGCCGCATCTCCGCAGTTAGACACATTGCGCCGAAGTGTCTTGCGAAATGGATCACACCGAGAGTAGCGTTCTCATATCAGAAAGGGCGATTCTTGAACTACGAGATCCGCTGGACCGGCGACACGACCGGACGTGCACGCCGTGGTGAAGCGCGTCTGCCCTGTCCCGACCGCGACGGAGATCGTTGGTGACGACGGCGTTGGCAACCGGTGGTGTTCGGGCCGCACCTCGTTTCGGCGATTCCTCGGCACCGCCTTCGAGGACTGGAAGAAGATCGTCGACATCGCAGCCGCGGGATTAACGGCGGACGCAACACCTGAGTAGCGGCACCACAAGACTTTTCAACACAACGAGACAGCAGTCAGAGAGAGGAATACCTGTGGGACGAGTCCAGGGCAGAGTTGCCTTCATCACCGGTGCCGCGCGCGGGCAGGGCCGCAGCCATGCTCTGCGGCTGGCCGAAGAGGGCGCCGACATCATCGCTGTCGACTTGTGCAAGGACATCGACACCATCGGCTACAAGATGGCGACCCCCGAGGATCTCGAGGAGACCGCCGAGCTGGTCAAGAAGACCGGGCGCGGCATCGTCACCGCGCAGGCCGACGTTCGTGAGGCCGCCGAACTCAAGGCGGCTCTCGACCAGGGGCTGGCCGAGTTCGGCAAGGTCGACATCGTCGTCGCCCAGGCCGGCATCGCCGGGATGAAAGGGCAGCCGCCACTGCAGGCGTGGTGCGACGTCATCAACACCAACCTGATCGGAACCATCAACGCGATACAGGTGGCGCTCCCTCATCTCGAGGCAGGCGCCTCGATCATCGCGACCGGCTCCACCGCGGCGCTGATGGACGCACACCAGAAGGACAACCCTGGCGCGGACCCAGGCGGGATGTCCTACATGGTCGCCAAACGCCTGCTGTCCAATTATGTCCATGACCTCGCCACCGAGCTCGCCGTGCGGGGTATCCGGGCCAACGTCGTTCACCCGACAAACTGCAACACCGACATGCTGCAGAGCGACCCGATGTATCGCTCGTTCCGGCCGGATCTCGAAAACCCGACCCGCGCCGACGCCGAGCCGGTGTTCGGCATCCAGCAGGCGATGAAGGTCAACTTCGTCGAGCCGCTGGACATCAGCAACGCGGTGCTGTGGCTGGCGTCAGACGAGGCGCGCTACGTCACCGGTATGCAGCTGCGCGTGGATGCCGGCGGCTACCTCAAGTGGTACGACTACCACGTCTGAACACCGGAACTATCAAGAGATTTGAGAGGAAATCCGTGAAGGTTCGGGTTCACCAGGACCGGTGCCAGGGGCACACGCTGTGCGCCATGATCGCTCCAGACATGTTCGAGCTCAGCGATATCGACGGCAGCTCATCGCCGGTCACCGAACAGGTGCCTGCCGACCAGATCGAGCTCGTGCGCGAAGCCGCGCACTCCTGTCCTGAACAGGCAATCCTCATCGAAGAGGACTGACCTCCAGTTTTGCCAGTCAAATATCAAGGGAGACAACACCTTGAGTATCGATGACGTCACCGACGACACCGAACGAAAGCAGCCGACCTATCACTTCGATCGGCACACGCCGGAATATCGGCAGCAGTTCGAGAAGATCACCGAGGAGATGCAGTCCCGCTGCCCGATGGCGTGGACCGATGTCTACGACGGTCACTGGGTGGCCGCGGGTAGCAAGGAGGTCTTCGAACTCGCGCGCTGTCCGGTGGTCTCCAACCACCACGATCTCACCGGCGAGACACCCTACAAAGGCATCACTATCCCAAAGGCTCAGCGGGCCACTGTGGTTCGCGGCGGCATCCTGGAGATGGACGAGCCCGAACACAGCTCGTACCGCGGGGCGCTGAACCCGTACCTGTCCCCCGCTGCGGTCAAGCGGTGGGCGCCCTTCGTCGACGAGATCGTACGTGCGTCACTTGACGAGAAGATCGAGTCTGGGCACATCGACTTCGTCGATGACCTCGCCAATATCGTGCCCGCGGTGCTCACCCTCGCCATGATGGGTATCGAGTTGCAGAAGTGGCCGGTCTACAGCGAGCCCGCCCACCTGTCGGTGTCCACTCCGGAACACTCGCCGGACGCCCCCCGCGTCGCCGAGATGAACCGGCAGATGGGCCTCGACATGGTCACCACGATGATGGAGGTCCGCGAGAATCCGCGGCCCGGTCTGGTGAACGCGCTGCTGCAACTGCGGATTGACGGTGAGCCCGCCCCCGATCTGGAGATACTGGGCAACCTCGGGCTGATCATCGGCGGGGGCTTCGACACCACCACCGCCCTGACCGCCCATTCACTGGAATGGCTGAGCGAGCATCCCGCCGAGCGGGAACGGCTCAGTCGCGAACGGGACGCCCTGCTGGACTCCGCCACCGAGGAGTTCCTGCGGTACTACACCCCCGCACCCGGTGACGGCCGCACGTTCTCCGCGGACGTCGAGGTCGAGGGCCATCGCTTCAAGGAGGGTGAGCGGCTGTGGCTGTCGTGGGCGATGGCCAACCGCGATCCGTCGGTCTTCGACAAGCCCAACGAGGTTGTACTGGACCGAAAAGGTAACCGTCACTTCAGCTTCGGGATCGGCGTGCACCGCTGCGTCGGGTCGAACGTGGCCCGTACGGTGTTCAAGTCGATGGTCACCGCAGTGCTCGACCGGATGCCGGACTACGTCTGCGATCAGGAAGGCACCGTGCATTACGAGACGATCGGCGTCATCCAGGGCATGAAGCACCTGCCTGCCGATTTCACTCCCGGACCGCGCCTCGGTCCCGGGCTCGACGAGACGCTGGCCAACCTGCAGCGGATCTGCGAGGACCAGGGTCTGGCTCGCCCCATCACCGAGCGCAAAGAAGCCGCCGTCATCGATTGGTGAGCGGTTGAACCAACGACTGTGGCCCCCTCCTCTCGGAGGGGGCCACAGTTCGCTTCGTGCTGGTTAGGCAGCGCCCTTCTTCGCACTGCCGGCGGACCCGCTCTTGGCCGAGCCCGAACCCGAGTCCGAACCCTTGGCGGAGCTGTCGGCCTTGCTGCCGGCCTTGGTATCCGAGGATCCCTTGGTCGACGGCTTCGGCAGCGACGGCAGCGACACCTTCGGCGGCGCAGGCAGCGAGATCTTCGGCGGGGCGGGTAGCGAGATCTTCGGCGGCGCGGGCAGCGAGATCTTCGGCGGTGCCGGAAGGTTCAGCTTGGGAGCCGAAACCTTCATGCTCGGTGCCGTCGTCTTGGAGGACGTCGGCGCCGGCGCATCGGCGACATTCAGCGAGACAGTCGGCGCATTGCCGCCGGTGCTCGTTGCCGAGTCGTTGACACCCGCCACCTTGGTGGCGGCCCCCGCCACGGCACCGGCCGTAGCACCGGCCGCGGCCAGAGCAGCCGCTCCCGCGCCACCACCGGCGTTGATACCGCCACCGATGTGAATGCCACCGATGTTGATGTTGATGTTGAGCCCCAGGCTCGCATTGATCGACTTGACCAGTGCATCGAGCCCGGCGGTGAACTGTGCACCGGCCGTTGCCAGGGCGTTGATCACCGCTTCCGGCGTCGGGAACGCCTTCAGTGCAGCGTTGATCGCGGCATTCAGTGCCGCGCCACCCTGGACCAACCCGGATCCCAGCGCAGTGATGATCTGGTTGCCCACTGCGACACCGGCATTCAGGCCGGCCTCGAGCGCCGCGGCACCCTGGTTGAACACCTGCTGAGCGACCTGCAGACCGCCACCGAGCGCTCCGGTGACCGCCGTGACGAACTCGGCGGGGCTCGGGAAGTTGGCCACCGCCGCGTTGAATGCCGCGGCCAGCTGCACACCGCCGTTGGCCAGCGCGTCGATGATCGCCTGCACTCCATCAAGGTTCACGTTGAGCGCTGCCTGCAAGGCCAGCGCCAGGTTGACGTTGATCTTGCCCAGAGCGTCGACCAGCGCGTTGATGAACGCCTGCGGGTTCGGGAAGGCAGCCAGAGCCGCCTGGAACGCCGCCGACAGCGCGGTGGCCCCGTTGCCGAGCGCGTCGAGCACTGCCTGGAAGGCTGTCCCACCAGCCGCGATGCCGGCCTGGATGGTGGTAGCCAACTGACCGGTGAACGTGGTGAACGCGTTGGCCAGGATGCCCAGCGTCGGGTTCAGCGCCGCCAATGCGTTGGCGAACGCCTGCACGAACGCCTGGGGGCTCGGGAAGTTGGCCAGTGCGGCGTTGAACGCCGCCGCCAGAGCTGCCCCACCCGACACCAGCGCTTCGAGGAAGGCCTGCGGGCCCTCGATCGAGGCGTTGATCACGGCCTGCAAGGCCAGACCCAGGTTGACGTCGATGTTGCTGAACGCCTGAACCAGAGCGTTGATGAACGCCTGCGGGTTCGGGAAGGCCTCCAGTGCCGCCTGGAACGCCGCCGACAGCGCGCTCAGCGGGTTACCGAGCGCATCGAGCAGAGCCTGGAAACCGGTGAGCCCGGCCGCAATTCCGGCCTGGATGGTGGCATTCAGCTGACCGGTGAAGGTGGTGAACGCATTCGCGAGCACGCCCAGCGCCGGGTTGATCGCCGCGAACGCCCCGACCAAGGCGTCGACGAACGCCTGCGGGCTCGGGAAGTTGGCCAGCGCCGCGTTGAACGCCGCAGCCAGCTGCGCACCACCGTTGACCAGCGCGTCCACGAAGCCCTGCAGCCCGTCGACGCCGATGTTGAGCGCGGCCTGCAAGGCCAGGCCCAGGTTGACGTCGATATTGCTGAACGCCTGAACCAGAGCGTTGATGAACGCCTGCGGGTTCGGGAACGCCGCCAAGGCCGCCTGGAAGGCCGCCGACAGTGCGCTCAGCGGGTTACCCAACGCGTCGAGCAGAGCCTGGAAACCCGTGAGCCCGGCCGCAATTCCGGCCTGGATCGTCGTCGCCAACTGACCCGTGAACGTGGTCAGTGCATTGGCCAGGATGCCCAGCGTCGGGTTGATCGCCGCCAGCGCGCCGGTGAGCGCATCGACGAAGGCCTGCGGGCTCGGGAAGTTCGCCAGTGCCGCGTTGAACGCCGCCGCCAGAGCTGCCCCGCCCGAGATCAGCGCTTCGAGGAAGGCCTGCGGGCCATCGATCGAAGCGTTGATGATCGCCTGCAAGGCCAGACCCAGGTTGACGTCGATGTTGCCGAACGCCTGAACCAGAGCGTTGATGAACGCCTGCGGGTTCGGGAACGCCGCCAAGGCCGCCTGGAACGCCGCGAACAGCGCACTGGCCGGGTTGCCCAGCGCGTCGAGCAGAGCCTGGAAACCCGTGAGCCCGGCCGCAATTCCGGCCTGGATCGTGGTCGCCAACTGGCCCGTGAACGTGGTGAACGCATTGGCCAGGATGCCCAGCGCGGGGTTGATCGCCGCGAACGCTCCGACCAAGGCGTCGACGAACGCCTGCGGGCTCGGGAAGTTCGCCAGTGCCGCGTTGAACGCCGCCGCCAGAGCTGCCCCGCCCGAGATCAGCGCCTCGAGGAAGGCCTGCGGGCCATCGATCGAAGCGTTGATGATCGCCTGCAAGGCCAGACCCAGGTTGACGTCGATATTGCCGAACGCCTGAACCAGAGCGTTGATGAACGCCTGCGGGTTCGGGAAGGCCGCCAGTGCTGCCTGGAACGCCGCCGACAGCGCACTCAGCGGGTTACCCAACGCATTCAGCAGCGCCTGGAAACCGGTGAGCCCAGCCGCAATTCCGGCCTGGATCGTCGTCGCCAACTGACCGGTGAACGTGGTGAACGCGTTCGCGAGCACGCCCAAAGTGGGATTGAGCGCCGCCAGCGCGCCGGTGAGCGCGTTGACGAAGGCCTCCGGGGTCGGGAAGTCGCCCAAGGCCGCGTTGAACGCCGCCGCCAGAGTGGCGCCGCCATTGATCAGAGCCTGGATGAAGTCACCTAGACCAGTGATCTCTCCCTGGAGCGCGAGCATCAGCTGCAGGCCCAGGTTGGCGTTGATGTTGGTGAACGCCTGAACCAGCGTGGTGATGAACGCCGCGGGGTTCGGGAATGCCGACAACGCTGCCTGGAAGGCGGCCGCCAGCGCACTGCCGCTGTCAGCCAGTGCGGTGAGCACCGCCTGGAACATGTCGACCTTGGCCGTGATCGCAGCGCGGATGACGTCACCCAGTGCACCGGTGAGGTTGGTGATCACGTTGCCGACGATGCCCAGCGTGGGGTTGACGGCGGCCAGCGCAGCTTCGAACGCCGCCGCGAAGTCGGCCGGCGTCGGGAAGCCCGCGACCGCGGCGTTGAATGCCGCGGCAAGAGCGGCACCGCCGGCGATCAGGGCGTTGGCCAGGTCAGCCGCATTCAGGTTCAGATTCAGTGCAGCACTTAGTGCAGCCTGGATAGCGAGCCCGAGATTGACATCGATGTTGGCGAAGGCCTGAACCACCGCATCGATGAACGCCTGCGGGTTCGGGAATGCGGCGATGGCGTTGTCGACCGCGCGGGCGAGCGTGCTTCCGCCGTCGAGCAGGCCGTCGACGACGGACTGCAGAGCGGTGTTGCCCGAACCGATCCCGGCGATCAGAGTCGCCTGAAGGGCATCACCGAATTGCGTGATCGCGGTGTCTGCGGCGCTGTTGAGGGCGTTGAGTCCGCCCCTCACACCGTTCCACCCATTGTTGATGGCCTGGATCACGTCTTCTAGTGAGGACAGTGAAACATCGGCAAGAGCCGACATAGCGCGATCACGCACCAGATGGAGATCCGGCGGTGTCACCTGGATGGGCGCCAGCACAATCGCGCTGGCCCCGAAGACTGCCACCCCCGCGGTCAGATACGACCGAACAGCAACGTCCATGACTATCCCTTCAAAATGGCTGTGCCCCGACAAGCGCGAACATACCTGAGAAGAACCTAAGTAGCCAAGCGTTTGCTCTCAGTTTTTCGGCGTTGCTGTATCTAATCCGTGATCAATTCCTTTTGAGTTAGCTAGATCGAAATTAGCCGACATTATTTAACGGGTACGCATATATAGTTTCAGCAAAGGATTGTGCGTCAGCTGGCGCTGCGGCGGGAGCCGGCCTACACGGGGTGGCCCGGCCGCGGCCCGCGTAGTGCCTAAGCACGCCTAATGAGGTAGCGGAGCCCACCCGTGACCCACCGCGCCATCCGCCGGAACCGCCGCGGTCCGGCCAACCTAACTCGTGAGCTAAGCGAACGGTCAGCAAGAACCTGTGTGGCAGTTGTGACCAGCCGCCACGTTCGCTGCTGCTGGCAGACCGGCGTTCCGGCCCCCAAAGAAAATTTCACCGCGAATCGCAGGCGCGACACGCCGCTGGGCGGCTCGAGGCCCGGTCCATGGGGCGCTCACCGCGATGCACGATCAGCAGCCCGACCAGTTTGCAGAAACCGGTTTGAACCGCGCCGCGATGGGGAACATCGCGGTCTACGCAGTTCAGTGTCGAGTACACGCGGGACCAGTCAGGGAGTGCCCAGGTGACGAGTTCCGCGACCGGAGTAACGCAGGCGGGGACCGGCGCGATAATTATTCGCTGGGATCGCTCGACTATCGCCATTTTTCTTGCCCAGTGAGTTAACTGCGCCTCATTTGTGGATCCGCACACTCGGAATAACCTGAGAATTCCTGAGAGCCCCTTGACGACGTCAGAAACCAGTCAGCAAACGACTCACGGTGCGGTGCCGGGCAGGTTTCCAGCACCGATCCGGTCAAGTGAGAGCTCTTCACCCACCACGCGCACGAATTAACCCCGGGGCAGAAAGCTGCTCTCACCAGGCGTGCGACCGGCGCGCCAGGAGGGCCGACGGTGGGCCTGGAGCAGCCCGGATTCGCGCGACGCGCGCGGCCAGAGAGGAGTGCGGCGGTCTACTTCGACCGGGGCAGGCTCAGGACCTGCTGAGCGATGATGTTGCGCTGGATCTCCGAGGTACCCCCGGCGATCGTTCCGGCGAAACTGCGGGCATGACGCTCGAACCAGCTGGCGAAGTAGTGGTCCAGATTGAGGTGCGCGTACGGCCCGGTGCTGGACGGATGTACCAGCCCGTCGGATCCGCTTGCCGTGAGCGCGTATTCGGACGCTCGCAACTCGGCCTCGGAACCGAACAACTTGACCACCGACACCGAGGCCACATCGGTTTCGCCGCGTGCCGCCTTGGCCAGTCCTGAGGAACCCATCAGTCGTAACGCCTGGTAGTCCATGATCATCGACGCGTACTGGTCTTTCTCCAGCGGCGTTTTCGGCTCGAAGTCCCCGATCATGTTGGCGATCCGGTCGGCGAAGCCCAGCCACATCATCGTGCGTTCGTGGCCCAGTGATCCGTTGGCCACCCCCCACCCGCCGTTGAGCGGACCGACCAGGTTTTCGGCCGGGACCCGGACATCGGTGAAGAACACCTCGTTGAAGTCCTTGTCGTCGATCCCGCAGATCGACGCGAACGGCCGGCAGACCACCCCGGGCAGGTCGGTCGGGATCAGCAGCACACTGATGCCCTTGTGCTTGGGGGCGTCCGGGTCGGTCCGGACGAACGTCAGCAGAAAATCCGCGTCGTGGGCGCCCGAGGTCCACACCTTCTGGCCGTTCACCACGAAGTGGTCGCCGTCCCGGACGGCGCGGGTGCGCAGGGAGGCCAGGTCCGACCCCGCACTCGGCTCACTCATTCCCAACGATGCGGTCTTCTCACCCTTGAGCACGGGCACCGCCCAATGGTGCTTCTGCTCGTCGGATCCGAACGAGATCAACGACGCCGCAATGATATTCACACCCTGCGGGTTGAAGCTGTGATAGATCCTGCGGCGGCAGAGCTCCTCGAGATGAACGAACTGCTGCAGGATCGAGGCGTTGCGGCCGCCGAACTCGGGCGGCTGACCGGGCAGGAGCCAGCCGTTGTCGAACAGCAGCCGCTGCCAGCGCCGCGCCCAGGCCGGCATGTGCGACACCGACCGTGGCCGCTCCTGGGTTTCGGCCTCGCTGGGCAGGTTGGCGTCCAGGAACGCACTGAACTCGTCGCGGAATGACTCGACATCGGGATCGAACGAAAGTTGCATCTACAGTTCCCTGTACTCGTCGGCGATCACGGCGCGATGTTCGGCGGCGCCGCCCAGCATGAGCTCGCCGGCCTTGGCGCGCTTGAGCGCAAATTGGACGTCGTTCTCCCACGTGAAGCCCATGGCCCCGAAGAGTTGGAGGCCGTGCCGGAAGACCACCGACTGGCAGTCGCCCGCCGCCGCCTTCGCCATGGCGGCGGCCAGCCGCCTGCGCGGGTCGTCGGCGCTGATGGTCAACGCGGCGAAGTAGGCCAGGGCGCGAGCCCGTTCTATCGCGACGTGCATGTCGACTGCTTTGTGTTGCACCGCTTGGAAAGAGCCGATCGGCACTCCGAACTGGTGGCGATCCCGAACATGCTGCAGAGCCAGGTCGAGGATCCGCTGACACGCCCCGACCGTTGTGATCGCGACTCCGGTCAGCGCGATGTGACGGGCCCGCTCGGGGTCGGCGTGCACCCGATCGTCGTCGCACACCACCACGCCGGGGAAAGTGACGTCAGCGACGTGCATGACCGGATCGAACACCGAGACCCGCGTGACGGTCGCGACGGCGGCGTCGACGACGAACACGCCGGCGTCGGTCACCACCGCGAGCTTCTGCACCCGGTCGGCGTCCAGGACGTACCTGGAGGTTCCGGCCAGCACCCACCCGCTGCTGTCCCGATGGGCGGTGACGCCTTCGAAGACCGCGGTCCCGGCCTGCCGGGGGTCATAGCGATCACCGGCCAGCGGCGCGAACTGGGTGAGGGTGGCCAGGAACGGCGTCGGGTCGGTCGCCCGGCCGAACTCCTCCAGCACGATCGCCAGCTCAACCGCGTTCTCCGGCTCGGCCAGCTCCGTCCAGCCCGCCTCCACATAGGACTCCCACAGCGGGGTCGGGTCGACGCCGTCCTCGGCGACCCCGCGGATCAGCGAAGCGGGGCATTGCTTGGCCACCGCGTCACGCACGGTGTCCTGCCACAACCGCTGATCAGCATCCAATTCCAGTAGCACTCGCTGCCTCCTACCCGGGGTCAGAGCACCCGAATGGAAATCTAATTCTCTATTCGTGAACCACAGGTTCTCCTAAGACGGTATCGCACTCTACCGGCTGATTTGCTTGCTGCCTACGGTCGGTTGAGGCAAAGTGGTAATGAGGTTCTACTCTCAATCGTGAGAACAGTATTCTTGCTCTTGAAGAACTTGGGTTTACTCGCAGACGGACCTCCGGAAGGCGGCTTTGGTGATAGAGCACCGCGACGGGACGACGACTCCCGTCATCGACGCCAGCGTGCACATTTTCTTCGGGTCCACGCCTGAGTTGCGCGGCGTGATGCGGGAACCGTTCAAGAGCCGCGGCTTCCCCGACTACGAAATGGACTGGTACGGCGCACCCGGCGGCGAATACCTCGAGGGGACGCGCGGGCCGGATCGTCAGTACCCGGGTTCCGACCCGGCCTTCGTCGCCCAGCAGCTGTTCGACGATCGCGGAGTCGACGTCGCGGTGTTGCATCCGATGGGCCGCGGCATCATGCCCGACCGGCACCTCGGCACGGCGATCCTGGCCGCCCACAACGAGATGATGGTGTCGCGCTGGCTGGATCATCCCGAACTCGGTGAGCGCTTCCGTGGCACCATCCGGGTCAACCCCGACGACATCCGCGGCGCGCTGCGGGAGATCGACAAGTACAAGGGTCACCCGCGCGTCGTCCAGATCGGCATCCCGATGCAGTCCCGGGAGCTCTACGGCAAGCCGCAGTTCTGGGATCTGTGGGAGGCGGCCGTCGACGCGGGTCTGCCGGTGGCCACCCACATCGAAACCGGTGAGGGCATCGCGTTCCCCCCGACGCCGTCCGGCCACACCAGGACCTACGAGCAGTACCTCGGCTTCAGTTCACTGAGCTACATCTATCACCTGCTGAACCTGATCGCCGAGGGCGTGTTCGAGCGCATGCCGGACCTGAAGTTCGTGTTCGCCGACGGCGCCGGCGACATGTTGACACCGTTCATGTGGCGGATGGACTGCTTCGGACGGCCGCACCTGGAACAGACCCCGTGGGCGCCGAAGATGCCGAGTGACTATCTGCCCGGACACGTCCACTTCATCCACAACAGCCTCGACGGCCCGGGCGAAGCCGAGTTCGCCGACGAATGGCTGTCCTTCACCGGCAAGGAGGACATGCTGATGTTCGGCTCGAGCTATCCGCACTGGCATTGCGGCGACGTCCGCGCTCTGCCCAGCGCGTGGACCGCTGAGCAGCGCGAGAAAGTCTGCT
This sequence comes from Mycobacterium sp., assembly GCA_021732005.1. Classification (GTDB taxonomy): domain Bacteria; phylum Actinomycetota; class Actinomycetes; order Mycobacteriales; family Mycobacteriaceae; genus Mycobacterium. Next base: position 85,595 of record JAKFVT010000059.1, on the reverse strand, counting down.
GGCGCAACGCCGCGGCGCTATACGGCATAGACATCCCCGCCGGCGTCGGAACACACTGACTCGCATAGAGAGCTAAGGAGATCACGATGACTCTCACCCACAGCCAGGAGCGAGTCGCTCCCGCCGAACGCATCGCGATCCGGTGCGTCGACTCCGATGTCCACCCGGTGCCCAAGCGTGGCGTGCTTCAGGAATACATCCCAGAGCCGATACGCACCAAGTACTTCAGGAACCACCGGGTCGGCGAGACGATCTACTATGACGCTCCCGATTACGCGCATGCCTACGCGATGCGCGTCGACACCTTCCCCGATGACGGCGAATTCGCCTGCAGCGACCCCGACCTCGCGCTACGCCAGGCGATCATGGAGGCCGGCGCCGACGTCTGCATCCTCGAACCGGCGCACGCGCCGTGCCGGATACCCGAAGCCACCGCGGCGTTGTCCTACGCGCACAACACCTGGCAGGCCGAGCATTGGCTGGACAGCAAGACGAACTGGCACGAACGCTGGCGCGGCTCGATCCTGGTCGCCATCGAAGACCCCGAAGGTGGCGCCCGCGAGATCGAGAAGTGGGCCGAGCATCCGTACATGGCCCAGGTCATGATCAAGGCCGAGCCGCGACCGTCGTGGGGTGACCCGAAATACGATCCGATCTGGGCGGCGGCCGTCAAGGCCAACAAACCGGTCAGCTGCCACCTGTCGCGGGGTTTCTTCGAGACACTGCCGATCCCGCCGGTCGGACTCCCCAGCTACAACCACGACTTCATGGTCAGCTACTCGCTGCTGGCCGCCAACCAGGTGATGAGCATGATCTTCGACGGGCTCTTCGACCGCTTCCCCACCTTGCGAATCGTGTTCGTGGAGCACGCCTTCAGCTGGATCCTGCCGCTGATGTGGCGGATGGACGCCATCTACGAGGCCCGCAAATCTTGGGTGGACATCAAGCGCAAGCCCAGCGAGTACGTCAAGGAGCACATCAAGTTCACCACCCAACCGCTGGACTATCCGGAGGACAAGACCGAACTGCTGCGGGCCTTCGAATGGATGGAATGCGAGAAGATCCTGCTGTTCTCGTCCGATTATCCGCACTGGACCTACGACGACCCGCGCTGGCTGGTCAAGCACCTGCCCGAGCATGCGCGAGAAGCGGTGATGTTCCGCAACGGGATCGAGACGTACGGCCTGCCCGACACCGTCCCGGCCCTCGAGGGTCAGACGCGGGTGTTCTGAGCAGATGACCAAACCCGAGAAGCAGCCCCGCCTGGCGCAGGGCCGAGAGCACGTGGTTGCGAGTGTGGACGAAATTCCGCCCGGCACACACAAATTGGTGCCGATCGGCCGGCATGGCGTCGGGGTGTACAACGTCAACGGCACGTTCTACGCGATCGCCAACTACTGCCCGCACGAAGGCGGTCCGTTGTGCTCGGGACGCCCCCGCGGACGCAACATCGTCGACGAGAGCGTTCCGGGCGACGCAGTGATGGTGCGCGATCTCGAGTACATCTACTGCCCTTGGCACCAGTGGGGATTCGAGCTGGCGACCGGCACGACGGCGGTCAAGCCGGAGTGGAGTATCCGCACCTACCCGGTACGCGTGGTGGGCGACGACGTTCTGGTGATGGCATGAGCGACGCTTGCGGAGCGAATCAACGGCGGATGAGCGACGCTTGCGGAGCGAATCAACGGCGGGCATGCGGCAACCGAGCCAGCGAGGGGGCCGCATGAGTACACCGGTGACCGCGAGTCCGCAGCTACGGGACGGCGAACAGGTTCTGACGATCAACGGCGGAAACGTCGTCTACGAGATCCTCGGCGAAGCAGGTGATTTCATCGCCCTGACGCCCGGCGGCCGGTACAGCAAGGACATCGAGGGTTTGCGACCGCTGGCCGAGGAACTGGTCAAGGGCGGCTACCGGGTTCTGCTGTGGGACCGGCCCAACTGCGGGAAGTCCGACCTCCAGTTTTACGGGCAGAGCGAATCCCACATGCGCGCCGAGACATTGCACGGGTTGATCACCGGCCTGGGTATCGGTCCGTGCATCATCGCGGGCGGCTCGGGCGGCGCCCGCGACTCGATCCTGACCACGATCCTGTACCCCGAGATCGCCACCAAGCTGGTGACGTGGAACATCGTCGGCGGCGTCTACGGCAGCTTCGTGCTGGGCTCCTACTATCTGGTTCCCAGCATCCTCGCGGTGCGTGGCCTGGGTATCAAAGGCCTTCTGCACGTAGACGAATGGAAGGAGCGCATCGCCGAGAACCCGGCGAACAAAGAGCGCATCCTGGCGATGGATCCCGACGAGTTCCTCCGGGTCATGCTGCGCTGGCTCAATGCGTTCGTACCCAAGCCCGGTCAGGCGATCCCCGGCGTCGACGACGAGTTCTTCGGCGACATCAAGGTGCCCACCCTGATCATCCGCGGCGGCGAGAACGACTGGGACCACCCCAAGCGCACCTCGCTCGAGGTGAACTGCCTCATCAAGGGCTCCAAGCTGATCGACCCACCGTGGCCGGAGGATGCCTGGGAGCGCGCCGGCGAAGACCGGGCATCCGGAAAAGTCAAGCACTTCAACATGTTCGACACCTGGGTTCAGGCGGCCCCGGCCATTCTGGACTTCCTGGGCCGATGAGCATCCGGTTGTACTCAGACCAGGAGAATGCGGATCTCGCAGTTGGTCGAGGCCTCCAGCGCGGTGTGCACCCGGCTCTCCGGGATACGCGCCATGTCGGCCTTGCTCAGCGTGACGGTCAGGATGTCGTAGCCGTCGTCGCCTGCGGTCCGGGCGATCTCACCGCGCAGCCCGAAGCCCGCCAGCACCCCGTGCGCATCTTCGTCGGTGCCGCGGCTGACGTACGTCACCACACCGAGTACCGGTTCGGTGCCGAACGCTTTGGCGCACAGGGTGACTCCGACGCGTTCGAGCTCCTGGCGATCGGCGGCCGCGGTGTCGCCGATCAGCAGTTCGGCCTCCCTGCGGCCGCGCGGCATCTGCGCCAAGTTGTTGTCCACCATGGTCACGCCACCGTCATCGGCAAGCGTGCGCAACGCTGCAACGCCGTCGGCGAGCCGCGCCGGCGTCAGCTCACCGGCCGGGTCGACATCGACACGCACCACCGCCGTTCTCATGGGCCTCAGCCTAGCGATCTCGCGCCTGGTGCCCGAATCAGAAGAGGTGACCGATGAATGCCACCGCACCCGCAGGCACGGCCTTGACCGTCGCCTGTGCACCGGGAATCACCCCCCGGTTGTTGCGACTGCCTGCAACGGTGGAGAGCATGAGCGCGTATGCGTCCATCGGTGGATACTCGCCGCTGGACAGCGCCGAGAGTCTGCTCGCCGAGGTGGAAGGCTCTGGCCTACTCGGCCGCGGCGGCGCCGCCTTCCCGCTGGCGGTCAAACTGCGCACGGTACGCGCCGCGCACACCCGCGGCCATGAGACCGTGGTGCTGGCCAACGGCGAAGAGGGCGAGCCCGCGTCGGTGAAGGACCGCTGGCTACTGCGCCACCGTCCGCACCTGGTGCTCGACGGCGTGCGGCTGGCCGCCCGCCTGGTCGGCGCCCAGCATGCCTACGTCTATGTCTCCGACCTCGATGCGGCGCGCGCCGTCGACGCCGCGCTCAGCGAAGTGGGCTTCGATACGCTTGGCGGCCTTCAGATTTCGATCGTCACCGTGCCCGCCGGCTACGTGGCCGGTGAGGAAACCGCCGCGGTGCGCGCCGTCAACGGCGGACCGGCCAAGCCGACCGACAAACCACCGCGGCCGTTCCAGCACGGCGTCGCAGGACATCCCACTCTGGTGAGCAACGTCGAGACGCTCGCGAACCTGCCGTATCTCCAACGCAACGGCGCCGCGGCCTTCCGGTCGGCGGGCACGGCGGCCTCGCCGGGCACGTTCCTGATGACGATCACCGGCGCCGGACGTCCACCGGCCCTCTACGAGGTGCCCCACGGCATGCCGTTCCGCGATGTGCTTGCCTTACATGGTGTTTCGCCCGACTCGGTGCAGGGCGCCCTGATGGGTGGATACTTCGCGGGTTTGCTGAACCGCGATGTGCTCGACACCACCCTGGACCACGAGACGTTCCGCGAGCTCGGATGCGGCCTCGGTTGCGGCGCAGTGGCGGTTCTGACCGACGATTGTCCGGTGGCCGTGGCGGCGTCGGTGCTGGCCTACTTCGATCGGGAGAACGCCGGGCAGTGCGGGTCGTGCTTCAACGGCACGGCGGCGATGGCCGCGGCCGCAGGCGCGCTGCGCGACGGTGCGGCCACCGCCGAGGACGTCGCCCGCCTGGAGCGCTGGTCAGTCGTGCTGCGCGGCCGGGGTGCCTGCGCCACCCTCGACGGCGCTGCCAACGTGGCGGGCAGCCTGCTCAAGCATTTCCCCGCGGTTGTCGAACAACATCTGGCCGGCGCCTGTGATCCGTGCGGGGCAGGCCGATTCAGCGCCCGGCGGCCCTACGAGGTGGAGGCGGTGACGCAGCCATGAGCGGTGAGATCCGAATTCGGCTGGACCGGACGCTCTGTGACGGTTTCGGCGCCTGCGCCAAGCACGCGCCCAAGCACTTTTCGCTCGACGACTGGGGCTATGCGTCCCTGATCGGGGACGGCAGGGTGGCCGAGGCCGACCGTGACGATGTCCTGCGGGCGCTGTTCGACTGCCCGGTGCACGCGATCATCGAGATCAGCGACAACGAGTTCGACGGCGAGGCCCGGCCTGCGGACACACCGGCCGAGGAATCACCGGTCTTCGAGGCCCGCTGGGGCTACGCCCAGTGACCCGCGCCCCGCTGCCTCAGGTCACCGGCGAGAACGAGTTCTTCTGGACCGCGGGAGCCGACGACACCCTGCGCATCCAGGAGTGCCAGGGCTGCAGCTCGCTGATCCATCCGCCGCAGCCCGTGTGCCGGTACTGCGGAAGCCACGACCTCAAGGCCAGGCCGGTCAGTGGCGTGGGCGTGCTGTCGGCGTTCACCGTCAACGAGCGGTTCAGCATTCCGGGCCTGCCGGCGCCCTACGTGGTGGCCCAGGTGGCGATCCAGGAGGATCCTCGAGTCCGCTTGACCACCAACATCATCGACGCCGACCCCGCCGATCTGGAACTCGGCCAGCTTGTCGAAGTCGTTTTCGAGCAGAACGACGACGTGTATCTGCCGCTGTTCCGCCCGGTGACACCGAAACAGATCGCCGAGCAACCGGCCGACGACATCGCCCCGCAGGACTTCGCCAAGCATGTCCGGCCGCCGCTGACCACCAGCAAGTTCGAGGAGCGCTCGGCGATCACCGGGATCGGCGCTTCACGGCTGGGGCGCCGCCTGATGGTGAACCCCTTGTCGTTGACCGTCGAGGCCTGCGAAGCCGCGGTGGCCGACGCCGGGCTGACGTTCACCGACATCGACGGGTTGTCCACCTATCCCGGCCTCGACATCGCCGGCATGGGCGAAGGCGGCGTGACCGCACTGGAGGGCGCGCTGGGGCTACGCCCCACGTGGATCAACGGCGGGATGGACACCTTCGGGCCGGGTGGATCGATCATCGCGGCGATGATGGCCGTCGCCACCGGGATGGCCCGGCACGTGCTGTGCTTTCGCACACTGTGGGAGTCGACCTTCCAGGAGCTGCTCAAGCAGGGCAAGATGGCGCCGCCCGGCGGGGCGCGCACCAGCAGCTGGCAGATGCCGTTCGGCGCGACGTCCGCCGCGCACACGTTGGCGCTCAACGCCCAACGGCACTTCGCCCGCTACGGGACCACCCGAGAGACGCTGGGCTGGATCGCGATCAACCAGCGGGCCAACGCCGCGCTGAATCCGACCGCCATCTACCGCGACCCGATGACGATGGAGGACTACCTGTCGGCTCGGCCGATCACCACGCCGTTCGGGCTCTACGACTGCGATGTGCCCTGTGATGGCGCGGTCGCCGTGATCGTCTCGGCGGTGGAGGCCGCCCGCGACCTGCCCAAGCCGCCGGTGTTGTTCGAGGCCGTCGGCACCCAGATCGTCGAACGCACCGACTGGGATCAGACGACGCTGACCCACGAACCACAGGTGCTGGGCCAGTCGGCGCATCTGTGGACGCGAACCTCGTTGCGTCCCCACGATGTCGACGTCGCAGAGCTCTACGACGGGTTCACCTTCAACTGCCTGTCGTGGCTGGAGGCGCTCGGCTTCTGCGGAATCGGCGAGGCGAAGGACTTTCTGGACGGGGGCGTCAACATCGCCCGCGACGGTGTGCTTCCGTTGAACACTCACGGCGGCCAGCTCTCTCACGGCCGAACCCACGGCATGGGCCTGATCCACGAGGCGGTCAGCCAGCTGCGGGGCGAGGCCGGTGAGCGGCAGGTCGCGGGCGCCCGCGTCGCGGTGGCGAGCAGCGGAGGGCTGACGCCGAGCGGGGTGCTGCTGATGCGAGTCGACCAGTGAGCGAGAAGCCGGAGGTGAATCGCGCATGAGCACAGCCACCCCGGTGCACCGGATGGTTCCGGTCGACGGGATCCCGATGTCGGGCTTGTTCGCCGAGGCGGCGGATCCGCAGGGAGTCGTCGTCGCCCTGCACGGCGGGGCGTCCTCGGCGGCATACTTCGACTGCCCCAACCACCCCGAGCTGTCGTTCTTACGGGCCGCGGCCGCAGCGGGTTTCAGCGCGGTCGCACTCGACCGGCCGGGCTACGGAGCGTCGGCGCCCTACTCCGATTCGATGTGGGAGCCGCAACGCCGGGTCGAGTTGGCCTACGGTGCCGCCGATGCGATGCTCGGCAAGCGAGATCGTGGCGCGGGCCTGTTCATCCTGGCGCATTCCAACGGCTGCGAACTCGCGTTGCGGATGGCCGTTGCCGAGCGCGGTCACGACCTGCTGGGTGTCGAGCTGGCCGGCACCGGCTTGCGCCAATACCCTTCTGCCAGAGCCATTCTCAAGCAGGCAACGCCGACCTACCGGCCCGCCGGTCTGCGGGAGTTGATCTGGGCGCCCGAGGCGCTTTATCCCGTCGACGTGATCAACGCCGTCGGCTCCGCCGGCGCGCCGCCGCAAGAGGCGGAGATCTCGACCCACTGGGCCGGGCGTGATTTCCCGGCGCTCGCCGGCCAGGTCACCGCGCCGGTGCGCTTCACCGCCGCCGAGCACGAACGAGTTTGGGACTCGACGCCCGAAGCGCTGGCCGACATCGCCGCATTGTTCGGCTCGTCGGCGCGGGTGGAGATCCACCACCAGGACGGCGCCGGCCACAATCTGAGCTTGGGTGTTGCTGCAGCGCAGTATCACTCGAGTGTTTTGTCGTTCTTCAAGCACTGCATCACCGCCGATTTGGACAGAGAGGCCGGCTAATGCGCGTCGGATTCATCGGGCTGGGCAGCCAAGGCGCGCCCATGGCACACCGGATCGTCGAGGGCGGCTACCCGCTCACACTGTGGGCCCGGCGCGCGGCATCGGTGGAACCCTTCGCCGACACCGCGGCCACGGTGGCGGCCTCGCCTCAGGAGCTGGCTGCCAACAGCGACCTGGTGTGCCTGTGTGTGGTCGGTGACGCCGACGTGCTCGAGGTGGCGACCGGCGACGGCGGAGTGTTGTCCGGACTGCAGCCCGGCGGCATCATCGCCGTGCACGCCACCGTGCACCCGGACACCTGCCGTCAGTTGGCCGAGCGGGCCGCAGCTCAGGGGGTCGCCGTCATCGATGCGCCGGTCAGCGGTGGTGGTCCGGCCGCCGAAGAGGGAAAGCTTCTGGTGATGGTCGGCGGTGAGGACGCCGTGGTGGAGAAGGTCCGCCCGGTGTTCGCCACGTACGCCGATCCGATTGTGCACCTGGGTGACGTCGGCTCCGGACAGGTCACCAAACTGCTGAACAACCTGTTGTTCACGGCGAACATCGCCACCGCCAAGACCGCGCTGGATCTCGGTGCGGCGCTGGGCATCACACCCGAGAACCTGTCGGAGGTCATCACCCGAGGGTCGGCCAACAGCTTCGCGCTGGGCAGCGTGGCCCGCTTCGGCGGCAGCCTTGACATCCTCAAGCAGGTCGCCGCGGGGCTCTTGCACAAGGACGTCAGCCTGATCGCGGGCATTGCCGACAAGGCGGGCGCCCAGCCCGGGGCGGTGCTGGACGCCGCCGACGCCGCATTGAGGTTGATGGACAACCCACGGTGAAAGTGGGTTTCATCGGTGCAGGCCGGATGGGCGCACCCATGGTGCGGCGGCTGGCCGGCGCCGGCCACGACGTCACCGTGCTCGGCCGGACTCCCGAAAAGCTCACCGCCGCGGTCGAATTGGGTGCCGGCGCCGCCGGAACCCCGACCGAAGTGGCCCGCGACGCCGAGGCGGTGATTCTCTGTGTCTTCACCGACGAGCAGGTGCGCCAGATCGTCCTGGCCGACGACCTGCTGGGTGCCATGCGCTCGGGCTCGGTGCTGATTCTGCACACGACGGGCAATCCGCGCACCGCCGAAGCAGTCGCCGCGCGGGCCGACGAACTCGGCATCGGCGTGCTCGACGCACCGGTGAGCGGCGGACCGCATGACATCGCCGCCGGAACGGTGACGGTGTTCGTCGGCGGCGACGACGACGCGGTGCAGCGGGCTCAGCCGCTGCTGTCAAGCTATGCCGACCCCGTGCTGCACGTCGGACCGACGGGGTTCGGTCAGCGGGTCAAGTTGATCAACAACGCGCTGTTCGCCGCGCAGATCGGCATCGTGGCGGAGGCGGTCGGGCTGGCCGGTCGCCTTGGTGTCGACGAGGCCACTCTGCTCCGGGCGCTCCCCCACGGCAGCGGCGCCAGCCGGGCTCTGGATTCGATCGCCAGGGTCGGCTCAGCGAGCGGATTCATCGCCGCCGTCGGCGAATTCATCGGCAAGGACGTCGCCGTCGTCCGTGCGACCGCCGCCGATCTGGGGACCGACCTCGGACTACTGGGTGGCGCCGTCGACGCCGGCCTGCCGAGCGCGAAAGGTGAGGGGAATTAGCCATTTTCCGCTCTCCCGTCGGCCCCACTGTTAGCGTTACACTCAACCAACCTTCCGTAACGCTCATAGCCCAGCTCTCGCCTCGGAGGAGAACGCAATGACTCAGGCTGAACTCGTCTTCGATCCGTTCTCGCAGGAGTACTTCAACAACCCCTTCGACATCTATGAGCGCATGCGGGCCGAGGCCCCGTTGTATTACGACGCCAAAGAGGACTTCTACGCCATCTCCCGGCACGAGGATGTCGCGGCGGCGCTGAAGGATCATGAGAGCTTCTCGTCGACCCGCGGCTGCGATCTGGCGATGGTGAAGGCGGACGAGCCGCCGCAGAAGTCGATCATCTTCATGGACCCGCCCGAGCACCGGCACATGCGCAGTCTGCTGAACAAGGCCTTCACCCCCCGCGCGGTGCAGTCGCAGCGTGACGTGGTCATCGAGCTGGCGGACAAGTATCTGGCGGCGGCCGACCCGGACAACTTCGATGTGGTCCAGGATTTCTCCGGGCCGTTCCCGGTCGAGGTCATCACCCGGATGGCCGGCGTGCCCGAGGAATACCGGCAACAGGTTCGGCACTGGATCGACACCAGCCTCAGCCGTGAGCCCGGGCAGATCGGGACCAGTGAGGCCGGCATGCAGGCCAATATCGAGACCGCGATGTACTACTACGGCCTGGTGCAGGAGCGGCGCGAGAACCCGCAGGACGACATGATCAGCCGCCTGATCGCCGCCGAGATCCCCGATGACGACGGCCACATGCGCCGATTGGATGACATCGAAATCTGCGGTTTTGCAACGCTTCTCGGCGGTGCGGGTGCCGAGACCGTGACCAAGCTGATGGGGACCGCAGCGGTCAACTTCGCTCGCTTCCCCGACCAGTGGCGCAAGCTGCTCGACGACCGGGACAAGATTCCCGCGGCGGTGGAGGAATTGCTGCGCTACGAGGGACCGGTGCAGTACAACGTCCGTTACACCCTCAAGGACACCGAAGTGCCCAGCGGCAAGATCCCGGCAGGCAAGCCGGTCTTCCTCCTGCTGGCGTCGGCCAACCGGGACTCGCACGCCTTCACCGATGCCGACGCCTTCGACATCGATAGGGACCGCACCGAGGCGCAGAACCTCGGCCTGGGTTACGGCATCCACAGCTGCCTTGGCGCCGCACTGGCCCGCATGGAAAGTGCGCTCGCGCTGGAGAAGCTGCTCGACTTCATGCCGCGCTACGAAGTCCAGTGGGATGGACTTCGCAGGGTCCAGATGCAGAATGTGGCGGGCTACTCCCACGTACCGGTGAAGGTGCTGCGATGAAGATTGAAGTGGACTTCGGCCTGTGTGAGGCCAATGCGATCTGTATGGGGATCATCCCGGAGGTGTTCCAGGTCGACGACCAGGATTACCTGCACGTCCTGTCCGACGAGGTGACGCCGGAGAACGAGGCACAGATTCGCGACGCGGTGCGCCAGTGCCCCCGGCAGGCCATCTCCATCAAGGAGTAGTTTCCGTCCAGCCTCAGCCGGCCGGGACCAGGTCGGCGCCGATCGGCGGGCAGCTCATCGCTCCGCTTCGAAAGGTCTCGGTCGCCGCGACCGACACGTCGTCGACGTCCGCCGCGGCCAGTGCCTGTGCTTTGAACACCCGCGCCGCTGAGCTCAGGCGGTGCTCGACGCAGTCGATGTCGCGGTCGAGGTCACTCGGCTGCGCTTCGCCCCACAACGCCACCTCGGTCATGCCGTAATCGAGTGCGCGCAGCACGCCCTCGCGGACCCGTGCGTCGGTATCGAGGAGATCGGCGGCCACCGCCAGCGCCTGCGGGTGCGGCTGATCGTCACCGGCCGCGATCATGGATTCGAAGTCGGAGGTCTGGGCGCCCAGGATCGTCAAGGGGCGGGTGTCGCCGGGCTGCGCGAGCAGGACGTTGACATCCCAGCCCGCCATCACGCGGTCGAAGATCCAGCCGCCCGCGTGCCGCACCGCCTCGGCGACGCTGGGCGCGACGATGTCGAGCCGGTATCTCATGATCCGGCGGGCGCCATCAGCTGGCTCGCCAGCGACCTGGAGTACTCCCGGAACACATCGATCAGCGGTATCGACGGGTCGAGCAGCCATGAGGTCTCCATTCCGTTCACAAATGCCAGGATTTCCACGGCCTTCTGGGCCGGGTTCACGTCTGATCGGTATCGGCCGTCGGCCTGACCGCTGCGGATGCGGTCGGCGATGATGTCGACCGCCTGCCGGTAGCGATCCACCAGCCGGTCGTGCAGCGGGGCGTCGGGTGCGATGTTCTCCACCATCAGCACCGCGAAGGTGCCGACGAGCTGGGGTGACCGGTCGAACCGGTCGGCGGCATTGGCGATGCCCTCGACCAGGTCGCCGGTCAGGTAGTCGGCATGTTCGCTGTCGTCGGCGTCCCGGGCGTCGAGCACCGCGTGGAGCAGCTGCTCCTTGGACTCGAAGTGATGCAGCAGCCCAGCGGCGGTGACACCGGCCTCCTTTGCGATCTGCGCAAGGGTGGTGTTGCGCCAGCCGTTGCGGGCCAGTAGCCGCTGCGCGACGTCGAGAATGCGCTGCTTACGGTCCTCCCCTTTGGCGAGGAGGGTGGCGTAGGGACGGACCGTGGTCACCACACTCCCTTCACTCGGACCAACCTAGTGAGCACACAGTAGGTTGGTTTGGGGGGTGTGACAAGGGTCTCAGTGGAAAAATTTTGACGTGATCGGATCGCTTATATCGACGGGCCGAGCGGGGCGACTACAGCCCCAACGACTTGGCGATGATCACCTTCATCACCTCGCTGGTCCCGGCGTAGATCCGGGCCACTCGCGCATCGGTGTACAGCCGGGCGATCGGATACTCCATCATGTAGCCGTAACCACCGAACAGTTGTAGGCAGCGGTCGATCACCCGCTGCTGCATCTCGGTGCAGAACAGCTTGACCCGCGCGGCATCGGCGCCGCTGAGCTGGCCCTCGACGTGCAGGGCCACCGCCCGGTCGAGCATGGCCTGGGCCGCCTCGACCTCCGTCGAGCAGGCAGCCAGCTCGAACTTGGTGTTCTGAAACGAGGCGACGGGCGTGCCGAAAGCCTTGCGGCTCTGGGTGTATTCGATCGCTGCGGCGATCGCCGAGCGGGCTTGGGCCACCGAGCCCACCGCCACGGTGAGCCGCTCCTGGGCCAGGTTGTGCCCGAGGTAGCTGAATGCCTGCCCCTCCTCCCCCAGCACGTTGGCCGCAGGCACCCGGACGTCGACGAACGACAGCTCGGCGGTGTCCTGGACCTTGCAGCCCATCTTCTCGAGTTCGCGTCCGCGGGTGAAGCCCGCCATCCCGTCCTCGACGACCAGCAGCGTCAGCCCGGCGCGCCGGTTGTCCGGGTCGGTGGACGTCCGCGCCACCACGACCACCAGATCGGCTTGCATGCCGCCGGTGATGAAAGTCTTTGCGCCGTTGACGATGTAGTGGTCGCCGTCTCGTACCGCCGTCGTGCGCACGCCGGCCAGGTCCGACCCGGTACCCGGTTCGGTCATCGCGACCGCGGTGAGCAGCGTGCCGGCCGCAAGCCCGGGAAACCAGCGGGCCCGCTGCTCGTCGTTCGCGTAGTGCAGGAAATACGGCAGGATCACCTCGAGCTGGGTGCGGACCGTCGACAAGGTCACCAGTGCGCGAGCTGCTTCTTCCTGCAGGACCACGTTGTAGCGGTAGTCGTCCTGGCCGCCGCCGCCGTACTCCTCGGGCAGCGTGACACCCATGATCCCGGTCTCCCCGAGCTTCGCGAAAGTCTCGCGTGGCATTCGCCCCGCCTTCTCCCACTGCGGGTAGGCGGGCACGACTTCCTTCTCGATGAAGTCCCGAGCGAGTTCCCGAAACGCCTCGTGGTCGGCGGTGAACAGGTCGCGGCGCATCAAGCCCCTCAGCCGATCAGCTCGACGACGGTCGCGTTGGCGGTGCCGCCGCCCTCGCACATCGTCTGCAGTCCGTAGCGAATTCCGTTGTCGCGCATGTGGTACAGCATGCGTGTCATCAGCACTGCGCCCGAGCTCCCCAACGGGTGGCCCAGCGCGATCGCGCCGCCGAGGGGGTTGAGCCGCTCGGCCTTGGCGCCGGTGTCGGCCTGCCACGCCAGCGGCACCGGCGCGAACGCCTCGTTGACCTCGAACACCCCGATGTCGTCGATGCTCAGGCCGGTCTTGCCCAGCACCTTCTCCGTCGCGGGAATCGGACCGGTCAGCATCATCACCGGGTTGGCGCCGGCGACTGCCCCTGCGACATAGCGTGCCAGCGGTGTCCAGCCCTGTGCGGCAGCATATTCCGCGGTGGTGACCAGCAGAGCGGCCGCGCCGTCCGAGATCTGCGACGAGTTACCGGCATGGATGACGCCGTCCTCGGTGAACGCCGGTTTGAGCCCGGCAAGCTTCTCGACAGTGGTCCCCCGGCGGATGCCCTCGTCGGCACTCACCACACCACCATCGGTGGCCACCGGGACGATCTGGTCGTCGAAGGCCCCGCGATCCTGTGCGGCAGCGGCCAGTTCGTGGCTGCGCGCGGAGAAATCGTCGAGGTCGGTCCGGGACAGTCCCCACTTCTGCGCGATCATCTCCGCGGAAAGGCCTTGGTTGAACGAGAAGTCGTCATAACGCTCGAGCACCTTGGGGCCATAGGGCATGCCGGTGGCACGCGCCGAGCCGAGCGGAACACGGCTCATCACCTCGACGCCGCCGGCGACCACCACGTCCTGCTGGCCGGACATCACTGCCTGCGCGGCGAAATCCAGTGCCTGCTGACTGGATCCGCAGGCCCGGTTGACTGTCGTGCCGGGAATGGATTCCGGCCAACCGGCGGCCAGGACCGAGAATCGGCCGATATTGCTCGACTGGTCACCGACTTGGGACACGCAGCCCCACACCACGTCATCGACCGTCGCCGGGTCCAGGCCGGTGCGCTCGGCGAGTGCGTTCAGTACCACCCCCGACAGGTCGGCGGCGTGCATGCCGGACAGCCCGCCGTTTCGCTTACCGACCGGGGTGCGGACCGCCTCGACGATCACCGTTTCCCGCATGGCTTCTCCTTAGCTTTGACTATCGTTCATGCGACGGCACCCTGCGCACGCAGTCTGCCGATGTCGTTGTCCGACAGGCCCAATTCGGTCAGCAACACGTCGGTGTGCTCACCGAGACCGGGTACCGGACCCATCGGCTGCTCGTAGTCTTCGATGATCGGCGGCGGCAGGATGGCCTGGATCGGACCGGCGGTCGTTTGTACCGTCCGCCAGCGATCGCGATCGGACAACTGCGGGTGCGCGAGCACCTCGCTGGGCAGATTGTACCGGGCGTTGCCGATGCCCGCCGCGTCGGCCGTCTTCTGGATGTGCGCGAGATCGTGCTGCGCACACCAGATTTGGATGGCCGAGTTGAGTTCGTCGCGGTGGGCGCACCGATCGGAGTTGCTGGCGTACCGCGGGTCGTCGGCCAGGTCGGGCCGGTCGATGATCTCGCGCGCCAACCGTTGCCATTCCCGGTCGTTGGTGGTGCCCAGCACCACCGTCTGATTGTCGGCGGTATGGAAGGAGCCGTACGGTGCGACCGCCGGGGAATTCATCCCCAGCGGCTCCTGGTCGATTCCGGAATGCTGGGCGTAGGTCAGCGGATACCCCATCAGGTCCATCATCGTGTCGAACAGGCTCACAGTAACGGCCGCACCCCGGCGCGCCCGCTGGCCACGGGAGATCAGCATGGCCATGATCGACAACGCCGAGTACAGCCCGGTGGAGATGTCGGCGATCGGCGGGCCGGGTTTGGCCGGCATGCCGGGATAGCCGGTCACTGCACATGATCCCGACTCGGACTGCGCCAGCAGGTCATAGGCGCGCTTGTTCGACAGCGGGCCGCCGGCCCCGTACCCGTCGATCTCGACGGCGATCACATCGGGGTGGCGTTCACGCAGTTGGTCGGGTGAGATGCCGAGCCGGGCGGTGGAACCCGGCGCGAGATTGGACACCAACGCGTCAGCGCGATCGAGCAACCGGTGCAGGACCTCCAGGCCCTCGGCCGATTTCAGGTCCAGCGCAATCGATTCCTTGTTGCGGTTGGCCCAGACGAAGTGAGCCGCAAGGCCACCCGGGCCGTTGACGACATCGTCGTAGTGCCTGGCGAAATCCCCGCCGGCCGGATTCTCCACCTTGATCACGCGAGCACCGAAGTCGGCCAGGACGCGCGTGCACATCGGTGCCGCCACCGCCTGCTCCAACGCCACGACAGTGATACCGGCCAGCGGGGCTGCCGGTCCTTGCGCAGAAGTCATCAGATCACCATACGGTCGGCCAGATCACCGGCTACTAGTAGCTCTTGGGCAGGCCGAGCACGTTGGCGCCGAGGAAGTTCAGGATCATCTCCTGACTGACGGGCGCGATCTTCATCAGGCGCGCTTCCCGGAAGAACCGGGAGATGTGGTACTCCTCGGAATAGCCCATGCCGCCGTGGGTCTGCAGCGCGCGGTCGGCCGCTGCGAAACCCGCATCCGCGCAGAGGTACTTGGCCATATTGGCTTCGCGGCCGCACGACTTTCCGTTGTCGTAGAGCCAGGTCGCCTTGCGCAGGATCAGTTCGGCGGCGTCGAGGCGAGCCAGCGAGTCGGCCAACGGGAATTGGATGCCCTGGTTCATCCCGATCGGTCGGTCGAACACCACACGCTCGTTGGCGTACTTCACCGCGCGGTCCAGCGCCACCCGGCCGATACCCAGCGCCTCGGCGGCGATGAGCATCCGCTCCGGGTTCAGCCCGTGCAGGATGTAGGAGAAGCCCTTGCCCTCTTTGCCGATCCGGTCGGCGACCGGCACCCGCAGATCGTCGATGAACACCTCGTTCGAACTGACCGCGTTGCGGCCCATCTTCCTGATCGGCCGGATGTCGACGTGGTCACGATCGATGTCGGTGAGGAACAGCGTGAGGCCGTCAGTCGGCTTGCCCCCGCGTTTCTCCGCGTCCTCGCGGCTCTCGGTGCGGGTCAGCAGCAGGATCTTCTCGGACTCCAGCGCCTTGGAGATCCACACCTTTCGGCCGTTGACGACATAACTGTCACCGTCGCGCTTGGCGAATGTCGTGATACGCGAAGTATCAAGTCCGGCACCGGGTTCGGTGACGCCGAAGCACACGTGCAGGTCGCCGTTGACGATCCGCGGCAGGGTCGCAGCCTTCATCTCGTCGGAGCCGAACACCACCACCGGCTGCATTCCGAAGATCGACATGTGGATGGAGCTCGCCGCGTTCATGCCGCCACCGGAGCGAGCGACCTCTTCAGCCAGGATCGTCGCCTCGGTGATGCCGAGCCCGTGGCCGCCGTACTCCTCTGGGATCGTCATCCCGAGCCAGCCACCACCGGCGATGGCGTCGTAGAACTCCGAAGGAAACTCGTGCTGCTGGTCCTTCTCCATCCAGTAGTGGTCATCGAAGCGTGATGCCAGCTCCCGCAACGACTTACGGATCAGCTCCTGATCCTCGGTCAGTTCGAAGCTCATACCTGAAGACACATCCACACTCCTCTACTCAAAAGTCGGCACGCAGTCCGGTGCGCCGGCGCGGTCTCCCTTTGTGCGCACCGGCGCCCTGTCGGCCACGGACCTTGTCAGTCCGTATTGCCGGACATCTCCTTGGCATTCGCCGCAAAGTCGGCGAAGTTGGCGCCGGTCTTCTCCTTCTTCGACAGCGCCTGGATGGACACATCGTGACCTTCGGCGGCCTTGCGCAGCGCGCCGATCGTGGCCTGCTCCTTGGAGATATGCGTGAACGGGTCCCAGTGGTACCAGCGCATGGCGTTTTGATAGGTCATCTTGTTGATCTCGTCGTCGGGCACGTGGTGTTCACGGAGGACGTCGTCGAGTTGCTCTGGGGCACCGGGCCACATCGAGTCCGAGTGGGGGTAATCGGCTTCCCAGCAGATGTTGTCGATGCCGACGTCGTTGCGCAGTTGCACCCCGACGTGATCGGAGATGAAGCAGGTCAGGAAGTGATCGCGGAACACCTCCGAGGGCTTCTTGCCCTTGAAGTCCTGCCCCGTCCAGGTCGAGTGCATCTCGTAGGTGCGGTCGGCGCGCTCCAGGAAATAGGGAATCCAGCCGGTGCCACCCTCACTCAGGGCGATCTTGAGGTCCGGGTATTCCTTGACCGGCCGTGACCACAACAGGTCCGCGGCGGCCTGGACGATGTTCATCGGCTGCAGGGTGATCATCACGTCCATCGGCGCGTCGGGCGCGGTGATCGCCAGGCGTCCCGAGGAACCGATGTGCACGTTGAGCACGGTGTCGGTGTCGACCAGCGCGTCCCACATCGGCTTCCAGTGCTCGAAGTCGTGGAAACTGGGATAGCCCATCGCCGAGGGATTTTCGCTGAAGGTCAGCGAGTGCACCCCGCGGGCGGCGTTGCGGCGGATCTCAGCGGCACAGGCCACCGGATCCCAGATCACCGGCAACGTCATCGGAATGAACCGGGCCGGATACGCCCCGCACCACTCCTCGACATGCCAATCGTTGTAGGCCTGCACCAGCGCCAGTGAGAATTCGGCATCCTCGGTGGCGAACAGCCGGCCCGCGAAACCCGGGAACGACGGGAAACACATCGAGCCGAGGATGCCGCCGGCGTTCATGTCCTTGACCCGCTCGTCGACGTTGTAGCAGCCCGGCCGGATCTCATCGAGCCCTTGGGGCTCCAGGCCGTACTCCTCCTTGGGCCGCCCCGCCACCGCGTTGAGCGCGACGTTGGGGATCGTGATGTCGCGGAACCGCCACATGTCGGAGCCGTCGGGGTTGTGCACCAACCGGGGAGCGTCGTCGGCATATTTCTTCGGCAGATGATTGGCGAACATGTCGGGCGGTTCCACGATGTGGTCGTCGACGCTGATCAGGATCATGTCCTCTTTGCGCATACCGGCTCCTTCAGTCGCTGGCCTCTCTAATGAAAACTAGCTTCTCATTCCGCGAGAATCAACCTTCGGTAATCGGCTTACCGGTGCGTGCGGCCCGTAGGCTGACCTTCCGACACGCCTGGTCGACCTCGGTTTTTCCGCCCTGCTCAGGTGCGGGGATTGACCTTCCGGCAAGTTCATGGAAACCTGTTATCCGGATATGAGAATGGGATTCTCCAACATGAGAGGGGGTGGCCGATGCGCCTGACACCGCTACCTGCGGAGCAGTGGGACGACGAGGTCCAGCTCGCCCTCAAGGGGATGTTGCCCCGCGACCGGCAGAACCCCGAGGGCGCCGGAACGGCGCTGGCGACCCTCGTTCGTCACCCCGACCTGACCAAGGCGTACCTCGGCTTCAACGTCTATCTGCTGTTCCGCTCCACGCTGCCGGCCCGGCTGCGTGAGGTGGCGGTCCTGCGGGTGGCGCATCGCCGGGACTGCACCTACGAGTGGGAGCACCACGTCGAGATGGCCAAGGCGGAAGGGCTGACCGACGACGACGTCGAGGCCATCCGCAACGGCGGGGCAAACGACCAGCTCGACCGGCTGGTCGTACGGGCCACCGACGAGCTCGAGGAGAAATCCAATCTCACCGACGAAACCTGGGCCGCACTCGGCGAGCACCTCACCGAGCGTCAGCGCATGGACTTCGTCTTCACCGTCGGCGCCTACGGCATGTTGGCCATGGCGTTCAACACTTTTGGCGTACAGCTCGAGAACGAAAGGTAAGTACGTGGCATTTTTCAAGAAGCCGGATGCCGGCAGCTGGACCGAGAACTGGCCGGAACTCGGCACCGGTCCGGTCAACTACGAAGACTCGATTGATCCCGAGCACTGGAAGCTGGAGCAGCAGGCCATCTTCCGCAAGACCTGGCTGCAAATGGGCCGCGTGGAGCTGATCCCCAAAAAGGGCAACTACATCACCCGCGAGCTGCCGTCAGTCGGCCCGGGCACGTCGATCATCATTGTCAACGACGGTGACGAGGTCCGCGCCTTCTACAACCTGTGCCGTCATCGCGGCAACAAGCTGGTGTGGAATGACTATCCCGGCGAAGAGGTTTCGGGCAGCTGCCGGCAATTCGTCTGCAAGTACCACGCCTGGCGGTACTCGTTGAAGGGCGACCTGACCTTCATCCAGCAGGAGCAGGAGTTCTTCGACGTCGACAAGGCCGACTACCCGCTCAAGCCGGTGCGCTGTGAGGTGTGGGAAGGCTTCATCTTCGTCAACTTCGACGACGACGCGGTCTCGCTCGAGGAGTACCTGGGCGAGTTCGGCCAAGGCCTGAAAGGCTATCCCTTCCACGAGATGACCGAGCACTACAGCTATCGCGCGACGGTCGGCTCCAATTGGAAGCTGTTCATCGACGCTTTCGTCGAGTTCTACCACGCGCCGATCCTGCACATGAAGCAGGCGGAGAAGGAGGAAGCCGAGAAGCTCGCCAAGTTCGGCTTCGAGGCGCTGCACTACGACATCAAGGGCGACCACTCGATGATCTCGTCCTGGGGCGGAATGAGTCCGCCGAAGGACCTCAAGATGGTCAAGCCCATCGAGCGGATCCTGCACAGCGGTCTGTTCGGGCCGTGGGACCGCCCTGACATCAAAGGCATCCTGCCCGACGAGCTGCCGCCCGCGATCAATCCCGGCCGGCACTCGACGTGGGGCCAGGACTCGTTCGAGTTCTTCCCGAACTTCACGTTGCTGTTCTGGGCGCCGGGCTGGTACCTGACCTACAACTACTGGCCCACCGGAGTGGACTCCCATATCTTCGAGGCCGACCTGTACTTCGTGCCGCCGAAGAACCTGCGCGAACGACTATCCCAGGAACTGGCCGCGGTGACCTTCAAGGAGTACGCCTTCCAGGACGCCAACACCCTGGAAGCCACGCAGACCCAGATCGGCACCCGCGCCGTGCTGGATTTCCCGCTCTGCGACCAGGAAATCCTGTTGCGCCACCTGCACCACACCGCGCACAAGTACGTCGACCGGTACAAAGAGTCATTGGCCGCTGGGAACGGCAACGGAGCGGCCGCCGCACTGAGCCCGAAGGCTGACGGAAAGGATCCAGTAAATGTCTAAGTTGCCAGCGGAATTCGCCGACCTGGAGCGCTTCACCGACTGGTGCCTGCCCACCGAGGAAGAGCGCTACCAGAAGCGGCTGAACTCGACGATGGCCGAGATGCAGGACTTGTATGACGCCGGCTTGGCGCGGCTGGAAGACATCATGGTCTACGTCGACGCCCGCTTCCCGCTCCAAGGCATGCCGGAGGACGCCAAGGCTCTGGTACACCTAGGACAATCGATCGTGCAGGTGAGCTTTCCGATCGAGGTGTGGAAGCAGCCCCGCGTGCTCGACAGCGGCGCCGCGTATATCGAACTGATCAAGGAGCCGGTGGTCTAGTTTGTCTGCTCTTCGCGCAAGCGGCTCATCGCCACGCGCAACGACCCTGAAGGCAGCCGGCTACGTCGACGTCGACGCGGGCGAGATCGTCCGCCCCGCCATCGTGAAGGTCGATGGCGACCGGATCGTCTCCGTGGGGGGCGAGATTGACGAGAGCTCCGATGTCATCGATCTGGGGGACGCCATCCTTCTGCCCGGTCTGATGGACATGGAAGTCAACCTCCTGATGGGCGGCCGGGGCGAAAACCCCGGTCTCTCACAGGTCCAGGATGATCCGCCGACGCGGGTGCTGCGCGCGGTCGGCAATGCCCGCCGCACGCTGCGCGCGGGTTTCACCACGGTGCGCAACCTCGGGCTGTTCGTCAAGACCGGCGGTTACCTGCTCGATGTCGCGCTGGGCAAGGCGATCGATGCGGGCTGGATCGAGGGCCCGCGGATCGTGCCTGCCGGGCACGCCATCACTCCGACCGGCGGGCATCTGGACCCGACGATGTTCGCCGCCTTCATGCCGGGTGCTCTCGAGCTGACCGTCGAGGAGGGCATCGCCAACGGTGTCGACGAGGTCCGCAAGGCAGTGCGCTATCAGATCAAGCACGGCGCGCAGCTGATCAAGGTGTGCGTGTCCGGTGGTGTGATGTCGTTGACCGGCGAAGCCGGCGCGCAACACTATTCGGACGAGGAGCTCCGGGCGATCGTCGACGAGGCGCACCGGCGCGGGCTGCGGGTGGCCGCTCACACCCACGGCGCCGAGGCCGTCAAGCATGCGGTGGCGTGCGGCATCGACTGCATCGAGCACGGCTTCCTGATGGACGACGAGGCCATCCAGATGCTGGTCGACAACGATCGCTTCCTGGTGACCACCCGCCGGCTCGCCCAGGCGATGGACGTCTCGCATGCGCCGAAGGTGTTGCAGGACAAGGCTGCCGAGATGTTCCCGAAGGCGGAGACGTCGATCAAGGCCGCCTACGAGGCCGGGGTGAAGATCGCGGTCGGCACCGATGCGCCCGCGATCCCACACGGCAGGAACGCCGACGAACTCGTCACCCTGGTGGAGTGGGGTATGCCGCCGGCCGCCGTACTGCGGGCGGCCACCGTCGTCGCCGCCGATCTGATCAACGTCACCGATCGGGGCCGGATCGCCGAAGGCCTGCTCGCCGACATCATCGCCGTGCCCGGCGATCCGTTGTCCGACATCACCGTCACCCAGCACGTCAGCTTCGTCATGAAAGGCGGGAAAGTCTATGTCAACGCAGCGGACTGACGACATTGTCGAGATCCAGCAGCTGCTCGCCCGCTACGCGGTGACGATCACCCAGCTGGACGTCGAGAATCTGGTCAAGGTCTTCACCGAAGACGGCACCTACAGCGCCTTCGGCGAAACCTATTCGCTGGGACGGTTTCCCGAGCTCGTCGACGCCGCACCCAAAGGGTTGTTCATGACCGGCGAGTCGCTGGTCGAATTCGACGAGAACGACCGGGACAAGGCCACCGGCACCCAGCCGCTGTGCTTCATCGAGCATTCGGCGCACGACATGCGCATCGGCTACTACCGCGACACCTATCTGCGAACCGAGAAGGGCTGGCGGCTGAAGACCCGCGCGATGACGTTCATCCGGCGCACCGGTGTGCACGATTCGGGCCGTCCGCACGCGATCGGCCGGCCGGCCGGCGGATGACCACGGTGGCCGAATCCGGCACGACCGCCGACGAATTCCGCAACAACCTGCGAGCCTGGCTCGACGAATACGACCTGAGTCCCGGCCCGGATCATTCGCTGCCTGCTCATATCGAGCAGATGAGCCGGGTGCGCCGGGCCCTCTATGACGCCGGGTGGATGCGCTACGGCTGGCCCGAAGAAGTAGGCGGCCTCGGCGGTTCGGTAATCACGCGGATGATCGTCGCCGAGGAGGTCCTCGGTCGCAACATCGCCGAGCCGGGACCGTACTCGATGATGGAAGTCCTTGTGCCGACCATGATCTCGTACGCCCGACCGGAACTCGCCGCCGAGATGGTGCCGCGCTACCTGCGCGGCGAAGAGCACTGGTGTCAGGGTTTCTCCGAACCCGGCTCGGGCAGTGACCTGGCGTCGCTGAGCACCAAGGCCAGCCGGCGCGGCGACGAGTGGGTGATCAACGGTCAAAAGGTGTGGACCAGCTTCGCCCAGTTCTCCAAGCGCTGCATCCTGCTGACCCGCACCGGCTCGCCGGAAACGCCCAAGCACGAGGGCATCACCGCATTCTTCATCGACATGGACTCCCCCGGCATCACGGTGCGACCGCTTCACACCATGCACGGCGTCGACGAATTCTGCGAGGTGTACTTCGACGACGTGGTGGTACCGGCCGATCGCATGCTCGGCAATCCAGGGGATGGCTGGCGGCTGGCCAACGACCTGTTGCCGTTCGAGCGGTCCACCTGTTTCTGGCAGCGAATCTCCTACCTGTTCACCAGGTTGGACCGGCTGATCGCCGACGAGACCGACGCCGGTGACGCCGAACTCGGCGCGGCCTACCTCGCGCTGCACACCGTGCGCTGCAGGTCGGCGGCGACCCAGCACCGCTTCGCCGACGGGGCAAAGCTGGGACCGGAGACCTCGATCGACAAGGTGCTGCTGGCCGGTGCCGAACAGCGCCTCTACGAGACCGCACGGGATGTGTTACCGGGGGTGCTCGAACTCGACCAGACGCCCTGGCGCTCGGAGTTCCTGTACTCGCGCTCGGCCACCATCTACGGCGGCACCGCGGAGATCCAGCGCAACATCATCGCCCGCCGGCTTCTCGATCTCGGGAAGGAGTGAGACGTGGACGACGGCGAATTGGGAATGCTGGCCGACACGCTCGAAAAGTCGATGAGCGCCGCGGCCGCGGAGGGATTCCCCAACGTCGAAGACGTTCTGCGGGACCTCGGCTGGCTGGAGATGCTCGACGAAATCCCAGCCGAGGCAACGGCCTTGGTGTTCCGGCTGTTGGGTGAGACGGGCACGCATGCCGGTGTGATCAACGACGTGGTGCTCGCATCGGCCGGGCAGGCGCCGGGCGGCACGATCGCCCTGCCGTACACCGGCGGCCACTGGGTGGTCTGGGAACGCACCGACGGTGCTCGTTCGGCGATGGATCCCGAGCTGCCGGTCTGCACCGTCGACGCCGGTTCGGAGATGCCGTTGGCCAGGGGTCGCCTCGCGCTGGGTTGGTGGCTGACCGGTTCGGCCCGCGCGATGCTGAGGCTGGCGCGGCAGCATGCCGTGGACCGGGTCCAGTTCGGCCGTCCGATCGGGTCGTTCCAGGCGGTGCGGCACCGGCTTGCCGAGACGCTGGTAGCCGTCGAGGGCGCCGAAGCGACCCTGCTGGTGGCCCAGGACGACGGCACCGACCTGGCCTGTTTGTTGGGCAAGGCCGCTGCCGGTCAGGCCGCATTGACCGCGGCCAAGCACTGTCAGCAGGTTCTCGGCGGCATCGGGTTCACCGATGAGCACGACCTGCACCGGCACGTGAAGCGCACTTTCGTGCTCGACGGGCTGCTCGGCTCGGCACGCGATCTGACCAGGGAAGCCGGGTCGGTGATCAGGTCACGGGGGCACGCTCCGCGGCTCGGAAATCTGTGACGTACGCCATGGCGGCGAATGCGCTGGTCACCCGTTAGACTGGCCGGAACGAAAATTTTGGTCAGTATTGAATTGAGAACATAATTCTCGCCGCTGAGAGTAGTACTCTCTTACCGTGAGCAACATCGGAAACCGCGTCCGCTCGTCTCGAGCCCGGTAGTGAACAGCCCGAGCGAAGAGCCTGCCTGGAAGCAGCGCGCCGTCGAGCGGTCGATCCGGACCGCCAAGGTGCGCGCCGGGCAGCGCGTGCAGCGATTCCTGGATGCCGCGCAGGCCATCATCACCGAAAAGGGCAGCACCGACTTCACCGTGCAGGAAGTGGTTGACCGGTCGCGCCAGTCGCTACGTAGCTTCTATCTGCAGTTCGACGGTAAGCACGAGTTGCTGCTCGCCCTGTTCGAGGATGCGCTGAGCCGAGCCGCCGATCAGATCCGGGCCGCGACGTCGGCTCAGAGCGATCCGCTGGACCGACTCAAGGTGGCCGTCACCCTGCTGTTCGAACTGTCCCGGCCGGATCCGACCGCGCGCCGGCCGTTGTTCACCGACTTCGCCCCCCAGTTGCTGATCTCACATCCCAACGAGGTCAAGGTCGCTCACGCACCGCTGGTGGCGCTGTTCGCCGAGTTGATGGACGAGGCGTCGGCGGCCGGTGAGCTGAGGGAAGACGCCAACCCTCGCCGGATGGCGGCGATGACGATGCAGACCATCATGTTCATCGCTCAGTCCAGCGGGGTCGAGGACGACGAGAACGTACACACGCCGATCAGCGGTGATGAAGTGTGGACCTTCTGCTCTCAGGGATTCGCCCGCAAGTAAGCCCGATCACGGCTCGACTGCAGGCGAAACCGGTTGAGCGATCAAGGCTTCCGCCGCACTGTACGGATCACGGCTTCCGTCGGCGACGGCTTGCGCCAGGGCGTCGAGATCCGGATGGCGATGCAGCCGGCTCTGCGCCAGTGACAACACCTGCGCGCGGGCCCGCGCAGCGCGGCGCTCCGCGGTGTCGGCCCGCCGGTGGGCTTCGATCGCCTCGACGAGTTCCGTCACCCCCTCGGCTCGGGCGGCGACCAGCGTCAGCACCGGGACGTGCGTCTCGAATTTGAGGTCGCGAACCGTCTGGGCGGCACCGTCCCGGTCGGCCTTGTTCACCACCACCAGGTCGGCGACCTCGAGTAGGCCCGCCTTGGCGGCTTGGACCGCGTCTCCGGCACCGGGATTGAGGATCACGATCGTCGGATCGGCGACCGCGGCGATCTCGATCTCCGACTGCCCGACCCCGACGCTCTCCAGCAGGACGACGTCGAAACCGAGCGCACCGAGCAGCCGGATCGCGGCGGGCACCGCGGCGGCCAGGCCACCAAGATGGCCTCGGGTGGCCACCGACCGGATCAGCACATCCGGATCGTTGATGTGCTGCGCCATCCTGATCCGGTCCCCCAACAACGCGCCCCCGCTGTAGGGCGACGACGGATCCACGGCCAGCACCGCAACCCGTTGTCCGCGTTCGCGATACGCCGCGACAAGAACGGCGATCGTGGTCGACTTGCCCGCGCCGGGCGGTCCCGTCACGCCCACCACCGGGACCACGGCCCGACCGATCTCGGCGAGCACCTTGTCCCGGCGCTCGCTCTCAACCAGGCTCAGCAGCCGCCCTACCGCGCGCATGTTCCCGCCGCGGGCCGCGGTGATCAGCTCGGCGACATCCATAGAGGGCAACGCTACGTCCCTACGTGATTGACCAATTCCGGTCGGTATGAGAATACTATTCTCTCAAGTAGAGAGCGTCAGTTGCAAGAAGGGTAATGCTATGCAGATCAGTGGAACTTCCGCCGTCGTCTTCGGTGGCGCAGGCGGCCTCGGCGAGGCGTCCGTGCGCAAACTGCACGCAGCCGGCGTCAAGGTCGTGATCGCCGACCTGGCCGACGACAAGGGCAAGGGACTTGCCGCCGAGCTGGGCATCCCCTATGTCCGCACCGACGTCACCAACGACGACGACGTGCTGGCTGCCATTGCCGCCGCCGAGGAGTTGGGGCCGCTGCGCATCTCGGTGGACACCCACGGCGGCCCGGCCGGCGGTGGCCGACTGGTCGGCAAGGATGGCTCCCCGATGGAGATGGAGGCGTTCACCAAGACCATCACCTTCTACCTGACTGCGGTGTTCAACGTGATGCGCCATGTCGCGGCCGCGATGGCGCGCCAGGAGCCCGACGAGAACGGTGCCCGCGGTGTGATCATCAACACCGCGTCGATCGCCGCGTACGAGGGCCAGATCGGACAGCTGCCCTACTCTGCGGCCAAGGGCGGCGTGGTGGCGATGACTCTGGTTGCCGCGCGCGACCTTTCACCGTTGGGCATCCGAGTGATGGCGATCGCGCCGGGCACCATCAACACCCCTGCCTACGGCAAGGCCGCCGACCAGCTGGAGGCATACTGGGGCCCGCAGGTGCCGTTCCCGAAGCGGATGGGACGCTCGGTCGAGTACGGCGCACTGGCACTGTCGATCGCCGAGAACGACTACCTCAACGGCGAGACCATCCGCCTGGACGGTGCGTTGCGCTTCCCGCCGAAGTAGCTCACCCCTCCCGCGAGCAGACGCAAAGGTGCCGAAACTCTCGGCGTGTCGGGACCTTTTGTGTCTGCTCGCGGGAGAAACAGGCGCGCGCTACTTCTCGGCGGATTTTTCCACGAGCCCGTCGACGATCCTGTTGAAATCGGCGGTGCCGAACGACACGTACTCAGCGAGGTTGGCGTAGTCCAGCGAGGCCATCACCGACTTCTCCAGCTGGATGTTCATCAGCCGCTTGGTGGCCTCGACCGCCTGCTGCGGGAGTTCGATGATCTTCTTCGCGCAGGCGATCGCCTCGGAGACCGGGTCGGCGACAACATGATTCGCCAGCCCGAGTTCCACCGCGCGCTGTGCCTTGATCCGCACCCCGGTCAGGGCGAACTCCTTGGCCTGCAGCAGGCTGATCTGCGATCCCCACACCAGCGGGCCACCGTCGGCGGCGACCAGACCGATGGACACGTGCGGGTCGGCGAAGAACGCATTCTCGGCGATGTACACCACGTCGGACAGTGCGGCCAGGCTGCAGCCCAGCCCGACCGCCGGGCCGTTGACGGCCGCGATCACCGGGATGCGACAGCGGACCATACCGATCACCAGATCGCGACCGTGCTTGATCGTCTTCTGCCGCAACGCTTCGTCGCTGCGCAACTCGTCGAGGTAGTTGAAGTCGCCGCCGGCCGAGAAGGCCCGGCCCGCACCGGTGATCACGGCCGCCCGCGCGGAGGCATCCTCGTTGAGCGCCTCCCAGATCTTGGCCAGCCCGACGTGGAGATTGTCGTTGACGGCGTTCAGCTCGTCGGGACGGTTCAGCGTGATGATCCGCAGCGGACCGTCGGCGGTGACGTCGATTTCTTCTGGCATGTCGTACATGTCGTTAAACTCCAAGTCCGAGAATTCGTCCGGCGATGATGTTCTTCTGAATCTGCGACGTCCCACCCATCACGCTCTGGGCACGGCTGTAGAGGTAGGCCCCGAACAACTCCTCGTCGTCGGTGCCGACGGTGGCCAGTGCGGCATGCCCGACCGACTGCTCGGTCCAGGTCATCAACAGTTTGTCCAGTGACCCGTCCGGTCCGTGCTTGATGCCGTCGAGTTGTTCGGACAGGCGCCGACGCACGTGCAGGCGCAACATCTCGGTCTGCACCCACGCCCACGACAGCTCGTCGGGTGCCGGGCCCTCGACGCGGGAAGCCATCTGACGCACCAGCTTTCCGTACCGCGCCGAGAAACCCAATGTCGACGGCTCACGCTCGTGGCTGACCACCGTCATCGCCAGCTTCCAGCCGTCACCCGGCGCGCCGACCATGTTCGCGGCCGGAACCCGGGCGCCGTCGAACTCGACCTGACCGAATTCCTTGGTGACACCGCTGATCATCTTCAGCGGCCGCTGGACTATCCCGGGCTGGTGCATCGTGACGATGAACGCCGAGATGCCCTTGTGTTTGGCCACCTCCTTGTCGGTCCGGGCCAACACCAGGCACCAGTCGGCGCAGTCGGAGTAACTGGTCCAGATCTTGTGACCGTTGATGATGTAGTCGTCACCGTCACGGGTCGCGGTCGTGGTCAGCGAGGCCAGGTCTGATCCGGCCCCGGGCTCCGAAAAGCCTTGGCACCAGCGCTCGGTCCCGTTGATCATCCCGGGCAGGAAGCGCTGCCGCAGTTCCTCGCTGCCGTGATGGCTCAGACCGACCACCAGGTAACCCAGACTCGGGCGCGCGGGCGCCCCGGCCTTGGCGATCTCCTCATCGACGATCACGTCGAACACCGGCGGCAGACCCTGGCCGCCGTAGGCCTGCGGCCACGACGTGCCGAAGAAGCCGGCGGCGTACAGCGCCTGATGCCACTCCCCCGCCTTGGCCCAGTAGGCGTCACCCGACGTCGGGAACTTGCCCTTCTGTTGTTTCAGCCAGCCGCGCAGCCGCTCCCGGAAGGCGGCCTCGTCCGGGGAATCACGAAAGTCCAATGGTCAACTCCTCCAGCTTGACTGGCCAGGCCTCGGTGGCGGCCAGCACCCGACGCAGATAGATATGGGCGAGGCACTCCCAGGTGTTGCCGATCCCGCCGTGCACCTGGATCGACATCTCGCACACCGCGAGTGCCGCTCGTGCACAGTAGATCTTGGCGACGCGAGCAGCCTCCACTGCTTCTTCTGCGGGCAGCTCGTCGACAGCCCAGGCGGCGTGGCGCAGCACGCTCACCGACCCCTCGATGAGAGCCAGACCCTCGGCCAACATGTGGGCGACGGCCTGGTACGAGCCGATGGCCGAGCCGTACTGCTCGCGGACCTTGGCGTATTCGGTTGCCAGCGTATGGGTGCCGCGTGCCGCGCCGACCAGGTCGGCCGTTGTCACGGTCAGCGCGAGGGCGTACCAGCGCTGCGCCTGCTCGGCGGTCAGCTCCCCCACGGTATCCGGGGAGCCGGAGACGGCAGCGGTGATGCGGGTCAGATCGGCGGCGGCGCGGGCCGCGCCGACACCGACCGAGTCGACGGTGTGACCGGTCAGCCGCACCGCGGCGGCGGCCCCGTCGGCGTCGATGACCGTTTCACCGACCGCGATGGTCGTCGGCACCGGGTCGGCCGCCAGGAGGCGGTACAGATCGTCGGCGAGCACCGGCCCGAGGAACGGCACGTCGACCAGACCACGGGCGAATTCTTCTGCGACCAAAGCTACTTCGACGCCGCTGGCGCCGTCGGAACGAAGCGATCGCCAGCCGGTCGCGTCGACGGTCTTGGCCAGCCGCGCCCGGCGCGACTGGTCGTCCAGGTCCGCGACGGAGCCCGGCCCGAAGTCGTCGGCCAGCCGGGCGGCGGCATCGCGCAGCTGCTGCTGCTCACTGGTCAGGCGTGCATCCATACTGCTCCTTGAGAACTCGCCGCAACGCCTTGCCCGATGGCAGGCGCGGGATTTCGGGCACGAAAACGATGTCGCGGGGACGTTTGTACGACGCCAGCTTCTCGGCGATCAGCCCGTCCAGCTCGTCGGCGCCGACCGGCTCGGCGATGGTGACCGCGGCGATGACGGCCTCGCCGTCTGCCTCGTCGGGCACACCGAACACCGCGCAGTCGGCCACGGCGGGATGGCCGTGCAGCACCGACTCGACCTCGGCGGGAGCGACTTGGAAGCCCCGCACCTTGATCATTTCCTTGAGCCGGTCGGTGATGCGCAGCCAGCCGTCGTCGAGGTAACCGAGGTCCCCGGTGCGGTACCAGCCGTCGTCGAACGCCTCGGCAGTGGCGTCGGCGGGCAGGTAGCCGGCCATCGCCGATTCCGAGCGCACCTGGATCTCACCGATCGTGCCCGCCTCGACC
Source organism: Mycobacterium sp. (assembly GCA_021732005.1). Taxonomy (GTDB): domain Bacteria; phylum Actinomycetota; class Actinomycetes; order Mycobacteriales; family Mycobacteriaceae; genus Mycobacterium. Next base: position 55,826 of record JAKFVT010000059.1, on the reverse strand, counting down.
CGTTCGCCGGTCTCCGTCGACACGATGCGCACCGGCGGGATCGGACACCCGACGGTGTCGAGCCGGGCCGCGTCGCGCGGGCAACACGCGATCACCGGTACCTCGCTGGTGCCGTACGCCGAAATCCAGCCGACACCGGTCCGTTCGGTCACGGCCTCGGCCACGCTGGCGGTGACCGGGGTGGCGCACCACATGATGTAGCGCAGCGACGACAGGTCGAACATGTCGAGCTTCGGATGCGAAGCGATCGCCAATGCGATTGGCGCGACGGCCATTTCGACGGTGATGCGGTCGTCCTGGATGCACTGCAGCATGGTGTCGATGTCGAATCGGCGATGCAGGCGCATCCACGCTCCGGCGTCGAGCACGGTGGCGATGTTGAGCAGGCCGAGGATGTGTGACGGCGGTGTGACGATCTGCATGCGATCGACTGCCGTGAGGCCCAGCGCCTGACGCCAGTGCCGGATGCTCGCGGCCAGCGAACCATGGGTGTGCCGAACCGCTTTGGGCATACCTGTGGTCCCCGAGCTGAACACCAGCACGGCATCGGAGTCAGCCGCATACTCCACCGGGGTGGGCTCCGCCGGGCTGATCGGATCGTCGAGGCTGAGCATCGGCATCAGGTCGGCCAGCAGCGGGCTGTCACCAACGGCATGGTCGGCGCGGGACACGGTGAGCGCATGGCCGATGTCGGCTGTTTTCCAGGCGGGGCTGATCAACACCGCGGACGCACCGAGGCGCCAGATGGCGTGCACGGCGAAAATGAACTCGGGCCGGTTGGACGACATCAGCGCGACGCGCTGGCCGGCCCGCACGCCACGACTGGCGAGAGTGCCTGCCAATCCGGCGGACAGCGCATCGACCTGAGATCGTGTGTAGATGCGGTCCTCAAAGGCAAGCACTCTCACGTCGCTCACGGCGCGGTCCGCTCGCACATGGTCAGTGACAATCCCATCGACAGGTCAACAAACGAGAACATACTATCGCCAGTAGAGAACTGTATTCTCATCTGGGTAGAATGATACTGCGCAAACGCTGAGGAGAGAAGTGAGCACGGCGACGATCACGCTGGACGGTAAGACGGTGACCATGCCGGTCAGCGAAGGCGAGACGGTGCTGGAGACCGCCCGACGCGCCGGACTGACCCCGCCCTACAGCTGCGAAGCCGGCAACTGCGGAACCTGTATCGCGACGCTCACCGACGGTCAGGTCAAGATGCGGGTCAACGAGGTGCTCGACGACAGCGAGATCGACGACGGCCTGATCCTGACCTGCCAGGGCGTGCCCGAGTCCGACGTGACCGTGACCTACGACGACTGAAACTCGTCGAGCGCCGGGGGCGGCAGATAGTCGGGCTCATATCCGAGCACCCGCACCGGACTGCCGACCAGGCGGTAATCCCCGGCGGTGACGATGACTTCCGGGGTCGCCTCGAGGGCGTCGGGCAGCGATCGCACCGCGGCCGCCGGGATCCCCAGCGGACGCAACCGCGCCTCCCAGCCCGCCGCGGTGTCGGCAGCCAGCGCTCCGGTCACGATCGCCAGCACCTCATAGCGGCGCGCCGATCGCTCGGCCATCGTCGGGAAGCCGTCGATGCCGGCCTCGGCGGCGAAGATCTTCCAGAAGCCGTCGTGGGTGACGAACAGCGCCAGATACCCGTCCGCGGTCGGAAACAGCTGCGCGGGAACGTAAAACGAGTGCGCCCCGAACGGATGCCGACGCGGGTGCACACCGTCGTTGAGATAGGCCGAGGCCCGGTAATTCAGCTGCGAGAACATCACGTCGCGCAGCGAGACATCCACCTGCCCACCCTGCCCGGAGACGATCATCGCGAGAAGTCCCAGCGCCGCGGTCAATCCGGTGGAGTTGTCGGCCGACGAGTAGCCCGGCAGCGTCGGCGGGCCGTCCGGGTCACCGGTCATCGCGGCCACGCCGGTGGCTGCCTGGATCACGTAGTCGAAGGCGGGGTCGTCGCCACCGTCGAGGCCGTAGCCGGTCAGCGCGACGCACACGATCTTCTCGTTGTACTTGCGCAGCGCCTCATAGGTGAGCCCGAATCGCCGGATCACCGAGGGCTTCATGTTGACCAGCAGCGCATCGGATTCCGCGGCCAGCTCACCGAGGCGCTGCTGCCCGGCTTCGGAAGCCAAGTCCAGGGACACGCTGCGCTTGTTTCGGTTCAGGCTGGCGAAGTAGCTCATCCCCACCTGACGGGAGATCTCCCCGCCGGGCGGCTCGATCTTGATGACCTGCGCACCGAGATCGGCGAGCAGCATGGTGGCATACGGCCCGGCCAGCATGGTGCCGACCTCGAGGATGCGAACGCCCGACAGCGGGGCGGCGGGGCTCATCGCACCTCGGCGCCGAGTTGCGCAATCACCTCGCGCGTACGGTATTTCGATGCCACCAGCTCGTCACGGGTCTCCCCGATCGGCAAGAGGCGCACCGACAGGTCGGTGACCCCGGCGTCGGCGAAAGCGCGGAACCGGGCCAGGATGGCTTCTTCGTCGCCGGCCGCACACAGGTCACCGACATCGCGCGCATCGCCGCGGTCGAGCAGCTTCTGATAGTTCGGCGACGTCTCCGCTTCGGCCAGGATGCGGTTGGCCCGATCCTTGGCCGCGTCGATCTCGGAATTCGCGCACAGGCACACCGGGATTCCGGCGACGATGCGCGGGGCAGGCCGACCGGCGTTCTCGGCGGCCTTGTTGATCCGCGGCGCGATGTGGTCTCCGATCGCCCGCTCGTCGGCCATCCACAGCACGGTGCCGTCGGTGAGTTCACCTGCGATCTGCAGCATCACCGGGCCCAGAGCGGCCAGCAGCACGGGCAGCGGCGACTCCGCTTGCAGCACAGTCGGATTGTGCACGGTGAACGTGTCGTTCTCGACGTCCACATCACCGGGGCCGGCCAGCGCCGCGTTGAGCACTTCGAGGTAGTCGCGGGTGTAGGACGCCGGCTTCTCGTAGGGCAGGCCCAGCATGTCGCGGATGATCCAGTGGTGCGAGGGCCCCACCCCCAAGGCCAGCCGGTTACCGGTGCCGGCATGCACCGACAGCGCCTGACGGGCGAGTGCGATCGGATGCTGCGCCTGCAGCGGAACCACCGCGGTGCCCAGCTCGATCCGCGAGGTACGGGCGCCCATCTGCGCGACCATGGTCAGCGCGTCATAGTCGTTGGGCACCTGCGGCATCCACGCGGTGTCGAAGCCGGCGGCCTCGGCCCACTCGATGTCGTCGAGCAGCTTCTTCACCTTGCGGGCCATATCGCCCCGCTCGGCACCGATCATCACGCCAAGACGCATTACTCGGCCACCTGTTCTGAGGTCAGGGCACGGACGTCGGTCACCAGGGTGTCCAGCGACGTTCCGGTCGGGAACACCGCCGCCGCACCGACGTCCAGCAGCTTGGACACGTCGCTCTGCGGAATCGTGCCGCCGACGATCACCGCGATGTCACCGGCATCGGCTTCGCGCAGCGCGTCGACGATCCGCTTGGTCAGGGCCAGGTGCGCGCCCGACAGGATGGAAAGCCCCACGACCGCAACATCTTCCTGCAGCGCGATCGACACGATGTCTTCGATGCGCTGACGGATTCCGGTGTAGATCACCTCGAAGCCGGCGTCGCGCAGTGCGCGGGCCACGATCTTGGCGCCGCGGTCGTGTCCGTCCAAGCCGGGCTTGGCGACGAGGATGCGGGCGCTCACTAGAAGACCACCGGTTGCTGGAATTCGCCCCACACCGACTTCAGCGTGGAGACCATCTCGCCCACGGTGCAGTACGCATTGGCGCAGTCGATCAGCTTGTGCATCAGGTTGTCGTCGCCTTCCGCCGAACGAGCCAGTGCTGCCAGGGCTTCCTTCACAGCCACGCCATCGCGTTCGGCCTTCACTTTCGCGAGCCGGTGCAGCTGCTTGTCCCGGCCTTCGGCGTCGAGTTCGTAGGTGGCCAGGTCCGGGGCGGGCTCGTCGACGACGAACTTGTTCACCCCGACCACCGGCCGTTCACCGGACTCGACCTCCTGATGGATCTTGTAGGCCTCGTCGGCGATCAGCCCCTGCAGGTAGCCGTCCTCGATGGATTGCACCATCCCGCCGTGCTTTTCGAGGTCGGACATGATCTCGATGATGCGTTCCTCGGTGGCATCGGTGAGCGCCTCGACGAAGTAGGAGCCACCGAGCGGGTCGGCGACCCGGGCCACCCCGGTCTCGTAGGCCAGGATCTGCTGGGTGCGCAACGCCAGCGTCGCGGACTCCTCGCTGGGCAGCGCGAACGGCTCGTCCCAGGCCGCGGTGAACATCGACTGCACGCCGCCGAGTACCGAGGCCAACGCCTCGTAGGCCACCCGAACCAGATTGTTCTGCGCCTGCGGGGCGTACAACGACGCACCGCCGGATACGCAGCCGAACCGGAACATCGCAGCCTTGTCGGTTTTGGCGCCCCACCGCTCCCGCACGATCGTCGCCCAACGACGCCGTCCGGCACGGTATTTGGCGATCTCCTCGAAGAAGTCGCCGTGGGTGTAGAAGAAGAACGAGATCTGCGGGGCGAACTGGTCGATGGTCATCCGGCCGCGTTCGACGACGGTGTCGCAGTAAGTCACGCCGTCGGCGAGAGTGAACGCCATCTCCTGCACGGCGTTGGCTCCGGCGTCGCGGAAGTGCGCCCCCGCGACCGAGATCGCGTTGAACCGCGGCACCTCGGCCGCGCAGAACTCGATGGTGTCGGCGATCAGGCGCAGCGATGGCTCCGGCGGCCAGATCCACGTTCCGCGGGAGGCGTACTCCTTGAGAATGTCGTTCTGGATGGTGCCGGTGAGCTTCTCGCGCGGCACCCCCTTCTTCTCCGCGGCGGCGACATAGAACGCCAACAGGATCGCGGCTGTGCCGTTGATGGTGAAGCTGGTGCTGATCTTGTCCAGCGGGATGTTGTCGAACAGGATCTCGGCGTCGGCGAGGGTGTCGACCGCGACGCCGACCCGGCCGACCTCTTCCCCGTACTCCGGATCGTCCGAGTCGTAGCCACATTGGGTCGGCAGGTCCAGGGCGACCGACAGTCCGGTACCGCCCTGCTCGAGCAGATAGCGATAGCGCTCGTTCGACTCCTCGGCGGTGCCGAAGCCGGAATACTGGCGGAAGGTCCACAACCGACCGCGGTAGCCGCTGGAAAAGTTGCCCCGGGTGAACGGAAATGCGCCCGGCGCGGGAGGATCGCCACTGCGGTCGGCCGGTCCGTATACCGGCTCCAGTGGGATCCCCGACGACGTGTGGGATAGGTGGTCCATCGGTGGATACCGTACTTGCAGTTTATGAGAATGCCAATACCGCTTTGGGCAAGTCGTGTGCAGAATCTGCTGAAAGTGCTGGTGAGGCTTCCGGCTCTACGAGCTCAGCCGCCCGGAGAGCAGGTGCGCCTGCTCGAGCAGCAGCGTGCCGAGTTCCTGGCGCCGGTCGGGCTTGAAGCGAGTTTCCACCCCGGTGAGGCTCAGCGCCCACGCCGGCCGGCCGCCCTGGTCGAACACCGCCGCCGCGATGCCCCAGCTACCCTCCACGATCAACGCCGGGTTGATCGCGTATCCCGCGAGACGGGTCGCCTCGATCCTCGCCCGGATCGACTCTTCGGTGTGCTCGTGACCCCAGTCGGCGGCAGGCCGCGCCCGCGAAAAATAGTCGTCGACCTCCTCGGCGGGCAGATGGCTCAGGATCGCCAGCCCCGCCGAGGCCACCCCGAGGGGGAACCTGATGCCTTCCCGCAGGACGTGGGACCGCAATGGGAAACTGCCCTCGACGCTGAGCAGGCAGACCGTCTCGTCGCCGCGCCGGGCGGAGAAGAAGGCGCTCTCACCGGTCTCGGCGGCCAGGCGGGCGACGACCTCGCGGGCCTTGTCGGTGACGTCGTACCGGTTGGCGGCAACGGCACCCAGCAGATACATCTCGGGTCCGAGTAGCCATCGCCCGGTCTTGGCGTCCCGATCAATCAGCCCGACTTCGGCCAGCGAGGTGAGCAGCCGGTGGGCGGTCGGGCGGGCGAGCGCGGCAACCTTGCCCACCTCCGTCGTCGATGCACCAGCGGGTTCCGCGGCCCCGACCGCACCCAGCAACGCGGCGACGCGCGCAACCACATTGGGTTTGTCGGTCACGGACGATGATCCTAGCGTTCATTGGGTGGACACCTGGTCGATCGATTACCGCACTGCGAACATCTTCACGGGGGTTTGCGTCGCAGGGTTGACTGCTCAGGGCGGTACTTGTTGAGTGGGAACCCGGCACGCACGCGCGTTTACTCAGTGGACGCCGGCTGACTTTGGGAAGGGACGATGACTTCGAAGGTGTACGAGTCGGCGACCAGTGCGGTGGCCGACATCCCCAGCGGCGCCACGCTGGCCGTCGGCGGTTTCGGCCTATGCGGGATTCCCGACCGACTGATTCAGGCGCTGCTCGACGCGGGCGTGAGCGGCCTCGAGGTGTTCTCCAACAACTGCGGGGTCGACGACTACGGTCTGGGGATCCTGTTGTCCGACGGGCGCATTCGCCGGATCACCGCCTCCTACGTCGGCGAGAACAAGGAGTTCGCCCGGCAATACCTGGCCGGCGAACTCGAGGTCGAGCTGACCCCGCAGGGCACGCTGGCCGAACGGTTGCGTGCCGGCGGGGCCGGCATTCCCGCTTTCTACACCCCGGCCGGCGTGGGCAGCGCCGTGTCGGACGGCGGATTGCCGTGGCGCTATGCACCGGACGGTTCGGTGGCAATCGCCTCGCCCCCCAAGGAGACTCGCGTGTTCGGCGACAAGCGCTATGTGCTGGAGGAGTCGATCAACGCCGACTTCGCCCTGGTGCACGCCAAACGCGGTGACACCGACGGGAACCTGGTGTTCAACCGGTCGGCGATGAACTTCAACCCGCTGTGCGCGATGGCCGGCCGTATCGCCATCGCCCAGGTCGAGGAGCTCGTCGAGCCGGGCGAACTCGACCCGGCGACCGTGCATCTGCCTGGCGTGTTCGTCAACCGGATCGTGCACACCGGGCCGCAGGACAAGCGGATCGAGAAGCGGACCGTCCGCGCGGAGGAAGCGAACTGATGACTGAGGCAGCAACAGTGACGGGATGGACCCGCGACCAGATGGCCGCACGGGCCGCCGCGGAGATGATCGACGGCGAATATGTCAACCTCGGCATCGGCCTGCCCACCCTGATCCCCAACTATCTGCGACCCGAAGTGCGGGTGACCCTGCACTCCGAGAACGGCATCCTGGGCACCGGTCCCTACCCCACCGACGACGCGGTCGATGCCGATCTGATCAACGCCGGTAAGGAGACGGTGACCGTGCTACCAGGGGCGGCGTTCTTCGATTCGGCGTTGTCGTTCGGCATGATTCGCGGCGGTCACATCGACACCGCGGTGCTGGGCGGCATGGAGGTGTCCCGGACCGGTGACCTGGCCAACTGGATGGTGCCCGGCAAGATGGTCAAGGGCATGGGCGGAGCGATGGACCTCGTGCACGGGGCTGCGCGCGTCATCGTGCTGATGGAGCACACCGACCGCGCAGGCAACCCCAAGATCGTCAGCCAGTGCTCGCTGCCGCTGACCGGTGTCGGGGTCGTCGACCGGATCATCACCAATCTCGGCGTGATCGACGTCGTCGGCGACGGCACGTTGGTGCTCCGCGAGCTGGCACCCGGGGTGAGCACCGACGACATCGTCGCCGCGACCGAACCCGAACTCAGAGTGGACCTGTCGGGCTAAGTCAGAACCCGGACAGGATTACCGCGTTGGTGGTGGCGGCGGCGTGCCGCAGCTCCCGCGCGGCGCGGTAGGCATCCGAGTCGTACCAGCACTGCGCGGCTTCCACCGACTCGAACTCGAGCACAACGGTCTGATGTCCGTGCCAATCACCTTCGAGCACTTGCGGTTTGGCGTCGACGGCAAGCACCTTGACGCCGCCCATCGCGGCACCGGCGGCTTTGCCGTAGGCCTTCATCCCCTCCGGGTCGTGGATTTCCTCGGTCAAGATGACGTATCCCCTAGAACCCATAGCCATGCCGTTCCTCTCGTGTGAGAATCAGGTTCTCGTATTTCGGGTGACAGATTTCCACGCGATCAGGGGTAAATGCAATGACCAATGTCGACGCTGACACGGGCGTGCTGGCCGGCGAGCAGCGGATGCTCATCGACGGCGAGCTTCGGTACACCGACTCCGGGGCTTTGTTCGACGTCGAGCATCCGGCCTCCGAGCAAGTGGTCGGACAGGCCACCGACGGTACGGTCGCCGACGTCGAGCGGGCGACCGCCGCGGCCCGCCGGGCGTTCGACGGAGGCGACTGGTCACGCGATCTGGCGTTCCGCTACCACTGCCTCAACCAGTTGCACGAGGCACTGACCGAAGAGCAGGAACGGTTGCGGCGCATCGTGATCACCGAGGTCGGCTGTCCGGTCTCGGTCAGCGGCTCCCAGATCGAGAGCCCGATCGCGGAGGTGAAGCACTGGGCCGACCACGGCCGCGGCTTCGAGTATCTGGTCGACACCGGGATCCACGAAACCCCGCTCGGGCCGGCGCGGCGCAAGATCCAGTACGACGCGGTCGGCGTCGTCGGCGCGATCACCCCGTGGAACGTGCCGTTCTACCTGAACATCGCCGAAACCGTCCCGGCGCTGATGGCCGGCAACACCGTGGTGCTCAAACCCGCGCAGCTGACGCCGTGGTCGGGCACCGAGCTCGGCCGGATCATCGCCGAGAAGACCGACATCCCCGCCGGGGTGTTCAACGTCGTCACCTCCAACGCCAACGAAGTCGGCGCGGCCCTGTCCGCCGATCCGCGGGTGGACATGATCACCTTCACCGGCTCGACCGCCACCGGCCGGGCGATCTTGGCCGCCGGCGCCTCGACGGTCAAGAAGACGCTGCTGGAGCTCGGCGGCAAATCGACCCACATCGTCTGCGACGACGCGGACTTCACCGCCTGCCTGCCGATGGCAGCGATGTTCGCCTGTGTCATGTCGGGCCAGAGTTGCATCCTGTCCAGCCGAGTCCTATTGCCGCGCAGTCGTTATGCCGAAGGCCTCGAGATCCTCAAGGCGTCGATGGAGAACTTCCCGGTCGGCGATCCGTGGACCCCGGGCATCATGCAGGGCCCGCAGATCAGTGGCATGCAACGCGACAAGACGCTGCGCCTGATCCGGTCCGGTATCGCCGACGGCGCCAGGCTGGTGACCGGCGGCGGCGTTCCGGAGAACCTCCCGACCGGCTACTACGTGCAGCCGACGCTGCTCGCCGACGTCGATCCCACCTCCGAGATCGCGCAGACCGAGATCTTCGGACCGGTGATCACCGTGACTCCGTATGACACCGACGACGAGGCTGTCGCGATCGCCAACAACACGATCTACGGGCTGTCCGGCGATGTCACCAGCGGCGACGACGACCGGGCGTTGAACATCGCCCTGCGGCTGCGCACCGGCAGCGTCACCACCAACGGCCACTCGTTCTTCGGGATCACCAGCCCGTTCGGCGGCACCAAGCAGAGCGGTCTCGGCCACCGCAACGGCGATGAGGGCTACCGGGAGTACCTGAACTCCAAGACGATCGGCGTGCGGCCCTGACCGCACGGGCCCGGCCCGCCACCGACGTCGTCTACATTCGACAAGAACGGCTCTGGAGGCGCTCATGATCAAGCTCGAACTGCCCTACGTCACCCTGACGGTCGACGATCGATTCCGCAATCGCCTGGCCCTGGTCGGTGACCGGCTGCGCGTCACGGTGGCGGCGCATCTGCGCAACGCCGCCGACGAGGTGGGAGGGCTGGGCCGCAAGGCCACCGCGGCCTGCCAGACCGCAGCCGTGCGCGTCGACACCGCGATGGCCGCGGCCAACGACCGCATCGCCTCGGAACCCGAGGTGCACATCCCGCACCTGAAAGTCGTATGACATGAACGCACCCGGCGTCTTCATCACCGGAGCCGCTGCAGGCATCGGGCGGGCGACCGCTCTGACCTTCGCCCGAAACGGCTATCGGGTGGGCGCCTACGACATCGACCTCGACGGGCTGGCCCGACTGCGCGACGAGATCCTCGCACTCGGAGGCGATGTCTCGATCGGCGAGCTCGACGTCACGAGCGCCGATCAGTGGTCGGCTCGACTACATGAGTTCACCAGCGGCACCGGCAAACTCGATGTCCTGGTGAACAATGCCGGAGTCCTGACCACCGGCCCGTTCGCCGACGTCCCACTCAACGTTCACCGGCAGATGGTGGACATCAACTTCACCGGCGCGATGATCGGGTTGCATACCGCGTTCCCCTACCTGCGCGACACCCCGGGTGCCCAGGTGGTCAACATGTGTTCTGCCTCCGCGCTTTACGGTCAGCCCGAGCTCGCCACCTACTCGGCAACCAAGTTCGCGCTGCGCGCGCTGACCGAGGCGCTGGAACTCGAATGGCGCCGATACGGAATCCGGGTGCTGGCGATGTGGCCGCTGTTCGTCAAAACCGCCATGACCGACGGCGTCGAGACCGGCAGCACAAAGTCGCTGGGCGTCAACCTGCAGCCCGACGACGTGGCCACCGCGGTCTACTCGGCCACGCACCGCCGCGGGCGACTTGCGAAAGTGCACTATCCGGTGGGCCGTCAGACCACCGTGTTGGCCGCACTGTCGCAGGTGTCGCCCAACTGGATGCAGCGGTTGATGACCAAGACGTTGACCCGCAGTTAACCGATTGCGGTGTACGGCTTCTTCGGCGGCTGCTGATTCTGCCGAAATGATTGGCACAGACCAAGATTGCTCGCCACACACGGCACGCCGTTGATGGTCGGCGCACTGCCCTCGAGGTAGCACTGGCCGCTGTACTGGTTGGTGACGTGGCCTGCCGGGCAACCCTGCGCCACCGCGGTAGGCACTCCTACGACCCCGGCCGCCACACCGGCGCCGGCCACCAGATACCCGAGCCGTCGCCCCCAGCGCATCGTCATCGATATACCCCCAAGGCCTTTCCGCAGCCAGAATACGCTTTTACGGCTTTGCCAGGGCACGTGATTAGGATCGGTGGCATGCCGGAGCTGAACGACGATGGAGACGCCACGACGTCAGCATCGCACCGTCCCACCCACCAATCCCGATCCTCGGTGGGTTGGATCGCGCCCGTCGCGCTGGTGATCGCGGTGATCGCGGTGGCCCTGGCCGGCTGGGCCCTGTTCCGGCCGGCTCCGTCGAATCCGGCGCCGGCCGCCGCACCGCAGACCGGCGACCCGAAGACCAACGCCTGCGACGCCTACCGCACGGTCAGTGCCGCGGTGTCATTGCAGACCCACGTCGACCCGGGCGCCGAAGTTCAGGGGGTGGCCGCCAACGCACGGCTGGCCATGGCGGGCGGTGCGACCTACCTTCTCGCCCACCTGAGTCCGACCACACCGGGCGATCTGGCCGACGCGATTCGCGGCTTCGCGACCGGGTTGCAGGATATTTCGATGAACGCGTTAGCCGGTGTGCCCAACACCGACCCGAAGCAAGCCGAGCGGCTGAGCAACGCGGAGAAGACGAACAGCAAGATCGCCGAACTCTGCAAATAGCCGTTACGACGGCTTTTACAGGTTGAGTTCAGCTGGCGTTTGCACGAAGTTCGGCAGCGCGCCAAGTGGGGTCCAGTCCGGAGTAAGGGTCGTCTCCTTGGATTTCTTTGTCAGGGACCACTCGGCGCATTTGCCGGACTGAACGTCTTTTTCGAAGGGAATTCGACCTTGTCCAAACACCGCAAGAAATCGCTCCGGGTGGCTGCGCCAGCCTTCGTCACCACGGGCGTCGCCGGTGCGGCGATGGTGGGTGCGGCCGTCTTGTTCGCCACCACCGATGCCTCCACGACGGTGGCGTCGCCGGCGTACAAACTCACGTCAACCGAGTCGGATCTGCTGCTTTTCGGTAACAGCCTGGCCGGCAACAACTCCAAGACGGCCGCCCCGCAGGCCTTTGCCTCGGCCAACGCCGCCACCAACCTGGTCGGCCAGTTCATCGGCAACGGCACCGCCGAGCACCCCAACGGCGGCATGCTCATCGGTAACGGCTACAGCTACAGCGCCGCCGACGCACAGTGCGCCAGCGCCTCCTGCAACGGTGGTCGCGGCGGCCTGCTGATGGGCAACGGCGGCAACGGATACAACGGCGGCAACGGTGGCAGCGCCGGGCTGTACGGCAACGGCGGTAACGGCGGTGACGCCACCAGCGCCAGCATCAACAACGGCGCGGGCGGTAACGGCGGCAACGGCGGCCTGATCGCCGGCAGCTCCTCCAGCGGCGCGCTGTTCGGCGGCGGCGGCGGCAACGGCGGCAAGGGCATCGCCGGCGGTGCAGGCGGCAACGGCGGCAACGCCGGACCGTTCGCCGGTAGCGGCGGCTCCGGTGGCGCCGGTGGCGCCAGCACGACCGCCGGTGTGGCCGGCGGCAAGGGCGGCAACGGTGGCGACGCCGCGGGCCTGCCTGTGCTCGGCAGCGGCTCCGCGGGTGCGGGCGGCGCGGGTGGCGCGGGTTACGGCGGCGGTGCGGCCGGAACCGACGGCGGCGCAGGCGGTAACGGCGGCAAGGGTGGCTTCTACGGCTCTGCCGCGGGCGGCGCCGGTGGCGCAGGCGGCGCAGGCGGCGCAGGCACCGCGACCGGCGGTAACGGCGGCACCGGCGGCACCGGCGGTACCGGCGGCCTGGGCTCGGGCAACGGCGGTGCCGGTGGCACCGGCGGTGTCGGTGGCGCAGGCGGAACCGGCGCTGCCGGTAACGGCGGCACCGGTGGCTCGGGCGGCGGCGGCGGCGTGGCCGGTAACGGCGGCGCGGGCGCGGCCGGTGGCGACGGCGGCACGAGCACGACGGGCGCAGGCGGCACCGGAGGCACCGGCGGCAAGGGCGGCGTGGCCGGTAACAACGGTGGCGCGGGCGGTGCCGGCGGTAAGGGCGGCGGCGGCGCGACCGGCGGCAAGGGCGCCAACGGCGGCCTCGGCGGCTTCGGCGGCTTCAGCGGTGGCTCCGGCGGTGCCGGCGGCAACGGTGGTAACGGCGCGACCACGGGCACCGGCGGTACCGGCGGCAACGGCGCGACCGGCGGTGGCAGCGTGATCTCCGGCGGCAAGGGCGGCAACGGTGGCACCGGCGGCAAGGGCGGCGCCACCTCCGGCAAGAGCGGCCAGCTCGGCTCCGGCGGCCTCGGCCCGACCGGCGGCAAGGGCGGCACCGGCGGCGCCGGCGGATAGTCCATCAGACACGAATCGGCCCCCTCCGAAAGGAGGGGGCCGATTTCGTTGTGCGCGTGGGTCTTCAGGTCAGGCGCGCGCGCCGTTCATCGCACACGCCATCTGTACATTGTTGGCGTCGGTGTTCATGTCATTTGCCGTCGAGTTCAGCGAGTCACCGCCGCCACGAATCCCCATGATTATCAACAGCTTTGTGGCCCGCAACGACCACGACCGCATGGGAGCCGCGATGTCGTTGGGCAGACCGGGAGCCGAGGCTGCCGACATGGCGGCAGCAGCGGACTCACGCAATGCGGTACGGCCGTAGACATTTGCGTTGGCGACGTTCGGATCGTCGTAGTTGACGCTGTTCCCGCTGCCGGCCGAGTCGTAGGCAAAGTCCTCGTAATACGACGACGCATGGTCCAACGCCATGCCGAACTGCTTGCAGGCGTCGGGTACCGCACTGGAGGGAGCCGCACCCGGCGGCGGAGCATCCAGAGGCGGAGCGGCAACAACCGCTGCGACGGCGCCGGGCCCGGGTGCCGGCTGGTCGGTCTGCGCATCCGGATCGGCGAACGCGGTGGGGGCATACAGCAGTGCCGAGGTCGACATCAGCAGACTGGCAGTCAGAATGCGGCCATGGTGCAGTGATCTCATTGCTTCCTCCTGGATCGTGGGCTCCCCCGAACCGTCCGGCTGGAAGTTCCAAACCAGCCCAACCCGGAATCCGTGGCGTCAGGCGACAGGGTTAGGACGACAGTGATGATCGACGGGACAGCTGTCGGGATGGTGAACGGATGACCAACAGCGGGTACCACCGAAGGATCCATTGGGTGTCTCCTTCACCGGTCGCAAACGCAGTTGGTACCGCCTTGAGACCCGATCGCACCGCACTGACCGCCGACTGCGCGAAATGACGCCCGGTAGACGGTAATCGGGCGGGAGTTGTTGGGGCGGCGTTAACCGTTCAGTCACCCTCCAACTCAATGATTCCTCCGAACGACACAGTGGTTATCAACTACGAGAGGCGCCAACACGACATGTTGAAACGCTTTGCCGCATTGGCTGGAGTATGCCTGCTGGCCCCCATCGGGGCAGCTCCGCTGGCGCTGGCCGACCCGCCGGCCGATCCCAACGTGGCACCTGTTGCCAACGCAGCCCCGGCGCCCGTGGGCCCCGCGGGACCGGTGCCGTCGGCTGCGCCCGGAGTTCTCAAGACGCCCGACGGCTGGGTTCTCAACGTGTCGGGCAAGGACGAGTCCATGGAACCGGTTGCCTCCCTGACCAACTCACCCTGGTCACGTGAATATCTCGTCGACGGCACCTTCACCGCGTCGGTGACCGGTGGCGGCAGCACCAAGCTGGCGGGTGGCACCTTGGAAGCCGGCTACCAAATCGGCTGCGGCATCATCCAGGACGACATCGAGTCGATCGCCACCGGCGGCATCACCCCCGGCGTCGGCATCCCGATCGTGAACGGCTCGCTGTTGCCCGTCACCCTCGGCCTGTCGGCGTCCTACCAGATGAAGATCGACCTCAAGCCCGGCGTGGTGAACATCGTTCCGGTGGGCAAGAAGTCGTTCAAGGGCACCGCGCCGCGGATCTCCATCACCGGGTTCCGCATCAAGATCGACGGTTGCGCCGGGCAGTCCTTCATCCGCTCGTACGCCACGCTGACGAGCTCGACCGACAACACCGACGACGTGGTCACCTACCTCGGCGTCACGAAAGCCGTTTAACAACTTCACATTGTCGTTCTCGCACTCGGCTGCCCGTCACGGACGCGGTGGAGGGCAGCCGAAATGCAATACCAGGCATCACCGGCGAGAACGCCCAGTGGATGAATCCGGGGCGCTGAGTGTTGACGCCCCGTTCACCGGCTGGACACCCGACAAATCCATCATTTCCCACAGAAATTTCACCAGTGACAGACGGAAGGCGCCGACAGGATATGTTGCATCGCTTTGCCACCGCGGCTGCAGTTTGCATGCTGATCCCGATGGGAGCGACCCCGCTCGCGTTGGCCGACCCGGCCGATCCGGCGGCGCCGCCCGTCGTTGACGCAGGTGCCCCTCCCCCACCACCGGACAACGGTGCCGTCGCCTCTGAGGTTCCCGGCATCGCCAAGACGCCCGACGGCCGCACGCTCACGGTGGTGGCCAAGGACGAGACGCAGCTGCCGGTGGCGCCGCTGACGACGTCGTTGTCCTCCCGCGACTGGATTGTCGGTGGCACGTTCACCGGCACCACCACCGGGTCGGTGTCGGGAGGCACGCTCGAGGCCGGCTACCAGGTCGGCTGCGGCGTCGAGATGGACAAGGTCAAACTGATCGGCTCGGTCGGCGCCAGCCTGGGCAACGCCAGCCTCGGCACCGGCGGACTCTCGCTGCCCGGCTCCATCAGCTTCCCGGTCCAGGGACAGATCGAAGTCGATCCCCGCCCGGGCACCATCACCAACGTCGTCGTCGACAAGAAGTCGTTCAAGGGCACCTCAGCCCGAGTGACGCTCAAGGACATCCACATCAAGATCGACAACTGCGTCGGCGCGTCGTCGCTTCGCTCATACGCGGTGCTGACCAGCTCGGGCACCGACGCTGACGACATCGTCGCCTACTACGGCGTCACCAAGGTCTTCTGACCCCGGATGCGTCAGCTACCCAGAGCGCTTGTCACGGGTGCGGCCGCGGCCGCACTCGTGGTCGGGGCGGCGGTCGCCTCCATGGCGACCGCCGCCGCCGACGAACCACTACCCGTTGATCCAGCGGCGCCCGCACCGCCACCGCCGCAGGGATTCATCCCGTCGCCGGGGACCATCTCGGATTCGGTCAACGGGTTCGCGGGCATCCTCGGCGGCCCGGCAGGCAACCAGTTGCTGCTCGGCCAAACGCCCACCCCGGCGCTGGCGGGGACCGCACCCGCGGCGCCGCCCAGCGCCGACATCCTCAACGGCGCGCAGTTGTTGATGGCCCAGAACAACAGCATGCCCACCCCGGACCAGCCGTCCCCGTATCAGCTGGGACCGGGCGCGGACGGCCCGTTCGCCCGCGTCAATCAGTGGAAGGGTGTGCACGCCTTCCTCCACGGAGCGCTCGGACGCATGCCTGCCGACCAACTCGGCCAGCCGCTGCCGGGAACCGCACCCGCGCCGGGGATCAACATCCCGGCGGGACCGGTGGAGTTCCTCCCCGATCCGGCGGCACCGCCGCCGCCGCCCGGAGATCCTGCAGCCCCGCCGGCTCCGCCCGCTCCCGCGGACCCGGCATTGCTACCTCCGCCGGCTCCGATCCCCTGATCGCATCCTCGCCGCCGTTCGCGGCATCGTCGCGGCGAATGCCGACTACGGTGTGACGAGGATCGAGGCCAGGAGGACAGAGCGCGATGAGCACGGGCAACCGGACGCTGGTGGCGACGTTGTTGCTTGCCGCCGCGACCTGTGCCGCCCTCATCGGGTCTCCAACGGCCGCGGCCGATCCGGTGCCGGCCGATCCTGCGGTGCCTGTGCCGGCACCGGTGCCGCCGAACGCGTCGGTAGGCAGCGTTCTCGCCCAGAGCGGTGAGCCGGCGGCCGGGCCGCTCGGGCTGCCCGATCTGTCGGCGTACGCACCGGGACTTCTGCTGGGGCAGAACCCGGTTCCGTCGGCACCCGGTGCGCCGAGCGCCGCAGCACCCCCGGATCTGCACGCCGTGAACAACCAATACCTGCTCCCGCAGAACGTCGCCCCCGCCGCGCCCGGACAGGGCGAACCCGACATCGGCATCGGCCCGTCCGCCGAGCAGCCCGGGACCGGCCGACTGGACTTCCTGCGCCGGTTGCACGCGATGTACTCCGAAGGCGCCCTCGACGGCGCGCTGCTCGGCCAGGTCCCCTACGAGCAACTTGGCGAGCCGCTGCCCGGCACGGCGCCCGGCGCGGGAGTCAACGTGCCACCCGGACTCGGCTTTGCGCTGGCAGATCCGGCTGTTCCGGCACCGGCACCCTGAGTCACGACGGTGCCGACTGAGCACGACGCGCCCCCGACATTCACCCAACGGCAAAGTGCCGGGGCAGTTCTGGTGCTAGCATCCGAAACCTATGCCTGCTAACGCCCCGCGCGTGATCGTCGAGCCAGACGACGGTTTGGAACCGGTCCGCGAATTCATCATGAGCGCGCAAAAGTCGCTTCTGATAAAGCAATTCACCTTCACCGAGCCCAGCCTGATCGAGGCTGCCATCGACCGGAAGAAGGCCGGGGTCGATGTGCGGATCATGCTCAACCCGCAGCGCTCGGGTGGTGACCGGGCGAACGACGAGAGCTATGAGGCGTTCAAGAGCGCCGGCATCGACGTCCAATGGTCCAGCCCGAAATTCTATGTGACGCACGAGAAGTCGATCGTCGTCGATGAGAGCGCGGCAATGGTCGCGACCTACAACCTGATGATCAAGTACTTCACGCTCACCCGTGACTACGGCATCATCACCCATGACCCTCAGCACATCGCCCAGATCATCGAGGTGTTCAACGCCGACTGGGAACATCGAGACTTCACACCGCCCAGATACGAAGGACTGCTGTGGAGTAACTCCAATTCCCGGTACCACATGGCTCGGTTCATCGACTCCGCTGAGCGCAAGCTGTACATCCAGCACCCCAAGTACGTGGACGCCGTGATCCTCGACCACATCGCGGCGGCCGCCCACCGCGGCGTCAGGGTGAGAGTCCTGTGCGGGGGCAAGCACGGCATCAGCGAATGGGACATCCTCGATACGTTCGCCTCGCTGCGCACCCTCCGCCGGTTCGGCGTCGAGGTGCGCAAGCAGAAGAACCTGCGGGTGCACGCCAAACTGTTGATCATCGACGGCAGAGAGGTTCTGGTCGGGTCGATGAACATCGATCGCAGCGCCTTCGACCTTCGCCGCGAACTCGGTGTCACCACCGATGACCCGGACGTGGTGGCTCGCCTCAAAGAGGTCTTCAAGAGCGACTGGCAGGTCTCCAGCCATTACGAGCCGCCCGACCCGCTCGAAAAGAACCGTCCCGTCGAGGACGAGTTTCCGCACGACCACGACCTGGTCCATGAGTGAGATCGGTTCGACCCGGGAGAAGGTCTCGCTCTTCGAGGTAGCGCGGACCTTCAACCACATCGCGCTGGCCTCGTTCGGCGGCGGTCTGGGTGCCTGGTCGCGCGAGGTCATCGTCGTCGAGAAGCAGTGGCTGGGTGAGGAGGAGTTCCTCTCCGCGATGACGATGTGCCGGATCGTGCCCGGCGCCAATCAGGTGAACCTGGCGGTATTCGTCGGAACCAAGATGAAGGGTCTGGCCGGCGCCGTGGCGGCCGTGATCGGGCTGTGCCTGATGCCCGTCGCGATCGTGCTGACGCTCGGCTTCGTCTACTTCACGTTCAAGGAAGTGCCTGCGATCAAAGGCGCCCTGCACGGCGCCTCGGCGGCCGCCGTCGCGCTGACCCTGGCGATGGTCATCCAGACCGGTCAGAAATGCCTCAAAGGCCTGATGCCGGTTGCCTTCTTCCTGGCCAGCTTCGTGCTCAACGGTGTGCTCCGCTGGCCGTTGCTGCTGACGTTGGCGATCCTGGCGCCGCTGAGCCTGATCTGGGCATGGCCCCGCAAAAAGCCGGAACCGGTCGACGCATGAAGACGTTCCTGGCACTGACCGGCATGTTCGGCTCGTTGTCGCTGCTGTCGATCGGCGGCGGCAACACGGTGCTGCCCGACATGCACCTGCAGGCGGTGACCGGGCACCACTGGCTGACGAACTCCCAGTTCGCCGACATCTTCTCGATCTCGCAAGCCGCACCGGGCCCGAGCATCCTGATCGTGGCGCTGGTCGGTTACGCGGCCGGCCTCGGCGTCTTCGGTGTCGCCGGTGGCATCGTCGGCGGCGTGCTGGCCACGATTGCGATGGTGGTCCCCGCAGCGGGCCTGATGTACCTGATCACGGTGTCCTGGCAGAAGGCCCAGAAATCCAGGCTGCGGTACGCGGTGGAGAAGGGCTTCGCTCCGCTGACCGTGGGGTTGATCCTGGCCAGCTCGCTGGTCATGAGCAAGGCCGCCGACCATGACTGGCGGGCGTATCTGATCACCGGCGTCGCCACCCTCATCTTCGTGCGGACCAAGACCAATCCGCTGATCGTGGTGGGCGCCGCGGCATTGCTGGGCTACGTCGGCTTCGTCTGACGGGCGGTCAATGAGACGTCCCCGGTGAAAGTCGGGATAGGTTGCAGCGGTGCGAGTTGACGGACGCGATGTTGCCATCTCCGGCGACGTGCTGCTGCCGCTGACCCGCCGGACCAACGACATCGTGCGGCTCTCGCTGGCGACCCTTGTCCTCGTGATCGTGATCACCAGCTCGCTGATCACCCGCAACGACTGGGTCGGACTCGAGAAATCCGTTTCGCGGATCGTGGGTGTGCTCACCCCCACCCAGTCCAACCTGGTCTATCTGGCCTACGGCGTCGCGATCCTGGCCTTGCCCTTCGTGATCCTCATCGGGCTGATCGGCGCGCGGCAGTGGAAGTTGTTCGCGGCGTACGTGGCCGCCGGATTCCTCGCCGTCTTCTCACTGTCGATCACCGGCAACGGGATCGCCGCGCCCCGCTGGCATTTCGACCTTTCCGAGCGACTCTCGACCACGCTGTCGCAGTTCCTGGACGATCCCCGCTGGATCGCGATGCTGGCCGCCGTCCTCACCGTGTCCGGGCCGTGGCTGCCGGGCCGCTGGCGGCGATGGTGGTGGACGCTGCTGCTGGCTTTCGTGCCGATCCACCTGGTGGTCAGCGCGGTGGTGCCGGCTCGCTCGCTGCTCGGACTCTCAGTCGGCTGGTTCGTCGGCGCCCTGACGGTGTGGGTGGTCGGCACCCCGGCGCTCGAAGTCCCCCTCGACGGAACTGTGCGCGCGCTGGCCCGCCGCGGGTTTCTGGTGACGTCTCTGACGGTGGTGCGGCCGGCCGGGTCCGGACCCTTGGAATTGTCGGGGGCCGATGACGCTGGTTCACGGGTGGTCCTCGAAATGTATGGGCCCAATCAACGCAGTGGCGGTGCCCTGCGCCAGTTCTGGCGCTGGCTCATCCTGCGTGACGCCGAGACCGCTCCGCTGCAGGCCTCGATGCGCCGCGCGGTCGAACACCGCGCACTGATGACGATCGCGGTCGGCGACCTCGGCGTGTCCAACACCACCACGATGGCGGTCGCGGCGCTCGACCGCGGGTGGACGCTGTACGCGCACACCCCGCCGCTGGGCTCGCCGATCGGGTCGGCCTGTGACGAGGCCCTGGTGACCTCGGTCTGGGGTTCACTCGGCGTGCTGCACCGCCACCAGATCGCGCACGGCGACCTGCGTTTCAAAGAGATGACGGTCGACTCCGGGAAGGTGTTGTTCGGCGGATTCGGCAACTCCGAATACGGCGCGACCGACGAGCAACTCCAGTCCGACATCGCGGCGCTGCTGGTGACGACGTCCGACCGGTTCAGTCCCGAAGCCGCCGTGCAGGCCGCCGTCCACACGCTGGGCAAGGAAACCGTCCTCACCGCATCGAGGCGCCTGACGCGGGCCGCGGTCCCGGCCCGAATTCGCAAGTCCGTCAACGATCCCAAGGGCGTCATGGCCGCCGCCCGCGATGAAGTCAAACGGCAGACCGGCGCTGACGAGATCAAGACCGAGACCATCACCCGGTTCACCCGCAAGCAGGTCATCCAGCTGGTCCTGCTGGTCGCACTGGTCTACGTCGCCTACCCGTTCATCAGCACGGTGCCCACCTTCTTCAGCGAACTGCGCAATGCGAACTGGTGGTGGGCGCTGCTCGGGCTGGCCGTCTCCGCCCTGACGTATGTCGGTGCGGCAGCGGCACTGTGGGCGTGCGCATCCGGGCTCGTCAGCTTCCGGAATCTCGTCATCATGCAGTTCGCCAACACCTTCGCCGCCACCACGACCCCGGCGGGTGTCGGCGGGCTGGCGCTGAGCACCCGTTTCCTGCAGAAGGGTGGGCTCGGCGCGCTGCGCGCCACCGCCGCGGTAGCGCTGCAACAGGCGGTGCAGGTGATCACCCATGTGACCCTGCTGATCCTGTTCAGCGTCGCCGCCGGCGCGACCGCCGACCTGTCCCACTTCGTACCGAGCACCACGCTGCTGTACCTGATCGGCGGCGTCGCGCTCGGAATCTTGGGCACATTCCTGTTGGTACCCAAGGCACGCCGGTGGCTCGGCACGGCGTTGCGGCCGCGACTCCAGGAAGTCGGTCGTGAGCTGCTGGACCTGATGCGCGAGCCCAAGCGATTGGCCATCATCGTACTAGGTTGTGCGACAACCACTCTGGGGATGGCGCTGGTGCTGTGGGCCAGCATCTCGGCGTTCGGCGGCGATACCACGTTCGTCACGGTCACCATCGTCACCATGGTCGGCGGCACTCTCGCGTCGGCGGCACCCACCCCCGGCGGTGTCGGCGCGGTGGAGGCCGCCCTGATCGGTGGACTCGCCGCCTTCGGCGTACCCGCCGCGGTCGGCGTTCCCGCGGTCTTGCTCTATCGCGTTCTGACGTGCTGGCTGCCGGTGTTCGCGGGCTGGCCCATCATGCGGTGGCTCACCGCGAGAGAGATGATCTGAGCACACCTGCGTAGCGTGGAGACGTGCGAACGACGCGTGCCCTGGCGGTGACGTTGGCGCTGGCCCTGGTGTTGTCGGCGTGCAGCGGGTCGGGCCGGCGCGTCACCGACTCGGCCTGGCCGCCCTCGACCGGCCGCGGCCCGTGCGCGGTGAGCAAGCAGACCGACGTGCCGGCCCGGATGCGCGACGGAACCGTGCTGCGCGCCGACGTGTACCGGCCGAACAGCACCGGCCCGGTTCCGGTGATTCTGATGCGCACCCAGTACGGGAAGTCCGGTGCCCAGGTCCAGCCGTCGCGCTATCAGACACCAGACTGGTTCGCGTCGCACTGCTATCTCGTTGCCATTCAGGATGTTCGGGGGCAGGGCAGCTCCGGGGGCACCTTCAGCGAGTTCACCCACGATCGCGACGACGGCTATGACTCGGTGGAGTGGGCGGCCGCGCTGCCAGGGTCGAACGGCAAGGTGGGCATGTATGGCTCGTCGTATGTCGGCGCGACCCAATGGCTGGCCGCCACGACAGCGCCCCCACACCTGGTCACCATCGTTCCGGCGAACACCGCCTCGGACTACTTCGACGGCTGGATGTACGAGGGTGGCGAGTTCCGGCTGGCGTTCGTGCAGCCCTGGGCGCTCGGTTTGGCCACCACCGCCGCCGAGAACCGGCGCGACGACCCGACTGCCGCGGCACTCAAGGCCGCCGCGGCGGACTCGACCCGATGGCTGATCTTCCTCCCCTACCGCGCACTGCCGCCGCTACAGCCCGCGAATCCTGCTGTGGCGCCGTGGTATTTCGACTGGATCGCGCATTCGACTCGAGATGACTTCTGGCGGCAGTGGAGCATCCGCGACCGCTATCCCTCGGTTCGGGTGCCGGTTCTCGACGTCGAGGGCTGGTACGACGCATTCCTCGCCGGCGGCATCGAGAACTTCACCGGAATGGTGAAGTCGGCGGCCACTCCCGAAGCCCGGACGAACCAACGGCTCGTCATCGGCCCCTGGGACCACGTGGACTGGGGTCGGCCAGGTTCGGAACCGGCGCCACTGCTCAAGGACATCGGTCCCGTCGGCGCTACTCCGATCAACGAGCTGATGCTGCAGTGGTACGACCACTACCTCAAGGGTATGAACAACGGCGTCAACGGGACCTCTGGCGACGCCCCGCGGGTGGACTACTTCCTGATGGGCGCCAACCGCTGGAAGTCGGCGCCAAGTTGGCCGCTGCCCCAGACCCGGTGGACTCGCTACTTCCTGTCCGGCGACGGCCAGATGGATTCGCGCACCGGCACGTTGACCACGACAGCAACCGCCGTCGGCCAGACACCGGACCGTTACCTCTACGACCCGACCGATCCGGCTCCCAGCGTCGGCGGGCATTCCTGTTGTGGAGCCCGGTCGGGCCCGCAGGGACCCTACGACCAGATACCGGTCGAACAGCGCTCGGATGTGTTGGTCTACAGCAGCGATCCGTTGTCAGCCGACACCGAGGTGACCGGACCGGTGACGGTCGACCTGTGGGCGTCGTCGTCGGCCGTCGACACCGACTTCACCGCCAAGCTGATCGTGGTCAAGCCCGACGGCGATGCGATCAACCTCAACAACGGGATCGTGCGGACGGCATTCCGAGACTCGTTGTCCGACCCGCACCCTGGTATTGCGAACCAGCCCTACGAATACCGGATCGCCATCTGGCCGACGAGCTATGAGTTCCGTGCCGGCGACCGCATCCGAGTGGAGATCTCCAGCAGCGACTACCCTCAGTTCGCACCGAACCCGAATACCGGCGACCCATTCGGGCAGAGCGCGGCGACGCAGCAGGCAACGCAGACCATCCTGCACGACGCCGCTCATCCATCGGCCGTCGTCATCCCGGTGATCCCGGGCGGCGATGCAGGGGTGGACCGCTTCCCGATCGGTTAGGCCCCGATCAGCGGCCCAGCACCTCACGGTCACTATCGGCAGCGGCATCGACGTCGTCCCAGCCAATGTCGCGCCCGACGAGATCGGCGATGATCGAGTCGAACCCCATCACGATGGCGCTGGCCACCAGTGACATGACGAGCCAGCCGTCCGGGGGAATCGCTTTCGCAAGTCCGAGCAGAGCTTCCATGGCGCGGGTTCCGTTCTCCATTCGCGGGGCCCCACCCCCCGACAAGCCCCAACATGCTGTCGATACTTGAAAAGTAAGTTAATACCCGCACCTTAGCCAATCAAGATCGAGTTTCGCCACGCCGATGGCCACATTGGTGCCGATGGGACGACTGTGAACGTCTTACGCGAGTCACGAATACTGCAGCAAGACAATCTTATACGTCAGTGATGGACTGGTGCGGCGACCGCCGATCGCGTCGCCCACAGCGATCTCCAGAAATGTCGGCAGCCATAAAGCGACGCGCCAGATTCGCTTTCAGCAAACTTCACTGGTAGGTGCGAGCACACTGCGGAATCGACAGGCAGAGACGGCCGGGCCACCACCGCGATGCGACCACCCGCGGAAGCGACGGCGGCCCCGCGCTAGTGAACTGCAGCGCAGGGCTCTCCAACTAGGAATGCGTGCGAATTGCGACGCGAAGATTGTGGCCATCAGCGACCAGGAAAGAGGGGCGCAGCAACCTATTCGGCCACGCCCATGGCGAACCTCAGATCAGCGCGATTGGCGAGATGCGTCGGCGGCCATACCGATGAAAATTGCGTAGGCGGCAGACATCGCGATCTGATCGATCTTGTCGCTGTCTCCGCCAAGTTCGCGCACCTGGTCGGCGATCGCATAACGGATCAGGTCGACAGACGTCATCATGGGATCGCTCACCGGTACTCCACTCTCGGTGCCATTTTCTTCTCTGTTGTCAGGCAGAGCCGCGGTGTCGCCGCCGCGAAGAAAACGACATCTCTGACTTTGCCCAACGCGATCACCGTAGCTCCGTTCTTCATCAAGTACCTGAGACCGAGCTTAGAGTTCAAAAGTTAGTCTAGCTAGCAGATTAGCTTTGTGACCGGCGTGAGATCCGTTCGAGACTTGAGGTGTTGTGACGCGCACCACGAGGGCCGATTGTGCGGGCGGGGGGACTCGAACCCCCACGCTCTTTCGAGCAATGGCACCTAAAGCCATCGCGTATGCCTGATTTCGCCACGCCCGCAGGACTCCGGAGTCTACCGGGCGTATCGCCCAGGATTTGCCGGCGCCCGCCTCGACGAATTCGTCGGCCCCAAGTGCTGAGCGCCACTCACCGGTGAACCTATAACCGCTGGCAGGGTACCGTCGTGGTGTGCCCACGACCCGTCGCCGCAGGTTCGCGCTGATCATTTTGGTGATCATCGCCGCGTGCGGCTGCCTGGCCCTGGGCTGGTGGCAGTGGAGCAGATTCGAGTCGACGTCGGGCACCTTCCAAAACCTGGGCTACGCCCTGCAGTGGCCGATGTTCGCCGGATTCTGCGTGTACGCGTACCGCAAGTTCATCCGCTACGAAGAAGAAGGCGTGCCCGAGCCGCCGACGGACGCCGACTCCATCACCGAGATCCCCGCCGGACTGCTTCCCGAACGGCCCACGGCCGGCGCCGCGTCCGATGAGGCCGACCCCGCAATGCGTGAATACAACGCCTACCTGGCCGAGCTGGCCGAAGCCGACAAGGCCCACGAAGATCAGAACAGGACCACCGCATGACCGCACCCGAGTCGCCGGAAGCCCACACCACCACGGGCGTCCCGAACGAGACGATCCGCAAAGCCCTTCTCGGGTACCGCGTCCTGGCCTGGACGACCGGCATCTGGCTGATCGCCCTGTGCTACGAGATCGTGCTGCGCTACGTCGTGAAGGTCGACAACCCGCCCACCTGGATCGGCGTGGTGCACGGCTGGGTCTATTTCATCTACCTGCTCTTCACCGCGAACCTCGCAGTGAAGGTGCGCTGGCCGATTGCCAAGACCATCGGTGTGCTGCTGGCCGGCACCGTCCCGCTGCTCGGCATCATCGTCGAGCAGGTGCAGACCCGAGAGCTGAAGACCCGCTTCAACCTTTGATCAGCGGGTCGTCGGACAGCTCGAGTTCGTCGGCCGACCAGTCGGCGACGGCGGTGTCCCCCCGGGCCGGGATCGTCATCGCAACCGCGGCCGCGAGCGCGGCGACACCGGCAGCGATCAGCAGCGCCGTTCGCAGCCCGTGCAGCGACGGAACGACGTGCCCGGCATAGGTGATCGTCATCGTCGCGAGCACGACACCGATGACCGCGCTGGACACCGACGTCCCCAAAGATCGCGCGAGCGCGTTGATTCCGTTGGCGGCGGCCGTCTCGGACACCGGCACCGCTGCGTTGATGAGCGCGGGCAGCGATGAGTACGCGAACCCGACGCCGAAGCTCACGACGACGTTGACCACCATCACCGCCGCGGGACTACCGAGTAACCACAGCGCGCCCAGATAGGCGGCCGCGATGATCGCCGAACCGCAGACCAACGTGAACTTGGGACCACGTCGGCCGGCGGTACGCGCGGCAAGCGGAGCCGCGACCATCATCGCCAGTCCGCCCGGAGCCATCCACAGACCGGCCTGCAGCATCGACTGTCCCAGGCCGAATCCGGTTCCCGCGGGCAGTTCGAGCACCTGCGGACCGACCAACGACAGCGCGAACATCGAAAAGCACACCAGGACCGCCGCGATGTTGGTGGTCAAGACCGGCCGTCGCAGCGTGGTGCGCAGATCCACGATCGGCGATGCGGTCCGGAACTGCCAGCGGGCGAAGACTGCGAAGACCGCGATCGAGAGCGCGAACAGCGACAGCGTCGTCGAACTCGTCCAGCCCCAGGTCGAGCCTTTGGAGATCGGCAGAAGCAGGGTCACCAACCCCACCGCCAGCAGCAGGGTGCCCAGCGGATCGAACCGGTCAGCCGAGCTCGCCGGGACATTGGGCACCAGGAAGGCGAACAGCAGCATTGCCAGGATGCCGAGAACGGCTGCGCCCCAGAACAATGTGTGCCAGTCGGCCTTTTGGGCGATCACCGCCGACAGCGGAAGGCCCATCGCGCCGCCGACACCCAGTGACGAACTGATCAGCCCCATCGCCGGGCCGACCCGCTCGGCGGGCAGGGCCGAGCGGAGCACACTGATGGCCAGCGGAATGATCGGCAAGGCCAGCCCCTGCAACCCGCGCCCGATGATGAACGGCACCAGAGAACTGGTGACCGCGGCCAGCAGGGAGCCGCCGGCCATCGCACCCGCACAGATCATCAACATCGGCTTGGGACCGTGCATGTCGCCGAGGCGTCCGAACACCGGCGTGGCCACCGCCGCGGTCAGCAGGGTGATGGTGATCGTCCACGATGCGTTGGACGGGTTGGTGTGCAACAGCATTGGGAGTTCGGGAATGAGCGGGATCATCAGCGTCTGCGTCAACGACACGCTGATCCCGGCCGCCGCCAGGACGGCGATCAGAACACCGGGGTGCGCCGCCCGGACCGAGTGACGACCCACTCGAGCATCATGACACAGGTTAGATGCGCTAGGAAAATCTCGTTCCACTCATCTGAGCAGCGCACTCAGGGCCGGGATCAGCAGCGCCAACGCCCGGCCACGATGCGACGCCGCGTCCTTCTCCGCCGGGCTGAGCTCGGCCGCGCTGCGGCTCTCCCCCTCGGGAATGAACAGCGGGTCGTAGCCGAAGCCGCCCGCACCGCGCGGCTCCCGGGCGATCGCCCCGTTCCACTCGCCGCGGACCACCGCGCTGTCGGCGTCGCCGGGGCCGTAGACCAGTGCGCACGCCGACACGAACGCCGCCGATCGCCGC
This sequence comes from Mycobacterium sp., assembly GCA_021732005.1. Taxonomy (GTDB): domain Bacteria; phylum Actinomycetota; class Actinomycetes; order Mycobacteriales; family Mycobacteriaceae; genus Mycobacterium. The sequence continues at coordinate 28,253 of JAKFVT010000059.1, read as the reverse complement.
TCGTCGGGCACGTCACGCAACTGGGCCAGGAGCAATGCGTTGTTCGCGGCGTCCTCGCCATGAGTTCCGGCCCATCGCGCCGAAAGCACCCCCGGCATCCCGTTGAGGGCGGCGACCGTCAGCCCCGAGTCGTCGGCGACGGTGGGCAACCCGGTCGCCGTGTAGCCGTCGCGAGCCTTCGCCAGCGCGTTCTCCTCGAAGGTGGCGCCGGTTTCGGGCGCCTCGTCGAAGGGCGGAACGTCGTCGAGCGAGACCAGGGTCAGCCCGGCCAGCCCGGCGGCGTCGAGGACCCGGCGCAGTTCGGCCAGCTTCTTGGCATTGCGGCTGGCGACGAGTAAGCGGCTCAGCTCAGCTCCCGAACGCCTTCTTCGACGGCGCACCTTCGGGCAGCACACCGGGATATGGCAGGGCCAAGGCTTCGCGCTGCACGGCGAACAGGGTCTCGCACGCGCCGAGGGCGGCGTCGAGCATCTTGTCCAGCGTCGAACGCGGGAACGTCGCACCTTCCCCGGTGCCCTGGACCTCGACAAGTGTTCCGGTGTCGGTGGCGACGATGTTCATGTCGACCTCGGCGCGCGAGTCCTCCTCGTAGGGAAGGTCGACGCGAACGCGGCCGTCGACCACCCCGACGCTGACCGCCGCGATGGCACATGACAGGGGGCGCGGGTCGGACAGTTTGCCGGCCGCCGCCAGATACGTGACGGCATCGGAGAGCGCGACATAGGCGCCGGTGATCGCGGCGGTGCGGGTTCCGCCGTCGGCCTGCAATACGTCGCAGTCGATGGCGATGGTGTTCTCGCCGAGCGCGGCCAGATCGATGCAGGCCCGCAGCGAGCGCCCGACCAGCCGGCTGATCTCCTGGGTGCGTCCGCCCACGCGACCCTTCACCGATTCGCGATCCGACCGGGTGTGAGTGGCGCCGGGCAACATCGCGTACTCGGCGGTCAGCCAGCCAAGTCCGGAGCCCTTGCGCCAGCGCGGCACACCGTCGGTGACGCTGGCCGTGCACATGACCCGGGTCTCGCCGAAGGCGACGAGCACCGAGCCGGCCGGATGGGAGGTGAAGCCACGGGTGATCGTGACCGGGCGCAGCTCGTCGTCAAGCCTGCCGTCTTGTCGTCGGGACACGAGAAAGACCCTATCGGCGTCAGTGCCGACGGACCTCAATGGCCTCCCCGCACACCACGGCGTGCACCGGCCCGTCGAACTCCGCCTTGGCCTCGGAGATCACGTCCTCACGCGACGTCCACGGCGGGATGTGGGTGAGCAGCAGTTCGCCGACGCCGGCACGCTTGGCCATCCGGCCCGCCTCGGTGCCCGACAGATGGAGATGCGGCGGCCGATCCGGTGCGTGGGTCCACGATGCCTCGCACAGGAAAACGTCTGCACCCCTTGCCAATTCGACGAGTGACTCGCACACGCCGGTGTCGCCGCTGTAGACCAGGGTGGCGCCGGACGGGTCGGTGAAGCGCATACCGAACGACTCGGTCGGATGAGTCACCAGCCGCGGCAGCACGGTCAGGGCGCCGAATTGCACCGGCTGGTTGTCCTGCCAATGGCGGATGTCGAAGATGTCGGAGAAGTCGTCGAGTTCACCCCCGAGCGGCGACGACGCCGCCGCCAGCCGCGTCCAGGTGTCGCTCGGGCCGTACATGATGCCGCGGCCCCGGGCCGGGCTCGGGTGGTAGCGCCGCCACACGAACAGGCCGGGCAGATCCAGGCAGTGGTCGGCATGCAGGTGCGACAGCAGAACGTGCACCTCGTTGGGATCGGCGTAACGCTGTAGCGCGCCGAGCACCCCGCCACCGAAATCGAGGACGAGCGGCGGTGTGTCCGGTGCTGTCAGCAGGTAGCCGGACGCCGGCGAATCAGGCCCGACAACACTGCCGGAGCAACCGAGGACGGTGATTCGCACAGCCACCAGCTTGCCATGCCCGGTTGCCGCAAGAGGAAAACATGACGGGTTTGTCAGAGAGAATCACGTTGTCGCCGAGACGTGACGTTGAACCGGATGGACGCCGGTGATCGCCGGCCCCAGGAAGCGCGCCGCCAGAGCGGTGAACGCGTCGGGATCACCCGTCGCCTCGAAGAGCCGGGTCGCCGGCGGCGCCTCGTGCGGGCGCAGCAGATCGCGCTCGGTCAGAACTTTCAGCAAGTCTTTGGCCGTCTCCTCGGCGCTGGACACCAGCGTGACCGAATCCCCCATCGCCAGCTGGATCAGCCCGGACAGCAACGGGTAGTGCGTGCAGCCCAGCACCAAGGTGTCGACCTGCGCGCGCTGGAGCGGCTCCAGATAGCCCTCGGCCAGGTTGAGCACCTGGCGGCCGCTGGTGACGCCGCGCTCGACGAAGTCGACGAAGCGCGGGCACGCCACCGCCGCGACGTCGACGTCGCGCGCCGCCGCGAACGCGTCCTGGTAGGCCCCCGACGCGATCGTCGCCTGAGTGCCGATGACCCCGATGCGTCCCGTGCGGGTGGTGGCCACCGCACGCCGCACCGCGGGCAGAATCACCTCGACGACGGGCACGTCGTAGCGTTCCCGCGCATCGCGGAGGCAGGCCGACGACGCGGTGTTGCAGGCGATGACGAGGGCTTTGACCCCGCGCTCGACGAGATCGTCGCCGATCGCCAGTGCGTGCGCCCGAACCTCGGGAATGGTCAACGGGCCGTAGGGACCGTTGCCGGTGTCGCCGACATAGATGATGTCCTCGTCGGGGAGCTGATCGATGATCGAGCGGGCGACGGTCAGCCCGCCCACGCCGGAATCGAAGATGCCGACCGGCGCGAAGCGGTCGCTCATGACGTCAGGCCGGGAAATTGGCCGGCCTTCTTGCGTTCCCGCGCTTTGCGTTCCGGACCGGAGAGCCAATAGGCGGCCAGCACCCCGGCGATCGCCCCGCATAGGTGGCCCTGCCAGGACACCCCGCCGCAGGTGGTCAATTCGGGCAGCGCCCCCCACAGCACCCCGCCGTAGACGAACAGCACCACGATCCCCGTGACGATCCACCAGATGTGCCGGGTGAAGAAGCCGAAGACCAACAGGAAGGTCAGCCAGCCGAAGATCAGCCCGGAGGCGCCGATGTGGTTGGTCTCCAGCCCGCAGCCGACGTTTCCGATCAGCCAGGTACCGAATCCGCCCACGATCCAGATGATCGCGGTGGCCCAGACGAATCGGGCCATGCCGGTCAGCGTCACCAGGAAGCCGAGCACCAGGGCCGGCACGGTGTTGGCGGCCAGGTGCTGCCAGTTGGCGTGCAGCAGCGGCGAGAAGACGATGCCCCACAGGCCGTCGGTTTCCAGCGGCCGGATGCCGTTGCGGTCCAGCGAGTGCCCCGAGAGCTGATCGGCGATCTCGATCACGTACAGCAGCGCAACGAACGACAGGATGGTGGCGCCGCCGACCTTCCACGCCGGGGGCTTCTTGGGCTGCGGCGGAGTCGCCGGGTAACCCAACGGCTGGTTCATCTGTGCCTCATACCTCTTCTACGCCAAGAGCTGGCCGTGCCAGCGCCTACTCAGCTTCGTCCAGGCTACCGGTGGAGCACTCCTGCGCGGGTCGAGCTCGGGTCAGGCACCGACGCCGAACGCCCCCGGAACCACGTCGCGGTAGGTCGGGACGCCGGCCGCCGACTGCGCCGCCAGCACCGCAACCAGCACCGCCCGCGCCAGACAATCCGCCCCTGCCGCGCCGATCGCCGCGAGCGCCTTGGTCTCCGGCATCATCGACGCCGGCGTATCGGGATCGGGCTGCAGCTCGACCGCGCCGGTAGCCAGCGCGAAAACGGTGTCACCGTCCAGCGGGGTGTGCGCGGGACGGATGGTGTGCGCCAGGCCGTCCTGGGCAGCGATCGCGAACCGCCGGCACCCGGCCGGCGACAGCGCCGCGTCGGTGGCGACGACAGCGATGGTGGTGTTGAGCGGGCTGGACTCCTTGTCGAGCGCGGTGAGTGCGGCGATCTGCTCGGCGGGCGGCACGGCCAGCCCGAACTCCGTGACGAGGTGGCTCATCCACGGCAGCCCGGTGGCCGGGTCGACGACGTTGCCCGCACTGTTGACGACGACGATCGCCCCGACGGTCACCCCGGAGTCGAGGGTTATCGACGCGGTGCCGACGCCACCCTTGAGCACGGCGGCACGGGCACCGACACCCGCTCCGACGGTGCCCACCGCCACCTCCACACCGGCCGAGCTCGCCGCCGCATACCCGAACTCGGCGGTGGGCCTGCACGCCCAGCCACCGACCGGGAGATCGAAGATCACCGCGGCCGGCACGATCGGGACGACGCCACCTTTCATCGCCACGCCGCGGCCCTGCTTCTCCAGCCAGGTCATCACGCCGTCGGCGGCGGCCACACCGTAGGCACTGCCGCCGGTCAGCACGACGGCGTCGACGTGGCGGACGCTGTTGGCCGGGTCGAGCAGGTCGGTCTCGCGGCTACCGGGCGCGCCGCCGCGAACGTCGACAGCGCCGACCGTGCCGGGTGGGGCGACGACCACGGTGGTCCCACAGGCCCAGCCGGAGCCGAGGCTCGCATCATCGTCCAGGCGGTGGTGGTGACCGACCAGGATGCCCTCGACGTCGGTGATCGACCCGGTGTTCATCGGATGGGCGTGCCTTCAGTCATCGGATGGGCTTGCCCATCAGGCCGAGCACGAGATACTCCTGCAACACGGTCAGCCACTGATAGACGTCGAGGTGCCCCGCCAGCGGGTGGTCGGTCGGCAGACGGTCGGGGCCCTCCGGGCCGATCTCGAGCATCGCGCCCAGCGCCAGCCGGACGTCGTTGACCGCGGAGACCCAGGCGTTGGCGTCGTCTTCGGTGATCTCGAACCTGCCTCCACCATCCGGGAGGGTGTCCAAAAGCCGTTGGGCCGCAGATCTTTTGGCATCGATGATGTCCGGCTCGTGCAGGCTGCGCAGCGCACCGTTGAGGCTTTCGGCGGCTGCGGACCCAGCCGGATGATCACGCTGGGGCTTGAAGAAGTCGGGCAGCAGGCGCCGCATCGTCGTGTCGTCGGGCGCCTGCGGGTTGCCGGCCCGGATTCCGGTGATCTGTTCCAACGGATCCGACGGGGTCGCCGCCTCCCGCTCGTCGAGCATGCCCTGCACGGAGGCGACCATGTTCTTCAGCAGCGCGGCCTCATGCGGGGCCAGCGCCGAGCGGAACCGAGGACCCTCAGCGGTGTCGACCCGCTTCCATTTGCGCACGCGGTCAGCGGTCCTGCTGCATGGTCGCCCACAAACCGGCGGCATGCAGTTTGGACACGTCGACCTCCATGGATTCCCGGCTCCCGGCGGAGACAACCGCCTTGCCTTCGTGATGAACCTGCAGCATGAGCTTGGTGGCGTGCGGTTCGCTGTAGCCGAACAGCTTCTGGAAGATGTAGGTCACGTAGTTCATCAGATTCACCGGGTCATCCCAGACGATCGTCACCCAGGGGGTATCGACAGCAGCGACGGATTCAGTGCGTTGCTGTCCGCTGGCGTCCGGTCGAGTCGGAGCTGCTTGCGAACCCATGCGACCAAGGATAGCGAGCCGCCTCTCCGGCTATCCAGCCCGCCGGGTGGCCGATACGGTTGCGCTGTGACCGCCGCCCTGCTGACGGACAAGTACGAGTTGACGATGCTCGCCGCCGCGCTGCGTGACGGCTCCGCCGAGCGCCGAACCACCTTCGAGGTGTTTGCCCGCCGCCTGCCGGACGGCCGCCGTTACGGTGTGGTCGCGGGCACCGGGCGGTTTCTGGAAGCGTTGGGCGAGTTCATCTTCGACGACGACGCCCTGGCTCCCCTGCGGTCCTTCCTCGACGACGCGACGCTGGACTATCTGCGGGACTTCCGGTTCACCGGTGATGTTGACGGCTACGCCGAGGGCGAGCTGTACTTCCCCGGCTCCCCGGTCCTGTCGGTTACCGGCACCTTCGCCGAATGCGTGTTGCTGGAGACGCTGGCGCTGTCGATCTTCAACCACGACACCGCAATCGCCTCGGCGGCCGCGCGGATGGTCAGCGCGGCAGCCGGCCGCCCGCTGATCGAAATGGGTTCGCGTCGCACCCACGAGCAGGCGGCGGTGGCGGCGGCCCGCGCCGCCTACATCGCCGGCTTTGCCGGCACGTCGAACCTCGAAGCCAACCGCCGCTACGACATCCCGGCGATGGGGACCAGCGCGCATGCGTTCACGATGTTGCACACGACTGCCGACGGTCCGGACGAGAAGGCGGCCTTCCGTGCGCAGGTCGACGCGCTGGGCGTCGGGACGACCCTGCTGGTCGACACCTACGACGTGACGGCGGGGGTGGCCAACGCGATCGAGGTCGCCGGAACCGGCCTCGGCGCGGTGCGCATCGACTCCGGCGACCTCGGGGTGCTGGCCCGCCGGGTGCGCGGCCAGCTCGACGACCTGGGTGCCACCGGCACCGAGATCGTGGTGTCGGGTGACCTCGACGAATTCTCGATCGCCGCGCTGCGCGCCGACCCGGTCAACACCTACGGTGTCGGGACCTCGGTCGCCACCGGCTCGGGCGCCCCGACCGCGAGCATGGTCTACAAACTCGTCGAGGTCGACGGCATTCCCGTTCAAAAACGCAGCAGCCGCAAGGAATCTCACGGCGGACGCAAGGCGGCCCTGCGACTGTCCCGGCCGACCGGCACGATCACCGAGGAGGTCATTCATCCGGTGGCCGCCGCACCCGAGATGACCGAGCCGTCGCGGGTGCTGACCGTACCGCTGGTGCGTGCCGGACAGCCGCTGGCATCAGCCGATCTGGCCGCCGCGCGCGAGCTGGTGGTGCGCGGGCTGCGCAGCCTGCCCTGGGAAGGTCTGGCGCTCTCGCAGGGCGAGCCGGCGATCCCGACCCGACAGATGCCGGCGCGATCACGGTGAGCGACGACAGCGAAGTGCCGCCGGCCACCGAATTGCTGGCGTTGGCGGTGTCCGCGCTGGGCGGCGCCGAGCGCCCCGGCCAGGTGCAGATGGCCGAGGCGGTGGCAAAGGCCTTCGCCGAGGGCGAGCATCTGGCGGTGCAGGCCGGTACCGGAACCGGCAAGTCGCTGGCCTATTTGATCCCGTCGATCGCCCGCGCGGTGTCGGAGGGCTCGCCCGTCGTGGTGTCCACGGCGACCATCGCGCTGCAACGCCAGCTCGTCGACCGCGATCTGCCCAGGCTGGTCGACGCGCTGGCCCCCGCACTGCCTCGGCGGCCCAAGTTCGCGTTGCTGAAAGGGCGGCGAAATTATCTGTGCCTGAACAAGATTCACAACGGAAGCGCAGATGAGTCCGGCGACGCCTCGCAGGAGGAACTGTTCGAGCCCGTCGCGGCGAGCGCGCTGGGCCGCGACGTCGCCCGATTGACGGCATGGGCGTCGTCCACCGAGACCGGTGATCGTGACGAGCTGACGCCGGGTGTGCCCGACCGGTCCTGGTCGCAGGTCAGCGTCTCGGCCCGGGAATGTCTCGGCATGGCGCGCTGCCCGTACGGCACCGACTGCTTCTCCGAACGGGCGCGCGGCGAAGCCGGCCGCGCCGAGATCATCGTCACCAACCATGCGCTGCTGGCGATCGACGCGATCGCCGACGCCGCCGTGCTGCCCGAACACGAGTATCTGGTGGTCGACGAGGCCCACGAACTGGTGGACCGGGTGACCTCGGTGGCCACCGGTGAGCTGACCCCCGCGCCGCTGGGGGTGGCCGTCCGGCGGATCGCCCGCCTGGTCAGCCCGGCGCTGGTCCAGCGGATGGAGGCTGCGGTGGCGACGTTCTCCTCGGCGATCCACGACGCGCAGCCGGGCCGGCTCGATCACCTCGACGACGAGCTGGCTACGTACCTCACCGCGCTGAGGGATGCGGCCACCGCTGCCAGGGGCGACATCGATCCGGCGCCGAAAGACCCCAAGGCCGCCGCGGCCCGCAACGAGGCGATCGCGGCGCTGACCGAGATCGGCGATGCAGCGTCACGGGTGCTGGACTCGTTCGTCCCGGCCATTCCGAACCGCACGGAGGTGGTGTGGCTGGACCACGAGGACGTAAGGGGCAACCTCAGACCGGTGTTGCGGGTGGCGCCGCTGTCGGTGGCCGGTTTGCTGCGCACCCGCCTGTTCGACAGTGCGACAACGATTTTGACGTCAGCAACCCTGACCGTCGGCGGTTCGTTCGACGCCATGGCAGGCGCCTGGGGCCTCGGCGACGGGCCGAAGTGGACCGGACTGGATGTCGGCTCCCCCTTCGAGCACGCCAAGTCCGGGATCCTTTACGTCGCCGCGCACCTGCCGCCGCCGGGCCGGGACTCCGCAGGTTCCCCCGAACAGGTCGACGAGATCGCCGGGCTCATCGAGGCGGCCGGCGGACGCACCCTGGGGCTGTTCTCGTCGATGCGCGCCGCCAAGGCGGCGACCGAGGCGCTGCGGGCCCGGATCGACACCCCGATCCTCTGCCAGGGCGACGACAACACCGCGGCCCTGGTCGAGAAGTTCGCCGCCGACCCCGAGACATCACTGTTCGGCACACTGTCGCTGTGGCAGGGCGTCGACGTGCCGGGGCCGTCGCTGTCGCTGGTGCTCATCGACCGCATCCCGTTCCCCCGGCCCGACGATCCGCTGCTGACGGCGCGGCAGCGAGCCGTCGCCGCGCGCGGCGGCAACGGGTTCATGACGGTCGCCGCCGCCCACGCCGCCCTGCTCCTCGCGCAGGGAGCGGGCCGGTTGCTGCGTCGCGCCGACGACCGCGGCGTCGTCGCGGTACTGGACTCCCGGATGGCCACCGCCCGGTACGGCGGCTACCTGCGCGCGTCGCTGCCGCCGTTTTGGCCGACCACCGATCCCGATCGCGTCAAGCAGGCACTTCAGCGGCTACGCGATGGGGTCGCGCCGTGACAGGTCCCGGTTCCCCGGGCGGCACGGCACTATTGTGAGAGCAAATTTCGATGCTCCGGAGAGGGTGGCCCCCATGCGCCGACGACACCTCGCACGCCTGCTCGCCGTAGCGAGCGCCGCTGTGGTGCTCGCCGGCTGCGGCACCACCATCTCCGGAAAGGCCGTGTCGGTCTTCGACGATCCGTTCAAAGTCGGCGGCCTGCAGGCGGTGGACGGCGCCAGCGGCTTGCGCTCGGATGCGGAGAAGCCGACGCGAAAGGTCTCCCACAGTGACGGCGGCAAGGACGACGAGATCGGCGCCCAGTCGATCAGTGATCTGGAGTCGTTCTGGAAGGACAACTACAAGGGCTCGTTCGACGGGGAGTTCCGACCCGTCAAGGACCTGATCTCCTGGGACTCCAACGAATATGACGGCGAATTCTGCGGCGACACCACCTCCGACCTGATCAACGCCGGCTTCTGCGAGGACGACAACACCATCGGCTGGGATCGCGGCGTACTGCTGCCCGCGCTGCGACAAGCCAACGGCGACATGGCGATCACGATGGTGCTGGCTCACGAGTACGGGCACGCGATTCAGAAAATGGCCAAGCTCAACAAGAAGGGCACCCCCACTCTGGTGGCCGAGCAGCAGGCCGACTGCCTGGCCGGCGTCTACATGCGGTGGGTGGCCGAAGGCAATTCGAAGCGGTTCACGCTGAGCACCGGCGACGGGCTGAACAACCTTCTGGCCGCGATGATTTCGTTCCGCGACCCGCTGCTGAGCCAGGACGATTATGCCGACGGCGGCGACGAGCACGGGTCGGCGTTCGAACGGATCTCGGCCTTCCAGTTCGGCTTCACCGACGGACCGTCGTCGTGTGCCGCCATCGACGCCCAGGAGATCGGCCAGCGCCGCGGAGACTTGCCGATCGAACTGCAGCGCGACCAGACCGGTGAGTGGCCGGTCACCGAGGAGTCGGTCCGCTCGATCATCGAAGCGATGAACATCCTGTTCACGCCGAAGAATCCGCCCACCCTGAGCCTGGACGCCGCGTCGGCGTCGAAATGTCCTGATGCCCGGCCCAGCCCGCCGGTGTCCTACTGCCCGGCCAGCAACACGATCGCCATCGACCTGCCGGGGTTGGAGAAGATGGGCGCCTCCAACGAAGGCCAGGACAACGTCCTGGTCAACGGTGACAACACCGCCTACTCCGTGCTGGTGTCGCGATACATGCTGGCGCTGCAGCACGAGCGCGGCGGCCTGGTGCTCGACAACGCCGAAGCCGGTTTGCGAACCGCGTGCCTGACGGGCGTCGCCACCACCAAGCTGTCCAAGGAGGTCACCACCCCCGACGGCAACACCGTGGCGCTGACGGCCGGCGACATCGACGAGGCGGTGTCAGGTCTGCTGACCAACGGCCTGGTCGCCGGGGACGTCAACGGTGAATCCGTGCCCGCCGGCTTCAACCGCATCGACGCCTTCCGCATCGGGGTGCTCGGCGATCAGGACCGGTGCATCAAACGCTTCCCGTGATGGTTCACCGACGGCCACACTGGAAGTATGGATCCGCTGCGGTTCGGCCTGAACACCGCTGCGCTGCCTGGTGCCACCGAGCTGGCCAGAGCGGTCATCGATGACATGGCGCACGCCCGGTGGGCCGATGTCAGCGTCCGCTTCGACCCCACGATGCGCGAGGGGTTGGCCGACGACGAGCTGGCCGCGGGATGGGCCCACATCGTGCGGGAGGCGGGTGCTTACCGGGCGCGCGGAGATCCCGATGCGGCCCGCAGGATGTGAACCGTCGATTCAGAACGGAGGGCGATATTTCGCCCAGCTTCTTCGCTCTGAGTTCTGGATCGACGCTCAGATCTTCTTGGTCACCCCGTACCAGGACAGGATCGCGTCACCTTCGTCGGTGGACTTGCTCAGCGTCGCGTAGGAGCGGATGAACGACTCCCCTACGCAGCCATCGATCTTCACGTGGAAATTACTGATGGACACCCACGGCCGGTCGCCCTTGTACTGCTTCTTGGTCACCGGAACGATGTTGATGATGCCGGGCTTGAGACCGACGGTGATCGCGCCGCCGATGTTGCCGCCGACACCGGGCAGCAACCCCTCGGCCGCGTTGTTGGGGAAGTCCAGCCCGATGATCCCGATCGACGAGTTCACCCCGATGGTCCCGCCCAGGGCGACGCCGTTGGAGGTGCTCATGTCGATGCCGCACCCAATCTGGTAGCCCACCTCGAAGACACCCCTCGGGTTGTCGCCGGGTCCGTCGAGCGCGCCGTTGAAGACACCGCTGACGGAGTACTCCCGTGAGGAGATGGCGGTGGTCAGCGGTGCGATCGGCATCTGCACCTCGTCCTTCGCCGAAATCGTCAGCGTCCAGCCGTCCGGCGATTTCGTGACCGCCGGCGGCGTCGAGGCCACCTTCCCGTCATCGACCGGCGGCGCGGCCGGGTCGGCGACGGCGGCGACGGGCTGACTCAGGTCGGGGCCGCCGGGATCAGGATCGGCCGATGCCGGCACCGGCACGGCCAACAAGGTGCCCACCAGCGCCACCAGCGCTGCGCGACGAACAAACACTGCCCCGAACACCTTCCCGGCTGCCGATGGTCCGCACCGATGCGGGACCCCTCGACGTCCTGTTGGGAACCTACAGGTGGCTCCCCTGCCCTGCTAACCGGTTCGGCAACTCCCGGCGTTACGCCAGCGTGACGAGACCGAGCTCGTTGTCACCGGCGAGCAGCGGGTGATGCGGCAGCACGCGCACGGTGTAGCCCACCGAACCGGCCACCGGCAGCGGCGTCGTCGTCGAGAAGATGTCGGTTCCGCCCTCACCGGAACCCGAGTGCACCATGTCCACGGTGACGGGGTCCTGCAGAGCGTCGGCGGCATCGACCCGGCCGAGCACCGCCTGCACGTCGACCTCGTCCGGTTTCAGCCCGGCCAGCGCGACGGTGGCGGTCAGGGTCAGCTCTGACCCCAGCAGGGGGGTGTCGGGCAGTCCGGTGCTATCGACATCGGTGACCTCGATGTGCGGCCAGGCCTCCCGGACACGCTGCCGATAGGCCGACAGGTCACGTGCCGCCCCGAACGGCAGGCCGTCGATCGGTGCACTGGTGCGGCGGAACGACTGGGCGGCAGGCACGTAGTACTTCTCGGTGTAGTCGCGCACCATCCGGGACGCCAGCACCTTGGGCCCCAGACCCTGCAAGGTGTGCCGGACCATCTCCACCCAGCGGTTCGGCACACCCTTGTCGTCCCGGTCGTAGAACGTGGGCGTCACCGACTGCTCGAGCAGGGTGTAGAGCGCGGCGGACTCGATGTCGTCACGCCGGTTCTCGTCAGCGAGACCGTCGGCTGTCGGTATCTCCCAACCGTTTTCGCCGTCATACCACTCGTCCCACCAGCCGTCGCGGATGGACAGGTTGAGTCCGCCGTTCAGCGCGCTCTTCATGCCCGACGTGCCGCAGGCTTCCAACGGACGCAGCGGGTTGTTCAGCCACACGTCGCAGCCCCAGTACAACTGGCGGGCCATCGACATGTCGTAGTCGGGCAGGAAGGCGATGCGGTGGCGCACTTCCGGGCGGTCGGCGAACTTCACGATCTGCTGGATCAGCGCCTTGCCCGCATCGTCGGCGGGGTGCGACTTGCCTGCCACGATCAGCTGTAGCGGCTTGTCCTTGTCCAGCAGCAGCGCCTCGAGGCGTTGCGGATCACGCAGCATCAGGGTCAGACGCTTGTAGGTGGGCACCCGGCGGGCGAAGCCGATGGTCAGCACCTCAGGGTCGAAAGCCGTTGCGATCCAGCCGAGTTCGGCCTCAGATGCGCCGCGTTCCAGCCACGACCGGCGCAGCCGCTGCCGCACGTCCTCGACCAGCAGCGCGCGCAGCTGGGAGCGGATCCACCAGATGTGACCGGTGTCGACCTGTTGCAGCCGCGCCCAGACGTTGGGCTCGCGCAGCGCCTCGGTGGAACCGGCGAGTTCCCGGCCGAGCTCCAACCACTGCGGGGCCGCCCAGGTGGGGCCGTGCACACCGTTGGTGATCGAGCCGATCGGCACCTCGGCAGGGTCGAAACCGGGCCACAGCTCGTCGAACATCGTGCGGCTGACGCGCCCGTGCAGCAGGGACACCCCGTTCGCGCGCTGCGCCAGCCGTAGGCCCATGTGCGCCATGTTGAACTTCGACGGGTCGTCCTCGGCGCCGAAAGCCAGCACCCGTGCGACCGGAACCTCCGGCAGCAGACCATCTTTCCCGTCGTCGCCGAAGTACATCTGCACCATGTCCACCGGGAAGCGGTCGATTCCCGCCGGCACCGGAGTGTGGGTGGTGAACACCGTGCTGGCCCGCACGAGCGTCAGCGCGGTATCGAAATCGAGCTTCTGCTCGGAGATGTATTCGCGGATCCGCTCGACCCCGAGGAAACCCGCGTGGCCCTCGTTCATGTGGTACACGTCCGGGGCGGGCCGGCCCTCGATGGCGGTGAACGCACGAATGGCCCGAATGCCTCCGATCCCGGCGAGCAACTCCTGCTTGATGCGGTGCTCCTGGTCGCCGCCGTACAGCCGGTCGGTGACGTTGCGCAAGTCGTGCTCGTTTTCGGGGATGTCAGAATCCAAGAGCAACAGCGGGATCCGGCCGACCTGCGCCACCCACACCCTGGCGCGCAGCACCTTGGCATCCGGCATCGCCAGCTCGACGAGCACCGGCGCGCCCGCGGCGTCGGTGAGCAGCCGAAGCGGCAGCCCCTGCGGATCCAGCGACGGATAGTTCTCGTGCTGCCAGCCGTCGGCAGTCAGCGACTGCCGGAAATACCCGGACCGGTAGTACAAGCCGACAGCGATCAGCGGCAGACCCAGATCCGACGCCGACTTCAAATGGTCGCCGGCCAGAATGCCAAGACCGCCCGAATAGTTCGGCAAGACTTCGGCGACACCGAACTCCATCGAGAAGTACGCGATGCCCGTCGGCATCGAAGTGGTGTCTTGCTCCTGATACCACATCGGCCGGCTCAGATAGTCGTCCAGATCCGCTGCGAGCTGATCCAGAACGTTGAGGAACTGCTCGTCCTCGGCCAATTCGTCGAGCCGCGCCGGGGCGACCGCGCCGAGCAGCGCCACCGGATCCTGACCGGTCTGCAGCCAGAGCCGGGGATCGATCGAAGCGAAGAGATCTTGTGTCGGCTTGTCCCACGACCAACGCAGGTTGGTGGACAACCGGCCGAGGGCTGCGAGCCGCTCGGGCAAATGGGCACGGACCGTGAATCTGCGGAGGGCCTTCACGCGTTCCCACCTTACTGAGAACCCTGGTGCAGTTGGCGCGAGCATGCGCTTCTTCCCCAGGCGGTCATTCTTCGCACTACGGTGTGAAGAGGGCGCGATGCGGTTACCCCGAGGGTCAAGAAGACTCACGACCGGTACAGCGACCACGGTTGCTGCGCCACGACAACGAGAAACCGACTCGAGCCGGCGCGGAGCAGACCACGTCGCACAGGTCAGGAATGGAGTGGTTGGGTGCCCGGTCGTATCGAGATCGATGACGTCGCGCCCGTTGTGTCCTGCGGTACCTATCCGGCCAAGGCGGTCGTCGGCGAAGTCGTGCCGATCGCCGGGACGGTGTGGCGCGAGGGCCATGACGCGGTGGCGGCGACGTTGGTGGTGCGCTATCTCGGAACTGCCCACCCTCAGCTCGGGCAGAATCCGGCCCGGCGCGTCAAAGCCCTCGAGGGTGCCGACCTGACCGAGGCCTCCCCCGCGGTCAGCCGGGTCAAGCCCCGGCTGTACCCGATGGAGATGGGCCGCACCCCCGACCTCTTTCACGGCCAGTTCGTGCCCGACCGGGTGGGCCTGTGGACGTTCCGGATCGACGGCTGGGGTGACCCGCTCACCACGTGGCGGCACAACGTCACCGTCAAACTCAACGCCGGACAGGGCGAATCAGAGCTGAACAACGACCTGATCGTCGGCGGCAATCTGCTGGCCCGCGCCGCCACCGGCGTGCCACGCGACCGCCGCGCGCCGCTGCTGCAGGCCGCGGCGGCACTGCGCGAGTCCGGGGACCCGCTGACCCGCGCAGCTCTGGCTCTCTCGCACGAGGTCACCGAACTGCTGGCCCAATATCCGCTCCGCGAGCTCGTCACCCGGGGCAGCACCTACGGCATCTGGGTGGATCGGCCGTTGGCGCGGTGCAGCGCCTGGTACGAACTGTTCCCCCGGTCCACCGGTGGCCGCGACGAGGCCGGCCGGCCCGTGCATGGCACATTCGCGACCGCCGCCGCGGCCCTCCCGCGGGTCGCGTCGATGGGGTTCAACGTCGTCTACCTGCCGCCCATCCACCCGATCGGCAAGGTGCACCGCAAGGGCCGCAACAACACCGTGACGGCCGAACCGGGCGATGTGGGGTCACCCTGGGCGATCGGCAGCGACGAGGGCGGGCACGACGCCGTCCACCCCGATCTGGGGACGATCGACGACTTCGACCGGTTCGTCGACGCGGCACGCGACAACGGGCTGGAGGTCGCACTGGACCTCGCGCTGCAGTGCGCTCCGGATCACCCGTGGGCCAAGGATCACCGGGAATGGTTCACCGAGCTGCCCGACGGCACCATCGCCTACGCGGAGAACCCGCCGAAGAAGTATCAGGACATCTACCCGCTGAACTTCGACAACGATCCCGGCGGCCTCTACGACGAGGTGCTCCGCGTGGTGCGGCACTGGATGGACCACGGCGTCAAGATCTTTCGGGTCGACAACCCGCACACCAAGCCGCCGAACTTCTGGGCGTGGCTGATCAGCCAGGTCAAGGCCGCCGATCCCGACGTGCTGTTCCTGGCTGAGGCGTTCACCCGCCCGGCACGGCTGAACGGACTCGCGAAACTTGGTTTCACGCAGTCGTATTCGTACTTCACCTGGCGTACCGCCAAGTGGGAGATCGAGGAGTTCGGCCGCCAGATCGCGGAGCACGCCGACTACACCCGGCCGAACCTGTTCGTCAACACGCCCGACATCCTGCACGAGAGCCTGCAACACGGCGGGCCGGGCATGTTCGCGATCCGGGCCGTGCTGGCCTCGACGATGGGCAGCTCGTGGGGCGTGTACTCCGGCTTCGAACTCTTCGAGCATCTACCGGTGCGGGAGGGCAGCGAGGAGTATCTGGACTCCGAGAAATACGAGCTGCGACCGCGTGACTTCGAAGGTGCACTGGCGCAGGGCCAATCCCTGGAGCCATTCCTGCGGCGGCTCAACGAGATTCGCCACCTCCATCCCGCACTCTGCGAGATGCGCACCATCACGTTCCACCACATCGACAACGACGCGCTGCTGGCGTACAGCAAATTCGACCCGGTATCCGGCGACACCGTGCTGGTGGTGGTGACGTTGAACCCATTCGGGCCCGAGGAAGGCACCCTGTGGCTAGACATGGCCGCTTTGGGTATGCAGCCCTATGACCGTTTCTGGGTGCGCGACGAGATCACCGGGGAGGAATACCAGTGGGGGCAGTCGAACTATGTGCGCCTGCAACCGGCCCGGGCCGTCGCGCACATCCTGAACATGCCGTTGATCCCGCAGGAGCAGAGGGCAGTTCTGCTGCGCCGGGAATGACGGGAACGACGAAGGAGCCTTCGCTATGACGAGAACCAAGAAGAAGCTCGCCAGCCCGAACCTGGCGCCGGATCCCGGCGAGCTGGCCCGGCTGGTGTCCGGAGTCCATCACAGCCCGCACAGCATCCTCGGCGCCCACGAGTACGACGACCACACGGTGATTCGCGTGCTCAAACCGCACGCGGAGCAGGTGGTCGCCCTCGTCGGCGGCGAGCGACACCCGATGGAGCACATCGAGTCCGGGGTGTTCGCGGTGGCACTGCCGTTCACCAACCTGGTCGACTACCGGCTCGAGGTCTCCTATCCGGGCGGGCACACCATCACCGTCGCCGACGGCTACCGCTTCCTGCCCACACTGGGCGAGATGGATCTCTATCTGTTCGGCGAGGGACGCCACGAGCAGCTGTGGGAGATCCTGGGCGCGCACCCGCGGTCCTTCGAGACCGCCGACGGCGTGGTGGAGGGTGTGTCGTTCGCGGTCTGGGCCCCGAATGCCAAGGGCATCAATCTGATCGGCGAATTCAACCACTGGGACGGCAACGACGCTCCGATGCGGGTGCTGGGTTCCTCCGGCGTATGGGAGCTGTTTTGGCCCGGTTTCCCGGCTGACGGCCTCTACAAGTTCCGCGTCCACGGGGTCGACGGGTCCGTCACCGACCGCGCCGACCCGTTCGCGTTCGCAACCGAGGTCCCGCCGCACACCGCTTCACGCGTGTTCACCTCGGACTACACCTGGGACGACGCCGACTGGCTGACGCAGCGGGCGGCGCAGAACCCCGTGTTCGAGCCGATGAGCACCCTCGAGGTGCACCTGGGCTCCTGGCGGCCCGGCCTGAGCTATCGCGAGCTCGCCGAGCAGCTCACCGAATACGTTCTGGCCCAAGGATTCACCCACATCGAATTCCTCCCGGTCGCCGAGCACCCGTTCGGCGGATCGTGGGGCTACCAGGTGACGTCCTACTACGCGCCGACATCCCGGTTCGGCACCCCCGACGAATTCCGCTTCCTGGTGGACACCTTGCACCGGGCCGGCATCGGGGTGATCGTCGACTGGGTTCCCGCGCACTTCCCCAAAGACGCGTGGGCGCTGGGCCGCTTCGACGGCACCCCGCTCTACGAGCACTCCGACCCGCGCCGCGGCGAGCAGCTCGACTGGGGCACCTACGTCTTCGATTTCGGCCGCGCCGAGGTGCGCAACTTCCTGGTGGCCAACGCGCTGTACTGGTTGCAGGAGTTCCACATCGACGGTCTGCGGGTGGATGCCGTCGCGTCCATGCTCTACCTGGACTATTCGCGCCCCGACGGCGGCTGGACGCCCAACATCTACGGCGGCCGCGAGAATCTCGAGGCGGTGCAGTTCCTGCAGGAGATGAACGCCACCGTCCACAAGAGCCACCCGGGCATTGTCACGATCGCCGAGGAGTCCACTTCATGGCCAGGGGTCACCCGGGCCACCAACCTTGGCGGGCTTGGCTTTTCGATGAAGTGGAACATGGGGTGGATGCACGACACCCTGGACTACATCAGCCGCGACCCGATCTATCGCACCTATCACCACGGCGAGCTGACGTTCTCGTTGCTCTACGCATTCAGCGAGAACTTCGTGTTGCCGATCAGCCACGACGAGGTGGTGCACGGCAAGGGCACCCTGTGGGGCCGGATGCCGGGCAACGACCACGTCAAGGCCGCCGGGCTGCGCAGCCTGCTGGCCTACCAGTGGGCCCATCCCGGCAAGCAGCTGCTGTTCATGGGCCAGGAGTTCGGTCAGCGCGCGGAATGGTCGGAGGAACGCGGTGTCGACTGGTACCAGCTCGATGAGAACAGCTACTCCACCGGGATTCAGCGTTTCGTCGCCGACCTCAACGAGCTCTACCGCAGCCGCCCCTTGTTGTGGAGCCAGGACACCAAGCCGGAGGGCTACTCCTGGATCGACGCCAACGACTCGGCCAACAATGTGCTGAGCTTCCTGCGATACGGCAGCGACGGCTCGGTGCTGGCGTGCGTGTTCAACTTCTCCGGAGCGGAGCACAGCCGTTACCGGCTTGGCCTGCCGCACACCGGAACCTGGCGCGAGGTGCTCAACAGCGACGCGACGGTCTACAACGGTGCGGGGGCGGGCAACTTCGGTGCCGTCGAGGCCACCGACGAGCCCTGGCACGGCCGGCCGGCGTCGGCGACGCTGGTGCTGCCGCCGAACTCGGCGATCTGGCTGGAACCCGCGCCGGCCGCGGACTAGTACAGCGCGTTGGCCAGATTGCGCCGGCCGGTGATGACATCGGGGTCGGCGGGATCGAACAGCTCGAACAGTTCGATCAGCCGGGTGCGCACCCTGGTGCGCTCGTCGTCGGATGTCTTGCGCACCAGCGCGATCAGTCGGTCAAACGCCGGGACGACGTCCTGATTGAGGATCTGCACGTCGGCGGCGGCGAAGGCCGCGTCGATGTCGTCAGGCGCGGCGTCGGCCACCGCCACAGCGTCGGGGCGCTGCTCGGTGGCGCGCTGCAGGAAGGTCATCTGCCGCAGCGCACCCTTGGCTTCGGCGTGCTGCGGATCGACGTCGAGAATGGCCTGATACGCCGCGGCCGCGGCCGCGAAATCGCCGGACTCGAGCAATTCGCGCGCCTGCTCCAGGGCCGGGTCGACGGCTGCCTCTTCCTCGGAATCGCCTGAGCCGGCGAGCTTTCCAGCCGTCGCCTGCAGCAGCGAGTCGACCCACCGCCGCAACTGCTCGGGGGGTTGCATGCCCTGGAAGCTGGCCAGCGGCTGCCCGCCGGCCAAGGCCACCACAGTCGGCACCGCTTCGATGCCGAACATCTGGGCCACCCGCGGGACCACGTCGACGTTGACCGTCGCCAACGACCACTTTCCGTTGTCGTCGGCAGCCAGCGCGGCGAGCACCTCACCCAACTGCACCGAGGCGTCGCTGCGCGGCGACCACAGCACCACGACGACCGGCAGCTGGCCGGAGCGGACCAGGACTTCGGCTTCGAAATTGGCCTCGGTGACCTCGACACCGCCACTGGGGGCGGTCGCACCGTCCGCGGGCTGCTGAGCCCGCTGCTTGAGGCCGGACAGGTCGACGGCGCCGGCGGCCAGGGCCGGACCGATCTGGGGGCGTGGACGCGTCACGTACCCAAGTCTGTCACGTCGTCGACGGTGCCGAATCGAGTGGCTGACCAGAAGCCGCAGGCGCCGCTGCCGGTCCCAGTTTCGCCGTCCGATCAGCCCATATGAGGAAAATCACACTGCCGAGCGGCACGATGCTGCCCAGCAACGCCAGCAACCACGTGAGTACGCCCCACTTGTAGGCGATGCCCGCCATGAGAGCAGTGATCACAAACGCGATGAACACCAGCCCGTGGGCCATGCCGAAAACCTTGACGCCGATCTCGGTGCGCGGGCTGCCCAGGTACTTGAAGTACATCCCGACCAGCAGTCCGACCCAGGTCACCGCTTCGGCCAGCGCCACCAACCGGAACCGGCCGGCCGTGCTTCGGATGTCAAAAGTGCTCGTCATGCAGCCATTGTGCCGCAGCGGCGCGCCAGCTACTACGCGTCGTCGTTGACGAGGCCCGGGCTACGCCTGGCTGCCTCGCTCCTCCTCCGCCTCGTCCCTCGGCGGCATCGGTCGACTCGGCTACGCCTGACTGCCTCGCTCCTCCTCCGCCTCGTCCCTCGGCGGCATCGGTCGACTCGGCTACCCCGCCCGCAGGACCAACGCGTCGCCCTGGCCGCCCGCTCCGCAGAGTGCGGCCACGGCGTAACCCGACCCGCGCCGCGAGAGCTCCAGCGCCGCGTGCAGCGTGATCCGCGCACCCGACATACCGATCGGATGGCCGACCGCGATCGCCCCGCCGTTGCGGTTGACCCGCTCGGGGTCCACACCCAGTTCCTTGGTGGAGGCCAGGGCGACGGCGGAGAACGCCTCATTGATCTCGATGACATCGAGCTGGTCCAGGGTGATGCCCTCGCGGGCGATGGCCTTCTTGATCGCATTGGCCGGCTGCGACTGCAACGTGGAATCCGGGCCCGCGACCACACCGTGCGCACCGATCTCGCACAGCCAGCTCAGCCCGAGCTCCTGGGCCTTGGCCTTGTTCATCACCACGACGGCGCAACCGCCGTCGGAGATTTGGGAGGCCGAGCCCGCCGTGATCGTGCCGTCCTTGCGGAACGCGGGCTTGAGCCCGGACAACGACTCGGCCGTGGTGTTGGCCCGAATGCCCTCGTCCTCGCCGAACTCGATCGGGTCGCCCTTGCGCTGCGGGATCTTCACCGGCACGACCTCGTCGGCGAAAACGCCGTCCTTCCAGGCCGCGGCCGCCTTCTGATGCGAGATGGCGGCGAATTCGTCCTGCTCCTGGCGGGTGAACTTGTCGGTGTCGTTGCGCTGCTCGGTGAGCGCGCCCATCGGCTGGTCGGTGAAGACGTCGTGCAGGCCGTCGTATGCCATGGAGTCGAGCACCGTCACGTCGCCGTACTTGTAGCCCTCGCGGCTGTTGATCAGCAGGTGCGGGGCCTTGGTCATCGACTCCTGGCCGCCGGCGACAACGACGTCGAACTCACCGGCCCGGATCAGCTGATCCGCCAGGGCGATCGAATCGATCCCGGACAGGCACATCTTGTTGATGCTCAGGGCGGGCACATCCCACCCGATACCGCCGGCAACAGCGGCCTGGCGGGCCGGCATCTGGCCGGCGCCGGCGGTCAGCACCTGGCCCATGATCACGTAGTCGACCAGCGACGCCGGGACTCCGGCCTTCTCCAGCGCGCCCTTGATCGCGAGCCCGCCCAGATCGCTGCCGGAAAAGCCTTTGAGTGAACCCATCAGTTTTCCGATGGGAGTGCGTGCCCCAGCAACGATCACCGACGTCGTCATACTTACCTCCAAGAGCGTTTCGAGCCGCACCGATGCGGCTATCCACGGATCCCCCAGTGTTGAATCCGATGTGGTTAGGTTACCTTTGCGTTATGACCGCTGAGCAAGTTGACGCCCGTCCAGTTCTGGCCAGTGCGCTCGTCACGGCCGTAGACCACGTCGGCATCGCGGTGCCGGATCTCGATGCGGCCATCCAGTGGTACCACGAGCACCTCGGGATGATCCTGGTGCACGAGGAAATCAACACCGACCAGGGCATTCGCGAGGCCATGCTGTCGCTGAAGAACGCGGCCCCGGACTGCGCCCAGATCCAATTGATGGCGCCCCTGGACGAGACCTCGACGATCGCCAAATTCATCGACAAGCGCGGCCCCGGCATCCAGCAGATGGCCTATCGGGTCAGCGACCTGGACGCCATCTCCGAACAGCTGCGCAACCAGGGTGTCCGGTTGATCTACGACGCACCGCGCCGCGGAACCGCGAACTCACGGATCAACTTCATCCACCCGAAGGATGCCGGCGGCGTCCTCGTGGAACTCGTCGAGCCGGCATCATCTCACTAGGTCGCGCCCGGTTTCTACGACCACTTCCGGGTCGGCCCGCGGTTCGCGCGGTTCGCCCAGCACGCGGTGTGCCAGTGCCGTCGATCGTCCAGCGCGGCGTCACCAGCTGTGCCTTCTTCGGCGCGCCACACCGCCACATGCGCGACGCCTGAGCGGATTTCGTGATCGCAGCCGGGGCACCGGTAGGTCTTGACCGCCCGCGCACCCGGTATCGATCGCACTTCGTAGTCGAATCCGTCGCCGCCCGACTCAACCCGCCGCTGCAGGGGTAGCGGCGGAATACCGCTACCTTTAGGGCGAGGTGGCCTGCGCCGCGGCATCAGAAGAGCCGGAACTCGTCGCTGTCCATCCCCCGCATCACGTCGTAATCCAAAGTCAGACAACGAATTCCGCGATCGGTAGCCAGCGTTCTGGCCTGCGGCTTGATCTGCTGGGCGGCGAACACCCCGGTCACCGGCGCCAGCAGACTGTCCCGGTTGAGCAACTCGAGGTAGCGCGTCAGCTGTTCCACGCCGTCGATCTCACCGCGGCGCTTGATCTCCACCGCGACCGTGCGCCCCTCGTCGTCGCGACACAGGATGTCCACCGGGCCGATGGCGGTCATGAACTCCCGGCGGACCAGGGTGTAACCGTCACCCAGCAGCTCGATGTGCTCGGCCAGCAGCTTCTGCAGGTGCGCTTCGACGCCGTCCTTCACCAGACCGGGATCGATCCCGAGCTCGTGGCTGGAGTCGTGCTCGACGCTCTCGATGGTGATCCGCAACTGCTCACCGGTCTTGTTCTCCACCACCCACACCGGCAACGAGTCATCCTTGGCCTCCTCGGTCAGCCAGCACGGCGGGCTCATCCAGTTCAGCGGCTTGTAGGCACGGTCGTCGGCGTGGATGCTGACCGAGCCGTCGGCCTTGATCAGCAGCAGCCGGCGAGCTGACGGCAGGTGGGCGGTGAGGCGACCGAGGTAGTCGACGGTGCATTGGGCGATCACGAGGCGCACGGCACAAGCTTAGGGTCTACGCCCTCCGGCGAATTAGGCTGACACCACCATGACTTCCCCTCCGAGCCTCGCGCAGCGGTTGGGCCGGGTTCTGGAACGGGTGACCCGGCAGAGCGGCCGGCTGGCCGGCACGCCGGCCTACGGCTCGTTGATCCTGGGACGGGTCAGCGAAAGCCCGGCTCGCCGGCGGGTCCGGATCCAGTCGTTGGTCACGGTGTCGCTGCTGACAGTGAACGTCATCGGCATCCTGGTCGCGGCCCTGTTGGTCAGTGTGGCCTATCCGGTGCCCAGTGTGTTCACCGACGTGCCGGCGTGGCTCACCTTCGGCGTGGCACCCGCGTATGCGGCCGCCGCTCTCGCGTTCGGCAGCTGGTGGATCACCAGCCGCACGGTCAAGGATCTTCGCTGGGCGGCCGAGGGTCGGGCGCCGACCCGTGTCGACCAGCGCAACGCATTCTTCACGCCATGGCGCGTTGCGCTGGCCCAGCTGTCGCTCTGGACGGTCGGCACCGTCGCATTCACCATCCTGTACGGCTTGTACGACACCGACTTCATTCCCCGGATCTTGCTGGTGACCGGTTTCATCGGGGTGATGGTGGCGACCGGCGCCTACCTGGCCACCGAGTTCGCGCTACGCCCCGTCGCGGCACTGGCGCTGGCGGCCGGGCCGCCGCCGCACCGGCTGGCGCCGGGGATCATGGGCCGCACGATGACAGTGTGGATGCTGGGCTCGGGCGTGCCGGTGATCGGCATCGGGCTGACGGCGTTCTTCTCGCTGGTCTTGGACAACCTGACCAAGACGCAGTTGGAGGTCGCGATCCTGGTCGTCTCGTTCGCCACGCTGGTGTTCGGGTTCGTTCTGATGTGGGTGCTGGCGTGGATCACCGCGACCCCGGTGCGGGTGGTGCGCTCGGCGCTCAAACGCGTCGAGGACGGCGACTTCAAGGCAAGTGTCGTTGTGTTCGACGGCACCGAACTCGGTGAGCTGCAAAGGGGATTCAACTCGATGGTCGCCGGGCTGCGGGAGCGCGAACGGGTTCGCGACCTGTTCGGCCGACACGTCGGCCGAGAGGTCGCCGCGGCCGCCGAGATGCAGAAGCCGCAGCTCGGCGGTGAAGAGCGCCACGTGGCAGTGCTTTTCGTCGACATCGTCGGCTCGACGCAACTCGTCGGCACCCTGCCCCCGATCGAGGTGGTCGACCTGCTCAACCGGTTCTTCGCCGTGATCGTCGAAGAGGTCAACCGGCACAACGGTCTGCTCAACAAATTCGAAGGCGATGCCACGCTTGCGGTGTTCGGTGCGCCGGTCACGCTCGACAACCCCGAAGACGATGCACTTGCCGCGGCGCGGACGATCATGCGGCGCCTCGAGCGGGAGGTACCCGAATGCCCGGCAGGCCTGGGGGTGGCGGCCGGTCAGGTCGTTGCCGGTAACGTCGGCGCCAATGAGCGTTTCGAATACACGGTGATCGGCGGACCGGTCAACGAAGCCGCGCGCCTGTCCGAGCTCGCGAAGTCCACCGAGAGCCGCCTGCTGGTGACCGCATCGACCGTCGAACGCGCCGGCGATTCCGAGCGCGCCCACTGGGTCATGACCGACGCGGTGACGCTGCGCGGCCACGAAGAGCCCACCCGCCTGGCCGTGCCCGCGTGACGTTCGAGAAAGCCACGCCCCCACCACTGCCTTCAGCACCGGCCGGAATCGAGGCCATCGCCGACGTTCTCGGCACGCCCAGAGTCCGCGGCTGGATTCACCTGTCCTCGGCCGTTGTCGCCATCATCGCCAGTGCGGCGCTGATGCGAGCGGCCTTCGCGGCGGCGTCCCCGAACGCGGGTTGGGTGACAGCGGTGTACACCACCACCGTCGTCGCCATGTTCGGCGTGAGCGCGACATATCACCTCGTACGGTGGCGTTCACCGAAGACGTTGACGTGGATGAAGCGCGCCGACCACTCGATGATCTTCGTCTTCATCGTCGGCACCTACTTCCCCATCGCCGTCCTGGCGATGCCACCGCAGACCGCCTCCCGGGTACTGACCATCGTCTGTATCGGTGCGACGGCGGGCATTGCGCTCAAGATGCTGTGGCCCTCAGCGCCGCGGTGGATCGGCGTGCCGCTGTATTTGATTCTCGGCTATGCCGCAATCGCCTTCGCCCGAACAATTCTCGACGGCGCCGGATTGACCGTCGTCGGCCTCCTCGTCGCCGGTGGCGTGCTGTACAACATCGGTGCTGTGCTTTACGGGCTGCGCTGGCCCAACCCGTGGCCCGCGTCTTTCGGCTATCACGAGTTCTTTCACGCCTTCACCGCCGCCGCCGCGACATGCCATTACGTCGCAATCTGGCTCATCGTGGGCGGCGTGGCGGTGTCCTGATCTGTGGGGTACCCGACCTCCTGGCCACTCGCCTGGCCGGTCGAGATCGGGCAGTCTAGCGGCATGACCGTCGACGATGTTGCCGCCTGGGATTTCCCGGAGTCTGATATCTGTTCAGCCGCACTGCAATTGGTGACCGAAGTCTCGCCGGCATTTCTGACCAACCACTGTGTCCGCGGTTATCTGTTCGGGCGCGAACTGGCCGCTGCCGACGGCCTGCGGGCCGGGGTTGATTACGACGACGAACTGGTCTTCCTCAGCTGCCTGCTGCACGACCTGGGTGTCACCGCCTACGGCAGCGGAGATCAGCGCTTCGAAGTCGACGGCGCGGACGCTGCGGCGGGTTTCTTGACCGAGCACGGAGTAGATGGCGTCGCGGTGCGCACGGTGTGGGAATCGATCGCCCTGCACACCAGCGTCGGGCTGGCCCACCGGTTCGGACCGGTCCACGCGATCTCTCATCTCGGAATCGCGTTGGACATCAACGGGTTCGACAAGCAGCGACTGTCAGCCGGATTTGCCGAGCGGGTGCACGCCGCGTGGCCGCGCCATGATCTGGGCTATGCCATCGCCGAGGCGATCGCGGCCGATATACGAGCCAATCCGGTGAAAGCTCCGCCCTTGTCCTTCCCCGCGCACCTGCACCACCTGATCAACGGGGCGCCCTCACCGACCTTCTTCGACCTGATCGTCGCGTCGGGTTGGGGCGATCGCCCGATGCCGGAGGCGGTCGGCTCATAGCGCTCGACCACGATGTCGGTTTTCCGCTAGTGCTGTCGGTGCCAACGTGTAAAAGTTCAAGACGTGCATGACGATTTCGACCGCTGCTACCGCGCCGTCCAGTCCAAGGACTCGCGGTTCGACGGTTGGTTCGTCACCGCGGTCAAGACCACCGGCATCTACTGCCGGCCCAGCTGCCCGGTGCGGCTGCCGCTGGCCCGCAACGTGCGCTTCTACCCCAGCTCGGCGGCCGCGCAGCGAGCGGGCTTCCGGGCCTGCAAACGCTGCCGACCGGATGCCTCGCCGGGCTCGCCGGAATGGAACGTCCGCGGTGACGCGGTGGCCCGGGCCATGCGATTGATCGGCGACGGTGCGGTGGACCGCGAGGGCGTGCCGGGACTGGCCAGACGGGTCAGCTACACCGCCCGCCAGCTGGAGCGGATGCTGCAGGCCGAGGTCGGTGCCGGGCCGCTGGCCCTGGCCCGGGCGCAGCGGGTGCAGACGGCGCGGGTGCTCATCGAGACCACCGACATGGCGTTCAGCGATATCGCGTTCGCAGCGGGCTTCGCGAGCATCCGCCAGTTCAACGACACCCTGCGAGCGGCCTGCGACACCACACCGACGGCGTTGCGGGCCAAGGCCTCCCGCCGAGACTGGGCAGCAATCGCACCCGACGGGCAAGCGTTGTCGCTGCGGCTGCCGGTGCGCACCCCGTTCGCCTATGACGGCGTGTTCGGGCACCTGGCAGCCACCGCGGTGCCGGGCTGTGAAGAGGTGCGCGACGGCGCCTACCGCCGCACGCTGCGCCTGCCGTCGGGCTACGGGGTAGTGAGCCTGACGCCGCAGCCCGATCACGTCCGCTGCACGCTGGTGCTCGAGCAGGTCCGGGACCTGGCCACCGCGATCGCTCGCTGCCGCCGGTTGTTGGACCTCGACGCCGACCCGGAAGCCGTTCTCGATGTGTTGGGTGCCGACGCTGACCTGAGCGCGGTGGTGAACAAGGCGCCCGGGCAGCGGATCCCGCGCACCGTCGATGAAGAAGAACTGACGGTACGAGCCGTACTCGGTCAGCAGGTGTCCACCAAAGCGGCACGCACCCACGCAGGCCGACTTGTCGCCGCCTACGGCACACCGGTGGCCGATCCACACGGCGGACTGACGCACACCTTTCCCAGCACCGCCCAGCTGGCCGATATCGACCCGGCGCACCTTGCCGTGCCGGCCGCCCGCCGACGTTCGGTGACCACGCTGATCGCGGCCCTGGGCGACGGCGAGCTGACACTCAATCCCGGCTGCGACTGGCAGCGGGCCCGTGAGCAGCTACTGGCACTGCCCGGAATCGGGCCGTGGACGGCGGAGATCGTCGCGATGCGGGGGCTCGGTGATCCCGATGCCTTTCCGGCGAGCGATCTCGGTGTGCGGCTGGCGGCCGAACACCTCGGCCTGCCCTCCGATGTGCGGGCGCTGACCGCACACAGTGCACGCTGGCGACCATGGCGGTCCTATGCCGTGCAGCATCTGTGGACGACTCTGGACCACTCCGTGAATCACTGGCCACCGAAGGAGACACCGTGACGACGACAATGCGGTACCGAATCATCGACAGCCCGGTTGGGCCACTCACCCTGGCCGGCACGGGATCGACGCTGCAGCATCTGCGGATGGTGGACCAGACGCACGAGCCGGATCGGTCCGACTGGGCACAGTCCGACGATGAAATATTCGCCGACGCGGTCGAGCAACTGGCAGCCTATTTCGCCGGTGAACTCACCGAATTCGACCTCGCTCTGGATCTCGGCGGAACCGAATTCCAACGGAAGGTCTGGTCGGCCTTGCGCACCATTCCGTACGGCGAGACGCGGTCCTATGGGGAAATCGCGATGCAAATCGGATCGCCGGGTGCATCGCGCGCGGTGGGATTGGCGAATGGCCGAAATCCTATCGGCATAATCGTGCCATGTCATCGCGTTATCGGTTCGACCGGCGGATTGACCGGATATGGCGGAGGAATTGATCGGAAGCGCGCACTCCTGGCGCTGGAGAAAAGCCGAATGCCGGCCGATCTCTCACTATTCGACTGATATCCGCATACAAAAATGCCTGTGCCCCCTAATCGTAATTAGGGGGCACAGGACTTAAATTGTGTTCGGCGGTGTCCTACTTTTCCACCCTGTTGGGTAGTATCATCGGCGCTGGTAGGCTTAGCTTCCGGGTTCGGGATGGGACCGGGCGTTTCCCTGCCGCTATGGCCGCCGTAACTTTA
>JAKFVT010000033.1 GCA_021732005.1 Mycobacterium sp. | reverse complement strand
AGGAAGGCTCGCTGTCCCAGATCGACGAGGACACCGTCGCCTACCACTTCCATGAGCCGCTCGGCGTGGTCGGACAGATCATCCCGTGGAACTTTCCGATCCTGATGGCGGTGTGGAAGCTGGCGCCCGCGCTGGCCGCCGGCAACGCGATTGTCCTCAAGCCCGCCGAGCAGACCCCGGCCTCGGTGCTGTATCTGATCTCGCTGATCGCCGACCTGCTGCCCGCCGGAGTTCTGAACGTGGTCAACGGATTTGGTGTCGAGGCGGGCAAGCCGTTGGCGTCGAGCAACCGGATCGCCAAGATCGCGTTCACCGGGGAGACCACCACCGGCCGGCTCATCATGCAGTACGCCAGCCAAAACCTGATCCCGGTCACCCTGGAGTTGGGCGGCAAGAGCCCGAACATCTTCTTCTCCGATGTGATGGCCGCCAACGACGACTATCAGGACAAGGCGTTGGAGGGCTTCACGATGTTCGCCCTCAACCAGGGCGAGGTGTGCACGTGCCCGTCGAGGTCACTGATCCAGTCCGACATCTACGACGAGTTCCTGGCCATGGCGGCTATCCGTACCAAGGCGGTCCGTCAGGGCGATCCGCTGGACACTGAGACGATGATCGGCGCGCAGGCCTCCAACGATCAGCTGGAGAAGATCCTGTCCTACATCGAGATCGGCAAGAGTGAGGGCGCCCAGGTCCTGACCGGCGGGGAGCGCGCCGACCTCGGTGGCGACCTCAACGGCGGCTACTACGTGCAGCCGACGATCTTCACGGGTGACAACGCGATGCGGATTTTCCAGGAAGAGATCTTCGGGCCCGTGGTGTCGGTGACGTCGTTCACCGATTACGACGACGCCATCCGCATCGCCAACGACACCCTCTACGGATTGGGTGCCGGAGTGTGGAGCCGCGACGGCAACACCGCCTACCGCGCCGGCCGCGATATCAAGGCCGGCCGGGTGTGGACCAACTGCTACCACGCCTACCCCGCCCACGCGGCGTTCGGCGGCTATAAGCAGTCCGGCATCGGCCGGGAGAATCACAAGATGATGCTCGACCACTACCAGCAGACGAAGAACCTGCTGGTGTCGTACTCCAACAAGGCGCAGGGGTTCTTCTAATGAGTGATTTCGGCGCGCATACCGCCGGTGGGCGAACGAAAGCGCGCCGAAATCGCGAGGAGCAGGCGCCGCCGCGGGCACTGATCACCGCGGCGGCCGCCGAGCTTCTGCACCGCTTGCAGCAGCGGCACGGCTCGCTGATGTTTCACCAGTCCGGCGGCTGTTGCGACGGGTCGTCGCCGATGTGTTACCCCGACGGCGACTTCATCGTCGGCGACCGTGACGTGCTGCTCGGGGTGCTCGAAGGTGTCCCGGTATGGATTTCCGGCCCGCAGTTCGAGACGTGGAAGCACACCCAGCTCGTCATCGACGTCGTTCCCGGTCGTGGTGGCGGCTTCAGCCTCGAGGCGCCCGAGGGGATGCGCTTCCTGAGCCGCGGACGGGCGTTCACCGATGCTGAAAACCGGTTGCTGGCCAGCGATTCTCCGCTGACCGGAGCCGACTACGAGCGTGGCGTGCGCCCGGCCGAACGGACCGATCTGGTGGTCATCGAGGC
The DNA here is from genome assembly GCA_021732005.1 of Mycobacterium sp. Lineage (GTDB taxonomy): Bacteria > Actinomycetota > Actinomycetes > Mycobacteriales > Mycobacteriaceae > Mycobacterium. The sequence goes on along the minus strand of JAKFVT010000033.1, from coordinate 451,584 downwards.
GGCAGACGCGTGTGCAATCCCTGGTCGGCGCGCCGGAGTCGTTCAGCAATAGTCCGCGTTACTGCACGTACCCTCATAAGCGTGATACCCCTGCCTCGGGCATGGCTGCTCACAAGTGCGTTGCTGGTGGGCACCGTGACCGGCCTCATTGCGGCGGTCGTGGCCACCCTGCTGGTCAAGACGCCCGTTCGCCCCGATCTGGTCGTCGGCCTGGTGGTGGCTGTTCCGAGCGTCATCGGCATGCTGCTGATCCTGTTCTCGGGCCGCCGTTGGATGACGACGGTGGGGGCGTTCATTCTGGCGATGGCGCCAGGTTGGCTGGGGGCATTGGTTCTGGTTCAGGTGGTGTCCCATGGCTGAAAAAACGTCCCTCCCGTCGACCGAGCCGCACCACGCGCCGATCTTCGATACCGGCCCGCATCCCCACGCGCTCCGATCGCTGACCGACGAACCCGAGGCGGAAGTCTCGGAGGAGTCCATCGCCTTCAGCGAGTTGGAGAACTTCGACACCGATGCGTTTCTGCACCGGGTCGAGGGGTCGCTGCATGCGGAGCCGGTCGTTGTGCCGCCCGCGCCGACGGCGGCCGCCGGCACCTACCAGTACGTGAAGCGGTGGCAGTTCGTGTTCATCGTCGCCGCGGTATGGGTGCTGGCAGCAGCCGCCGGCCTGGGCTTCTACTTCTGGTGGTACACCTCGCTGCAGAAGACTCCCGCGGTGTTCTGCGTGCTGATTTACCTGATCGTCTGCTCGGTCGCCAGCATGCTGGTTTCGATGGTGCAGAACCGGCCACCGGTAACGGCGCTGGCCATCGCGCTGATGTCGGCACCGTTGGCCTCGGTGGCCACCGCCGCGCTGCTGCATGGTGCCTACTACTTCGAATGGATTGCCCGTCCGACGATAGGCTGAGGTCGTGACTCACTATGACGTCGTCATTGTCGGAGCCGGTCCCGGCGGATACGTCGCGGCGATCCGCGCGGCACAGCTCGGACTGAACACCGCCATCATCGAACCCAAGTATTGGGGCGGAGTCTGCCTCAATGTCGGCTGTATCCCGTCGAAGGCGTTGCTGCGCAATGCCGAGCTGGCCCACATCTTCACCAAGGACGCCAAGACGTTCGGCATCAGCGGCGAGGCCACCTTCGATTACGGTGCCGCGTTCGACCGCAGCCGCAAGGTCGCCGACGGCCGCGTGGCCGGCGTGCACTTCCTGATGAAGAAGAACAAGATCACCGAGATCCACGGCTACGGGAAGTTCACCGGGCCGAACAGCATCGAGGTCGATCTCAACGAGGGTGGAACCGAGAAGGTCGAGTTCGACAATGCGATCATCGCGACCGGCTCGAGTACCCGCCTGGTTCCGGGCACCTCGCTGTCGAAGAACGTCGTCACCTACGAGGAGCAGATCCTGTCCCGGGAGCTGCCCAAGTCGATCGTCATCGCCGGCGCCGGCGCGATCGGCATGGAATTCGCCTACGTCATGAAGAACTACGGCGTCGACGTCACCATCGTCGAGTTCCTGCCGCGCGCGCTGCCCAATGAGGACGCCGAGGTCTCCAAGGAGATCGAGAAGCAGTACAAGAAGCTCGGCGTGAAGATCCTCACCGGAACCAAGGTCGAGAAGATCGAGGACGACGGTTCGACGGTCACCGTGACGGTCAGCAAGGACGGCAAGACTGAGGAGATCAACACCGAGAAGGTGTTGCAGGCCATCGGCTTTGCTCCCAACGTCGAGGGCTTCGGTTTGGACAAGACCGGTGTCGAGCTGACCGACCGCAAGGCCATCGGCATCGACGACTACATGCGCACCAACGTGCCGCACATCTACGCCATCGGTGACGTCACCGCCAAGCTGATGCTCGCGCACGTCGCAGAGGCAATGGGTGTGGTGGCCGCCGAGACCATCGCCGGCGCCGAGACGCTGGCCCTGGGTGACTACCGGATGCTGCCGCGCGCGACGTTCTGCCAGCCGCAGGTCGCCAGCTTCGGCCTCACCGAGCAGCAGGCCCGCGACGAGGGCTACGACGTGAAGGTGGCCAAGTTCCCGTTCACCGCCAACGGCAAGGCGCACGGGCTGGCCGACCCGACCGGGTTCGTCAAGGTCATCGCCGACGCCAAGTACGGCGAACTCCTCGGCGGGCACCTGATCGGCCCCGACGTCTCGGAGCTCCTGCCCGAGCTGACCCTGGCGCAGAAGTGGGATCTGACCGTCAACGAGCTGACTCGCAACGTGCACACCCATCCGACGCTGTCGGAGGCACTCCAGGAATGCTTCCACGGTCTCGCCGGCCACATGATCAACTTTTGAGACCGACGCTGATCGCCGGTATCGGCGGAATCGTGGTCGGCCACATCCTGTGGTTGATCGGTATCTCATTGGCGACCAACGGGCAGGATGTCAGCTTCTGGGTGCTGATCTTGTCGGTGGTCATCCTCGTGGTCGCCGCGGTGGTCGGCTATCTGGCGTGGCGGGAGTATCAGCGTAAGCGCATGGTGTGGGCGGCTTTTCTGGGCTGCGTGCCGGTCTCGCCGGTGATCTTCACGCTGATCGTTCTCGGTGTCACCTACCTGTAAGCGGTATCTGCCAGCTTTTCGTCAGGTCCGTTTCAGGCTGCCTCAAGCATCGCGGTGTCGACTTCGTAACAGCCGGTGCCAGACAGGTTCCGGCTACAAGGGGGTTGTCATGGCCGAGTGGCCGGGTGCTGTGAGCACCAAATTTCTGATGGCAGTGATCGGCGGCAGTGCCGTAGTCGCGATGGGTGGGCTAGCGGTCGCGTTCGACGACGGCGTGCCGATGGGTTCGTCGCCGGTGGCCGCGCCGGTGATGCCGGGTCCGATGACACAGGGCGACACCGTGACCACCACGATTCCACCGTCGGTGTTGGCGACGGAGAAGGCTGTCGTGACGCACAAGGCCCGGCCTTACAAGGGGTAGCCCGACCCTAGTCGGGGAAGTCCATCGGAACCCGCAGCGTGGCCAGAATGCCCGCGATTGCATCGTAATGCCCTGCCAGGGCGCAGAATTCGATCACCTGCTCGCGGCTCAAGTGTGCCGACAGTGTTTCGAAGGTGTCATCGGACAGATCGCGATTCAGAATGAACTCGTCCACCGCCGTCAGCAGGGCAAGCTGACGGTCAGTGAGTCCCTCGGCCGTCGGGCCGGCAAAGATCTTGTCCTGCAACGCCGCATCGACACCCCGGCTGCGGGCCAGCCTGCGGTGCTGCTGCAGCTCGTACTCCGAGCCGCGCAGGTGACCGACCCGCAGGATCACCAGTTCCTTGTCCTGCTTGGGCAGCTTGCCCCAGTTCAGCAGCACACCCGAGTACGGCAGAAACGACAGGAACAGCAGCTTGTGCCGCCCTAGGACTTCGAACAGGTGCATGTGCGGAGCGCGAATCGATCGTGCCCCCAACCGGGAGATGCCCCAGTTGACCAGGCCGAGCTCGCGTCGGCCCCCGGGCGGAATACGTTGACCCATCAAGACTCCTTGACCAGATAAGGCGACACCGTGCTGCGGTGCTCATCGAGATCCAGCGCCCGTCCCAATGCCGGGAAGGCCCGCTGCGGGCAATTGTCCCGTTCGCACACCCGGCAGCCCGCACCGATCGGTGTCGCGCTGTCTGATGACAGATCAAGACCCTTCGAGTAAACCAACCGGCTGGCATGCCGCATCTCGCAGCCCAGTCCGATCGCGAAGGTCTTGACCGGCTGACCGTAGCGCGACGCCCGTCGTTCGACCGTGCGCGCCACCCACATGTAGTTCTGCCCATCGGGCATCTGGGCGATCTGCACCAGGATCTTGCCCGGGTTCGAGAACGTCTCGTAGACGTTCCACAGCGGGCAGGTTCCGCCCGCGGAGGAGAAGTGAAAACCCGTGGCGGACTGGCGTTTTGACATGTTCCCGGCTTTGTCCACCCGGACGAACGAGAACGGGACGCCGCGCATGGACGGTCGCTGCAGCGTCGAAAGCCGATGGCAGATCGTCTCGTAGCTGACTTGATAGAAGGCCGAGAGCCGCTCGATGTCGTAACGAAAGCTCTCGGCCATGTCGTGAAACTGCCCGTAGGGCAGCACCGTTGCGGCCGCGAAGTAACTGGCCAGGCCCAGCCGGGCCAGCTTGCGCGACTCCTCGCTGGTGAATTTGCCCTCGTCGACCAACTTGTCGATCAGGTCACCGCACTCGAGATACGCCAGCTCCGTGGCCATCTTGAACACTTGCTGGCCGGACGACAGGTGGTTGCTGATCTCGAGAGTGCGCGCCACCGGGTCGTAACGGTGCAGCACGGTATCGCCCATATCGACGCGCCGGATGATGTGCACGCCGTGCACCATGGTCAGCCGGTCGGCCAACTCCCGCGACAGCTCGGCACGGTGCATGCGCATCCGGATGGTGAGATCCTCGGCGGCGGTGTCCAATTCGTGCAGATAGTTCTGCCGTTGGTAGAAGTAGTCGCGGACTTCCTCGTGGGGCATGGAGATCGACGCCGAGCCGCTGCCCCCGGTGTTGAGGTTGAACCGATCCTCGGTGGCCGCCGCCAGCTGCGTGGTGGTGATCCGGTAGCGGCGATGCAGGTTGACGATCGCGCGGGCTATCGCCGGGTGAGTGCCGACGATGTCGGCGACCTCCGTCATGTCGACATCGAGGTCGAGGTCGCGGTCCATGGTCACTTCACGTAGCTCGGCCACCAGCCGGGTGTCGTCCTCCGACGAGAAGAACGTGGCATCGACCCCGAACACCTCGGTGATGCGCAGCAGCACCGCAACGGTCAACGGCCGGACGTCGTGCTCGATCTGGTTGAGGTAGCTCGGTGAGATCTCCAGCATCTGGGCCAGTGCGGCCTGGCTGAATCCGCGTTCGCTGCGGAGCTGGCGTATCCGGGAGCCGACGAACGTCTTGGCCACGCGCCCAGCCTACTCACGCCTGCGAAGAGGGCTTCGCAGCGTTGCCAACGCAGGCTGGTTGGCAACCGGGAAGGCCTTTGGCATGATCGCGCTGGGACGGGATGGGAGAGGACGCAGACCAGATGACCAGCAGCACCACCAACACCGGCTTGGCGAAGGTGTTGATGCCGGTTCCTGATCCGCATCCCGATGTTTTCGACCGCGAATGGCCGCTGCGCGTGGGCGATATCGACCGCGTCGGCCGGTTGCGTCTGGACGCCGCCTGCCGCCATATCCAGGATGTCGGCCAGGACCAGCTCCGCGAGATGGGCCACGAGGAAACGCATCCGCTGTGGATTGTCCGGCGCACCATGGTCGACCTGATCCGACCCATCGAATACCCGGAGATGCTGCGGCTGCGGCGCTGGTGCTCGGGGACCTCGAACCGCTGGTGCGAGATGCGGGTCCGCATAGACGGGCGCAAGGGTGGGTTGATCGAATCGGAAGCCTTCTGGATCAACATCAACCGGGAAACCCAGGGGCCGGCCCGGATCGCCGACGACTTCCTGGACGGCCTGCAGCGCACCACCGATGTGAAACGGCTGCGCTGGAAGGCCTATCTGAATGCCGGCTCCCGGCACGACGCCAACGAGATCCGCGCTTTCCCCATCCGGGTCAGCGACATCGATCTCTTCGACCACGTCAACAACTCGGTGTACTGGAAGGTCGTCGAGGAGTTCCTGGCGCCGCAGCCGGAGCTGTTCGAAGCGCCGCTGCGGGTCACCATCGAACACGATGCGCCGGTCGCCTTCGGCGACAAGCTCGAGATCTTGCTGCACGTGTATCCGCCGGGCTCCACCGACAAGTTCGGCCCGGAGCTCGCGGATCGCACTGTTAGAACGCTCACATACGTCGTCGGCGAAGAGGTCAAAGCCATCGCGTCGATCTTCGCGCTCTGACCACAGCCGGTTTAACAGTACGGGCGTACTGACCTGCGAGAATCTACTACTGGACGGTAACTTCTGAACCGGTTCAGCTGTCGGGTGTCTTCGCAACCTTCGCAGGGTTACCACTCGGGTTGGCGAAAATTGGCACTCTTAATGGCTTGAACTGCGCTAATGGTGCGAGGCATGCTCGACTCAGCACACCAGCCACGCTGCATTGACGTTAACAACTCAAGTGCCCGTCAAGGTGGCCAGTCGATCGAGAGAAGGAGCGCAGGCGCCCATGACACTGTCCAACGTTGGCCAGCCGAAGAGCCCAGAAGAAATCCAGAAGGACTGGGACACCAATCCCCGCTGGAAAGGGATCACCCGTACCTACACCCCGGCCGACGTCGTCGCGCTGCAGGGCAGCGTCGTCGAAGAGGCCACCCTGGCCCGCCGCGGCGCCGAGGTGCTGTGGAACCAGCTGCACGACATGGAGTTCGTCAACGCGCTGGGCGCCCTGACCGGCAATATGGCCGTCCAGCAGGTCCGCGCCGGCCTGAAGGCCATCTACCTGTCGGGTTGGCAGGTCGCCGGTGACGCGAACCTGTCCGGCCACACCTACCCCGACCAGAGCCTCTACCCGGCCAACTCGGTGCCGCAGGTCGTGCGCCGCATCAACAACGCGCTCATGCGTGCCGACGAGATCGCCAAGGTCGAGGGTGACACCTCGATCGAGAACTGGCTCGCCCCGATCGTTGCCGACGGCGAGGCCGGCTTCGGTGGCGCGCTGAACGTCTACGAGCTGCAGAAGGCGATGATCGCCGCCGGTGTCGCCGGTTCGCACTGGGAGGACCAGCTGGCCTCGGAGAAGAAGTGCGGCCACCTCGGTGGCAAGGTGCTGATCCCGACCCAGCAGCACATCCGCACCCTGACCTCGGCCCGCCTGGCGGCCGACGTCGCCGACGTCCCCACCGTCGTCATCGCTCGCACCGATGCCGAGGCCGCCACGCTGATCACCTCCGATGTCGACGACCGCGACAAGCCGTTCGTCACCGGTGAGCGCACCGCCGAAGGCTTCTACCGGGTGAAGAACGGCCTCGAGCCCTGCATCGCCCGCGCCAAGGCCTACGCGCCGTACTCCGACCTGATCTGGATGGAGACCGGCACCCCGGACCTGGAGCTGGCAGCCAAGTTCGCCGAGGGCGTCAAGAGCGAGTTCCCGGACCAGATGCTGGCCTACAACTGCTCGCCGTCGTTCAACTGGCGCAAGCACCTGGACGACGCGACGATCGCGAAGTTCCAGAAGGAGCTCGGCGCGATGGGCTTCAAGTTCCAGTTCATCACGCTGGCCGGCTTCCACGCCCTGAACTACTCGATGTTCGATCTGGCCTACGGCTACGCCCGCAACCAGATGAGCGCCTACGTCGAGCTGCAGGAGCGCGAGTTCGACGCCGAGGAGCGCGGCTACACCGCCACCAAGCACCAGCGTGAGGTCGGCGCCGGTTACTTCGACCGGATCGCCACCACCGTGGACCCGACCAGCTCGACCACCGCGCTGAGCGGCTCGACCGAAGAGGGTCAGTTCCACTAAGTCCGTAGGCCGTAGTAACTGCCATCAGGCCCCGTCCTTATATTGGGCGGGGCCTGATGCGTGAGGAGATGAAGTGAGCATTGAACGAGTAGGTGTGGTCGGAGCCGGGCAGATGGGCTCGGGCATCGTCGAGGTGTCGGCCAAGGCCGGCGCGAACGTCGTCGTCTACGAGCCGACCGACGCACTGATCAACTCCGGACGCGACCGCGTCACCTCCTCGCTGGAACGCGCGACGAGCAAGGGCAAGCTCTCGGAAGCCGATCGCGACGCGACACTCGCCCGACTGACGTTCACCACCGATCTCGCCGATCTGTCCGATCGTCAGCTGGTGATCGAGGCCGTTGTCGAAGACGAGGCGGTCAAGGGCAAGATCTTCGCCCAACTGGACGAGCTCATCACCGACCCCGACGCCGTGCTCGCGTCCAACACCTCGAGCATCCCGATCATGAAAATCGCTGCGGCGACCAAGAATCCGAGCCGGGTGCTCGGCTTGCACTTCTTCAACCCGGTGCCGGTGCTGCCGCTCGTCGAACTGGTCAACACACTGGTCACCTCCGAGGACGCCATCGCCAGGGTGGAGCAGTTCGCCGGTGAGGTGCTCGGCAAGAAGGTGGTGCGCTGCGGCGACCGCTCCGGGTTCGTCGTCAACGCCCTGCTGGTGCCCTACCTGCTGTCCGCCATTCGCATGGTCGAGGCCGGCGTGGCCACCATCGAGGACGTCGACACGGCAATCGTCGCGGGCCTGTCACACCCGATGGGGCCGCTGCGTCTTTCGGACCTGATCGGCCTGGACACCATGAAGCTCATCGCCGACTCGATGTACGACGAGCTGAAGGACGCGCACTACGCGCCGCCGCCGCTGCTGCTGCGCATGGTCGAGGCAGGACAGCTGGGCAAGAAATCCGGCCAGGGGTTCTACACCTACTGAGCGCGCCGCCGCGCCCGCCGCTTGTGCATTTCCTCCGTTGATTGGCTAGGCTCCTGGGTTTGGCCGGGGGCCGCGCAGCAACATTGCATTTCGCGGCAACCGACCGTGCACACAATGCGTTGGAGGTAGCTGTCGATGGTCGATGTGGACACGGATCTGACTCCCTACTACGAGGAATCACAATCCATCTACGACGTCTCCGACGACTTCTTCGCTCTGTTCTTGGGCCCGACCATGGGCTACACCTGCGGCTATTACGAGCGCGAAGACATGACGCTCGACGAGTCCCAGACCGCCAAGTTCGACCTGGCGTTGGGCAAGCTCAACCTGCAGCCCGGCATGACACTGCTCGACGTCGGTTGCGGCTGGGGCGGGGCCCTCGAGATGGCTGTGCAGAAGTACGACGTCAACGTCATCGGCATCACTCTGAGCAAGAACCAGTCGGAGTTCGCCCGTAAACGTCTGGCCAAGCTCGACACCAACCGCTCGATCGAGGTGCGACTGCAGGGCTGGGAAGAGTTCGACGAGCCGGTCGACCGGATCGTGAGCATCGGCGCCTTCGAGGCGTTCAAGGTGGAGCGCTACCCGCTGTTCTTCGAGAAGGCCTACGGGCTGCTTCCCGACGACGGCCGCATGCTGCTGCACACGATTTTGGCGCACACCCAGAAGTTCTTCCGGGACAACGGGATCAAGGTCACGATCAGCGACCTGAAGTTCATGAAGTTCATCGAGCAGGAGATCTTCCCCGGTGGGCGGCTGCCCGCCGTCGAGGACATCGAGCAGCTGGCCCTCGATTCGGGCTTCGCGCTCGAGCGCATTCACCTGCTGCAGCATCACTATGCGCGCACGCTGGACATGTGGGCGGCCGAGCTGATCGCCAACCGTGACCAGGCGATCGCGATCACGTCGTCGGAGATCTACGACCGCTATATGAAATACCTGACCGGCTGCGCGGACTTCTTCCGCCGCGGCATCACCAACATCGGCCAGTTCACCCTGGTCAAAGGCTGAGAGCCCTCAGGCCTCCGCCAGCTTCTTCTTCTCCGCCTCGACGTCGAAGTCGGCCGGTGGCCACTCCAGCTTCATTCCTTTGAGCGCCTCGATCAACAGCTCGTTGATGGCCAGCCGGGAATACCACTTCTTGTCACAGGGGATGACGAACCACGGCGCGTAGTCGGTCGAGGTCCGGTCCAGCATTGCCTGGTAGGCCTCTTGATACGCCGGCCACAGCTTGCGCTCGGCGACATCGCCGGGGTTGTACTTCCAGTACTTGTCCGGACGTTCGAGACGTTCGGAGAGCCGCCTCTTCTGCTCGTCGAGGGAGACGAACATCGCGCATTTGACGAGCGTGGTCCCGGAGTCGACGAGCTCTTTCTCGAACGCGTTGATCTCGTCGTAGCGCGGCTCCCAGACGTCGCGCGGAACCAGCTCGTGCACCCGCACAACCAGGACGTCCTCGTAGTGGGACCGGTCGAACACCCCGATGTCGCCTGCTGCGGGCAGCGCTTTGCGAACGCGCCACAGGTAGTGGTGGGCGCGTTCCTCCTCGGTCGGCACGCCGAAGCTCGTGTAGTGGATGCCCTGCGGATTACCCGCTCCGACAACGTGTTTCACGGTGCCGCCCTTGCCTGCGGTGTCCATGCCCTGCAGGACGAGCAGCAGTGAACGGTTGTCGCCGGCGCGGCCGTTGGCGTAGAGCATCTCCTGCAGGCCGGCGAACCGCTCGTTGCGTTCGTCCTGCAACTCCTCCGACCCGTCCTTGCCGTCGGAGTAGCCCGGGGTGGAATCGGTGTCGATGTCGGCCACCTTGTCACCCGGACTGAACCGCAGGACCTTGCGCGGCTCATGGGTCCATTGCGACGGCAGATCACTCATAGCCGACGAGACTAACCCGCAATCACCCGCCTGTGCCGCGGCGCCGCGAAACGACCATGAACCCGACCACGGCCAGTGCGAGGACGCCGGCCGCGACGGCCACGCTGATCAGGACGGTCCGGTTCTTGTCGATCCACGAGGTCGACTGGGAGGCGGCGGTCAGCTTCACGTTGTAGCCGGGCAGCGGCTCCTGGGCCGGACGCTGGATGCCGGGCAGCAGCTGCGTCTGGTTGATGACGAACAACGCTTCGCCCTTGTCGGTCTTCGACCACTCGCCCCAGGCCGGGACCTCCTCGTCGAGCAGCACCTTGGTGGTGTTGTTGACGGCCGGATCCTTGCCGAGGTCGGTGAGCGACGTCACCCGGAATGGTTCGGACTGTCCCCGGTCGAACTTGACCTGAACCAGCACGTTCTTCTGGGTGTTCACCGGAGCCGGCTTCTGCGGTGGCGCCTGGCCCGGAGCCGGCTGGTAGCCGCCACCCGAGAAGCTGCCCACGGACAGGTTGGTGGCCGGTCCGGACGCCGGACGCGTCATCGCGGTGAAGTTGTAGGTGCCGGTGTTGGGCACGTTCAGCGCGGCCCGCTGCAACGGGGGCACCGTGAAGACCTGGGTACGGCCGCCGTAGTCGTACAGCACGCTCAGCGGCGTGCGGTAGGGGTTGGTGAACACCGGACGGTAGAAGCGGTCGTAACTGATCCAGCTCGAATTCCACAGTGTCACCTGGCTACTCAGGGTCATGCCGGTGGTCATGGTCGAGGTGCTCACCGTCGACGAGACCGACTCCTGGTAGGTGGTGACCTCCTCGGACGTCACCTCGGTGGACGTGGTGGTCTCGACCTCTGAGGCGAGCGCCGTGCTGACGTCTTCCTGGGATACCTGCGGCTCTGCCGGTTCGGCCAGTCCGTCGGCGTTCGTGGGTTCTTGCGCGCCGCCGCTGGGCGGAGGTGCCTGGGTGCCGGGCGTCTCGTTGGTCCCGCTGACGCCGGGGGCTTCGCCACCGCCTGGCTCCGAGGGTGCGCCGCCCGGTTCGTCATGCGTGGCGCCGGCGGGCGGTTCGGCACCGCCGGGTTCGTCGTGCATTCCACCGCCCGGCATGTCTATGCCGCCCGGCTCGTCGTGAGGAGCTCCGGCGGGCGGCTCGGCGCCGCCCGGTTCCTGATGCATCCCACCGTCCGAGGGCTCCTCGACGCCCCCGCCGGACGGGGCCTCGGGTGCGCTGCCGCCGTCGTCACCGCCGCTGTAGCTGCTGCCACCACCGTCGTCGTCGCCGAACGGGTCCGCCGCACTGACCGCGGTACCAGCAAACAGCGTCGACGTCGATATCGCGACGGCGGCGATCACCGCCGCCGGCTTACGGAACTTTGCGATGCTGTCGTTGTCCACCCCGGCCTCCCTAGACCCTCATGACGCGAAACCATTCCGCCCGAAGACATATCTCATGGGCAGCCCCGAAGGATTGTTCTACATGATTCGCGGCACTTTCATGGGAGGTTGGGTCTCCTGCGCTCGTGCGCGTCCCATATCGTGCCCGGGCAGTTAACATCATTGGGCTTACGTGCGGATGAACCTCGGGGGGATTGGTGCGGGCACGAACCTGTTCGATCAGTGCAGCGGTGCTGGCTTTCGCGGTTGCTGTCGCCGGTTGTGGACACGACAACTCCGCCAGATCGACGTCGGAGTCGGTGGTGGCCCCGTCGACGGCGGAGGCATCTCCCCAGGCGTCGGGACAACCGGACGTCAACGACAATGGCGTGCCGGACTCCTCGGCTGACGACAAGGACTGGCCGGGCAAGATGACGGCGACCTATGAGGACGCCACCTCGCCGGAGGCGGTGACCGGCCGCGACCTCATCAAGAACGATCATCTGCTGGAGGATCTGGCCGACGGCATCAACGAGTCGCTGAAGCTGCCGTTCGACATCCCCCTGATCGGCAAGCAGTGCGGCACCGCCAACGCGTACTGGAGCCCCGACGCCAAGTCGGTCACCATCTGCTACGAAGACGCCGCCGATGCCTTGACCATCTACACCAAGGCCGGTGACCCTGACCCTAAGGCCTCGGCGATCAACTCCGAGATCGCGACGTTCTATCACGAGACCGGGCACATGGTGATCGACATCTACGACCTGCCTGCGACCGGGCGGGAAGAGGACGTCGCCGACCAACTGGCCGCCTACATCCTGCTGGCTCCCGGCCCCGACGGGAAGATCGACCCGGAATCGGTCCAGGCGGTCAAGGACTTCGCCCGGGAGTTCAAGGGATACAGCGACCAGCGGGGCGGCGAGATCGATGAGGGTCAGCTCGCCGACGTGCACACACTGGACCTGGCCCGGATGTACAACCTCGAATGTTGGGTCTACGGCGCCGATCCCAAGGGCAACGCCGATCTGGTGAGCAGTGGCGCGCTGCCGCAGGACCGCGCCGATGGCTGCGAGGACGAGTACACCAAGCTCAGCAGCTCGTGGGATACCTTGCTCGGTCCGTATCTCAAGTGAGCGGCGGCAGCACCGGCGACGGGTGCGGGCCGGAGTTGAACCGGTCCAGCGATCCGCCCGCCTCGACAATGCCGCACAGTGCGTTCCAGCACAGCATCGTCAGGTAGTCGATCAACTCGTCGCTGCTCATCCGCGGGTTCGACATCCACGAGTGCGTCGCCAACTGCACGCCGCCGACGATCAGATAGGCCCAGGGCTCGACGCCGCCGGTGTCCATCCCGGCCCGCTGCATGCGCCTGCGGAGCACTACCGCAAGCATCCTGGCGATGATTTGCTCCGAGTCGGCGATGACTTTGGTTTTGCTGGCGGAACTGTTCGCCATGACGAATTGATACGTTGCGGGCTCGGTCGCGACGGTATCCACATACACCCGGATGATCTCGCGGGTGAGGTCGAAACCGTCCATGTTCGACGACAGGGCGGCGGCCATGTTGGGGATGAGGGTGGTTTGCGCAAAGCGCATCATGACCGCGGTGGTGAGGTCGTTCTTGTCGACGAAATAGCGGTAGAGCACGGTCTTCGACACACCGATTTCCGCAGCTATCTCGTCCATGCTTACGTCGCGGCCGCGCTGGCGGACGGCCTCTAGCGCGCCGTCCACCAATTCGGTACGGCGCTCGACCTTGTGCTGATGCCAGCGTCGCTTGCGACCGTCGGTCTTGGCCTGGTTGCTGTCCAGGCCATGGCTCATATTCTGTGCCACTATCGCGGAGTCCGTTCCCCTCGTTCGCAACGATTCTACGGTCTGATCCGAGGGCAGCGTCACATTAACTGGGTCGCGGGATAGCGGATGATGGAGGAGTGGCAGCCAAACATCGCCTCCCGGGGTTGCCCGCGGAGGCAGTCCGCACAGGTACCTCGCTTGCGGAATCGTTCGCCGGAGCCGACCCGGAGGCGGACGCGCAACGAGCACGTGCACTGCGCCGGATGAAGGGCGTGGCGCTGAGCTTCCTGATCGGTGCCACGGTGATCTTCTTGGCCTGCCGCTGGGGCCAGTCGCAGGGCGGCCCGGCCTGGATCGGGTACGTCGGTGCCGCCGCCGAGGCCGGGATGGTCGGCGCGCTGGCCGATTGGTTCGCCGTCACCGCGCTGTTCCGTCACCCGCTTGGGCTCAAGATCCCGCACACCGCGATCATCAAGCGCAAGAAGGATCAGCTCGGCGAGGGCCTTGGCACTTTCGTGCGGGAGAACTTCCTGTCGCCCGCGGTGGTGGAAACCAAGCTGCGCGACGCCGAAGTGGCTGGGCGCCTTGGCAAGTGGCTATCCGAGCCGTCGCATGCCGAGCGGGTGGCCACCGAGGCGGGCACCGTGTTGCGAGTCGTGGTGGAACTACTCAACGATGACGACATCCAGCAGGTCATCGACCGCACCATCGTCCGGCGTCTCGCCGAACCGCAGTGGGGGCCACCGGTGGGCCGGGTGTTGGGGCAACTGCTGGCGGAGAATCGCCAGGAAGCCTTGATACAGCTGCTGTGCGACCGCGCCTTCGAGTGGGCGCTCAATGCCGGCGACACGATCGAGCGCGTGGTCACCCGTGATTCACCCAGCTGGTCACCGCGATTCGTCGACCACCTGGTGGGGGACCGGATCCACCGCGAACTCATGGATTTCACCGACAAGGTGCGGCGCGACCCGAATCACGAACTGCGGCAATCGGCCAACCGATTCCTGTTCGAGTTCGCCAGCGATCTGCAGAACGACGATGTGACGATCGCCCGCGCCGAGGCGGTCAAAGAGCAGCTGATGGAACGGGACGAGGTCGCGCGTGCGGCCGAAACGGCGTGGAAGACGTTGAAACGCTTGGTACTTGAGGGTGTCGACGACCCGTCGAGCACACTGCGAACCCGCGTCACCGAGTCGGTGATGCGAATCGGGGAGTCGCTGCGCGACGATGCCGAGCTGCGCGACAAGGTGGACAACTGGATCGTGCGCGGGGCGCAGCATCTGGTCGCCCAGTACGGGGCTGAGATCACCACGATCATCACCGACACGATCGAGCGATGGGACGCCGACGAGGCCAGCCGTCGCATCGAATTGCATGTCGGACGCGACCTGCAATTCATCCGTATCAATGGCACCGTCGTCGGCTCGCTGGCCGGCTTGATCATCTACACCGTGGCGCAATTACTGTTCTGACCTGCGCTAGCACGAGTGCTTGCAAAAGCTAGCACCCCCGCGTAGGGTGGCGTTCGTACGTACCGGACACCCATCGCGACGGGAGGGAACTCATGGCGCAAGACGGCGATCTTCAGGCCGTGGTATCCAACGCCGCGCATGACATCGGTGGCTTCATCAGGGCGCAGCGTGAAGCCGCTCAGGTTTCGGTGCGGCAGCTGGCCGAGAAGGCCGGTGTCAGCAACCCATACCTCAGTCAGATCGAACGGGGACTGCGGAAACCGTCTGCAGAGGTGCTGAGCCAGATTGCCAAGGCGCTGCGGCTTTCGGCTGAGGTGCTCTATATCCGGGCGGGAATCCTCGAACCCGGGGAGGCGAGCATGGTGCACGACGCGATCATCGGGGACACCGTGATCACCGAGCGTCAGAAGCAGGTGCTGCTCGATATCTACACCTCGTTCTGTCAGCAGAACGAAGCTGCCCGTGAGGAGCTCATCCCTGAGTAACAGACCAGCAACTGACGAAAACCATTAACAGACAACAACATCCAATTTGAAAGGAGCCACTACGATGGCTGAGAACAACCCCAATGTCGAAGACCTGAAGGCCCCGCTGCTCGCTGCGGTCGGCGCTGCCGATCTGGCCCTGGCCACTGTGAACGAAATCCTCGTGACCCTGCGTGATCGTGCCGAAGAGGCCCGCACCGAGGCCAGCACCCGCGTCGAAGAGCGTCGCGCCGCGCTGACCAAGCTGCAGGAAGACCTGCCGCAGCGCGCCGAGGAGCTGCGCGGCCGGCTGTCCAGTGAGGAACTGCGCAAGGCTGCGGAGGGCTACGTCGAGTCCGCCACCGCGACCTACAACAGCCTCGTCGAGCGCGGCGAGGCCGCCCTGGAGCGCCTGCGCAACCAGTCCGACCTCAAGGACGTCGCCGCTCGTGCCGAGGGCTACGTCGACCAGGCCGTCGAGCTGACCCAGGAGGCCCTGGGCAACGTGTCGTCGCAGACCCGCGCTGTCGGTGAGCGCGCCGCCAAGCTGGTCGGCGTCGAACTGCCCGCCAAGGCCGCCCCCGCCAAGGCCGCCCCGGCCAAGAAGGCGCCGGCCAAGAAGGCCGCCCCGGCCAAGGCTGCGGCCAAGAAGGCTCCCGCCAAGAAGGCGCCGGCCAAGAAGGTCACGCAGAAGTAAGCAGAAGTAATTCGTCGTAAGGACAAGACCCGCCTACGCTTGTAGCCGTGATGCTGCAAGGTGTGGCGGGTCTTGTTCTTCAGGTCGTCTTCTGGGTGGTCACCGCGGTGACCATCTATGCGTTCGTCAATGCGGCGATGCAGCGGCCGGACGCCTACCCCGCGGCGGAGAAGCTCACCAAGCCGGTCTGGCTGGTGATCCTCGGTGTCGCGGGTCTGTTGTCGCTGTTCCTGGGAGTCACGGGCGTGGCGATCGCCGCCGTGGCCACCGGCGTCTACCTGGTGGACGTGCGGCCCAAGCTGCTCGAGGTCCAGGGGAAGTCGCGCTGAGCGCTCGACACCGTCTGGCCGCAATGCTTGTGGCCGTCCCGGTGGGGCTGAGCCTCGCCGCGCCGGCCGCTGCCGCGCCCACGCCTGCTCCGCCGTACATCGACCACGTCACCTGGGCTGACTGGGGAGATCTGAAGAGCCTGCGGGTGTATCCCACCCCGGCCGGCCGGGCAGTGGCCGGTGAGTTACTCAAGCCCCAGACCGACATCGACGAAGCCTGGGGTGAGGTGCTGGCCCTGGCACCCGAGGCCGACCTTCCCGGGATGCGGGACCAGTTCGTCTGCCACTTCCGGTTCGCGGAGTTCGGTCAGCCCGGCAAAACCAGCTGGAATCTGGAGCCGTGGCGGCCGGTGGTCGACGACCAGACGATGACCGAAGCCGGCTGCAATCCGGGTGGCTTGGAGGAACCGTTTTGATGCTGACCCCACCTCAGGTCGCCGCACTGGTCGACCACACGTTGCTCAAGCCCGAGGCCACCGACGCTGACGTGATTGCGCTGGTCGACGAAGCCGTCGAACTCGGCGTGCTGGCGGTCTGTGTGTCCCCGTCGATGGTGTCCGTGGCCGCCAAGGCCGCGAGAGCCCATCCGGAGAGCCTCGTCGTCGCCGCTGTCGCCGGGTTCCCGTCGGGCAAGCACCTGCCGGCCATCAAGGCGCAGGAGGCTCTCGCGGCCGTCGATGACGGTGCCACCGAGATCGACATGGTCATCGACGTCGGGGCCGCCCTGGCCGGCGACATCGACCGGGTGGCGGCCGACATCGCGGCGGTCCGTTCCGCGGTGCCCGGCGCCGTCCTGAAGGTCATCGTCGAATCGGCCGCCCTGCTCAGCTTGGCCGACGAGAACACGCTGGTCGCGGTGTGCCGGGCCGCCGAAGAATCCGGCGCCGACTTCGTCAAGACCAGCACCGGATTTCACCCCGCCGGCGGCGCATCCGTGGTCGCGATCGAAATCATGGCGGCGACCGTGGGCGGCCGGCTCGGCGTCAAAGCCAGCGGCGGTATCCGCACCGTCGAGCACGCGATCGCGATGCTTGACGCGGGCGCGACCAGGCTGGGCCTGTCCGGGACGCGAGCGGTGCTCGACGGGCTGCCGGCTTAGACCCCGGCGAAGCAGGGATCCTGCTGGCCGTTGGGGATGGTCGCGTTCTGGGTGACGAACTTGGCCGTGACGCCCTCATCGGTGACCGCGACGCTGTCCGCGTGAATGCCCATCGGCAGATTCTTCGTCAGCGTCGACATGAAGGCGTCCAGCGCCGGCTGCACGGTTTCGCGCGGCAGCGTGAAGCCCAGCCCGGTCAGATTCACCACCTGCAGGGTGAGCCCGCCGTTGGAGATCGCCGGCTTCGTGGTGATGGAGCCCATCGCGCTCTGCAGCTCGATGGTGCCGTCTGACGGGCTCGTGCTCACGCCGCTGACCAGGCTGCCGAAGAACGGGATGGCGTTCTGCACGGTCTCCTTGATGCCGTCCTTGGTCCAGGCGATCGTGGCGTCCAGCGAGCCCATCGTGCCGGCCGAGTTCGCGGTCTGGTCAATCCGGATGTCATCGAGCCACAGGTCGAGCTTCATACCCTTGGCCCCACGAATCTGATTGCCCGCGGTCTGCACGTGGATGTCGCTGTAGTGCTTCGACAGGTGCTGAAGCAGGAAGGGCCGCGCTCCGAACGAGACATCGGCCTGGTCCTGCACCACGCAGGAGACGGCCCGCGACACGACGGTGTCGGCCTCGTGGCGCACGTAGAGTTCGGTGCCCAGCACCCCGGCGATCACCACCGCCAGCACGATGACCAGCACCAGCACGATCGACAGCGGGTCGCGCAGGAAACCCCGCTTACCCTCTTCGGGCTCCTCGCCGGGCGGTGTCTGCGACGGTGGCGGCACATGCGGGATGTGCTGGGTCGGCGCGTCAGCGGGGCCGCCCGGTCGGGGGATGTACTCGGTGGGTGTGCCTTGACCCGAGGAGGCGGCCCATGCCGGCGCGGTCGGGTCGCCGGGGCCGACGGGATGATTGGGGCCCTGTGGCGGATTCGTCACCTGGGCGATTCTGCCTTATCAATCTGAGCGAACTCTGAGCGGTTACGCAGCACCGCGAGGGTTTCCCGGATCGGCGCGACCCGATCGATGTCGATGTCGGTCACCACGAGCTGCGGATCGTCGCCCGCCGCGGCGACCACTTCACCGAGCGGCGAGGCCACCACACTGCCGCCGACACCGGTCGGCGCCTTGCTCGACGTCGCCAGCTCGTCGCCCGGGTAACCCTGGTCGACGGCGGCGACAAAAGACTGCGAGTCCAGCGCGCGAGCGCGGGCCAGCAGGGTCCACTGCTCCAACTTGCCCGGCCCTGCGCCCCACGAGGCGTGCACGGTGATCAGCTGCGCCCCGCGGTCGGCGAGCTCGGTGTAGAGCGCGGGGAACCGAATGTCGTAACAGAGGGTGATCCCGACGCCGACGCCGTCGACAGTGATGACGACGGGCTCCCGGCCGGGGGCCACCGCGTCGGATTCAGCAAATCCGAACGCGTCGTACATATGGATCTTGTGATAGTGCGCGTCGACGTCTGGCCCCGTCGCCAGGATCGTGTTGGTGACCCGGCAGTCGGGGGCGGGAGTGAACATGCCGGCCAGCACGGTGATGCCCGCGCTGTGCGCGATGCGGCGCACCCCGTCGGCCCAAGGGCCGTCGAGTGGTTCGGCCACCGGAGCCAGCGGCACACCGAAGCGGCACATCGTGCCTTCGGGAAAGGCCACCAGCCGGGCACCGGCGTCGGCGGCGCGACGGGTGTAGTCCTCGACCAGCTTCAGGTTCACGGCCGGGTCGGTGTCCGACAGCAGCTGGGCCAGCGCAATCCGCATCCGTTCAGCCTACGTCCGGTGCCACCGTTGACCAGGGGACGGTGAGCACCGCATCGCGGACGGTGCGGCGCGGTGCCTCGATGGGTGCACCGGCCGCACGCAGTTCCGCGAGCATCGCGCGCCAGCGATCACGCGGGCCGAACACCGAATGCCCGGCTGCGCTCGCCCACGCACGGTCCGCCGCCGATAGCAGGTCGTGGATGGGCTGGCCCGGAACATTATGATGGATAAGCACTTTCGGCAATCGTTCGGCCAGGTCTGACGGGCGGTCGATATGCCGGGGGTCGCATGCCAGGGTCAGGCTCACCGGGCCGTCGCCGTCCAGCAGCACCCAGCAGCAGCGCCGCCCGAGCTCGTCGCAGGTGCCGTCGACGATCAACCCGCCCGGCCCCAGCTGGGCCCGCATCTGCGCCCACGCCTGGTCCACGGCCTCTTCGGGGTACTGCCGCAATACGTTGAACGCCCGCACCAGCACCGGATGCAGGCCCGCGAGTTCGAAACCGCCGACCTTGAATTCGACCCCGTCGACGTCGGGAACCACCCGTTGCGGGTCGATCTCCAGCCCGACGACCTGCACATCGGGCCGGACCGCACGAAGCCGTGCGGCCAATTCCAGTGTGGTGACCGGCAATCGGCCGTACCCCAGGTCGACGATCACCGGGGCGGTGGCCGACTCCAGCGCCGCGCGCACCCGGGGGGAGTTGACCATCCAGCGATCGGCGCGCCGCAGCCGGTTGGCGTTGGTGGTGCCGCGGGTGGGAACGCCCACCGGCCGAGGTGGTCTAGTGATGGCTGGCGATCCACTCGCGGGTGAAATCCCGTTCGTTGTCGAACAATCCGCGCAGACCGTCCAGCACCCACTTCTCGATCTTGCCGCCGAGCAGTGGCACGTTGACCTTGCAGAGACTGCGCAGGCGCAGTTCGCTTCCCGTGCCGGTCTGCTGCAGCACGTAGGTGCCGTCGAAGTCCAGCGGGGCGGCGGGCACCAATGCCCGGTAGTGCCCGTCGGCCGAGTTCTTCCCGGCGTCGAACGGATCGAAATGCTGTTCGCGGGTGATGGTGAGCCGCAACGGAACCACCGCGGCGATCATCGAAGGCATATCCCGGCGCGACACGGTGTGGGTGAACACGATGTCGGTGCCGTTCGTGTCCGAATGGAAATGCGTCATCTCTGAATCCGTGTGCTGCTGATGCTCGGCGACCAGGTCTTCCCAGTACTCGCGACTGGTGAAGCTCTGGTAGAGCTCAGCGACGGGCTTGTCGAGCCCGATGACGTAGTCCATGCGGCGGGACATGAGCCCAACGGTACCTGTGACGTCAGCTGTTCTCGGCGATCCACCTGGTGGTGAACCGCTGCTCGGCGATCAGCAGGTCGACCAGTTGGTGACCGATGAAGTTCTCCACCTTGCCGCCCACCAGGGGGATGCGTACCTCGACGGTAGCGCGAAAAGCCAACTGCGCCTGCAATTCTGCCGGTATCAGCTGAGCGCTTCCGGTCAACGACACCGGCGCGCCGGGGATGGTGCCGCTGACGGTGGCTTCGGCTGTGCCGTCGACCAGTCCGGTCCAGCTCTCCACCCGGCGAATCTCGAGGTCGCCGTGGTGGAACTGGGTGACCACGGCCGGCAGCCGGTCGACTCTGAGCACCTGGGTGGTCGCCACGTAGACGCCCCCGTTGGCCGTCAACCGAATTGAGTCGAGCGACGCGTGGTCGGCGCCGGAATCGGCCAACCGCGCCAACCAGTACTGCTCGTCGCGCAACGCCTGGTGCACTTGTTCGACGCTGCCCTCGTAGGCGGTGGCCATGTCGAATGAGCGCGGCATAGCTGGTGAGGCTACCGTTACGGGCCGTGGCAGCTGGGAACTCATACGGTGGCGCGGCGGTTGCCGAGAACGTGCCGCTGGCTCCGCTGACCACCCTGCAGGTCGGTCCGGTCGCGCGTCGCCTCATCACCTGCACCACCACCGAGCAGATCGTGGCGACGTTGCGCACCGTCGATGCCGATACCGACGGCCCGGTTCTGGTGCTGGCCGGCGGTTCCAACGTGGTGATCGCCGACGACCTCGCCGATGTGACCGTCGTGCTGCTGGCCAGCCGAACCATCAGCGTCGAGGGCGGGCTGCTTCGCGCTGAGGCAGGCGCGGTCTGGGATGACGTGGTCGTCGCCGCCGTCGCAGCCGGGTTGGGCGGGCTGGAGTGCCTGTCCGGGATCCCCGGGTCGGCCGGGGCCACCCCGGTGCAGAACGTCGGCGCCTACGGCGTGGAGGTGGCCGACTACCTGACCCGCGTTCGACTTCTGGACCGGCGTAGCTCGCTGGTGCGGTGGGTGCCCGTCGCAGATCTCGGTCTCGGCTACCGGCACAGCGACCTGAAGAACTCCTCCGACGCGGTGGTGCTGGAGGTGGAGTTCGGCCTGGACACCGACGGTCGCTCTGCGCCGCTGCGGTATGCCGAGCTGACGGGGGCCCTCGGCGTGCCTGCGGGGGAGCGGGCCGCACCCGCCGACGTGCGCGCGGCCGTGCTGGCGTTGCGCGCCCGCAAAGGCATGGTGCTCGACGCCGACGACCACGACACCTGGAGTGTCGGATCGTTCTTCACCAATCCCGTTGTCCCCACCGAACAATTCGAGGAACTGCAGGGTCGTTGGGACGGTCCGGTGCCGCACTACCCGGCCGACGACGGGGTCAAGCTTGCTGCCGGCTGGCTGGTCGAAAACGCCGGCTTCGGCAAGGGTTACCCCGGCCCGGGCGGTGCGCCGTGCCGGTTGTCCACCAAGCATGCGCTGGCGTTGACCAACCGAGGCGGTGCGACGACCGCCGACGTCCTGGCGCTGGCCCGCACGGTCCGCGACGGTGTGCGCGACAGCTTCGGCATCACTCTGGTGCCGGAACCGGTGCTGGTCGGCTGTTCGCTGTAGCCACTTCCGGCGCCGGGGCCACGAATATTCTGATAATTAACCCGCGCGATGAAAAATGGGGAGAATAGTGGGTGTCAGCCCGCCTACGGGTTTGCTTAGATCATCTACGGGGGATGTGAAATGGCCAGTGCCAGCACCAAAACTGTCAATCGCGGACGCAATCGCACACTGGGGGTCAAGACGTGGCTGGGCGCGGGGGCACTGACCCTCGGCGTCGGCGCCGCGCTGGCCGGAGCGACTGCTGTCGCTTCGGCTGATACCGGCGGCCATTCGGCGTCGGGTTCGGCCTCCTCGAGCTCGTCCACCAAGTCTGACGCCGGACCCAAGCGCACCGTGGCCGCCTCGGCCCGGACGGTTGCCAAGGTGACGACGGCTCCCTCGAGCGCGGCGGTCTCGAAGCCGGCCGCCAGCGTCAAGCCCGCCGGGAAGACCGCCGGCGCCAACGCGGCCCTTCCGCCGATCAACCAGACCATCAACACGCCGTTCGGTCCGATCTCGTTCGTCGCGAACGTGACCGCGCCGACCCCGCCTGACAGCGGGCCGGTGGCGATCGACGTGACCGCGAAGACTCCGCTCGGCGGCGCCAAGTTCTCGATTGGCGGAACGTCGACATTCACGGCTACACCCACGCCGACCAGCACGACGGCGTTGACCGACGGGACCCTCCAACTGCCGCCCGCGGTGGCATTCGCCGCCAGCGCGGCCGGGGCGTTTGTCGGGGCCGGGCTCAGCGCGGCCGACAGCCTGAAGACCTTCGTCACCGCGGCGCAAAGCGGAAACATCGCGGGGGCGTTCGTCGCCTGGGCCGCGGCCGCGCCGAAGTTCACGAACGCTCTGCTGTTCGGCACCAGCACCCTCGACCTGCCGATTCCGACCGGCGGGACAGGTCCGGCCATCGTGGCGCACATCCCCGTCGGCGGGTTCTTCTCCCCGGCTCGGTCGCTGTCGGTGACCTGGGACGAGTTCAGCACCGTCCAGTCCGGCGTGACGATCACGCTGAGCGCCGGAGACATCGTGTTTGCGGGATCGAAGTTCGGGGGCGCCGCGCCGGCGTTCCTGGCGATCTTCGGCCTCTGATCTCGCCCACGTGGGGCGAAGCCCACACTCCGTCGATTGGCAGCCGGGCGGCTGGGTTCCGTATCTTGGATTGACGTGAGCCCAGCCGACCGACCGCCGATCAATCGGCGACGCGCTTTGGCAGCGCTGGCGGTCGGCGTTGCCGCGCCCAGTGCGCTGGCAGCCTGCGTCAGCGGGCCTGGCAAACAGGCCGCCAAGCAGGGACCCCCGCCGAAGGCCTCGCTGAACTTCACCCCGGCCAACGATGCCAAGGATGTGCTGCCCACGACCCCGGTGAGCCTCGAGGTCAAAGACGGCTGGCTGCAGCACGTCGCGCTGACCAACGTCGACGGCAAGCCCGTGGGCGGCACGCTCAACCGCGATCGCACCACTTTCACCGTCACCGAGCCGCTGGGCTACGGCGCGTCCTACACCTGGGCTGGTTCGGCGGTCGGACGCGACGGGCAGGCTGTGCCGATCGCCGCGGCGTTCACCACGATCAATCCCACCAAACAGGTCAGCGGCCAGTTCCAGCTGTCCGACGGGCAGACCGTCGGCGTGGCCGCGCCGATCATCTTGCAGTTCGACGCGGCGATCGACGACGAGCACAAACCGGATGTCGAAAAGGCGCTGACGGTCACCACCACGCCGCCGAATGAGGGCAGCTGGGCCTGGCTGCCCGACGAGGTGGGTGGCTCGCGGGTGCACTGGCGCACCAAGGAGTACTACCAGCCGGGAACCAAGGTCCACGTCGACGCGCGGCTCTACGGGGTGAAGTTCGGCGACGACTCCTTCGGCGCGACGGACTCGACGCTGGACTTCGAGATCGGCCGCCGCCAGGTGGTCAAGGCCGATGCGACGTCGCACCGCATCCAGGTGATCACCGACGAGGGTGTGATCATGGACTTCCCGTGCAGCTATGGCGAAGCCGACAAGCCCCGCAACGTGACCCGCAGCGGCATCCACGTCGTCAGCGAGAAATACGCCGACTTCTACATGACCAACCAGGCCGCCGGATATTCGAATGTCCATGAGCGCTGGGCGGTTCGGATCTCCAACAACGGCGAGTTCATCCACGCCAACCCGGCGAGTTCCGGCGCGCAGGGCAATACCAACGTCACCAATGGCTGCATCAACCTGTCCACCGGCGACGCCGAGCAGTATTTCGGCACCGCCGTGTACGGCGACCCGGTCGAGGTGACCGGCACGTCGATCCAGCTGTCCTACGCCGACGGCGACATCTGGGACTGGGCGGTGGACTGGAACGAGTGGAAGTCCATGTCGGCGCTGTCCGATACGCAGCCCGAGACCAGCATCCCGAGCAGCGCGCCGGCCACCCCGACCGACGCGCCGACCCTGTCGGGCACGCCCACGACGACCACGCCGGCACCGACGAGTTCGTCCTCGACGAGTTCTACGACGAGCTCGACCTCGTCGGCAACCCCGTCGACGACCGGCTCGGCTACGAGCGGCGGTTGAACCGGCTGGCGCTGGCCTGATCGCGGGGCCGCAGCACGATCTGGTCCAGGTTGACGTGCGACGGCCGTGACGCCACGAAGCCGATCACCTCGGCGACGTCGGCGGCGACCAGCGGGGTGATTCCCGTGTAGACGGCGTCGGCGCGCTGTTCGTCGCCGCCGAAGCGCACCAGCGAGAATTCCGTCTCCACCGCGCCGGGCGCAATCTCGGTGAGCCGCACAGGTTTTCCGAGGAGTTCGCCGCGCAGCGTCCGGTGCAGAGCGCCCTGGGCGTGCTTGGCGGCGGTGTATCCGCCCCCGTTGTCGTAGACCTCTAGCGCGGCGATCGAGGTGACCGTGACGATCAATCCGTCGCCGGATTCGACGAGCTTGGGCAGCAATGCCCGCGTCACCCGCAGTGTCCCGAGGACGTTGGTCTCCCACATCCAGCGCCAGTTGTCCAAGTTCGCCTCGGCGATCGGTTCCAGGCCTTTGGCGCCGCCGGCATTGTTGACCAGGACGTCCACCCGCGGCACGCTGTCCGCCAATGCGGCGACGGCGGCATCGTCTGTGACGTCGGCCACAATGGCGGTGCCGCCGATTTCGTCGGCCAGCCGCTCGATGCGATCGGCCCTGCGCGCTACCGCGACCACGTGAAAGCCAAGGGCGGCAAGTGTTTTCGAGGTCGCCTTGCCGATGCCGGAGCTCGCTCCGGTCACTACCGCTACACGGGAATGGGCGTCTGGAGTGATCATCGAACCAACTCTAGTAACTGTGCTAAATTCCCAACGTGATCCGAATCGGTCTGACCAGTTGCCTGGTCGCGCACACCGCGTGTTGTTGTCACGCGACTCGCTGCGCCTGACCCGACCGGACTTTCTTCTCTCGTCCCGCTCACGTCGCCAGGTGTGGCATATGCCCCCACCTGAAGACTCGAGAAGGACACCCCGAATGCGTACCGTCGCCCTTTCTTCCCACGATCCGCTCCGTACTTCCGTTGATGGCGCGGCCCGCATCGCGGCCCATGACACGGCCCGCATCGGAGCCCGCCCGCATCCCCTGCGGACCCGCCACCACATCGTGGCCCCGTCACTGCGGATCCCCGACGCGGCTGCCGCATCGGTTTTCGCGGCGGTCCGCCAGCGCGGCGCCATCGGCCGCGATGTGATCGCCCAGGTCACCAACCTGTCGATCGCCACGGTGAACCGCCAGGTCACCGCCCTGCTGGATGCCGGAATCCTGCGTGAGCGAGCCGATCTGGCCGTGTCGGGCGCGATCGGCCGCCCGCGCGTTCCCGTCGAGGTCCACCACGAGCCGTTCCTGACCCTCGGCATCCACATCGGCGCGCGCACCACCAACATCGTCGCGACCGACTTGCTCGGCCGCACCCTGGACGCGGTGGAGACCCCGACCCCGCGCGGCGGTCAGGCCGCCGCACTGGCGTCACTGGCCGGCAGCGCCCGTCGTTACCTGAGCCGCTGGCATCGCCGCCGTCCGTTGTGGATCGGCGTGGCGATCGGTGGCGTAGTCGACAGCGGCACGGGCCATGTCGACCACAGCCGGTTGGGCTGGACACAGGCTCCCGTCGGCCCGGTACTCGCCGAGGCGTTGGGCCTGCCGGTGTCGGTGGCATCCCACGTGGACGCGATGGCCGGCGCCGAACTGCTGCTCGGTCTACGTCGTCCGCCGGCTCAGACGTCGAGCAGCCTGTACGTCTACGCACGTGAGACCGTCGGCTTCGCGCTGGTGATCGGCGGCCGGGTGCACAGCCCGATCAGCGGCCCCGGCACCATTGCAGCGCTGCCGGTGACCTCCGAGTTACTCGGCGGCAGTGGGCAATTGGAGTCGACCGTCAGCGACGAGGCGGTGCTGGCCGCGGCCCGTAAGCGCGGCATCGTGCCCGGCTCCGGCGCGTCGATGACCACGCTGCTGCGCACCGCCCGCCAGGGCGATACGCCGGCCGCGGTCGGTGCTCGAGAACTGCTGGCCGAGCGGGCCCGCGTTCTGGGCGGCGCGGTGGCGCTGCTGCGCGACATGCTCAACCCCGACGACCTGGTGGTCGGTGGTCAGGCCTTCACCGAATACCCCGAAGGCATGCAACTCGTCGAGGCCGCGTTCGCCGAGCGGTCGGTGCTGCCGGACCGCGATATCCGGGTGACTGCGTTCGGCAACCGGGTGCAGGAGGCCGGCGCCGGGATCGTCTCACTGGGCGGCCTGTACGCCGACCCGATCGGCGCGCTGAGACGGGCGCAGAACCGTCGCGAAGCCGCGGACAAGACGGGTGTAAAGATGGAGGCGTGCGGCACGCCCGGGAACTGAGCGACAGCTCGACCGATGCGATGCCGCGGCGCGTTGCGGTGTTGTCGGTTCACACCTCCCCGCTGGCTCAGCCCGGGACCGGTGACGCCGGCGGGATGAATGTCTACGTACTCCAGACCGCGCTGCACATGGCGCGGCGCGGGGTGGAGGTGGAGATCTTCACCCGGGCGACGTCGTCGTCGGATCAGCCGCTGGTCCGGGTGGCCCCCGGGGTTCTGGTGCGCAACGTCGTGGCGGGGCCCTTCGAGGGACTCGACAAGTACGACCTGCCCACCCAGCTCTGCGCGTTCACCGCCGGAGTGCTGCGCGCCGAGGCCAACCATGAGCCCGGCTACTACGACATCGTGCATTCGCATTACTGGCTCTCCGGCCAGGTCGGCTGGTTGGCCCGTGACCGGTGGGCGGTGCCGCTGGTGCACACGGCCCACACGCTGGCCGCGGTGAAGAACGCCGCACTGGCCGACGGCGACTCGCCGGAGCCACCGCTGCGCGCGGTGGGCGAACAGCAGGTGGTCGACGAGGCGGACCGGCTGGTCGTCAACACCGAAGATGAAGCGCACCAACTCATTTCGCTGCACAATGCCGACCCGCGGCGGATCGATGTGGTGTACCCGGGTGTCGACCTGGAAACGTTCACTCCGGGGAACCGGCGCACCGCGCGGGCAGTGCTGGGCCTGCCCGACGGCGAGCGTGTGGTCGCCTTCGTCGGGCGCATCCAGCCGCTCAAGGCGCCCGATGTGCTGCTGCGCGCCGCCGCCCGGCTGCCCGGCGTGCGGGTGCTGGTGGCCGGCGGCCCGTCGGGCAGCGGGCTGGCGGCGCCCGATGCGCTGGTGGGTCTTGCCGCCGAACTGGGTATGGCAGACCGGGTGACATTCCTCCCGCCGCAGTCGCGCGAGCAGTTGGTCAACGTCTACCGCGCCGCCGATCTGGTCGCCGTGCCCAGCTATTCGGAGTCGTTCGGTCTGGTCGCGGTGGAGGCGCAGGCGTGCGGGACGCCGGTGGTCGCCGCCGCGGTCGGCGGGCTGCCGGTAGCGGTGGCCGACGGCGTCAGCGGCGCGCTGGTCGACGGCCACGAGCCAGGCCAGTGGGCCGACGCGATCGCCGGGCTGCTGGCCCGTGACCCCGATGAGCTCAGCCGAGCGGCCGTCGCGCATGCGCAGGGGTTCTCCTGGGCGCACACCGTCGACGGGCTGCTGACCAGCTACGGCCACGCGATCGACGACTACGCCAGCGCGCGACACCGTCGTGCGGCCGGTGACGCACTGGCCAAGCGCAACGGGCGGCGCTGGTCGATGCGGCGCGGTGTTCGGTTATGACTGGCGAGCGAGAAGCCGAAGACGTATCGCGCATCGGCGCAGCCGACGTCCATCAGATCATCGAGAAGGCGCTCGACGAGAACGGGCTGGTCTACAGCCGCCACGAAGGCGCCCACGGCGGGTTGCCGGGACTGATCGTCGAGCTGCCGGGGGAGCGCAAGCTCACGACCAACACCCTGCTGAGCGTCGGCGAGCATTCGGTGCGCGTCGAGGCGTTCGTCTGCCGCCAGCCCGACGAAAACCACCAGGGCGTCTACCGGTTCCTGCTCAAGCGCAACCGCCGGCTCTACGGGGTGGCCTACACGCTGGACAACACCGGCGACATCTATCTGATCGGGCGGATGGCACTGGAGGCGGTGACCGCCGACGAGCTGGACCGGGTACTTGGCCAGGTGCTCGAAGCCGTCGACACCGACTTCAACACCCTGCTGGAACTGGGCTTCAAGTCGTCCATCCAGAAGGAGTGGGCGTGGCGGGTGTCGCGCGGCGAATCGCTGAAGAACCTGGCGGCCTTCGAGCACTTGATCGACAGCGACGACGAGTGATCGGGGTCGTGAGAGTATTTCGGCATGGCTGACTCCACACTGATTCTGCTGCGGCATGGCGAAAGCGAATGGAACGCGCTGAACCTGTTCACCGGCTGGGTGGACGTCGACCTCACCGACAAGGGTCGCGCTGAGGCGGTGCGCGGCGGCAAGCTGATGGCCGAGCAGGGGCTGCTGCCCGACGTGCTGTACACCTCGCTGCTGCGCCGCGCGATCACCACCGCCCACCTCGCGCTGGACGCCGCGGACCGGCTGTGGATCCCGGTGACCCGCAACTGGCGGCTCAACGAGCGGCATTACGGCGCGCTGCAGGGCCTCGACAAGGCCGAGACCAAGGACAAGTACGGCGAGGACCAGTTCATGCTGTGGCGACGCAGCTACGACACGCCGCCGCCGCCCATCGAGAAGGGCAGCAAGTACAGCCAGGACGCCGACCCGCGTTACGCCGACATCGACGGCGGCCCGCTGACCGAATGCCTGGCCGACGTCGTGGCCCGCTTCGTTCCGTACTTCACCGAGACGATCGTTCCGGATCTGCAAGCAGGCAAGACGGTGCTGATGGTCGCGCACGGCAACTCGCTGCGAGCCCTGGTGAAGTATCTGGACAACATGTCCGACGCCGACGTCGTGGGCCTGAACATCCCGACCGGCATTCCGCTGCGCTACGACCTGGACGCCGATCTGAAGCCGCGGGTGCCGGGCGGCACCTACCTGGATCCCGAGGCCGCCGCCGCCGGCGCGGCCGCGGTCGCCAGCCAGGGCGCCAAGTAACTCCGGTGTTCACCCCGGATTTGGCAAACACGGGGTAAACGGGGGCGGAATACATGCGCGCTGGGAGTGTGACGTGTACCGATTTGGCCGCACGCTGCTGGGATGACGTTCACCGGATGCGTACCCTTTTCCTGTGAGTGTTGGCTCGGTGGCAGTACTGGCCACCGCCGCGGCGCTGGTAGCGCTTGCTTGCGGACTCGGGATCGGGGCCGCGCTCACCCCACGGATCCTGGAGCGCAGGCAGCGTCGCGCGATCACCGAAGCCGGCATCACCGTGTCGCAGATGCTGCAGCATGTCGTGTCGCTGGCGCCGATCGGAATGGTGGTTGTCGACTCCCATCGCGACGTGGTGTTCATCAACGACCGCGCCACCGAACTCGGCATCGTGCGGGACCGCCAGCTCGACGAACGGGCCTGGACGGCCGCCCAGAGCGTGTTGGCCACCGGTGAGGGCGTCGAGGTCGACCTGTCTCAGCCGCAGCGCGCGGCGGCCGGCCGGTCGGGGCTGTCGGTGCGCGGGCACGTGCGGCTGCTGAGCAAGCAGGACCCCCGCTTCGTGGTGGTCTACGTAGACGACCAGTCCGAGCAGGCCCGCATGGAGGCCAGCCGGCGCGACTTCGTGGCCAACGTCAGCCACGAACTCAAGACCCCGGTGGCCGCGATGGGCGTGCTGGCCGAGGCGCTGCTGGAGTCGGGCGACGACGCCGAGACGGTGCGCCACTTCGGCAAGAAGATCCTCACCGAATCTCAGCGGCTGGCCAACATGGTCCGCGAGCTGATCGAACTGTCCCGGTTGCAAGGTGCCGAGCCGCTTCCCGACCTCGACAGCGTCGACGTGGATTCGGTTGTCAGCGAAGCCATTTCACGGCACAAAGTGGCTGCCGACAATGCCGACATCGCGGTGACCACCGACGCGCCGAGTGGGTTCCGGGTGTTGGGCGACCAGTCGTTGTTGGTCACCGCGCTGGCCAACCTGATCTCCAACGCGATCGCATACTCACCGGACGGATCCAAGGTGTCGATCAGCCGCCGTCGTCGCGGCGACAACATCGAGATCGCCGTAACCGACCGGGGTATCGGGATCGCCCGCGCCGATCAGGAGCGGGTGTTCGAACGGTTCTTCCGGGTCGACAAGGCCCGCTCGCGGGCCACCGGCGGCACCGGCCTGGGTCTGGCCATCGTCAAACACGTGGCGGCCAATCACAACGGCAGCATCCGGCTGTGGAGCCAGCCGGGCACCGGCTCGACGTTCACCCTGTCCATACCCGCCTATCCACATACCGATGACGACGAACCGGCCGACCATTCGGCCATTGACGAGGAGGCACTACGCCAATGACCAACGTGTTGATCGTGGAAGACGAAGAATCGCTGGCCGACCCGCTGGCGTTCCTGCTTCGCAAGGAGGGGTTCGAGGCCACCGTGGTCGGCGACGGCCCGTCGGCGCTGGCTGAATTCGACCGGTCGGGGGCCGACATCGTGCTGCTCGATCTGATGCTGCCGGGCATGACCGGCACCGACGTGTGTAAGCAGCTGCGGGCCCGCTCCAGCGTGCCGGTGATCATGGTGACCGCCCGTGACAGCGAGATCGACAAGGTCGTCGGCCTGGAACTCGGCGCCGACGACTACGTGACGAAGCCGTACTCAGCCCGCGAACTGATCGCCCGCATCCGGGCGGTGCTGCGCCGCGGCAGCGATACCGAGGACTCCGGCATCGGCGACGCGATCCTGGAAGCCGGCCCGGTCCGGATGGATGTCGAGCGGCACGTCGTCACCGTCGCCGGTGAACCGATTACCCTGCCGCTCAAGGAATTCGACCTGCTTGAGTACTTGATGCGCAACAGCGGACGGGTGCTCACCCGCGGTCAGCTCATCGACCGGGTCTGGGGTGCGGACTACGTGGGGGACACCAAGACCCTCGACGTCCACGTCAAGCGTCTGCGCTCGAAGATCGAATCCGACCCCGCGAACCCGGTGCATCTGGTCACCGTGCGCGGTCTGGGCTACAAGCTGGAGGGCTAGCAGCCCGGCCGCTCACGGCGGCTGGGCCTAGTAGGCGCCTTCGCCGCGCAGGACCGTCTTGATGGTCTTGGCGATGATCACCAGATCGCGAATAGGCGACCAGTTTTCGATGTAACTGAGATCGAGACGGACGGCGTCCTCAAGGGGAAGGTCTGACCGTCCGCTGACCTGCCAGAGGCCGGTCAGGCCGGGCTTCACCGTCAGCCGCCTGCGGACCAGATCGTCGTACGAGTCGACCTCACGGCGCACCTGCGGGCGCGGTCCCACCACACTCATGTCGCCGCGCAGCACATTGATGAACTGCGGTAGTTCGTCGATGCTGTACTTGCGAATGATCTTGCCCACCTGGGTGATCCGCGGGTCGTTCTTGTCCTTCCAGAACACCGGATCGCTATCGGCGGCGGCGATCATCGCCGGTGTGTTGGCGTCGGCACCGTCGACCATGCTGCGGAACTTCAGCATTGTGAACGTGGTGCCCTTGAACCCGATTCGTTCGGAGGCGTAGAACACCGGCCCGGGGCCGGAGAGCCGCACCGCGAGCGCGGCGAGGACGAACAGCGGCGCCATGACCGTCATCGCGGCGAGGGTGAACACGACGTCGAACACCCGCTTGGCCACCGAGTTGGCGCCGTCGTACTGGGGCTTGGTCACTTCGAACATCGCCATGCCGGCGACGGGGCGGCTGTGCAGCCGGTCTTCGGCGATGTCGACCAGTCCGGGGGCGATCATCAGGTCCACACCGAGCGAATCGAGTTCCCAGATCAGCCGGCGGATCTCGGTGGGGTGCAGATGGTCGGTGGCGGCCAGCGCGACGGTGTGCGCACTCGTGCGGCGGACGGCGTCGGCGATCGCTTGGTCGATGCCCACGATAGGGATGTGGCGTCCGTCGACGTCGATGCCATCGTCCAGTGCGGTCGGTCCGGCGGGCGTGCAGATGCCCACGACGCGGTAGCCGGCGCCGGGATCTCGCACGAAGGTGGTGGCGACGTCGGCCGCGGTCCTCGCGCTGCCCACGACGAGTACGGAGATCTGGTGCTCGGCGCGGCGGAGTTCGGCGGCTGCCACCCGGCGCCAAGACATCCGGCCCGCCAGGAGGCCGAGCAGGCCGGCCGCGAAGACGAAGGCGAGATAGGTGCGCGACACGTCGACGTGCAGGAGCAGCGCACCGATCGCGATCAGCCCGAAAAGCTGGAGTGTGGCGAGGATGACGCTCATGTACTCACCGACGTCGCGGCCCACCACCCGGCGGGCGCGGTATCCGGTGAGGCCGAGCGCGGCCATCCACAGGGCGGCCAGGGCGGCTGAGCCCACGGCGTAGGTCAGCAGGGCAGTGGGATGGTCGGCGAACAGCGTCACTGTCGCAACGGCCAACGTCAGGCAAATGATGGCGGCATCGCTCAGGATCAACCGCTTCGAGTGGCGGAAGCGCCGGGTCTCGCGCCGCGAAGCCTGCGCCCGCTGCCAGAGCGGGGGGATGCTGTTCTCGAAAAATAACGGCGAGGTTGAGTTTTGGCGAATGTTTGTGGGGCAGCTGTTATCGACTGAAATCTGATTATCAGACTGTTCAGCCAACACAGCGAAGATCAGCTCCCATAGTCGTCCAACTGCTATTGACTGCACCGTAACTCTACTTAGGGCGCATGGCAACCGCTACCGCCGATGACGTAGATCACGAGTTTTGTACAGAGTGATGCAGATCCAGCAAGTTTGGATCTAGTCGACGCCGAAGGCCTCGTCGTAGGCATCGAACACCGCTGACCGTGAGTACCTGGCGCGGAAGTGATCGCGCGCCTGAGCCGAGATCTCGGCGTTGACGACGGGATCGGTCAGTGAGCACAACAGGTCGGTGAACTCAGCCGGTTCGGCGGCCACCAACACGCCCGTGCCGGGGCCGCTCGCGATGCCTTCCGCGCCGATCGGCGTCGACACCACCGGCAGGCCCCGGCCCAGGGCCTCGACCACCTTGAGCTTGATCCCCGAACCGAACCGAACGGGATTGACCAGCGCAGCCGCTCCGCTGAGGGCTTCGCCGAGATCCGATATGTAGCCCTCGACGGTCACGCTGTCGCGCAGTGTCGCCGCCAGTTCCGACAGTTCGGGCCGCGCCTCGTTGCCGATCACCCGCAGTCGGGCGCCCGGCAGACGCTCGACGATGTGCGGCCAGGCCGTGCGCAGGAACGACCGCAGGCCGTCGTCGTTGTGTGGGAGGGACAGCAGCCCGAGGAAGACGAACTCCGGTTCGCCGTCGAAGGTCCGGTCGGGTACCGACGGCGCGGCGATGAGCGGTGGAATGCTCCGAATGCGATGGGCGGGCGCGCTGGAGCGATCGGCGAGGACCGTCGCCTCGTCGGCATTGACCAGCAGTGAACGCCGGAATCGGTGGACCGTCCGGTCTTCGCTGCGCCGGACCAATGAACGTTCGGCCCGCAAAAGCAGCGTCTGGCTGTGCCGGTGGGTGGCCAACGGCCGCAACCGGGCGGGAACGTGTTCGGCGAAATTGCCCAGCGGGCTCACGTTGATCTCGCCGTACCGACGAGACGCCGCCAGCATGCGTTCATAGCGCTCGGAGAAGAGATCGTCGAGGTAGCAGACCTGGGTTGCGGCCACCGTGTCGGGCGCGTACTGCGCCATCCGCACGGTGTCGTAGACCTGCAGGTGGGGGCGGATCCTGCCGAGGATCTCGGTGATGCCGGCGGCCGTTCGCGGCGATCCCAGGAAAGCTTCCTGCAAACTCGCCCGGCCGGTCGTGACCCGAGTCATGACGTTGCCGAGGACCTGACCCCGGCTGGGCCCGGGCACCACATGTAGCCGCACCGGAAATTGCTGTTTTGGCGCCGCTCCGACCTTTATGTAGTGCACATTGTCGTGCCCGTGTCGTTCGGTGAGGTAGTCGATGAAGCCCGCGAGGACCACTTTCTTACCCGCATCGGTCGGGTAGGGGTCCACAGCACTGATCAGGGCAACAGCCACCGAGTGATGTTAGCTAATCTGAGATAATTTGCCACAATGGGTCCTGCTGGTACGAAGTGCTTGTGTCGTCACCGATACTGACTTCGCTATTAAGCTGCACAGCAGCACGGATCGGTCGCACACGAAACGCGTAAGGAAGAACCATGGCCAAGTACCGCGTGACCATCGCGGCCTTCGCAGTGATCGGCGCACTCCTCGGCACCGCGCTCGGATTCCTCCTGGCCCCCCACCCGCACCGCTACCAGGCCACGGCACGCGTCGCGCTGCTCCCCGCACCTGACCTGACGATCGGGGAGGCATCGCCGTTCTGGGAGGTGCTCACCCGGGGTCAGATCAGCCGCACCGCGGCGGTGCTCTACAACGACCAGCGCTGGATGCCGTCGGCCGCCAACGCCGCGAAAGTCCCCCAGAGCGAGTTGTCGCTCACGGCGGCCGCGCTGCCGGACACCACAATCCTCACGGTGACGACCGAGGCCGGTTCGGCGGCTGCTGCCGAGGCGGCGTTGAACGACGTGTTGACCAAGGCCACCCCGGAGGTCACCCAGATGACCGCGCCGTACGCGGTGAAGGTGCTGTGGCCGCAGGAAGGTAGTGCTGCGCCGGTTCCCATCCCGGGCCGGACGCAGGTCGCGGCGGCGGGTGCGCTGGGCGGCCTGCTGATCGGCGGTGGTGTCGGGTGGCTGACACTCCGAGCCCGCCAACGACGTGGCGCGGCCCCGGCCACCGGCGCCCGCTCGTTCGACGACGACACCCGTCCGATCGACGAAGCGGTGCTACCCCGGTTATGACCGGGCTGATCCGATCCGCGCCGTCCCCCGGCGAATACGCGGCGATGGCCTTGGTCGCCGGGGCCGCGACCTTCGGCGCGATCGTCATGTTCGGGTCGCGCAATCCGCTGCTCCTGCTGGCCGCCACGGTCGGCGGCCTTGGTTTGGTCTTCGCCGCGCGCAGACCGGTATTCGCACTGGCTGTAATCGTCGTCATCGAACTCAGCAACCTGTCCGGAGTGCTCGACCAGTACGGCCGCATCCCGGTGTTCCAGGCGTCGATGCTGCTCGGGGTGGTCACCATCGGGCTGGCCCTTCGTGATCCTGAACTCCGCGGCCGGCTCAATGTCTGGACCGCGATCTGCGCTGGCCTGGCCGGGATATTCCTTGCCACGCAACTGGTTTCGGTCGTCGGGAGCGTCGACGCTGCGGTGTCGCTGGCATCTCTGCGCCGCACCGCGATCGATCTGGCTTTCCTGCTGATCGTCTTGATCCTCACCCAGATGACAGGGCGGCCGTGGCTCGTTGCCGCCCTGATCGTGGTGGTGCTGGTCGCATTGTCGGTGCTGACGGTGATCAACCAGGTGGGCTATGGCGGATCGACGTCGTTCGGCGGATTCTCCATCGTCACAACATCTTCCGGCGAAGACGTGACCACGCTGCGGTACGGTGGCCCGCTGCCGGACTCCAACTTCTGGGGGCGTCACCTGATCATGGGGCTGCCGATGGCGGCGGCCTTGCTGACCCGTTCGTTGAGGGCATCGCAGCGGCTGGTCGCCGTCGCATGGGGCTTTTCCATCGCGGCCTTGCTGGCCGGTATCTACCTGACCCAGTCGCGCGGCACCTTCCTGTCCGCCGCGATCGCGATGGTGGTGTGGTTCCTGGTGTGCGAGCGCCCGGTGCGCCGATGGGGATTGGTGAGCCTGCCGCTCGCATTCGGGCTGGTATTGGTTCCCGGTGTCGGCAACCGGCTTCAGAAGATGTTCTCCGAAATCAGCCAGGGCCAGGACAGCGGCCACATCGATCCGTCCTTGCTCGGCCGGCTGGCCGCCCAGCAGCAAGCCGGGATGATGTGGGACGAGCGACCGCTTTTCGGCTTCGGTCCCGGCACCTTCCCGGGCCAGGTGTTCAACTTCGCCGGGCGGGTGGCGACCGCTCAGCTGGAAGCGCCCGACGGGGCGCACAACACCTATCTGTCGTTGGCTGCGGAATCCGGGCTTCTCGGCATCACCGGTTGGGTGGTGATGGTCGTCGGATTCCTGGCCGTGCTCGCGCTGCGGAACACCGCGCTGCCGCGGTCGTCGGACCGAGTCTTGGTAGCAGCCCTGATCGCAGCGATCATCGGGTGGTCGGTGTCCAGCGCTTGGCTGCACCTGGCGTACTTCCGCACCTTCGCCGTCGTGCTGGCGATGGTGGCCGCAGTCGCGCCGGCCTGGCCGATGCCGGCCGAGGTGTTACGAAAGTTCTGGCGTGCCGCGGGTGTCTGGCTGATGGCCGGCATCGTGGGATTCGCGGTTTTCTGGGCGTATCTCGCGGCGACCGGCTTGCCGAAGGTGCAGGCCGTTCAACGCGCGACCCTGACTCCGGCCATTCCGACCGACGGGTGGTATGCGTACGCACTCGATATCCGGTCCCGGATGGAACTGTTGCCCACCTTCGCGGTCGTTCTGCGCGAGGAGAAGTCACCGGTGTCGATCGACGCCGACTCGGTGCGCGGCCTTCTGGTGTTCACGGCCGAAGCCGACACCGCTGCCCAGGCTCGCGACGAGTTGCAGGTAGCCGTCGCCCAGGCGGGGAACCGGCTCAGTGACTCCGTCGGCTTCAACCAGTATGTGCTGCAGGGGATCGGCAGCATGCAGCTCACGCGGGTACGGGACCGGTCGACGGTGATCGCCGGAATCGGTCTGGGCGTGGCCGCGGGTCTGGTGACCGGCCTGACGCTGTCCTCGGTCACCGCCAGACGGCGGCGCCCGGAAGCTCCCCCGCCGATCCGTGAGTTGACGACCATCAGTTCAGGATGAACCGGAACCGCAGAATCGGACGAGTGCTGACCGCCGTCGCGGCCGCGACCGCGGTGCTGTGGGTGGGCGCCACCGGCTGTTCGAAACCGGCCCCCACTGCCTTTCACACACCGTTCGCCGCGGATAGTCCCTGGCGACAACAGATTCCATCGAAGCCATCGATCGACCCCAACAGCGCGGCGATGATCGCCGGGATCCAGTCCGAGCGCGCACTGCACGCAAATATGGTGGAGTTCGGCATCCCGATCTACCAGGCACCGGCCGACCGGTCCGGTCATTCGGTGATGTGCACCGGTGATGACTGGGGTGCCTGCCCGTTCAGCGAAGTTTCGGTGCCGATTCCGCCTGAGGCCGCACCGAATTCGGGATCCGACGGCGCGATGGTCGTCGTGGATGAGTCGTCGTCCAAGGTCTACGAGTTCTGGCGTGCCGCCAAGCACGGCGATCGGTGGTCATCGGAATGGGGGGCGGTGAACAGCCTGTCGGGGTCCGGGTGGGGTGGATCGTCGACCGGCTCCGGCGCATCGCGGCTCGCCGGGGTGATCCGCGTCGACGAGATCGCCGCGGGGAACATTCCTCATGCCTTGGCTCTGCAGACCAGCAACGCCTGCAAGACATTTCGTCCGCCTGCGATCAAAGCCGACGGCACCTCCGGGCGGCCTGACTGCATCCCGGAGGGAGCGCGACTGCAGCTGGACCCCGGCTTGGATCTGCACGCACTCGGGCTCAGCAAGGGCGAGCGCGCCGTGGCCACCGCCATGCAGCGCTACGGCGGCTACGTCGTCGATGTCGGTGGCGCGCCGCTGAGCGTCAGCTTCGAACTGGACCGCTCGGCGGCGGCAGGCACGCCGGGCAAGACCTATCAGGACGCGGGGTTCCGTTGGGACTACGACGCGATGGAACGCGTTCCGTGGGAGAAGCTACGAGTGTTGGGATGACGGTGACTTCTTCGGGATATCGTGCACGGATGAACATCAAGCACGCAGCGTATGGGGCACTAAATCGGCCTCCGACTCGCTGGCTGCTTGGCGTCGCCGCGTCGGCGCGGACCGTGCTGGGCGACGAGCGCGCGTGGATCACCTACGACGCACCGACCGGTGACTGGCTCAAGCGGACCCGAGCCGGCTCGATGCTGATGTCCGACCTCCGCAACGGCGGCGGCATGAGCGCCGAGCAATGTGCCGAAGCCGCCCAAGACATGTTCCTGCACCGGTATTCGCTCGGCGCGGGCGACGTCGTCCTCGACATCGGTGCCGGGATCGGGACCGAGGTCCTGCCGTTCTCCAGAATCGTCGGTGATGCCGGCATGGTGATCGCCGTGGAGGCTCACCCCGCGACGTATGCCCGCCTCGAACGGGTCCGCGAGCTGAACGGTCTGCGCAACGTCACGTTGTTCCACGCCGCGGTTATGGACACCAACAGGCCGGTGTACATCAGCGACCTCCAGGCCGACGAGTACCTGGAGAACAAGATCGGTGCTGACGGAGTGGAGGTTCGCGCACTCACGATCCCCGACCTGGTGTCCCAGCTGAACCTCGACCGCATCGACTTCCTGAAGATGAACATCGAAGGCGCCGAACTGCCCGCGCTGCGCGGTGCCAAGGACGTGCTGCCCATCGTGCGGCACGCCGCCATCGGTTGCCATGACTTCCTGGCCGAGGAGACCGGTGACGACTCCTACCGAACCAAGGACGCGGTGCGCGCCCTGCTGATCGAGGCCGGATTCACCGTGACCGCGCGACCGGGCGATCCGCGGCCCTGGGCGGCCGACTATCTTTTCGCGTCGCGCTGAGACGGGTCGGGGGAACGCGCGGGTGGCGCCTGAGCACCGGAATGTAGACGGCGAAAATCGGGATCGCGCCGAGGAGCAGCCACCGGCCGAGCCCGGGGCAACTCCCGCCACAGGGCGTCAAGCTGCCTGGAACTACCTGGTTTTCGGGTTGAGCAAGAGCTCGACCCTGATCATGACGATCGTCGCAGCCCGGCTGCTCGATCCGGCCGACTTCGGTCTGTTCACCCTCGCACTGCTGGTGGTCAACCTCTTCGACTACATGAAGGACCTCGGGGTCGGGGCCGCGCTGGTGCAGAGCCCGGGAAAATGGGAGCGACTCGCGCCCACCGGTTTGACCCTCACGGTGATCTTCGGCGTGGTGGCCGGCGGGCTACTCGCGGTCACGGCGCCGCTGGGGGCCGAGATCCTGCATCAGCCGGGATTGACACCGTTGATCCGCGTCCTGGCGATCGGGTTGACCATCTCCGCGCTCAGCGCGATTCCCGCGGCCAGGTTGCGGCGCGATCTCGACTTCCGGCAACGTATTTGGCCCGAGTTTCTCGGTTCGGTCGTCAAGGCCACGCTCACGATCGTGTTGGCCGCGCAGGGCCACGGCGTCTGGAGCCTCGTCTACGGGCAGCTTGCCGGGACCGTCGTGCTGACGGTCCTGTACTGGTGGGTGGCCCGAACTCCCGTCGTGTTCGGATTCGACCGCCAGCAGGCCAAGGGTCTCGTTCGGTACGGAACGGCGCTCACCGGCGTCTCCCTGCTGAGCTTCGCGATGTTCAACATGGACTACCTGTTCATCGGAATGCGTCGTGGCGATGAGCAATTGGGCCTCTACACCCTGGCCTACCGGCTCCCGGACCTGCTGGTGCTCGCCCTCTGCAGCGTCATCAGCGACGTGCTGTTCAGTGCGCTGTCCAGACTGCAGCACGACCGTGACCGACTCGGTGGCCACTATTTGGAAGTCATCGCCGCGACAATGGCGTTGAGCGCGCCCATCAGCGTCGCGCTGGCCGCGGCGGCACCCGCGGTGATCGGCACCTTGTATGGCCCCGAATATGCCGGAGCCGCACCGGTACTGGTGGTGCTGGCAATCTACGCCCTGCTGTTCTCGGTCTCCTGGCACGCCGGTGATGTGTTCAAGGCCATGGGCCGGCCGGCTCTGCTCATCGCGACCGGTACGGGACGGCTCGCGTTGATGGTCGGCCCGGTCTGGTGGGCGGCGGGCCACAGCATCGTCCTGGTGGGCGTGATGCTGCTCGCGGTCGAGTCGGTGATGTTCACGGTGAACACGGTGCTGGTGCGCCGGGTGGCAGGAATCGGATTGCGCGAACTAGGTATTGCCGTGGTGCGTCCGCTGCCCGCAGCGGTCGCGATGGGCGCGGTGATGCTCGCGATGACGTGGCTGACCGATGGTCTGCCTGCCCCGGTGGTGCTTCTGATCGCCGTCCCGGCCGGTCTGCTGACCTACGTCGTCGGTTTGCGGTTGACGGCGCGCCAGCTGTACGACGCCGGCGCGGGCGTGGCCCGCAGAGTGCTCGGGGGATCCCGGTGACGCACGCCGACCGAACCCCGTTGCGGGTGTTGATGATCCTGGATTCGTACAACTTCGGCGGTGCCGAGAACCTGATAGCCGAACTCGGCCGGTTCGAACCGCTGACGCTGCAGGCGTCGGTGGCCAGCCTCGCGCCGCAGACCAGTGGCCGCAACGCCCTGTTCAACAGGCTCGCCGACGCGCGTCTGAATCCCACCTACATCTCGGTGCGGAAACTGTTGGATCCCAGAGGATTCGTCCGACTCGTGCGGACCCTGCGGGAAGCGAACGTCGACGTCGTCCATGCCCATCTGGGCTATTCCGCGATCCTGGTTCCCCTGGCGGCCCGATTGGTGGGTAAGCCCGTCGTCGCGACCCTGCACCTGAGCCCGCAGCCGCACACCAGCCGTGGTGAATGGGTCAAAGAGCACATGTCGGTGCGGATTCCGGCCCGCTTGGGCCGGCTGGTGCTGGTCTCCCAGCATGCGTTCGACCAATACGCTCGCCTGCACGGCCCGGCCCGATGGACGTGGCGGGCAATCCCCAATGGGGTGGACATCAACCGGTACACCGCTGACCACGGCCCACGTTCGACAGAGCGGCCGGTGTGGGCGATGGTCGCAGCACTGCGCCCCGACAAGAATCATCTCGACCTCGTCCGGGCGTGGGCTGGTGTGGTCGACGTGTACCCTGACGCGACGCTGCTGATCATCGGCGACGGCCCGAGCCGGGGTGACATCGAGACCGCGGTGGCCGAAGCCGGGCTGGAGAATTCGATCCAGCTTCTCGGTCGTCGCGAGGATGTGCCGGAGATTCTTCGTACCGTCGACGGGGTGGTGTCGGCGTCCGTCGACGAAGCCCTTCCGACGGCGCTCATCGAGGCCGGCGCCAGTGGTCTGCCGGTCGTCGCTTCCGATGCCGGCGGCACCCGCGAGATCGTCATCGACGGGGTGACCGGCCGGCTGGTGCCGTTGCGTGATGTGCCCGCTCTGACCGAGGCGCTGACAGAGGTCATCGGGAACCCGGATCTGGCAGCCCAATTCGGTGCGGCCGGACGGATTCAGGCCGAGGAGAAGTATTCGATGCGCACGTGGGTCACCCGGCTCGAGGAGCTCTACCGGGAGGTCATCGATGAGCGCACCTGAGGACACCCGCTCGCCGCTGACGGTGGCTCACGTGATCCACTCGCTCGGCGCCGGGGGAGCCGAGGCGGTGCTCGTGGAGCTCGCCCGGGCCGCGCCGTCGGCCGGAAT
Source organism: Mycobacterium sp. (assembly GCA_021732005.1). Classification (GTDB taxonomy): domain Bacteria; phylum Actinomycetota; class Actinomycetes; order Mycobacteriales; family Mycobacteriaceae; genus Mycobacterium. The sequence continues at coordinate 409,684 of JAKFVT010000033.1, read as the reverse complement.
CCGTCTTGTCGTGGTCGGACTCTCCGATGCCGTCGCCGACGGTGAGGTCGACAACCGCGTCGTTCCGCTGTTGCGGGAGCAGGGCGCCATCGTCCACGAGATGCACTCTGGCCGCTACGATCCCACCGCGATCAGGAAGCTCGCCAAGTTGTTTCGCGAGGACCACGTCGACATCGTGCACACCCATCTCAAGCATGCCGATCTGGTCGGTGGTCTGGCTGCCCGGCTGGCGGGGGTGCCGTCGGTGTCGACGCTGCATGTGATCGACATCGCGACGTCGCGAATGCACCGGCTGCGTGTCAAGGCCGCGGTGGTGGGCCGCCGGTTCCTGTCCAGCGCGGTGATCGCGCTGTCCAGCGCCCAACGAGCCTGGTACGCAGAGTATGCCGGCGCGACAGCCCCGATCGTGGTGTTACCCAACGGCATCGTCGAACCACAGGTGACCCGCGATCGGGAGCAGATCCGCGCCGAACTCGGGGTGCCCGACGGTGGGGTGCTGGCGGTGAGCGCGAGCCTGATGCGTCCGGAGAAGGGGCACGCCGATCTTCTCGACGCGGTGCGCCTGCTGTCCGCCGACAGCCCGTTGGTGGTCGCGATGGCCGGCGACGGGCCGCTCTTCGAGGAGATTCGGTCGACGGTGAACGCCGATCCGATTCTGTCGCAGCGGATCCGGCTGCTCGGGTTCCGCAACGACATCGCCGACCTGATCGCCGCAGCCGATTTCGTGGTTCAGCCCTCCCTGGAGGACGCGCTGCCGACGGCGCTGATCTCAGCGCTGGCCGGCGAACGGCCGATTGTGGCGACCCGCGTCGGCGGCATTCCCGACATCGTCGGACCCGGTTGCGGGGTGCTGGTGGAGCCGGGGCAGCCGGCCGCACTGTGCGCCGCCATGGCCGACCTGGCGGCGACCATCGGGTCGGATGCTCACGCCTTGGCGGCGACCCGGGCGGCGACGAGAGAGCGCTACGAGACGCTGTTCAGCGCCGCTGTCTGGGTGCGGAACCTGGGCGAGCTGTACCGGAAAGTGCTGCGCGGCAACGGCGTTCGGTGCCGCATCGTTCTGGTGGAGTTCCCGCCGTCGGGCGGGCTGTACCAGTTCGCCCTGCAGTTGGGTGAGGCACTGGCTCGGGCTGGGGCGAGCGTCGAATTGGTGACCGGCCCCGCCCCGGAAGTGGACTCCCGTGAACCGGACTGCCGCGTGCGCAGCATTCTGCCCACCTGGCATCCGACCGCAGGGGCGGACGCTCCGGCGTGGTGGCGCAAAGCTCGCCGCGTGCTTCGCGCCGGGCAGCACACCGCGGCGTGGGCCGTCCTGTTGGCCTACCTGCTGCGGGCCCGCCCCGACGTCGTCGTCTGGTCGGCATGGCGGTTCCCGATCGACGGCTGGGGGGTGCGGGCCGCGCGCCGACTCCTCCCCGAGACGGTGCTGGCGCTGGTGGCCCACGAGCCACGCCCGCTGGTCGAACAGCCCGGGCAGGACGGCATGTACAAAACATCGAGCACCACCGAGCGCGCGCTGGCCCCGGCCTACGCCGCGCTCGACACCGTGTTCGTACTCGGCGAATCGGCCAAACGCATCCTCCTGGAGACCTGGCCGGTCGCGGCGCCGGTACATGTCATACCGCACGGCGACGAAGGAATCTTCACTTTGGGTGCCGGCGCGATTCCCGGCGCGGAAACAACAGGCCCGGTGGCCCTTTCGTTCGGCACCATCACGGCCTACAAGGGCATCGACACGCTGTGCCAGGCGTGGCCGACGGTCCGGGCGGCCGTGCCCGACGCCGAACTGGTGATCGCTGGTGCGCTCAGCGCCGATATCGATGAGGCCGCGCTGCGTGCACAAGTCGCGGCCCTGCCCGGCATCAGCCTGCAGACGGGTTACGTGGCGGTGGCCGACGTGGCCGGCTATTTCGCCCGGGCCCGCTGTGTCGTGCTGCCGTACAAACGCAGTTCGCAATCCGGTGTCGCCCACCTGGCCTTCACGATGCGCCGGCCGGTCGTCGCGACACGCGTCGGCGATATCCCCGCGGTCGTCCGGGACGAGATCTCCGGCCTCCTCGTCGCACCGGAAAATCCGGATGCGCTCGCGGAAGCCATGATTAGGCTGCTGACCGATGCCGAGCTGGCGGCATCGATGGGTAAGGCCGGCGCGGAAAGCCTCGTCGAGGAGGCCTCGTGGGACGACGTCGCCGGCAGGTTCCTGCAGTCGCTGCCGCCGACGCGCAACGCCGAGCTAGATGTTTAGCTTGTACGCGACGCCGTTGAGGACGGCGAACGCGAGATAGTTGACGTGCAGCAGGCGCACGAACGACGGTGAGCGGCGCAGGTAGACGTTGAGGGCCGGTCCGTATCGGCCGTTTCGCGCCAATTCCTCAGCGTCGATGGGGAATTCGGAGATCCGTATTCCGGTGGGCGGCGTGCGGTGAACGGGCCTGTCATCGGTCAACTGCGCCGAGAACAGATACCCGGCCGCGGTGTCGATGTGATCCTGGTTGTAGTTCAGCATGCCGCCGAATGGACGGATGTTGAGGTCGATCACCCAATGCCTGCCCGAGTCATCGCGGATCGCTTGCACATTCACCGGCCCGCGCGCTCCGACGCTTCGGCAGACGGACCTACCGATCTCGGTGAACGCCGGATCATCGATCACCTCGTACCCCAATGGCGCTCCGGTGAGATTCGACGACGAATCGATTCCCTGATACGTCATCTCCTGCACGATGCCCTCGTCGGCCACCATCGCCGCGTACGACAGGATCTGGCCGGCGACGAAACGCTGGAAGAAGAAGTCGTCGGCCGCGCCCATGCCCGCCGCTGCCAGTTCGGCCTCGGCGACCGTACGGGCGATCCGCACGCCCGAGCCCGCGGCGCCGTAGTTGGCCTTCACCACGATGGGCAGGCCGAGCTGTTGCACCGCATCGGCGGCGGCCATCGATCCGGGCAGTTGATCGGGCACCAGCGCGCCGCGCTCGAGGGCCAGCGCCCCGGCGGCGGTCTTGTGGCTCAGCCGGCGTTGGACTCGCAGGCCGGCCGCGATCTGCCCGGGCAGCCGGTCGACGGCCTCCTCGGGGATGGCGTCGAGCAGGGTGTCGGTGACGCACAGTCTGGCGGGACGGAACGGCCCGATCAGTTCGGGCAGGGCCGCGAGGGCGGCGGTGTCGGTGAGGTACACGGCATGGTCGTAGAGGAGGCGGTCCACCAGCCGCGCGACCCGGCCGGTCTCGGCCGTCGTGACGCGCACTGTTCGGTAGCCATGTCGCCGGACCAGCGCTGCGACCTGTTGAAAGCTGTGCCACAAGGCGCCGTCGTCGACGAACACGACGGAACGTCGACTGGCCTGCCTCATCTGCATCCTCCGTCGTCGCGCAGGCGAACTCAACAGAGTATAAACGGACCAGGATCAAAAAACTTGCCAGGGCTATCTCAGCGAAACAAAGTAGTACTGTTCACCACCTAGTTCCCTATTAGAGGCAAGTAATCGTGCGTTCGCGATATCTGCGCTACTGCGCAGCCCGGGTGGCCGGGTGAATGGCGATCAGCGGGAATCCACCACGCCGCCGGCACATCGCCGCCAACTCCGCGTACGCCTTCTCACCGAGCAGCTCGGTCAGCTCCGGGGCGTAGGACTGCCACACCTGCTTGGCGCCGACGTGGGCGGCCGGGTCGCCGGTGCAGTACCAGTGCAGGTCGGCACCGCCTTCGCCCCAGCCGCGCCGGTCGTATTCGGTGATCGTGGATTTCAGGATCTCCGACCCGTCCGGCCGGGTGATCCATTCCTGGACGCGCCGGATGGGGAGCTGCCAGCAGACCTCGGGCTTCATGGTCAGCGGCTCGACCCCGAGCTTGAGGGCCTTGGTGTGCAGCGCGCAGCCGATGCCGGTCGGGAAACCCGGCCGGTTGAGGAAGATGCAGGCGCCCTTGTATTTGCGGGTGCGCAGGCTCGGTTTGTCGTCGAACTCGTCCATCTCGAGGTAACCCTTGCGGCCCAGCCCCTTGTCCCGGAACTGCCAATCCTCGTCGGTCAGGTGCTTGACGGCGTCGTCGAGGTTGGCGCGGTCGTCGTCGTCGGACAGGAACGCCCCGTGCGAACAGCAACCGTCGTCCGGTCGGCCCTCGACGGTGCCCTTGCAGGCCGGCGTGCCGAACACGCACGTCCAATTCGACAGCAGCCAAGTCAAATCCGCGGCGATCAGATGTTCCGGGTTGTCCGGGTCGTAGAACTCCACCCACTCGCGGGGGAAGTCCAGGTCAACTTCGCCAGGGTGCGCATCCGTCACAGCGCCCAACCGTAGTCCAAGTGCGCGCGACCTTCGCGGTGGCATTTGCCCCATGTCGCAGGTGCCGCGCAGGGAACGCAGGCTAGTTTTGTTCACGTGCGATTAGGCGTGCTCGACGTGGGCAGCAACACAGTTCATCTGCTGGTGGTCGATGCCCACCGCGGCGGGCATCCGACTCCGATGAGCTCGACCAAAGCCGCGCTGCGGCTCGCCGAGGCGATCGACGACTCGGGCAAGCTCACCCGCCGCGGTGCCGACAAGCTGATCGACACCATCGACGAATTCGCGAAGATCGCGGCCAGCTCGGGCTGCGCCGACCTGATGGCCTTCGCCACCTCGGCGGTGCGCGACGCCAAGAACTCCGAGGATGTCCTGGCGCGTGTGCTCGCCGAAACCGGGGTGAACCTGCAGGTCCTGTCCGGTTCCAACGAGTCACGGCTGACGTTCCTGGCGGTGCGCCGCTGGTACGGCTGGAGCGCGGGCCGCATCATCAACCTCGACATCGGCGGCGGCTCGCTGGAGCTGTCCAACGGCGTCGACGAGGCTCCCGAGGTGGCGCTGTCGCTGCCGTTGGGCGCCGGCCGGCTCACCCGCGAGTGGCTCCCGGACGACCCGCCGGGCCGCCGCCGCGTCGCGATGCTGCGCGACTGGCTGGACAACGAGCTGGCCGAGGCCAGTGCGTTCGTCCTGGAGGCCGGCCTCCCCGACCTCGCGGTCGCGACGTCGAAGACGTTCCGGTCGCTGGCGCGGCTCACCGGCGCGGCCCCGTCGGGTGCCGGGCCCAGGGTCAAACGAACGCTCACCCTCAACGGCCTGAGGCAGCTCATATCTTTCATCTCTAGGATGACCACGACAGATCGTGCCGAGTTGGAGGGAGTCAGTGCCGAGCGGGCGCCACAGATAGTGGCCGGTGCTCTGGTGGCGGAGGCGAGCATGCGAGCACTGTCATTGGAATCCGTGGACATCTGCCCGTGGGCGCTGCGCGAGGGTCTCATCCTGCGCCGACTCGACAGTGAAGCTGACGGAACTGCCCTGGTGGAAACCGCCGTGGGGGATGCTGGAAGCAAGAATTTTGATCGGTCGACTGCCCGATCGAGAGGCACACGATGACAGCACCAGATGACAGCGAGAACAGCCGGCCCATCTCGGTGGCCGAGCTGCTCGCCAAGAACGGAACGATCGGCTCACCGCCGGTCGGGGGGCGCCGCCGTCGTCGTCGCGGCAACAGTGACGCCGTGACTGTCGCGGAATTGACCGGCGAGATCCCGATCATTCGAACCGGCGAAATGCCCGTCGTGCGTCACGACGAGGTCGCCGAGGAGTCGGTCGAGCAGGAGCCGCCTGCCCAGGCGCCGGCCGCCACCAACGGCTCAGCCGGGGTGGTCGAGGCCGACGAGGCTGAGGAACAGCGCGAGGAACACGAGGACGAGACGCTGGAGCGCCCGTTCGACGGACCGCCACCGCGCTCGGACAGCCCGCTGCCGCGTCGCGAGCAGACCCCGGAACGCGCGTATGACCCGCGCCCGCAGCGCCGGCCCGAACCCACCCCCGCCGACGAATCGGACTCCGACGCCGAGCAGATGGCGTTCGACCCGGTCGATGAGGCGGCGCCCGTGCTCGACCTGACCGCCGACGAACAGGTCGACGAAGCCGCTGAGCTGCAGTCCTATCTGCGGTCCTCCGCCGGCGCCCTGTTCAGCGGCCAGACCGTCGCTGACGACCTCGCCCGCCGCGGCGTGGCCGTCGACGAGCACGACGGCGACGCGGCATCGGCAGGCCTCGACGCCCAGGCGGACCAGGACGAGGACTATCCACGCGAAGGCAAGCTCACGGCGCTCTGGCGCGGGCTGCTGGTCGCCGGGCAGTCGATACTGGCCGTGGCGTTCGGTGCCGGGCTGTTCATCGCGTTCGACCAACTGTGGCGGTGGAACAACATCGTCGCGCTGGTGCTTTCGGTGTTGGTCATCCTCGGTTTGGTGATCGCCGTCCGAATCGTCCGGAAAACCGAGGACATCGCCAGCACGCTGATCGCCGTGGCGGTCGGTGCGCTGGTGACGCTCGGACCGCTGGCGCTGTTGCAATCGACCTGATTCGTCAGTGCGCCCAGCCATCAAGGTCGGTCTGTCGACGGCCTCCGTCTATCCGCTGAGGACCGAGGCCGCATTCGAGTACGCGGCCGAATTGGGTTACGACGGAGTCGAACTCATGGTGTGGGCCGAAACCGTGAGCCAAGACATCGGCGCCATTGCCAAGCTGTCCCGGCGATACGACATGCCCGTGTTGTCGGTGCACGCGCCGTGCCTGCTGATCTCCCAGCGGGTGTGGGGAGCCAATCCCATCCCGAAGCTGACCCGCAGCGTGCAGGCCGCCGAGCGGCTCGGCGCGCAGACCGTCGTGGTGCATCCGCCGTTCCGGTGGCAGCGCCGCTACGCCGACGGGTTCAGCGAACAGGTCGCCGAGTTGGAAAGCCGCAGTGACGTTCTGGTCGCGGTGGAGAACATGTTCCCGTTCCGTGCCGACAGGTTCTTCGGCTCCGGCGACCCGTCGATCGAGCGGATGCGCAAGCGCGGCGGCCGTCCCGGGGTGGGCATTTCGGCGTTCGCGCCGTCGTATGACCCGCTGGACGGCAACCACGCGCACTACACGCTGGACCTGTCCCACACCGCGACGGCGGGCACCGACGCCCTGGAGATGGCCGACCGGATGGGTGAGGGTCTGGTGCACCTGCACCTCTGCGACGGCAACGGTGCCTCGACCGATGAACACCTGGTGCCCGGCCGGGGAACCCAGCCGACCGCCGAGGTGTGCCAGATGCTGGCCGCAAGTGACTTCACCGGGCATGTGATCCTGGAGGTCACCACCTCGGGTGCGCGTACCAAGGCTGAGCGCGAGGCGCTGCTGGTCGAATCGCTGCAGTTCGCGCGCACCCACCTGCTGCGGTGAGTGCCGCGGCGCGCGGAATTGTTGTGTGAGAAAGGCATTGATGCACCCCCGGTTCGCCGACGCGATGATGTTGCACCCCGTCGAGGATGGTTTCGAGGCAAACCTCAACGAGCACTGGACAATTGGGCCCAAGATCCACGGTGGCGTGATGTTGGCGCTGTGCGCCAACGCCGCCCGGGCCGCGTACGCGCAACAAGGCTTTGAGCCGGTTGCGGTGTCGGCGGACTTCCTGTCGGCGCCGGATCCCGGATCGGTCCGCCTGGTCACAGGAGTGCAGAAGCGCGGACGCCGAATCGGTTTGGTCGACGTCGCCCTCACCCAGGGTGGGCGCACGTGCGTGCGCAGCGTCGTCACCCTGGGCGATCCGGAACATCACGTCGAGCCCCTGCTGTCGGCCAATCCGGTGACACCGCTGATGAGCGTCGAGCCGCCGGAGCACATCGAGCCGATCGGTCCAGGCCACCCGGCCGCGGCGATCAACAATCTGGCGCGCGGCTGCGATATCCGGCCCGATCTGGATGAGACGCGTACCGGGTCCGGGGCGCCGGTGTTCAAGATCTGGGTGCGGCCCAAGGACGGGCCGGTGGACGTGTTGTTCGCGCTGATGTGCGGCGACATCTCGGTGCCGGCCTGCTATGCGGTGGGCCGCCGTGGCTGGGCGCCGACGGTGCAGATGACGGCGTACCTGCGGGGCATGCCCGACCAGGGTTGGCTGCGGGTGGCGTGCACGACGACCCAGATCGGCCAGGACTGGTTCGACGAGGACCACACCGTGGTGGACAGCGCCGGACGCATCATCGTGCAGACCCGCCAGCTCGCCCTGGTACCCGCCCAGTGACTTCGGCGCGCAAACCGCCGCTGGGCGAACGAAAGCGCGCCGAAATCGTGGGGATCTCGAACGGCCGATAGGGTCTGCCCATGGCCAGAATCGCGATCATCGGCGGCGGCAGTATGGGCGAGGCGATCCTTGCGGGACTGCTTCGGGCGGGCCGGCAGGTGAAGGACATCGTCGTCTCCGAGCGCATGCCGGAGCGTGCTCGCTACCTGGGCGAGAAGTATTCGATCCAGCTGGCGTCGGTGTCGGAGGCGGTGGAGACCGCGACATTCGTCATCGTGGCGGTCAAGCCCGGTGATGCCGAGTCCGTCGTCGCCGAGATCGCCGAGGCCGCGGCGCGGGCCGAGAGCGACTCCGTCGAGCAGGTCTTCGTGACCGTCGCCGCGGGGGTGACGATCGGCTTCTACGAATCGCGACTGCCCGCCGGATCACCGGTCGTCCGGGTGATGCCCAACGCGCCGGCTCTGGTCGGCGCGGGCGTCAGCGCCATGGCGCCTGGGCGGTTCGCCACCGCTGAGCAGCTCGCTGACGTCGCGGCGGTCTTCCGCTGCGTCGGTGACGTGTTGACGGTCCCGGAGAGCCAGCTGGACGCCGTCACGGCCGTCTCCGGTTCGGGGCCCGCCTACTTCTTCCTGTTCGTCGAAGCATTGGTCGACGCGGCGGTCGCCAACGGGCTCGGGAGGGCCGTCGCGACGGACCTTGCCGTGCAGACCATGGCCGGATCCGCGGCGATGCTGCTGGAACGCCTCGACAGCCAGCGGGCTGCTGGCGAAGACGTTGGCCTGGACACGTCGCCGGCCCGGCTGCGGGCGATGGTGACATCACCCGGCGGCACCACTGCCGCTGGCCTGCGGGAACTCGAGAATGGTGGGCTGCGGGCGGCCCTCGCGGCTGCCATCGATGCCGCAAAAACCCGCTCTGAGCAGCTAGGAATTACATCAGAGTAGTTCAAAGAATTTCTGATGGATTGACCCACACCCGTCGCAGTAACCCCATCCGCCACGCTATTCTCCTCGTGTATGCACGGCTGGGTGCCAGCGGTGGGGAAGCCGCTGGAGCTGCCGTGCCTGACGGATTGGGTTGCGATGACGTCTATGAACGGGCCATCAGCGCGGGATTCGGCTGGAAAGTCGGCGCGTGATGCCGGCGCCGACAACCCGCCCGCCGCTCGAGCTCAGTTTCTCACCGTCGCCGAGGTCGCCGCGCTGATGCGCGTCAGCAAGATGACGGTCTACCGCCTGGTGCACAACGGCGAGCTGCCCGCGGTACGGGTGGGCAGGTCGTTCCGGGTGCACGCCAAGGCCGTTCACGATCTGCTGGAGACGTCGTACTTCGACGCGGGCTAGCGAGCTCGTCGGCACTAGGTCGTTTTCCGTTCCGCATGCCTGCTTAGGTAAGGTGTCCGGGACACAAGAAGCCTGCTCTCGTGCAGGCACTGCGAGGATTTAGGTAGCGGATTTTCATGGGTTCAGTCATCAAGAAGCGGCGTAAGCGCATGTCGAAGAAGAAGCACCGCAAGCTGCTGCGTCGTACCCGGGTCCAGCGCAGAAAACTCGGCAAGTAGTCGTCGCACCCGGCCTGGCTCGGCCATCGTCGTCGAGCCGTGCCGGGTCTCGCGCAGGCCGATAGGCTGTTCTGATGTCTTCCGGCGGTATGGACAACGAAGCCCCGCACTACCCGAAGGTCGTGCTGGTCACCGGGGCATGCCGGTTCCTCGGCGGATACCTCACCGCGCGTCTGGCGCAGAACCCGCTGATCAACAAGGTCATCGCTGTCGACGCCGTAGCGCCGAGCAAGGATCTGCTGCGCCGGATGGGTCGCGCCGAGTTCGTGCGCGCCGATATTCGAAACCCGTTCATCGCCAAGGTGATTCGCAACGGCGAAGTCGACACCGTGGTGCATGCCGCAGCAGCGTCCTACGCCCCGCGCTCGGGTGGGCGCGCCACGTTGAAGGAAATCAACGTGATGGGCGCCATGCAGCTGTTCGCGGCATGCCAGAAGGCACCCTCGGTGCGGCGGGTGATCCTCAAGTCGACCTCCGAGGTCTACGGCTCGCACCCGCACGACCCGGTGGCGTTCACCGAGGACAGCAGTAGCCGCCGTCCGCCCGCGGAAGGGTTCGCCCGCGACAGCATCGACATCGAGGGCTATGCCCGCGGGCTCGGCCGGCGCAGGCCCGACATCGCGGTCACGATTCTGCGGCTGGCCAACATGATCGGTCCGGGCATGGATACCGCGCTGTCGCGGTACCTGGCCGGCCCGCTGGTGACCACGATGCTCGGCCACGATGCGCGGTTGCAGCTGCTGCACGAGCAGGACGCGCTCGGGGCGCTGGAGCGGGCGACGATGGCCGGCAAATCGGGCACCTTCAACATCGGCGGCGACGGCGTCATCATGATGTCGCAAGCGGTTCGGCGGTCCGGACGTGTTGCGATTCCGTTGCCGAATTCCGCGGTTTGGGCACTGTATTCGTTGCGAAGAGCGGGCCGGGCTTCCGACATCAACCGTGACCAGATGGATTGGCTGAATTACGGCCGGGTCATGGACACCACCAGAATGCGCTCCGAGTTGGGCTTCACGCCGAAATGGACGACGATGGAGGCGTTCGACGACTATGTGCGCGGCCGAGGTTTGACGCCGATCATCGACCCGAAATGGGTACGATCTGTGGAGAGTCGCGCGGTCGCCGTTGCGCAGCGGTGGGGCGGCTGAGGGGCCAATGGTGGGGAGAAGGTACCGAAGTGGCGGGTGAATCAAAGGCGAAAGTGATTCCGCTGCACTCGAATACGAGTCGAGTTGCGGCGGCCCGGCGTGCTGCGCAGCGTGCCGATGCGGCGCGCCGTCATCCCTCGCTGCTGTCCGACCCGGGCACCCGTGCCTCGGCGGAGGAGATCGCCGCCGTCGTCCGGGAAATAGACGCGCGGCGTGGGCCCGGGGGAAACGGGGTTGCCGAAGATGCGCCCAATGAACTGGCGCAACGCATTTCGGCCGTCGCGGAGTATGTCACCAAACGATTCACCGGCGACTATTCGGTCGACGAATTCGGGTTCGACCCGATGTTCAACAATGCGATCGTATTGCCTTTGCTCCGGCCGCTTTTCCGAAATTGGTTCCGGGTCGAGGTCAGTGGCATCGAGAATCTGCCGAAAAAGGGCGCCGGCCTGGTGGTCGCCAATCACGCCGGAACGTTGCCGATGGACGGGCTGATGTTGTCGGTTGCGGTGCACGACCATCACCCGGCGAACCGGGACGTGCGGTTGCTGGCGGCCGACATGGTCTTCGATATGCCGATGCTCGGCCCGATCGCCCGCAAGGCCGGCCACACCATGGCGTGCACCACCGACGCCCATCGTCTGCTCGCCGGCGGGGAACTCACTGCCGTCTTCCCCGAGGGCTACAAGGGCCTGGGCAAGCCGTTCCGGGACCGCTACAAGTTGCAGCGCTTCGGCCGCGGCGGCTTCGTCTCGGCGGCGCTGCGCACCAAGGCGCCGATCATCCCGTGCTCGATCGTCGGGTCCGAGGAGATCTATCCGATGATCACCGACGTCAAGCTCCTGGCGCGGGTGCTCGGGCTGCCCTACTTCCCGATCACGCCGCTCTTCCCGCTGGCCGGCCCGGCCGGGCTGATCCCGCTTCCGTCGAAGTGGCACATCGCATTCGGAAAGCCCATCGAGACGGCCAGCTACGACGAGGCCGCCGCCGACGACCCGATGATCACGTTCGATCTCACCGACCAGGTGCGCGAGACCATCCAGCAGACGCTGTATCAGTTGCTGACGAAGCGTCGCAACATGTTCCTGGGCTGAGCCCGGTCGCTGCGCGCTAGGTTTGCCTGCCCATTGCCGCCGCGGCGATGGCCGCGACTTGAGCATTGGTTTCCTCGTCGCCGCCGGCTTCACCGATCATTGTCACGACGGTCGTCATCACCGGTTTGCCATCTTCATCGGTGACTTCGCTGCGCAGTTCACTGATCACCGTGCCGTGCGATTCGACAACCGAGTCCAGCCACGAGTCGAAGAACAATTTGTCGCCCGCCACGATCCGGCGGTGATATTTGATCTTCTGATCGCGATGAATGACGCGGGCGATATTGATGCCGACGTCGAAGTTGCGGAAGATGTCGAGCTGCACCTGGCGGCCCGGGATCGCGATGAACGTCAGTGGCGCCACCACGTCGGGGTAACCGGCGGCCTTGGCCGCCTCCTCGCTGTAGTGCAGCGGATCGTCGGACTGGATCGCCTTGGCGTACTCGCGGATCTTCTCGCGACCGACGAGGTAATAGTCCGGATAGCGGTAGTGGGTTCCGATGATGTCGCTGGCGATTGACACCCGGGGAGCCTATCAGCGGGTATTGCGGACGCTGTGAATCAGCGCCGACGTGACACCGCTGCCGCGAGCGCGCCACCGACCGCGCCCAGCGCCAGCGCCGACGGCACCCCGATGCGTGCCGCTTTGCGTGCGGTGCGGAAGTCGCGGATCTCCCAGCCCCGCTCGCGGGCCAGCTCGCGCAGGTCGGCATCGGGGTTGATCGCGACCGCGGTGCCCACCAGCGACAGCATCGGCACGTCGTTGTAGCTGTCGGAATACGCGGTGCAGCGCTTGAGGTTCAGCCCTTCGCGAATGGCCAGCTGCCGCACCGCGTGTGCCTTGCCGACGCCGTGCAGGATGTCGCCCACCAGCCGGCCGGTGAAGACACCGTTCTCCGACTCGGCGACGGTCCCCAGCGCGCCGGTGAAGCCGAGCCGGCGGGCGATCGTGTCGGCCAGCTCGTACGGCGTCGCGGTGACCAGCCACACCTGCTGGCCGGCGTCCAGATGCATCTGCGCCAACGCCCGGGTGCCGGGCCAGATCTTGTCGGCGATGATCTCGTCGTAGATCTCCTCGCCGACGGCGATCAGCTCGGCCGTCGAACGTCCCTCGATGAACGCCAGTGCCTTGCGCCGGCCTTCGGCGACGTCGTCGCTGTTCTCCCGGCCGGTGAGCTGAAACTTGGCCTGCGCGTAGATGAATTTGGCCATGTCGCCGTAGGTGAAGTACTTGCGTGCGGCCAGCCCGCGGCCGAAGTGCACCAGCGACGAGCCCTGCACCAGCGTGTTGTCCACGTCGAAGAACGCGGCCGCGGTGAGGTCGGCAGGCGGCGGCACGGTCGGCTCGGCGGCCACCGGCCCCGGCTCGCGAACCGCGGCGATGCTGGCGTCGCGCGCCACAGCGCTGGCTTGCTCGGCGACCAACTCGTCGACGGCCGGCTCGGCGCCGGCATCACCTGCAAGCTCCTGGTCGTGGTCCCCGGAACCCATGGGTCAACCCTAACTGCGACACTGGGTCAGGTGAGCCGCGCACACGTCGAGCTGTTGACCCGGGCCGGGTGCACCATCTGCCAACAGGTCTACGGGCGCCTCACCGAGCTGGCCGCCGAACTCGATTTCGAGCTGTCGGCCACCGACGTCGACGCCGCTGCGGCCGCGGGGGACAACGCCTTACGCGCCGAGTTCGGCGACCGGCTGCCGGTCGTGCTGCTCGACGGGCGCGAGCACAGCTACTGGGATGTCGATGTCGCGAGGCTTCGCGCCGACCTGTCCCGGCGGTGAACACCGGCGGAATTTGGCCAGCTGCCTGCGCAGCGTTTACCGTGGAACTAAGTTTCACTAACGGAGCATTCCGTCACAGCGAGGGAGCGGGCCAGGTGATCGTGCCGTGAGCGTCCTGCTGTTCGGAGTTTCGCATCGCAGCGCTCCGGTTTCCGTCCTCGAGCAACTGTCCACCGACGAGTCGGACCAGCTCAAAATCGTCGATCAGCTCCTGCAGTCGCCGCTGGTGACCGAGGCGATGGTGTTGTCCACCTGCAACCGCGTCGAGGTGTACGCGGTGGTCGACGCCTTCCACGGCGGCCTGTCGGCGATCGGCCAGGTGCTCGCCGAGCACTCCGGCATGCCGATGGGCGATCTGACCAAGTACGCCTATGTCCGTTACTCCGAGGCCGCCGTCGAGCATCTGTTCGCGGTCGCCAGCGGCCTGGACAGCGCCGTGATCGGCGAGCAGCAGGTGCTCGGCCAGGTCCGTCGCGCCTACGCCACAGCGGAAGCCAACAAGACCGTCGGGCGGATCCTGCACGACCTCTCCCAGCGCGCGCTGTCGGTGGGCAAGCGGGTGCACTCCGAAACCGCGATCGACACTGCGGGCGCCAGTGTGGTGTCCGTCGCGCTCGATATCGCCGCCTCCCGCATGGACGGGTTGGCCGGGCGCACCGCCGCCGTCGTCGGCGCCGGATCGATGGGCGGGCTGTCGGTCGCGCACCTGCTGCGCGCCGGCATCACCCACATCGATGTCGTCAACCGGTCGCTGCCACGTGCGATGCGCCTCGCCGAGAACATCCGCCAGCAGGGCGCCACAGCAGAGGCGCTGAGCCTCGAGGACCTGCCTGCCGCGCTGGCCGCCGCCGATGTCGTGGTCAGCTGTACCGGCGCGGTCCGTCCGGTGATCTCGCTGGCCGACGTGCACCACGCGCTGGCCAACGTCCGCCGCGATGAGACCGCCCCTCCGCTGGTGCTCTGCGACCTGGGCATGCCCCGCGATGTGGACCCCGCCGTGGCCGGTCTGCCCGGTGTTGCGGTCATCGACATGGACCGGGTGCAGCGCGAACCGTCGGCCAGGGCCGCGGCCACCGACGCCGAAGCGGCCCGTCAGATCGTCGCCGCCGAGGTTGCCAGCTACCTGACCGGCCAGCGGATGTCGGAAGTCACACCCACGGTCACCGCTTTGCGCCAGCGCGCCGCCGACGTCGTCGAATCGGAATTGCTGCGGCTGGACAACCGGTTGCCGGGCCTGGACGACGCCCAGCGTGACGAGGTCGCCCGCACCGTGCGGCGGGTGGTCGACAAGCTGCTCCACGCCCCGACGGTGCGCGTCAAGCAGCTGGCCAGCGCGCCCGGTGGCGACAGCTACGCCGAGGCGTTGCGGGAACTCTTCGAACTCGATCCGCAGGCCGTCGATGCCGTGGCCGCAGGTGAATTGCCCCTGCTGGCACCGGAATTCGATCAGGGCCGAACCGACGGCACCGGGTAGCGCGGTTGGCCGGCAGTAACGACGCGGTGATCCGGATAGGTACCCGGGGCAGTCTGCTGGCGACCACGCAGGCGGGGACCATCAGAGACCAACTGATCGAGCGCGGGCATCGCGCCGAGCTGATCATCATCAGCACCGCCGGCGACCGCTCCGACAAGCCGATAGCCGAAATCGGGGTCGGGGTGTTCACCGCCGCCTTGCGTGAAGCCATCGCCGACGGCCGCGTCGACATGGCGGTGCACTCGTACAAGGATTTGCCGACGGCATCCGACGACCGGTTCACCATCGCCGCGATCCCGCCCCGGGAGGACGCCCGCGACGCTTTGGTGGCCCGCGACGGCATGGTTTTGGGGGAGTTGCCGGCGGGCTCGGTGATCGGCACGAGCTCTGTGCGGCGGGCCGCGCAGCTTAGAGCACTGGGTCTCGGTTTGGAAATCCGCCCCCTACGAGGCAACCTAGATACCAGGTTGAACAGGGTAAGCAGTGGTGATCTCGACGCCATCGTGGTTGCCCGGGCGGGCCTGGCCCGTCTTGGACGACTCGGCGATGTCACCGAGACGCTGGAGCCGGTGCAGATGTTGCCAGCGCCGGCCCAAGGTGCGCTTGCGATCGAGTGCCGCGCGGGCGACACCGAGCTGGTGGCGCTGTTGGGAGAACTCGATGATCCCGACACCCGCGTCGCGGTCACCGCGGAGCGAACCCTGCTGGCCGAACTGGAGGCGGGCTGTTCCGCACCGGTGGGCGCGATCGCCGAAGTGGTCGAGTCCATCGATGACGACGGCCGCGTCTTCGACGAGTTGTCGCTGCGCGCATGCGTGGCGGCAGCAGACGGATCCGACGTGATTCGTGCGTCCGGTATCGGCACACCCGGCCGGTCCGCAGAGCTGGGGCTCTCGGTCGCCGCGGAGTTGTTCGAGCTCGGTGCGCGTGAAGTCATGTCGGTACAGACTCCGCACGTAGAGCGGTAGGCGGGAGTGAAGCGATGACTGGTCATGTGAGCGGTCGGGGACGCAAGGCGAAGCCGGGACACATCACGTTCGTCGGCTCGGGTCCGGGCGACCCCAACCTGTTGACGACGCGAGCCCGCACCGTGTTGGCCAACGCCGCGCTGGTGTTCACCGATCCCGACGTGCCACCGGCCGTCCTGAGCGTGGTCGGCACCGACCTGCCACCGGCGTCCGGCCCCGCGCCGGCACCGGACGGTCCCCCTGCCGACGGCCATGACGAGACCGCGCCGCCGGTGGTCTCCGTCGGCCCGGACATCCGGCCTGCGCTCGGCGATCCGGCCGAGGTGGCCAAGACGCTGGTCCACGAGGCCAAGGCCGGCTTCGACGTGGTGCGCCTGGTCGCCGGGGATCCGCTGTCGATCGACTCGGTCATCACCGAGGTCAACGCCGTCGCACGTGCCCACGCCGAGTTCGAGATCGTTCCCGGCCTGCCCGCCACCAGCGCGGTCCCGACCTATGCGGGTCTGCCGCTGGGGTCGGCGCACACCGTCGCCGACGTGCGCGGTGAGGTCGACTGGGCGGCCCTGGCCGCCGCGCCCGGTCCCCTGATCCTCACCGCGAGCGCCTCGCACCTTCCCGAGGCCGCGCGCACCCTGATCGAATACGGCCTGGCCGAGGCCACGCCGTGCGTGGTGACGTCCAACGGCACCACCTGCGGCCAGCGTTCGGTGGAGACCACCCTGCACGGCCTGACCGACCGCGCCACCCTGGCCTGCAACAGCGATCCGGCCGGTCCGCTGACCGGCACGCTGGTGGTCACCATCGGCAAGACGGTGGCGCACCGCGCGAAGTTGAACTGGTGGGAGAGCCGGGCGCTGTACGGCTGGACCGTGCTGGTGCCGCGCACCAAGGATCAGGCGGGCGAGATGAGCGACCGGCTGGTCGGCCATGGCGCGCTGCCCATCGAGGTGCCCACGATCGCCGTCGAGCCGCCGCGCAGCCCGGCCCAAATGGAAAGGGCTGTCAAGGGTTTGGTGGACGGCCGCTACCAGTGGGTGGTGTTCACCTCCACCAACGCGGTGCGTGCGGTGTGGGAGAAGTTCGGCGAGTTCGGTCTGGACGCGCGGGCTTTCTCCGGCGTGAAGATCGCCTGCGTGGGCGAAGCGACCGCCGACCGGGTCCGCGCCTTCGGTGTCAGCCCTGAGCTGGTGCCCGCCGGTGAGCAGTCCTCGCTCGGTCTGCTCGACGAATTCCCGGAGTACGACAGCATTTTCGATCCGGTGAACCGGGTGCTGCTGCCCCGCGCCGACATCGCGACCGAGACCCTGGCCGAAGGTCTGCGCGACCGTGGCTGGGAGATCGAAGACGTCACCGCCTACCGCACCGTGCGTGCGGCGCCGCCGCCGGCCGAGACCCGCGAGATGATCAAGACCGGCGGGTTCGACGCGGTGTGCTTCACCTCCAGCTCGACGGTGCGCAACCTGGTCGGTATCGCCGGTAAGCCGCACGCCCGCACCATCGTGGCGTGCATCGGGCCGAAGACGGCGGAGACGGCCGCGGAGTTCGGGCTGCGGGTCGACGTCCAGCCGGAGACGGCCGCGGTCGGTCCCCTTGTCGATGCGCTGGCCGAGCATGCCGCCCGGCTGCGCGCCGAGGGTGCGTTGCCGCCGCCGCGCAAGAAGAGCCGACGCCGCTAAACGGAAGAGAAGGCATGTCTTTGCCCGGCTTTCCGAGGCAGCGTCCGCGCCGGTTGCGCTCGACTCCGGCGTTGCGCCGGTTGGTGGCCGAAACTACGTTGGAGCCAAGGCATTTGGTGCTCCCGATGTTCGTCGCCGACGGGATCGACGAGCCGCGGGAGATTGCCTCCATGCCGGGGGTCTATCAACACACCCGCGACTCGCTGCGCCGCGCCGCGGAACAGGCTGTCGCCGCCGGCGTCGGCGGTGTGATGCTGTTCGGGGTTCCGCGTGAGTCGGACAAGGATGCTCTCGGCTCGTGCGGGGTGGACCCCGACGGCATCCTCAACCTGGCCCTGCGCGACCTCGCCAAGGACCTCGGCACCGACACCGTGCTGATGGCCGACACCTGCCTCGACGAGTTCACCGATCACGGGCACTGCGGTGTCCTCGACGCCCGTGGCCGCGTCGATAACGACGCCACCAACATGCAGTACGTCAAACTGGCTGTGGCGCAGGCGGAATCGGGGGCCCACGTAGTGGGGCCCAGCGGCATGATGGACGGCCAGGTGGCGGCCATCCGCGACGGGCTCGATTCGGCCGGCTTCACCGACGTGCTGATCCTGGCCTACGCCGCGAAGTTCGCCTCGGCGTTCTACGGCCCGTTCCGCGATGCGGTCGCGTCGAGCCTGCACGGGGACCGGCGCACCTATCAGCAGGACAGCGGCAACGCTCGGGAAGCGTTGCGCGAGATCGTTCTCGACCTCGACGAGGGGGCCGACATCATCATGGTCAAGCCGGCGATGGCATACCTGGACGTGGTGCGAGCGGCCGCCGACGTCTCGCCGGTTCCGGTCGCCGCCTATCAGGTATCGGGGGAGTACGCGATGATCAGCGCGGCCGCGGCCAACGGATGGATCGACGGGCGGGCTGCCGCGCTGGAGTCGCTGACCAGCATCCGGCGCGCCGGCGCCGACATCGTGCTGACCTACTGGGCCGCCGACGTCGCGGGCTGGCTGGCGTGACGCATCAACAGCCGCCCACGGCTCCGGCGCGTCCCGCCGACGTCGACACCGGCTTCTGGCTGTGGCTCATCGCCTTACCGCTGATGGTCATCGGCTACCTCGTCGACGCGTACTTCACCGCGAGTAAGCATTCGTCGTTCTTCGTCATCGGGATCACCGTGTTGTTCGCGGTGACGGTGTCGGCGGTGGTCGTCACGTTCCTGTTCTTGATGCGGTCCGGCTATCGCTGGACCCGAACGGTGCTGACCGGCGGTGGCGTGGCCAGCGTCATCTACACCGCGGCCAGCCTGTTCAGCACCGAGCGGGAGACCGTGCAAGCGGTGGTCTTCGCGGTCACCGGCATCATCGGCTCGGTGTTGATCATGGGCGGCGCCTACCTGCTGCACCGGCCGGACGCGCACGGGTTCTTCAGCAAGTGACCCGATAGGCTGGCCCGACCATGACCGCAACCCAACCCCGGCCGCGCCTTGTCTCGATCGCGTTCTGGTGCTGGCTGGCCGGGTCCATCGTGCTGATGTTGGGCGGCTTGCTACTCGTGTTCTCCGACGGCCCGGTTCCGGTGTTCTTCCGGGGCGCCGGCGCGCTCTGGATCGCGGCAGGTGCGCTGTTGAGCTACATCGCAGGCCGGACCCGTGGCGGCGATACCCGCTTCCGGCGGGCGGCGGTGGGGCTCTCGATCGCGTTGGCGATCCTGTTGGCGCTGTTCTCGGTGATGACCGGCGGCCTGGTGTGGCTTTTCGCCCTGGTGCTGGTGATCGTCCCCGCGGTGTTGATCATGCGACCCGCGGCCCAGGAGTGGTACACGCCGGAGTCCGATGTCTGACGATCAGCTGCCCGAGCAGCCGGAGCGGCTGTTCTTCGAAACCGGTGCCAGCTGGTACTGGCTGGTCGCCGGCCCGGTGTCGGCGATCGCGATGCTGCTGATCCAGATCAAGGGCGGGGTGGGATTCCAGCCGGTCGTGCCGCTGATCTTCCTGGTGCTCGTCACCGGCTTTCTCTACATCCAGGTCAAAGCAGCCCGTATTCACACCAGTGTGGAACTCACCCGCGACGCCCTGCGCCAGGGCACCGAGGTCACCAAACTGACCCACATCGTGCGGGTGTTCCCGCCGGCCGAGCATTCGGTGAAATCGCGTGAGCCCCTGGAGAAATGGCAGACCTCGCGGGCTCTCGGAGAACTGTCCGGGGTGCCCCGCGGCCGGACCGGCATCGGCGTCGAGCTCACCGGCAAGCGCACCGCGCAAGCCTGGGCCCGCAACCATCGCGCCCTGCGGGCTGCGCTGACCGCACTGGTTGAGGGCGAGACGGTGGACGCCTCGTGAGGCACATCGTCCAGGTGGTCCTGGCGGCACTGGCGCTGGCCGGCGCCGTGGTGACCGGTTTGGCTGCCCGCAGCGTGGCGGTCGTGGCGCCGGTCGCCGACGGGCAGCCCTCGACGACGTCGGCGGTCTTCGATCCGCCGCTGATGATGCTGACCTGGTTGCTGGTCACCCTGGCCGGGGTGCTCGCGGTGCTGGGTGTGGCCGGTCTGATCCGGGCCAGGCGGGCCTCGAGCGCGGCGGTGCAGCTCAGAACACCCGAGTCTGTCCCTCCAGCACTGGAACCGTCGTAGGCAGTTTGTAGGTCTCGACCCCGTTGCGCCACATCACGGCGTCACGGGCATGGTCGGGCAGGTGCTTGACCAGCCAGCGAGGGTCGTCGAACGTCCAGTGCGGGTAGTCCGAGGAGAACAGCAGGATCTTCTCGCATTCCATCCATTCGAAGGCCCGCAGCAGTTCGGTCTTGTCCTCGGGATAGTCCAGCGGTTGGGTGGTGAACTTGATGTGGTCCTTGACGTAGTCACTCGGCTTGCGCGTGATGTCGACCCACGCTTTGCGCGCGTCGTAGATGGCGTCCATGCGCCACATCAGCGGCAGGATCCAGTTGAAGGCGTGCTCGACGAACACGATCCGCAGCGTCGGATACCGGTCGAAGACGCCGTCGAAGATCAGGCTCATCACCTGATTGGCGGCCAGCAGCGAGTAGCTGACCATGAAGTCGTGGTTGTAGCTGGGCAAGCCGACCGGCGGGATCGGCAGGGTCTCGAACTTGCCACGGCCCAGATGGCAGCTGACGGTGATGTCGTGTTTGGTGGCGGCCGCCCAGACCGGGTCGTACCGGGGGTCGCCCCACGACGGGCGCGGTTCGGCCTTGATCAGGATCTGCGACATGTACGGGTGGCCGGCCCACTGCTCGATCTCGCGGGCTGCTCCGGCCGGATCTTCGATCGCCACCGTGATCGAGCCACGCCAGCGCTGATGCCAATTGTTGCGGCTGTCCAGCCAGTGTTCGTCGAGCCAGCGGTTGGTCGCCATCGCCGACGCCTGCGCCGCGTCGGCCAGTCGCGCCCCGGGAGCCAGCGGCTCCAGGATGCAGATGTCGGCGCCGGCTTCCATGACGAGTTGGCGAAAGGCCAGATCAGGGTCGGTGCCGGCGAACTCGCCGTCGGGCGGGAAGGTGTCGGTGCGCATTGCGTAGGCGTGCGCGTAGTCGGGAGCGTCGTAGTAGATCTGCTCCCCGATGGGGTGCGAGAGGAAGTACTTGGTGCGCCAGGGCTCGGGGATGTAGTCGATCAGCACCCCGCGACGCGGTACCGGGTGGACGTCGGAATCCACGCATCGCACAGCGATGTGTTCGGTCGGTGCTGACCGCGCCTCGATGTGGGTCAGAGTCATCCGGGTCATCTCTTCGTCGTCGGTGTGTCCAATTGTCCCACTCCGGGCCAGGCAATTCGGGCCGAAAATTGAGTAGTCGGCTACGCATGTCCTCGCGCGGCCGGTGGCTCAGAGTTGGGCATGGGGAGCGAGGAGGCGGTATGGGGCGCATCGGCGATCCATCGTCTGTGTTCTCGCGCGTGCCCTCGACCCTGCACGGGCAGCTGTTCTTGCTCGCTTTCGATTCCCGGAGCGGCCGGTTCGACTGCCACGATCCTCAACTCTTCGGCTTTGCGCTGCGGGCTGCGATGCTGACGGACCTGCATCTGCGGGGATTCCTGGTGGAGCGTGCCGGCAAGCCTGTCCCGGCCCGGGCGGCCAGTCCCGACGATCAGATTCTGCGTGCCGAATTCGCCCAGGTGGGCGTCCACAATCGGGCGACCTGGGCGCAGTTGGTCGCCGGCAACCAGCACGAAACGATCACCGCGGTCCGTGAACAGTTGATCAACGAAGGCTGGTTGCGCACCCGGCGCCAGCCCGGTCTTGCGGTGTGCGACGCGGGTCTCGAGCCGGTCGACCAGTGCCAGGTCGGCGCCTTGGCCGACGCGGCGCGCGGTGCGCTGCGGAACGCGCTTGCCGGCCTGCCCGCGGATCCCGTGTCCGTGGCGTGCGGATTGCTCGCGGCGGCGGCCGAGCTGCCCGTGATGGGCGAGTTCTCCGCCGACGTCCGGGGCGGGCGTCGCCTCGACGGATTGGCCGCCGGCGGCCTGGTTCCCGTCTCCGGGTTGATCGAAGCGATCCGCGATCATCGCGGGGGTGGCCATTCGGGGCTGATGGGCGGCTCGTCGTGACCGGTGGCCGGCCCCGGCACCTGTGGTCGGTGCCCCCGCCAGACAACTCGGACGACGATCCTGACCCGCCGGACCAGGACGATCCCGAACCGCCCGAGGACGAGACCGGCGTGCTGTTGTGGTGATTCGGTAGACACTGGACAATATACCCCCTAGGGGTATCATCAGAACCATGACGACGACCGACCTTCAGTTGACCGGCATGAGCTGCGCATCGTGCGCGGCCCGCATCGAGCGGGGCCTCAACGACCTGGACGGCGTGCAGGCCACGGTGAACTTCGCCGTCGAGCGCGCACACGTCGAGCACGGGCCGCAGGTCTCAGAGCACGATCTGATCCACGCCGTGGAATCAACCGGCTATCACGCGTCAGTGGTGGACCACTCCGGCCACGGACACGACCACATGAACCACGACGTCCCGAGTGAACAGCTGCGCCCCCGGCTGATCGGCTCGGCGGTGCTGGCGGTCCCGGTGGTGGCGCTGTCGATGGTGATGCCATGGCAGTTCCCGGGATGGTTGTGGGTGGTGCTGGCACTGACGACCCCGATCGTGTTCTGGGGTGGCTATCCGTTCCACAAGGCCGCACTGAACAGCGCGCGGCACGGCGCTTCGACGATGGACACCCTGGTGTCGATCGGCACGCTGGCCGCCTACCTCTGGTCGCTGTACGCGGTGGTGACCGGCGCCGCCGAGCACGGGCACGGGCATGTGTACTTCGAGGTCGCGGCCGCCGTGACGGTGTTCCTGCTGGCCGGCCGGTATGCCGAGGCCAAAGCCAAGCGGTCGGCGGGAGCGGCGTTGCGGGCGCTACTGTCGCTGGGCGCAAAGGATGCCACCGTGCTGCGCGACGACGCCGAGGTGCGAATCCCGGTTCAGGACTTGCATGTTGGTGACGTCATCGTCGTGCGGCCCGGTGAGCGGGTGGCCACCGACGGTGTGATCGTCGACGGCGCGTCGGCGCTGGACACCTCGGCGATGACCGGGGAGTCGGTGCCCGCCGACGTCGGCCCGGGTGACGAGGTACTCGGCGGAGCGGTGAATACCTACGGTCGAATTCTGGTGAGCGCCAAGCGGGTCGGCGGCGACACCCAGCTGGCCAGGATGGCCCGGATGGTCTCCGACGCGCAAAGCGGGAAGGCGTCCATCCAGCGGCTGGCGGACCGGGTGTCGGCGATCTTCGTGCCGGTGGTGTTGGCCATCGCGGCGGTCACGTTGGGTGCCTGGCTGGTGGCCGGCGGGTCGGCCACGGCGGCGTTCACCGCGGCGGTCGCCGTGCTGATCATCGCCTGCCCGTGCGCACTCGGCCTGGCGACGCCGACCGCGATCCTGGTCGGCACCGGCCGTGGCGCTCAGCTCGGGGTGCTGATCAAGGAGCCGCAGGTTCTCGAAACCGTTACCGGCATCGACGCCGTCGTCCTCGACAAGACCGGCACGGTGACCACCGGCTCGATGGCCGTGGCGGCGGTCGAGACCGAATCCGGCATCGACGCCGATGCGGTGCTGGCGCAGGCGGCTGCGGTCGAATCGGCGTCCGAGCACCCGGTGGCCGCGGCGATCGTGGCCGCCGCCCACGAGCGCGGCCTGACCGTGCCCGCGGTGCGCGACTTCGCCAACGACCCCGGGACCGGCGTCAGCGGCGTCGTCTCTCGCGTGCGGGTGCAGGTGTCCCGCGCGTCGGACGATGACGGGCGCACCAGCGTGGAGGTGCGTGCGGACGGTAGCCGGCGCGGGGTGATCCGGTTGGTCGACGCGGTCAAGCCGACCAGCGCGGAGGCCATTGCCGAGTTGAAGGCGATGGGCATCACGCCGATCCTGTTGACCGGCGACAATCCCGCGGTTGCCGCGCGGGTGGCCGCCGAGGTCGGCATCGCCGCGGAGAACGTCATCGCGGGTGTGTTGCCGTCGGAGAAGGCTGACGCGATCAGCCGGCTGCAGGCGCAGGGCCGCAAGGTCGCGATGGTCGGGGACGGGGTCAACGACTCGGTTGCGTTGGCCACCGCGGATGTCGGCATGGCGATGGGCACCGGCACCGATGCCGCGATCGAGGCCGGCGACATCACGCTGGTTCGCGGGGACCTGCGGACCGTTCCGACCGCACTGCGGCTGTCGTCGCGCACACTACGGATCATCAAGCAGAACCTGTTCTGGGCGTTCGGCTACAACGTCGCGGCCATCCCGCTGGCGGCGCTGGGCCTGCTGAACCCGATGATCGCCGGCGCGGCCATGGCGTTTTCCTCGGTCCTGGTGGTGACGAACAGCCTGCGCCTCAAGCGCTTTTCCTAATTGCGCCCAAACCAACGTTTGGCCGAGAAAGTGCGAGTAGCTCGCCGCATTTCGTCGATCTCGGCGACGGGGTGACGCTCGTCACGAACCCGTTGGTACAAAGTGCGAAATCTGTAACACTGTTGCACATGACGGATCTTGCCGAATCCCACTCGGCCACCGACGCCCTGCCTCTGGGCCCGCAGTCACTGGTCTGGCGCTACTTCGGCGACAACCGGATGTTCCTCATCGGCCCGCGTCCGGCGGTGCTGCAGAACATGCTCGCCGAACTCGGCCAGGGCGTGCTGGACCATTCGGTGTGGTTCGCCGACACCGCGGCCCGGATCAAACGCTCGTTGCCGCCGATCTTCATGACCGTCTACGGCAGCGAGGACGACAACGCCGGCGCCAGCGTCCGCGACTTCCACCACAACATCAAGGGCGATATGCCCGACGGCAGCCGCTATCACGCGCTGGATCCCGACACGTACTACTGGGCGCACGCCACCTTCTTCGATCAGGCGCTGTACTTCGCCGACACCTTCGTCAAGCGCCTCTCCCGCGAGGAGAAGGAGCAGATGTACCTGGAGTCCAAGACCTGGTACCGCCGCTATGGGGTCAGCGACCGCCCGATGCCCGCCGACTACGCCGAGTTCGAGCGCTACTGGGACCGGATGATCAACGAGGTGCTGGTCGCGCATCGGACCGCCGCCTACGGAGTTGGCTACGTCACCAAGGGATTTCCGCGGCCCAAAGCCGTCAACCCGATCGTCTGGCGACTGGTGGCGCCGATCTTCAACCCCGTCGCGGCGTTCCTGACCACCGGCGGGATGCCGCCGCGCACCCGCGAGATTCTCGGACTGCCGTGGAGCGAGCGCAAGGAACGCAACTATCAGCGCTTCGCGGCGTTCTGGCGCTCGCGTCCGGTCAACTGGCTGTGGGATCATCTTCCGATGAACGTCCGCTACAACGGTTACGCTGCAAAGGGTTTCGCGCAGGCAGGGCATGCCTGACCAGTCGACCGAAGCGATACTCGACGCCGCGCTCGTCGAGTTCGATCAGCATGGCATCCGCCGGGTCGCACTCGACGACGTCGCCCGCCGGGCCGGGGTGAGCCGGACAACGATCTACCGGCGGTTCGCCAACAAGGACGACCTGGTAGCCGCGGTGATGCACCGGGAAAACCTGCGGTTGTTCCACGATATCGCCGAAGACTTGAAAAATGCTCGCCCGCAGTCGAATTACTACGTCGAAGCGTTCACCCAGGCGATCCTGCGAACCCGACGGCACCGGGTGCTCAACCGCATGGTCGTCGACGAACCGGCGCTGACGTTGGAGCTGGCCCGATTGCACTACGGTGCCGCGGTGCAGCGCATCGAGGCGGCGCTGCAGGTGATCTTCCCGCCCGGCTTCGCCGATCGGATCGGACCGCAGGCCGTGCATGAACTGGCTGACAACATCTGGCGCTACGCGATGATGGCGATGCTGTTGCCCAGTCCGGTACCCCTCGAAACCGCCGACGACATTCGGGCTTTCGCCACCAAGCATTTCCTACCCAGCCTGCCCGAAGCGCTGCGCGCAGTGCCGGTCTAGTTACCTGCTGGACAGTCGATGTCGACGTACGCCGTGGGCGCCGCCTGGTGCACACCGGTGACGGTGCACTGGGATAGCCCGCCGCTTGGCTGGCCGTTGAGCTGAACGTCGTAGCCCTGGCCTTGCAATTGGCTGATGATGTCGGGTGCCGATCCGGTTCCGGAGGACACGACGTGGGCGACGCTGACGAGGGCTGCTGCAATGAGGTTGCTGTACATACCTTTAGATAGGCGCGCGGGTTACAGCTCTCAGGTCGTCTGCGGTGGCGGCGCGAGCACCTCCACGACGCCGTTGCGCTCGCGGACATCGAAGTGCGGCAACGGTTTCGGGGCGATCGGCAGCGCGTGCGTCACGACGGTGCCGGCCGGCGAGAATGACGTCGAATGGCACGGGCAGCGCAGCTGGTCGTCGCCCTGGTCGAACCACAGCTTGCAGCCCTGGTGGGTGCACACCCCGGACACGGCGTCGACCCGGCCGTTGACCCGGCGGACGAATCCGTTGACCGAACCCAGATCGAACGCGCGCACCGCCCCTTCGGAGAGGTCGGCGCTGGACGACACCGTCTGCCACGCCCCGTCGGTGGGCACCAACTCCGCGTCGGCGACTTGTTGTTCGTCGGTCTGCGGGCGGACCACCAGCCGATCGACCGACACCCCGGCCACCGCAGCCGTTGCCGCCGCGGAGGTGCCCACGATCACCTGCCGGCGGGTTGCCGACATTCCCCGCTTGGGCGGCGCGGTCACCGAAGCCGAGGAATCCGAAGACATTTCGGCGGCCAGCCGAGCCTTGAGCCCGTCGACGAATTCCGGTCGGGGTTCGTCGGCCTCCTCGCGAGCGGCGGTGAGGTCGATGGCGGTGCGCAGCTGGGCAGCCTCGAACTCGTCTGGGGTGAAGCCCTTCGGCTGCCGGCCGGCCAGCATGTCGTCGATGTAGTGGCGAAGATCGCGGCGGGTCATGGCCGGGCCCCCTCGCTGATCTGTGCGGCCAGCCGCAACGCTCGATGCTGTAACACTTTCGCGTTCGCGACGCTGATGCCGAGCGTACTGGCCGCCTCCCGCACCGAACAGCCTTGGAGGAAGCGCAGTTCCAGCACCCGGCGATAGTTGTCGGGCAGGGCGCCGAGCAGCGCGGCGACGCGCTGCGGGGCGGTGCTCGGCGCGGCGGGACCGAACAGGGTGGCAGGCACGTCCTCGATGGTGGTGATCTCGGTGCCCAGGGTGGCCCGCCAGTGTGCGGCCAGCACGGTGCGGGCGGTGGCCCGCAAGTAGGCACGCACTTCAGCGATGCTGGCGGTCAGACGCAGCGGGCGCATCGCGGCCAGGAACACCTCTGATGTCAGGTCCTCGGCGTCGGCGCGGTTTCCCACCCGCCCGAAGATCAGCCGGTAAACCCACGTGACGTTGTCGTCGTAGACGGCTTCCCAGTCGGGATAGCGCGCATCGGCGACCAGGCGTAGCTCGGGTCGCGGGCGTGGATCGTCCTCCGCCGCCATCATCGTGGGCCTTCCGCTCATCGATAAGAGATAGGCGGCGGGGTTACACGACCGTCCGGTGTAACCGCCGCCCTACCTCTTGATGAGACGGTCCGCGCCGCGGACTTGGTTCAGCCGAGGAGGCATTTCATGCACCACACCCGTACTGCCCTGGCGTGCCTGGCGGCCGCTGTCGGCGTCGCCGCGTGCGCCACGCCGGCGAAGGCTCCACCACCGACGGTCGATTTCGGGCCTAACGGCGGCACATCGGTCGGCATGCCGGGGATGTCGAATATGCCCGGTATGCCGATGCCACAGGCCACGACGACCGCGCCCGCCCCGCCGGTCGCCGGAACCGCGGTCGGCATCACCAATTTCGCGTTCGCGCCGGCCACCCTGACCGTCAAGGTCGGCGACACCGTCACCTGGACGAACAAGGACGAGGAGCCGCACACCGTGGTCGCAGGAGACGGCTCGTTCCATTCGCCGGGTCTGGACGCCAACGCCACCTACAGCTTCACGTTCACCAAGGCAGGCAGCTTCGACTACGTCTGCAGCATCCACCCGTTCATGCACGGCACCGTGGTGGTGAGCGCATGACCGGCGACCCGCAGCAGTTGAGCCGTCGGCAGCTGATCCGGCACGGCGCCTGGTTCGGTGCGGCCGTCGGGCTGGCCGTCGTCGGCGGTGAGGTGCTGTCCCACGTGGCCGGCGCCCCGGCCGCCACCGACACCCGGCCCACCCTGCGGTTCGCTCAGATCAGCGACAGCCACATCGGGTTCACCGGCACCGCCAATGCCGACGTCACGGGATCCTTCGAGCGGGCCGTCCGGCAGATCAACAATCTCGGGTACACACCCGATTTCGTCATCCACACCGGTGACCTCACCCACCTGGCCACCCCGGCCCAGTTCGATCAGGTCAACCAGATGCTGGGCGGCCTCAACACCCCGCACCTCTTCACCGTGCCCGGCGAACATGACTCGGTGGACGACGCCGGGCAGAAGTACCGCTCGGTGTTCGGTGCGGGCACCCGCGGTGACGGCTGGTACAGCTTCGACATCGCGGGTGTGCACGTCATCGGGTTGGTCAACACGTTGAACCTGAAGAAGCTGGGACATCTCGGAGCCGACCAGTTGGAGTTCATCGAGAAGGACGTGGCGTCGCTGTCGTCGGACACTCCCATCATCGTGTTCAGCCACATCCCGCTGTTCGCGATGTACCCCGACTGGGGCTGGGGCACCGACGACGCCACCCAGGCGCTCAGCTACCTGCGCCGGTTCTCGTCGGTGACATGCCTCAACGGTCATGTCCACCAACTTTTTTCGAAAACTGAGGACAACGTCACGTTCTACAGCGCGACCACCACGGCGTACCCGCTGCCGCATCCCGGCGATGGACCCGCACCCAAGCCGCTCACACTGCCCGCCGGTCAGCTGAAGGACGCACTCGGCATCCGCGAGGTCAGCTACACAAGCGGCCAGAACGTGCTGGCCCTGAAAGAGGAGACCCTGCAATGACCCGCCTGATCAATTTCGCGATCGCCGCGAGCCTGCTGGTCAGCGCGGCCAGCCACGGCTACCTCTACCTGCACGGATACTCCTCCATCCCGGTGATCGGCCGGGGGTTCCTGGTGCTGACGAGCGTCTTCGTCGCGCTGGCCATCCTGATAGCGGTGGGCGGTCCGGCATGGTTGCGCGCGGTGGCGTTGGTGGCCGCGCTCGGTTCGCTGGGGGCTTTCGCGATGTCGCGCACGATCGGACTGCAGGGGTTCATCGAACACGGCTGGCAGCCGGCACCGCATGCGCTGATCAGCGTGCTGGCCGAGGCGATCACCGCGGTGTTGTGCGCCCGGTCGTTGTTCAGGAACGGGTCAGCAGTACCGCGGATTCGAACGGCAGCATTGTGAACAGTGGCCGCCATGCCGCTGAAACATGATGGGCAGCTGCGGTTTTGGGCATTACCCGTGGATTGCTGACGGTGAAGGTTCGTCCGTAGCGTTTGAGCCGGCCGCCGCCGGCCGCGGTGATGTTCTTCAGCCAATCCCGGTCGGGGCCGTAGGTGAGCAGGATCGCGATGCCGTCGTCGGTGGTGAACACCGTCAAGGGGGTGCGGTAGTGCGCACCGGAGCGGCGTCCGATGTGTTCGAGGATTCCCATCGTCGGAACGAAGCCGGCCCACAACCGCTGCACCGGATTGGTGACGTACCGGTTGAACCTGGCCAGCCATTGCGGCAGTTGCATCATCCGATCAAACTCTGACCTATGGCGTACCTCAAGCCCCCGTGGTTCACCGCCAAGGTGTTCAACCGGATCGCGATGGCCACCGGCGTCTCGGGCAGCGAGACGCTCTCGGTGACGGCCCGCAGCAGCGGGCAACAGCAGAAGATCCCGGTGCTCAGCGTCGAGGTCGATGGGATCCGGTACCTGGTGTCGACGCGGGGGGAGTCGCAGTGGGTGAAGAACGTGCGCGCCAATCCGGTGGTGATTTTGGACACCAAGGTGGGCGCGGCCCGGTTCACCGCCACTGAACTCCCGGTATCGGAACGCTCGCCGGTCCTGACGGCCTACCGCGCGAAAGCAGGTAAGGCGGTCGACGGCTGCTTCACCAAGCTGCCTGACCCCGCCGACCACCCGGTTTTCTCGCTCGAACCGGTGTGAGGAGGCCCAAGTCCACGCGAGATTGACACCACGCAGAGGTCAACTCGCCCGTTCGCTGCATGAGTTCAATCTCGTGGGTGTCCTGCGCTCTTGCCGGTGCTCCATTCCACTCCTACACCCTGTAGTTGAGCATGCCCGCAGTCTGGGACACTGGTGGCCATGAGCAGTACGGATCACGCCGCCTCCACGGCGGCATCGGCCGGGCTGTTCGCCGACGCCTGCGCAGTCATCCCCGGCGGAGTGAACTCGCCGGTCCGGGCCTTCAATTCCGTCGGCGGCACGCCTCGCTACATCACCTCCGCCAAGGGCTACTGGCTGACCGACGCCGACAGCAACCGCTATATCGACCTGGTGTGCTCGTGGGGCCCGATGATCCTGGGGCACGCACACCCGGCCGTCGTCGAAGCGGTACAGCGCGCCGCGGCCAACGGCTTGTCGTTCGGGGCGCCGACGTCCGGTGAGACCGAGCTGGCCGCCGAGATCATCGCCCGGGTGAAACCGGTCGAACGGGTGCGCCTGGTCAACTCCGGCACCGAGGCCACCATGAGCGCGGTGCGCCTGGCGCGCGGCTTCACCGGACGCTCCAAGGTCATCAAGTTCTCCGGCTGCTACCACGGCCACGTCGACGCGCTGCTCGCCGACGCCGGTTCGGGCGTCGCCACCCTCGGTCTGCCGTCCTCGCCAGGAGTCACCGGCGCCACGGCCGCCGACACGATCGTGTTGCCCTACAACGACGTCGCCGCCGTGGAGGAGTCCTTCGCCGCGTTCGGCGACACCATCGCCGCGGTCATCACCGAGGCGTGCCCGGGCAACATGGGTGCCGTGGCGCCGCTGCCCGGCTACAACGCCGCACTGCGGCGCATCACCGCTGAGCACGGCGCGCTGCTGATCATCGACGAGGTGATGACCGGGTTCCGGATGAGCCGAAGTGGTTGGTACGGGCTCGATCCCGTCGATGCCGACCTGTTCACCTTCGGCAAGGTGATGAGCGGTGGGCTGCCCGCCGCGGCATTCGGCGGCCGCAGAGACGTGATGGAACGCCTGGCCCCGCTGGGGCCGGTGTACCAAGCCGGCACCCTGTCCGGGAACCCGGTGGCGGTGGCCGCCGGACTGGCCACCCTGCGCAACGCCGACGACGCGGTCTACGCCGCCCTCGACGCCAACGCCGACCGGCTGGCGAGCCTTCTCGCCGACGCCCTTACCGAAGCTGGTGTGGCCCATCAGGTTCCGCGGGCCGGCAACTTCTTGTCGGTGTTCTTCACCGACTCGCCGGTCACCAACTTCGCCGAGGCGAAGGCCAGCGAGACCTGGCGTTTCCCGGCGTTCTTCCATGCCCTGCTCGACGCCGGGGTGTACGCCCCGCCGAGCGCCTTCGAAACCTGGTTCGTCTCAGCCGCACTCGACGACGCCGCCTTCGACCGAATCGCCGAAGCCCTCCCGGCGGCGGCCCGCGCGGCCGCAGGAGCCAAGCAATGACCGAACGGACCGTCGTACACGTGATGCGCCACGGCGAGGTTCACAATCCCGAGGGCATCCTGTACGGGCGTCTTCCTGACTTTCACCTGTCGGACCGTGGCCGCGCGCAGGCCGCCGCGGTGGCCAGCTGGCTGGCCGCCCGCGACATCAGCTACGTGGTGGCGTCGCCCCTGGAGCGCGCCCAGGAGACGGCCGCGCCGATCGCAGCGCACCACGGGTTGGCGATCGACACCGATGACGAACTCATCGAGTCGCACAACGTATTTCAGGGGCAGAGGGTGTCCCCGGGCGACGGGGCCCTGCGCGACCCCCGGAA
Organism: Mycobacterium sp.; assembly: GCA_021732005.1. Classification (GTDB taxonomy): domain Bacteria; phylum Actinomycetota; class Actinomycetes; order Mycobacteriales; family Mycobacteriaceae; genus Mycobacterium. The sequence continues at coordinate 377,596 of JAKFVT010000033.1, read as the reverse complement.
CTGGTGGCATCTGCGTAACCCGCGCACACCGACCTGGGGGGAGCCCTATCGGGAGATCGCCGAGCGGATGCGGCGCGCGGTGGACCGGGCGCGGGTCAAGGGTGCCGGGCACGAGGCGGTCTGCGTCAGCCATCAGCTGCCGGTCGAGACGCTGCGCCGGTCCATGACCGGTGCTCAGCTGCACCACTTTCCGACCCGGCGGCTGTGCAACCTGGCATCGGTGACGTCGTTCTATTTCGATGGGGATGAGTACGTCGGCTGGGGATACTCGGAGCTCGCCGGGCAGTGAAGCGGTTGTTGGTCCTCCTGGTGGCGGCGACGGTGTTGGTCGGCTGCTCCACCGGTGACGACGCTGTCGCCCAGGGCGGGACATTCGAGTTCGTCGCCCCGGGCGGCAAGACCGACATCTTCTACGACCCGCCGAGCAGTCGCGGCACCCCCGGACCGCTGTCCGGTCCTGAGCTGATGGACACCTCGAAGACCGTCTCGCTGAAGGACTTCGAGGGAAGAGTCGTCGTGATCAACGTGTGGGGTCAGTGGTGCGGGCCGTGCCGGTCCGAGATCACCCAGCTGGAGCAGGTCTACGCCCAGACCCGTGATCTGGGAGTGGCGTTCCTCGGGATCGACGTGCGGGACAACGACATCAGCGCTCCGCAGGATTTCGTCGTCGACCGCAAGGTCACGTTCCCGTCGATCTACGACCCGGCGATGCGCACCATGATCGCCTTCGGCGGCAAGTACCCCGCCACCGTGATCCCGTCGACGGTGGTGCTCGACCGGCAACACCGGGTCGCCGCGGTGTTCCTGCGCGAACTGCTGGCCGAGGACCTGCTGCCGGTGGTGCAGCGGCTGGCAGCCGAGCCGAAGCCGGGCGCACCGTGACCGGTTTCGCTCAGACCGCCGCCGCGGGCCCGCTGCTGCTGGCCCTGGGCGTCTGCGTGCTTGCCGGTTTGGTGTCGTTCGCCTCGCCGTGTGTGGTTCCGCTGGTTCCCGGTTACCTGTCCTACCTCGCGGCGGTCGTCGGTGTGGACGACACAGCCGGTCCGGTGGCCGTGCGGACACAGCGCCTGCGGGTGGCCGGGTCGGCGCTGCTGTTCGTTGCAGGCTTCACCCTGGTCTTCGTGCTCGGCACGGTGGCGGTATTGGGGATGACCACCACGCTCATCACCAATCAGCTTGTGCTGCAACGTGTCGGCGGGGTGCTGACCATCGTCATGGGCCTGGCGTTCATCGGCTTCATCCCGGCGCTGCAGCGTCAGGCCCGGTTCACCCCGCGCCGGTTCGCCGGTGTGGCGGGGGCCCCACTGCTCGGCGCGGTGTTCGGGCTGGGCTGGACGCCGTGCCTGGGGCCGACGCTGACCGGGGTGATCACCGTCGCCTCGGCCACCGACGGCGCCAGCGTTGCCCGCGGTGTCGTCCTGGTGATCGCCTACTGCCTGGGCCTGGGCATCCCGTTCGTGGTGCTGGCGCTGGGATCCAGTTGGGCCGCCAACGGATTGGGCTGGCTGCGCCGACACACCCGGACCATCCAGATCGTCGGCGGTGTGCTGTTGATCGCCGTGGGGCTGGCCCTGGTCACCGGGGCGTGGAACGACTTCATCTCCTGGGTGCGTGACGCCTTCGTGTCCGACGTGAGGCTGCCGATTTGAGATCTGTCGTCACGTTGATCCGCACCCTTTGGCGGGCGTTGACCTCCATGGGTACCGCTCTGGTGCTGCTGTTCCTGCTCGCCGTCGCCGCGGTGCCCGGTGCGCTGCTGCCGCAGCGCAGCCTGAATGACGCCAAGGTCGGGCAGTACATCGCCGAGCACAACATCATCGGGCCATGGCTCAACCGCCTGCAGTTCTTCGAGGTGTTCTCCAGTTTCTGGTTCACCGCGATCTACGCGCTGCTGTTCATCTCGCTGGTGGGCTGCCTGACCCCGCGGATGATCGAACACGTCAAGAGCATGCGAGCCGTGCCGGTTCCGGCTCCGCGCAACCTGTCCCGGCTGCCCAAGTACGCCACCGCCGAGGTGGTGGGGACGCAGGAAACCGTCGCGGCCGGCATAGCCGAACGGCTCAAGGGCTGGCGACGGGTCACCCGCCAGGTGGACGACGTCACGGAGATTTCGGCCGAGAAGGGTTATCTACGGGAGTTCGGCAACATCGTTTTCCACTTCTCCCTGCTCGGTCTGCTGGTGGCGATCGCCGTCGGCAAGCTGTTCGGTTACGAGGGCAACGTCATCGTCATCGCCAACGGCGGCCCCGGTTTCTGCTCGGCCTCGCCGGCGGCATTCGACTCGTTCCGGGCCGGTAACAGCGTCGACGGCACTTCTCTGTACCCGATGTGCGTGCGAGTCAACGACTTCCAAGCCCACTACCTGCCCAACGGGCAGGCGCTGTCGTTCGCGTCGAACATCGACTACCAGGCCGGGGACGATCTTGCCGCCGGCACCTGGCGGCCCTACCGTCTCGAGGTCAACCATCCGCTGCGCATCGGCGGCGACCGGGTGTACCTGCAGGGTCACGGTTACGCCCCGACGTTCACCGTCACCTTCCCGAACGGACAGAAGCGGACCCAGACCCTGCAGTGGCGCCCGGACGATCAGCACACCCTGCTGTCCTCGGGCGTGATCCGCGTCGACCCGCCCGGCGGCATGTACCCCGACCCCTCGGAGCGGCGTAAACATCAGCTGGCGATCATGGGCCTGTTCGCGCCCACCGCCGAACTCGACGGCACCTTGCTGTCGTCGAAGTATCCGGCGGCCAACGACCCGGCGGTGGCCATCGACATCTACCGCGGCGACACCGGGCTGGACACCGGCCGACCCCAGTCACTGTTCACGCTCGATCCGCGGCTCATCGAGCAGAAGCGGCTGACCAAGGTCAAGCGCACCAACCTGCGCCTCGGCGAAGAAGTACGCCTCGACGACGGCACCGTGGTGCGGTTCGACGGCGCCACCCCGTTCGTCAACCTGCAGGTTTCGCACGATCCCGGGCAGGTGGGGGTGCTGGTGTTCGCGATGTCGATGATGGCGGGTCTGCTGGTGTCGCTGATCGTGCGCCGCCGCCGGGTGTGGGCGAGGATCTCCGCAGCGCAGACGCCCGGTACGGTGAACGTCGAGCTGGGCGGTCTGGCCCGCACCGACAACTCCGGCTGGGGCAACGAGTTCGAGAAGCTCACCGAACGGATGTTGGCGGACCTGCCGGAGCCGTCGAAAGAGAAGGTCTGAGCATGAATACCGAGCACATCGACATCGGGTTGGCCCGCTACTCCGACTGGGCTTTCACATCGTCGGTCGTCGTCCTGGTCTTGGCGCTGCTGCTGCTGGCCGTCGAACTCGCCTACAGCCGTGGCCGCAAGGTCGAGGCCCGCGAGCTGGTTTCAGCAGGAGTCGCCGCGGACAGTGACCGCCCCGGCGTGGTTGTCGACAGACCCCGGCGCTCCGCCGACGAACGTATCGGCACGGCAGGCCTGTCGCTGGTGTACCTCGGCATCGCCTTGCTGTTCGTCTGCATCGTGCTGCGCGGTCTGGCCACCGCGCGGGTGCCGTGGGGCAACATGTACGAGTTCATCAACCTGACGAGCTTCTGCGGTCTGGTGGCGGGCGCTATCGTCCTGCGGAAACCGCAGTACCGCGCGCTGTGGGTTTTCGTACTCGTTCCTGTGCTGATTCTGCTGACCGTTTCTGGCCGCTGGCTCTACACCAATGCCGCGCCGGTGATGCCCGCGCTGCAGTCGTATTGGCTACCGATCCACGTCTCGGTTGTCAGCCTCGGCTCGGGTGTCTTCCTGGTCGCCGGCATGGCCAGCATCATGTTCCTGCTGAAGATGTCGTCGTTTGCGGCACCGGAGCGGGAGGGCACGCTCGCGCGCATCGTGCAGCGGATGCCCGATGCCCAGACCCTCGACCGAATCGCTTACCGCACCACGATTTTCGCCTTCCCGATCTTCGGCTTCGGCGTCATCTTCGGTGCCATCTGGGCCGAAGAGGCATGGGGCCGGTACTGGGGCTGGGACCCCAAGGAGACGGTGTCTTTCATCGCGTGGGTGGTCTATGCCGCATACCTGCACGCCCGCTCGACGGCGGGATGGCGCGACAAGAAAGCCGCGTGGATCAACGTCATTGGCTTCGTCGCGATGGTCTTCAATCTGTTCTTCATCAACCTGGTGACGGTCGGCCTGCACTCCTACGCCGGAGTGAGCTGACGCGGGCGTGCGCTAGGGTTCAAAGGACCCACGAACAACCACTCGACCCGAAACGAAATGTCAGGGGGAAGTGCACGTGTCCACTCCTCATGGGTCCCGCCAGGGCCATGAATTAACTGATGCGACAACGGTATTCCGCACCGAACAGCGGTTCGCCGATCCGGCGACCGCCGCACCCGAATCCGAACCGGACTGGCTGGCGCCGACGCCGCCGATCGGCATCCCGATGGAATCGCTGACCGCGGCCGCGCCGCTGTTCAACCAGTACGTCGCCGAGCATCCGGTGCCCTCGTACCGCCCGACGGTGCCGCCGACTCCGTATCCGGACCTGTCGACGAGCGCGCTGCTACGCCAGGTGAAGCCGCCGCCGTCCGGTGGCTGGCGCCGTTGGCTGTATCTGGCGTCGGGGAAGCTGATCAACGTCGGTGAGGGCCAGCGGGCCGCGCACCACACCAACCTCGTCGCACAGGTGAACCGTCCGCTGCAGGGCTGCTACAAGATCGCGCTGCTGTCGCTGAAGGGCGGGGTCGGCAAGACGACGATCACCGCCACCCTGGGCGGCACGTTCGCCACCATTCGCGGCGACCGCGTGATCGCGGTCGACGCGAATCCCGACCGCGGGACGCTGAGCCAGAAGGTGCCGCTGGAAACCCCGGCCACCGTGCGTCATCTGCTGCGCGACGCCGAGAAGATCGAGCGCTACAGCGACGTCCGCGGTTACACCTCGCAGGGCCCGAGTCGTCTGGAAGTCCTGGCGTCGGAGAGCGACCCCGCGGTGTCCGAGGCGTTCAGCGCGACGGATTACGACAAGGCGCTGGCGGTGCTCGAGCGGTTCTACAGCCTGGTGCTCACCGACTGCGGCACCGGGCTGCTGCATTCGGCGATGTCGTCGGTGCTGTCGCAGGCCGACGCACTGGTCGTGGTGAGTTCAGGTTCGGTGGACGGGGCGCGCAGCGCATCGGCGACGCTGGACTGGCTGGACGCCCACGGCCATCAGGACCTGGTGCGCCGGTCGGTGTGCGTGATCAACGCCGTCCGGCCGCGGTCGGGCAAGGTCGACATGCAGAAGGTGGTGGACCACTTCTCGCGGCGGTGCCGCGCGGTATGCGTGGTGCCGTTCGACCCGCATCTGGAAGAGGGCGCCGAAATCGATCTCGAACGGCTGAAGCCGAAGACTCGCGAGGCTCTGGTTCAGTTGGCTGCCGTGGTGGCCGACGGCTTTCCCGCCGTCGACGTCAACGAACGGTTCGGCTAGCGGGGGTTAGCGGGGGTTAGCGGGGGTTGTTGTCGCCGTGGCTGAGTCGCCACAGGAAGTCGGGATCGTCGTCGGGGCCGACAACCCTGGTCTTCGGCCGGTGCGCCTGAGCGCGAACCGCGCGCCAGCCGACATAGACCGCGGCGGCGATGATCAGAACCAACAGCAGGTACAGCACGAAAACCTCCTTTGTCCGAATATACGCGCGTCGGTAGGCTCGGCGCGGTGTCGGACAATTCGGACAACAAGACCTCGGGCGCGGGCGGTCGTTTAGCGCTCGACGTCCTCGTGTACACCGTTGCGCGGATCGCGTTGGTGGTGGTACTGACGGCTGCGATCTACTACCTCGGCAAGCTGATCGGGATCACCGAGTTCCCGCTCATCGTGGCGTTGTTGTTCGGGATCGTGCTTGCTCTGCCGCTGGGGATCTGGCTGTTGGCGCCATTGCGTAAGCGCGCGACCGCGAGCATCGCCGCGGTCGACGAGCGTCGTCGCCGTGACCGCGAGCAACTGCAGGCCCGGCTGCGCGGCAAAGAGTCGACCGACTAGCCGAACGCCAACGCCGGCGCCACCGCGATCGACCAGACCAGCATTGTCAGGCCGGTATCGCGCAGCACCGGGATGAGCTCGCGGCCACCGAGGCCGCGGCGTACCGGCCCGGCCGCACGCAGGGCCAGCGGTGCGGCGATCAGACCGACCGCACACCACGGTGTGGCGAGCATCAGGACCAGGGTCAGCACGCCGGCCACGGCCAGCATGGACTGGTAGAGGATCCGGGTGCGGGCGTCGCCCAGTCGGACCGCCAAGGTGACCTTGCCCGCCACGCGGTCGGTCGGGATGTCACGCAGGTTGTTGGCCACCAGCACGGCCGACGACAGCGCGCCGGTCGCGACGGCCAGCGCCAGGCCGACCCAGTCGACCCGCAGCGCTTGGGTGTACTGCGTGCCCAGCACGGCGACGAGGCCGAAGAACACGAACACCGCGACCTCGCCGAATCCGGCATAGCCGTAGGGCTTGGAGCCGCCGGTGTACAGCCACGCTCCCGCGATGCAGACGATGCCCACCGCGATCAGCCAGGGCGCACTGACGACGGCCAGCGCCAGCCCGGCGACCGCACCGATACCGAGGCTGATGACGGCGGCGCTCAGCACCGCGCGCGGCGACGCCAGCTTCGAGCCGACCAGCCGCAGCGGTCCGGCCCGTTCGTCGTCGGTGCCGCGGATGCCGTCGGAGTAGTCGTTGGCGAAGTTGACCCCGACGATCAGCGCGAGTGAAACGGCAAGTGCCAGTAGCGCCTTCCACCACACGAAGGCGTCCAGCCAGGCCGCCGCGCCAGTGCCCGCGACCACCGGCGCCACCGCGTTGGGCAGAGTTCTGGGTCTGGCCCCTTCGACCCACTGCGCGATGCTCGCCATGCCCGCAATCGTCGCACGCAGGTCAGCCCGGTTGCTCAGGTGTCGTGGGGGCGCCGGGTGTCGATATTTGCTGGTCGACTGAGCGCTCTGCTCATCAGCGATAGCCGCCCGCCGACGTCGGTACCGCTTCGCTGGAGTGCAATGTTTCGGGCGTATGCCGACGATAAGCACATCAAACTAAAGTGTGGGGATTTGCCGAGGGGTCCGCCGCGGAGGTAGCTGACGCCTGGAAGGGGATCCGTCCGGGTAGGGCTGACCGAGTCTGGTCAACGTAGCACTTGAGCAAACGGGTGCCGCTGAAGAGGAGACTGTGGCGGTTCTGGGGTCTGGGGAAGGCTAATCGCCGGCTTCGCCGGAGGGTAGCGGAGGCGCGACGCGCGAGTGGTTGCACGCTTAAATAATTCACGCGTAAAGGAGGTTTGCTGAAGGACAAGCGCATCGCGTTCACCTGCGACTCTCGCAGGCGCTGTGATTGCGAGCCGCACCACCGAACTGACTGACCGGTAAGTTCCTTCAAAATACCGCCAACTCCCGATTTCGCCTCCGGTAACTTTTGCCGAGTTCATTCCAGACCCCTCGACAGGAGTAATAATGCGCATTGCTGTGCGGTCGTCCATCGCATCCGGGGTGGCGCTGGTGGGAGCCGGTGCTGTCGCGTTCGCACCGATGCAACCGGTCGCGTCACCGCTGTCGAACGTCCACATTCCGGCGGCGTTCTCCAGCGTGCAGCTCACCGCGACGTTCGATCCCGTCACCCCGTGGGTTGACCTCGTCACTGCCGCTGTGAGCAATGTGTCGACGATCGGACAGGACTGGCTGGCCGACCCGGCGCCCGCGTTGCGCCAGCTCGGCACCAACTGGTTCGGCTATGCCCAGACCACCGCCACCGCACTCGGGGGTGTCGCCACGGCCACCTATGACTACTTGACGACGACGGTGCCGCAGTCGCTCACCACCGCGTTCCAGCAGATCGCCGACGGCGACCTTTCCGGCGCTGCCGGCACGATCAACAACGCCCTCGGAACCGCCATCCTGACGATCGGTCTACCGCTGTTCCCGGTCCTGGACATCCCCGGCAAGATGGCCGACAACTTCGCCGCTGTGGTCAAGACGGTCACCGGTCTCGCGACGGTATTGCCGGCTCTGATCGGCGTTCTCGGCCCCATCGAGGGTTCGATCCAGTCCCTCGGCGACAGCGGCCAGGCCGTGCTCGACGCGCTCGCCGCGGGGCAGACTGTCGCGGCGCTGAACGCCGCGGTCAACACGCTCCCGAAGTTCATCGGCGCCATCGTCAACGGCTACGAGTCCACTGACGGCAGCCTGTATCCGGGGCTGTTGTCGCCGCCGGACGAGAACGGCAACAACGCGGGCATCGCGTACACGCTGCTGGTCTCGATCCCGAAGGCGATCGCCACGGCGCTGGGAGCCCCGGCTGCCCCGGCTGCGGCGCTCAAACCGGCCGCGGCGAGTGCCAAGGCCGTCGCGGCGGAGCAGCCCGCAGCGGTCGAGGCCGGGTCCGGCGAGTCGTCGCAGTCCTCCGAGGCGGCTGATGCCGCGGCGACCGATACGGCTTCGGACAGTGATGCTTCGGGGACGGTGAAGGACGGGAACAAGGTCACGCCCGGCAAGACCGGTGTGACGAGTGCGCGCGGTGCGAAGGGGTCGTCGAAGCCGGCCGGGTCCGAGACCGCGGGCGGCAAGGGCGCGACTGCGGGCGCCTCGGGCAAGGGTCACTCCGCCCGGCATGGCGCCGGCGGGGCCGACTAGTCCAAATTCAGCAGTACTGATGAGGTAGACGGCGGCCCCCGCGGCGACGCGGGGGACTCGCCATGTCGTTCCAGGCACGCGGAGGATCTGTGTCGACACGTCGACCGGGCGACGTAGGCCGTCAATTGGTTCAACAACGCCGCCACAGACTGGGCCTCGACGATGTCGAGGCCCATGCGTGGGTGCAGTTCGAGTCGGTCGCGATCGCGTTGCACGGATTGGTCAATCGAGCCCTGCTGCACCACCACCAATTGAGCCTCGCCGACGTCCAATTGCTGACTCATCTGAAGAGTCATGGCCCGAGCCCGATGGGTGCGCTGGCCGAGATGCTGATGGTCACCCCGAGTGCGCTGACCCAGCAGATCCAGCGCCTCGAGCGGCGCCGGCTGGTCGACCGGGAGGCGAGCAGCGACGACGGAAGGCGGGTGCTCGCGACGATCACCCGCGACGGGCTGCGGCTGATCGCCGCGTCGCTGGAAACCTACGCCCGTGTGGTGCGTGCGCACTTCCTCGACGAGCTGAGCAGGAACCAGATGATCGCGCTCGGCGACGGTTGCCGGCGGATCAGCGCCCGGTTGAAGGCAGCCGATTCAACCGGGGAGCCGTCCGACAGCCAGTGATCGGCGAGATCGGAACTGCCTGCACAATGGTCGAATGCTCGGAGTAATCGGCGGCAGCGGCTTCTACACCTTCTTCGGGTCCGACGCGCGCAGCGTCAACCTGGATACGCCCTACGGTGAGCCGAGTGCGCCGATCACGGTCGGCCGGGTCGGCCAGCACGAGGTGGCCTTCCTGCCCCGGCACGGCCTGAGTCATGAGTTCTCGCCCCACAAGGTGCCGTACCGGGCCAACATGTGGGCGTTGCGCGCGCTCGGCGTGCGGCGGGTGTTCGGGCCGTGTGCGGTCGGCAGCCTCACCCCGGAACTCGGGCCCGGCGCCATCGTCGTCCCCGATCAGTTGGTCGACCGGACCCGGGGCCGGCTGGACACGTACTTCGACTCCGGCGGTATCCATGTCGGCTTCGCCGATCCCTACTGCCCGACGTTGCGCTCGGCGGTGACGGGGCTGCCCGGTGTGGTCGACGGCGGCACCATGGTGGTGGTGCAGGGGCCTCGGTTCTCCACCCGCGCCGAGAGCCAGTGGTTCGCGCGCGAAGGGTTCAGCCTGATCAACATGACCGGATACCCGGAGGCGGTGCTCGCCCGCGAGCTGGAAATGTGTTACGCGGCAATTGCTTTGGTGACCGACCTGGATGCCGGCGTGGATGTCGGGGCGGGTGTTCGCGCGGTCGACGTCTTCGCGGAGTTCGAGAAGAACATGGGCCCGTTCAAGCAGCTGGTGCTGGAAGCGATCGACCAGGTGGCCTCCGACCGCGTGTGCGAGCACTGCCTTGCGCACGAAGGTGTCGAGTTGCCGTTCGACCTGCCATGAGGATCCTGCTCACCGGCGCGGCCGGGTTCATCGGCAATCGGGTCCGAGCGGCGCTGCTCGCCGACGGGCACGAGGTGGTGGCGGTTGACGTCATGCTCGACGCCGCCCACGGTCCCGGTGCCGAACTGCCCGATGACACGCACCGGGTCGATGTGCGCGACGCGGATGCCTTGGCCCCCTTGCTGTCCGGGGTCGACGTGGTGTGCCATCAGGCCGCTGTGGTGGGGGCGGGGGTGAACGCCGCCGACGCGCCGTCCTACGGGAGTCACAACGACTACGGGACCGCGGTTCTGCTGGCGCAGATGTTCGCCGCCGGCGTGCAGCGGTTGGTCTTGGCGTCCTCGATGGTGGTGTACGGCCAGGGGGGATACCGCTGCCCCGAGCACGGTGCCGTCGAACCGCTGCCGCGCACCCGGGCCGATCTCGATGGCGGTGTGTTCGAACATCGTTGCCCCGTCGGTGGTGAGGAACTGCAGTGGCAGCTGGTGGGTGAGGACGCGCCGCTGCGCCCCCGCAGCCTCTACGCCGCCAGCAAGGCAGCCCAGGAGCATTACGCGCTCGCGTGGGCCGAATCGACCGGCGGGTCGGTGGTCGCGCTGCGGTATCACAACGTGTACGGCCCGGGCATGCCGCGTGACACCCCCTACTCGGGAGTGGCGGCGATCTTCCGATCATCGCTCGAGAAGGGCGAGCCGCCAAGGGTTTTCGAAGACGGCGGTCAGATGCGAGATTTCGTGCACGTCGACGACGTCGCGGCGGCCAATGTCGCGGCCGTGCGCTCGGAGGCAGGCGGATTTCTGGCGGCCAACGTGTGCTCGGGGCGGCCGGTCTCGATCATGACGGTCGCCACCCGGATCTGCGAGGCTCGGGGTGGGCCTGCGCCGCTGGTCACCGGTCAGTATCGCAGCGGCGACGTCCGCCACATCGTCGCCGACCCGGCCTTGGCGGCCGAGACGCTGGGCTTCCGGGCGCAGGTCGGCCCGGACCAGGGACTGCGAGACTTCGCGTTCGCGCCGTTGCGGGCGTGACCCGCGCCACACCTTTAAATCCCTTCGCTCCGTGGGTATTTCATGGACGATGTCCGCGGTCCCCGGAACTGGTGACAATGGTCACCTTCGGCGCTGGGGGCACTGACTAAACCGCACTGTAGTGGCAGAATCTGGATTGGTTCCAATTTAGCTATTCAAGGAGTGGTGACAATCATGGCTCTGTTGACGATCGGGGATCAGTTCCCGGCTTACGACCTCAAAGCGGTTGTCGGGGGGGACCTGTCGAAGGTCAACGCCCAGCAGCCCGACGATTACTTCATTCAGGTGACGAGCTCGGACAGCCCGGGCAAGTGGCGCATTATCTTCTTCTGGCCCAAGGACTTCACGTTCGTGTGCCCCACCGAGATTGCCGCGTTCGGCAAGCTCAACGACGAGTTCGAGGACCGCGATGCCCAGGTGATCGGGGTGTCGGTGGACAACGAGTTCGTCCACTTCCAGTGGCGCGCGCAGCACGAGGATCTCAAGAAGCTGCCGTTCCCGATGGTGTCCGACCTCAAGCGCGAGCTCGCGCTGGCCACCGGCGTGCTCAACGCCGACGGCGTGGCCGACCGTGCCACGTTCATAGTCGACCCCAACAACGAGATCCAGTTCGTCTCGGTGACCGCGGGATCGGTCGGCCGCAACGTCGACGAGGTGCTGCGGGTGCTCGACGCGCTGCAGTCCGACGAGCTGTGCGCCTGCAACTGGAAGAAGGGCGACCCGACCATCGACGCCGGCGAGCTGCTGGCCGAGGCGGTCTGAGCATGAGCATCGACGCCGTCAAGGAGGCATTGCCCGAGTACGCCAAGGATCTCAAGCTCAACCTGGGGAGCATCGTCCGCTCGACCGAGCTGACCGAACAGCAGCTATGGGGCGCGCTGGTGGCGACCGCCGCGGCGACCAAGTCCGAGCGGCTGCTGCGCGAGGTGACCGAGGACGCCCTGGACGTGCTGTCCGAGGAGGCGTATCACGCGGCGTTGGGCGCTGCCGCGATCATGGGGATGAACAACGTCTTCTACCGCACCAAGCATCAGCTCGACGGTCGCTACGACGATCTGCGGGCCGGGCTGCGGATGAACATCATCGCCAATCCCGGCGTGGCGAAGGTCGACTTCGAGCTGTGGTCTCTGGCCGTGTCCGCGATCAACGGATGCGATCAGTGTCTGGCCGCCCACGAGAAGGAGCTCCGCGACGCGGAAGTGTCACGGACGTCGATCTTCGAGGCGATCCGGGTTGCGTCGATCGTGTCCGGGGTGGCGCAGGCCCTGCTCACGACGCAGGCGCTCGCCACCGCCTGATCAAACAGCGGCTCGACCCCTTCCCAATCCGGTGGTTGGTCGGGAAGGGGTCGAGCGCATACTGGGCCGGTGAAGACTGAGATCTGCGACCAGTTCGGTATCGATTTTCCCCTGTTCGCCTTCAGCCACTGCCGCGACGTCGTGGCCGCCGTGACCAATTCGGGCGGCTTCGGTGTCCTCGGCGGCACCGCCTACAGCCCCGATCAGCTCGACCAGGAGCTCACCTGGATCGACGAGCAGGTGAAGGGCAAGCCCTACGGCGTGGACATCATCGTGCCCGCCAAATTCGAGGGCAAGGGCGAGAATCTGTCGTTCGGTCAGCTCGCGGATCGCATCCCCGAAGACTTCCGCGGCTTCATCAACGAACTGCTGGCCGCCCACGACATCGACATCAGCGACCAGCCGCGGATGGCCGCGTCGTCGCTGAGCGGGGACACCGGCGCGAGCCTGCTCGACGTCTCGCTGAGTCATCCGATCAAGTTGATGGCCAACGCACTCGGCGTCCCGCCGGACTACATGATCGAGGCCGGCAAGCAGACCGGCATCCCGGTCGCGGCGCTCGTCGGCGCCAAGGAACACGCGATCAAACAGGTCAACGCCGGCGTCGACCTGATCGTCGCGCAGGGCACCGAGGCCGGTGGTCACTGCGGTGAGGTGACCACTCTGGTGCTCATTCCCGAAGTCATCGAAGCGATCGAGGCGATCGGCAAGCCGGTGCCCGTCCTCGCAGCGGGCGGAATCGTGACCGGCCGGCAGATGGCCGCGTCCGTCGCGCTGGGTGCCGCCGGCGCCTGGACGGGTTCGGTGTGGCTCACCACCGAGGAGGCAGAGACGGCCCCGTACACGGTGCAGAAGTTCCTGGCCGCCACGTCGCGGGACACGGTCCGGTCGGCCGGCCGCACGGGAAAGCCGTCGCGCCAACTGGTTTCGGATTGGACCGACGCGTGGGCGCCGCATGAGGGCGGTCGCCAACCGCTGCCGCTGCCGCTGCAGAACATGATCGCCGAGCCGGTATTGCGTCGGATCGACAAGCTCGCCGAGGGCGGCCATCCGGGCGCTCAGGCGCTGGCGACCTATTTCGTCGGCCAGGGCGTCGGACTGATGAACAAGGTCAAGCCCGCCCGCGAGGTGGTTCTGGAGTTCATCGAGGATTACCTGGCCGCCGCCGAGCGGCTCAGCAGGTCACTCGACGACTGACCTAAAGCCCCTTCGGCGCGGCCTTCACCGCTTGTACGTCGGAGGGGTCGCCGTCGAAGTCGACGTGGGCCGGCCGGCCGGTCGCGAACAGCAGCAGCTCATCGGGAGCGCCGGTCACCGTCACGGCCGGGCCGTGGCCTGCGGTCAGCACGGTTTTGCCGTCCGGGGTGCGCAGCTGCACGCGGGCCGGCATCTTGGCCAGCGTGAGCCGGGCCATCATTCCCAACGTGCGCCGCAGCTTTCCGGCCAGCTCCGCGTCGAGCACCCGCGGCTCCCAATCCGGTTGGGCGCGGCGAATGTCCTCGTGATGGATGAACATCTCGGCGACATTGGCCACCGAATCGACCAGCTTCAGCGGTGAGTAGAGCGGCGGGCCCGCGGCCACCTTGTCCACCAAGTCATCCCATTGCGTCTGGCCGGCCACCGCGTCCTGCACCTTGGCGGTATGCCCGGCGAACAGCGGAATGAGAATGCCGGGCGCCGCATCCACGCGATACTCGCGAACCATCAAGTGCGCGGCGAGGTCTCGAGCCGTCCAGCCATCGCACAAGGTCGGCGCGTCTGGTCCGACGTCGCGCAGGGCGGCAACGAGGGCGGCACGTTCACGCTGGGCTACGGACATCTCGATCTCCAGGGTTCGGCGACTGTCGACGTCTTACGCTACCCACCGCAGCACAGGTGGCCCACCCCCGCCCGCGTCGAGCGTGCGGTTTGTCGTCGAAGAAATGTCTCGTTAGCACCAATAACTCGCACGGTCGACGCCGTCGCGGCTGGAAAGAGTGGTTCCGCGTATGTACTCACTCCGACTTCGGCAGCCGGACCTCGAACCGGGCCCCGTGCGCGGTGTTGTGCGCGGACAGCGTGCCGTGGTGTGCCTGCACCAATCCGGCCGCGATCGCCAAACCCAGGCCCGAGCCGCTGGGCAGCGACGAATCCTCCCGCGGCACACGACCATTCGATCCGCGATAGGCGACGTCGAACACCCGCGGCAGGTCCGTCTCGTCGATCCCGACGCCGGTGTCGTCCACTCGGGCCCACGCTCCACTCGCGTCGCTGCCGAGCGCCAATGTCACCGCCCCACCGGACGGGGTGTGCGCAATCGCGTTCGCCACCAGATTGGACAGCACCCGAACCAGCGCGCGATCGCTGCCGATCACCCGGACCGGGTCGGCCGGTACGGACGCGGTCAGGTGGACCCCGGCCCGCTCCGCAGCGATCTTGTGGGCCGCGATCACATCGTCGACGACCTCGTCGAGGGCCACCTTCTCGTACGGCGCGTGGACCGCTCCGGCGTTGATCTTCGACATCTCGAACAGGTCGTCGACCATCTCGGAGAGCCGAACCGATTCGTGTTCAATGTGTTTGGCCTGCACCCGCACCTCGTCGTCGCTGACCACCCCGTCGGCGATCGCTTCGGCCAACGCGCGGATACCGGCCAGCGGGGTGCGCAGGTCATGGCTGACGAACGCCACCAACCGTCGTCTGGACTGTTCGGCCATCCGTTCGGCGTCGTGAATCTCCCTCTCCCACACCGTCCGGCGGGCCTGATAGCGGGCCAGCATCACCGCCGCGGGCAGTGTCACGATCGCCACGATCAGCAGCACGACCGCGATCGGCGCGAACGTGCTGGTGATCATGAAGCCGCTGGCGCCCAGCACGCCGGTCAGAGTCGCCAGCGTCGGGATCAACACCAGGGCCACCATCGTGACCGTCATCGACCAGGACCGGGCCAGCCGGATCACCAACGCGCCCAACAGGACTACGGGCAGCGAGCAGGCCAGGGCAAGTACCGCAATCTGGGCAAGATCATGCGGTGGCACGGTCACCGCCGCCGGCTTCACCGCGCCACAGGTACCCACGGCCCCAGACCGTTTGTACGCGGTGATGATCGCCGAGCTTGGACCGCAAACGCTTGACGTGCACGGTGACTGTCGACAGGTCACCGAAATCCCAATGCCACACCTGCTGCAGCAACTCTTCGCGGGAGAAGACGATGTCGGTGTGAGTCAGGAAGAACAGCAGCAGATCGAATTCGCGGTTGGTCAACCCCACCGGCTTGCCGTCGATCTGCACGGCACGCGCCGCCGTCGACACCGTCAGGTCACCGACGGTCATCTCCAACGGGAGAGCAGCCGCGGGGGCCGGCGCGCGCCGCAACACCGAACGCACCCGCAGCGCCAGCTCGCGCGGGCTGAACGGCTTGGTCAGGTAGTCGTCGGCGCCGGCTTCCAGCCCCGCAATGCGGTCTTCTTCCTCGCCGAGCGCGGTCAGCAGGATCACCGGAACGCTGAAGTCGCCGTGCTGGCGCAGGGTCCGGCACAGCGACAGGCCATTGGGTCCGGGCATCATCACGTCCAGCACCGCGACGTCGATGCGCTGGCTGCCCAGCACCCGAAGTGCCTCGCTTCCATCGCCCGCCACCGCCACTTCCAGGCCGTCGCGTTCGAGGTATCGGCGCACCACGTCGCGGACGACGGTGTCGTCGTCGGCGATGAGCACACGAGCGGGCATAGGAGAAGGTTAGCCAACAGCAGCCTTTACCTGCACCAACGTCACGATTTTGTCATTCCCTTCCGCGCGGATTCGCCAACGCTCGCCTAGGTTGGCTCCTATGCCCGACTGTCCGGTCACGGTGGTGCTGCCCTGCCTGAACGAAGCGGATTCGCTGCCCACCGTGCTGAGAGCCATGCCGGCTGGTTATCGCGCTTTGGTAGTGGACAACAACAGCACCGACGGCACCGCGCAGGTCGCCGAGCAGCACGGTGCGCACGTGGTCCGCGAGGTCCGGCCGGGCTACGGATCCGCCGTCCACGCCGGAGTGCTGGCGGCCACGACGCCCATCGTCGCGGTGCTCGACGGGGACGGTTCGCTGGACCCGGCCGATCTGCCTCGGCTGGTTGCCGCGCTGGAAGGCGGTGCCGACATGGTGACCGGCCGGCGCCGGCCGCTGCCCGGGGTGACATGGCCCTGGCATGCCCGTTTGGGTACCGCGGCGGTGTGCTGGCGGTTGCGGACCCGGCATCGGCTGCCAGTTCATGACATCGCGCCGATGCGGGTGGCCAAGCGTGACGCGTTGCTGACGCTCGGGGTAGTCGACCGCCGTTCGGGGTATCCGCTCGAATTACTGGTCCGTGCCGCTGCCGCGGGATGGCGCGTGGTGGAGGTCGACGTCGACTACGGCCCGCGGGTCGGCGGCAAATCAAAGGTCAGCGGATCGGTGCGAGGAAGCTTCACCGCCGCCGTCGATTTCTGGAAGGTCATTTCGTGACGCCGAGCCCGGGACCTATTCAAGTCACCGTGCTGGTGGTGGCCAAAGCGCCGATACCCGGGCTCGCCAAGACTCGACTGGCCGTGACGGTGGGGGACAGGCCCGCCGCCGACATCGCCGCCGCCGCGCTGCTCGACACCCTCGACGCGGTGGCGGCGACCCCGGTCACGCATCGGGTGGTGGCGATGACCGGCGATCTGGAGCAGGCCTGCCGGGCGGAAGAAATACACGATCGGCTCGCCGACTTCACCGTGATCGCGCAACGCGGTGACGGCTTCGCCGACCGGCTGGCCAATGCGCACTCCGACGCCGCGACGGTCCGTCAGCCGGTGCTGCAGATCGGGATGGACACCCCGCAGGTGAGCGCGGACCTTCTCACCGCCTGCGCCCACCGGCTGCTGGACGCCCCGGCCGTGCTCGGGATGGCGCGCGACGGCGGCTGGTGGGTGCTCGGCGTATCCGACGGCGAGAGCGCCGGTTGTCTACGCGATGTGCCGATGTCGCAGTCCGACACCGGCGCTGTAACGCTTGCCGCGCTGGAGCACACCGGTATTTCCGTGACCCTCGTCGAGGAATTGCATGACGTCGACACCGTCGACGACATCCCTACCGTCCGCGCTGCCTGCTCGCCATCGAGCCGGTTCGCCCAAGTCACTCAAGGACTGTGAATGTTGGGACAGCTTTACGACGACGCCCTCGACGGTGAGCGATGTTGGTTGCGCCACGGCGACGGCCGACGTCATCCGCTTCCGGTGCGTAGCTGGCTGGGCGGTCAGGACGCCGATAGCGCGTTCGACGCGGCCATCGTAGCGCTGTGCGACGGACCGACGATCGACTTGGGCTGCGGCCCAGGGCGATTGGTCGCGGACCTGATCCAGCGCGGCATTCCTGCCCTTGGTGTCGACCAGTCGGCGACGGCGATCCGGCTCGCGCGGCGTAGCGGTGCACCGGCGTTGCTGCGCGACTTGTTCGAGCCGCTGCCCGGAACCGGCCGCTGGCAGACCGTCCTGCTGGCTGACGGAAATATCGGACTGGCCGGCGATCCGCGGCGAGTCCTGCGTCGGGCCGCGGAGCTGTTGCGGTCCGGCGGCCGCTGTGTTGCCGAATTCGATCCGGACACGGTCGGGGTGCGGACGGGCTGGGTGCGGTTGGAGTCGTCGAACAACATCGGCCCCTGGTTCAAGTGGGCCTCGGTGGGTGTTGACTGCGCGGCCGCGCTGGCTGAAGAAGTCGGGTTGGCGTTGGTCGGGATTCACCCGATCGGCGGGCGCGTGGTGGCTACACTCACGCTGACGTGAAGCCGCAGATGGGATCCACCACGAAGGCCACGTCCTTACGTGGTACAGCAGTGACGGCTCGGGTCGGGGTCGCCCTCGGGGTCGCCGTGGCCGTGTGCTTCGTCACGGGATTGATCAGTCACTTCATCCAGCATCCGCAACCGTGGTTCTTCTGGCCGACGCGCCCGGTCTGGCTGTATCAGCTGACCCAGGGCCTGCACGTGATCTCGGGTATCGCCGCGATCCCGCTGCTGCTGGTGAAGCTGTGGTCGGTGTACCCCAAGCTGTTCGAGCGGCCCATCGTCGGCGGGCTGACCCGCCAGATCGAGCGGGCGTCGATTCTGGTTCTGGTGGGGTCGATGATCTTTCAGCTCTCCACCGGTGTCATGAACATCGCGCAGTGGTATGCGTTCGAGTTCTTCTTCACCACCAGTCATTACGCGATGGCCTACGTCGCGGCCGGTGCGGTCCTGGTGCACATCGGGGTGAAACTCCCGGTGATCCGCCGGGCCCTCGGCGAGCCTCTCGAGGAGCCGCCGACCGGTGAGCTGCGGGTCGGTCCCAGCCGGCGCGCGGTGCTGGCCGGCACCGGGCTGGCCGTCGGCGCCGCGACGATAGTTACTGCGGGGCAGACGATTCCGTGGCTTCGACGGGTATCGCTGCTGGCCCCGAGGTCGGGCGACGGCCCCCAGGGTGTGCCGGTGAACCGGTCGGCGTTCGCTGCCGGGGTCCTCGGTAGTGCGCGCTCGCCGGACTACCGGCTTACCATCGTCAACGGAGCCGCCGTCACGACGATGACCGTCGACGAGCTGGCGGCGATGCCGCAAACCACCCATCGGCTGCCCATCGCGTGTGTGGAGGGCTGGAGCGCCACCGCGGACTGGACCGGCGTCGTGCTGGCCGATCTACTCAAAGCCGTTGGTGCCAAACCAGATTCCGACGTCCGCATGATCTCACTCGAACCGCCCGGCCCGTACTCGCGCACCGTGCTGCCCGCGCGGCACACCCGTGATTCGCAGACCCTGATCGCGCTGAAGCTCAACGGTCAGACTCTCGACCTCGACCACGGTTATCCCTGCCGGCTGATCGCGCCGACCAGACCGGGCGTGCTGCAGACGAAATGGCTCTCCAGAATTGAGGTGGTGACGTGATGTCGAGCCGGGTTTTCCTGGTGGCGCTCGGGCTGGCACTCGGCGTCTACGGTGTGGTGCTGGTGGCGCAGAACTCGACCGACGTCATCATCCGCATCGTGGTGTGGGCACTGATCGGTGTGCTGCTGCACGACGCGGTGTTCGCGCCGGTGTGCGTTGCCCTCGGGTTCGCCGGGCGCCGTCTCCTGCCGCACAAGTGGTGGACGCCGGTGCTGGTGGCCGCCCTGCTCACGGTGGTCCTGGTGCTGCTGGCGATTCCGGTCTACGACAAGCCCGGACTGCATCTGGACAATCTGACGGTGCTCGACCGCGACTACGAGACCGGCTTCTGGATTGCGCTGGCCGTGGTCTGGGGCGCGGCGCTGCTGTACCTCGTCGGCGACCGGGTGCTACCAGTTGGTCAGGATGACGTGGTTGAGCACCAGCGCGCCGACGACGTTGAGACCCAGCCACCATCGGTGGGCCCGGACCGGCAGCAGGGCGCCGGCGGCGGTGAGCCACACCTCGAACGGTAGCCAGATCCGTTCGGTCTCGGCCTTCGACAGCATGGACAGGTCGGCGAACAGGATCGCCACCAGAGCGGCCAGGATCAGCAGGTGCAGTCCGGAGCGACGTTTGATCGCGGCGATGTCGAATACGCGGCCGATACCGGCGACGCTGCCCAGCCCGATCGCGCAGACCACCGACGCCAGGTTGGCCCAGCTCCAGTACTGGAACGGCCGGTTCAGCGCGATCCCCTGCCAATAGCGCTGCTGCACAAGGGTGTAGCCGTCGAACCACCAGAAGCCTGCGATCACGAACACGCCGACCACCGTCAGTGCACCCAGAGCTGCTGGAATCAGCACCCGAACCGCGCCGCGCCACGACGACGCACAGATCAGTACCGCTAGCGCGGGCACGGACATCAGGGCCAGGCCGTAATTGAGGAAGATCGCCCAGCCCAACACCAGTCCGGCTGCCACGGCGACCAGCAGGGGCCGGCGCACCGTCCGGCGAACCGCCAAGGCCAGCAACGCGATTCCCCACGCCGCGACACCCGCGAAATAGCCGTCGGCTGACACGGCGATCCAGATCGCGGTCGGCGCGACGGCGACGAACGGTGCGACCAGGCGCGCCGTCTGCTCACCGTTGACGGCTCGTATCGCGACCACGATGGCCGCCGCGGCAGACGAGCCGACCAACAGACACCACAGGCCGGCCCACGCGCCGCCGCCCAGCCCGATGCGATCGAGCCAGACGAAGGTCAGCAGCGCGCCGGGCGGATGGCCGGAGACGTGGGTGATCCACGAATTCGGTTGGAAATCCAGGATCCGACTCGAGAATGTGCGGATCGCTTCCGGGATGTCGGTGATCGTCGGCACCTGATTGAGGTATTCGTGCCGGGCGGTGAGCCGGCCCGCGAAGCCGCGCTGCCAGCCGTCGATCATCGCCAGGGCGAACGCCCACAGCATCGACGTCGCCCACACCACCAACGTCAGTGCGCGCCACGGCAGGCGCCGCGCCAGCGAGGCGCCCCAGATCACGGCCGCCGCACCGATGAGGATCGCCGGCACGGTGCCCCAGCCGACGTGGGCGTTCCACCACCCGAAGATCGGCGCGGTATCGGCGAAGCTCTTGATCTGGGCGGGGGTGCTGTTGATCAGTGGAGTGACGATGCCCAGATGCAGGTGCGGAACCACGAACGCCGCAACCACCAGCAGCACGCCGACGGTTACCGCGACCGCTTCTTTGCGACCGATGCTCACAAGACTCCAGCGTACGGATAGTCCAATTAATGTAAGCGGCAGCTAACTGTTGACACTCGCTTACCGTTAGTTGTAACTTACCGATGTGCCCGGATCTGCTGCCGCCGTCCTCGATGCCTTGGGGGACAGGACGCGGCGATCGATCTTCGAAAAGCTGGCTGACGGTCCAATCGCCGTCGGTGTTCTCGCTGAGCAGCTGCCGATCTCGAGACCGGCTGTCTCACAGCATCTTCGGGTGCTCAAGGAAGCCGGTCTCGTAGTGGAGACTGCAGCCGGAACCCGTCGGCTGTACCGGGTCAACCCAGCCGGGCTGGCCGCGGTGCGGTCATACCTCGACCGATTCTGGGAGTCGGCCCTCGACAACTTCGCGCTGCTGGCCGAGGCCGAGGCGCACCGAGAAGGAGGCAAGTCCTCATGACCGTTGAGCCCAGGTCAGACCTGCACGTGACCCGCTCGATCACCGTGGCGCTCGCGCCCGCAGCGGCGTTCGACCTGTTCACCCACCGGATGACCGAATTCTGGCCGGCGGGCCACTCAATCGGTGCGAGTCCGTTCGAAGCCGTGGTGATGGAGCCGAGAGCCGGTGGCCGCTGGTACGAGCGGAGTGCGGACGGTGTCGAGTGCCCGTGGGGCCGGGTGCTGGCGTGGGAGCCGCCGCGCCGAGTGGTACTGGCCTGGCAGCTCAACGCCGACTGGACCTATGACCCCGGCTTCGAAACCGACGTCGAGGTCAGCTTCACCGAAGTCGAGGCGGGTCGCACGAAAGTCGAACTGCGGCATGGGCATCTGGAACGGTTTGGCGAACGCGCCGCCGAGATGCAGACAACCTTCGAATCGCCGGGAGCCTGGGACAGCATCCTCGCCGCGTACGCTGACGCGGTTCAGCCGCCCCAGGACGACCACTGATCGACGTCCACCGCGATAACCGGACCGTCCAGCGGAACATGCTGGTACTGAGGATATTTCGCACGCAGCAGCTCATAGCCGCGTTCGCATACCGGATCCTCGTGGTGGATCGCCGCGATGCCGTCGGCCCGCACCCACCACAGCTGCGACCAGTCATCGTCATAGTGGTCCACCAGGATGCTCACCCGGGGGTTGGCCTCGATGTTGGCCAGCCGCCGCAACCGTTGAGTGGTTTTCGGCTTCCCGTCCACCGCGGTGTAGATGGTGGACTCGGCCACCGCGAACACGATCGGCACCACATGCGGTGGGCCGTCCGGGGTCACCGTGGCCAGCCTGGCCACCGTCGCGGCGGCGAAGCGGTCGGCGGGTTCGGTCACGCCTGGGTGACGGGCTGCTCGATATCGGCGCCCGCGGTGGTCGCGATGAAGTCGTCGATCAGTTCGACAACTTCCATCGGACGCTCCACCTGGGGGAAGTGCCCGACGCCCTCGAGCACCTCGAGCCGGACGTCCGGCCGTGTCTCGTGCGCGGAGTACGCGTGCTCGACCGGAATGATGGCGTCCTGATCGCCCCAGATGACCATGACCGGCATAGTGGCGACGTGGAGTCGGTTCAACGCGCTGACGGCCTGCCCGCGATAGTCGACCACCGATCGCAGCGTGCGCAGGAATGCCTGCCGTGTCTGGGCATCGGCGAAGGAACTGTAGGCGTTCCAGATCTCGGCGCCGCGCGGGGACTGGATGCCGGCCTTACCGAACCAGGACCGCACCTTCTCGCCGATGGCCAGCACCGGTGGGGGCGCGATGATCGGCATGATCAGTTCGGCGCCGGGTGCGGAGAGCAGTCGCAATGTCCATCCGACGTCCGGCCCCAGACCGCCGCTGTTCATCAGGATCAGCCGCCGGCAGTAGTCGGGGTGTTGATAGACGAATTGCATGGCGATGCCGCCGCCGAGCGACTGCCCGACAACGGTGGCGTGTGTCACGCCGAGTTCGTCGAGCAGGTCGCGCAGAAACACCGCGAACGCTCCCAGCGAGTAGTCGCTGCGTGGCTTGTCCGAACTGCCGTGCCCCGGCAGGTCCGGGGCGATCACCCGATATCTGCGCGACAGCGGGCGAATCATCGCGCGCCAGGTCTGCGAGCTGCCCGCCATGCCGTGCAGCAGCAAGATGACGTCGCCCTGGCCTTCGTCCAGATAGGCCACCTGGTCACCGTGGAGGTCGAGAAACTTCAGCTCGTCCATACTCATCTGTCCCCTCTATGTGGCTGCGTAAACCATTGTTCACCAGCCGTAGCCGCCGGGTAGGTCGCCGCCGTTGGCGAACCGCTCCCGCAGCGCGCGGCGGTCGAGCTTGCCGATGCCGCGGCGCGGCAGCTCGTCGAGAATGTGCAGTTCACGGGGTGCGGCCGTCAGGTCGAGCGACTCCGCGAGGTGCTTGCGGATGTCGTCCAGGCTCGGTTCGAGCGCGCCAGTGACAAGCACCACTGCGGCCGCCACCCGCTCGCCCAGCCGGTCGTCGTCGAGGCCGAAGACCGCGCAGTCGGCGATCGCGGGATGCTGCGACAGCACTGCTTCCACCGGCGCGGGCATCACGGTCAGCCCGCCGGTGCTGATACCTTCGTCGACCCGGCCCAGCACCCGCAGCCGCCCGTCCTCGTCCACGGTGCCCAGGTCGTCGGTCCGGAACCAGCCGGATTCGGCGAACGGATCGGGATCGGGCGGGTTGCGGTAACCGAGCGCCAGCGTGGGACCGCCGATCACGATGCGGCCTTCACCGGTCTCGGCACCGTCGTCGAGCCGGATCGTCACCCCCGTCAGCGGGACGCCGTCGTACACGCATCCGCCGGCTGTCTCGCTGGAGCCGTAGGTGCGCACCACCGTGATTCCCGCCGCCGCCGCACCGTCGAGGACCGGCCGCGGCGCGGGACCGCCACCGAGCAGCACCGCGTCGAGCTCGGCGAGTGCCGCGGCGGCCTCAGGGTCCAGCAGAGCCTTGGCGAGCTGGGTGGCGACCAGCGAGGTGTAACGCCGGCCGGAGCCCAATTGTGCTACGGCCGTTGGCAATTGGGTGACGTCGAAGCCTGCTGAGATGTCCAGCTCGACGGGCACCGTCCCGGCCTGCAGGCTGCGCACCAGCACCTGGATTCCGGCGATGTGGTGCGTCGGCAGCGCCAGCAGCCAGGTCCCCGGGCCGCCGAGGTGGTCCAGGGTGGCCGATGCGCTGGCGATCAGCGCCGAAGGGGTGAGCATCGCGCCCTTGGGCGTTCCGGTGGTGCCCGACGTGGACACCACGAGCGCGATGTCGTCGTCGATCTCCTCGCCGACTCGCAGGGAGCTGGTCAGCAACTCACTCTCCCGCAAGTCGCCGGCGGGAATCGGAACCAGGGGCGCGTCGCGCCCGTCGAGAACGCCATCCAGGGCCGCCATCAATGATTGCGCCGACGGGCCGGGCGGAATGGCGAGCGCTCGCAGAGTGGTTATTCGACGTCCTCACTGTCTCGCGGATCGTCCAGCGGCCAGCCGTAGTTCGCCAGCCTGTCGTGGACCCGATCGATGTCCTCCGGGGTGGGCAGCGCATCGGTGATCTCAGTGATCAATACCCCGATGTCGATGTGGTCGAACGCGCCGCGCTCGAGCAGCGCGTTGGCCACCGCGATGACCTCTTCGTCGCTCAACCGCCGCCGCAGCAGTGCGAACAGCGGCACCTGGTCGGGGTGCGGGACCCCGTCGGGGTAACCGGCTTTGATCCAGGCCACGATCTTGGTGATGAAGTTGGTCACCGCAGCATCTCCCTTACGGGGGGCGTCTGGGCGCCCTGTGGAATGCACGAATTCTAGTCGGCACGCAACCGCCGGGCCCAGTTGTACCCGTGATGCGTCGGCGCTGAGAAATTGCAGAGGGCCGGTAGGTTAACTAACGATGAACTCCTGCGGGCCGTTCGCAAATGCCCAGTTCGAGGACCTTTGGCAACTAGTCAAAGGGTCCCCTCACCCAGCACAATCTGACTTATGAGCACGGAGATGATCATCCTGGTGTTGCTGATTGCCACGGCGCTGGCTTTCGACTTCACCAACGGATTCCACGACACGGGCAACGCCATGGCGACATCTATCGCCACCGGCGCACTCAAGCCCAAGACCGCCGTGCTGCTTGCCGGCGTCCTGAATCTGGTCGGTGCGTTCCTCTCCGTCGAGGTGGCGGTCACGGTGACGACCTCGGTCCTCAAGGTGCAGGACGCCAAGACCGGTCATCTGCTACCCGGCATCGACGCGTCGATGGGCTTGACCATCATCTTCGCCGGCCTGATCGGCGGCATCCTGTGGAACCTACTGACCTGGTTGTTCGGCATCCCGTCCAGCTCCTCGCACGCCCTGTTCGGCGGCCTCATCGGCGCAGGCCTGGCGGCGCTGGGCACCAAGGGCGTGAACTGGAGCGGGGTCACCCAGAAGGTGCTGATTCCCGCGATCGCGGCGCCGATCATCGCCGGCATCGTGGCCGCCGCCGGCACCTGGCTGGTCTACCGGATCACCCAGCGGGTGCTGGCGAGGCGCCGCGAGGAAGGGTTCCGCTGGGGACAGATCGCCACCGCCTCGTTGGTCGCGCTGTCGCATGGAACCAACGACGCGCAGAAGACGATGGGCGTCATCGCGCTGGCCCTCATCACCACCGGCCACCTGACCGGCGACGTGAAGAAGGACGGCCTGCCGTTCTGGATCATCTTGAGCTGCGCGCTGGCGATCGGGCTCGGTACCTACATCGGCGGCTGGCGAGTCATTCGCACGCTCGGTAAGGGCTTGGTCGAGATCGAGTCGCCCCAGGGTCTGGCCGCCGAAGCATCCTCGGCCGCAATCATTCTCAGCTCCAGCGCCGCCGGTATGGCGCTGTCCACCACCCACGTCGCCACCGGCTCGATCCTCGGCAGCGGCGTCGGCAAGCCGGGCGCCGAGGTGCGCTGGGCCGTGGCCGGGCGGATGGCGGTGGCCTGGCTGGTCACCCTGCCGGCTGCCGCCCTGGTCGGTGCCCTGTCGTACTGGCTGTCCTACATCGTCAAGGACGTCAGCGGGTCGCAGCTGATGGGTGACGGCCTGATCTTCCTGGTCTTGATCGGCCTGTCGGGCTTCATGTGGTGGCGCGCCCAACAGCAGAAGGTCGACTCCTCGAACGTCAATGCCGATTGGGACTCGTCGACCAATTCCGTGGTGCCCGCCGAAGTCAGGGCGGCCAAGGCCACGAAGCCGGCCGAGCCCACGGCCACGGTCTGATCACCGCGACAAGCAAAAGGACACCTAGATGACGTACTTCGAAGCCCTCTTCAAGGTGCTGGTGGTCGGATTGGTACTCGGTGCGGGCCTGCCGGCACTGTTCGCGACCGGCATGCTGGCGTACTCGTTCGGCGCCGGCGGGGAGGAAGCCGACCATGCCATACACCGGCCGAACCCCGCGCTGAAGTTCCTGGGGATCGTTCTGTTCATCTTCGTCTCGCTGGTGATCGTGACGGCCGTCGCCTGGATCACCCGGTCGACGATCATCCATCACTTCGGTGTCGACCTCTTCCCGATGCTGAAGAAGTGAGCTTGCGATGACAATCCAACAGCCCCCCGCTTTTCTGGACAGCGTTCTCGGCTGGCTGCACAAGGGATATCCGGAAGGTGTTCCGCCCAAGGACTATTACCCGCTGCTGGCCTTGCTGAAGAGGTCGCTGTCGGAGGACGAGGTCGTGCAGGCCGCCCAATCAATCTTGCGTGAAACAGATTTCGATAGCCCGGTGACCGGAGATCAGATCCGCGAAGCGGTCCGCCAGGTCATCGAGAAGGAACCCAATCCCGAAGAGCTGAACCAGGTCGCGGCGCGGTTGGCCTCGGTCGGCTGGCCGCTCGAAGCGCACTAGCTCCGACTGTCTCGCCGCAGCGGGTGGTCCTCGGGGACCTGCACGAAGATCAGCGTGATCCCGTCGGGGTCGTTGACGTGCATCTCGTGTAGGCCCCACGGTTCACGCCGGGCCTCGCGGGCGATCTCGACACCACGGGAGGTCAGCTCCTGTTGGGTGGCGTAAAGGTCGCGCACCTGCAGCCACAACGAGCAGGGGAACGGGCCTTTCGCGTTCGCGGGCGCACCGTGGCCGGCGAGTTCGATCAGCGACTGCCCGGCGTAGAACACTGTCCCGCCGCCGTATTCGCGGGCGATGGCCAGGCCGAGTGCGTCGCGGTAGAAGTCCAGTGAGCGTTCGTAATCCGCCGGCCGGAGCAGCATCCGGCTCGCAAGGATCTCCATGCCGTCGTGTCTACCTCAGTTCGGCTGCAGGCGCTGACGCTTCATCGCCCGGTTCATCGCGCCGGGCGCGACGACGTCGAGCGCGCGGGCGGTGACGGCCATGCGCGGGGCGATCCGCACCGGGCGGTGCCGCGCCGCCTCGATCATCCACTGGCCGGCCTCGTCCGGGGTCAGCGCGGGAAGCCCGTCGTATTCCTTGGTCGGGGCGATCATCGGGGTGGCCACCAGCGGGTAGTACAGCGTCGTGGAATGCACACCCTGGCCGGACCATTCGGTCTCGATGACCCGGCTGACCGCGCTGAGCGCGGACTTCGACGCGTTGTACACGCCGAACAGGGGCGAGGCTTCGCTGAAGACGCCCCAGGTGGCGACGTTGATGATGTGCCCGTCGCGGCGCTCCAACATGGCGGGCGCCAGCCCGCGGATGAGGCGCAGCGGCGAGAAGTAGTTCAGCATCATGGTGCGCTCGACGTCATGCCAGCGGTCCAGCGATTCGGCCAGCGGTCTGCGGATCGAGCGGCCGGCGTTATTCACCAGGATGTCGACAGCGCCCACCTGCTGCGCCAGCGCGTCGACCGCGTCGAGGTCGGACAGGTCGCACGTGATCGCGGTCGCGGATCCGCCGGCGTCGGTGATGCGGTCGACGACCTCGGCGAGCAGGTCTTCGCGGCGGGCGACCACGATGACCTCACACCCTTCGGCGGCGAACTGCTCGGCGCCGGCGGCACCGATGCCCGATGAGGCGCCGGTGATCAGCACCCGCTTGCCGCGCAGGTCGACGGTAATGCCGGTCGGCAGGCTCAGCGGTGGTCGCATACCGGTCAGCGCGATGGCCTCGGTGATTCGGCGCAGGGGATTCACGGCTGCTGAGTCTATGCCGAGCGATTTGGGCGCGTTTTCCGCCGCTGAGCGAACGAAAACGCGCCCAAATCCCTAGAAGTACCGGGGGAACGGACTCCAGTCGGGATCGCGCTTTTCCAGGAAGGCATCCCGGCCCTCGACGGCCTCATCAGTCATGTAGGCGAGCCGGGTGGCTTCCCCGGCGAACAGTTGCTGGCCCACCAGCCCGTCGTCGAGCAGGTTGAAGGCGAACTTCAGCATGCGTTGGGCCTGTGGTGATTTGCCGTTGATCTCCTTGGCCCACTGCACGCCCACGTTTTCCAGCTCGGCGTGGTCGACGACCTCGTTGACCGCACCCATGTGATGCATCTGCTCGGCGGTGTAGGGCCGGCCGAGGAAGAAGACCTCGCGGGCGAACTTCTGTCCGACCTGGCGCGCCAGATAGGCGCTGCCGTATCCGCCGTCGAAGCTGCCGACGTCGGCGTCGGTCTGCTTGAACCGGGCGTGCTCGCGGCTGGCCAGCGTCAGGTCGCACACGACGTGGAGGCTGTGCCCGCCGCCGGCCGCCCACCCGTTGACCAAGCAGATCACGACCTTCGGCATGAACCGGATCAGCCGCTGTACCTCCAGGATGTGCAGTCGCCCCGCCCGCGCCGGATCGACGGACTCGGCGGTTTCTCCCTCGGCGTACTGGTATCCGCTTCGGCCCCGGATGCGTTGGTCGCCGCCCGAGCAGAACGCCCAGCCGCCGTCCTTGGCTGACGGTCCGTTGCCCGTCAGCAGCACCACACCGACATCCGGCGACATCCGCGCGTGGTCGAGCGCGCGGTACAGCTCGTCGACGGTGTGCGGCCGAAATGCGTTGCGCACCTCGGGACGGTCGAACGCCACCCGCACCGTGGCGTCGGAGACGTGGCGGTGATAGGTGATATCGGTCAGGTCCTCGAAGCCGTCGATGGCTCGCCACTGCGACGGGTCAAACGGATTGTCAGTCAAGGGTTTTGAACTCCATCACTCGATCGAATCGGAATACCGCACAGCGGCCGGCCAGTGCCTCGAACTCTTCGGGCTTGCCGTCGGTGACCAGCCCGGCGCTCTTCATGAAGCTGACCCCGGTCGGAACCAGGACGGGGAACGCCCGCAGAAGTGGGCGCGCCTCGTCGGCAGGCAGTTCCACGATGCGCACCGCTTCGCTGCGCCGGCCCGTGGTGAGGGTGACGACGCCGGCGGCGCGGGCGTTGCGCACCCAGTCCGCGCCGGGGAAACCACCCACCACGTAGCGCTTACCGTCGACGGTGAACGGGGTGATCGGCGTCGAACGGGCCTTGCCCGATGTGCGACCCGGCACCGTCAACACCACCGGTGATTCGGTCCCGAACGGGATCCCCAGACGCATCGCCGCCATGAAGACCTTGTTCATCGGCTTGAGCCACCACGGCGGCCTGATGCGCTCGGAGTCGGCCATGCCCAAAAGGTACGCCTAGCGTCCGATGCCGCGGTCGCACAGTGCGTCGACGAGCCCGGTCGGGCGCTCGACGACAGGAAGCGGGTCGACCAGGATGAAGCCGCAGCCGAGGTGGCGCGCGGCGCCGTCGTTCTCCTCGCTGTCGCCGACCATCAGCGCCTCCTCCGCCGCGACGCCAAGGCGCTGCAGCGCGATCTCGAAGATTCGCGGATCGGGTTTGACCGCGCCGACTTCGAACGACAACACGAATTCGTCGGCGTCCGCCCCGGCGGTGCGAAACGCGGGCCGGATGTCGAAGGCGATGTTGGAGACGATCGCGGTACGCAGGCCCTGCGCCCGAAGCGACTGCAAGACTTCGACGGTGTCTGGGTAGGGCACCCACGACGCCGGGTCGACGGCCCGCTGATAGAGCGTTTCGGCGTGGTCGTCCGCCAGGCCGGCATCGGTCAGCGCGTGCAGGTAGGCCTCCCGGTGCAGAGCCGGGGCGAGGTCGCGGTTGACCCACGCGCGTTGAGCCTCTTCGGTTCTCGCCACCGAACCGCCGGTCGGATGAGTGAGGCGTTCCATCAGCTCGGCCTGCGCATGCTCGTCGACTGCGCGACGGCCGTCTTCGTCGATCAATTCCATGCCGTCAAACCAGCTGTCGTCCTCCTCGAGACGAAACAGGGTGCCGGAGAAGTCGAACAGCACAGCGCGCACGGGCATGGCCCCATGCTGCCAGTGCGCGCAGATCTACGGGTGGCCGCCGCTCACGGCGGGCGCATCGGAGACCGTGGCCGGGTAAGGCGCGCGGTGCACCGACGGGAAGAGGGCCGGGCCCCGGTAGTAGGCCAACAGCACGCCCACGGCGAGCAGCACCGCGACGGCGGCAACTTTGAGCACCATCAGCAGCACGCGGATCACCGGCGGCAGTTCGACCTTGGTACGGACGGCGGGTGCCGCCCGCCGTGGTTTCACCGGCATGATCGGTTGCTCTTTGCCGCGCAGGAACTGCATCACCACATCGGTGGCCCGATGGATCTGCTCACGGTCGACGTAGAGCTGCCTGGTGTGGTCGGCTGCGCCTTTCAGACCGCTCGGACGGGCGACGTACCCGCCGACGTCGGCATCGTGCAGGAGCGTGAGAACCGATGCCGCGTCGGCGGATTCGAGGTCGGCGAGGATCACCCAGGTGTCGGCCCACACGTCGTTGTCTTGGCCGCCCGGCGGCAGCCAGAACATCACGTCGCGCTCTTTGAGGTACTCGAGCGGGATGACGCGGGACAGCATCATCCAAGTATGCGCCGCACAGCTAGCCGATGGCTCGCGATGACCCTTCCCAGAACTGCGCACGCACGGCCTTCTTGTCCGGCTTGCCCAGCGCGGTCACCGGCACCGAGTCGACGATGATCACCTGCTTGGGCGCCTGCACCGAACCCTTGCGGTCCTTGACCGCGGCCTGAATCTCGGCGGTCAGCGTGGCCACCGCGCCGTCGTCGGAGGGATGATCCGGCCGCAGCACGATCACTGCGGTGACGGCCTCGCCCCACTTTTCGTCGGGGGTGCCGATCACACACACCTGCGCGACGGCGGGATGCTCGGCGACGACGTCCTCCACCTCACGCGGGAACACATTGAAGCCGCCGGTGACGATCATGTCCTTGACCCGGTCGACGATGAACCAGTAGCCGTCCTCGTCCTCGCGCGCCATGTCGCCGGTGTGCAGCCAGCCGTCCTTGAACGTCTTGGCCGTCTCTTCCGGCAGGTTCCAGTAGCCGCCGGACAGCAGCGGCCCGGACACGCAGATCTCGCCGACCTCGCCTTGGGGCACCTCGTTGCCGTCGGCGTCGAGCAGTGCGGTGCGCGCGAACAGGGTGGGCCGCCCGCACGAGGTCAGCCGCTTCTCGTCGTGGTCCTTCTTGCCGAGGTAGGAGATCACCATCGGGGCTTCGGACTGCCCGTAGTACTGCGCGAAGATCGGGCCGAAGCGGCGGATCGCCTCGGCCAGGCGCACCGGGTTCATCGCCGAAGCGCCGTAGTACACCGTCTCCAGCGACGACAGGTTGCGGGTGTGCGAATCGGGATGGTCCATCAGCGCGTAGATCATCGACGGCACCAGCATGGTCGCGGTGATCTTCTGCTCCTCGATCACCCGCAGCACCTCGGCCGGGTCGAACTTGGTCAGCACCACGAGCTCGCCGCCCTTGACCACCGTCGGCACGAAGAACGCCGCGCCGGCATGCGACAGCGGGGTGCACATCAGGAACCGCGGGTTCTCCGGCCACTCCCACTCGGCGAGCTGAACCGTCGTCATCGTGGTGATCGATTGGGCTGTCCCCAGCACACCCTTCGGCTTGCCGGTGGTGCCGCCGGTGTAGGCCATGCCGCCGACATGGTCGGCAGGAAGGTCCGCCGCCACCAACGGCTTAGGCGCGTACTTGGCGGCCTCGGCAATCAGGTCCACCGCGGAATCACCCAGGGCCTCGGGGACCGGGCCGAGCGTCAGCACCTGCTTGAGGGCGGGCACCTTCTCCAGCAAGCCCTGCGCCCGCTCGATGAACATCGGGTTGGGGTCGATGATCAGCGACGTCACACCGGCGTCGTTGAGCACGTAGGCGTGGTCGTCGAGTGAACCCAGAGGGTGTAGTGCCACCCGGCGATATCCCTGGGTCTGGCCGGCGCCGATGATCATCAGCACCTCGGGCCGGTTGAGCGACAACAGGCCCGCTGTGGCCCCGGTCCCGGCGCCGAGCGCCTCGAACGCCTGAATGTACTGGCTGATGCGGTCGGCGAGCTCGCCCCCGGTCAGGGTGGTGTCACCCAGATGCAGCACCGGCTTGTTCTTGTTGCGCTTGAGCGCGCCGACGGTCAGGTGGCCGGAATGGAGGGGATGGCGAAGCAGCTCGTCACTCATGCGGTCCACATTAGAACGTGTTCCAGTTCGGAAGGAAGGGTGTTCGCCAACGTCGCCGACGGCGCGGTGTTTGACGCATCCGCAAACCGGTGAACCAGGCGCACACGCGTCCGTACCTGACGGTCCGCGAAAGGACATGACGTGTTCACGGTGTTTCGGGGGGCCAGGCAGCGCCAGGCGGTCTTCGTCGACGCGGTCCGCAGCCGGCTGTGGCCGGTGCCCGCGATAGGTGTCATTGCCGCCGTTGCCCTCGGGGTTGCACTTCCGCAGCTGGACACCGCACTGGACGACCGCATGCCGCCGACCCTGGCGGGCTATCTGTTCGGCGGTGGCGCTGATGGCGCGCGAGAGGTGTTGGCCGCCATCGCGACATCGTTGATGACCGTCACGTCGTTGACGTTCTCGCTGACGCTGGTGACGCTGCAGTTGGCCAGCAGCCAGTACTCGCCGCGGCTGCTGCGCACGTTCGCCTCCGACCGGTTCGTGCAGCGCACGCTTGCGCTCTTTCTTGCGACCTTCGCCTACGCGCTCACCGTGCTGCGCACGATCCGCAACGCCGTCGACGAGTCCGCCGCGTTCGTACCGCGCATTTCGGTCACCGTCGGCTACCTGCTGGCGACGGCCAGCGTGCTGGGTCTGGTGCTGTTTCTCGGACATCTGGTGCGGCAGATCCGGATCGAGACGATGCTCGATCACGTCTCGACCGACGCCATCGACACCGTCTGCCGCGAGGCGGAGCCCGTGGACGAGGACCCCGCGGACGTCCCACCGCCGCCAGGCACAGGCGGCCACGTGATCCTCGCAAAGTCCTCGGGCTTCCTCACCCAGGTCGACGAGGCCGCGTTGGTCGCCGCCGCGGTTGACGCCGATGCCGTGGTGTTCGTCGAGCGCCCGGTCGGGAGCAGCGTCGTCGCGAATGTGCCGGTCGGCTCTTGCCGAGCCGCCGACGCCGGCGGCCAGCTGGACGACGACAGCCTGACGTCGCTGCGCACGCGCGTCGCGGGTGCTCTGCACACCGGTGTCGAACGCACCGCAACCCAGGATGTCGGTTACGGGTTGCGACAGCTGACCGATGTCGCGGTCCGGGCGCTGTCGCCGGGGATCAACGACCCCACGACCGCCGTCCACGCGTTGCAGTCCTGTACCGCTGTGCTGTGCGAGCTGGCGGGCTACCGGCTCGGCCCGCGGATTCTGCGCGATGACGACGGCGTGGCCCGGGTGGTGTTGGCCCGCCCGGACTTGCCCGAACTGCTCGACGTGGTCTGCACCCAGCCGCAGATCTACGGCGAGCGTGATCCGCTGGTCATGGCCGGGCTGCTGACGCTGCTACGCGACCTGGCCTGGGTGGTGCGCCATCCGGAGCACCGGCTGGCGATCGCGGATCGATGCCAGCGGCTGCGCCTGAGCATCGCGGCACAGCAATTCGACTCTCCTGGACGCAGCGGGCTGGAGCGGCTGATGAGGCAGGTCGACGAGGCGCTCGATCAGCGATGGGATTTCGGCGATGACAATCATTCGGAAAGAACGGCGTCTCGATGACTGACGTGGTCAGTCGGCTGCGCGCCGCGATCCTCACGATGACGGCCGAGCGTGCTCCGCGCACGATCTGCCCGTCCGACGCCGCGCGGGCGGTGGACCCCGGTCATTGGCGCGAGCTGATGGACGCGACGCGCGATCTCGCCCGCGAGCTGGCGAGGAATGGCGACGTCGTCATCACGCAGAAGGGTGCGGTGCTCGATCCAGACGTTGAATGGCGCGGACCCATCCGGATAAGACGCTTGCGCGGCTAGCATCTGCCCATGTCGGAGCAGCCGCAAGTGACCGGCCTCGCCGCGACCATGACGATCGTGGCCATGGGGCTGGGCTACAGCATCACCGCCGCCGACCCGACGATCCTGTCGGCCAACCTCGCCGAGGTGCGCCACGGTCTGGGGTTCAGCCCCAGCACCGCCAGTTTCCTGGCCTGCCTGGCCACTCTCACGCTGGCCGCGGCGGTGCTCGGCGCGGGTGCGCTCGGGGACGTGTACGGCATGAAGCGCATGTTCGCGATCGGCTGTTACGGCTCGATCGGCTTCGGCGTGCTGGCGGCCGTGGCACCCAACGTGGCGGTGCTGACGTTCGCTCGGGCCGGGGTGGGCATTGCCTTCGCGTTTGTTCTGGGTTTGTCGCTGGCGATCATCAACGCGGTGTTCCCGGCAGGACGCCGTGCCGCTGCGATCGCGATGTACCTCGGCGTCGGCCACGCCCTCAGCGTGTTTCAGCCCGCGGTCGGAAGCTGGCTGGCGGCGCATTTCGGTTGGCGTGCCTGCTTTCTGGTGACCCCGGTGCTGGCCGCCGTCACGCTCGCGCTGACCGTGCGCTACGTACCGGAGACGTTGCGCTGGCAACGCAAGCTCGACGTCGTCGGGATCGTGTTGATCGCGGTCGGGCTGATCCTGTTGATTCTCGGGCTCACTCAGCTACAGGGCGGTTTCCACGCCGGCGCTCTGGTGCAGATCCTGGTCGGGATCGCGCTGGCGATGTCGTTCGTGTTCTGGGAGCGGCGCACCGACGAGCCTGCGTTGGACATGCGCATCTTCGGGTCCGGTCGGTTCAACGCCGCGGTGATCGCCGGCGCAACGTTCAACTTCCTGCAGGGCGGGGCAACCATTCTGTTCGCCTACTACCTGGTCACCATCCGCGGTGAGTCGCCCGAGATGCTCGGGCTGTTGCTCATTCCTGCAGTGCTGCTGGCGTCGGTGGCCGCGACTGCGGCTGGGCGGGCGGTCGACCGGTTCGGCGAGCGCGCGGTGCTCATGTCCGGGTTGGCCATCCTGCTGGCCGGGATGGTGATGCTGGTGGTGCTCGACGCTCACACTCCGATCCTGGTCATGGGTGTTGCGGTGGCGCTGAACGCGATCGGTGGCGCGGTGGTGCAGACCCCGCAGTCCACGATCATGATGTCCAGCGCGCCCGCGGAATTGGGTGGCGTCATCTCAGCGGTGAAACCGGCTGTCGGACAGGCGAGTTACTCGCTCGGGCCGGCGCTGTTCGCGTTGGTCGGCACGACGCTGTTCCTGCGCGACGGCCGGCACAAGCTGGAGGGGTCGGGGATCACCGAAGACCAGGCCCGCGACGCCTTGCGCGTCGCGCACGGCGGTGTGCCCGGCCCGGCGGCCGGCGCCGAGGTCTTGGACCCGGAGAAGGCCCGCTGGGTGGTGTCGGAGGCAGCGCAGAGCTGGCTGACCGCCATCCACGACTTGAGCCTGATCATGGCCGTCGTGCCCGCCGCCGCAATGGCGCTTGCGTGGGTGCTGCTTAGACCGAAGGCTGGCTCGCCGTCAACGTGACGTGGCACCCTGGCCGGTATGCAACCACCCGAACCACGCTTCCTCGATGACCGGCCGGCGTACTGGGCCGAGCACAAGCCCGACGGTCAGGCCATCACTTACCTGGACCGCAGCTGGACGTGGGCGCAGTGGCACGACCGGATCCGCCGGCTGGCCGGCGCTCTGGTGGAGCGCGGCATCGGTCGCGGCGACGTGGTGGCGTTCCTGGACAAGAACCACCCGGCGTGCGTCGAGCTGACGCTGGCGGCGGCGTCCATCGGCGCGGCCACCGCCGTGATCAACTTCCGGCTGGCCGCCGACGAGATGGACTACGTCCTCAATGACTCCGGCGCCAAACTGCTGATCGTCGGCACCGAGCTGATGGGTGCTGTCGACAAGATCCGCGACAAGCTGACCAACGTCTCGGAGGTCATCGAGGTCACGCCCAGCGGCGCGGACGGCGACGGGTACGAGGCCCTGCTGGCCGCCGCGACCCCGGCCGGGCACGCCGCCGACGTCGATCCGGAGGATGCCGCGCTGGTCATGTATTCCTCGGGCACCACCGGCCGACCCAAGGGCGTGGTTCTATCCCACCGAAATGTGTTGGCGCACACGATGAACGCCGCGACGTTCGAGTTCGGCGACGACGACAAGAACATGGTGGCGATGCCGCTGTTCCATGTCGGCGGGTCGGCCTATGTGCAGTACGGCATTCACGCCGGTATCCCGACGATCATGACGCGCGAGGCCGACGGTGCGTCGCTGGCCGGCGCACTCCTGCAGGGCGCCAACCGAACCTTCCTGGTGCCCGCCGTGCTGGGCAAGGTGCTGGAGTCGGGCGAGGACGCGGTCAAGCTGTTCAGCGGGCTGCGGACGTTCGTCTACGGCGCATCCCCGATGCCCCCGGCGCTGCTGAAGTCGGCGCTGAAAGCGTGGCCCGACACCGATTTCATTCAGGTCTACGGACTGACCGAGGTATGCGGGGCGATCACCCAACTTTCCCCGGAGGTGCACCGCGACGACTCCCGGCCGGACCGGCTGATCAGTGCCGGCCAGCCGTCTCGGGAGGTGGAGGTCCGGGTGGTGGACACCGACACCCTGGCTGAGGTACCGGTCGGTCAACCCGGCGAATTGTGGTTCCGTACACCGCAGTTGATGAAGGGCTACCACAACAAGCCGGAGGCCACCGCCTCGTCGATCAC
The DNA here is from genome assembly GCA_021732005.1 of Mycobacterium sp. Classification (GTDB taxonomy): domain Bacteria; phylum Actinomycetota; class Actinomycetes; order Mycobacteriales; family Mycobacteriaceae; genus Mycobacterium. Next base: position 340,687 of record JAKFVT010000033.1, on the reverse strand, counting down.
CGAGGATGGCTGGTTCCGCTCCGGTGACATCGGCCGCGTCGACTCCGACGGCTTCATTTTCGTCGAGGACCGCCTCAAGGACATGATCATCTCCGGCGGCGAGAACATCTACTCCGTTGAGGTCGAGCGGGTGCTCACCGATCATCCGGCAGTGCTCGACGCCGCGGTGTTCGGTGTTCCGGACGAGAAGTGGGGCGAGTCGGTCAAAGCGGTCGTCGAATTGTCCGCTGGCGCAGAGACGTCCGAAGAAGAACTGGTTGCCTGGTGCCGGGAGAGGCTGGCGCACTACAAGTGCCCGCGCAGCGTCGAGATCTCGCCGGCGCTGCCGCGCAACCCCACTGGCAAGCTGCTCAAGCGCGACCTGCGCAACCCGTATTGGGAGAACCGCGGCCGCGCGATCTGATGACGGTGGCGCTGGACGACCTGCTGGACCGACTTCACGTTCTCGCGCTGCCGATGCGGGTTCGCTTCCGCGGCATCATGGTTCGCGAGGTGGCCTTGATCGACGGGCCGGCGGGCTGGGGCGAGTTCGGCGCGTTCGTCGAGTATGAGCCGCCCGAGGCGGCGCACTGGCTGGCCTCCGGGATCGAATCCGCCTACCGTCCAAGGCCTTCCGTCGTGCGCCAGGTGGTGCCGATCAATGCGACGGTGCCCGCGGTGCCGGCCGGGCAGGTGCCGGAGGTGTTGGAGCGTTTTCCCGGGACGCGTACCGCGAAGGTGAAGGTGGCCGAGCCGGGCCAGACGTTGGCCGACGACGTCGCCCGGGTCAACGCGGTGCGCGCCGTGATCCCGACGGTGCGGGTGGACGCCAACGGCGGGTGGACGGTGGAGCAGGCGGTGGCCGCCGCGGCCGCGCTGACCGCCGACGGTCCGCTGGAATACCTTGAGCAGCCCTGCAAGACGGTGACCGAACTGGCCGAGGTGCGCAGCCGGGTGGACGTCGCGGTGGCCGCGGACGAGAGCATCCGCAAGGCCGCCGACCCGCTGGCGGTGGTGCGTGCGCGAGCAGCCGATATCGCTGTGCTCAAAGTCCCGCCGCTGGGCGGGGTGCGGGCGCTGTTGGACATCGCCGCCGAGATCGACATCCCGGTGGTGATCTCGAGCGCGCTGGACACCGCGGTCGGCATCGCGGCGGGCCTGACCGCGGCAGCGGCATTGCCGCGGCTCGAGCATGCCTGCGGGCTGGGCACCGGTGGGTTGTTCATCGAGGACGTCGCGGAGATCAGGCTGGTCGACGGGGGACTGTCGGTCGGCGATGTGGTGCCCGATCCGGCTCGGCTGGCCGCGCTCGCCGCGCCGGCCGAGCGCCGCGACTGGTGGATCGAGCGGGTGCGCGCCTGCCACGCGCTTCTCGCCCAAACCGACACACCGCAGGACAATCGCGAGTAGATCGCCGCGGAACGTCGATCTCGGCGCTACATACTCGCCCTCAGGTCGGCGACCGCGCCGCGCACGAAATGGGCCAAATCGTGCTCGTCTGCGGCGAGCCAATGTTCGAAGGCCAGCTGAAACACCGCGGCCCCGGCCTCGGCGGTCAGCCGGGCGGTCGTCTCGCCGACACCACGCTTCACCAAGCCGTCGGCCAACGCTGCCGCCAGCGCTGAGCGCTTGCTCAGTTCCCGCTCCTGCAAGGCGGGGTTGGCCTGGATCACCGCTTGACGTAAGCGCGATCCGTCGCGCCGGCCATCGAAGAACGCTGCCGCCTGCTGCAATACTGAGCTGACGGCGTCCAGCGGGCGCATCGAATCTGGCGCTGCCTCAACACCTTTCGCCAATTGCTCCAGAAGCACGCTCTGGCCGCCGAACAGCACCTCCCGCTTGTCGGCGAAGTAGCGGAAGAAGGTGCGCTCGGTCAGCCCGGCCCGCTCGGCGATCTCGGCGACGGTGGTCTGGTCGAAGCCGCGCTCGGTGTACAGCGCCAGGGCCGCCTGCTGCAGGCGACCCTGCGCGTCCGGCTCCCAGCGACTCATTCGGGAATTTTAACGTGATGACAGTTGCTGACATCAGCGCTAGTGTCGATGACAGCGACTGACATGGAGATGACATGAAACTTTTCGTCACAGGAGCGTCCGGCTGGGTGGGTTCCGCCGTGGTACCCGAACTCGTGAAGGCCGGTCATCAGGTCGTCGGACTGGCGCGGTCGGACGCCTCCGCCGAGGCGCTCGCCACCGCGGGGGCCGACGTCCACCGCGGCGATCTCGACGACCTCGACAGCCTGCGCAGCGGCGCCAAGGATGCCGACGCCGTCATCCACCTGGCCTTCCACCACGACTTCGAGAACTTCTCCGGCGCAGGCGAACTCGACCGCAACGCGATCACTGCCCTTGGTGAGACGCTGGCTGATTCCGGCCGCCCCCTGGTGGTCACCAGCGGAACCGCCGGGCACGCACTCGGCCAGGTGCTCACCGAGGAGCAGGCCGCCAACCCGCATTCCCCGCGCCTCTCCGAGCAGGCCGCGCTGGCGTTCGCCGACCGCGGAGTGCGGGTGTCGATCGTTCGGCTTGCACCGTCCGTGCACGGCAACGGCGACTACGGGTTCGTCCCGCGGCTGGTCGACGTCGCTCGCGAGAAGGGAGTGTCCGCATATGTCGGCGACGGCACCAACCGCTGGTCGGCGGTCCACCGCGATGACGCCGCGCAGCTGTTTCGGCTGGCCGTCGAAGGCGCGCCCAGCGGGACCGTGTTGCACGCGATCGGCGAGGAGGGCGTCGCTACCCGCGCCATCGCGGAGACCATCGGCCGCGGCCTGGGCGTTCCGGTCACCAGCACGCCCGCCGAGAACGCGATGGATCACTTCGGCTGGATCGGCGCGTTCTTCGGCATCGACATGCCGGCCAGCAGCGCCATCACCCGCGAGCGTTTCGGTTGGCAGCCCAGCGGAATCGGACTGCTGGAGGATCTTGATCGGCACTACTTCGCGCCCGAATCGGCCTAGGGGAGACCACATGTCTGCAGGAGTTTTGATCCCCGCCGACCGCACTGCTGCGAACCTCGTCGACGATGCACTGGCGAAAGCCCGCGCCGCCGCCGACGCCGGCATCAAGCAGTTGTGGGTGGCTCAACAACTCGACTTCGACGCCATTGGGTTGGCCGCCTTGGTTGGCGCCGCCAATCCTGTTGTGGAAGTCGGGACTTCGGTTGTTCCGATCAACCCCCGCCACCCGCTCGTCCTCGCCGCCTCGGCGCAAACTGCGCAGGCGGCGACCCACGGACGTTTCACGCTGGGCCTCGGCTTGGGTGTCGCGTTCTTGGAAGAGAGCACTTTCGGGCTGCCGTGGCGTCACACGGTGGCACGGTTGAGCGAGTACCTCACCATCCTGAATGCCGTTCGGGACGACAGGACTGTGGACTTTCACGGCGAGCACCTGACCGCCGTCGACCCCCAAGTCCTTCCGGTCGCGTTGGCAGGAGCAACGCCGTTTCCAATTCTCGTGGCCGCGATGGGACCGAAAGCCCTTCGCGTAACCGGTGAATTGGCCGACGGCACCATCGTCGCCAACACCGGTCCGCGCACGATCGAGGACTTCATCGTACCGACGATCACGGAAGCGGCGGATGGGGCGGGACGCTCAGCGCCGCGGGTCGTCGCGATGGTGAGCTTGGCGGTCAGCGACGATGTCGAGGCTGCGCGCGCCGAGTTCGCCCCTCAGCTCGCGCTGTACGACTCGATTCCGTCGTATCAGAAGACGCTTGCGCGCGAGGGCGTCTCGGCGAGCATCGATCTTGCCGTGCTTGGCAGCGAGGAATCGGTGGCACGCAGGCTGCGGACCTATCTCGCGGCCGGCGCGACCGAACTGGTGCTGATGCCGCTACAGAGCACCCCAGAGGAACTCGAACGCATCTACGCGGTGGCGGCCGACTTGTAAGTGGCCAGGCTGTCGTCCGCAACGACCCGATGTCACATCCGGCCGACCGGTCCGGCCGCGGTGATGGTCGATGTCGACGGTGGTGTTGTCATGGTGCCGCGCGATTCGATGTCCTGATTTGTGGGGTGCATGGCCTAGACGCCATCGCCGGATGCCTCGACACTGAACGCATGGCGCGGTCGGTGGTGATCCTCGGGTTTCCCGGCGTGCAGGCCCTCGACCTGGTCGGCCCGCACGACGTGTTCACCGGCGCCGCGATGCTCACCGAGGGCGGATACCGGGTCAGCGTCGCCTCCCGCGACGGCGGCCCGGTGAGCACCCCGACCGGCCTGGCCTTCGTCGCCGAGGCGATGCCCGAACCCAAGGACATCGACACCCTGATCCTGCCCGGTGGCTCCGGCGTCGACGATGCCCGCGAGGACCCTCCCACCATGGCCTGGATTCGGGCGGCCGCGGCCAATTCGCGCCGCGTCGTCAGCGTGTGCACGGGGTCGTTCCTCGCCGCCCAAGCCGGCCTGCTGGACGGCTGCCGGGCCACCACGCACTGGGCGTTCGCCGACCGGATGGCCCGCGAGTTCCCGGCCGTGACCGTCGACCGCGAGCCCATCTTCCTGCGCAGCTCGGCCACGGTGTGGACGGCGGCCGGTGTGACGTCCGGCATCGACTTGTCGCTGGCGCTCGTCGAGGACGACTACGGCACCGAGGTCGCCCAGACCGTCGCGCGCTACCTCGTCTTGTTTCTCCGGCGGCCCGGCGGTCAGACCCAGTTCGCGGCGCCGGTGTGGATGCCGCGTGCGCGCCGCCAGCCCATCCGCGAGGTGCAGGAGGCCATCGAGGCCGAACCCGGTGCCGCCCATAGCATCACCGAGCTGGCTCGCCGCGCCGCCATGAGTCCACGGCACTTCACCCGGGTGTTCACCGACGAGGTCGGCGAGGCCCCCGGCGCGTACGTCGAACGCGTGCGCACCGAAGCCGCCCGCCGTCAGCTCGAGGAGACCGACGACACCGTCGTCACCATCGCCGCCCGCTGCGGCTTTGGTACGTCGGAAACGTTGCGGCGCAACTTTATTCGCAGGGTCGGCGTCTCGCCCGGCCAATACCGCAAAACGTTCACATAGAGGAGAATGTCATGCAGATCGCCATCGTGCTCTATCCCGGTTTCACCGCCCTGGATTTCATCGGACCCTACGAGGTGCTGCGCTGGCTGCCCGACGCCGAAATCCGATTTGTGTGGTATCAGCCCGGTCCGATCACCGCCGACTCTGGCGTGCTCGTCGTCGGCGCCACCCATTCGTTCGACGAAACACCTTCTCCCGACGTCATTCTCGTGCCCGGCGGGATGACGACGATCGAGCACTCCCGCGACGAGAAGCTGCTCGACTGGGTCCGCCAAGCACACCGGACCGCGACCTGGACGACGTCGGTGTGCTCCGGGTCGGTGATCCTCGCGGCGGCGGGACTGCTGAAGGGGAAACGGGCGACGTCGCACTGGGCGGCGCTGACCGCGCTCAAGGCGCTCGGGGTCACGCCGGTCAAGGACGAACGCGTGGTTCACGAAGGCGACATCGTCACCAGCGCCGGGGTGTCGGCGGGCATCGACCTCGCGCTGTGGCTGGCCGGACAGATCGGAGGTGAGGAGCGCGCCAAGGTGATCCAGCTGTCGATGGAGTACGACCCGCAACCGCCGTTCGACTCCGGGCACATGTCGAAGGCGTCGGCGACCACAAAGGCCTCCGCTGCCGCACTGATGGCCAAGGATTTGGCGACGCCCACCCAGCTCAAGGCGATGACGTCACTGCTGTGGTCCGGCGCGATCGACGCCGCGCGGTCGAAGGCGCGACGGAAACGGGGTCGCGTAGCCTCTGCCAGGTGATCAACCTGGCCTACGAGGACAACGGCTCCGGCGATCCGGTGCTGTTCATCGCCGGCACCGGCGGCGCCGGCCGAACCTGGCACATCCACCAGATTCCGCGGTTCCTGGCGGCGGGCTATCGCTGCGTCACGTTCGACAATCGTGGAATCGGGGCCACCGAGGAAGCCGGTGATTTCACGCCGGAGCAGATGATCGCCGACACCGCCGCCCTCATCGAGGACGTGATCGGCGGACCCACCCGGATCGTGGCCATCTCGATGGGCGCCTACATCGCCCAGGAGCTGATGCTGACCCGCCCGGAGCTGGTCACCCAGGCCGTGCTGATGGGCACCCGCGGCCGTCTCGACCGCACCCGCAAGTCGTTCCGGGCCGCCGACGTCGAGCTCACCAAGGCCGGCATCCAGCTGCCGCCGGCCTATGCGGCGAAAGTGCGTGTGCTGGAGAACTTCTCACCCAAGACCATCAACGACGAGAAGGCGATCGGCGACTGGGTGGAGATGTTCACCGCCTTCCCGATCAAGCGCACTCCCGGCCTGCGGGCCCAGCTCGAGGTGTATCCCAAAGACAACCGGCTGGCCGCTTACCGTTCCATTACCAATGAGGTGTTGGTCATCGGGTTCGCCGACGACCTGCTCACCCCGGCGGCGCTGGGCCGCGAGGTCGCCGACGCGATCCCCAACGGCCGATACGTGCAGATCGGGCACACCGGCCACCTCGGATTCCTGGAGCGCCCGGACACCGTGAACAACGCGATGCTGGACTTTTTCGCAGGCACTCTCGTCTGATGTCGAGTCCGATCGACGTGTGACACGCTGTAGTAATGAACCCATCGACGGCTCAGGCCCGCGTCGTCGTCGACGAATTGATCCGCGGCGGCGTCCGCGACGTGGTGCTGTGCCCGGGTTCCCGTAACGCTCCGCTGGCCTTTGCACTCTCCGACGCCGACCGGGCCGGCCGGCTTCGGCTGCACGTCCGCATCGACGAGCGCACCGCAGGCTTCCTGGCGATCGGTCTTGCGGTCGCCGAGCGCGCCCCGGTGTGCGTCGCGATGACCTCGGGCACCGCGGTGGCCAACATGGGGCCCGCCGTCGTCGAGGCCAACTACGCCCGCGTTCCCCTGATCGTGCTGTCGGCCAACCGGCCTTACGAACTGCTGGGCACCGGCGCCAACCAGACCTTCGAGCAACTCGGCTACTTCGGCACCCAGGTCCGCGCGTCGATCAGCCTGGGCCTTGCCGAAGGGGGCCAGGACAAGCTGGACTCTCTCAACGCGCAGTGGCGCTCGGCCACCTGCCGGGTGCTGGCCGCGGCGACCGGCGCGCGCTCGGCCAACGCCGGCCCGGTCCAGTTCGACATCCCGCTGCGGGAACCGCTGGTGCCGGATGCTGACTCAGGTGTGGCCGCGATCCCGCCCGGCAGGCCGGACGGCAAGCCGTGGACGTACAGCCCGCCGGTGGCCTTCGACCAGCCGCTGAACATCGATCTGACCCCCGACACCGTGGTGATCGCCGGGCACGGCGCCGGTGTCCACCCGAACCTGGCCGCGCTGCCGACGGTCGCCGAGCCCACCGCCCCGCACGCCGCGAACCCGCTGCACCCGCTCGCGCTGCCGCTGTTGCGGCCCCGCCAGGTGATCATGCTGGGCCGCCCGACGCTGCACCGGCCGGTGTCGACGCTGCTGGCCGACCCGTCGGTGCCGGTGTTCGCCCTGACGACGGGTCCCCGCTGGCCCGACGTATCCGGCAACTCCGCAGCCACCGGCACCCGTGCCGAGACCAGCGGCACGCCCGACCCGGCCTGGCTGCAGCGCTGCGCGGAGGTCAACGCGCACACCATGGCGGCGGTGCGCCAGCAGCTGGCCGCCCACCCACTGACCACCGGCCTGCACGTCGCGGCCGCGGTGGCCGCCGCGGTGCGCCCGGGGGACCAGCTGGTGCTCGGCGCCTCCAACCCGGTCCGTGACGCGGCGCTGGTCGGACTGAACGCCGAGGGCATCAAGGTGCGCTCCAACCGGGGAGTGGCGGGTATCGACGGCACGGTGTCGACGATCATCGGCGCGGCACTGGCGCATGCGGGCCGGACCATCGGTCTGATCGGGGACATGACGTTCGTGCACGACAGCTCGGGGCTGCTGATCGGTCCGACCGAGCCGACGCCGAAGAACTTGACGATCGTGGTGTCCAACGACAACGGCGGCGGCATCTTCGAACTGCTCGAGCAGGGCGACCCCCGGTTTTCGGATGTGTCGGCGCGGATCTTCGGCACTCCGCACGACGTCGACGTCGGCGCGCTGTGCCGGGCCTATCACATCGAGGCCCGCCAGATCGAGGTCGACCAACTCGGCGGCGCGCTCGCCGAACCCTTTGAGGGCATGCGGGTTCTCGAGGTCAAAGCCGACCGGTCGTCGTTGCGGCAGTTGCACGCCGCGATCCGGTCGGCGCTGTGATCGCCCGCGTCCTCGCGTGGGTCAAACCGGCACTGCCCCGACGCGAGCCGGACGTCGTCGACACCACACGGCGGAAAGTGTTGCGCTGGAGCAAGTGTGCGGTGTGGATCCTCATCGGGCTGGTCACTCTGCAGTCGCTGCTGCTGGTCGCCGGTGCGTGGCGAAACGATCGGCAGATCGAACGCAACATGGGTGTCGCGCAGGCCGAGGTCCTCTCGGCAGGCCCGCGCCGCTCGACGATCGAGTTCGTCACCCCGGACCGCGTCACCTACCGACCCGAGCTCGGTGTGCTCTATCCCTCCGAGCTGGCCGAGGGAATGCGCATCTACGTCGAGTACGACCGCAATGATCCGGATCTCGTTCGCGTGCAGCACCGTACGGCTGCGCTGGCCATCATTCCGGCCGGTTCGATCGCGGTGGTGGCGTGGCTGATCGGTGGGCTGGTCTTGACGGGCTTGGTTCTGCTGGAGCGCCGGGTGAATCAGGTCGACATCAGTTTGGACAACCAGTTGTTGTCGTAGATGTCGAGTTTCTCGTTGGTGTTGAGGTCGAACACCGTTGGGGTGCCGGTGTTGATGGCGTCGATCTCGTAGAGGTATTCGAAGTTGGTGTCCGCCATCTCCTGGATGTCCAACGCGGGCTTGCCCGCCCGCATCGCGTCGACGGCCGCGGTGGGCAGCCCGCTTTCGCGAGCCATGTCGGCGATCTGGGCGTCGCTGGGGCCTTTGCCGTGTGAATCCTGGTGGCCCCAAAGGTCTTGCACGAACGCCTGGAATGCCTTGCCTGACGTGTTCGGACCGGGTGCCAGGAACATCGCGTTGCTCACCCGGTCGGAATAGCCGCCGGGCTTGTCGTCCAGAAATGTCAACGGACGGTAGGTGACGGCGAGCTGGCCGAGGTTGATGTAGCGGGCCAGTTCGTCGCCGAAATCCTTCTGCAGATCGGCGCAGTGGCTGCATTGCGGTTCGGTGTACAACTCGATGTGGACCCGCGCGTCCGGGTCGCCGGCCACGATGCCGAAGCCGTCCTTGCTCAGCGCCGTCCCCGGCCCGCGCGGATCCACCTGTGCCGCACCGGCAATCTCCCTGCTACAACCGGTGGTCAGCACGACCAGCGCCACCACGAGCACAGACCAGAACCGCATGCTCGCACGGTACCGCGTTCCACCTGGTTTTCGTGTCGTGTATGCCCGGGCGCAACCTCGCTGACAAGCGCCGGTGTCATCCTCGAATCGTGCGCGTTGCCATTGTCGCCGAGTCCTTCCTGCCGAACGTCAACGGAGTGAGCAATTCGGTGCTGCGGGTGCTCGAGCATCTCCGCCGCACCGGCCATGAAGCACTGGTGATCGCCCCGGACACCCCACGTGGTGAACCGGCGGCCGAACGGATCTACGACGGGATCCGGGTGCACCGGGTGCCGTCGCGGATGTTCCCCAAAGTGACGTCGCTCCCGCTGGGGGTGCCGCGGCCACGCATGGTGGGGGTTCTGCGCGGCTTCGATCCGCATGTGGTGCATCTGGCCTCGCCCGCACTGCTGGGGTACGGCGGCCTGCAAGCCGCCCGGTACCTTGGGGTGCCGACGGTGGCGGTGTACCAGACCGACATCGCCGGATTCGCCCAGAGTTATGGCATCGGCGTCGCCTCGCGCGCGGCCTGGGCCTGGAACCGTCATCTGCATTCACGCGTGGACCGCACGCTGGCGCCGTCCACTGCGGCGATGGAAGACCTTGCCACCCATGGCATTCCGCGGGTTTTCCAGTGGGCCCGCGGTGTCGACGTCACTGGCTTCGCACCGTCGGCGCGGAGTAACGAGCTGCGGGCGCGCTGGTCACCGGCGGGCAAGCCGATCGTCGGCTTCGTCGGGCGGCTCGCGCCGGAGAAGCACGTGGAGCGGCTGGCGGTTCTCGCCCGCCGCGACGACCTGCAGCTGGTGATCGTCGGCGACGGGGTCGACCGCGACAAGCTCCGCGCGCTGATGCCGTCGGCGGTGTTCACCGGGGCGCTGTACGGCGAGCAACTGGCCACCGCCTACGCCAGCATGGACGTCTTCGTCCATCCCGGCGAGCACGAGACGTTCTGCCAGGCCGTGCAGGAGGCGATGGCGTCGGGTTTGCCGGTCATCGCGCCGAACGCCGGTGGCCCACGGGATCTGGTGGCGCCGTACCGAACCGGACTGTTATTGACGGTCGCGGAATTCGAAGCGCGCCTGGCGCAATCGGTCGATCATCTGCTCGACGAGCGGGCGCGCTATTCGCTCGCCGCTCGCCGCAGTGTGCTCGGCCGGACCTGGCCGGCGATATGCGACGAGTTGCTGGGCCACTACGAGGCGGTGCGACTCAACGGGCGACGGCGCCGCGCGGCCTGAGTCTGGTGCAACGCCAACCACTTTCCTTAATTGTTCCTGAGAGACCTTTTCATGGCCTGGGAGCGGGCGCACACTTAGACCTAAGCGGGGGGACGTTAAAAGCCAATGACAACATCACTTCTCCAAGACCTGGGGGCGTCCGAATGAATGACGCGTCGTATCGCCAAGATCTCAGTGAATTCGCACTGGAACTCCGTAAGTTGGCTTATACCATGCCCGCTGGGCACGAAGATCGCCTCATTCACCTCAGTGAACGGATGGCGAGTCGTGCGCGTCAATTACCGAGAGTCGACGCGCACGCGATCTGATCAGCCCTGGGCCTCGACGGCGACCGGCTGCCACTGCTCCCAGTTGGCGATGCGGCTTTCGTAGTCGGCCTTGGCGGTCTGCAGCGGTGACTCCCCGAAGAACACCCGCAGCGGGGGAGTCGGCGCGTCCACGACTTTCAGAATGGCCGACGCCGACGCCTTGGGGTTGCCCGGCGCAGACCACCGCTGCTTGCGGGTCTCGTCGACCTGGCGGTGCAATTCCGCGTAATCGGGCAGTTCGGCCGAACGCTTCGAGGACGAGCCCGACCAATCGGTGTCGAATCCGCCTGGCTCGATCAGCGTGACGTGGATGCCGAACGGGGCAACCTCCTGAGCCAGTGCCTGCGAGAGACCTTCCAGTGCCCACTTGGAGGCGTGGTAGATGCCGACGAGCGGGAACGCGGTGATGCCGCCGATCGACGACACCTGGATGATGTGCCCGCTGCCCTGAGCCCGCAGATACGGCAGCGCGGCCTGGGTGATCCACAGCGCGCCGAAGACGTTGGTCTCGAGCTGGTCGCGTGCATCGCTCTCGGACAGTTCCTCGATGAAGCCGAAGTGGCCGTAGCCGGCGTTGTTGACGACGATGTCCAGCCGCCCGAAGTGGTCGTGCGCCTGCGCGACGGCGGCGAAGTCGGCGTCCCGGTCGGTGACGTCGAGCTGGATCGGCAGGATGGCGTCGCCGTACTGGTCGACCAGGTCGGACAGGGTGTCGGTGTTGCGCGCCGTGGCAGCGACCTTGTCGCCGCGGTCCAGGGCGGCGATCGCCCACTCCCGGCCGAAGCCGCGCGATGTCCCGGTGATGAACCACACTTTTTCGCTCATGCGTCTAGCCAACGCATCGACAGGCTCAGCATTCCCGCTCGGGTAGCGTCGGCACCGTGAGCCGCGCGACGCTGGACAAGGATCCCCGCGATGTGGCGTCGATGTTCGACGCCGTCGCCCGGCGGTATGACATCACCAACACCGTGCTGTCGCTGGGGCAGGACCGCGCCTGGCGGCGGGCGACCCGGTCGGCGCTGGGCATCGGACCCGGTGACCGGGTGCTGGACCTCGCGGCGGGGACGGCGGTGTCGACGGTCGAGTTGGCCCGCTCCGGTGCCTGGTGCGTGGCCGCGGACTTCTCGGTCGGCATGCTGCGGGCCGGCGCCGCACGGCCGGTGCCGAAGGTCGCGGCCGACGCGACCAAGCTGCCGTTCGGCGACGCGGTGTTCGACGCGGTGACGATCAGCTTCGGGTTGCGCAATGTCGTCGACCATCCGGCGGGCCTGCGCGAGATGGCGCGGGTGACCCGCCCCGGCGGGCGGCTGGTGGTGTGCGAGTTCTCCACCCCGGTGGTGCCGGTGTTCTCGACCGTCTACAAGGAGTACTTGATGCAGGCGCTGCCGCGGGTGGCCCGCGCGGTGTCGAGCAACCCGGACGCCTACGTCTATCTGGCCGAGTCCATCCGGGCGTGGCCCGATCAGGAGGTGCTGGCTCAGCAGATCCGCGACGCCGGCTGGTCGGGTGTGCGGTGGCGCAACCTGACGGGCGGGATCGTCGCGCTCCACTACGCCGTCAAGGCCTAGCCTCCCTGCGATTTGGGCGCGATTCCGTTCGCTCAGCGGCGGAAAGCGCGCCGAAATCGCTAGCGGCCGGCGTCTTCCAGCACCTGATACCCGGCGTTGTAGCCGGGGATGAACGTGATGCCCGGTCCGCCGTGGCAGCCTGCACCGCCCAGGTAGAGGCCTTCGATCGGGATTGGCTCGTCGATGAACCCCTTGGGTCCGGGCCGGTTGACGCCCATCAGCTCGGGCTGCAGCAGCCCGTGGCAGAAGTCGCCGTTGGGCGCGCCGAACATGGTGTTCATGTGGTACGGCGCGAACGTGATGTCGCGGATCAGGATGTCTTTGAAGTTCGGTGCGTAACGGGTGATCTTGTCGACAACCCGTTCCGCCATAACAGTTTTCAGCTGACCGTGCGCATCGCGCGGCGCCTCGATCGGGAAGCCGTAGGCATACACGCTGGCGGCGTGCTTGCCTTCCGGCGCCATCTCGGGATCGCCGACCGTGGGCATCTGGATCGACAGCGCGGGGTTGTCCGGGACTTCGCCGCCCCGGGCCATCTCCCACTGGCGCTGCTGTTCTTCCGGCGAACCGAACATGCCCACCGACATCTGCATGCCGGGCTCGTTGAGGAAGTCGTAGGGCGCGGCGTACTGGGGCAGCCCGTCCAACGCGAAGTGGATCTGCATGAACGACGCCCGGTGATCGCGACCGCCGAGCCGGGTCACCAGCGACGACGGAAGATGTTCGACGCCAACGAGATCCAGCAGCGTGGTCTCCGGTGCGAGGTTGGACACCACGACCGGCGCGTTGATGACTTCGCCGTCCTTGAGGCGCACCCCGGTGACCTTGCCGCCCTCGACGAGGATCTGTTCGACCTTGGTGCGGTAGCGCATCTCCCCGGCGGCGTCGACGAACAGGTCCCGCAGATGCTCGGCGAGCACGCCGATTCCGCCCTTGAGTTTGGTGGTCATCTGGCCGCCCTCCGGGGGCATGGCCATCGCGAACGCCAAACACGTTGCGCTGCCCGGGGTGTACGGGCCGCGGTAGGTGGAGTTCACCGCCAGGAAGGCCAGCATGCCGCGGATCACGGAGTGCTTTTCCTTGTCGGGCAGGAATCGGTCGACGACGTCCATCGCCGAGCCGAACAGCATCTCGTGGATGGCGCGCCGCTCGTTTTCGTCGGCGGCACAGGCGTACATCTCGTCGATGGTCTTCGGCGGCGCCAGCGCATCGAAGCGGCCCAGGGCTTTACCCGGGCCTGCGCTCCAGGCGTACAGGTTGGCCATGGCCATCACGGCGTCCATGCCGTGCTTCTCGTTGAGATGGGTCATCATCGCCATCGGGTCGCTGTGGAAGACCATTGCTTCCTCGCCGTTTTCCCCGAGGTTGACCGACATGATCTCCGAGGAGATGGTCGGCAACGTGTCCAGGCCGAGCTCGCTGTTGATCTTCTGCGCGGTGGGGAAGCGCACCGACCCGGCGATCTCGTATTTGAAGCCGTCGATCAGCTCGACGGTGGCCGACATGCCGCCGCTGTAGGTGTTGGCCTCCAGGCAGAGCGTGCGCAAGCCGGCTCGTTGCAGCACCACCGCTGCGGTCAGACCGTTGTGTCCGGCCCCCACGATGATCGCGTCGTAGTCACTCATGCGGCGGAGCTTATGCCGCAGCCGCCACGATGTGAAGAAGTTTTGTCAAATTTGTCATTTCTGGGGAGTCGCGGTGCTCGCACCGTCATTCACTGAGCGGTGACGCTGCGAAAGTGCTGGCAGTCGCGTGCGTCACCGCTCACTCAACGCGTCAAGATCAGGTGAACGGCTTGCGCCGGTCCAGGATTCGCGACCCCATCCCCGCCACACGCCAGGCCCGCGCCACCAGGTCGGCGTCGTCGTCGGTGACCAGGTTGCCCATCACCCGCACCGCGACGCCCATCAGCCGCGACGAGCGCATCGCGACCGGCCCGGTCAGCGGCAGGAAGCGCGGCAGCGTCAGCAGCAATCCGAGCCGGCGGGCCACCGAGAAGCCGCGCCCGTAGTGCGCCTGCAGCATCGTGGGCCACGCCGAAGACAGGTCGCCGGAGCCCAGCATCTCGGCGGCCAGCCGCCCGGTTTCCAGCCCGTAGTCGATGCCCTCGCCGTTGAGCGGGTTCACGCACGCCGCGGCGTCGCCGATCAGCACCCAGTTGGGTCCGGCCACCCCGGAGACCGCACCACCCATCGGCAACAGTGCCGAGGACACCGCCCGCGGCGGGCCGTCGAAGCCCCATGACGCCCGCTTCAGGTCGGTGTAGTGCTTGATCAGCGGCCGTAACGCCACGTCGGCGGGCCGCTTCGCGGTGGCCAGGGCGCCGACGCCGATGTTCACCTCGCCGTTGCCCAGCGGGAAGATCCAGCCGTAGCCGGGCAGCACCTGCCCGTCGACAGACCGCAGCTCCAGGTCTGAGGAGATCCACGGCTCGGAGGACCGCGGCGATGCGAGGTACCCGCGCACGGCCACCCCGTACACCGTCTCCTGATGCCACTGCCTGCCGAGCACCCGCCCGAACGGGGAGCGCGCGCCGTCGGCCACGATCACCCAGCGGCACGACACCCGCGACCCGTCGGCCAGCACCACGGCCTCCACGCGGCCACGCGAATCACGGGATACGTCAACGGCTTTGACACCGAGCAGCATCGCCGCACCGGCGTCCTCGGCGACCTTGCGGATCCGGTCGTCGAGCTCGGTGCGCGGCACCGCCGACCCGCCGGACGGAAACGACGGCCCGGGCCACGGGACCTCGACGTCGGCGCCGAACCCGGACAACCGCAGCCCGTGATGGCGGATGTGGCCGTCGAGCCAGTCGCCGAGCCCGAGGCGCTGCAGCTCGAGCACCGCGCGTGGGGTGAGTCCGTCGCCGCAGGGCTTGTCGCGGGGGAACTCGGCGGCGTCGACGACGAGCACCTCATGGCCGCGCCGGGCAGCCCAGGCGGCCGCCGCCGAGCCGGCCGGCCCGGCGCCGACGATGACCACATCTGACCCCACTTCCATGCCCCCAGTATGTTGGCAGGGTGAGTACTCCGGCCACGGTGGTAGCAGGGGTGGACTTTGGTGATCCGGCTTTCGCCAAGAGCGTCCGCGACGGGGTAGGTCGTGTCGAAGAGCTCATGAGCACCGAACTGCGCGGCGGTGACGAGCTGATGACCGAAGCCGTCGTGCACCTGTTCGAGGCCGGCGGCAAGCGCTTCCGCCCCCTGTTCACGGTGCTGTCCGCTCAGATCGGCCCGGAACCCGACGCCTGGCAGGTCACGGTGGCCGGCGCGGTGATCGAGCTGGTGCACCTGGCCACGCTCTACCACGATGACGTCATGGACGAGGCGCAGATGCGGCGCGGGGCCCCTAGTGCCAACGCCCGCTGGGGCAACAACATCGCGATCCTGGCCGGCGACTACCTGTTCGCGACCGCGTCGCGGCTGGTGAGCCGGTTGGGCCCGGATGCGGTCCGGATCATCGCCGAGACGTTCGCCCAATTGGTCACCGGTCAGATGCGCGAGACCAAAGGCAACACCAACGGTGTGGATCCGGTCGACCACTACCTGAAGGTGATCTACGAGAAGACCGCCTGCCTGATCGCGGCGTCCGGCCGATTCGGGGCCACGTTCGCCGGCGCCAACGACGACCAGATCGAGCGACTCAGCCGGCTCGGCGGGATCGTGGGCACCGCATTCCAGATCTCCGACGACATCATCGACATCGACAGCGACCCCGACGAGTCGGGCAAGACCCCGGGCACCGATCTCCGCGAAGGCGTGCACACGCTGCCGGTGTTGTACGCGCTGCAGGAGACCGGCCCCGACGCCGATCGGCTGCGTGAGCTGCTGAAAGGCCCGATCGAGGACGACGCCGCCCTGGCCGAGGCGCTCGCACTGCTGCGCGCCGGTGACGGGATCGCCAAGGCCAAGGCCACCGTGCAGCGCTACGCCGAGCAGGCCGGCGACGAGCTGGCCGGTTTGCCAGACGGACCGGGCCGTCGGGCACTGGCTTCACTGATGGACTACACGATCAACCGGCACGGCTGACGGCGTCGCGGAACCTCACGGTCGGTTCGAGGCGTTAACCTCCCGGAGAGTGCGTTTGCTCGGAGGAGGAATTGATGACTTGGCATCCGACCGCCAACACGTTCAAGACGTTTGCGCTGCTTGTTGGGATGTCGGCGCTGATCGTCTTCCTCGGTTCGTTGTTCGGGCGCAACGTGATGTTCCTCGCGCTGGTCTTCGCGATCGGCATGAACGTCTACGTGTACTTCAACTCCGACAAGCTCGCGCTTCGCGCCATGCACGCCCAGCCGATCACCGAGGTGCAGGCCCCGCAGATCTACTCGATGGTCCGCGAGCTGGCCACCACGGCGCACCAGCCGATGCCGCGGCTCTACATCAGCGACACGGCCAACCCGAATGCGTTCGCCACCGGCCGCAATCCGCGCAACGCGGCGGTGTGCGTCACCACCGGCATTCTCAACCTGCTCAGCGAGCGTGAACTGCGTGCGGTGCTGGGCCACGAACTGTCGCACGTCTACAACCGCGACATCCTGATCTCCTGCGTGGCCGGTGCGCTGGCCTCGGTGATCACCGCGCTGGCCAACATCGCGCTGTTCGCCGGGATGTTCGGCGGCAACAACCGCGAAGGTGGTCCCAATCCCTTTGCGCTGTTACTGGTTTCGCTGCTCGGCCCGATCGCTGCCACGCTGATCCGGATGGCCGTGTCCCGCTCGCGCGAATACCAGGCCGACGAGTCCGGAGCTGAACTGTCCGGCGATCCGCTGGCACTGGCGTCGGCCTTGCGCAAGATCAGCGGCGGGGTGGAGAACGCACCGTTGCCACCCGAGCCCCAGCTGGCCGACCAGGCGCACCTGATGATCGCCAGCCCGTTCCGATCCGGGGAGAAGATCGGCAAGATGTTCTCCACCCATCCGCCGATCTCCGACCGGATTGCGCGGCTCGAGAAGATGGCCGGCCACTAGCTTTCCGGCGGGCAGGAGCGAAGCGACCCGGGGACTAGCTGCTGGTCGCGACCGTCTCGACGTTGGTCTTGGCGGCGTTGGGGCTGACGATGCCTTCCTGGCGTAGCGAGCGCAGCACCATCGCGCGCAGCTGACGACCCACCTCGAATTGCTTGCCCGGCAGGGTGCGGGCGACCATGCGCAGGTTCACGGTGTCGACCTTGATGCTCTCCACACCCATCAATGAGGGCTCGTCGAGCAACAGCTGGTCCAGGCGCTTGTCGGAGGTGGCGGCCGTCGCCACTTCATGCAGCACGTCGTTGACCTTGTTGAGGTCGGCGGTCGTCGGCACCGGGATGTCGACCACCGCGCGCGCCCAGTCCTTGGACAGGTTCAGCGCCTTCACGATCTGCCCGTTGGGGATGGTGAATACCTCGCCGTCGCTGGTGCGCAGCTTCGTCACTCGCAGGGTGACGTCCTCGACGGTGCCTTGAGCTTCGGTGGCGGATCCGAGGACCGCCAGCGCGACCAGGTCACCGAAGCCGTACTGCTTCTCGGTGATGATGAAAAACCCGCTCAGCAGGTCCTGGACGATCCGCTGGGCGCCGAAACCGAGGGCAGCGCCCAGTACGGCGGCCGGGGCGACCAGCGAGCCGATCGGCAGGCCCAGCTGGTCGAAGACGTCGACCGCGACCACTGTGTAGAGGATGGCGATGGCGACCGACGAGATCACCGAGGCGACGGCGGCGCGGTGCTTGGCGCTTTCCGAACGCACCAGTTCGTGGTCGGTGTTGAGCCGGCGGGCGATCTTGGCGGCCACCCAGTTGATCAGCCGGGTGCCGATCAACGCGGCGATGATCACCAGGACGATGTGCAGACCCTTGGTGCGAAGCCAGTCGCCCAGGCTCCCGTTCCAGAAGTCGTGCCATTGATTAGCGGCCAGGTACGTCGTTGTCAGTGAGTTCATAGTCCTTACGCGAATTGCCTTGTCGTGGCGCTCGTTTGATGTGCCTCACGCACGGGGGTCCACTGTTGCGTTTCCAGATCCTGGGGGTTCTACACCTGGGTGGTGGCGTGGATCACGGTTCTGCGGCGGTCAGGACGTCGGGGCCTGGCGGTAACGAATCGCGACCGCCGAGCCGAAGGACCAGGTGAGTACGCAAACTGCGCCATCGGTGGCGCTTACGTAGGGTGTGATGATGCTGAGCAGAATCCTGATCGGCCTGGTGAGCGTCGCGGGGGCGGCGGCGATCGGTACGCCGGGCATGGCCGCGGCAGATCCCGAGCCGGCGCCCGCCCCGGTCCTTCCGAACGTCAATGCCTACACCCCCGTGAGCCCGGTGCCCTACACGGCGATGGGCGGCAACTGGTACGCCTTCGCCGGTCCGCCCGGGGTGGTCTGCGTGCTGGACAAGCAGAACTCCAGCTACGGCTGCAGCGGGGCGTTGCCCGGTGCGCCCGGTGGCGCGAACCTCGTCAGCGCGGGTCCGTCCGGCGAGCCCGGGTTTTCCAGCAGCGGCGCGTCGCTCTACGCGGCGGCCGGTGACGTGAAGCCGCTGCCGCCGAACACCCGGCTGAGCTTCCGCGATATCAGCTGCGGCGTCGACGGCGGCGGCGTCGTTGCGTGCGTGAACAACCACGACCAGGTCGGCTTTGTCGTCGGACCGGGGGCGACGTTCACGTCGGGACCGAGCCCGATGCTGGATCGGCCGAAGAACTCGAACCCGTTGTTCCCGTCGTTCCCGGGCTGAACTGCGCTGGGCCCGACTGTCTCGTTCCTCCGCGGCATCGGTCGACTCGCTTAAAAGTGTGAGTCGTTGACTTCGTGGCCGGGCTTCTCGGCCATCAGGCCGCGGTAGGCCTGTTCGACGTTGGCGCCGTGGTTGACGACGGCATCGACCTCGCGTGCGATCGGCATGTTCAGGCCGTACTTCTCGGCGAATTCCATGATCACGCTGGCGGCTTTGACGCCCTCGGCGACCTGGTTCATCGAGGCGATGATCTCCTCGATGGACTTGCCGGAGCCCAGTTGTTCGCCGACGTGGCGGTTGCGGCTGCGCTGCGAGGTGCAGGTGACGATGAGGTCGCCCATGCCGGCCAGGCCGGCGAACGTATCGCGGTGCCCGCCGATGGCTTCGCCGAGCCGGGACATCTCCCGCACTGCACGAGCCATCACCAGCGCCCGGGTGTTCTCGCCGATGCCCAGCGAATAGCCCATGCCGACGGCGATGGCGTAGACGTTCTTCAGCGCGCCGGCGATCTCGACTCCGACGACGTCGTCGGTGGTGTAGACGCGGAACCGCTTGGTGCGGAACATCTTCCCCAGATTGGCGGCCAGGTGCTGGTCGGGCATGGCCAGCACGGCGGCGGCCGCATAGCCGTCGGCGACCTCACGTGCGATGTTGGGACCGGCGAGGATGCCGGCCGGGTGACCGGGCAGAACCTCGTCGATGATCTGGCTCATCCGCATGTTGGTGCCCTGCTCGAGACCCTTGACCAGGCTGACAACGGGAACCCACGGGCGTAGCTCTCTGCTCAACTCGGCCAGCACGCCGCGGAAGCCGTGTGACGGCACCCCCATGACGACGACGTCGGCGCACTCGGCGGCTTCACTGAAATCGGTGGTGGCGCGCAGCGTTTCCGAGAGTTCGACCTCGTCGCCCAGGTAGCGCGAGTTGCGATGGTTCTCGTTGATGTCCTTGGCGGTCTCCTCCGAGCGCACCCACTGCAGCGTCGGCCCCCGGCGGGAGCAGATGGATGCGACGGTGGTACCCCAGGATCCGCCACCGAGCACGACGACTTTGGGTTCGCGGCGTTCAGAAGTCATGGTGGTCAGCGTATTGCGAATACCCGGTTGTTCATGGGGAGTTCGTGCAATCGGGGTGCGCGGGTGCGCAGGGCCGGCGGGTGTCTTTTCCAGAACGTGCTATCACCGGCGATATCGCGTTCTGGAAAAGTGCACCCAGCCCACCCGCAGCTAAGCTATCCGGCCACCCGCGCCGGGGACGCCACCCGCCCGAACGTCATGTCTTCGTCGATCTTGTCGATGAAGTGGTGGTCGAAGGCGTCGGCGAGATAGTTCTGCCGCACCACCCACGGCCGCTTGAGACCCGACTTCGGCAGGGCGTGCAGGTTGCGCAACACGTAGCCGGCCTGGATGTCCCACGTCGGCTTCTCGGCGATGGGTTCGCCGCCCAGGTGCGGGAAGGCGTGGGTGTAGCCGTGCGAGTTCATGTATTCGATCAGCTTGGCCGCCGCGCGGGCGGTCATGTCGGCGCGCAGCGTCCACGACGCGTTGGTGTAGCCGATGCACCAGATCAGGTTCGGCACGTCTTCGAGCATGTGCGCCTTGTACGAGAACCGCTCCTGGGGCTTGATCTCATTGCCGTCCAACGTGATTCGCACCCCGCCGAGGGCCTGCAGCTGCAGGCCGGTCGCGGTGACGATGATGTCGGCCGCAAGGTGCTTACCCGACTTCAGTGTGACGCCGGTGTCGTCGAAGCGGTCGATGTGGTCGGTGACGACCTCGGCGCGGCCGTCGGAGATCACCTCGAACAAGTCGCCGTCGGCGACCAGGCACAGGCGCTGGTCCCAGACGTTGTAGCGGGGCTTGAAGTGCACGTCGACCGGATAGCCGGCGGGTAGCCGGCTGAGGTTCTGGGCCCGGATGATCTTGCGAGCCAGGCCGGGGACGGTGCGGGCCAGGAACCACACGGTGCTTTCGAAGGCGACCGCAAAGTAGCGGGCGAACGCGTGAGAAATCTTGCGGGGAACGACTTTCCGGACGGCTTCGATGAGCGGGTTGACCCGGGAACCCGCCAGCAGGTACGTCGGTGAGCGCTGCAGCATCGTCACCTTGGCCGCCTTTTGCGCCAGCGCCGGAACCAACGAGATCGCAGTGGCTCCGCTGCCGATGACGATCACGTTCTTGCCGGTGTAGTCGAGATCCTCCGGCCAGAACTGGGGGTGCACGACGGTGCCGGCGAACTTCTCGAGGCCCGGGAAGTCGGGGGTGTAGCCCTCGTCGTAGTTGTAGTAACCCGACCCGAAGAAGACGAAGCGCCCACGGTAGGTCGTGCGTTCGCCGTTCTCTTCTGCGTGCACCGTCCAGGTGTCGGTGGCCGAATCCCAATCGGCGGACTGCACGTGGGTTCCGAAATGGATGTTGGGCAGGATGCCGCGCTTGCGGGCGGTGTCTTCCATGTATTCGCGGATGTGGTCGCCGTCGGCGACGCCTTCCTTGCGGACCCACGGTTCCCACGGCCAGGACAGCGAGAAGATGCTGGAGTCCGAGCGCACACCGGGGTAGCGAAACAGGTCCCAGGTGCCGCCGATGTGCTCGCGGCGTTCCAGGAGTACGTAGCGCGTGCCGGGGTTGCGTTCGGCGATGCGGTAGGCCGCGCCGATCCCGGAGAACCCGGCGCCAATGATCACGACGTCATAGGATCCGCCGTCGGTCTCGGCGGGTACGGGAGCAGTCTCCGGGGTTGCGGTCATCGCGGTCCTCGCTTCGCGTGGGTGGTGATGCTCACCACACTAGGCACTGACCGGTTGGTTGAGCGAGGGCCCTCGGTCTACCGGTAGTTGACGAACTGCAGGGCCACGTCGAGGTCGGCACCTTTGAGCAAGGCGATGACAGCCTGCAGGTCGTCACGCTTCTTGGAGCTGACCCGAATCTCGTCGCCCTGTACCTGCGACTTCACCCCTTTGGGGCCTTCGTCGCGGATGAGCTTGTTGATCTTCTTGGCGTGCTCCTGGTCGATTCCCTGCTTGAGGGTGCCCGACACCTTGTAGGTCTTTCCGCTGGCCTGCGGTTCGTCGGCGTCGAAGGCTTTCATGGAGATGTCGCGGCGGATCAGCTTTTCCCTGAAGACGTCGACGGCAGCCTTCACCCGCTCCTCGGTGGAGCTGACGATCTCGATGGCTTCGTCGCCCTTCCAGGCGATCGTGGTGTCGGTACCGCGGAAGTCGAACCGGGTGCTCAGCTCTTTGGCCGCCTGGTTCAGTGCGTTGTCGACCTCTTGGCGGTCGACCTTGCTCACGATGTCGAACGATGAATCCGCCATTGGACTCGTCCCTTCGGTTGATCGGCCGGTTTGTGTCTGAGGTACATGATCGTTGTACCCTGCTAGTCGCACCAAACCGGATCCCCGGCGCGGCGCACCCAGGCAGGTTGCCCGAGCGGCCAATGGGAGCGGACTGTAAATCCGTCGGCGAAAGCCTACACAGGTTCGAATCCTGTACCTGCCACCAAGTTCAGGCCCGGATTTCAACCGGGCCTGACTGCATTTCCGGGGGCGTCAGCGGCTCCGGCCGCTGCCTCCCACCGCGCGCTTGGCCCCGCCGGTGCTCGTCGACTTCTTCGACGAGGTGCCGGCGGTGGGGGACCCGGAGCGCCCCTTCGCCGCAACGACGGCCGCGGTCGGTGCGGTCCGGCTGGGCACGGCATTCGCGGATTGCGTGCGCGGGGTGGCGGTGCCGCGACCGGAGCGGCCGGCGCCGGCCGGGACATCGCGGGCGCCCGCGACGCGAGGTGCTGCCGTCGCAGCCCCTGGTTGGGAGAGGGCGTCCGAGACCGCCGATCCCGCCTGTACCAGGCCGGCGACGACCAGGGCCGGCGGCAGGAGCGCGTAAACAAGTGCACCGAAGAGCACCGCCATGCCGGTCAAAGTCGGGGTCATCGTTCCGCCGGCAGCGGCGACGAATGGACGCATGAGGACAATCAGGAACGCCGCGCTACCCGTAAGGGTGACCGGAAAGCCGAGGTACCAGACCGGTGTCAACAGTGCGGCCGCTCCAGCGATGACCAAACCTTGGACGAATTTGTAGGCCGGCTCAGGTACCACAACGGTGACGGAGGCCGGGGCCTGTTCTGTCCCAATGGAATTCGCGACGACGGGCTCAGGCGCCGAAGCGACGGCGTCGACTGCGGTCGATATCACGGACGCGGCGAGCGTGGCTTCGAGTTCGACCACCTGGCCGACGACTGGACGGGCGACCTCGCCTGGCGCAGCGGCTCCCCAGCCTGCTGTCAACACGGCGGCGGCGATGCCCGCGGCGCAAACACTCCGCAACGTGTCGCGGAATGTCACGGTCCATGTCGTCGCACCAACTGCAGCGGTCATGCCGTGTCCCTTGCTTGGGCGGATTGTTCCTGAGAAATTATCAGGAAGATTGGCAAAGGGTCGTTCATTGCGTTTCGCGTGCGCGCCGCATCAATTGGTCGTCTGGCGTAGTTCTTCGCTGAATCTGTGAAATTATTGACGAGTGCGTAATAACGATCGGTTTTTCCCGCTTCGTCGTGGTAGCTGAACCGCCATGGACCTGATAGCCCTCGGCCGTGCCCGTCAGGCGGTGCTGCGGCTCGGTGTCGTGCTGATCATGGTCGGCGCGATGATCGTCGGCACGTCGCCGGGCGACTGGCTCGCGGAGTGCATCTGGATCGCGGTGTATGCGCTCGCCGCGATCGGCGCCGCGGTTCTCGCGGTCTCGCCGGCCGGCAAGTTGATCAGCGGACCGCGGTGGCGCATCGCGACCGCAGCCACCGACATCGTGGCGGTGGCGGGTTTCCACCTGCTGACGTCAGGCGGTTACGTCCCGTTGCTGCTCATCGGGCTGCTCCCGCTGATGGTAATCGTCGAGTTGTCCTGGCAGCGTGCGGCAATCGTGTTGTCGCTGAGCGTGGTTGCGTTCTTGGGGACCCTGTTCGCCGATACGTCGATCCACCAGAGAATCGGATGGCCGGCAGCCTGGTTCCTGGTCGTCTTGTACGCATACCTGTGCTGTGCGGCATTCCTCGCGACCTACGTTCACGCGCGCCAGATTGCCGAAATCTCCTCCGAGCGCACCGCAAGTGAGCGCCTGGCCCATCAAGCCACCCACGACGACCTGACCGGCCTGCCGAATCGGGCCTATGTGCTGGCCCGGATCACCGACGCTCTTAACCGCGAGGGGCGTGATGCGTTGTCCGCCGTGCTGTTTCTCGATGTCGACGATCTGAAAGTCATCAACGATTCACTGGGACACGACGCGGGCGACACGATGCTTCAGGCTGCCGCGCAACGCCTTCAGCGTTCGGTGCGAGCCGGGGATGTGGTCGCCCGGCTCGGCGGCGACGAATTCGTCGCGCTGCTGTTCGGCCCGACGACCCGCGAGGCGCTGGACGGACTCAGCGAGCGAATGCATGCCGCATTGTCCGAGCCGGTGCGCATCGGTGACACCACCCTGGGCATGACTGCCAGCATCGGCATCGCTCCGATCAACGAGCGCGACGAGAACACCGCGGCCACCATCCTTCGGGACGCGGACCATGCGATGTATCAAGCGAAGCGGCTGGGCCGCGGTAAAAGTGCTTACGCCCCCGAGCAACTCGTCGACACGAACGGACCTGCGTAGTCGACTCAGACCGACAGGATGTGTCCTTCGTTGGCCGGAACGGTCCCATCCAGCAGCGCCGTATAACACTGCTCGACGGCGGCGCGACCCTGTGAAGTCACCACGGTCATCCACGGCTGCTCGGCGTCGTCGATGCGTGCCAGGAACGCCGTCCACGCGTCGGCCAGCCGTCCTTGCAGACCTTCTGGGCCCCACTCCGCCGCGCGCTTGCGGGCCTGTTCGGGCGCGAAGAACAGCTGGGGCGGTGGGCCGGGCAAGTCACCGCCGCCACCCATCGCATCCCAATGTGTCGCACCCACCGCGCAGCTGTAGGCCAGCAGATCGCCGAGTCTGCGGTGCACCGCTCCGCGCACCGCGGTGTCCCCGCTCATGTCGACGTACACCGACGCGACCTCGGGAAGGGTGCCCGCGTCGTCGTAGCAGAGGACGTCGTCGTAACAGCCCAGCGCGCGGGTGAATTCGGCATTCGCCGGCGACGTCAGCCCGACGACCGTGACGGCCCCGCCGCGCTGCGCGAGGCAGAACGCGGTGCCGTACGCGGTCTTGCTGGATGCGCTGGACAGGATGACCGTCGTGGCGCCGAAGAATGCGTTGTCGGCAAGGAAGTCGTCGATCAGGAACGACGTGGCGAACAGCGGACGTAGCAGCGCCTGCTGCGCCTCGCGGTCGGCTCGATAACCGGGGTCGGCACTGCATCGCACGTACTGGTTGTAGACCGCGTGCAGGGCGCGCCGGTGCTCGGAGCCCTCGGCGAAACCACCCGGGTGCACGTCGGTGGCCTGCAGCACCACCTCGTCGGCGATCGGCCAGTAGCCGTAGAATCGCTCGTCGACTTCCACTCCGGGACAGCGTGATTCGATGACGGTGGCGAAGCCCCATACCGGGATGTGACCGGTGCCCCATTCGCCGGTCGGATAGAACTGCCAGTAGTTCATCACGTCGCCGAGGGCGGCGTAGGTGATGTTGTTCGACGTCAAGGCGAAGTCGTCGATCCGCAGCCGCACGTCACCGGCGTCCAGGCTGGGTGGGGGTGACTCATCCCAGTGGGTGGTGCGCAGATCATTGCGTTGCACTACGAAGCTCGTCGTCATCGATTCTCCAATCACTCGGGTACACCCAGCGCCAGCACTGCTGTGTCGTCTTCGATGCCGGATCCGAAAGAGTCCAGCAGCTGGCGGATTTCAGCGATCAACGCATCAGCGCCGACAGGCCCCAACGCCGTGACGAATCGACGCAGGGCGCCGTCGTCGTCGTATCGGCGTTTGCCGTCGCCGACTCGTGCCTCGGTCAGGCCGTCGCTGTAGAGCAGCATGGTGTCGCCCGGCGCAAGTCGCAGCGAGGCCTCGACGAACCGCGGCCGATCGGTCAAACCGACTGCCATCCCGCCGGTGATATCCAGAAAGCTGACCTCACCGGAGCGCCCCATCAACAGCGGGGCCGGATGCCCGCCGCCGGCCAGCCGCACCTCGAACCCGTCGTCCTTCTGAGTGAGAGTGCCGAAAATGACTGTGCAGAAGCGTGTTTGCCCATCGCGATGCTCCTGGCCGATCACGGTGTTCAGCCGGTGCAGCACAGTGATCGGGTCGGGGTCGACGACGGCGGCGGTGCGCAGGGTGTAGCGGGTCAACGACGTGATCGCCGCGGCTGCCGGTCCTTTACCGCACACATCGCCGAGGAAGAACCCAGACACGCTGTGCGACAACGGGAAAAGGTCGTAGAAGTCACCGCCGATGTCTTGCACCGACGCATGGTAGTGGGCGGCAGCGGTGAGCCCCTCGGGCACCGACAGCGACGGTGGCAGCAGCGACCGACGCAAGGTCTCGGCCAGCGACTCCGCCCTGGCTCGCTCGGATTCGGCGCGTTTGCGCTCGTTGAGCAGAGCTCGTTCGTACGACCGTCGTTCGCTCGCGTCTTGGATGTCGACGCGAATCAGTTCCGGGCGGCCGTCGTCAGCGCTCTTGACGTTGGCGGTCAGAAAGACGGACCGGCGCGAGCCGTCGGCAGCCCGGAGTTCCACGCTGATGCCTTCGAGTTCGCCACTCATCTGCAGCAGCGGCGCGAAGTGGGTTTCGAAGTGAATTCGCCCGCCGACGGTGAACAGATCAGTGATCGGCCTGCCGCGCAACGCGTTCGGCGTAGTTCCCAGCCAGGACGCCAACGTCGCGTTGGCGTCGAGGATGCGTCCGTCCGGGGTCGCCGCCAGCTGACCGCTGGGTGCGTTCTGCCACAGATCCTTGGCGTCGGTCATGCGGAGGCGAATGCCGCAAGTACTTCAGCGGTGGCCTCGGGCGCGCTGACGTGCGGGCAGTGGCCGGTCGCGTCGAGGGTGATCAGTTGGGCGTCGGGGATGTGATCGCGCACGTAGGCGCCGACTCCCGGCGGCGCGATGACATCCTGGCGGCAGTCGACGATCAGTGTGGGAACCGGGACACCGGCGAGGTCGGCTCGGTTGTCGGAGAGGAACGTGGCGCGGGCGAAGACCTTCGCGGCCGCGGGGTTGGTGCGGCAGAACGTCGTGGCGAGGTCCTCGGCGAGCTCTGGGCGGTCCGCGTTGCCCATGATCGCCGGGGCCATCGACTGCGACCAGCCGAGGTAGTTGCTTTCCAACGATTCGAGTAGCTCGTCGATGTCGGCACGGCTGAAACCGCCGCGATAGCCGTCGTCGTCGATGTAGCGGGGGGACGGGGTGATCATCGCGAGCTTGCCGAACCGGGCCGGCGCCCGGGACACCGCCAGCGCCCCGATCATGGCGGCCACCGAGTGCCCGACGAGCACCACGTCGTGCAGATCGAGAGCCTCGGCGATCTCCACCACGTCGTCGGCGTAGCCCTGCAGCGACGCGTACTTGGCCGGATCCCACGCGGCGGGGTCGGCGTTTCCCGAACCGACGTGGTCGAACAGGACGATGTCGAACCGGTCCCGCAGCCGAGACGCTACCGGGTGCCATAGGTGCTGGTCGCAGCCGAAGCCGTGGGCTAGGAGGAGCGTCGGCCCGTCAACGTCACCCACGCGGGTGACGTGGTTGCGGGAGGCGACGTCCATCGCTTCATTGTCGCCTATGCCGCCTGGAAGCCGGTAGCGACCGGTCATCGGCGTTCGGCTAGTGCGTCGGCGAGCTACGCCTCACCCTGGTCCATCGGCCGGCGCAGCGCAACAGTCGCCGCTAAAAGCCTTTTCTGGCAGGAACTCTCGCCAGAGCCCTGATGAGTTGGGGCTCATCTGGATGGATTCCGTTGTGCCACAGCAAGAGTCCGTGGCTGACCTCAGATAACTCGAGCCCGCGACTCCGTTGGCCGGCGCGCACGCACGGGCGAGTGGTATCAGGCAGCACGTGGGCGCGGACCGAGTCGATCCAGGAAGAGCTCGGGCCTCGGCATCGCTGCTCTGAAGTAACCGCGAAGAGCCTGGGCAACGCGGCCGCCAATATTGGGCCGAGTGCGCTGGTGAACCTTGTTAAAACCTGGCAATGACGATGCTTGGGCCAGAAAGATCGGAACGGCGTTTAATCGCATTCGACCGGGGTAGCCGACTCCCATGGTGCCCTTGGAGTGGCTCGCTTGATGCAGGTCCCAGCATTTTGTTACACACCGGGTCATTCCTGGGGTGTGTCTGGACTCGTGGGGTTGCTGCGATGAAGATCGCCATTGTCTGTCTCGACGGCGGAGTCGCCACTTCGCAACCGCGCCAGCTTGCGGGCCTTTCGGCTGCGCTCGCCCGGCAGGGCCATGAGGTCACGATGTACACCGGCCGCGAGACGTCGCGTGGGACAGAGCGAGGGCAGACAGCGGGCGGGTTCGCGGTAGTCCACGGCCCAGCTGGTGTTCACAAAACACACTCCGATGCCGAGATGCTTCAGGACCTCGGTGCGTTCACCCAGTTTCTGGAGGATCAGTGGGCGGGCGATACGCCTGACGTGGTGCATGCACACTTTTGGAGTGCGGGGGTCGCCGCGCAATTGGCCGCCAGGGCACAGCAGATTCCGACGGTGCAGAGCCTGCATTCGTTGGCAGGCACTACCGGGCCCGATCCCGCGCGGCCCGGAGCGCAGTCGAGGCGGCGCCTGGAGGCGATCGTGACACGCGGCAGTACCTGGCTGGTCGCTTCCCACACTGAGGAAATGCGTCAAGCGAGCCGGATGGGTAGACCGCGGGCACGGATCTCGGTAGTGCCCTGCGGGGTCGATACCGATGTGTTCAGTCCAGATGGCGTTGTCGCACCACGCGGCGAGCGGCAGCGGATACTGGCCGCCGGCGATGTTGCGGCGGGCCGGGGCTACGACACCCTGATCCGCTCGTTGTCGTTGATTCCCAATGCCGAATTGCTCATCGTCGGTGAGATCGCTGCCGGCGGACGGGCGAGGGACGGGGAAGCTTCTCGGCTGACGGCGCTGGCCACCCGGCTTGGTGTCGTCGACCGGGTGCGATTCTACGGGCGCGCGTCGCATCAGGAGATGCCCGAACTGTTGCGCTCAGCTGACGTCGTGGCCTGTGTGCCGCAACAAGAATCGTTCGGCCTGGTGGCGCTGGAGGCGATGGCGTGCGGCGTGCCGGTGGTGGCCTCGGCGGTGGGCGGCCTGACCGATACGGTCATTCCCGATGTCACTGGCCGGCTGGTCTCACCCCGCAAACCCCGTGAATGCGCCGGTGCGCTCTCGGAACTGCTCACTCAGCCGTTCACTCGCAGCAGCCTTGGTGCGGCGGGTCGCGACCGGGCCTGCTCCCGCTATTCCTGGGACCGGATCGCCTTTGAGACCATCCAGGTGTACCGCGGATTGGTGCCCGAAGCGGCGCAGCTGTCCCGTTCTGCCGACGGCGTTTCTGCGCGGGTCGGCGCGTCCTTGAACTGATGACGGCCCGGAGGCGGTGAGCGCCGTGGTAGGTACCGCGGATGATGATGGACCAGCACGGCCTGGCGGCGACGAAGACGATTCGACCGACGCATCCGCCCCGGAATCTGGTCTGCGCGCCAGCCGATTGTCCACCGGGCTCGGCGGTGTCTGCGAGGCGGTGATGGGGGTGGCCGGCGTCGACGGGGCAGCCGTTGCTGTCTTTGTTCCCTCAGGCCCGAGGGAGTTGGTGTACGCCACCGACGCGCTGGCGCAACAGATCGACGACCTCCAGTTCACGCTCGGGGAGGGACCGTGTCTCGATGCCTATCGGTCAGCGTCGCCCCAACTGTGTCAGCGCTTGGACGGAGGCGCCCCGATGGACCGCTGGCCGGCATTCTGCATCGACGCTGCTGAGGTGGGAGCCGAAGCGGTGTTCGCATTCCCAGTGCCAGGACCGGAGCAGGCAATTGGGGTGCTCGAGTTGTATCGCCGTTCTAGCGGCGACCTGGAACCCCGCCAGTACGAGTCGGCGACCATGTGTGCGACCGCCGTCGGTCAGACGCTGATGTCGCACTGGGAGAGGCAGCTGCCGATGGCAGTCGACACCGCTGCTGCGATCGACGCCGCGTCAGTGGCGGCGGAACCGAGCCCCGCTGACACTTACAGTCGGGCCGATGTGTACATCGCGGCGGGGATGGTAGCGGTGCAACTCGACATCTCGGTCGCTGACGGACTCGATCGTCTGCGCGCCTACAGCTACGCAAACAATCGTTCGATCAAAGACGTCGCCGCCGATATCGTCGGACGACGCTTGTCGCTGCGCGGAATGCGTGACGAGCCGAAGGGGCGGTCACCGTGAACCGCGTGGACGAGTGGACCGCACGACCGGGGCGGTCGCCGAGATATCGGCGCCGCAGCAGTTTTGGGCGTCATAGGGCGGGTAACTGCACCGGATGAGCACTTCCGAAACGCCGCATGCGCCGCTGCGCGCGGTAGCGCTGATCTGCAGCCTGAAGTACAGTCCGGCGCCGTCGAGCAGCGCGCTCATTGCCGAGCACCTGTTCGCCCACCTCCGCGAGGCGGGAGTCGAGTGCGACGCGGTCCGCTGTGTCGACTACAACATCGCGCCGGGCGTTGAGGCCGATATGGGTGACAGTGATCAATGGCCCGTTATCCGAGACAAGCTGCTGTCCGCCGACATCCTGGTAATGGCCACACCGACGTGGATGGGCCATATGTCGAGTCGCTCAGCGCGCACTGGAACGGCTGGATGCGGAGCTGTCCAACACCGACGATTCCGGAAAGCCAGCCGTCGCTGGCAAAGTCGCGGTCGCCGCGGTCGTCGGCAACGAGGACGGGGCGCACAAGATTGTCGCCGACCTGTTCCAGGCCCTCAACGATATCGGCTACAGCATCCCCGCCCAGGGCTGCACCTACTGGAACGGCGCCGCGATGGAAAGCACCGACTACAAAGATCTTGACGCAGTGCCGGATCCCGTCGCCGCGGCCACCCGTGCGGCGGCCCGCAACGCGGCGCATCTGGCGCGGACGCTGAAACGCCACGACTATCCGCCTTATCACTGAGGCGCGCGGCCCACTTGATGTGCTGCAACCGCAAGTGCGCTGTGCGGCTGGCGATGATTGCGGACAATAAGGCTCGCCTACGGAGTGCGACTGGCCGCGACACCGATGTTGCGACCTACCGCGCCCGCATTGCCGGGCAACTCGATGACGTCCAGTCGACCACCGGTCCGGTCTGCGAGCCGACGGACCTTGACGACCGAATCGTCCTCGGAGTTGTTGTCCACCACAATGATTGGGCAACGAGTGGTGTCCAGGAGTCGATCCGCGACGCCGGCGAGCTCGTCGGCCCGGTTGCGGCTCGCGATCACAAAGGACGTTCGCGGTGGCGCCGAGGGTGTTGCCATACCAGCAGCCACTACCCCTGAGTGCCCTGCTCAAACGTGCCGGGTCAGCCCGGGCAGGCCCACTCGCTTACCGCGGGAATGTCAGCTCCGTGTTCACGGGTCCAGAGGCAGGTCCAGCCCTTCGGCGTACGCAGCACCCGGTTGTTTGGCCATGTGCAACCTGCACGACCTGGTCATGTGCTATACCCCTAGCTAATTAGCTGGTTCGTCAACGTCGGGGTAGGTGTCATGGGACAGCAGGGTCGCTACAACATCGGACGGGTCGGGGCCTTGGCCATCGCGCTTGGTATCGGCGGGGTGATTGTTGCTCTGCCGGCAGTGGCCGATGCCGACACCGGCGCGGCCAATTCGGGGAAGACGACGTCCTCGGCCGGCAAGCCCGCCCCCCGGAATTCGACGAAGCCGAGCAGTACCCAGAAGCCGCCGACAGCGGCGGCCAAGCCGGCCGCATCGATCTCCGTGGCGAGCCGGCGGCCACTGGACCGGCTCAGCGGGAGCAGCGATCCGTTGGCTCCGGCCACCGAGCCGCTGTCGTTTGCGGTGCTGGCGGCGACCCGCCGGGACGGGACCGCCCGATCGGCACGCTCGGTCGCCACCGGCGGAACCGCCTCTGCGGCAGCAGCTTCGGTGCCCAGTGCTGGCGTCACCGGGGGTACGCCGCCAGCCGCGGGCGCCACCGCGGGCAGCACGCTCGGCACCGCCGTGCGCAACTTCATCGATTCCCATTTCCCCGGCTGGAGCCCGATCGCCGACGAGTTGGCGCCGATCGTCGCGAACGGCATCCAGGACCTGCTCGCCAACGGCAAGGTCAGTGCCGAAGTGCAGCAGCTCGTCGCGAATGACACGATCCTGCAGTTCGTTTCGACGAAAATCTCGACGGCGCTGAACACCTACCTGGGCGTGCCGTCACCGGTCGGCACCGTCGTCGGCAACGCGGCGGTCAGCTTCGCTCGCGTTGTGCTCGGCAACGCCGGCGTCCAGACCGCGCTGGATGTGATCGCCACCGCCGTGCGGCCGGACAGTGCCCAAGCCACCGCGATCGCGGCAGGGTTGGCCATCAACGATAATGCGCCACTTGCGAATTACCTCAAGGCGGTGGTCGCCAACTCCTCCGACGAGATCGCGACCTTCCTGAGTAACCCGGCGGTTCAGGCTGCGCTGGGGTCAGGTGTGTCTGGTGCGGTCATCGATTTGACCAACGGTGGGGTCATCCCGGCATGGCTCGGCAATGTCGTCGATGGCTGGGTGACCTCCGCGCTGGGTGACAGCCCCACCGCGACCGCCGTCGGCAATGCACTTGGCGCGGCCGTACAGGGCTTGATGAGCAACACCAAGGCGGTGCAGGGTGTGGCCGCGGTGGCCGGTGCTGCTGTCACCGACATCTTGTCCGCACCGGGCGTCCCGGCAGCGCTGGCCGGCTACATCACGCAGTTCGGTACCGCGCTGCTGGCGGGCGACAACTGGCTCGATGCACTGGACGTGGCCTGGCAAGGGCTGCAGGGCAATTCGGCGTTCCTGTCGGCGCTGGCTCCTGCCGCGGGTGACGCTGTGTCGTCATTGGTCATCAATGCTGATGTGGTGGCGGGCCTGGCGTCGACGGTCAAGATGCTGGTGATCAACTTGGCGGCCGACGAAGGTTTCCGCACTGTCGTCGGTGAGTTGTTCGGGCCGACCTATGGTCCGACGCTCGCCGAGGCTCTGGCCGATCCGAAGTCCGCGGCTCAGCTCGGCGCGACGGCCGGCTCGGTGATCACCAGCTTCCTCGGCCAGGACGGGGTGGCGGCGACGCTGTCGGCTGCCACCGAGCAGATCATCGGGGCGCTGCTGAGCGGGGTATCGCCTGTCGACGTGCTCCAGGGTGCTGTGCAGCAGCTGGCGTCGGACCCGGCGTTGGTTGCGGCGTTCAACGCCACCGTGCCGGACGCGTTGCAGTCGGTGCTGAAGGCTCCAGCCGTTCGGGACGTGATCAGCACGGTCGCGCAAGGTGTCGTCAATCAGCTGATCGATTCGACGCCGCTGAACAACACGGCCCTGGATCCGGTGGTGAGCCAGGTGGCCAAAGCCGCGGTGCAGGCCTTCGTGTCCAACCCGGCCGCGCAGGGCCTGATCGGTGACCTCGCCGGGGATCTCCTCGGTGGAACGCCGCCGGCGGATGTGGTGCAGACCGTGATTGCGAGGGTCGTGAACAGCCCGGCGCTGCAGATCGCCCTCGGTCAGTCGCTGGGGCAGGGATTCGGTGCGCTGCTCGGTGACAACCCGGTCGCCTACGCCGTGGGTCAGCTGGCGGGAATCGGCACCGCGCTGGCTTTGGTGTTGAGCTTCGGGGTGGCGAACCTCTTCGGATTGACTGGCGGCTTGTCGGCGTCCTCGGTCCCGAGTGGCAGCTCGTACTTCGTGACGTTGCAGATTGCTTGAGCGAGAAGCGGCCTCAAACGCGGACGGTTGAGCCATACTCATTGCTGCCGCATAGCAAATCCGCCAACGGCAATCTTGGCTTGATCGGGGAAGTAACATGATTAGTACCGCAAAGACTCGTTATACCGTCACCGGTGTTCTCGCCGCCGGCGCCGCCGCGAGCGCTTTACTTGCTGGCGCCGCTATAGGTTCTGCCCCTAAGGCCAACGCGAGCTGCGCGTCGTTCTTCGGCCTCGGCAACAGCGCCGACTGCTCAAGCACGCCGCTGAGCATCGCGATCGCGGTCGGCAGCGGCGCCACCGCGCACGCCGGCGGACTGTTCGGCGGAGCGTTCGCCCTCGGAACGAATTCCGCCGCCACCACCGGTGACGCGTTCACCTTCGCCACGGCGGCCGGGGACGGATCGGTCGCTACCGCCAACGGATTGTTCGGCCTCGCCACCCAACTCGGACCGAACGGGTCCGCCATCACTCAAGGCTCAGGCCAGTTCGGTAATTTCGGTCTCAACATCGCCCTGAACGCCACACCACTCAACACGGCGGCGAACGGCAGCACCGTCACCGCCGGCGGTACCGGCGGCGCCGGCAACATCGCCCTCAATCTGTTCGGCAGGGGAACCGCCGCCGACGCCATGAAGGTCACCTCGCACGGCTTCTTCAACATCGCGACGAACGTGGGCGGCCGCGACAATGTCGTCGAATCCGGTGACGCGGCGAACAGCTCGATCATCAATCTGGCCACCAACCTCTTCGGCAGCAACACCACCGTGTCGGCGCAGGGCGGGATCTGGAACTGGGCGACCAACCTGCTCGGTGACAACAACACCGTCGTGACGGTCGGCAGCCTGGTGAACACCGCGACCAGCCTGTTCGGCAGCAACAACACCGTCATGACAACCGGTGGCTATGCCAACTGGGGCCGCAACATCTTCGGCAACGGCAACACCATCATGGTCACCGGCGGCTACGCGAACACCGTTCGAAACCTGTTCGGCAGCAACAACACCGTGACCACCAACGGCGGCAACGGCAACCTCGCGCAAAACTGGTTCGGCACCGGTAATGCCGTGACGATCACTGGTGGCATCTACAACACGGCATTCAATCTCCTGGGCGGCAACGGCAACACGGTGGAGTCGACGGGCGGGTATCAGAACGCGGTGTACAACATCGTCGGCAACAACAACACGTTGACCGTGGGTGGCGCGGGCAGCAACTACAACCTGGCGATCAATACGTTGAGCAGCAACAACCAGGTGACCGTCGGAGGCACGGGCGGCAACATCACCGCCGGTTTCAACTTCCTCGGCGGTACCAACACTGTGAACGCCGGTCCCGGACCGCTCGCGTTGGCCGGCACCATCTTCGCCAACGGTCAGACCGTCACCAAGACCAACCCCGGTATCGCGATCAACAACTTCCGCATCGGTGGCGCGCAGGCGACCAGCGGGTCGAGCAGCAAGGCTCCGGCGGCCAAGGCCAACGACACCGGAAAGAAGAAGGGCACCGCCGGGAGCGCGCGGGATGGCCACTAGGGGCTTGTCGTCCGCCTCTCAGCGACAACCGCTTTGGTCATGTCGTCGTTGTCGCTCGGAGGCGGGCACCAACACGCAAGCTCAGTGGGGGATCAGCTCATCGGGCCCATGTCGTCAGGCATCGGTGCGTCGCAGCGAGCGCGGAAGTCGGCCGCGGGCTGCCGGACGGCCTTGATCTGGTCGCGGACATCGGGATTCGCCTGCAGGTAATCGGCGACGGCGGTACGCATCTCGTCGCGCGACTTGCCCTTGAGGCCGGTGAAGAACGCGTTCACGTCGGGGTGGGTGAACAGGTAGACCGACATGCCGGCATTGACTCCGGACAGGACCTGCGTGAGGTCGCCGGCCGTGCAGTTCGGTTCGTCGGCGGCGGCGGTTGCCGCACTGCCGATCAGCATTGCGCCTGAGATGATTCCGGCGCTGATCAAGTTACGGACCAACATTCGACTGCTCCTAACGATGAAAGATGGACAGGTCAAGCTCAGTTACGCGGGCCGGGGCGGCCCGGCCGGATCGGCGGGGATGGTGGACGTACCGGCGGTCGGGGATTGAGGTCGATGTCGACGCCCCATGAGTCGTCGCAGTACCACGGATCAGCGCAGTAACCCGGATATGCGGGTCCCGCGATGGGTGCGCTTGGGCCGCCGCCGCGGACTTCGCCTTGCGCGCAGACCGTGGCCGCGCCCGCATTGGTGCAGTCTGCCGAGGCAGGCGTTGCCGATAGAAGGCTGGCGGGTCCTGCCGCGATGATCACCCCGAATGCCAAGAAGCAAGAAGCTTTTCGCATGCCGTCACCCCTGCTCTCCGTACGGAGACCAGTGCGACCACAACGATCGGGCCGCCTCCTGGACCTGATAGTTGGGTCATCATATCCCTACCGCCGTACTTAAAGGTGAAGTTCGGAACTAGCGCACCCCCAACGTAAGTCCGGTTACGTGCACAACAAACAGTCGCGCCAAACGGGGTGGCGAAGACTGCGGACCTCCGACACGGATGGATCTGACGGGTCCGTGAGGCACGAGAAGCGCCTGCCTGTCACCTTCGGAGCTTGGATCCGGCGGGAGCGCTTCATCTCGGCAGTGCTGCGGTGATGGCGGTGTGGGACGGCGCTGGTGGAGACAAGTTGAGTTGTAGCTTCCGGGCGTTCCAGGGGCACGATCTGAATCTCCCGGGGCCCGGGTTGGTTGACCTGGGAACGTCGCTGGTCTTCCTCCATTCGCTTCAGATCTACACGGCCGCTTGAGCCGTACGAGCTCAGAACGCACCCGGCTCACCTGATTCGCTGTCCAACGCCTCGCGGTTGGTCAGCAGGAGCGAGACAAAGTACAGCCCGCCAACGGCGATCAGGCCGAGCACGATCAGGCCGGGAATTCGTGCCTCACTGGGGGATACGAGGGCGAAGATGGAGAAACCCACCCACACCAGCGCGGTGTAGGCCAACGGCAGCTCGAACCGGCCGAGGCTGAAGCCGCCCTCCTTGCGTTCGAGACGTGTGCGCACACAGAGGTAGAGCACCACGATGCCGCCGTAGATTAGTGCAGGCAGGATCGTCGACGCGACGATCAGCTGCAGCAGGGCCGCACCGCGCAGCGTGAGCATCAAGGCCACGCCGATCACGAAGATCAGGATGGTCGCGGCGACCGGAGTCTGGGTGCGCGGACTCACCCGGCGCAACACTGTGTGGCCGGGGAACCGCGAGTCCCGCGCCATGGCGAACGCCTGCCGCGAGCAGGCAGCGATCATCACCATGCCGGCACCGAACATGGCAAACACGATGCCGGTCAACAGAACTCGTTCCATCACCGGGCCGAGCTGATCGCGGATGATCGTCGCCACCGGTGACCCGCTGGTGGTCACTGCGGTGATGTCCTTGATCGCCAACGTGAGGATGATGACGAACACCAGACCTAACGTCGCCGACGCGATCACCGACGAGACGATCGCGCGCGGGACGCTGCGGAACGGATCCTTGGCCTCCTCAGCGAGATTCGCCGCGGAGTCGAAGCCGACCAGCGTCACCAAGCCCATGATCATGCCGGCCATCAACGGCCCGCCGATCGCGAAGTAGTTGGGCGCATCGGCTGCCACACCCCGGGAGACCAGATTGGCGGTGGTGCCGGTGCCGGAGAACACCATCACGGCACCGAGGCCGACCACCAGGACCGCCAGGATTGCCAGCTCGAGACCGACCGCCCCGGAGGTGACCACGCCGAGCAGGCGGGTGGAGGCAATGACGAGAATGGTCTGAGTCAGCAAGATCGCCAACGTGATCCACCGGGCAATGTCCTCGTCGGGCGCCATCCCGAACAGCGGCATCAGCGCTTGGCTGGCCAGTGCGTTATCCATCGCCGCGACCGCGATCGCCAGGAACCAGAACGTCAACCAGCCGAACAGCCACCCGACTTTCGGGTTCGCCAGCCGCGACGCCCACTGATAGGACGAGCCGCTCAGCGCGATGCGGGCGGCGAACTGGGCCACCACAAGTGCGACGAGGGTCTGGCCCACCGCGGCAATGATCCACAACCAGATCCCCACCGGCCCTGAGTAATTCAGCACCGCACCGTAGGTCGCGAAGATCCCGACGACTACCGAGATGAACGCGAACGAGATCGCGAACACTTGGAACGAGCCGAGGGTGCGCTTCAGTTCGGGTTGGTAGCCCGAATGCTGGAGTTCCTCATCGGTGAATTCAACGGTCATTTCGGCACCGGGCCTTCCTCGAAGTCAGAGCAACCATAGGGGACAAGCGGGCTACCGGGCGGTGGCTTGAGCAGCATCCACACCGCCACTGCAGACGCCAGGAGCAGAACCGAACCGATGCCCGCGGCGACGGCCAGCCCGTCGGTGAAGGCGGCTTGCGCGGCGGACAGCAGGGCGTGCGCCTTGTCCCCTCCGAGTGTTGCGGCTGCCCGGTGCGCGGCGGCCAACGATTGCTCGGCGTGCGCCACGACGTCGTCGTGAATACCGGCTGGCCGGTCGAGGCCGCGGTAGACGGCGGCGATCACGCTGCCCAGCAGCGCGATACCGAGTGCCATGCCCAGCTCGTAGGCCGTCTCCGATACACCTGCCGCGGCACCGGTCCGCTCCGGCGGGACGCTGGCGATGATGATGGCGTTGGCCACGGTGAAGGCCATCCCGAGGCCGGCGCCGATCGCGAACAACGCGATTCCGAGCGGCCAGTAGGGCGTCGTCGGGCTGATCAGCGTCAGCGATGCCAGTGCCGCACCGATCAAGGCGAGTGAGGTCGCGAGGACTGAGCGCGGCGACCGGTACCGTACGGCGACGCCGGCCAGCACGCCGAAGGCCGTCGCCGCTACTGCGGCGGGCAATTCGGCGAACCCGGCCTGCAGCGGACTGTAGTCGTGGACCAGTTGGAAGAACTGGGACAGAAAGAACAGCACGCCGGACAGGCCGAGGATCGACAGCATGTTCGCGGTGATCACGCCGGTGAACCCGCGGTGGGCGAACAGGCGAACGTCGATCAGCGGATGCGCTGCCTTCAGCTGCCGTCGCACGAACAACGTCAGGGCGCCAAGGCCCACCAAGCCGGCGACGCTGATGTCGGCGTGCAGTCCGTGGGCGGCGCCCTGCTTGGCGGCGTAGACCACGCCGAGGATGCCGATCAGCGACAGGGCGGCGCCGAGCGGATCCCACGGTCCGGGGGTTGGGTTGCGCAATTCGGGCAGCAGCACCCAGCCGCCCACCACCAGGACGACGACCACCGGCACGTTGATCAGGAACACCGAGCCCCACCAGAAGTGCTCCAGGAACAGCCCGCCGATGACGGGACCCAGCGCGGTGCCCGCCGAGAACACCGAGGCCCAAATACCCACGGCGACAGCACGTTCCCGCGCAGCCGGAAACAGACCCCGGATCAGGGCCAGGGTCGACGGCGCCAGGCTTGCCCCGGCGACACCCAGTAGCGCGCGGGCCGCGATCAGCATCCCGGCCGTCGGTGCATACGCCGCCGCCACCGACGCCAGTGCGAAAGCGGTTGCGCTGATGAGTAATAGCTTCTTGTGCCCGATCCGATCGCCGAGGCTGCCCATGGTGACGAGCAGGCCGGCGAGCACGAACGAGTAGATGTCTCCGATCCACATGATCTCGGTGGCCGTCATCCCGAGATCCCGCCCGAAGACCGGTGCCGCCACCGCCAGGACGGTGCCGTCGACTCCGATCAGCAGCACGCCCAGGCTGAGCACACCCAGGGCAAGCCAGCGGGGTTTCATGGACTACCCGGCGTGGCAGAACACGTCGACCTGGACGGTTTCGAAGGCGTCGCGCTGCTGGCCGCCGTGGTGCTCGTGGCGGTCCTGGTGCACCGAGATCACCGAGCACTTGTCCAGCGGCATGGCACCGTCTTTGTTGACGACGACGTGCATGCCCTGGTCGCGCAGCTGGCCGATGGTGTCGCTGGCGGTGGAGGTGCCGCCGTCGGTCTCCGGGGTTTCGGCGGCGGCGTGGCCGGCCAGGCCGACCGCGAGGGCGGCCAGAACCGGGGCGACGAGTGTGGCGAGGGCGAGCTTGGCGGCGGCGGCGGCGTTGATCATGTCGATGACGTTATGGCGCGCAGGGCCGCTACATCATCGGCAGAAATGTGCGTCTGTGCAGGCAGTGCATGGTGCGAATTATGTAGACGCGCCGTGCAGCACCTTGTTTTCGTGGGCCCACGCCGCGGCTGCGGTGCGGGAGGAGACGCCGAGCTTGACGTAGATGTTGGCCAGGTGGCGGCCGACGGTCTTCTCGCTGATGAACAGCTTCTTGGCCAGGTCGCGGTTGGACAGGCCCGCGGCGAGGCCGGCGATCACTTCGACTTCCCGTTTGGTCAAGCCGCCGGGTGCTTCGGTGGGCTCTGCCTGGGTGGGCGCGACGCCGAGCTGTTGGTAGATGGCGGCGGCGTTGGCGGAGTCGGCCTCTGCGCCGGCTGGATCCTGGGCGCCTTGCCGGGCCCGCGACATCCAGTCGTACACCTGGGCCATCTCGTAACGGCATTGCGTGCTGCGGTAGCGGCGCAGAGCGTCTTGCAGAACGGGCAGCGCTTCTTCGGGTTTCCCTTGGCTGACGAGCACGGCGCCGCGGGCGTGACGGGCCCAGGCGCGGAAGCCGGGGGAGTCGAATCTCTCTGCGCCCGATTCGAGTTC
Organism: Mycobacterium sp.; assembly: GCA_021732005.1. Classification (GTDB taxonomy): domain Bacteria; phylum Actinomycetota; class Actinomycetes; order Mycobacteriales; family Mycobacteriaceae; genus Mycobacterium. The sequence goes on along the minus strand of JAKFVT010000033.1, from coordinate 300,070 downwards.
GGCACAGAATCGGTCGGCGTCGTCGATCTTGTTGCGGGCCAACGCGATCTCGATGGCGGCGGGCAGCAGCCGGAGGCGATTGATTTCGTCCTGCTCGGCGTCCATGCGCATGCGCAGGTCGGTCGCGGCGGCGTCGGCCTCGCCCAGGTGGGTGCGCAGCAGCGCCTCGCCGGGTTGCGGGTCCTTGTTGTGCTCGCGTGCTTGGGCGAAGGCTTCGCGGGCACCGTCGATATCGCCTTTGCGGCGCCGGATCTCGCCGAGCTCGTAGTAGCCCTTGCCGACGGTGCCGGGGAAGTCGCCCATGGCGGCGATAGCGGTGAGTAGCCGCTGCTCCACCTCGGTCAGGGTTTTGGTGGCGCTGTGCAGGTCCATCTTGTGGACCTCGCAGGTGGTGCCGTACCAGGAGGCGGTGACCTTGGGGCCTTTGCGCCAGACCTCCATGGCGTCGAACCAGGTCTTCATGCGGGTGAGGTCGGCGAGGCGGTGGCATTCGTGGATGACGGCGCAGTAGATGTCGCCGGCCCAGTCGACGGGGACTTGGTCGGCGAGGACGGGCATCATCGCCTCGTCGAGTTGGGCGAAGGCTTCGCTGGTGCGGGCAAAGGGCAGCATGGTGACGCCGCTGGCGGTGAAGCAGAGGGCGTTGAAGCCGGGATCGTTCAGTCTGTCGGTGACTTCTTGGAGCTGCTCCGCGAGGTCTTTGGCGACGTCGTTGCGACCTTCGTCGATGGCGACGAGGGAGTCGACGTAGAGAAGGTAGGCGAGGACCCGGTCGTCGGGTTGCTTGTCGTGGAGGCGGCGGGCGCGGTTGATCCAGACCCGGGTGATGGTGAGATCGCCGCCGTTGAACCACTGCAGGGCGACCTCGACGGCCTTCATCGCGGCGCCGTGGGTGTCGTTGGCGGCGTTGAGGCGGTTGAAGGCCTGCTCAGAGAGCTGCATGGAGTGCCGGCCGTGGCCTAGGCGCCAGGCGGCCAAGCCGAAAGACGACAGATCGTCGGTGGTGAGCTCGCCGGATTCGTGGGCTTCGGTGAAGAGGTCGTAGGCGGTGCGCCAGTCGCCGTTTGCGTAAGCAGTGCGCGCTGCGGCGAGGTCGGTGTCTGCCGAAATGTTGATGGGCTAACGGTAGCCGAGGCTGCGGCGATGTAAGGGCTGAACAGTGCGGGTGCTTCAGCGGTGTTGTGCGTTGACTGCGGAGTCTTGTACTGCAGGTTTTCAGGTTGTCGGGATACTGTGGCAGCCGTTGACTTCGGAAGGGGTTGCTCATGCGTGCTGGCTGTGTCGCTGCGGTGGTGTGCGGTATTGCGCTGGCGATGGCGCCGACGGCTTCGGCGGCCGACGACCTGATGAGCGGCAGCTACACCGTGAAGGGCCCGAACGAGATCATCGACACCTGGACCATCTCGAACCTGTGCAACGTGATCGAGACGGGCTGCCTGGCCAACGTCAAGTCCCCGCTGATCGAGGGTCAGGCCGTCTACCAAGGTGCGCACACCTGGATGATGCGAGTCATCGGTCAGGTGCCGGTGTGCCCGGACAGGTCCAAGACCAAGGGCGCCATGGTCTTCACGTGGAACACCCAGACGCTGACCGGTCAGGTCACCGAGATCCAGCAGGGCAATTGCGTGTTGACCCGGCCGGGGCAGTCGCAGATTCCGATTACGTTGGTGGCTGCTTAGGGGGTTGGCACGAGAGCGCCGTCTGTACTGCGGCGACGACTTCGTCTTGTGTTTCGTGTTCCCAGAACCTGAGTACAGTCCAGCCATCGGCTTCTAGAGCTGTTGTCTGTGCTCGATCTCTTTCGGCGTTACCACGTAACTTCGGGGACCAGTACTCACCGTTCATGCTGGGCTGTCGACCGTGCTCGGGGCAGCTATGCCAGAAGCAGCCGTCAACGAACACCGCTACTCGCCGCTTTGTGAAGGCGATGTCGGGTCGGACGAGCTTGCCCCCCACGCGTATGGGAAAGTCCTTTCGGAAGCGATAGCCGGCGCGGTGAAGGGCAGATCGCAAAGCGACCTCAGGCTTGGTATCCGTGCGCCGGATCGCAGCCATATTCCGTGAGCGCCCGGGAGTCGTCACGTAGGTGTCGGCCTCAGCTTCAGCCGGCGTGGTGGCCGGAGTTGAAGCCGTCACACGACTACGTTATCCCCCATCAGCTTGACTGCTGGCTCCGAGCGTTGATAGATTCAGAGATCGAACATATGTTCGAATTGGAGGAGCTATGCCGGACCCTGGTTTGACCTGCTTGGAGATCTGTGCCGGCGCGGGTGGCCAGTCGCTCGGCCTCGAGAAGGGAGGCTTCGGGCACGAGCTTGCCGTCGAGATCGAGCATGAGCCTTGCCAGACGCTGCGCCAAAATCGGCCGACTTGGAAAGTTCATGAGGGGGACGTCCGAGAAATCGATGGCCGCTCGTATCGGGGCATTGACCTGCTGGCGGGTGGTGTGCCATGCCCTCCTTTTTCCATTGCTGGCAAGGGCCTTGGCGCAGATGACGAGCGCGATCTGTTTCCCGAGGCACTGCGTCTCGTAGCAGAAGCCCGTCCGGCGGCAGTAATGCTTGAGAACGTGCGCGGCCTTTCAACTGCCAAATTTGCGGCTTATCGTGACGCAATTCGGCAGCGCCTAACCGATCTTGGATATGAGTCCGATTGGCAAGTTCTGAACGCGTGTGAGTTCGGGCTTCCGCAGTTGCGGCCCCGATTCATACTGGTCGCTGCCAGGAAGCAGTACTTCGATAGGTTCACGTGGCCGACACCCCTTGGGACGCCGAGGACAGTCGGAGAAGTGTTGTTTCCATTGATGGCGCGTGACGGTTGGTCTGGTGCTGAGGCATGGGCGACTCGGGCGGAGCGAGTTGGTCCGACACTCGTCGGCGGATCGCGGAAGCATGGTGGCCCAGATCTCGGTCCGACCAGGGCTAGGAGAGAGTGGTTGGAGCTAGGTGTCGATGGACGGGGACTTGCGAACTTCGGTCCTTCTGAAGACACGCCAGCTGACCACGTACCTCGCCTAACTCTCGAGATGGCGGCCGCACTCCAGGGCTTTCCGCCCGACTGGCACTTTTATGGCCGCAAGACAGCTGCGTACCGGCAGATCGGAAATGCTTTCCCACCACCAGTGGCCGAGGCGGTGGGCGGAGCAATTGCAGCTGCCTTGCTTCGAAAGAAGACCGGAAAAGCTGCGGGCAGCAAATCCGAGGGATTCCCGCTCGTGCGGAGCGCGTAATCAGCTGGGAAGGAAGGCAATTCCAGCAACTTCGAACGCGCAGCCGTGATTCCTTGCCTTAGCGCAACTCAGATAGCAGCAAGGCGATTGATGCCTGCGAGTAACCGCCGTCCGCTTCGAGGTTCTTACGAAGATGGTAACGACTTGCTTCAAGCAAGTCGGGTTCTGCGCTGGCTAAACGGTACTGGTTCTGCCCGGCTACCTTTTTCGCTTCGATGTTAAGGCCAAGGTCACGAAGCTCCCGCACGCGCCGTTCAGTGTGAACCTGATCGCCCGTCAACACCCTCAACCGGTCGCCTGACACAAAGCTGCCGACGTGCCGATGGAGGTACCGCAGCAGCACTTGATGGACCCCGGAGTAACCCCGCACTTCAAGAACTCTGCTAGGCGCCCGCCCTGCAAGCCGCGATTCCAGAAAACTGGCAATCCGAGTCTTCAATTCCGCGGTCGAAGGGCCCGCATCCGTTAATTCTTCGAGAGCTCGTAGGCGAAAGTACTCGGCGAGGGCCTGCCGCGTCTCGAGATAAGCGTCGACTTGCTGCTCGAAACTCGCATCTCCTTCGAGCAAACTGGACAAGTAGCGAATGTCATTAAGGCTCGCTGACCGTCCGGCAAATACGGAATTCTCCACCTATCACCTCGCTGTTGATGTAGGGAATTCGGGCGGGTACTTCAGGATACTCGCGTCCTCGCCCGCGTCTTCAACTGCGGCTATATCTTCGAGCCACTGACGCAGGAAGCTTTCGCTGACCGGGTCATCACCGGTCGACCGCCTGAAACTCACTTTATTGTTGAGCCGGACGACCGCGGAACTCAGCTTGCTCTTCGGTGCAGCCTCGGCAAGGCTGTCTTTGAGGTCGATGCCGGCGGCGAATCTTCGTATGTCAGAAACAAAGTCCAGAACGATCGCGGCACCCTTATCCTTTCCTGGTGGTAGTCGGAGACCACGTCCAAGCTGTTGGATGAAGATCCGCCGACTATGAGTTACGCGCTGGAACACGATGATGTTGACGTCTGGAACGTCCACGCCCTCGTTGAAAATATCGACGGTACAAATGACGCCGATATCGCCAGCGTCAAAATCCGAGAGTATTCGATTGCGTTCCCAAGGGGGTATGGCTCGAACTGAAGAGCTGCCCGAGTAGATCGCTTCTGCCGCGGTGAAACCAAGCGCGTTGATTCTGTCCCGCATCCGGAGAGCATGCGTGATATTGCCGCAGAACACGATCCCTCTCGGCTGAGCTTGCTCACTCCATGCTTCCCGCAAGGAATTAACGACAGCGTCGTCCCACTCCTGGATGAACAGAGTGCGGTTGATTGCCTTTGGGCTGAAACTCCTGCCCTTAAGCTGCGCCAGTCGGGTCCAATCGACGTTATCGGTATACATACGATAGTCAACCTGCGCCAAGAATCCGCGCTTGAGCCCGGTAACTAGATCGACAGAAACGACAGGATCACCAAATATTTCCTGGATATCGGCGCCATCGAGTCTCCAGGGAGTCGCGGTGAGACCAAGAAGGAATGGTCCGGTCTCGGCACCGGCGCGTAGTTCATTAAGCACAAACTGATAAGTCGGGGCCCCTGCGTGGTGGCACTCATCGACCAGGATGAGGTCGAAATCCTCAATGTCCCAACCGCGTTCCATAGCCGAATGAAGCGAATCCATGCAAGCAAAGACGTTGTCGGCCTTGTTCAGCTGCTCCGTTGTCGGCCTCTCTAGCCCATTCCACACCACGGTGGATTCACTTGAGGTGAGTGTCGACCAGAAGGCTCGCTCCAGCTGATACACGAGTGGGTTAGTGTGGGCTATCGCTAAAACCCGTAAGCGACGGCTCTTGCGTGCCCGACGAATTGATTCGGCTGCCACGTAGGTCTTTCCGAGTCCGGTTGCCATAACTACCAGTGCACGGCGCGTCGTGCCATGAAGAATGCCCTGAGTGACGATCTCTATCGCGTCTTCTTGATACGGACGCTTTTCATACCTGTCACTCTGAAGTACCGATGGGCTCTCCAGAGGAACTTGGGCCGCCAGTTCAATCAGCTTCCGCCGATCCCATAGCTGGAGAGGTATGCCTTCCGAGAGCAAAATTTTCCGTTGATTAGTGACGTCTCGGCTGAAGCCGTTCAGGGAGACGACCACCGGAACTTGCGCCTTGTACAGGCGCAAGGCCGTCAGGGTCTCATCTACAGTCTTCGCCGACACGGGTCTGCCCCATCGCTTGACCTGGAAAAGCCATCGCTTGCCACCTCTGTGGGCTATTACGTCAGCGCCGCCATCGTTGCTCTGACCCACTGTGCGCACGCCTGAGAAACCCTTGAGCGTCAGGAGGCGATATACAAGCCGCTCGAATGCTTGCCAGCTTATCCCTCGTAGCGAGGAATCGTCCAAGAACATTCGCCTACGCCAGCTTCGTGCTCAGAAAATCGATCGATGATCTTGACCGATACGATGTTAGAGGCTCAGGCATGCTGTAGTGCAGGAAGGCGGCGCAGTCTTCCAGGCAATTCAGGTACTTCTCGGATAGTTCCTCGCGAACTTCACTCAAGACGGGCTCGTCTAGGCCTCCAATGTCGGCGTACGAGACGTTCCAAACACTGCCGTCAAAAAACAAACCTGGACAATCGTCGAATACCTTCACAATAGTCTTGGGAGAAACGTACTTGAGATACTCCCCGCTCAGCTTCCACTCACCCAGCCTGCTCGGATCCTGGCCCATACCGATAATGTTCGAAACGAGGCTCCGTTGGTCAGATTCGGTGAAGTCGGCGTAAATCTGCTGCGCACGGGCGCTGTCCACTAATGTCGAGAGTGCCCCGCGGATATTCTCGAAGAGACGGTTAATGTCTGCACGAATCCGCTCGACGCTATCTTCAAGCGTGTCAGAATATAGACCCAATACTCTGGTGGTAAGCGCCGACATCGAATGTAGGCCGAATAAATTCTGTGTTAGCAGACTCCGGTTCTGGTCATACAGGTACTGGGATAGTTCCGAGGCGACGGCATATTCGGGCCTCATCCGGTACGCGCGGAAAAGTAGGTGAGTTGTATCGACGAATACGTCGATTGATTCGGCCCTAAATGACAGCAACGGCACTGATGGCTTACCGTACACGGGCACAATCGGATTAGTCGCGACCCATACATTTACATCTATTGGAGCCGAATGGCTACCGTCGGCAAGCTCAACAGAGGCGCCGGGCAGGCTGAGCTCGTCGCTACGGTTACTGACGGACTCTAGATATTCCCTCGATCCTGGGGGCGGAGTATTGCGTGGGCGAGTGCATTCGGAGCACCAGTCGTCGTCCTCACGGTTCACTGTCCCGCATATGTTGCACTTCCAAGGCTCTTCTATGTCGGGTATCTGGGACGTTTCACACTTGGGGCAAACGACAGCCGACAAGGGCAGCGTTTCATCGCACTCGGTGTTGATACACGCCTTTCCTGAAAGAATATGCTCGCAAACTGCGCATACCTCCGACGTCATCAAATTCTCCGCACCGCATTCAGGACATTCGAAAAGTGGGTCTGGAGGTGCCTGGTCTGCGGATTCTACATACTTCCACCACTCGCTGTCGTCGCGATAGCCAGGTACATTGGCTTTGAACTTCTCATAAAGTTCCCTTTCGATTTGGCGACTGATACGTTTAGGCTTTCCTGCTTCTTCGTCCCAGTAGCCCATGTACATGTCGGCCCGGCCAGGCGTACGTATCTTGCGGTAACCCTGGTATAGCTTGAATAACGGGCTCGTATTGGTATCGGCGCCAGGCTGGTTGGGCTGAAGCGAGCTCTTCCCTCGTACATGCTCCATCGCGCGAATCCACTCTTCGCTGGCTCGTATGAAGTCTTGCTTCATGAAGTCGACCGGTACATGGTCGAGGTGAAGCTCACCTACTATTCGTCCGTACGGTTGATCGATCGGATAGTCCTTAACGGTTTCTGTTCGGAACTCATTCTCCCACTCGAAGAACGCATTCTTTTCACCCACAAGAATGGCCCTACCATTCCTAATGACATCAATGCCGAAGTTCGTTTCGTTGTCGAAACGCTGGATTCCAATCCAACCCTTTACGCGCTCTTCAATCGTCCTGAAGCTGGAGCTGCCGCACTCCGGGCACTTATCCATACCGTCTGCTATCAGGGCGTAGCATTCTGAGCACCTGGTTTGGTTTGCAAGTACTTCATTGATGTCGGTCATAGCCGGTATCTGGCCGCCGCGACGTTCAACATATCGGGAGCGGTTCCACACACAGTGTTCGTGTGCATCCACTGCGTTCTTATTTACTGTGAGGCGGACGCCCGACCTGATTAGGGTGGCGTAGCGACGGCCGAGCTCCCGTCGGATAACCGGCTGGCCGTAATTTGAAAGCTGCTCAATTACTCCGCGGTTCTTGTGACCGGCCGGCCACCAATGACTGATCTCGACGAGCGTGCCATGGCTGAAGCCCTCGGGCTTCGGAATGTATTGGTCAGGGACGTTATAGCTCCGACTCTGCTGCATCTCGGGGAGATCAATCATCACTTCGAGAGCGTCTTTGTCTTGCTTGCGGGCCGTTAACAGCCTCGTGCGGCGTCCGAGCTTGCCCGACGAGATATTGAACCCCATGCCGAAGAGTCCGAGGCTGTCATACGGGTTGTGGCTCGAGTAGCCGGCGGTGATTGCGGCCCGTGCCTCCTCGGGCGACATACCTGGACCGTTGTCCTGAACGCGTATCCAACCCTCGCCGCGCTGCACCTCGGCTTTGCCGGGTAACTGGATCGCGATGAGCGGATGTTGAACGGGATCCCCTCGGAGCGCGGCGACCCTCAAGGCGTCGATGCCATTGTCGATGAGTTCCGAGAGTGCATCGAGCGGGCTCAACGGTGTATACGTGAGCGCCATCAATATCCGGGGATCGGGCGTTACATCCATTAGTTAAAGGTTCCTCCGAATCTCTTGCACATTAGGTGCGCCTGCTACCTGTGTCGTCGGCTCATCATGCATCACTTCTAGACGAAGATCGCTGGCAATCCGAGCTGCTTCCAAGTAGGGGTATACCCAGCGGCGTCCGTGCGGCCGCCAGCGACGCTGCTCTTGGAGAGATGCCGACTGCGCACAGAAGACGCGTCGACGAACTGGCCAAGATCTATGTCGACAAGATGGTCGAGAAGGGTCCCGAGTGCGACTTCGTCCAAGAGGTCGCGGTCAACTTCCCGCTCTATGTCATCTTGTCGCTGCTCGGTCTGCCGGAATCTGACTTCGGCCGCATGCTCAAACTCACCCAGGAGTTGTTCGGCGGCGACGACGACGAGCTCAGCCGCGGCAAGGACCCGGAAGAGCTGCACGCGGTCATCCTCGACTTCTTCCAGTACTTCACCGCCCTCACCGCCGCGCGCAGGGCCAACCCGACCGAGGACCTCGCCTCGGCGATCGCCAACGCCGAGCTCGACGGCGAATTCCTCAACGACATCGACTGCCTGTCCTATTACGTGATCGTCGCCAGCGCCGGTCATGACACCACCAGCGCCGCGATCTCAGGTGGGCTGCTCGCCCTCATTGAGCACCAGGACCAGCTCAACCGGCTCAAGGCACAGCCCGAGCTGATGGGCACCGCGGTCGAGGAGATCATCCGCTGGACCGCCCCGGTCAAGGAGTTCATGCGCACCGCCACTGCCGACACTGAAGTGCGCGGCGTCCCGATCAGCAAGGGCGAATCGGTACTGCTGTCCTACGTCTCGGCCAACCGGGACGAGGAAATCTTCGATAAGCCAGCCACATTCGACGTCGGACGCGACCCGAACAAGCACCTGTCCTTCGGTTACGGCGTCCACTTCTGCCTCGGTGCCGCCCTGGCCCGCATGGAGATCAACAGCTTCTTCACCGAGCTGCTGCCGCGACTGGAGTCCATCGAGCTGGCCGGCGAGCCCGAGTTCATCTCGACGATCTTCGTCGGCGGCCTTAAGCATCTGCCGATCCGGTACTCGCTGCACTGACGCAATCGGCGTCGCCTGCGGTGTGGCCGACTACGCTGACACCACCACAAGCGGAAGGCGGCCCATGCGACTGTTCATCACCGGAGTCGACGCCGACGGCAAGTCCTGCATCGTCAGCAACGACGAGGTCGAGATCAACTCCGTCGCACCCGGTTTCGGCATCGCCATTCCCTACAACACGACACAGGCGCCGCCACCGGCGCGCCCACAGGGCAATGCCGACCTGATCGACCAGTACCTCGAGCCCGGCCACGTCCGCTGGATGGTGGTCGACCAAGGCGCCGACACCGAGACCCCCAAGCATCACACTGACACCCTCGACCTCGAGCTCGTGGTCAGCGGAAGCGTCGACCTCATCCTCGACGACGGCGCCCACCGCATCGAGGCCGGCGACATGGTCGTCATGACCGGTGTCGACCACGCGTGGAAAGCCGGCCCCGACGGCTATCGCATGACCGCTGTCCTCATCGGCACACCGCCGCCGGCATAACCGACGTTAGGTCGCATCAACTCCAATCACCAACGCCGACAACCCAACTCCATCTCAGTTCAGTGAATGGGTATGGGGTGCAGGCCAATCACCGAATTACAGCGCCACCACGCGGACCAGATCTGAAAGGCCTGCGAAGTCGTCCGCATTGCGGCTGTAGAGGTCCAGGCCATGAGCATGTGCGGTAGCGGCGATCAGGAGATCCGCGAATCGGCTCCGAGGCTTGCGGCCTTCACTGATGACGGCCGCAACGACGAGACCGTAGCTGCGCGCTGCCCTGTCGTCGAAAGGGATTGGCTCGATCAGCGATTCGACCTCCTGCAACCTCGACTGTCGTTTGGCGGCCTCGACCGCCGTACTCGCCAGGAGGGGGCCGACCGCCAGCTCGGCGGCGGTGATGGCCGATATCGCCATCTCGTTCGGCAGCTTGTCGGCGACTGCCGGATCGTGCCAGTCGATCACCACCGATGTGTCCAGCAGCCCGGCCGCCATCTACACGCTCTGATCGATCGCGGTGTCGAGATCGCGACGGAACTGGCCCGGGTCGATCCGGACACCCGCGCCGGCGATGCGTGCCAAGTCGTCACGGGTGGTGAACGTCTTGCGGGCGGACTGGATGGGGCGAAGTTCGGCGACCGGCTCGCCGTGGCGGGTGACGACGAACGTCTCACCTGCTGCCACCGCATCCATGAGCTTCGCGTTCTCGTTGCGCAGCTCACGCTGCGGGATCGTCCGGGCCATACCGGCCAGTGTAGCGAGGTGTGCTACGCAAAGCTACGCACCTTGGGCTCGTCGTCGAACTTTTGCGACCGGTGTGAAAGTGCTGGGGGCGGGCGGCCACTCGGCGGGAAAATGGAGACCAACGAAGCGCCTCGGGTCAACAGGTGGCGAATCGGGCGGTACCGGAAGGAGTACCGAAACTGGTACCTTGGCTGGATGCCGGCCTTGAATGTCAACTTCACTGACGTGGAGATGGAACAGTTGCGCACCGCGGCAGCTGCGGGGGAGCAGTCGTTGCGCGCATTCGTCCACCGCGCCGCTCTTGATGCCGCGAGCGATCACAAGCGTCGCGTACGGGAAGGTGCGCGGATCGTCGCCGAGCGCAGCGCAGAGCTCAACCGCCGGCTTGCGTGACCGAGTACCTCGACCGCGACGATGTCCTGGTCGCCGGTGCTGCGGCTGTAGGTGTCGAGCTGAGGGTGGCCGACTACGGCCTGCTCGACGCAGCGGTGGCGCGCCCGCAGGCTACCGCCTTCGGTGTTGACGCCTATCCTGACCTCTCCACCAAGGCGGCGGCGCTGCTGCAGTCTTTGGCTCGCAACCACGCACTGGTCGACGGCAACAAGCGCACTGCATGGGCAGCCGCGTGGACGTTCCTGTATATCAACGGAGTTGAATTGAGTCCCGAATTCGATGTAGACGACGCCGAGGACTTCATGAACGTTGTTGCCGTCCAGAGTGATCTGGAACTGACGGAAGTCGCAGAGAAGCTGCAAGCATTCGCAATCGGATGACTGCCGATTCGGGTGCATAAGCAACGTTAGGTCGCGCGAACCCCTAGACAATGCCAGTTGTCACACGGGAAACTTGGTCATGCACAAGGGGTTCGCACTCGCAGCGGTACTCATAGCGGCGGCACTAACGACGCCAATCGCCAACGCCGACAACCCAACCCCGTCGCTCCCGCAGTTCGCCCCGCATGAATCCGACTGGCAGCCCAACACCGCCGTCTACCCCTACAACCTCTGGCAGAACCGCGTCACCCCCGAGCAGACCACCGCCATGCGCGACTCCTGCCAATGGTTCAACGCTCAGTACGACCCGCTGATGAGCCAAGTCTTCGGGTTCCAGCACTTCCTCGACAGCCAACACGACAACTGGCAGGCGCCCGGCGTCCAACAAGCCGCGACCACCATCGAAGCCAACCTCGACCAGTCCGCGGCCTTCCTCGACCCCCGCGCGCAGACCCTCTTCATCGTGAACTACCCCGACCAGAGCGAGTATTCGCCTGTCTACAACGGGGATTCGATGTTCCACCTCTGGTATCAGCTCACCCAGATCAGCGACAACATGAAGCACCAGCTGCCCTCCGGTCAGCTCAACGCCCACATCGCCACCGCCAACGTCTACGGCACCACCATCCGCGACTCGCAGGTGTGCGCCGGCGCCTAACCCCAGCACAATCAACGGTCAAGACGGCTAGCCTCAAGCGGTGATGATCGGTGTCCTGGCAGCCCTGCTGGCCTGCGTCGGCTACGGGGTCTCCTCGGTCCTCCAGGCCTACGGGGCACGCCGATCAGCAGCTGCAGCCCGCGACCGCGGCGCCACTGGACACCTCACCGCCACCGGCGGACCAACCCTGCGCTCCACCCTGCACGCCGCGGTCACCGCAGCGTTCATCGTCGGAATCATCTTGGATGTCGTGGGTTTCGTCGGCAGCGCGGTCTCGGCGCGGCTGATTCCGCTGTTCTTGTCACAGACGATCATCAGCGCCAACCTGGTCGTCACCGCGGTGCTCGGGATCGCCGTCCTCGGCATCGGGTTACGCAGCCGCGACTGGATTGCCATCGTCGCGGTCATCGCCTCACTGTTCGTGCTCGGCCTCGGCGCCGGGGAGCGCGGCGAGGTGGACCCGGACCGGCTTGTCCATTGGATCGTGCTGGCGGTCTCGGTGCTGATCTTGCTCGGCGGGATCGCGCTCACCCGCATCCTCGGGTCACGCAGTGCCGTCATGGCCGGACTGATCGCCGGCGTGCTGTTCGGCATGCTCGCGATCGGTGTGCGGGTGCTCGACGGTGTCGAGCCGCTGCAACCGTGGGTCGTGCTGACCGACCCGGCGGCGTGGACCGTCGCCATCGCCGGCATCGGCGGCTTCTACCTGCACACCGTGGCGCTGCAACTCGGCTCGGTGAACGGCGCCACCGCCGCCCTCGTCGTCGGCGAGACGGTGGTGCCCGGAATCGTCGGCGTGGCGTTTCTCGGCGACAGCTCCCGGCCCGGACTCGGCTGGGTAGTGGCGCTCGGCTTCGTCGGGGCCGTCGCCGGCGCCGTGGCGGTCGCGGTGTTCGGCGCGATCGGGCATCAGGCCGAGCCCGAAACGGAAGTCCCGCAAGCACTTGACTCTAAGCAGCAGTGAACCGGATCGGCGCAGTGTAGAAATCTACCATTGCCCGGTAGACTTCTACCATGAGTCTGAACATCAAAAACCCGCAGACGGTTGCGCTGGTTCGGGAACTTGCCCGGCGTACAGGACTCAGTCAGACGAGCGCCGTCGAAGAAGCAGTGCGCGCCAAGCTTGCCCAGGTCACCGCTGGCGAGGGGGGAGATACTCGACGTCAGAAGGTCGATGACTTGCTCGCCGAACTGGATCGGTCGATCACCGCGCATCAGCGCAAGTCCATTCTCAAAGACCAAGCCGACTTGTACGACGAGAACGGGTTGCCTGCGTGATCGTCGATACCTCGGCGATCGTGGCCATAGCGCTCAACGAGTCGGGGCGCGATCGGTTGGTCGACGCGCTAGCGGGCGCGGCTAAGCCGAAGATCTCCGCAGCCACGCTGGTCGAGGTGGCGGCGGTCCTCATGAGGCGTCTGAAACCCGAAGATCTGCGACGTGTGGAGCGCCTCATCGACCAATTGGGCATCGTGACAGTATCTTTCGACGCTGAGCAAGCAGCGAGTGCCACACGCGCCTACCGCGAGTTCGGGCGTGGCAGCGGCCATCGCGCCGGCCTGAACCTCGGTGACTGCTACTCCTACGCCCTCGCCGCGGTCACCGGTGAACCATTGCTGTTCGTCGGCGACGACTTCACCCATACGGACATCACGTCGGCCGCACTCGACTGAAACGGAAACGATTGACGGTGACCGCCGACACCACCTCGTCGCACTCGACGCGAAGGCGACTGCGCGTGGTCTCGTCATCGGGCACCATGATGATGTGCCGCTCTCCGAAACCGCGCTGCTCAAGGCGGCCGGTGATCTGGTCTACGCGCGGGGCGAGGATTACGTTCGCTATGTCCGAGGGCTCCGTACAACAGCTTCCAAGGCATACGCGTCGATCCAGGCCAAGAACGTCTACACGGTAGAGCTCGATTGGTCCGGCCCGTCGCTCGGCGGATCTTGCACGTGCCCGCACCATGCCGACGGCAACTTCTGCAAGCATCTGGTTGCAACGGGACTCGCCGCGATCGATACGGGAAGGATCCCTGTCGACGACACAGCAAGCAGCACGGTCGAAGCGGCGGTGCAAGCGATGGACGTCGGTGAGTTGCGTGACCTCGTCATGACGCTTGCGCAGCGTGATGACGGCGTTCGCCGCATGCTGGAGGTTCGCGCGACGGCCGTGTCTGGCGACGACTCGCGGGCTAAAGCCGAGTTGAAAGCCTACGCGCGAAATGCTCTGGCATTCAGAGGTTTTGTCGACTACCGGCGTTCCTTCGAGGTCGCGGAGGCGGCCAGTCAGATGCTCGACGAACTCGAACTCCACCTTGATAGTGGATCTGCCGAACTCGTGCGACCTGCCTTACTGCATGCGGTGACCCGGTTACGCAAGATCGTCGGTACCGCTGACGACTCCTCGGGTGCGATCGGTGATGAATGCCAACGTGCGGCCGACCTCTACACGCAGGCCTGTCGAGTGGGTCAACCCGACCCCCTTGAACTGGCGAGGTGGCTGGTGAAATTCCGGGCCGACTCCCCAGGGTGGCCGCGCGTCGTGTTGGCAGATTTCGTGGGTTCCTTCGACGAGCAAGCACTCGCAACGTACCGCCGGGCGGTCGAGGCACTGGATCGAAAGCTGGCAGACCGTAATCGATGGCAACGGTTCGAAGTCGACGAAATGCTTCTCGAGCTCGCTGACCACGACGGCGACGTCGACCGGGCCGTCGAGTTGCTTTCCCAGCGCGATGAACACCCGCAATACGGGGCGATCGTCGACCGGTTGCGGGCAGCCGGTCGTCCCGAGGAGGCGGTGGCGTGGATTGACCGCGCAGTGGCCGAAGGAAGAATCAGCAGTCACGGAGGCGGCAACGCACACTGGTTGAGCCCCGATGATGTCGCTGCGACGTATCAGGGACTTGGCCGGATCGATGATGCGCTCGGCGTCCTTCGGGCCGACTTCGTCCGACGCCCGTCGGTCTCCACCTATCGCGTCCTACTCGATTTCGCGGCCGGCATCGACGGTGCCGATACAGAACGTTCGTGGGCTTTCGACCACGCACGGCAACTGGCAGCCTCTGACCGCTTCGCCGCCGGCGCGGTCTTGGTTCAGCTTTGTTTGAGCGAGGGCGACGTCGATGGCGCATGGCAGGCGGCCGAGCGTTATGGCCCTGGCTGGGCTTGGAAGGAACTGGCCGACCGCGGTGCCAAGGCTCGGCCGGTGGAAGCCGCAGACCTATACCGTCCCCAGCTCGAGAGTGATCTCCGGTACCCCGATACCAAGCTCTATCCCGGAATCGCCACGACGCTGGCGACGATGGCGAAACTCTATGACCGCGGCGGTCGCAGCGCCGACTTCGCGTCATTCATCACGCAGATCCGACACGACTACGGTAGGCGACCGTCATTGATGAAAGCCCTTGATGCGAAGGGACTTTGACGGCGTGCGCCGGTGTCATCCCGCAACCGCACTAAGCGGCAGTGAACCGGATCGCCGCCAGCTTGTTCACGTCGATCGCCTCGCGAAATTCCTCCACAGAAGGGATCCGGCTATCGCGGAACTGCAGCCCCATCATCCGCTGCGCCCGCTTCACTCCGTACGCCGAAGCGCAGCGATGAAACAGATCAGCCGTCAACGCCCGATCCTCGATCAGCTCGCCGCGCATCGCCGTCTCGCACCCGTCGTACAACACCGACGCGGGAGCCCCGCCGCGAAAGTTCACCTTCCACGCCGACCCCACCAACGCATACAGATCACCGTCGATCCAATGCGCAGACACCGGCACTACGAACTCCCGACCGGTCTTTCGCCCCTTGAACGACAGCACCATGAATTGCTTACGCAACCCGCCAGCCAGCGGGGTGCGCAACAGATGCCGCATGAGCGGGTTGACGGCCCGCATGATCGCGTCCGGCGGAGGCGCCGGTGTGATCGCCGCTGACTGATCTGCCACCGGACAACGGTACGACCGCGACCCACATAACCGCAGGTCATTCGATACACAGCCGACGGCAAGGTTGCACCTCGGCGAAAGAAGCGGCTTGTATGGGTCCATGGATCGTCGCCAGATGCTCATGACCACCGGCCTTGGCCTGCTGGTCGCCGCCACCAAGATGCCGCAGGCCGGCGCCGCACCGACCACACCCGTCCCAGAGGCACCGGCGCCGCAGAACTACATCTTCCACGACGAGTTCGACGGCCCTGCCGGCTCCGCTCCCGACCCGTCGAAGTGGACCACCGCGCTGGCCCGTGAATCGATGGAAGACCCCACCTTCTGGGAGCTGCCCCAGAACGTCGGCCAATACCGCGACGACCGCCGCAACGTCTACCTCGACGGCAACTCCAACCTCGTCTTCCACGCGGCGAAAGACGGCCCCACCTACTACAGCGGCAAGATCTTCGGGAAGTGGCAGGGCGGCATCGGCCACACCTGGGAAGCCCGCATGAAGATGGACTGCCTGACCCCCGGCTGCTGGCCCGCCTTCTACCTGTCCAACGAGAGCCCCGTCAACGGCGGCGAAGTCGACGTCATGGAGTGGTACGGCAACGGCAAGTGGGCTCCCGGCACCGCCGTGCACGCCAAGCTCAACGGCGGCGAACACGTCAGCCAGACAATCTCCGTCGACAGCGCCTGGCACACCTGGCGCGTGGTGTGGGACGACGCCGGCATGAGCTTCTCCAAGGATGGTGCCACGCCCTACTTCAACGTGCCGGCCCGTTCACTTCCGGACTGGCAGTTCAACGATCCCGGCTACACGTTGATGCCAGTGTTCGACCTCGCGGTCGCCGGCTCCGGCGGCGGTGACCCGACCGGCGGCAGTTACCCGGCGAACATGCTGATCGACTACATCCGCGTCTGGTAACGCGGCGCCGAAAAATCGACGACAACCCGCATCGGCGCGAGTGTGCACCTTGTGTACGCATTTTGGCGATTCTGCGTGCATAGGGCGCACAGTCAGCGACGCCGAGCAGGCCGGCCCAGCAGCGTGACCTCCATCAGCCGCCGGATCGTCGCGACCGAATCAGGCCCGGCCTCTCGGGCGAACAACCGCCGGAAGTCGACCGTCAACGCGAACGCCGCACCAACTGCGTACCGCGCCGCGCCGATCTTCATCTCCGGACGGGCCGCCGTTACCAGCCGCGCCCAGGCGTCCATCGTCGAGTGCTCGATGGTCTCCAACACCCGCAGATCTTGCTCCGGAACATTGTGCCGCTCTGTGTAATACACGTACGGCAGATCCGGCCACTCCATCACCCGGCCGAGGTACTCGTCGACCAAGTCGTCGAGCGTTTCCTCCGGATCGGAGTTGCGCGACAACGCATCCGCAGTGTCACTGGAATGCCGGTCGGCCGCCCGCCGATACGCCAGCGCCAAGATGTCCGCCTTGCCCGGGAACGACCGGTACAACCCCGACGCCTGGATGCCGATCGCCGACGCGATGTCCTCCATGCTCGTGTTGCGGTACCCGTTCTCGTAGAACAACCGGACCGACTCGAAGAGCACGTGCTCGTACATCCCGGCCTCGGCGCCGACAATCAGAGGCGTGGGACGCCGAGCGCCCCCGCGCCGCCCGGGAGGCAACTCGGCAGCCAGAACATCACCGGTCATCGCGCACAGTAAAGTCCGGATATCGCTTGCTGCCAGCGGATTGGAGTGATCGGTGATGCTGCCGATGATGGTGAGCGCCGCCGCTGACAGTGTCCACGCCTGGCTCGGCTTCAATTTGGGCCTCAGCTTAAGCAGCGGCCGATGCATGCGCTCGTTCACCACTTTGAGTTGGTGGACCAGGATCCCGCGGTCAGCTTCTTTCAAGTAGCGGGCTTCCCAGCGATACAGCCCGCCTGCCGCCCGGTTGGCGATGGTGGCATCGACCAACGCAGAGGTCAACGCCTGCAATGTCATTGCCGGATCATCGTCTGTGTCGTCGGCGAACGCGGTGGTGTCGACCAGCATCTGGCCCAGCCCCAGCACCGCGTCGCGGAACAGGTCGTACTTGCTGGGGGAGTGGCGATACAGCGCGGCGGGCGTAATCCCGACCCGCGCGGCGATGTCCTCCATGCTGACGGCGTGGTACCCCTGTGACCCGAACGCATCTGTCGACGCGCGCGCTATCTGCGCCTTGCGATCCTTGGGCCGGCGCCGAATAGCGGGGTCGCCTTCTGACACGGATTCCACGCTAGTCGCTCCTCGCCTGCAACGCCGATGGTCTCCCACGGCGTGAGAACCGATGTTCACTTGTTCTTGTCTGCGGTCCGCGTGATGTGAGACGCTTCATAAAGCTAGACAAGGGGAGATGTCTGCATGCCGACGTCATCGTTGACCACCGCCAGAACCCGTATCGCCGTTAACAAGCGCACCGCCCGCTGGAGCGACGAACCTGTCACCGCCGCCGACGCCTTGGACTTCTGGTCGTTCGCCGCGGGTGCGGCCAACGTCATCATGCAGCTGTCGCTGCCCGGCGTCGGCTACGGCGTGGTCGAGTCCAAGGTCGACTCCGGGAACCTGCTCATCCACCCGTGGAAGCGGGCCCGCACCACCTTCACCTACATCGCCGTCGCGGTCATCGGCAACGACGACGACAAGCTGCTGTACCGCGAGGCCGTCAACTCCGCGCACCGCAACGTCCAGTCCACCGACCAAAGCCCGGTGCGCTACAACGCCTTTGACCGCGACCTGCAGATGTGGGTAGCCGCCTGCCTGTTCGTCGGGCTCGAAGACACCTACCAGCTGCTGCGCGGCGAGATGACCGCCGACCAAGCCGAGAGTTTCTACCGCTCCGCCTGGCCGTTGGGCACCACCCTGCAGGTCAGCGAGGACCAATGGCCGCCCACCCGCGCCGCCTTCGGCGACTACTGGAATACCACCTGCCAGCGAGTCCAGTTCGACGACACCGTTCGCGCCTACCTGTACGACCTGATCGACCTCACGATGATCAACCCGTTGCTGCGCATACCCTTTCGCGGTCTGCTCAAGTTTCTCACCGCCGGATTCCTGGCGCCGGTATTCCGCGACGCCCTCGGCCTTCAGTGGAGCGCACGAAAGCAACGCCGCTTCGAGCTGCTCTTCCGCTTCGTCGCGTTGGTGAACCGCTTCCTGCCGTCGTTCCTCCGCCAGCCCGGGCCACACCTGCTGCTGGCCGACCTGCGGTGGCGCGCCCGCCACGGCAAGCGGCTGGTCTAGCGGGATCACGTTCCGCCGAATTCTGCTCGTAGCACCGAACTCAGCGCCGTCAGCGGAATGTGCGCCTGCACAATGCCGCCATCCATCGACCACTGCATGACGCCCGGGGTGTAGTTGATCGGCGAGTCATGGGCCACCGGATAGTCCGGCATGTACAGAATCAGTTCGTCACCGGACAGCGCCCACGCCTTGTATCCACCGGAATACACCGTGTCCGGCTGCCATCGATCGGCCACGAACGGATAGCTGCCCGGCTGGTGCGCGGGCGGCGCCTGATCCAACGCATCCTGAATGAACGGCGCGCCCAGCGACGCGATGGCCCCGAAGTTCACGCCCGGCTTCAGCACGTCGGCCAGTCCGACCCGCACGCCGCGGCCCATATCGAACGTGAACGTGCGAAATGCGTTGTTGGGCTTGGGTCCGTCGGCGTGATAGTTCTCATGGAACACCACGCTGAGCACGTCGCCGCGCTGCAGGATCTGAAAGTTCTCCTCACCGAAACTGTCCGCCACCATATGTACGCCGACGGTGCGCCAGTTGGTGACCAACTGGGTCAGGTAGTCCCGAATCGTCGGGCCGGTGACCGGGTTGTCGATGAGATCGCCGGGCACCGCCACCTTGATATCGCGCACGGCCTTGCGCTCCGACAACACCGAGGTGTGGCAGTACGCGCCGTCCCAGTCGGCCCCGAGGGTTGAACAGAAGTCCGGTGCCGAGGCGCCGGCCACCGGTGTGACGGCTATCGCCGCCATGACCGATAACACAGAAACCACACGAATGCGCATGCTATTCAGGGCAGTTGGACTTTGCTGGCCCGCCACATGCCATCGACCTTCTCCAGCGTCATCTTGACCCGGCTGCGGTCGACCCGCGGATCGGGTGCGGCCTTGTTGGCCACCGTCTGGTCGACGAACATCAGCACCACGACCTGGTCGGGGGTGGCCGACTGCACCGCCGACTCGATCACCACGCCGTGTGCGCTGGCCTTGTTGTCCAGCAGCAGTTGACGCAGCTGCGCACTGGATTGGGAGTACATGTCCTTGAATTCACCGGTGGCCCCGTTGAGTACCTCGGCGAAGTTCTGGTCGACGTTGTTGGAGTCGATACTCGTCAGCACCTGCGCGTAGCGCACCGCCGCGGCCTGACCCTCCCGCGCCGCCACCTCGATGCGGTGCTGCTGCCACGCCTGCCAGCCCAGGAAGCCCGATCCGCCGAGCAGCCCAACGATCAGCGCGCCCAGCAACACTCGCCGGATCAGCGGCCACCGGTGCCGTGTGGTCGGCTCTTCGATAGCCTCCGCCTCGACCTCGGTCTCCACTTCGGTATCAGGTTCGGCTTCACTCGTGACAGTCATCGCAATCTCCTCAACTCGGCGGTTCGATCGGCAGCACCGGGCCGCCATACGGGGTCGGAATGGTGTAGCGGCCCTTGGGCGTCGGGTCGGTGGTCGCACCCAGGTCGGCGCCAGGCGGGGGACCGGCGGTGTCGTCACCGGCCGGGCGCGGTGCGTTCTTGGCGCCGCGGATCAGCACCGCCGGATCGTCGTCGCGGCAGTAGGTGTACAGGTAGGGCTCGGGGTAATCGGCCGACGATGCCGGACGCCGTGGCGTGCCGTAGTCGCATGCGTAGCGCGGGTAGATGTCGGCGGTCGCCCACAGGCCGTGGTCGTGCATCACGGTGGCCCAGGCATCGAGGAGGGACCCGCGGTAGTCCGGGAACAGCGCGTTGAGGGCCGGCACCCGCACGTACAGCAGCTGCGACGCGGTAGCCATGCTGGTCAGCAATCCGACCATGGTGTCGGAGTTGTCGGTGAACAGATTGTCGGTGGCCGAAAGTGTTTGCGGCGTCTGATCAACCAACCGGCGGTAGCCGTCGACCATCTTGTTCACCCCGGTGAACGTGCGATTCAGGTTGCCGGCGGCCACCTTGATCCCCGCGTTCTTGTCCGCCGCGGTCGTCAGCACGATCCGGCTGGTCCGAAGAATGCTTGTGGTTTGCGGCAAAACGGAATCCAGCGTCGACAACAGGAACGTGCCGCCGTCGATGATGTCGGCCAGCTTCTGCGGGCCCTGATTGGTCAGGCTGAGCTCTTTCTTGATCAGCTCGAGCTTGGCCGGGTCGACCTGCTTCAACATCCCGTCGGCGTGGGCGAGGACGTCAGCCAAGCTGACCGGCACCGAGGTCTGGTCCTGCGCGACGACGCTGCCGTCGTGCAGGTACGGCCCGGTGTCGGAGGTCGGCACGAATTCGATGTACTGCTCACCGGCCGGGGACAGACCCGACACCTTGACCGGGCTGGCCGACGGGATCCGGACATCCGAGCGCACACTGGCGACCGCAGCGACTCCGTCGGGCGTGATCGCCAGCGATTGCACCCGCCCGATCGGCACCCCGCGCAGCGTGACGTCCTGATTCGGCAGCAGCCCACCGGATTCCGGCAGCTTGATCGTCACCCGGTACGCCGAGTCGAACGGCGTCACCCGCAGCGCACCCATCAACACGTACGCCGCGGCGACCACCAGCGTCAGGACCAAACCCGCCGTCGACAACCACAACCGGTGCCGATACCCGAACCCGACCCCGCGCACGACACGGTCGGCAGCCGACTCGATCATGGCGGCGGCTCCGAGGCGGGCGGCCCGGGCGTTGGGCCGGGTGGCGCGACGATCATGCCGCCGGGATCGGTAGGGCTGGGCAGCACGGGCACCTGCGGAACGCCGGGACCGGACCCGACGACGCGTTGCTGCAACCGCCACAGCGTGTACTTGAACGAGCCCACCATCTGCGCCCAGTCGTAGCGCTTGGGTCCGTGGAGACCGGGATCGCCGAGGAAGCCGGCGTCAGGCATCGACCCGAGAACCAGTCGGTCGATGCTGGCCCGCACCGAAAACGCATTGCCGGCGGTCGCTTTGATGATCGGCGGCATCAGCCGGTTCAAGGCAGCCAGGTTCGCGTCCGGAGCCAAGACCAGGTCGTTCCACGACCGGGCGATGGTGTTGGCGTCGCCGATCACACTGCGTCCGCTGGTGTCGGTGCCCGCGATCGACGGGAACTTCTCCAACTGCTTGCTGGTGTCACCGGCCTGCTGGACGACGTCGGCGACGGCGTCGGCATTGGCGGCCAGCGTGTCTGTCGCCGGACCCGCGGCGATCGTCACCTCACTCAGCGCCTGATTTTTGGCATCGAGTTCCCGGGCCAATTGCGACGTTTCGGTCAACGCGTCCGAGATCTGGCCGGAACGGGCTGTCAGCTTGGCCAGTGTGCCGTTGGTCTTGGCGATGATGTCCCCGAAGGCCTGACCCTGATCGCCGGTCGCCTTGCCCAGACCGTTGATGACGTTGGTCAGGTTGCGCACTGCGCCGCCATTGACCATCACCGCGGCCGAACTCAGGACCGACTCCACCGTCGCCGCCGCCGTCGTCGAGTCAAGGCCGATGGTGTCGCCGTCCTTCAACAACGGCGTGGCCGCCGAGGCGCCCGGCGGCGGCTTCAGCGCGATGAACACATCACCCAGCGGGGTGGCCGAACGCAATTCGGCCGTGCTTCCCTGCGGTAGGCGCACCCCGTCCATGATCCGAATCGTGGTGACCGCGGTGTAGTTGCGCGCCACCATGGTCTCCATCTGCCCCACGTCGGCACCGGCGAGCTTCACCTTGGCCTCGGCGGGCAGGTTCAAGGCATTGGAGAAGACCGCGGTCAGCCGGTACCCGCCGCTGCCGACGCTGGGCGCCGGTAGGGGCAGGCTGGACAAGCCGTTCGACGAACACGCCGTGGCGCCCACCGCCACCACCAGAATCGCCACGCAGCGTTTCATTTCTGCCCCATCGCAGCCATACCGTCGAGCACATAGGTCAACCCGAAGTCGGGGCCGAAGTCCTGCAATGTGCCGGTGCTACAGCCCAATTGGCGCAGACCCATCAGGTTGCAGATCTCCTTGGTGTACTGGCTGTCGAACAACACCCGATCCGTCAGCACGCGGGCCCGCGCAGCACCGTTGTTCTGGTCGACCACGTTGTACATGTTGTCCAGCGTCAGCGGTGCGACGTCGAGGAACTCCTTGAGGTCGCGCTGACGTTCGACGAGCGTGTTGGCGGTGGTGCTGCCGTTGTTGACGACGGCTTTGATGTTGTCGCGGTTCTTCTCCAGGAAATCGCCGACCTGCGTGAGCAGGGTGTTCATGGTCTTGCCGGTGGTGCCGCTGCCGAAGTCCTCGTCGTTGACGATCTGGCTCAGCTGACGCACGGTCGAGCCGAAGTCACGCAGCGTCGCATCGTTGTCGGCCGCGGCCTGCAACAGCGAACTGAGGTTGCGCACGATCGTGGTCAGCTGGTCTCGGGTCTGTGCACCCGCGTCGGCGGACAGCCGCAACGCATTCGACAACTGGCCCAGTGCGTCCTTGATCTTCTGGCCGTTTCCGTCGGCGATCGCCGCTCCCGAGTTGACGACGTCGGCCACCGGGCCGTTGCCGTTCCCGTCGCCCTTCAGCGAGGTGGAGATCTTGTCGAGAACACCGAGCACGCGGGCGAATTCGACGGGCGTCTTGGTGCGGGGCAGCCCGATGGTGTCGCGGTCGTTGAGGACCGGACCGCCGCGATACGGCGGGGTGAGTTCGATCTGCCGGTCGGTCAGGATCGACGTCGAGATCGTCACCGCCTGCGCATCCGCGGGAATCTTCACACCACGGTCGACGGTGAACTGGACCTCGACATACCCGCTCTTGGGCGTGATCGCGGTGACCTTACCGACCGGCATACCGAGCACCGCTACCGTGTTGTCGACGTAGAGCCCTGCAGCACTGTCGAATTGGGCGGTCAGGGTGATGTGATCGGTCGCCGACTTGACGTACATCCATGCCACGGTGACCACCGATGCCACCGCCACCGCGACCACCGTCAGGAAAGCCAGCAGCCTGGCCCTCGCGCTCACTTGCAGTCCTTGAAGTATTGGATCATGCCGAACTGTTTGGCTCGCCCGCTGATCGCGCACATCCAGGAGTCGATGGCGATGCCGTTGGGTGTGTTGAAGTCGACGGCGTTGCCGGTGCCGCTGGCGTTGGCGAATCCGCGCAGCGCCACCGGCCCGGCCTGCAGGGTGCTGCGCAGCAGATCGTCGTGTTGGGCCAGCAGGTCCGAGAGCCGCCGCAGGTTGGTGATGGTCTGATCCAACTCGCCACGGTTGGCCACCACCGTGGTGCTCATCGTGTTCACCAGGTTGGTCAGCGCCGCGATCATGGCGTGGAAAGTCGCGCTGCGATCGACGAATCTCCCGATCAGTTCCTGCCCCTGATTGATCATCGCGGCGATGTTGGCGTGCTGGCGCTCCAACGTGCTGCTGACCATGTCCGTGCTTTTCAGCAAGGCGCCCAACTGGTCTCGACGGTCGGCGATCACCGTCGACAGGGTGTGGATGTTCTGCATGGCCTGCGGCACCACGGCGGGCAGGCCCTGCATCTGGGTACCCAGGATCCCCAGCGACTTCGCGAACGCATCGGTGTCGACCTGCTCGTAGGTGGTCGTCACGTCGGCCAGCGCGGCCTGCAGATCGTAGGGCACCTCGGTGTGCGACAGATCGAAGGTGTTGTCGGGCAGCGTCCCACCGTCGACGGGCTCCAGTGCCAGATAGCGCGAGCCCAGGATGGTGGCGACCTTGATGACCGCCTTCGAGTTCGTGCCCAGCGCGATATCGTCGCGAACCTCGAGGCCGGCTTCGACGTGGTCGCCGGCCAGCGTCATGCTGGTGACCTTGCCGACCTGGATGCCGCCGATGGTGATCGGGTTGCCCGTTTGCAGGGCGGCGGCCTGAAGGAACTTCGCGGTGTAGTGCCGGTGACCGACGTTGGCGGCGTTGGCAATCAGCATTGCTCCGACGATGACGGCGACCACGGCGACCGCGATCAGGCCGAGCCACGTCTTGTTGTAGCTCTCCAGCGGGCGCCTAGCCATTGGCCATGTTCCTGCATCGGGGGGTGTACATCGCCTGGTTCCCCGGTGTCGCCGCGTTCACGATGATCGGTGTGATGTCGTTCAGGCCGGGGAAGAAGCCGGTGCCGTTGAGGTCGCAGGCGTACGCGTTGGCGAAGGCGCCTTCGTTGGTGATCCGGGCCAGCCCTTTGAGCATCAGCGGCAGGTTGTCGCCGGTGAACGCCAACTGCGGCTCGATGTCGACCAGGTGACCGGTGAAACCGGGCTGGCGAGTGATCATGTCGTTCAGCGACGGGTTGACCGTGTTGGAGATCGTCGAGAGCTGGCGGATCACCCGCGCCATCGTTCCCGTCGAATCCACCAGCTCGGGGCGGCGGGCATTGAAGTCCGACACCACCTTGCTGGTCTGGGAGAGCACCTGGTCGAGGCTGGTGTTCTGCTTGGCCAGGCTCGCCATCACGGTGTTCAACTGAGTGATCACATCGCCGAGCGTCTGATCACGCCCGGCGAATGTGTCGGTCAGCGTGGAGGTTTGGCTGACCAGGTTCACGATCGACGAGTTGTCGCCCTGCAGCGACTGGATGACACCCTTCGTCAGGTTGTCGGCATCACGCGGGTTCAGCACGCTGAACAGTGGTTCGTAGCCGTTGAGCAGCGTTCCGACGTCGAAGGACGGGTCGGTGCGTTCGACCGGGATGGTGGCGTGCGGTGCGAGCGGACCGGGGCTGCCGATCTTGCCGAGCGACAGCCCGAGGTAGCGCTGCCCGACGATGTTCTGGTAGGTCACCGAGGCGACGGTGTTGCCGAACAGGTGCTGCTCGTTCTGCACGACGAACGACACCTTGGCCAATGTTCCTGCCAATTCGATCTTTTCGACCCGGCCGACACGTACGCCCGCCATTCGGACATCGTCACCTTCACGCAGCCCGTACACATCGGTGAACATCGCGGCATAAGGGGTGGTGGGGCCGGCCACGTCGCGGCGCAGCGTGACATACACCAACCAGGTCAACGTCACCGCCACCACCATGAACAGCGACAGTCCGATCAGCGGGGCGCGAAACCTCATGGGGTTCCTCCGGCTTCGGCGGGCAGGGGCGGCGGCGCCGCCGCGGGCGCCGGCGGTGGCGGGGCGTCATCGGGATTGGCGGCCAGCGGCACCGGGGGAAAGGGTGGAGCCCACCACGGCGTCGGGGGATTCGGGTCGGCCAGGTTCGGATTCGGATTCACCAGCGGGGGGCCGACCGCGACGAGGTTGCCGTCCGGCCCGACGACGGTGCCCGGCGCCGGGGCCAGATCCTTGGGTGGTTGGTAGTTCTGCGGCAGCAGCATCTCGGGCAGGTCCGGCCGCACCACGATCTTCGGCGCCGTATAGCAACTCGGCCCCAGCAGCTGGCCGTAACGGGGGCAGTCGGCCCGGGTGTAGTCGTAGCTGGGCGTCAGCGACAGGTTGACCCGCATGTTGCCGGTGTCCAGTTCGGGCATCCACACCTCGTCGAAGAACTTGCGGGACAGCCCATTCAGCTTGGTGAAGGCCGGCACGAACTTGCCGGCATTCATCGCGAGGCTGCCCACCACCGGGGTCAGGTCGTGGCTGATCCCGGTCAGCTGGTCGATGTGATTGTCGAGCGCGGTACGCGTGGTGCCCAGAGTGTGCGCGCCACCGGTCACCAACGCGGTCAGTGCCGACCGCTTTTCGGCCAGCACCTGCATGGGCTGCACCGCCTGGTGCAGCGCGTCGATCAAATCGGGGGCGGTCTCCGCGAGCCCATGGGTGGCGTCGATCAGCGCCGAAACCGTCGACGGCCCGTCGTCGGTGCTGACGACCGAGTTCAGCTGGTCCAGAAGCCGATTCAACTGGGCGCCTCCGGTGAGCAGCTTCCCGCGCCGGTTCTCGGTGGCGGCATTGACCGCGGCCAGGATGCCGACGCTGCGGTCCTCACGTCCGCGCCCGGTGGCGGCCAACACGTCACGCAGCTTGCTGATGGTGGTCTGGAACAGCACGGTCGGCAGCTGGGTGTCCTCGGGAATGTGCTCGCCGGAACGGATCGCCGGCCCTGCTCCGTCGGCCACGAGTTGTACCGACGACACCGCGAACACGTTGGACGGGACCACCCGTGCGGTCACCGTCGCCGGGATGGACCCGGCGAAGTCGGGTTTCAGGTCGATGTGGACGTAGTTGGGATGGCCGTTGGCGGCGGGGATCACGCTGTCGACCGAGCCGACCAGGACACCGTGATACTTCACATCCGACTTCTGCGGCAGGCCGTCGCCTACGTTGAGCAGATCGGCGACCACCCGGACATAGTTGTCGAGCTTGCCGTTCGACTTGAGTAACAGCAGCGTCGTCACCAGGGCGGCGACCACCACGACGGCTAGTCCGCAGACCAGCAGCTGCCGGTCGGTGGGCCCGCGCCCGTCCAAGTCAAGGGAATTCGCCATCTAGCCGCCGAATCTCGCGCCGGCGTCGACGCTCCACAGCGCCATGGTCATCAGCATGTTCACCACGATCGTCACCGTGATCGCCGCGCGCATCGCGTGCCCGGCTGCGATGCCGACACCCTCGGGTCCGCCACTGGCGTAAAAGCCGTAGTAGCACTGGATCGTCGAGGCAATCCAGACGAACACGACCGCCTTCAGCAGTGAGTACAGGATGTCCGTGCCGGACAGCATCAGCGTGAAGTAATGCATGTACGCGCCGTTCGATCCGCCGCTGATCACCTCGACCACGATCTGGGTGGTCAGGTAGCTCACCGCCAAACACAAGACGTAGAGCGGGATCACGGCGACGACCGACGCCATCAGCCGGGTGGTGACGAGGTAGGGGATGGGGCGGATCGCCAGCGAGTCCAGCGCGTCGATCTCCTCGGCGATCCGCATGGAACCCAGCTGCGCGGTGAACCGGCAACCGCCCTGCGTCGCGAAAGCCAGCGACGCGGCGATCGGCGCCAGCTCGCGGGTGTTCACCAGCGACGAGATGATCCCGGTCGCAGGCCCCAATCCCAGCAGGTTCAGGAAGTTGTAGCCCTCGATGCCGACGATCGCGCCGACCGTCACCCCCAACACCAACGCGACGCCTGCGGTGCCGCCACCGACAACCAATGACCCGTTGCCCCAGGCGATATCGGAGAGCAGCCGGGCGAACTCGGTGCGGTAGTGGCGCAACACGATCGGTACGGCCGCGACCGCGCGGATGAAGAACACCAGCATGTGGCCCAACCGCACGACCGGCGAGGCGAGTGTCCGAACGAACCGCGCCCACGGGACTCGGAACGGGCTATAGGTCGATACGGTCACGTCACAGCCCCACTCGCGGGAACAGCATGTTGTACAGCTGGCTGATCGCGACGTTGACGATCATCAGGATCAGAATCGATTCGACGACAGCGGCATTGACCGAGTTGGCCACCCCGGTGGGGCCGCCTTTCGTGGACAGCCCCTTCTGACTGGACACGATCGCGACGATCGCGCCGAACACCACAGCCTTGAGTAACGCCAACACCATGTCGCCGGGGGTGGTGAACGAGGCGAAGGTGGCCACGAAGCTGCCGGGTGCGCCGTTCTGGAAGTAGACGTTGAACAGATAGCTCGCCAGGAACCCGACGAAGCACACCACCCCGGTGAGGGCGACGCCGACCATGATCGCGGCGGCGAACCGCGGGACGACGAGACGACGGATCACCGAGACACCCATGACCTCCATGGCGTCGATCTCTTCGCGCATCGTGCGCGAGCCCAGATCGGCAGTGATGGCCGAGCCGACGGCGGCGGCCATCAGGATCGCCGCGACCAGCGACGCGGCCTGCCGAATCACGGCAAGACCGCTGGCCGCACCGGCCAGGGAGGTGGCGCCCACCTGGCCTGCGAGCAGGGCGAACTGGATGGACAGCGTCACCCCGACCGGCAGTGCCACCAGCACGGTGGGCACCACCGCGGTGCCGGCCTGGAAGGCCCCCTGGCGGACGAACTCCTGCAGTGGGAAGCGGCCGGTGACGAGGTCGAGGAACAAGTATTGAAGGGTTCTCACCCCGAGGACGAACTGATCACCGACGGTAGTCAGCGATGCGAGCGGATGCCGCTTCACATAACCGACGGTCCAATCCTGGATGACCTCGACACCGCCCGCGCTCGGCTGCGGGTTGGCGGGCAGGTGCGGCTCAGGCATTGCCCGGCTTCCTTGCCGTAGCCAACGCCGCTGTTGTCAAACAACCTGCGCGCGAGCGCATTCGGTAGACGCAGAAGATGAGTGATTCACATCCGTTCACTGCTTGATGCCGACGTCGTCCGTCGATGGGTTCGGGGGTGCCTCGTGCACCGTATGACCCGCCGACTTACGGCGTCAAGATGTTGAAGAATATTCATTAACATACTGTTCAACCGATCAGGGTGTCGCCGCCGTTTGCGATGGCGGCCCGGCGCACCGCAATGCGCGGTCAGCGAGCCGTAATCCGCTCCATAACCGCACTTATGGATAGCGGCTTCGAGCAAGTACCGCCTCGGCGGACACATGGTCATCTCGTGGGCCGCACCCATTCGGTGCGGCTCATTGCACCGAACAAAGATTCACATCTGGCCGCCCACCTACGGCGTGATCAGCGTCCCCGCCTGTGAAGCGGCCTGCAGCAACTGCGTGATCGTCAATGTGCCGTAGCCGCTCTCAACCGGTCCCATCGGCAATCCCAACCACGGCACCACGGTCGGATCCGGGGCGACGTCCAGGTTGTGGGCCTGCATGGCGGGCAGGTGATGTTCGAAGAAGTTGCCCAGGGTGTCGAGCATGAAGATCGCATCCCCGATGGGGCCGTAGCCATACAGAGCCGATGAATTGAGCAGCGGGTAAACCGCTTTCGGGTCACCGATCATCACGATAGATCCGTAGTGCGGCTTGGTTCCGCCGCCGGGAACATAGGTGGGCATGAACGGCTGCAGGCCGGGCAGGTCACTGGAGAAGTACGCCGCTGGATCGCCGTACGTCTCGATGTTGACGAATCCGGAGTTGGCGCCGTTGCCCGCAACGATGGTGTTGATGCCGGGACTCTCGAAGCCGATGCCACCCAATCCGGTTTGCTGCGAGACGTATTCGGCTTCCCAGCCGCCGAGCGAGTGGCCGGTGAGGAAGATGTCGGTGGTGCTGTACCCCTGCAGTGCGGCAAGACCCTGCACCCGCTGTTCGAACCTCAGCGCGTCGGTGAAGGCTCGCGGCGTGGTGCCGGTGAAGAGGATCTGGAGGTCGGTGACGATCTGGGAGATGGCGATCAGCGGGTTGAACAACAGGTTCGTCCCGCCGGTGGTGCCCTGATAGGCGATGATGATCTGATTCTGCGGGGTCACCCACACCTGCGCTCGCTCGCCCGACAGGATGTTGGTCGACGTGACCGGTACCCCGTTGACGGTGAACTGTCGCAGACCGCCCGGGACACCACCCAGCACATATTCGGCCGCGGCGGCGTTCAGGAACTGGGCGACGGTCGGCGTCAGCGCGGTCGTCGGGCCGGTGTAGGTCATGGTGGGCGGCACCGGTTGCGTGGTCGGGGTCGCGTCCAACCCGGCCGCATGTTCGATCCTGCGGAACGCCGCGAAGACGAGTTGGTCGATTGGTGCGAAGTTGAGCGGGCTTTGCGGGCCGGTGTTGGCGGCGGTCATGTCCAGCGACTGCAGCACGGTATTGACGATGTGGCCGGGCAGTGCGATCAGCTTGGCGATCGGGGACAGCGGTGCCGGGGGAACCGGGATAGTCGGCGAGGTGACCGTCGTCGCAATCGCTGGCCTCGTCGAGTTGCGCTGCGACGGAGTCGAATCCGGTCGGATCGTCGAGCGGCGGGTCGTCGCCAGGCCGCTGCCACGATGACTGTCGTGGCCGTCGGCCGCCTTCCTGGGGCCGCTCGACTGCGACTGACTCGACGACGTCGACGACGACGAGTGGCCGGTATCGGCCCAGGCCGCAGCTTGTCCGCCGACGGTTCCGATGCCCAACCCGATGCCGACCGCGAGCGTGGCCAGACCGCAACGGCAGGCTGTCCGCCTCCGTTGGCTGGCGCGGCGCTGCGTTTGTACCGTCATCTATCCCCATATTCCGTCACGGTGTGTCTACGTTGCAGACGACGATATGACAACGTGCGATGTCGGTCTCGATTTTCACTGTCGAGCGTGCGAGTCGTCGTTGACGGATCGCCCGTCGGCCACCGATACGTCACACGCTCGGTGTCAGAGGCGGCGGCCGGCAGCACGCAACTTCGCCGTGACTCGCTGGATGATCACCTCCGGCCGCCTCAGCATGTCCGCGCTGACCCGAACCACCGTCCAGCCCATCGCGTCCAGGATGGCGATGCGATCGATATCCCAGGACCGCTGCCTGCCGTCGGCCCAATGCTGTACGCCGTCGTATTCGACTGCGACCTTCCATCTTCGCCAACCCATGTCGACGCGGATCATGACATCGGCGTAGTCGTCGAAGAACTGGATCTGGGTCTCCGGCGCAGGCAGGCCTGCGCCGATCAAGAGCGAACGGACCTGTGTCTCGCGTGGTGATTCGGCGCCGCCGTCGGCCAGTTTCATTGCAGCCCTTAGTCGACGGACTCCGCGCACGCCAGGGCTCGCATCGGCGATGGCCAAGACTGAGTTGGGCTTGAGACGAGTGGCATTCATCAACGCGTCGAGCAGTGGGACTGCTTGGTCCGGGCGAAGACTGCGTCCAATATCGAACGCGGTGCGAGCCGCCGTGGTGACTCGCATACCCTGCCGCGTGCACACCTGGTCATCCGCGATCGTGTACGACCGCGCCACAATGCCCGGCGGTCCATGGCGGTCGGCGCGAATGATCTCCGCCGGCGCGGAACCGTCCAGCCACTTGGTGCCATGAACCGCAGCCGCCGATGTCCCGGCCAGAACAACGTCGGGGCCGGCGAACAACCACGCTGCCTGCGCTCGTCGCGATGCCGTCAACGGCACCTCTTTGTCCAGGTAGACGTTGCGGTACACCGCCCGATAGCGGGTGCGCAGCTGATAGTCGGTGACCAGTCCGCTCGCTAACGCCGTCGACCCGAGGAACGGCTCGTCCTGCACGCCCCCACCTTGCGCGACACGCTTCGAGCACGAATTCGTCCATCCACAGGTGCATCGAGAGTGTGGGGTGTCGTCGACGATGCGGCGAGAAATCGACGACGAACCGCACGCTCGGCGCGGGAACCGCGAGGGCTTACGCGGAGCGGTCTGGCAGCGCCAGCTTCAGGATGGTCCGCTGGGTCTGAAGGAACTGGCGAAGCAGCGGACCCGTGGTGTACGGCAGACCGTATTCGTCGCACAGCGGGCGAACCCGTCGCGCTATCTCGGCATAGCGATTGCTCGGCAGATCGGGGAACAGGTGGTGTTCGATCTGGTAGCACAGGTTCCCGCTGAGGAAGGCGAGCACCCGGCCGGCATTGAAGTTGGCGCTCCCCAGCATCTGGCGCAAGTACCACTCGGCCTTGCTCTCCTGCTGGATGACTTCGGGCGTAAACGTCGAAACCCCGTCTGGGAAATGCCCGCAGAAGATCACCACGTAGGCCCAGAGGTTGCGCACGATGTTGGCGGCGACGTTCGCTGACAACGCCCGCCGCCAACGAGATCCGTTGAGAGCCGGGATCGCAACGTAGTCCTTGATGACCTGACGCCGGATCTTGGCCTTTAGTGCGCGCGTGTGGCCTTGGCGTTGCTCTTCGTTGGTTGCGCGTTCATGTTCTGAGTGCAGACCGTGCAGGGCGATGCCCCACTCGAAGATGACGGCCAGCAGGGCGTTGCGAAACGGCTGCATCAGGTTACGTGGGCGCCACGCGACGTCGCGAGTCACCCGCATGATGCCGAATCCGAGGTCGTCGTCGACGCCGACGACATTGGCAAAGACGTGGTGTCGGTAGTTGTGGGAGTATTGCCATTGCGACGAGAGCCCGGCCATATCCCACTCCCAGGTGGTGGAGTGGATTTCGGGATCGTTCATCCAATCCCATTGTCCGTGAACAACGTTGTGGCTGATCTCCATGTTCTCGATGCTCTTGGCCATCGCCAGAGACACCACCCCGAGCAGCCATCCGCGCCGTGAACGGCTGCCGAAGATCAGCAGCCGGGCACCGGCGTCCAGCGCTCTCTGGAACATGATCGTTCGACGGATGTAGGCGGCGTCGCGCGCACCGCGAGAGTCTTCGATCTCGCTGCGGATCGCATCGAGTGCGGCCGCCAAGGTGTCGATATCGTGCTGGCTCAGATGCGCATAGTCGGCGACGTCTGTGATGGCGATGGAGAGTCCTCGGGTAATCGACCGTCGTGCGTTGAGCGACAACGGCATTAGAGGAAGTGCCCGGCTGTGAGCGGATGCTCGCGGCGCCGCAGAGGTGGGGCGCCGATTCGGGCCGGCTGAATCTGCCAGCAACACCAGCCTACCCGTCTGGGGGAGTGCTGCCGGCCGGCTCCGTTGCCGCTCGGCTTCGGCAAATCCGAGCAATAGTGCACCGAGTAGAGGAGGGTGGAGGGATGGCCGGGGGACTGTTACCCGTCGGGCCGGCATTTCAAGCCTGGTCCGGCTAGTTTGACGATCCAGGACGAGCTTGTTGCGGCCGTCGACGGCCAACGTGGAGTGAAAGCCGCCGACCGGCTTTGCGAAGCGTGCGTGCTGCTGCTCGACATCGATGCAGCCGCGATCTCGCTCGTTTTCGACGGTGCGAACGCGGGAACGCTGGGCTCCAGTGGTGCGTCGGCCCGGACGTACGACGAATTGCAGTTCACCTACGGCGAAGGGCCGTGTCTAGATGCGGTCACCCAGCAGGCGCCGGTGGTGGTGGTGGATCTTGAGCACCCGGGGGAAGCCCGCTGGCCCAGTTACGGACGGGCCATGCTGGAGCATCGGATCCGGGGAGTCTTTGCCATGCCGGTACTGGTAGCCGGTGAGTACGTCGGCGCTCTCGACTTCTTCCGGGCTGAGCCGGGTGCGCTGGTGGGCGAACAACTCGCAGGCGCGGCAGCCGCCGCGGAGTTGGCCGGGATTCCGGTGCTGGATCTGCTCGTCGGCGATCTTCAGGCGGCCGTCGATGATCCCGGCAGTAATGCATGGGCGGAGCTGTGCATCTTGAGCCGTGCCGAGGTCAGTCAGGCAACCGGAATGTTGGTGGCGCAATTGGATATAGATCCGACCGAGGCGCTGGTGCGGCTGCGTGCGCACGCCTATGCCACCGGTCGCACCGCCACCGAGGTCGCCCGCGACATCATCGACCGGCGGCTGAGACTGGAGACGGACCGATGAACGACGACAGATGCGCACGCACATCCAGGCCGGGAGGCAAGCCATGGTGAGCGATGACCTTCGCGAAACTCGTGTACTGAGTGCGGTGGTGTCACTGGTCGACAGCCTGCTCGACGATTTCGACGTTGTGGATCTGCTGACGGAACTGACCGAACGCTGTGCCGAACTGCTCGACATCGCTTCGGCGGGGTTCCTCCTCCCCGACCCACTGCGGCGCCTTCATTTGGTGGCCGCGACCTCAGAGCAGACGCGTGATATCGAGCTGTTTCAACTTCAGGCCGAGCAGGGGCCCTGCATCGACTGCTACCGCAGCGGCGAGCCGGTCGTGGTGCCCGACATCAGTAAAGAAGTCGACCGGTGGCCGCGGTTCGCCCCGGCTGCGAAGGAGGCCGGCTTCGCCTCGGTGCACGCCTTGCCGATGCGCGCGGCCGGCGTGGTGCTCGGAGCGCTCAATTTGTTCGACACCCAGCCCGGTGGACTCAGCGAGGCGGATCAATTGGTCGCTCAGACCCTCGCCCACATCGCATGTGTGGCGGTCCTGCAAGAGCACCCGCCCACCCTCGCCACCGTGGTGTCGCCGCTGCGGTCGGCACTGATCGGCCGTGTCATCGTCGAGCAGGCCAAGGGGTTTGTCAGCGAGGTGCTCGGTGTCTCGATGGATGAGGCATTCCGGTTGATCCGCACTTACAGCCGGATGCGCGGCGAGCACCTGACGGATGTTGCGCGGCGGTTGATGAGGGACCGGTACACCCGGCCGGAGTTGGTCAGGGCGCTCACCGAACTCGCCCATAGCCAAGGCCGGCAGTAAGCGGTTACTGCTGACGTGCCCGGGCCCGCCGGACCGCCTCGTCGACGAGTTGCTCAGCCACGTCAGCCAATTTGATGTGCTCCCGCTGGCTGATGCGGGTGAGACGGTCGAAGGCCTCCTGCGCAGTGCCGCCGGAGCGGCTGCGGATGATGCCGATCGCCTGGTCGATCACTGCCCGGCTGCGCAGCGCCTTTTGCAGTTGTGTCGTGCGCAGTCGGGTGCTGGCCAGTAGTTGCGCGTTGTACACCGATACCGCTGCGGGGCCGGCGAATTGGGTCCCCAGTTGGACGGCGTGTTCGGTGAATGCATCGCGTCCGTGGGCGTAGGAGTTGATCGCGCCGATCACCCGATCACCGACGGTCAGCGGCAGTGCCAGCACCGAATGCACGCCCATGCGGGCCACCGCCCCGCCGAAATGCGGCCAGCGGCGGTCGCTGCCCAGCGAACCGCTGACCGCGGGCCGTGCGGACCTGAGGCAGGTGATGCATGGCCCCTCGCCGAGCTTGTCGTATTGCAGGGTGTCGATGGCCTGAATGAAGTCCGCGGTCACCGACCACGCCTGAATGTGTAAGTCGTCGCCTGAATCCGGGTGGTGGGGCTCGATCACCGTGACGCCGGCGCCGTCGGCGCCCGGTATCGCCTGAACCGCGAATTGCGCTACTTGGCCCAGCATTTCGTCGACGCTGGCCGCGTCCGCGATGATCCCCGCCAAACCGCCGAGCCCAGCGTTCAGGTCAAGTTCGTCAGACTGGAGCTGAGCCGGGGAGAGCTCTGGTTCCGGGGGTGGCTTGCGGCCTGGCTGCACGTCGTAGTCGTCCATCGGCCCCTCCCCAGGTGTCACTGGGCGGAGACAGCGGGATCCCCGCGCGACCAATGTACCGCTGCGGTCAGGTGACCAACGCCAGGGCGTGAGCGCGCCGCAACTTGCCGGACGGAGTCTTGGGGATGACTCCCGGGGCGAGGACCACCACGTTGCGTGGCCGGGCGTTGACCTCCACCACCACCTCGTGGATCACCTGGTGTTCGATCCGGCGGACTTCGTCGTGGTCATCGAAATTTTTGCACTCCACCGCCACCGCAAACGATTCGCGGGAATGCCCCGCATCGAGCCGGACGGCCACCGCGCAGCCCGGGCGCACGCCGTCGACGCGGGCGGCGGCGCGTTCGATGTCGGTCGGATAGATGTTCCGCCCGGCCATGATGATGACGTCTTTGAGCCGGCCGCAGACGACGATCTCCTTATTCTCGGTCAGGTAGCCCAGGTCGCCGGTGTCGTACCAACCCTGATCGTCCTGCGCCGAGATGAACCCGGCGACCGTGGTGTACCCGGGCGTGACAGGGGCACCCCGGAGTTGGATCACGCCGACCCCGCGGGTGCCCAGCACGGCGCCGTCCTCGTCGAGGATGCGGGCCTCCAGCCCGTTCAGCAGGCAACCGAGTGTCACCAGCCGCCGGGTGTTCCCTCGGGTTGCGGGTACGGCGCGATGCAGGACAGCCAGCAGATCGGCGTCGATCTCGTCGACGGTCATGCCAGCGCCACACGTGGAGAACGACGCGGCGACGGTTGTCTCGGCCATGCCGTAGGCAGGCAGGATCGCCTCGGGCCGCAGCCCGTGCGGTGCGCCGGCAGCACACAGGTCCTCGACGTCGGCCGGATCGACCTGCTCGGCGCCTGACAGCGCCCACCGCAGCGACGACAGGTCGAATTGGCCGGGCGATGCCAGGCTGCGCAGTCGCTTTGCCAGAAGGTTGTAGGCAAAGTTGGGGGCGGCGGTCATCGTGCCCTTGTACTTGTCAATCAGCTTGACCCACAACAAGTTATCGCGAAGGAAGTCCATCGGGGTGACCTTGATGAGCTCGACACCGAAGTACATCGGCACGGTCAGGAAGCCGGTCATACCCATGTCGTGGAAGCAGGGCAGCCAACTGACGATCACGTCGGTTTCGACATCGACCTCGGCACCGACAAACATCGCCTCGGCGTTCGAGACGACGTTGGCGTGCGTGATCTGGACCGCCTTGGGGGAGCCGGTCGAGCCCGAGGTCAGCTGCATCAGGGCAAGGTCGTCGTCCCGGGACTCCACCGGGCGGACCGGGGCCGCTTGCAGCAGTTCCTCGGCGATCACCACCCGGATTCCCCGCTCGGTGAGCAGCGGCGCGGCCGGCAGGAACGGCGCACCGACGACGACGGCTCTGGCGTCGATCGTCTCGAGTACCGCCATTGTCTCCTCAGCCCAGCGCTGCAGGTCGGTGCGCGGCGTCGGCTGGTGCAGCATGGTGACGCAGGCGCCTCGAATCCAGATGCCCTGAGCCGTCGGCGCGATGTCGACGGGATACCCCGCGAGAACGGCCACGGCATCGCCGTGGCCGACACCAGCTGCTGCCAGGCCGCCGGCAATCCGGCTGGCCCGTGCGTGCACCTCAGCCCAGCTGTGGCGCACTGGGGCGTCGGGCTCGCCGGTGACCATGCCCTTCATGCTCCATTGGGCGTTACTGAGCATGGTTTCGGTGAATTGGCTCAACGGAGCCTTCCTTCTGCCTGCCGCGCAGGGTGCGACGTGCGATGTTGTCGCTGCAGGGTGACTGCCGCGAGTAGTGGGGTGAAGCAGCGCTCAGTCGAGTTGGTGATCGGCCACGCGCCCACGGTCTGGCGCCGGAATTGTGGTCGGTTTACGTCGGGCCGGTAGGCACCGGTTCGGCGGGGCGTTCAGATCGCCGCCGTGACGTTTCCGCGAGGCTGGTGGGTCAGCCGCTATGACCGTACCGTGCCAAGGCGCAGGTAGTCGAAGGCTCGCAGGCGGAATGAGCTACCTGTGACCTCCGCTCGCCGACCCGCGGCATCCTTGGCAAAGGTGATGTAGCTTCAATCGACGGTCGGGGGAGCTGCCAAGGAGTAGATGGTGGAGGCGACACCATTTGGGCACTATCAGCTGCAGGAGCTGATAGGTCGCGGCGGTATGGGTGAGGTTTACCGGGCCTTCGACACCAAGACCGACCGGGTGGTCGCCCTCAAGGTACTGCCGCACCGGCTGGCCGAGGACGAGACCTTCCAGCAACGATTCAGGCGGGAGGCTCAGGCCGCCGCCGCCCTCAACGAACCGCACGTCGTCCCCATCCACGGATACGGCGAGATCGACGGACGGTTGTACCTGGACATGCGGCTGATCGAGGGTCGCACGCTGGGATCGATCCTGTCCGACACCGGCAAGCCGTTGGACTCTGCGCTCGCGGTCAGCATCACCGAGCAGGTCGCCGCAGCCCTGGACGCCGCCCACGCCACCGGCCTGATCCACCGCGACGTCAAGCCGTCCAACATCCTGATCACCGGCCGCGACTTCGCCTACCTGATCGACTTCGGGCTGGCCCGCACCGCCAGTGAGGCGGGGCTGACGACGGCCGGCAGCACGCTGGGGACGCTGGCGTACATGGCCCCGGAGCGGTTCAGCGGCAGTCAGGCCGATCACCGATCGGATGTCTACGCCCTGGCGTGCGTCCTCTACGAATGCCTCACCGGCGACCGGCCGTACCCGGATGACAGCTTGGAACAGCAGATCGCCGGGCACATGACCACGCCGGCCCCGCGACCGTCCGAGAAGAACCCCAAACTGGCCGCGTTCGACGACGTCATCGCCAAGGGCATGGCCAAGAAGGCCGCGCAGCGGTACGCCAGCGCTGGGGAGCTGGCCGCTGCCGCGCGCCAGGCCCTGACCGCACGGGTCCGCAGAACCGGGAGTTCCGGGCGGCACGTCCTGGCCACAGCGCCACGGCCACACCGCCGGCGCGCGTTTGCCGCCGTCGGAGCAGCCGTCCTGTTGGTGGCCGCCGCAGGTGTGGGTGCCTGGCAATGGCAGCGATCGGACAATCGGTCTTCCAGCGCAACGAGTCTGGCGGGCACCGCATCCAGCTCGCAGCCGCTACCGCAGGCGGACGGTGCGGTGCCGTCCATCGCGGCGATGGTGCCGGCCAAGATCCGGGACTCGGGCCGGCTCGTCGTCGGCGTGAATATTCCTTACGCGCCAAACGAATTCATCGACGCCGACGGCAAAGTGGTCGGGTTCGACGTCGACCTGATGAATGCTGTTGCCCGCACGCTCGGCCTGACAGCGGAATATCGCGAGACCGCGTTCGAGGCCATCATCCCGTCGGTGCGCGCGGGCGATTTCAACCT
This sequence comes from Mycobacterium sp., assembly GCA_021732005.1. GTDB lineage: Bacteria > Actinomycetota > Actinomycetes > Mycobacteriales > Mycobacteriaceae > Mycobacterium. The sequence continues at coordinate 260,875 of JAKFVT010000033.1, read as the reverse complement.
CGGCATGTCGTCGTTTACCGACACCAAAGAACGCGAAGCCGCAGCCGATTTCGTCACCTACTTCCGGGCCGGCACCCTGTGGGCGCAGCGGCCCGGCGCCGCGATCGACCCCGACAACGCCTGCGGCCTCAGGGTCGGGGTGGCCTACCCGTCGCTGCAGGAGTCCGAGGAGCTGCCGGCCAAGAGCAAGGCATGCGTGGCTGCCGGGAAGCCCGCGATCAAGAAGGTCATCTACACCCGTCAGGATGATCTCAACACCGCGCTGATGGCCGGTGAAGTCGATGCGATGTCGGCCGATTCGCCCGTCACCGGGTTCACGATCAAGACGAGCGGCGGACAACTCGAGGCAGCCGGCGCGGTGTTCGACTCCGCGCCGTACGGCTGGCCGGTGGCCAAGGATTCCGGTCTCGCCGAGCCGCTGCGCCAGGCGCTGCAGCACCTGATCGACACCGGGGAGTACCGCACCATCGCCACGATCTGGGGTGTCGAGAAGGGAATGATCGACAAGCCATCAATCAATGCTGCCGTGCGCTAGCCGGCTACGCCGACGTGTGCAGCATCCCCGCGATGTCGGGGTCGAGTTGTTGCAGCGCAACGATTACCGCGATCGGTGCGTCGCGGCTGATGTTGGACCGAACCGTGGTGGTGCGGCCCTGCCGCTCCGGCGGACGGAGTTCGTCGATGCGGGCGATCAAGCCGTCGGCCAGTTCGTCGAACTCGACGATCAAGCCAGCCACGATGATCAGCTCCGGATCGAGCAGCGCCTCGATCAGCGCGGCGGTATGAGCGACCCGGTCGATGACATCGCGAATGATTTTCTGCGAGATCTCGTTTCGAGCGTTCTCCTCGCGTAGCGCATCGATGTCGACGTCCTCGTACGTCTTGCCGACGGTCTGCGGCGCTGCGGCCTGCATCGCGTACATCGACATGTCGGCTTCCACGCACCCGGTCCGTCCGCATCGGCACGGCGCGACGCTGCCGTAGACGGGTACATGCCCGATGGCGCCGGCGACGCCCGTCGAACCCGAGTAGGGCCGTCCGTCGATGATCAGTCCGACGCCCAGTCGACCGCCGTGATCCAGGACCACCGCCGTGCGAGCCTCCCGTGCCGCACCGGCGATCGTCTCGGCGAGCGTGATCGCCTTGGTGGTGTCCTGAACTGCTGTTGGGATGCCGAGATCGCGTGAAAGAAGCTTGCCCAGTTCGACATTGGTCCAGCCGAGCTCGTGGGACGCGATGACCAGACCGGTGGCGTCGTTGACGAGTCCAGGTATGCAGACGCCGACGACGGAGGCCTGCTTACCGTCCGGGTCGCTCATCAGCTTCTTGGCGATGCGGGTGATCGAGCGGATGACCACCGCAGCGTCCCGATCACCTGTCGGCGTCTGATCTTCGTGGGAGATGTTGCCCGTGGCATCGGCAAGGACGACCCGCGCGCGGATCCCGTCGATCTGAATACCCAGGACTCGGCGTGCCTCGGGGTTGCAGTCGAGCAGGATGCGCGGCCGACCGCGAGAGCCGGCGCCCTCGATGCGGGACTCCAACTCGACGAGGGTGCCGTCCTCGATCAGATCCGCGACGAGTGTGGTGATCGATGGTCGTGGCAGACCGAGTCGGTCAGCCAGGTCAGCCCTGGCCAGCGGGCCAGACGTGCGCAGCAGATGAACGACGCGCTGGCGCTGCAGGAGACGTGCGACCTGCCTGCTCTGTTTCGTCGATTCCGACTGTTTCAGCACACCCTCCTTGACGCCGCCCGCAACGAGCTGCTATTAAATTCGTCACACCAACTAAATCGTATTAAGTACGTCACACCAATTAAACCGGGGAGTCCTCCAATGACTGCTGATCGTCGGCCTGCCAAACCGCTGCCACTGTCACTTCACGATGCCGCCAAGATCGGTGCGTATGGCGGCATTGCCGCCGCCGCATGGTTGGCCGGGGCGGTCGCTGCTGGTCACGGGGTTGCGGCGGCGGACTCGACCGGGAGCTCCTCGGGTTCATCCTCGTCCACTTCCTCCGCCGGTGGCTCATCGTCCGGCGGATCGTCGTCGGCCCACGCCGGGCCGCGGGCCACCGGTACCGCCAAGGCTAGAGGCAGCCGCATCGCCAAGCCCGCCGCCACGGCGAAGTCGAGCGATTCGAGCGGCGCCGCAGCGGTGGCAGCGGCCGTCACGCCGGCCGCACCGAAGCTGAAGGCCGGCAACCTGCGGACCGCTGTCTCGTCCGTGCCGGCCGCGGTCAGCGCACCCGTCGTCGCGCCCAACCCGCTCGGATTGCTGAACAGCGCCGTCACCTCGCTGCTCAATCCGTTCCTCAAGCCGCCGCCCACCAACAGTGGGCCCATCGTGCCTATCGTCTGGACGGCCCTGGGTTCCGTCCGACGCGATCTGTTCAACCAGGCGCCGACGATCGGAACCCCGACCACCACGGTGCAGACCGGCCAGACCGTCACCGGCAGCATCGGCGCCACCGATATCGAAGGCGATGCGCTGAAGTACACCGTCACCCAGGGGCCCAAGTACGGCACGCTGACGATCGACCAGGCCACCGGCAACTTCACCTACACGCCGAACGACATCAATTACAATGCGGCTCAATCTGATTCGTTCACGATTTCGGTCACTGACGGCAAGTTCAACGTGCTGATGCCATTCAGCTCGCGCACCGCATCGGCCAGCAGCAGCCTGACCGTGCTCAGTCCGCAAGCCACGCGGGTGATCCTGAACGTGCCCAGCACGATCACCAACCCCCAGATCCCCCGGTTCAGCCCGGACGGTAAGACTCTGTTTTTCTCGGGGACGCCGGTGGCCGGTGGGCGCGCCGAGATCTACTCGATCAGCGCCGCCGACACTGACGGCTCGACCGTCACCTGCGTCACCTGCGGAATTTCGACGAGCATCACCAACAATCTGAACAAGCCGGTTCCCACCGCCGACGGCTCGGGCCGCATGGTCATGCAGTCGGTGAATCCGGCTACTGGTTCCTACACCAACGTCGTGTACCAGCCAGCCACCGATACGTCGCCGGCGGCGCTGATCCCCATCATCACTCCGGCATCGGGATCCATCGCGATCGACAAGCAACGCGAGATGCGGATTTCCCCCGACGGAAAGTATGTGCTCTTCAGTCAAATCCAGCTGGGCACAGGCAATCTCATCACTGCGGTACCCATCGTCGGCAAGTTGGATCTGACCACCAACGCGACCACCGGAGCGCCCGAGTACCACATCGACGATGCCCGGGTGGTCTACCCGGTCGGTGAGGGTAAGCAGTGGACCCCGGACGGCAAGGGTGTGATCGTCCTGGGTGGTCAGTACGAGGCCGGCAATGTCGATGACGTCGTCGTTGACCTGGCCACCGGGAACGTCACCCGGCTGACAGGCAACCTCGACTACGACGAGGACGTCGACATGTCGCCCAACCAGACGTGGATCGCCATCTGCAGCACCCGAGGGCTCGACGCCCTCACCCCGATGACCCGCATCGATCGCCCCGCGCTGCTGCCCGCCTACATTCAGGGCAGCGTGTACAACGCCTATGCCGGGAAGCTCGCCACCGCGGACTATCCGAGCGGCACCGGCATCAACGTGTCCAACCAGGAGTGGCTGGTCGCGGTCGAAGACGACGTCAAGGGCGAGAATGGCATCCCACTGTTCGTCACCGGCGATGGTTACGCCGCGCGCAGCATGCCGAGCTGGAACGCCGACGGAACGTCGGTGGCCTTCTGGGAGCGCAGCAACACCAACCCGGCCGATTCCAGACTGGTACTCACCAACCTGAAGTACACGACCAGCGTCGGCACGGTGCAGGGCGACCTGGTCACCCCGAATGCAGACTGGGCGCCGACTCTGAGCACCTACAAATCCGGGGCGGCGCCGCTACCGCCGGTCGGGGCGTACACCAGTCAGTACGGCGGTACGGCCTACGTCACGGAAGCGCCCGATCCGACGACCGCCGGCAACACGATCCGGACCGTCACGTACACCAATTACGTCAACAAGGAAGGCATGATCCTCAACGGCTCCGAGTCGACGAGCACGGGGGCGAGTCAAGCCTCGATCGTGTACAAGGCCAACATCAGCGTCTCCGGTGATCACACCGGCTCACTGACGGCCAACGCCACCATCAACAAGCTGACGACGACGATCACCGGCACGATCTCGTCCACGCTCGACGGCAACACGCAGGTACTGCTCGATCCGACGAAGGTCATCAACGACCAGTTGAGCGCCTAGGGGAGCGGCGCTCGTGCTCAGTCCTCGTCCTCGATGACGTGCATGGCGGCCTCCTCCGCGGAGGCCGCCCCGCCGTCGATGCCGACGTCCTCGGCGACGAGTTCGGACTCGTCGTCCTCGCCGAAGCCCGCATCGGGAGCCACCAGCCGGCCCGATCGCGCCCGACCGACCTCGTCGTCCTCCGGATAGTCGGACTCGTCACCATCGGAGCCGTCCAATTCGTCGAGCACGTTATTCAGCCGGGACACCGGATCGGGTTCCTCCTCGGCCAGCAGCTCGTCCAAAGTCTCCGGGCCGGGGTGGTCGAGGTTCGTGCGGGCAACCGGCCGCTCCGGAGGGGAAATGCCCTCGTCGAGGATGTCGTCGACGCCGCGGTCGACCAACGTGTCCTCGGGTTGGAGCTGGTTGTCGTCCTCGACGCTGTATTCGCCGGTATCAGTGCTGTCGTCCCAAGTGCTCACAGCTCCAGAATGTCACGACTCTGGGCCAGGGCCACGAGGTCTTTCGTCACCTGCGGCCGGACCGCCGTCACCACGCCCACGCCGGCGGTTGCCAGTTCTTTGAGCCCATAAAGATTCGATCGGCACCATCAACGCATGGACTCACCTCGTTCCGGATTCCGCCGGGCCGCCGTGACCTCGTGGGCGTTGGCCGGCATCGGCATCGCCGGAGTGGCGGGCGCATCCGCGTTGGCATACGGCGACACCGTCGAGCCTGTTGTTGCCGAGCTTCCCGCGGTTGACCCCGTGGCGACCGACCCGGCCGCGGACCTGCCTCCCGCACCTCCAGTCGTCGAACCACCCCCGGCGCCGGTTCCTGCGCCGGACACACCTGCACCGCCGAGTCCGGAGCCGACGGTCGCGCCAGCCCCTGCGGAGACCTACACGCCGGAGCCGACATATACCCAGAAGCCGGCCTACACCCCCAAGGCGACAGTTCAGGAACAGGCACCGGCACCGGCACCGGCACCGGCACCGAGCGCGAAGTCGCAGCCCGCGTTCCCGATCCGGCAGAGTCACGTCCCGGCCGGTGGCGGGGGCACGTCGGGCGGCAACAGCTTCTCCCCGCACGTCACCGTGTCACGTGGGTCATGACCAACGAGGCTCTGTGGGCGCTGGGCCGTGGCAACGGCATCGTGGCGCTGGTATTCATGACCGTATCGGTGGCCTTGGGCATCGCGGCCCGGTCCGGACGCCCGCTGCTGGGGGCCCTGCCCAGGTTCGCCGTTTCTGACGTCCATCGCTTCGCTGCACTGTCTTCGACACTGCTGGTGGCGCTGCACATAGTGCTGCTGTTCCTCGACCCCTACGCCAAGCTGAAACTCATCGACGTCGTAGTGCCGTTCCTCGGCGCCTACCGGCCGCTGTGGCAGGGGCTGGGCACCGTCGCCGTCGACGTTCTCGCCGTCGTGGTGATCACCGGCCTGCTGCGCCACCGCATCGGTCCGCGAGCCTTCCGGATGGTGCATTGGGCGACCTACTCGTTGTGGCCGGTTTCGATGGCTCATGCGCTGGGCAACGGCACCGACACCGGACGGGTGTGGTTCCTCGCGATCGCAGGCGCCTGCGCGATCGTCGTGGCTGCGGCGCTGATCTGGCGGTTGCGCGCCAACTTCAGTGAGTACGCCGATGCCTAGCGCACCGCGGCTGCTGGCCGCTGCCGGACCGACTCTGGCTGAACACCTCGACCGCTTCGGCGCTGCACCGAAAATCTCCGGCAGCCAACTCATTTCACGTCTCAACGACGCGGGGCTGTCCGGGCGGGGCGGCGCCGGCTTCCCGACCGGCCGCAAGATCGCCGCGGTCACCGGCCCGGATCCCGTGGTGGTCGCCAACGGCGCCGAGGGAGAACCGTTGAGCCGCAAGGACGCGCTGCTGCTCACACGGGCGCCGCATCTGGTGATCGACGGCCTGCACATTGCCGCCGCCGCGGTCGGCGCCCACACCGGCTACCTGTACGTCCACGCCGACGCCGTGGCATCGGTGCGCGCGGCCCTCGACGAGAGACGAGCTGCCGGGCTCGACCCATACCGTGTCGAGCTGACGGTGGTGGAGGCTCCCGACACCTTCGTCGCGGGAGAGGAATCCGCTGCGATCCGGCACATCGAGGGCGGCCCCGCACTGCCGCGCGACCGCACGGTCCCCGTCGCGATCTCGGGGGTGCGTAAACGCCCGACCCTCGTCAACAACGTCGAGACGTTGGCGCATATGGCGTTGATCGCCCGTCACGGCGCTGACTGGTTCCGGTCGATCGGCGATCCGGCCGACCCGGGCACCATGCTTGCCACCCTCTCGGGCGCGCTGGACGGTGAGGGTGTTGTCGAGGTTCCGACGGGTGTGTCGATCACGGACCTGATCGACACCCGAGCGGTGTCAGCGGTTCTCGTTGGCGGCTATCACGGGAGTTGGCTGCCCGCTGAGACTTTCGCGGGGCTGCGGCTCTCGCGCGCGGGCTTGAAATCGCTGGGCGCATCGCCCGGCGCGGGGATTGTCCACGCCCTGGGAGTGACCGAGTGTGGATTGGTCCGCACCGCCGAGATCGCCGGTTACCTCGCCGACGAGAGTGCACGCCAGTGCGGTCCGTGTCGCAACGGCTTACCCCGGTTGTCCGAATTGATCGACGAGCTGGCCTACGGGCGCGCCAGCGACCATCTGGTCAAAGAGATTCGGCGTATCACCCGGCTTGTGGACGGCCGAGGGGCGTGTCGGCACCCCGACGGGACCGCGCGTATGGTCCGCAGCGCGTTGCGCGCGTTCGCGGCCGATATCGAGCAGCATCGCCTGGGCCGGTGCAACAGCGTGGTGCCGGCGGCACCGGTATCGAAAATGCCGATGGCCTAGCCGGGCATCCTCTACCTGAGCAGTGCACCCCGGTTGGCTAGCAGTCGCGAATAGTGTTGTCCGCAAGCACTACCCGATGCAACTGCCGTGCATCGTCCGTGTGGTTCTCAGCGGGTCTTGGCGTTCGCCACGGTTTGACTCTGCGGGCCGTCAGACTTGGAGCGCTTGTCTGCCCGTTTCTCTTTCAGGGACTTGCCGGATTTCTTTGACATACCCTGCCGCGGGGACTTGTCGGACATCGTTGGCCCTTCAATAGGGGGCCTGAGGGTGGTCCCGGTCCTTCGGACTCTACGCCCGAATCCCCGAAACGGGGTCCGACAAGCCAAGTTCTTGCCTTCTCCGCCGGCAAATTTTCCTGTCCCGCAGGATATTTCACTTGGTCGGCGAGCGGTCAACGCGATCACTGCTCGATATCGCCAACACCCCGCGCGGCGAGTCCGGCATCGACCGACTGCCCGCGAATCGCGGGGTGTACTCTTAAGGGCAGATCCGTTCTGCATTGGCGGGGACCGTTAGGCTCGGGCTACGTCCGCGAGCCGACTCTGCTAACGCGTGAGGAATTTCCCAGATGGAAAGCTCCGACCTTTTCTCTCATCCTGTCGACACGACGGATGTGGCGTACGAGACGGCCAACGAGCCTGTCTCGCATCCGATTTTCTCCGGGCTCACCGAGTCCGAGTCGCCGGAATCAGCGTCCAAGTGAACGGCATGTCCGGGAGTCGGCGCCTCGCCAGCCCGGTGCGCTTGACACTGAAACCCTGCCTCGGCGGTGACATCGACGGCGCTTGGTGGCCGCATTCCTTCGCGCTTGCCCGTGAACTGCCGGAACTGATCGAGGCGCTGCATCCGGTGCTGGGTGAAATCGTCGATATCAAGATCAACTGGTCCTCTTCGTCCGGCACCCCGGTTGTGAAGACGCTGACGGCGGGGGCGGTGTCGATGCACGGCTGGAACGACCGGCAGCACCGGCTGATGATCGTCTCCGGCCGTACCGGCTGCGCACGGCTACTCGTGGTGCCCAGCTCCACGTCGGTGAATCTGGGGCGCCTGGTCATACGCCGCGCGGCCGCGATGGATCCTGGCGCCGAGCACGACAGCTCGATGTGCGATATCGCTGACGCCGTGGTCCGCGCGGCAGAGGCGGAGTGCTCCCTGTGGTCGGCCCAGATTCTCGAGGCGACCACGAAGCTCGAGGCCGCCGCGCCCTGACTAGTCCGGCGTGCCCTGGTTGATGGCTAGCACGCCACCTGAGCCACACTCCGCCGTTCCACGGCGGGTCCGCTTGGCTCGGTTGGCTGGATGACGCCCAGGCCACGTCCGGCGGTCTCGGCCAGAAGCAGCACGCTGACCAGGCTGACCACCGTGAAGCCGGCCATCATCACGGTGATCGACCAGCTGCCGTACGACGACAGCAGCATGGGGGACAGCACCGGGGGCAGCGCGCCACCGATGATGCCGCCGACGTTGTAGGACAGGCCTGCGCCGCTGTAGCGGTAGTGGACTGCGAAGATCTCCGGAATGAATGCGGCCAAGGGGCCCATCATGATTCCGATGATGCCGTAGGTACCGATGATGGCGATGCCATAGCGGACGGGGTCGCCGGACTGGATGAGTGGGAACAGGATCAGCGTCCACGGCAACGCCAGTGCGGCACCGAACGCGAGGATGCGGCGGCGGCCGTAGGTATCGCTCAGGATCGCCGACGCGGCGACGAACACCAGCGAGCACACGCCGCCGGCCACGCCCACCAGCAGGATCAGGTCCTCGTCATAGTGCGGGTGCGTCGCGGCGTAGTTGGGGAAGTAGGTGCCCACCTGGAACGCCAGCATGAACAGTCCCATCACCGCGCCGGCCGCCAACACCACCTCGCGGCCTTGCCGCCGGACTGCCTCGGCGATCGGAACCCCGCTGGGGCCCTCGGCGGCCGACTCGGCGAAGACCGCGCTCTCCTCGACGTGCAGCCGGATGTACAGCGCGACCGCCACCAGCACCGCACTGATCAAGAACGGGATGCGCCAACCCCATTGCAGGAACGCTGTTTCCGCGTCACCGAAGGCGCCGTGCACCCCGAGGAACACCAGGTTGCCCATCACCAACGCGGTGCCGAGACCCAACTGGGTGAACATGCAGTAATACCCACGCTTGCCCTGCGGCGCCTGCTCGGCGCTCATCAGGGCGGCGCCGGCCCACTCACCGCCAACGGCGAAGCCTTGTAGCAGTCGCATGCTGATCAGCAGCAGTGGCGCGGCTGCGCCGAGGACGGCGGTGCTCGGGATCAGGCCGACACCGACGCTGGATACGCCCATGATCACCAGCGTGAACACCAAGGTGTTCTTGCGGCCGATGCGATCGCCGAAGTGACCGAACACCGCGGCCCCTATCGGCCGGGACAGGAACGCCGCAGCGAAGGTGCCCAGCGAGGCGATCGTCGCCATCAGCGGACTCAGACCGGGGAAGAACACGTGAGGGAACACCAGTGCGGCGGCGGTGCCGTAGATCAGGAAGTCGTAGTACTCGATCGCCGAGCCGACATAGCTGGCGAGCGCGACCCGGCGCATACGCGTTTCCATGACGCAATCGTGGCCAGTGGCGTGCGCCACAGGTATCCACCGGCCAGTGGATCTTCGCGATTGACGGCCGTGTCCACCGATCGGTGGACACCGCGGACCCCGCATTGCCGCCGTCAGCAGTTCATCGCTGGTCGAGGCATTGTCGGGAGTTGGGCCGTCATCATGACGGCATGCGCCCGATCGGAATCTGTTCCGACAGGCACGACGCGCAGGACAAGCTTCCCGCCGCCGATCAGTATCTTGCCCCGGGCCTTCACTCACTCCGTCATTTCGTAGAGGACATAGCTGATGGGGCCGAGGCGGATCGACAACACGGCGAGCAGGTCGGGGAATTCCGCCTCGTGGTCGTCGCTGTGCGGCCACCACGCCCCGTCAACCCGACCCGTCTGGGGACCCTTCGGCTTCAGTCGTGGGCGAAGCATCACCGCGCGTGAAGCCCACTCGCATCGGTGCCGGCATACGTCCTGACCAACTTATCCGGCAATCGGTTGGAAACTGTTCTTTATCAACGGAAATCGACGAAGACCCGCGCGATGCGGCTGCATGGTGAGTGACGATTCCCGTGCCGTCCGATTCTCGCGTCGGCCGTCGTTGTAGCTCACGGCCTGGTCGCGGGGTGTAGGGTGGGCGGTGTTGGGAATCCAGCCAGTCCGGAATGACTCAGCCGTCCGCCGCTGACTCGCCGAGCATTCGCTCACGCCGGGCACGTCGGTGACAACCGCAAGACGGGATCACCTTGAACTTTCAATCTGTCCTTCCAACGAATACGCCTATTGGCATTCGCCACCAAGGCTTTTCCGGCATCCCGCGGGTCGGAATTCTGAGTACCTATCCGCCGACGTTGTGCGGATTGGCCACCTTCAGCGCAGCGCTGGCCGACGGGCTTCGCGCCAACGGTGCCGCCGTCGATGTGGTTCGGATCGCCGATGGAACTCCAAGCAGCGAGGTTCAGGTCATCGGAGAGTTGATCAACGGTGTACCGGCGTCGGTGTCCGCAGGCATACAGCTGCTGAACAGATCTGACGTTGTGGTCGTACAGCACGAGTACGGTATCTACGGCGGGGCTGACGGCGAAGATGTCGTCGACATCATCCGTGGGATACAGGTTCCGACGATCGTTGTTGCCCATACGGTGCTCAAAGAGCCGACGCCGCAACAACGTTGGGTACTTGAAACGATAGTGGCCCAAGCCGATCAGGTTGTCGTGATGACCACCGCTGCGCGCGAACGTCTTTGTCTGGGTTACGAAGTCGACAGCCGGAAGATCATCACGATTCCGCACGGGGCCACCGTGGTCGCCAGGGCTCATGTCAAACGCGCCGGTCGTCCCACGCTCTTGACCTGGGGTCTGCTGGGGCCGGGCAAGGGCATCGAGCGAGTGATCGATGCCATGGCCACGCTCAGCGAACTCCCCGGGCGGCCCCTCTATCTGATCGCCGGCCGCACACATCCGAAGGTTCTCGCCGCGGATGGCGACGCCTATCTTGATGGTCTGCGGGAACGGGCCAAGTGCCGGGGCGTCGCGGACTCGGTGAAATTCGATGTCGCATATCGGGGCAACGAGGCGCTCGCCACGATCATTCAGTCAGCGGCGGCGGTGGTCTTGCCTTACGACTCCACCGAACAAGTCACCTCGGGCGTACTGGTTGACGCCATCGCCAACGGACGTCCGGTCGTGGCGACCGCGTTCCCTCATGCGGCCGAACTGCTCGGCGACGGCACCGGAATCGTCGTGCCGCACGGTGACACGGATGCACTTACGTCCGCCCTGCTTTCAGTGCTGACGCAGCCACGGTTGGCCGGACAGATGGCGGCAAGGGCGCGTCTGTTGGCTCCGACGATGGCCTGGCCGGTGGTTGCCAAGGACTATCTGGTTCTGGCTCAACGTCTCTGCTCCAGGATGTCGGCTCTCGTATGAGCGAGGTATCGATTCCGAAGTTCGACCAACTACTTCGCATGACGGACCACCGCGGGACCTTCGAGCACGCGTGTCTTGACGAACCGCGGCCCGAGCACGGCTATTGCACTGACGACATGGCCCGCGTGCTCGTCGTCGCCGCCCGTGAGCCCGGTGCCTCCGGTGAGGTCAATCGCCTGGCCGGCGTTGCCGTGCGGTTCCTGAATGACGCCCAAGCCCTCGGTGGTGCCTGCCGGAACCGAATGGACGCTGCCGGCAAGTGGTTAGACGAGCCGAGCCTGGACGACTGTTGGGGCAGATGCATCTGGGGCCTCGGCACAGCAGTAGCGCACAGCGACGTCGTATGGGTGCGAAAGTCAGCGCTCGTCCAGTTCGAACGCGCCGCGCAAGGACGTTCGAAATGGCCGCGCGCGATGGCATACGCCGCTTTGGGTGCCGTTGAAGTTCTAACGGTCCATCCCGACCATGGCGCTGCCCGCAAATTGGTCACCGATTACGCGGTCTCGATAGCCAAGCCGAACGGGGATCCTGACTGGCCGTGGCCGGAGCCACGTCTCAGCTACGCCAATGCGGTTCTGGCCGAGGCGATCATTGGCGTGGGCGTGGCGCTGGAGGCACCGAAACTGTGGCAGCAGGGGCTCGACCTGTTGGCGTGGCTCCTGGATATCGAAACCTTCAATGGGCACCTGTCGCCCACTCCGGTCGCGGGACGGGGCCCAGGCGACCCCCAACCGGCTTTCGATCAGCAGCCGATCGAGGTCGCAGCGCTGGCCGACGCCTGCGCTCGCGCCGCTGCCGTCGACGCCGCCGCACAATGGAACGACGGAGTGCGAAATGCCTTGTCGTGGTTCACCGGCGCCAATGACGCGGGCCAGCTCATGTGGGATCCGGCCACCGGCGGTGGATACGACGGGCTGCAGGCCGACGGGGTCAACCTCAATCAAGGCGCTGAGTCGACGTTGGCAATGATCTCGACGATGCAGCACGGCCGGCGAATATCGTTGCTGCAGAGATGACGTCAATGGAAGTTGATCTCGCCAAGCGTGTCCCACTGCGGCTCACGCATGATAGGTCACGGGTCGTCACCCGGCTTTTCGTGCCTGGCCAGGAAGGCTTCGAGCAGCAGGATTCGCGGGCGGGAGCGGTGCTCGCGCGCATCCTCGCGCTGGGTGAAGACGATGTTATGCGCTCGCTGGATGACGTGATCAGCCGATTCGACAGTCGGCATCGCGATCTGGGCGGCACGTTCCGGCGGCACGCGCGCGAACTTGCTGACCGGCTGCGGCCAGATGCGCGAGTGTCCGATGCCCGGATGTTGTTACTGGGAGCCACCTTCACCAGTGAGTACGCGATCGAGGGTGCGGCGCTGTGCAATCCGAGCATTGTCGCGCACCCTGACCAGACCGGGACGACCGCAGGTGAACTACGAATTCTGTTGAGTGTGCGCGGTATTGGTGAGGGTCACCGGTCGTCGATCGGGTTTCGGACCGGTGTGGTCGATGCGTCGGGATGCCCCCGCATCGACCCGCTGGGTGCGTTCGCCACGCTCGGTGCGACGGCGGCGGGAGGCTTGGACGCGGCGGCCTTCCGCAGCGAGCTTCACCGACTCGACGATGACGGGGAAGCAGCCAACTACGCCCTTGAACCACTCGGTGAGTGCTTTACCCCTACCGACCTGGAGGAGAGGCTGGTCCAACTGCAGTCTCACTCGAGCACTCGTGGACGTGTGCTCGAGACCATCTCCGAGATCCGCGCGATCGCGGACAGAAGCTACGCTGTCGAATTCCCACACCAGGTGCCGATTTCCGAACGCGTGCTGTGGCCTTCGACGGACGCCGAGTCGGTCGGTATGGAGGACGCGCGATTCGTGCGCTTCGTCGACGACGACGGCTCTGTGACCTTCTACGCCACCTACACCGCTTACAGCGGATCGCACATCAGCCAACAGCTGTTGGAGACGGCCGACTTCCGGTCATTCACCTCGAAGCCCATGGTTGGGCGCGCTGCGGCCAACAAGGGTCTGGCATTGTTTCCGCGTCGCATCAACGGCCGGTACGCCGGGTTGTCGAGGGCGGATCGCGAGTCGAACTCAATCGCGTATTCGGATCACCCATTTGTGTGGACGGACGCGCGTCCGTGCCAGCGCTCGGTCGAGGCCTGGGAGGTCTTGCAACTGGGCAACTGTGGTTCACCGATCGAGACCGATGCCGGATGGTTGGTGCTCACCCATGGGGTCGGCCCGATGCGCACCTACCGGATAGGTGCCCTGTTGCTCGACCTCGATGACCCGACGAAAGTGATCGGCCGGCTGCACGAGCCGCTGCTGAGTCCCGCCCCGGACGAGCAGGACGGTTACGTCCCCAACGTGGTCTATTCATGTGGCGCAATCGTTCACGCCGACACCTTGGTGCTGCCTTACGGGATAGGGGATGCCTCGATCGGATTTGCGACCGTCGCGATGCCCGACCTGATGTCGGCGCTCGGGGCGGGATGAGGTTCAGGCGGATCTCGCACGGACTGTCTTACGACACTGTGCGTGCGGGTGTCCGGCGCGGCGCCGAGAAACAATTGCAGCCGAGGAGATTTGGGATTCCGAAGACGGTCGGTTAGAGCCTGCGGCTGTCGCTCCATCGAGATTCTGGTGGACTTGAGCGCAGAGCGGCCGGGCAGGGCATCATGGTCGTTATGAAGCGAGAGGTGGCCGCCCAGCTCGAGGTGGAGATCACCGGTCCGACGACTCTGGAGTTCCAAATCGCCGTCGCGCCGCATCCGGGAGCCGAAGTATCCGAGGCGTTGTCCTTCGTCCTGAACGGGCACCCCGTCGCAGCGGTGGAGATCAGCGGTGAGCATGGCAACCGAATCCACAAACTCGACGTTCCCGTGGGAACGCTGAGGGTCGCCTATGAGGCAACGCTCACGGGCTGTACGAACCCGGCGCCAGTGACCGAATACGACTTGTCAATGTACCTGCGCCCCAGCAGGTATGCGGAGGCTGACAAGTTCTATGGCTTCGCCGCAACGGAGTTTGGTGACTATCTCGACTCGGAATCGCTGTTGGAGCACGTGGCGTCCTGGGTGGGGAACAGATTGAATTATGTGCCTGGCTCCAGCGACCCGATCGATGGAGCGGTGGACACGTTGCTGGCGGGCGCGGGGGTGTGTCGTGACTTCGCCCACCTGGTCGTCGCTCTGCTACGGGCGGTCAACGTGCCCGCCCGCGTCGTCTCGGTGTACGCGCCGGGTCTGTACCCCATGGATTTTCACGCTGTCGCCGAGGCGTACGTGAGAGGACAGTGGAGGGTTGTCGACGGAACGCTCTTGGCGCCACGGCAAACCCTGGTGCGGATTGCCACCGGCCGTGACGCGGCGGACATTGCCTTCCTGGACAACCACAAGGGCGCGATCACGCTGAACAGACTGGAGGTCATGGCGATCGTCGATGGCGATCTGCCCAGAGACTCTCTTGATCAACTGGTGTCGATCCAGTGAGCCCAGAGACGATGCCGCACGCATCATCGAAACGAGTGGATCGCCCGCACTGTCTCAGCTTTGGGACCACAATCCCGGTATGGATATACAGATTCACCAAGCGGACGGGCGAGTAACTCGTTACCCCGACGCCACCGGCTATGAGCTGATGCCCGATGCGGTGCTCAAGGTTGATGTTGATGGAAGCCTGCTGTTCTTCAATTCACGGTTCTGGCTTCAGCTCGCGGTCGACGTGAACGATCCGGACCCGTTCAACGTCAACCTGAACCCATTGAGATAGCCTCGCCCATTTAGAATTTGGCGCCGTTGTCGTTGAGCCGCAATGGCTTACGTCGTTACGCGGTGCGGGTAGTCCTCCGCCCGATGCTGGAAAGACAAGATGGTGGGGTTGCAGACAACACCGTCGCGAATCTCCACAGCCCGGGAGATCGTCGTGCTGCTGTCCCAGGCCTCCGGTCCGGCCAGGACTGTCGAGATGTGCGGGAGCAACGCCTCACTGATTTCCCACGTCGCCGAATTCCACAGGTACGAGGGGCTGTGGTCGACGGCGTAGTAGTACACGTCGGAACCCACGGTGATGACCGGGTCGGTGAACGACGTCGGCCGGGCCCAGCTGAAGCCCATCCCGGTGTCGCAGGAGACGTCGATGATCAGGCTGCCGGGAGCGAACGCCTCGAGTTCGTCGTCGGTCACGAAGATCAGGGGCGCCTCGGGATCCTGAAGGACGCAGTTGACGACGATGTCGTTGTCGGCCAGCAGTGTCGCTGCCGGTGCAGGACCGTCGGGGGTGTCCGCCCAAGTACGTGCGGCGTCGTCGGAGTCCTGCCACATCTTGAAGATCTGGGTGGAGTGAATCGGTGAGGCAACCGCGGCCGCATCGCGGTTGGTGAGCACCCGTACGTCATCGACGCCGTGCGCATTGAGCGCGGTGACCGCTCCACGAGCGGTCGCACCGAATCCGATCACCGCCGCCCGCAACCGCCGGCCATAACTGCCGGTGATGCCTGCCAACTGCATCGCATGGAGGACGGAGCAATAACCGGCGAGTTCATTGTTCTTGTGGAACACGTGGAGTGCGAAGGAACCATCGGCGTGCCAATGGTTCATCGCCTCGAAGGCGATGATCGTCAACCGCCGGTCGATGGCGGCCTGCGTCAAGGCAGCGTCCTGGACACAGTGCGGCCATCCCCAGACCACTTGTCCGACCTTCATCTCCGTGAGGTCTTCGGCCTGGACCTTGGGCAGCAGGATGACGTCACACTCGGCGATCAACCGATCACGCGGCTTGATCCCGGCGACCAGCCCGGCCAGAGTCTCGTCAGTGACGCCGAAGTGCTCGCCAAAGCCTTGCTCGAGAAACATCCGCTGTCGCAGCGCGGCGTCGATTCTGTCGATATGCGAGGGATGGATGGGTAGCCGAAGCTCGTTCTCTTTGCGCGACCGAGCGAGCACGCCCAGTGAAAGTTGAGAGTCCTCAGAGCTTTTCGACATGCAATGGGCCTCTGTTCCCGAGGGCGGCGCGTGACAGCTTGGCTGCGGAGCCGACTGGCCACCGCACACAACCATAGCTCAGTTCAGAGGCGGTACATCTCCCGTGACATCCTTGAGTGCTCGACGAATCCGGCGCGCTGCGGCGGGTGATGCGGCTTCTTGCCGGGCGGCTCCTGCTCGGCGAATGCGGGCGCACGCAGCCATGCGGCAATGCGGCTCAGGAAGCGTCCCGGCGACAGTCCGCCGGCTCCGATAGCGACCATGACGGTCCTCCGTTCGATCAACCCCTTCGCGCTAGACTAGATCGTCTAGCCGTTCTAGTCTAGACGATGTGGTCTAGGCCACATCGTCTAATCGCAGTCAGAATCGACCTATAGTGGGAAAGGCCAGTTCACCGATGGTTCGAAGGTGGTTCGAATGACGACGCAGCAGGAAGCGGCGCTCTCACACAAGGAGCGGTTGTTTCGCGCCGGCGCGAAGTTGTTCTACGAAAACGGCTTCCACGGAACCACGATCGACGCGGTCCTCGCGGAGGCCGGCGTGCCAAAGGGCTCGTTCTACCACCACTTCGGGTCCAAAGATGCGTTCGGCCAGGCGGTTTTGAGCCGGTACATGGGCTCCCAGGGTGAACTGGTCGCGAAGTGGGCCGCCAGAACCGACCTGTCGACCGCCGACATAGTGACCGGCTACTACCGGGATATGTCCCAGGTCTTCGTGAAGTCAGGTTTCCAGACGGCGTGCCTGACCGGAAAATTCTCCACGGAGGTGGCTGCCACCTCCGACGTCTTCCGGCCACAGCTGGCCGGACAAATCGATGGGTGGAAGGCGCGGATCTCAACGCTGTTCGTGGCGGGCCAGAAGCGCGGCGACGTCCGCCAGGACCGCCCGGCCGAGGACCTCGCCGATGTGGTGCTCGCACTCATCCAGGGGTCGTTCGTGTTGACCTTGTCGACGCGGGACGAGCACACGCTCGCGACGGTGTGCGACACGATCCGGCAACTCATCGAACCCCCGAACTGAGGCACCCGGCGACCCAGATGCCGCCCGGAGATCACCTATCCAAAAGCGAAGGGCTGGTGCGGCATTGCCGCACCAGCCCTTGCTTGTGGTATGAGGTCCGAGTCAGACCGCGGAAACCCGCGTGGCCTGGGGGCCCTTGGGTCCCTGTCCGACCTCGAACTGGACTCGCTGGTTCTCCTCGAGCGACTTGTAGCCGTTGCCCTGGATTTCCGAGTAGTGCACGAACAGATCCTGCTCGCCACTGTCAGGAGCGATGAAGCCGAAGCCCTTTTCGCCGTTGAACCATTTCACAGTTCCCTGTGCCATCTATTTCTTCTTCTCTCATTCAGATGGATGCCGGAGGCATCCCTTGCTCGCTCCGGCGGGCCCGCCGGAACGAAATCTAGTTGGTGCCAACCGCTGAGCGCGGCCGACGGGCACGACGGCGGCCGGGCTGGCCACCACCGTGAGCTTGATTGCTGCCGGACTGGCCACCGCGAGACTGGCCGCCACGAGGCTGGCCCGACTGGGCGCCACGGGCCTGGCCGCCACGGCCGCGACCCGGCGTGGACGGACGGCGAGGCGCAGCGGGCGCCGGCGCGGGTGCCGGTGCCTGGTATGCGGCGACCTCACCGACCAATGCCTGCACGGGTTCCGAACCTGCGGAAACCTGTTGCGGGGTGGCCTTGATGCCAGCCTTGCGCAGCAGCGCCTGGGTGTCGCGGCGCTGCTCGGGCAGCACCACGGTGACCACGTCGCCGGTGCGTCCCGCTCGCGCGGTACGACCTGAGCGATGCAGGTATGCCTTGTGTTCGGCGGGCGGGTCGATGTGGACGACCAGCTCGACGTCGTCGACGTGGACACCGCGCGCAGCGATGTCGGTCGCGACCAGAACCCGGGCCGTCCCGGCGGCGAACGCTGCCAGGTTGCGGTCGCGGGCCGGCTGAGAAAGGTTGCCGTGCAGATCAACTGACGGAATACCGGCCTGGGTGAGCTGCTTGGCCAACTTGCGGGCGTGATGCTTGGTGCGCAGGAACAGGATTCGGCGTCCGGTGCCCGAGGCCAAGGCGTGCACCAAGTCCTTCTTGGCGTCGACGCCGGACACATGGAACACGTGGTGGGTCATCGCGTCGACCGGCGAGGTGTCCGAGTCCACCGCGTGCGACACCTGGTCGCGCAGGAACCGGGCCACCAGCTTGTCGACGCCGTTGTCCAGCGTCGCCGAGAACAGCAGGCGCTGTCCGCCGGCCGGGGTGGCGGCGAGGATCCGGGTGACGCCGGGCAGGAAGCCCAGGTCGGCCATGTGGTCGGCCTCGTCGATCACGGTGATCTCGACGGCGTCGAGCGTGATCAGGCGCTGGCGCATCAAGTCCTCCAGGCGCCCCGGGCAGGCAACCACGATGTCGACACCGGCCTGCAGTGCCTTGACCTGCTTGTTCTGCGGAACGCCGCCGAAGATGGTGGTGACCCGCAGGCCGGCGGCCTCAGCCAGCGGCTGCAGCGCCGCAGTGATCTGGGTGGCCAGCTCGCGTGTCGGCGCCAGCACCAGGCCCGAGGGCCGAGATGACCGTCGGGTGGTGTCGGCCAGCCTGCTGACCAGGGGAATGGAAAACGCCAGCGTCTTGCCGCTGCCGGTCTTGCCCCGACCCAGCACGTCGCGGCCGGCCAGAGTGTCCGGCAGGGTCGAGACCTGGATCGGGAAGGGATGGGTGATGCCGCCGTCGGACAGTGCGCGCACCAATGAGGGGCGCACGCCGAGATCGGCGAACGTCAATTCGGGATTCATGAAGCCTTTCGGGCATCGATACATGGCGAGATTGCCGGAGGGCAAAATCGATCGCCGCGAGACTGTGTGCTTGGTGGCACTGATCAGCTGAACTCGGCTTCCGCAGTGCGGGGGCGCCGGTGAAGTGAAGGTGTTCCACGACGTGCTGGCGGCCCTCTCGAGCAGCCAACGTTGTTGCAAGCATATCAGCTTGAAGCCCGGTATATATTCCGGGAGTAGCGGGTATCCCTCGCGTCACTTGGACGCGACCGAAGGGGTCAGCGGTTATGACAGCGTTGCGGACCGGCGATGGACTCGCCGATGTGGTGGTCACGGCAGTTGCGTCGACGACTGCTCTGGCACCGGACGCCGAAGAAACCTGGCAGCAATTGCTCGAGGGCGGCAGCGGCATTCGCCAACTCGACAAGTGGTTTGTCCACGAATACGAATCGCCGGTGCGGATCGGCGGGGCGCTGCGTGAAGACTTTGACGAACACCTCAACCGCGTCGAGCTTCGCCGGCTGTCTTATCTGGGCAAGATGTCGACCGTGGTGGGGCGCAGGCTCTGGGCGGCCGCGGGCTCACCCGAGGTCGACACCAGTCGGCTGCTGGTCTCGATCGGCACGGCCCTGGCGAACACCGAAGAAATCGCGGAGGGCGCCGTCGACTGGCACGCCCGCGGTCTGCGGGCGATGTCACCGCTGGCGGTCCAGATGCACATGCCGAATGCGCCGGCTGCCGCGGTCGGGCTGGAACGCAAGGCCAGAGCCGGTGTGATTGCGCCGTTGATGGGCGATGCGTCCGGTTCGGGTGCGATCGCGCAGGCCTGGCGGCACATCGTGTTGGGGGAGGCCGATATCGCGATCTGCGGCGCGGTCGAGACCCAGGTCGAGGCGGTGCCGGTGGCGGCCTTCCATGAACTGGGCCTGCTGTCCACCAACAACGACGATCCGGCCGGCGCGTGCCGCCCCTTCGACCTGCATCGCGACGGGATGGTGCTCGGTGAGGGCGCCGCCATGTTGCTCATCGAATCCGAGGAGCACGCCAAGGCCCGCGGAGCGACGATCCTGGCTCGACTCATGGGTGCCTCGACGAACTCCGACGCCTACGACCTCGTCGAACCGGACCCGACCGGAGAGACGGCCGCTGCCGCGATCTCCCACGCGATCGACCTGGCCGGGCTGCAGCCATCCGACATCGACCACGTCAACGCCCACGCCACCGGAACGACGTTGGGCGACCTCGCCGAGGCCCGCGCGATCCGGCACGCCTTCGGCGGCCACACGCCCGCGGTTTACGCGCCCAAGGCGGCGCTAGGCCACTCGCTGGGCGCCGCGGGTGCGATCGAGGCTGTGCTCACTGTGCAAGCGCTGCGCGATGGTGTCGTGCCGGCCACCCGCAACGTGAAGGATCTCGATCCCGAGATCGACCTCGACGTGGTGGTCGACCGGCCGCGCCGGGCCGACTACCGCTACGCGATCAGCACCACGATGGGGATGGGTGGCTACAACGTGGTCTTGGCCTTCGGTGCCGCCTGATCAGCGCTTGACCAAGGTGAACTGTCCGACCTCGGACACGCCCCGGCGGAAGAAGTCCGAGCAGCCGACGAGGTAGCGCATGTAGCGGTCGTACACCTCGACCGACGTCACCTCGATCGCCCGATCGCGCGCGGCCTCCAGTCGCTCCGACCAGATGTCGAGGGTGCGCACGTAGTGCGGCGTCAGGTACTGAAGCTCTTCCATCGCGAAGCCGGCCTTCTCCGAGAATTCGACGACATCCTCGTCGCACGGCACCGCCCCGCCCGGGAAGATCTCCTTGGAGATGAATCGCATGAACTTCAGATCCGACATCACGATCGGAATCCCGAGCTCCGGCCAGCGTTTCAGCGGGTGGCCCATGATGGTCTGCAACACCATTCGCCCGTCGTCGGGCATCACGCGGTGGCACGTGTCGAAGAACGCGGCGTAGCGATCCTTCGGAAACGCTTCGAACGCTTCGATACTGACGATCCGATCGACCGGCTCGTCGAACTCTTCCCAGCCGCGCAGCTGAATTTGCCGAGACCGCTTGGTCTCGACGGCGTCGAGCACCTCTTGGCCCAGTGCGCGTTGATTTCTGCTCAACGTCAAACCGAGTGTGTTCACGTCGAATCTTTGCGCTGCACGCTTCATCACCGAGCCCCAGCCACAGCCGACGTCGAGCAATGTCATTCCGGGCTGCAAGCCCAACTTGTCCAGCGCCAGATCGATTTTCGCGAGCTGTGCCTCTTCGAGTGAGGAGTCCTCACGCTCGAAGAACGCGCAGCTGTAGGTGCGCGACGGATCCTGGAAGAGCGCGAAGAAGTCGTTCGAGAGATCGTAGTGCGCCTGGACATCCTCGTAGGCCGGCCGCAGCTGCGTTGAACCTGAACCACTTTCCGTCATCGTCGGCTGACCCCCTCTACTCGAGATGTGTACGCAGTCACGACGCCAACTATGAAAAAAGGCTAACCGATTGCCTTTTCACACGTGAACTGGCATATGTCGGTGTAGCCGTTGCGGAACAGATCCGCGCACCCCGTCAGATACTTGTCGAAGCGCTCGTAGATCTCTTCGGAAGTGATCGCGATCGCCTCGTCCTTCTTGGCTGCCAAGTTCGCTGCCCAGGTGTCCAGTGTCCGGGCGTAGTGCGCCTGCAGGTGCTGCTCGCGGGTCACGTTGTAGCCGGCCGTGACGGCGTGCTGACGGACCATCGAGGCGAGCGGCAACCGGCCACCGGGATAGATCTCGTCCATGATGAATTTGATGAAACGCACCCGCGACATCGTCAGCGGAAGCTTCTTGGCTTTGATCTCCTCGTCCTCCGGAATGATGATCGTGTGTAGCAACATCACCCCGTCGTCGGGCAGCCAGCTGAAGGTCTTCTTGAAGTAGTCGTCGTACTTGTTGAAGCCGAAATGCTCGAAGGCGCCGATCGACACGATCCGGTCGACCTTCCCGTCGAACTCCTCCCACGGCTGCAGCCGAACCTCCATGCTGCGGCTGGTGTCGACGTTCGGGAACCGGTTCTGCTCGATGTGCTGCTTCTGGTTCTCCGACAACGTCAGGCCGATGACGTTCACGTCGTACTTCTCCACGGCGCGTTGGATCGTCGAGCCCCAGCCGCAGCCGATGTCCAGCAGCGTCATGCCCGGCTCCAGACCGAGCTTGCCCAAGGAGAGGTCGACCTTGGCCATCTGAGCTTCTTCGAGGGTCATGTCGTCGCGCTCGAAGTAGGCACAGCTGTACGTCTGGGTGGGGTCCTGCCACAGCTTGAAGAAGTCGTTGGAAATGTCGTAGTGGAACTGCACTTCCTTCTTGTCCGACCCGCGGGTCTGGGACGCGGACTTCGACAGCCATTGCGATGAGGGAGACGTTGTACGGGATGTGTCAGTCACAGGCGCTCCGTCCTCCGTGCGTGGGTAGCGATCCGACGCGGTGTACCCATTCAGACTGATCTCAATCATCGCTGTGCGAGGGCATTTCGCCGACTACCGTGGTCGACGTGGCCGAGGCCGACGGTGTCCGCTGGGACGGCAAATATGCGGGCCGGATAGCTGGGTCGCCGCGTCTGCCCGAGGTGTTCGCGCCCTACGCCGACGAGGTCCCGACAGCGGGCCAGGCGCTGGAGTTGGCGTGTGGATTCGGGCAGGCGTCCGTCTGGCTGGCTGAGCGCGGGCTGACCGTGTGGGGCGTGGATGTGTCGGCCGTCGCGATCCAGCAAGCGCAGGGCCTGGCCGCTCGCCGCGGAGTCAGCGACCGCTGCAAGTTTTCGGTCGGCGATCTCGACGACGGACTTCCCCCGGGGCCGCCGGCCGCGATGATCCTGTGCCATCGGTTCCGCGATCCGGCACTCTATTCCGCGATGAGCGACCGACTGGCGGTCGGCGGTCTGCTGGCGATCAGTGTCCTCAGCGAGGTCGGCGCCGAGCCGGGGCCGTTCCGCGCCCGCGCCGGTGAACTCCAGCGTGCATTCGCCGACCTGCAGCCGGTGGCCGCGGGGGAGTGCGACGGCCAGGCTTGGCTGCTGGCGCGAGCGACTGTCAGCGCAGTTTGACCATCCGGGTCGTGGAGCTTTCGTCGAGCTCCACGACGTCGGTGCGGGATCGCAGGAAGTCGCTGAACGACTTGAACCCCAACGATTTCTCCGAAAACGATGGGTCCATCCGCTTCATCTGGGCCTTGACCGCCGAATTGTGCAGCCAGTCGGCGTCGTCCTTGCCCAGTCCGATCTGCAGCGCCCGCTGCAGCAGCGCGGTGGCCGCGGTCTGCGGATCGGGCGACTCCTTGTCGGCCGTCTTCGCGCGTCTGGTCCGCTTCGGTGCTTCCTCAGTGGCAGTCGTCTCGACTTCCGGCACACCGGGCAGCGAGTCGTAGATGACGAAATCGTCGCAGGCCGCCGCGAGCGCCCTGCTCGACGACCCGGCCACACCGATGCCGACCACATAGCGACCCAGCCGCTTACAGCGCTGAGCGAGCGGGATGTAGTCGGAGTCGCCGGCCACGATCACCACGTGCGTGAGGTCGGGCAGCCGGAACATGTCTTCGACCGCGTCGACGGCGAGTCGGATGTCGGCGGCGTTCTTTCCGTACGCCGCGGCGGGGAACAGCTGCACCAAGTCCACCGCCCGGCCCACCAGCTGCTGTTGGTATTCGGCGTTGACGTCGGCGGACCAGTCGGCATACGCGCGCGTCAATACCACCGTCCCGAACGACGACGCGAAATCCAGGATCGCCCCCACATCGACGCGAGCACGAGCCAGCTTGGCGGCCTCCAAACCTTTGGCCTTGTCGCGTTGAAAAGAGTTGCGGCCGTTGACCTGGTCGTAGCGGGAGATGACGATGTTGTCGAAGTCGAGGTACACCGCAACACGTGCAGCACCGGGTTCGGTCATGTGCTCGAGTCTTGTCCATGTTGTGACGCGGCACGCGCCTTTACCCGAACGTGCAGCGCTCTCGGTGCGTCTATGCTTCAGGGGCCCGGCTGATTCGGGTATCCCGCCAACAGTGGCCAACCTCGTTAATTCGCATGGAGCAAACAAGTTGACCTTGAGTCGTCGTGCCCGTGGAGCCTGCCTCGGTGTGGTTCTGGCGGTGCTGGCCGTGCTCGGCGGAGTCGTCGTCACCTCCGCGCCGCACTGCCCCGAGCACTGCCGTACTGAGGCCGCCGCACTCAACCCACAGCCGGCACCGTCGAAGGACCCGGCCGCCGTCACTCTCACGCCGGCCGATGGCGCCACCGACGTCGATCCGCTGGGCGGGATCACCGTCGTCGCCAACACCGGCATGCTGACCCACGTCACGATGCTCAACGACGCCGACAAGGCGATCCCGGGGGTCGTCACTCCCGACTTCAAAACCTGGAAGCCGACCGTGCCGCTCGGGTACGGGCGTTCCTACACCCTCACCGTCGAGGCCCGTGGCCCCGGAGGTGTGCCGTCCACGCTGTCGTCGACGTTCCAGACGTTGGTGCCCAGCGATCAAACCCAGGTGTCGTTCACCGCGGCGGGCTGGCAGCCGATCGACGGTGCGCGGTTGGGGATCGGCACCGTCGTCGTCGCGCACTTCGGCGAGCCCATCAGCGACCGGGTCGCCGCCGAGCGGCACCTGTCGGTCACCACCAACCCGCCGGTGCGCGGATCCTGGTATTGGATGGACGACCAAACCGCACATTGGCGTCCCGAAAAGTATTACGCCCCAGGCACTTCGGTGACGGTGCGGGCCGACGTCTACGGGGTGCCGCTCGGTGACGGCCTGTACGGCGAACAGGATTCCTCCGCGACATTCACCATCGGCGATGCGCACGTCTCCGTCGCCGACGACACGACCAAGCAGGTCAGTGTGTTCGACAACGGCAAGCTGGTGCGCACCATGCCGACCTCGATGGGCCGGGGTGGCACCGAGACGATCGGTGGGCAGACCCTGTCGTTCTGGACGCCGCCCGGTGTCTACACCGTGATGGACAAGGCCAACCCGGTGATCATGGACTCGTCGACTTATGGGCTGCCCATCAACTCGCGGCTGGGCTATCGCGAAACAATCCCCTATGCCACCCGCATCAGCCCGGACGGCATCTACCTGCATCAGCTGAACGCGACAGTGTGGGCACAGGGCAATACCGACACCTCGCATGGCTGCCTGAACCTCAGCGGGGAGAACGCTGCCTGGTTCTACGAATTCTCCGTGCCCGGTGACGTGGTGGAGGTGAAGAACACCGGTGGCCCGCCCCTGGAGCTGACGCAAAACGGCGACTGGACGGTGCCGTGGAGCGAGTGGCTCAAAGGCAGTGCACTGCACTGAGTTGGTATCGGGAGAATTAAATTTCGCTAATGAATGAATGTTTGCTGCAGGTGGTCGCCGAGTCGCCCTTCGTCGGGTGACGATCCAGGCCTGCGGACGTCTATGATCTCAGGCGTCAAAGGTGACGCCGGCAACTCATCGTCGACCTGTTCTGGAGTGATTTTCGGTGGTCTTTTCCCGTCCTGCTCGCACGGCCGGCCTGGTGGTGGGGGTGTTGCTTCTCGCTGTTCTGGTGAGCGACGTCGCCGGGCTGCCGGGATGCCAGGGCGTGTGCAAGACCGCCACCGCGACCGCCCAGGTGCAGTTGCCGCCCGCGCCGCCGAAGCCACCGATGCTCGGCATCTCGCCGGCGAACGGCTCGAGCGACCTGAGCCCGCTGAGCCGGGTCTCGGCTCAAGTGGTCGGCGGCAGCTTGACCAACGTCTCGCTGGTCGACGACTACGGGAACACTCTGACGGGCGCGTTGTCGCCGGACGGTACGTCGTGGCAGCCGGCCAAGCCGCTCAAGTACGGGCGCACCTACACGATGCAGGTCGCCAGCCAAGGTGCCAGCGGCGTGCCGCTGACGCGGACGACCAAGTTCTCCACCGCCTCGCCTGACTACCTGACCCACGTGTACCTCGAGACGCCGGGCGGGCTGCCGATCCACGACAACATCCGCTACGGCATCGGCACGATCATCGCCGCGCGGTTCGACGAAGACATCTCCGACAAGGCGGCCGCGGAACGCAACCTCGTGGTGACCACCAACCCGCCGGTGCAGGGATCCTGGTACTGGGTCGACGACAGGACCGCCCACTGGCGCCCGGCCAAGTACTACGCACCGGGTACGACCGTGTCAGTAGCCGCCAACATCTTCGGGGTGCGAGTCGGCGACGGGATGTACGGCGAGGAAAACGAAAAGGCCACCTTCACGATCGGCGACGCGCACGTCTCCATCGCCGACGACACCACCAAGACGGTCAGTGTGTTCGACAACGGCAAACTGGTTCGGTCGATGCCCACGTCGATGGGGCAGGGCGGCTACCAAACCATTGCGGGACGGACGTTTTCGTTCTGGACGCCACCCGGGGTGTACACCGTGATCGACAAAGCCGAATCGGTGACGATGGACTCGTCGACGTACGGTCTTCCGGTGGCCTCGTCGATGGGCTACAAGGTGAAGATCCCGTACGCCACCAGGATCAGCACCGACGGCATCTATCTGCACCAGCTAAACGCGACCGTGTGGGCACAGGGCAACACCAACCTCTCGCACGGCTGCCTGAACCTCAACGGCGAGAACGCGGTGTGGTTCTACAACTTTTCCCAGCCCGGTGATGTGGTGGAGGTCAAGAACACCGGTGGTCCGAAGCTGGAGATCTGGCAGAACGGTGACTGGTCGTTGCCGTGGGGCGAATGGTTGAAGGGCAGTGCGCTGACGCCGAGGCCGTAGGGCCTCAGGGCTTCTTGCCGCTCCGGGCCGAGCCGGCGCTTCCGGTGGGCTTCTTGTCGGTAGGTGTCTTGTGCGCGCTTGGCGCCGCGCGATGGGGCCTCGGTGCACGATCCGCGGTGGTGGTCGCGGCGGCGGTCCGTCGAGAGCCGGCCAGTCCGGGGCCAGCCGCCTTGCGGGCTGGCCGAGCGGTGGTCGACTGGTCAGCGGTCGAAGACGAAACAGTCTGTGTCGGTACTGATTTCGATGTTAGAGCTAACAGCGGGGACCCCAAGAACAACGGGGCGGCGACGAAGAACGCCGCACCCGCCTGGAGAATGAACACTGGATCCAGGGTGATCGGCTGCATGCTGACGCCGCGCACCAACACGTTGAACAACACGCCCGCAGTGAAGCTCAGCGGAAGGGTGACGGGGAACGCCCCATACCAAGCGGCTCCGATCGCGATCAGGCCGATCGTCGCCACCACCTCCTGTGGAGTTGGTATCCCGACGGGAGGTAGTGCGACCGCAGCCTGGCTGCGGTAGGACGTTGCGCTGGCGGCGGTGGTTCGAGCTGCAGCGGTGAGGTCCACGGCAAGGACTTGGTGCTGAAGTGCAGGCGCGCCGCGAGGGACCGTCGCGTCTGTCGTGGTCGGCGCGAAGACCAGACCAGTCGCGATGATTGCGGCAGTGCACAGACGCAGGGCGTTGGCCGTGCGAGTTGGCTTACGCATTCGATACCCCCCCGGGACGATCGACTATCGGGAAAGCGTATCTGACGCTGGAGTCAGTTTTAGGTATTCATGGAGCTGAGCGGGGATGTGTCGCACGTCACAGGGGCGTAGCGTTGGAGGTGTCTCTGGAAGGAAGGGAGACGCGATGAAGGGTGCATATCGCGATCCGGTGGATCACTCCCGAACGACACAGCCGCACGCCGGCGAATCGTTCATCGACACGCTGTGGCTTCCCGGCCTATTCCTCATCGCGCTCGGCGTGGTGGGGCTGGTCGGCGTCATCGCTGCGCTGGCCTACAACCATCACGAACTGCTCTTGATGCTGGGCTCGATCGCCGCGGGGCTGCTGATTGTCGGGGCGCTGCTGATCATGGCGGAGCATCACCGGGTGGTGCGCGTTGAGCGTCGTTGGCTGGCGGAGCATCCCGGCCACACGTATCGCCACACCGTGTAGCCGGATCGGTTCTGGTCCACCCGGATGGGTCCGGGTGCAGATCAGCGGTGTGCCGACCAAATACGCGTTCACGTGCAGATTTGCGCGATTCCCATTTGCTGATAATTACCTGGCTGTCAATAAAACGGTAACGGTTGTGAATCAGTTCACAGTCTGCACTTGCTCCTGATCAGGGCCTTGAACAGTATTTATACCGATCCGACTGACAGTGTTCTGCGAAGTCGCGGCCGACACCCTAGTGATCCCCTAACCCCCTAACCGGGGTTGCTGGGATATCCCGGTACACCCCGTATCGGGTAGGGGACCGCGCCCCATTTCGGGGTGCTCGTCATCTCCATACCGTGGCTAGTAATCACCGGGCGAGACCGGCGATCGAGCTTTCCAAGAAGACTAGGAAGGAACGTCCAATGGACTCCCTGCTTCAATTCATCCTTGACTTGTTCAACAACGAGTCTGCAGCGCAGTCGTATGTGGCCGACCCGAATGCGGCGCTGGCGAACGCAGGGCTGGCCAACGTCAGCCCCGAGCAGATTCAGTCGGTCGCTGCGTCAGCAGTCCCCGGCCTCCAGCTTGTCGGTGCGGACCCGGTGTCCGGTCTGGCCCAGGCTCTTTCCAGCCAGTACGGCTTCGCGCCGGTCGAAGGACTCCTTTCGGCCCCCGGGGCGGCTGCCGGCGTGGTCGCCGACCAGGCACTGAATCTCGGAGTCGACGGTGGCTCGAATCTGGCCGCCGCGGTCGGTGACGGACTCGGGGTTGGCCTGGGCGAGAGCCTCGGTGCAGCGCTCGGCGGTGGCGTCGAGACCGGTCTGGGCCTCGGTGGAGCAGTCGGCGGCGGCGTGGAGACCGGTCTCGGCCTCGGTACCGGGCTGGGTGGCGGATTCAACACCGGCGGAGGTCTGCAGTCCGGGCTGGGCGCCGGAATCGGTGCCGGCTTCCAAGCCGGGCTGAACGTCGAGGTCGAGGCGGGCTTCAACGCCGGCCTGGGTGCTGCGGTTGGCGGCGGCTCCGAAATCGGTGGCCAGACTGGGGTTGGTCTGGGCAGCGGTTTCGGGACCGGCTTTGGTGCCGGCGGTGGCGCGGAACTCGGCGGTGGCTTCCACACCGGCCTCGGAGCTGAAATCGGCGCAGGCTTCAACACCGGCGCTGAGATCGGTGGCGGTGCGGAACTCGGCGGCCAGACGGGCGTCGGCCTGGGCACGGGCTTCGGTGCCGGTGGTGGTTTCGAGAGTGGCGCTGAGCTTGGTGCGCACAGTGGTTTTGGTGTGAACACCGGCTTCAACGGTGGCGCTGAGTTGGGCGGTGGTTTCCAGGGCGGTGCTGAGTTGGGCGGTGGTCTCCAGAGCGGTGCCGAGCTTGGTGCGCACAGTGGTTTTGGTGTGAACACCGGTTTCGGCGGTGGCGCTGAGCTCGGTGGCGGCTTCCAGAGCGGTGCTGAGCTCGGTGGCGCCGCGGCTGCAGGCGCAGGTGCCGCAGCCGGTCTGGGAGGCGGCGCTAATGTCCACGGACAGACCGGTTTTGGTGGTCATGTCGGTGGCCAGTTCGGCGGTGGCGTCAACGCAGGCAGCAACTTCGCCGCCGGTGGCGGCAGCCAGCTCGCCGGCGGTGCACAGATCAACGACCGTGCTCGGGTGATCGACGCCAACGAGGTTGACGCCGACCGGCGCACCACGCTCAGCGGCAGCACCAACACCAGCGCCAGTGGCGGTGCCGGCGGCTCGGCCAATGTCGGCACCGGTCTGAGTGCTCAGGAGAATGCGAACTTCAACAGCACGTCCAATGTCGGCTTCAGCAGCCCGCTCGGCGGCGCCAGCATCGGCGGCCAGACGGCTGCGGCCGGTGGCGGAGCGATCGGTCTCGGTGGTGCCGGTGTGACTGCGGCCGGCAATGCCGCGGCGAGCAGCACGACCGCCGCTGCCTTCACCAGTCCGCTGGGCGGTGCAACCGCCGGCGCTCAGGTGGCCGCGAGCAATACCGCGGCAGCGAGCTTCCTGCACAACGACGGTGCGGCACTTGGCGGCCAGACCAACGTCGCTGCCGGGTTCGGTGGGCAGACCAACCTCGGCGGAGTCGTCGGCGGGCAGACCCACGTGGCGGCGTCGGAGACCTCGGCCGCGCACGCTGGCGGCCAGACCGGACTCAGTGGCGGGTCGAGCATCGCCGGCGGGGCCACGGCCTCTGGTGGCGGAAGCTCGAACTTCCTGAACCACGAGGCGACGAGCCTGAATCTGCACAATTCGGTTCAGGCGGCCGGCTCGACGAGCGGTTCGGCAGCGGCCGACCACGTATCGGCGGGCGGAAACACGTCGTTCCAGAACGCCTTTGGCGGTCAGGCCGACATCCTGGGCCACGACACTGCGGCTCTCGGCGGCCACGGCTCGGTCAACACCGGGGCCGGCGCAACGGCGTCGACGGGCACTCAGGGCTCGGCGGTCACCCCGTCGCAGGGCAGCGTCATCCACACCGGTGGCTCGGCGACCGGCGGCGGGCAGGTCGCTGCCGGTTCCAACGGCGGCTCGGTGATCACCACGACACAGGGCGGCGCCAACGCCGGCACCTCGAGTTCGGTTGACAACAGCCACACCTCGGCGACGGTCGACCAGCATTCAGCCTTCGACGCAACGAGTCACGCCGCGGCGACGCCAGTGCCCGATCACTCGACGTACGACCAGTCGGCTCATGCGAGCACCGACTACTCGAGTCACTCGCTATACGACACGAGCCACGACAGCGCGGCGTCGCACAGTCAGGCGAGCGCCGATCTGTCGGCACACAACCAGCTCGATCAGCACCACCCGGGATTCTGACCGGAGAGGCTTGACACAAATCGGTGGGGACCGCATGGTCCCCACCGATGTGTTTGTGCCGCAAGCTAATCGACTACGACATCCGGTGCGGTACGTCGCTGATCAGGCCGCCGTCCATCACGAACTCGGAGCCGGTCGCGTAGGACGATTCATCGCTGGCCAGGAACAATACAAACGATGACACCTCGTCCGGCTCGCCGAGGCGACCCATCGGGGCGGCGACCAGGTCGTCGGGCATGTGTGCGGTCATCGGGGTACGAATCATGCCGGGATGCAGCGAGTTGACCCGAATGTTGTTGGCCGCCAGCTCGAGTGCGGCCGATTTGGTGAGCCCGCGGATCGCCCATTTGGATGCGACGTAGCCGTGGTTACCCGGGGTGCCGCGCATCGCCTGGATAGACGACATATTGATGATGGAACCGCCGCCCGCGTCGGTCATCGGCTCGATCACGGACTTGATGCCGAGCATGGTCCCCGTGAGGTTGACGTCGATAACCCGTTGCCAGCGTTCACGTTCCAGGTTCTTCAAGGTGCGCCGGTAAACGATGCCCGCATTGTTCACCAGAACGTTGAGGGTGCCGAACTCGCGCAGGGCCAGCGCCACTGCCGCCGACCAGTCGTCGGGGTCGGAGACGTCGAGATGGATATACCGGGCGTCGTCGCCGAGGGCTGCGGTCACCGCCGCGCCCTCGTCGTCGAGAACATCGCCCAGGATGACCTTGGCGCCCTCGCGGACCAGAAGCCGGGCATGGGCAGCGCCCATGCCCCGAGCGGCACCAGTGATCAAGGCAACCTTGCCGTCGACGCGTCCCACCCGCCGCACGGTACCCGGCCAGCCGGCTCGAACTGCGTTACTTCCCCGCTAGCTGAGACCAGGTGTCCAGGACGTTCTCGTAGGCCGTCGGCTGCACCGCGATGGAACCCACGAACGGATGCTCCATCGCAAACGTCAGATAGAGAACGAACGCGAGCAGTGCGCCGGCCAACGCGATCAACGCTCCGTGCACCACGACGTCCGCCGACGGGAACATGTAGGTGAACAACAGCATCACCATGCCGCCGCCGAGCAGCAACACCCACAACTCGCCGGGAATCTCCGACTGGCTGCCGGAGATTCGGGTTTTGCGGGCGCTGCCCAGTTCATCGAGCCGGGTGATGGATTCCTGATAGAACGCGATCTCGCTCTGCTTGGCCGGCTCGATATGAAGGAAGCTGTTCCACACCGCGGTCAAGTGCTCCGATTGCTGCTCGATGGTCTCTCCGCGTCGCATGCGGGGAAACTCGTCGTCGACGACGTCGTTGGTGTAGTCGATCAGGCTCCGCTGGATCTCCGGCCGGTCGGCGACCGGCAGGCCCGTCGAATCGCGCAGCAGATCCGAGATCGCGGACGCTTCGGCCTCGGTGCCCCGCTCGGCCTGATTCAACTGCTCCCACACCACCACGACCACGAAAGCCACG
The DNA here is from genome assembly GCA_021732005.1 of Mycobacterium sp. Classification (GTDB taxonomy): domain Bacteria; phylum Actinomycetota; class Actinomycetes; order Mycobacteriales; family Mycobacteriaceae; genus Mycobacterium. The sequence goes on along the minus strand of JAKFVT010000033.1, from coordinate 228,388 downwards.
AGGACCGCGTAGAGCACTCCGGCAAGGTCGAACACGTGACCGGCCACTGATCCCGACCTTGCCAACCGTCGCTGCGGGAGGATGCGCCGGCTCAGCACCAGCCCCAGCACGGCCAGTCCTACGGTGATGATGACCACCACAAACCCGACGAGCGGTGCGGGCAGCTGCAACAGCCAGATCACCGGACACGTGTTACCGCCGCGTTCGTCCGCCAAACAACGGTCCGCGTCGATAGGGTGCGGCTGTGCTCGAGGTGATCGACAAGGGCGGGGCCACGGCCACGCACCCCACGCCGCTGTTGTTCGTGCACGGCGCTTTCCACGGGGCCTGGTGCTGGGACGACCACTTCCTGGACTATTTCGCCGCCCGCGGCTATCACGCTCTTGCGTTGAACCTGCGCGGCCACGGTGCCAGCCCGTCCCCGGTGCCGATCAACTCCTGTGGTGTCCTCGACTACGTCCAGGATGTGAAGACCATCGCCGACCGCCTGCCGGTGCGGCCGGTGGTCGTCGGTCACTCGATGGGCGGGTTCGTGGTGCAGAAATACCTGGCGGTGCACGATGCGCCCGCCGCGGTCCTGGTCGCGTCGGCCCCGCCGACCGGTATTGCGCCCGCGACGTTGCGGGTGGCGTGGCGGCATCGACGACAGTCGGTGCGCACCCGCTCTTTCAGTAGGCCGCTGGATTTCTTTGCCGCGCAGGGTGTTTCACGGTCGACCTTCTACCATTCGGCCACGCCCGACGAGATCGTCACTGCGTGCACGTCGCGGCTGAGCGCGGAAAGTGCCCGGGTGCTGTACCGCGATCTGCTCTTCCGCCACCTCGCCCGACCCCGGCGCGTCAAGGCCCCGGTGTTGGTACTCGGCGCCGAGCTCGACGGGTTCTTCACGCCCAAGGAAGTCGCCGCAACGGCGCGGGCCTACCGCACCGCGCCGGTGATGTTTCCCGGCATGGGCCACAACATGATGCTCGAGCGCGGCTGGGAATCGGTGGCCGACCGCATCGACCAGTGGCTGGATGCGACGCTGCGCTTACGCGAAGGTTAGTTCGGCCTTCGAACGGGAACCCAGACCCGACCTACCAAGGAGGCCCGAATGTTGCACAGCGTCGTGCTGGCGGCCAGCGACAACATCGAAGCGGCGGGGTTCATCCTGCGCGGCATCAAAGGCATCTTCGTCGCCATCGGCAGCATCATCGCCGCGGTCGTCTGTGCCGTGATCGCCGGCGTCAAGGGACGAAATCCGTTCGGCTGGGGCATTCTTGGCCTGTTCTTTTCGATCCTGACGCTGATCGTCATCATTGTGATCCCCAGCAAAAAATCGTAGCGCCGCCGATAGTGGGGGCTGTGGTCTAGATATAGCGGGCGCGATCACCGATATCCCGCACGCTCGGCGATGGTGCCCGACTGACTCAGGCGTGAAAGCCCGCGAGCACCGCCTGCACGCCGACGTCCCAACGCCGATCGACCGAGGACGCCGACGTGCCCAGCCAGCGCCCGGCCTCCTGAACCGCCAATCCCTGGGCGAGGGCGAGCAATACGTGGGAGATATCGACCGGGTCGCCGGCCAGTAGGCCGGCGTTGATGCACCGCTGCACTTTCCCGACGAGAATCTCCCGCACCGTCGGCGCGGACGCCAGCTGGTCAGGGTCGGGGTCGAGCTCCTGGAACGGTCTGCTGAACATCACCCGTGCCAGCGGCGGGTAGTCGAGGCAGAACCGGCGGAACACTGGAATCACCGCCCGGAGGTCGCCAAGCTCGTCGGTCGTCTCGGGGATAGCGACGAGCTCACCGCCCAGTCGGCGGAAGCCCTCGAAGAACACCGCCCGCAGCAGTCCGTCCTTGTCGGAGAACAACTCGTAGACCGCGGGCACGGAGGTGCCGGCGCGCTCGGCGACACGGCGGGTGGTGAAGCCCGACATCCCGTCTTCACACAGCGTGCTCACCGCCACGTCGACCACGCGGTCGCGCAGCTCGGGAGTGCGCTGCTTGACCCTGGGCACGGACTACTACATTCCGAACTCGGAACGGATGTTGTCGATACCTTCGCGCATCGCATCCAGGGTGGCCTGGCGGGCGCGCAGCTTGCTGGCCAGATGCGCACTGGCGTTCAATGCAGTGAATTCATGAGCGGCTTCCTCGGCGCGCGCCAAAACCTGGTCATTCATGGAGATCTCGTCGATCCAGCCGCCGGCCAGCGCGGTCTCGCCGAGGAAGTTCTTGGCCAGACCGACCGCCTGTTGGTAGGCCGACGGCGTCAGCCGCAGCCGCATGATCTCCAGGGCGGGGTAGGGCAGCACCATCCCGATCGCCACCTCGTTGGCCTGAAAGTTGTAGGTGGGACCGGCAATTCGGTGGTCCACACTGCACGCCAGAAACGATCCCATCGCGATGGCGTGACCGGTGATGGCCGCGACGACCGGCTTGGGGAACGACAGCAGGCGGTGGGACAAGTTGAACCCGCCCTGCAGCATCTCGACAGAGGCGTCGATGTCGCCGGAGCGGAACACCTTCAGGTCGAAGCCGCCGCTGAAGACGCGGTCGTTTCCGGCGATCACCACTGCTGCGGCGTTCTCACCCTCGGCGCGATCCAGGGCGTCGTTGATCTCCTTCAGCATGGCCGGACTCAGCACGTTGACCTTGCCGTCGTCCAACGAGATCACCGCGACCGCGTCGTCCTTGCGATAACTGACCGCCCCGCTCATGGATGCTCCTTCGTCGCAGCGTCTAATTTCGTACCGACGTTACGTAACGAAGTTCCGATTTCCAAGAGGCAATCTTGCCTACCCGTGTCGGGGCAGGCGCACGACTTCCGTGGGCTGCTCGAACCTCTCGCGCCGCCAACGGCTCTGAGTTTCCTCGGCGGCACGCTTCATCCGGGCGATCTCCTCGCGAAGGACGTCGACGCGGGTCTCTTTGGTGGCGAAATGGAAGTAGTCGAGCATGTTCCGCAACAGTTCGAGCTTTTCACGCTCGCGTCGGGCCAGGTCGTGTCCGGTCAGCATTTCGACACGGTGGACCGGCTGCAGGGTGTCCCAGTCCAGCGCCACCTTGGTCCGGTACACCGTGCGCTTGCGCCCGAAGGTCCTGGCCCACCAGCCCTGCGGCTCGGGCTGGTCGTGGTAGGAGACCACCCCGTCGAACCGCGAGTCGATCGACTCGCCGAACTGGCTGCGATCAAGCGCCGAATCCCACACCGTGCGCCACTCCTGCGCGGGCGCGAGCTCGGGAATGCTTTGGGGCAGAGTTAGTTCCACGATGTCGGTGAACCCGTCTTCGGTGTGCTCATACCGAGCCACCGTGGGGGGTTTCGGAAAGGCGAAGCCCACGTCGTAGGCGGCCGTGCTGCCGTAGTTGCGGACCACCAGTTCGATGACATGCCAGTCCGCGGAGTGCGGCTCCATGAACATCGCGACGTGCGGCCGCACCTGCTTGGCGTTAACTCTCTGTTGTCGACGAATCTGCCGATGCGCGTAGATCAGCGCCGCCAGCCCCAGCAGCACTGCTGCCCAGGCGGCTACCGCCAACCACGTGCCGGCCCCGACTCCGGTGACATCTCCCCACAGATCCGCGAGCTCACTCGCGTTTTGCACCCCATGCTTATATCACAGCAAACTGACGTCTTCAGTATTGACGAGACTGAAAGTTATTGTCGCGCTGGGCCAGTCGGCGTTGCACCGCGTACGGGCTCGCGGCCATCAATGCCCGGCGACGGCGCACGGCCAACGCGACCGGCAGTACCGGGGAAATGCCGCAGGCCTGCCCGAACTGCTGTGCGGTCAGGCCGTCCGCCGAGTTCATGTCGCAACGGCCGAACGGCGGTGCCCCTTCCGGTAGTCCGCCGCCATAGCCCTGCCCGTCGGTGTACTGGTGGGCCACTTTGCCTGGATAGGGCGGATTCGAACCATACGACGCCACGACCAACCGGATGTCGTCCGGCTTGGTGGGCCACAACCGATTGAGGTCGCCGACATTGCCGTAGCCGATCACCCTGGCCGTCGAACCGACATAGGCGCCCACCTCGCGGTAGGCCGCATTGATCCCGGCGGACTGGTCACCGGAAATCTGTCCGCCCCACGACTCGACGTCGATCATCACCGCCATCTTCGGATGTGGTGCTCGCACTTGGGATTTGAACGTCTCCACGGTCTCGCGCCAGTTGGGTCGCCACACGAAGTAGACGATGAAGAAGGTCAGGCGTCCGCTGTCGACATTGCTCAGGCACCAGCCGTAGTTGTTCACCCAGCGGCGGTCGCGGTAGGTGCCGTCATTGGAGCGGATACACAACACCGGGTACGGATAGGTGTCGTTGACGCCGACCTGCCACTCCGAGACGTCGGCGTACAGCGTGTCGGCCATAGCTAATTATGGCTATTGCCAACGAGATTGGAAGTGTCAGGCACCCATCAAGGTGCGCCACTGGTCCAGACTGGACGCTTTGTAGACGTAGTTGGACCGCTTGACCTCGGACAGCGCGGCGCTGGGCTCGATCGAGTACCAGTGCCCGGGGAACACCGTCGGATCGCCGGAAAGTGCCGCCAGCTGTTGAAGGCTGCGAAACATCTCGTCTACATCGCCGCCGGGGAAGTCGGTACGTCCGCAGCCGTCCAGGAACAGCGTGTCGCCGGCCACCAGACGACCGTCGAGCAGGAAGCACTGGCTGCCCGGCGTGTGACCCGGGGTATGCAGCAGTTCGATGTCGATGGCGCCGACGGAGACCTTATCGCCGTGCTCGTGCGCGGTCAGGCCGCTCATCGGGATGCCGGTGACCCGCGAAACCCAGAGCGCCTCGTGGGTGTTGACGTGGACCGGGACCTCGACCCGCTCGAGCAGCTCGGCCAGGCCCGCGAGGGTGAAGCCCATCATCGACCCGCCGACGTGGTCGGGGTGGTGGTGGGTGACCAGGACTCCGGACAAGTGCATACCGTCAGCCTCGAGCGCGTCAACCAGGTCGCCGGCGGCGTAGGCCGGATCGACGACGACGGCGTCGCCGGTCTCCCGGTCACCGATCAGGTAGGCGAAGTTGCGCATCTGCTGCGCCATCATGTCGCCGGCGGCAAAATCTCGGCCGGAGAGCAGCTGGCGGAAATACAGACGGTCCGTCGATGCCATGGCCCCACAATAGGCGCTCGACCACACGGGGCTTGCTGCCGCCCGAGGGTCATTTCGCCGCCTCGACGTGCGGTTTGGCTGTGCAGAGCCGCAGGCTGTACCCTCTTTAAGGCCCACGGCTGTACGTCGCTCGCGGGTCACGCCCCCTTAGCTCAGTCGGTAGAGCGTTTCCATGGTAAGGAAAAGGTCAACGGTTCGATTCCGTTAGGGGGCTCGGTGGAAACTCGGATCTCGTGGCTGACCTCTGGGCGCCGCGGAGCTCCGCAAGTGCCCATCGGGGCGGTGTAGCTCAGCTGGTTAGAGCGCACGACTCATAATCGTGAGGTCGGGAGATCGAGCCTCCCCACCGCTACAGGTAGACGCAAACGAGAACGTGAAAGAAGGCAACGAACGTGGCCTCCAGTACTGACGTACGGCCGAAGATCACCTTGGCCTGCGAGGTGTGCAAGCACCGCAACTACATCACCAAGAAGAACCGTCGTAACGACCCCGACCGTCTCGAGCTGAAGAAGTTCTGCCCGAACTGCGGCCAGCACCAGCCGCACAAAGAGTCGCGCTGATTTCGGCTGGCCGTCGAGACGACGGCCAGTGAACGGTGCCGAGGTTGACTAGATAGGTCCTGCTCCGTGGCTTTGTCCCAAGAATTCGTCGGGCGGCATTTTCGCTACCCCGACTACTACTTGGTCGAGCGGGAGAAGATCCGCGAGCACGCCAGGGCCATCCAGAACTCCGATCCGGCGTTCTTCTCCGACGAGGCAGCCGCAGAACTCGGCTATGACGGCATTCTGGCGCCGCTGACTTTCACGTCGATGCTGGGCTACGCCGCCCAGATCGCCTTCTTCGAGCACGCCAACATCGGGATCACCGACAAGCAGATCGTGCAGGTCGACCAGATTCTGAAGTTCTTCAAGCCGATCAAGGCGGGCGACAAGCTCTACTGTGACGTCTACGTCCACGAGATTCGGCAGGCGCACGGCACCGACATCATTGTCACCAAGAACGTGGTCAGTAATCAGGACGACGAGGTAGTACAGGAGACCTACACGACGCTCGCCGGGCGGAGTGAGGAAGACGGAGAGAGTGGCTTCAACGATGGCACTGCGTGAGTTCAGCTCGGTCAAAGTGGGTGAGGAGCTGCCGGAAAGGGTCATTACCCTGACCCGCGCCGATCTGGTCAACTACGCCGGCGTGTCCGGCGATCTGAACCCGATCCACTGGGACGACGAGATCGCCAAGCAGGTCGGTCTGGATACCGCGATCGCCCACGGGATGCTCACCATGGGTCTCGGCGGCGGTTACGTGACGAACTGGCTTGGTGACCCGGGCGCGGTGACCGAGTTCAATGTGCGCTTCACCGCGATCGTGCCGGTGCCCAACGATGGCGTGGGTGCCGAGATCGTGTTCACCGGCAAGGTGAAGTCGGCCGATCCGGAGACCAAGACCGTGGCGATCGCGCTGACCGCCACGACGGGTGGGAAGAAAATATTCGGCCGCGCTGTCGCAATCGCGAAGTTGGCGTAAGCATGGCGCTGAAGATGGACATCCGGGGAATGGTCTGGGAGTACCCCGACACGTTCGTGGTGGGCCGCGAGCAGATCCGACAGTATGCGAACTCGGTGAAATCCACCGACCCTGCCTCGATGGACGAGGCTGCTGCGGCCGAACTTGGCCACTCCGGGCTGGTCGCGCCGTTGACCTTCGCGTCGATTCTCGCGGTGATGATTCAGCGGCACTTTTTCCAGCACGTGGACATTGGGTTGAAAACGTTGCAGATCGTCCAGGTGGATCAGAAGTTCAAGTACTACCGGCCGATCGTCGAGGGCGACGCGGTGCGCGGGACGATGTATATCGAAACAGTCAACGAGCGTTTCGGCGCCGATATCGTCACCACCCGGAACGTCCTCATCGACCAGCACGGCGAGGTCGTGATGGAGTCCTTCACCACGCTGATGGCACACGAGGGTGAGAACTCGATCTCGGCGGGGTGGGATCCGGAGACCGGGCAGGTCCTGCGCAAGCCGGTTGTTCACGACTAACGACGGATTAACACCTGCTTGATGTGCCGTTGTACACTCGGACCTCGGGGTTTTCCCAGATAAGCGCGCTGTCCGACGGTTCGAGTTTGACCGGACGGGGAGCGCGCGAATTGTGTGGGGACTCGTCGGTGAAGTGACAGAGGGGCGTAGCTCAACTGGCAGAGCAGCGGTCTCCAAAACCGCAGGTTGCAGGTTCAAGTCCTGTCGCCCCTGCTCCAACTGAATAAAGCTGGAATGAACATGGTGGACACTGGAGGGTGCACACCGGGCTGGGTACTCCAGCCCACACGTACTCGACACGAAGGAGCATGCGGTGAGCGACGAGCGCGAAAGTGCTGACGCCGCAGGCGCAGGCGACGGTTCTTTGGCTGGCGCCGAGGACACCAACGGCGGTCAGACCGTCGTCGTGACCCGCCCCGCGCGTCCGACCGGCAAGCGGTCCCGGCGCGCCGGCGCCACTGCGCTGGCTGAGCCGGAGGAAGCCGAGTCGACTGCCGAAGAACTTGGTGTCGAGGACAAACCCGGCAAGAAGGTTAAGGCCAAGAAAAAGAAGGTCAAGTCCGGGCCATCGCGCAACCCCATCCTGTTCGTCTGGAACTACCTCAAGCAGGTCGTCGCCGAGCTGCGCAAGGTGATCTGGCCCAACCGCAAGCAGATGGTCAGCTATACCACCGTGGTTCTGCTGTTCCTGGCCTTCATGGTCGCCCTGATCGGTGGGGTCGACCTCGGCCTGGCCAAGCTTGTGCTGTGGGTGTTCGGCTAGCGAACGCTGACGTTTTAGAGAGGACTGACTACCGTGACAACCCCCGAAGGCGATACGCCCACGGGTGAGGCGCTTGTCGATGTGATCGACGAGGACGCTGCCACACCTGAGATCGAGGCGGCGCCTGACGCTGAGGCGACGGAAGCCGCCGGCGAGGCTGCCGAGGAGGAGCTCGATCCGGCCGCCGCGCTCAAGGCTGAGCTGCGCAGCAAGCCGGGCGACTGGTACGTCATCCACTCCTACGCCGGCTACGAGAACAAGGTGAAGGCCAACCTCGAGACCCGCGTGCAGAACCTGGACGTCGGCGACTACATCTTCCAGGTCGAGGTGCCCACCGAAGAAGTCACCGAGATCAAGAACGGCCAGCGCAAGCAGGTCAACCGCAAGGTGCTGCCCGGCTACATCCTGGTGCGCATGGAACTGACCGACGATTCGTGGGCCGCGGTGCGCAACACCCCGGGTGTCACCGGCTTCGTCGGTGCGACGTCACGGCCGACGGCGCTGTCGCTCAACGATGTGGTGAAGTTCCTGCTGCCGCAGGGCGCGGCGAAGAAGCCCGGCAAGGCCGCGTCTACTGCTGCGGCCGCGTCCTCTGAGGCCACCCTGGAACGCCCGGAGATCCTGGTGGACTTCGAGGTGGGCGAGTCGGTCACCGTCATGGACGGCCCGTTCGCGACGCTGCCGGCCTCGATCAGCGAGGTCAACGCAGAGCAGCAGAAGCTCAAGGTGCTGGTGTCCATCTTTGGCCGCGAGACACCCGTCGAACTGACCTTCAACCAGGTCGCCAAGATCTGATCGCGTTCTGCGATCGCTAGAAAGGAAACAACCCCGAATGGCCCCGAAGAAAAAGGTCGCCGGGCTGATCAAGCTGCAGATCCAGGCCGGGCAGGCCAACCCCGCCCCGCCGGTCGGCCCTGCGCTCGGCCAGCATGGCGTCAACATCATGGAGTTCTGCAAGGCGTACAACGCCGCGACGGAAAACCAGCGCGGCAACGTCATCCCCGTGGAGATCACCGTCTACGAGGACCGCAGCTTCACCTTCGCGCTGAAGACCCCGCCCGCCGCACGGCTGCTGCTGAAGGCTGCCGGCGTGCAGAAGGGCTCGGCCGAGCCGCACAAGACCAAGGTTGCGAAGGTTACCTGGGATCAGGTGCGCGAGATCGCCGAGACCAAGAAGGAAGATCTCAACGCCAACGACATCGACCAGGCTGCCAAGATCATCGCCGGCACCGCCCGGTCGATGGGCATCACTGTCGAGTAATTCGTTCGGCGCCGCATGGGCGGCGTCGAGCACGTGGCAGGGCTGGCATCGGCCCGCAGAGACCACGACCTCATCAATTAGGAGAACGAAATGAGCAAGACGAGCAAGGCCTACCGCGAAGCTGCGGAGAAGGTCGACAAGACCAAGCTGTACTCGCCGCTGGAAGCCGCGAAGCTCGCCAAGGAGACGTCGTCGAAGAAGCAGGATGCGACCGTCGAGGTGGCGATCCGGCTCGGCGTCGACCCGCGGAAGGCCGACCAGATGGTCCGCGGCACGGTCAACCTGCCCAACGGCACGGGTAAGACCGCACGCGTCGCGGTGTTCGCGGTGGGGGAGAAGGCCGAGCAGGCCAAGGAAGCCGGTGCGGACATCGTCGGCAGTGACGACCTGATCGAGCTGATCCAGGGCGGCATGCTGGACTTCGACGCCGCGATCGCCACCCCCGACCAGATGGCCAAGGTCGGTCGCATCGCCCGCGTGCTGGGCCCGCGCGGTCTGATGCCGAACCCCAAGACCGGCACCGTCACCCCGGATGTGGCCAAGGCTGTCGCCGACATCAAGGGCGGCAAGATCAACTTCCGCGTCGACAAGCAGGCCAACCTGCACTTCGTGATCGGCAAGGCGTCGTTCGACGAGAAGAAGCTGGCCGAGAACTATGGCGCCGCGCTCGACGAGATTCTGCGTGCCAAGCCGTCGTCCTCCAAGGGCCGCTACCTGAAGAAGATCACCGTCTCGACGACCACGGGCCCGGGCATCCCGGTCGACCCGGCCGTCACGCGGAACTTCACCGAAGAGGCGTAAAGCTTTTCGACCGGTGGCCGTCTACTTCGGTAGGCGGCCATTTGTCGTTTCGGCGTCCGGCTGTGGCGTCGTCAGTACGCACCACCGTGACCAAACACCGCTTTGAGAGTCTTCAGAGAGATGAGAAGATCAGAGATCATGGACCAGTTCTCCACATAGAACAGGTCCAGCCGAACTGAGTCCTCCCATGACAGGTCCGATCGGCCGCTGACTTGCCACAGACCGGTGATACCGGGGCGGACTAGCAAGCGTCGCTTGGCGTAGTCGTCATACGTCTTGACCTCAGTTGCCAGCGGCGGGCGAGGCCCGACGACACTCATATCCTGCTTCAAAACATTGATGAATTGCGGAAGCTCATCGAGGCTGTACTTGCGTAAAAACCGTCCCACCGGCGTGACCCGAGGATCGTTACGGATCTTGAAAAGTACTCCGCCTTCGCTCTCGTTGAGTTGGGCGAGTTCGCCAACCATCTTGTCTGCACCGTCGACCATCGTACGGAATTTGATCATTTCGAACGCCTGGCCATCCAGCCCGATACGTTCCTGCCGGTAGAAGACGGGCCCGTGGCTCGTCAGCTTGATCGTGATCGCGATGGCGGCAAGAACGGGGAATCCACACAACAGCACGAAGCCGGAGAACGCGATATCGAAGGCCCGCTTCTGAAAACGCTTGGCTCCGTGGTACCGCGGTTTCTCCACGTGTATCAGAGGAAGGCCTGCGACGGGCCGCATCTGAAGGCGGGGTCCCGCAACGTCGACGACGCCGGGCGAGACGAGAAGGTCGATGTCGAGTTTCTCCAGCTCCCAAGACAGATTTCGGAGTCCGCGGCCGTCCAGTCGTTCGGTGGCTGTTACGGCGACGGCTTGGCTGTTGGTCGCAAGGATGGCGCTCACGACATTCGATTCATTCCCATATGTGGGAATGGGGCCGATGCCAGGAACCTGGATTTCTCTGCGTGTCACCGGTCCCGGGATGCAGGCGCCAACGACCTCATATTCGGACCACTGCACGCGGGTGAGCGACTGGGCGAGGTCGCGGACGGCGGGTGGATTTCCGACGACGAGAATGCGGGTGATGCAGCGCCCGTGTTGACGGCGTGCACGCACCACGATCCGCCGCGCGAACCAGCGGGATAAACCGAGGAACACAATGCCGGCGGGTAGCGCAATCAAGAGATAGCCACGGGCTATCTCCAGTTTCAACCACATGGCAACAATCGCGACTCCGCCGAACGCTGCGAGTGTGGCTACCCATACGCGGCGATATTCCTCAGCCCCGGAGCCGACAATGCGTGGTGAGCGAGAGTTGTTTATTGACAAAGCAAGTATCCAGCCCGCCGCGATCGCGGTCGACAAGATCACGTAATTGAAGTAGAGGTAGTTGTGCTCGATTCCGGGCAATCCACCGAACCGCAGCCAGTGGGCGAGGCCGACCGCCGAGATGACGCTGAGCGAATCGATGATCACAAGCCGTCGCGCATATGAGCGTTGCCACGCTGGTGCCTTTTTAGGCATCCAAAGAACGTCAGCCGTAGCCTCCAGCCGATCGTAAACCCCCGTCACGTGTCCCCCCAGACTTTTACCCGTACCCGCACAGACGTCGAAGCTGTGTCGGTGTGTGAGCCCTACCGCGGCAATGATTTCATGCCGGGGGCATCCTCGTTCGGCATCGTAACAATTTGATACTTTCCGCGCGAGTGTGCTTGTTACTTCAATGTTGCAGGCCAGCGGTTGGCGCCTTCCTGCGAACTCTCAGTAGGGCATCCGCTGTTGGCGTCCGCCACGAGGATCGCAAGGGGACATCGAGAGCCTCCGGCACAGATCGAGGACCGGCGGTAGCAATGCTGCGATCTGGGAACCCACCGTCGCAAAGAACTCTCCGGTTTGACCGATTGGATCGGGAATATCCAGCAACTCATCGGCAGGCAGGTTGGGTCGCAGGGTCGACAGATCAGCGAGGGTCTGAGCGTGATGCTCCGAAACGAGTCGAGAGGCTTCGCTGAGCATAAATGTGGCGCGGAGCCGATATGGGGCAACTTCGAGAACAGCGTCACGGTGTGCCCTCGTCATCGTAAGGATAACATCGGCATCCGACGCGATTTTCGGCGTTAACTGTCGGGCGGCGAAGTTCGACGCATCCGCGCCCGATTCTTCTAGGACCCTCGCTGCACGAGGGTGCACCGGACGTGCGACGACCGCGCGGGTGCCGGCACTGGATGCTTTGAAGTCCGGTATCTGAAGTCGGGAGCTGTACGCAGCCGCTAGTCGCTCTGCCATCGGCGAGCGGCAGATGTTTCCGGTGCAAACGAACAACACGTGCAGGGCGGGCCCTCCTTTGAAAAATTTCAATCACGGCCGGTTTCAGGAGCCGATCTTAGTTGTTCGGCCAGCCGACACATGCAACTCAATGCCGACCGCACGCGCGTGATGGTCATGGAGTTTTTGTGTGTTCCCCTGCAAGTAATCTGGCCAGGTGTACGAGTTGCGCCTCGGATTCAGACAGTGACGCTTTGTACGCTTGCCTGCATTCTTGCGAAATATCGGCGGATGCAGCTCCATCGGCGATGAATGCCAGCGCTTCGTCGACAAACGTTTCGGCACTGTGCGTCAGTAGCGAAGGGCTGCCCTCTAACTGCTCAGGTATAGAACCTTGTCTCGTCGCTACACATAACGCACCCGCTGCCAAAGCTTCGTAGAGCACCAGCGGCACCGCTTCGTGAACGTACCGCGACGGGAAAATGAAATGTGTAATGTCCTGAAAGAAAGCACGTTTGGATTCGCCACTCACGAGTCCGCGATATTCGAACAGTTCGCCGAGCTCTTGAGCTGCACGGTCGCGGTGACGGCGCGACTCGCCACCGATATCCGGACCCCCAACGATGAGACGCGCTCGAACTCCCGAATTTCGAAGCGCCACAGCAAGATCGACGACTTCGCCGATGCCCTTTTCGCAACTCAGATCACTAACATGGCCGAGTACACAGTCGGTGCCATCGGCCTTGAGTGGCAATGTCAAAAGCGATTTGTCGATCAGGCCGGCGTTGCCGACGACCAAGGGCTCGGGAACCTCTGGGACCACGCTTTTCAGCTGTTTGCCCATGGTCGAAGACAACACTATGTGGTGCGCTTGAGGTCCGGCCACGCGAGTAAGCACGACCATCCGGAATGTACGTTCGCTGACATAGCCATAAGAGTGATGGTGTAGGAAGACCCGTCCGCCCGTCAGGCGGGCCAAGCCGGCTGCAACCGTGGTGAGCCACATTCCGCCGTCCGCCTTGACCGCGATGTACACAGCATCCGCACGTAACGTCGCCAACCACGAGGCCACGGCCCGGCGAAGCTTGACCATGGCACCCCGCCAACCTTGCGCCGTACCCTCGGCCGTATTCGCCACTCGCATCTGCGGAAAGCGCGGCGTGAGTTCATGAACCATGTGGGTAGTCGCGACGGATTGCCCATGAATGGGTGGGGGCAACGGACCGATCAATGTCAGCCGCACATTCTCAGTCCGGGCGTTCATTGCGCTAGCGACTCGTGCAACGGGTAGTGCCCAAGTTGGTTTGCGAAGCGCTGGACGAGGTGGCTCCATTCGTGCTTCAGCCCCATATGCGATCCCCCAGAAGGTCTTGTCCGAAATTAGTGCGAACGCAGTTACGCGCGCACTCGAGAGTTAACTCTCGTTGTGGACGGCACGAATGATTTCGCACATCTCATCGATACGCGCTGCCGTGAGTTCATGGTGGATTGGCAGGCAGATACCATTGGCGGCCAGATCCTCGGCCACCGGCAACGGTCCCTGAGCGTACTGCTGCAGCGCCGGCTGTAGGTGAAGGGGATAGAAAAACCCTCGCGTCTGGACGCCGTTTTCCTCGAGAGCGGCCACCACTTGCTTTTGTCGGTCGCTGACCATCGCAAACCGGAACGGGATGTGGGTGGAGCCGGGCTGCACCTGTAGCCAGCGCACCCCCGGGATACCGCTGAGGTTCGCGACATACCGGGCGTGGTTTTCGCTTTTGCGCGCGATGATCCGTGGAAGCTTGCCCAGCTGCACATTTCCCACCGCGCACTGCAGATCGGTCATCCGGAAGTTCATGCCGAGGCTGTCATGCACAAACGTTCCGCTGTGCGGGCGTCCCTGGTTGCGGAGTAGCCGCAGCTTCTCGTAGAGAGGCGTGTCATTGGTGAGGACGACCGCACCTTCGCCCGTCGTGATGGTCTTGTCCGAAAAGAACGAGATGACCCCGACGTCACCCCAGGTCCCTGCGTGGCGGCCCTGATACGTGACGCCATATGCCTGCGCGGCGTCCTCGATCACCACGAGATGGTGCTTCTCGGCGAACGCGCATACCTCGTCCAGCGGTGCGCTGTGGCCGTAGACATGCACCGGCATGATGGCTTTCGTGCGTTCCGTAACCAAGGATTCAAGCGCGCTGCTATCGAGATTGAACGTTTGCGGATCGGCATCCACGAACACTGGCTTGAGGCCGGCGAATACAGCCGAAGAGGCTGACGCGTAGAACGTGAAGGCGGGAATCAGGATTTCGCTGTCGCGCGGGAGATCGAGGGCCAGCAGCGCGAGGAACAATCCCAGAGTTCCGTTCGGGGCCAGAACCGCGTGCTGCGCACCAGTCTCTTCTTGAATCTGGGCGAGAAACTTGGCCGCCTGGGGACCCTCGGTGAGCCAGCGCGCGTCGATGCATGACGCGATCGCATCCAACTCGTCTTGGTCGAGCCATGGTTCAATCTGGTTTGTTTGCCACGCCATTAGCCGCTGTACCCCCTAGGCCTGGGCCTTCACTGTCGCCGGTTACCCTACTCTGGCGATCATCCACGCGTGCGAAACCGCCTCATGGGTAGGCGCCGGCACGAGCCTAGCTTGGCCGACGTCGATGGGCGATAAACCGACTATGGACAGGCATCAGCGCACCCCGCCCCCTTTCCTGCTGCTAGTCTTCCGAATCGAGTGTCTAATCGGTCAGGTCTGGACCAGACTTGGTTGTTGGGTCGAACATGCTGCGGGGGCTGCTGTTGGGGGAGTCATGGCTGTGTTAGTGCTGAGACTTTGTGGCTCCGAACCTGAGACGGAATCCGCATTTCGATGCGGCCGAGACCTAAAGAGGCATTGATGACCAAGCGTGCTCTGATCACCGGGATCACCGGACAGGATGGCTCCTACTTGGCGGAACTCTTGCTCAGCAAGGGTTATGAGGTTCACGGCATCATGCGCCGCGCGTCCACCTTCAATACCTCGCGGATCGACCATCTGTACGTCGACCCGCACGCGTCCAACGCCAAGTTGTTCCTGCATTACGGGGATCTGAGCGATGGTGTCCGGTTGGTCACGTTGCTCGCCGACCTTCATCCCGACGAGGTCTACAACCTTGCGGCACAGTCTCATGTCCGGGTTTCGTTCGATGAGCCCGAACACACCGCCGACACCACCGGGACGGGCACCATCCGGATGCTGGAGGCTGTGCGACTGTCGGGTATCAACACCCGCTTCTATCAGGCATCTTCCTCGGAACTCTATGGCGGGGCGCGTCCACCACAGAACGAGGACACTCCGTTCCAGCCACGCTCGCCTTATGCCGCCGCAAAGTTGTATAGCTACTGGGTCACCAAGAACTATCGAGAGGCCTACGACCTTTTTGCGGTCAACGGCATCCTGTTCAATCACGAATCACCGCGCCGTGGCGAAACTTTCGTCACTCGTAAGATCACCCGCGCGGTCGCCGCGATCAAAGCCGGTGTCCAGGACCACATCTACATGGGAAACCTCGATGCGGTTCGCGACTGGGGATACGCGCCGGAGTACGTCGAAGGCATGTGGCGGATGCTGCAAGCCGACGAGCCCAATGACTATGTGCTGGCGACGGGCGTGGGTATCAGTGTTCGCGAGTTTCTGAAGATCGCCTTCGACCACGTGGGCCTGAATTGGGAGGATCACGTTCGGTTCGACGCGCGCTACCTGCGGCCGACCGAGGTCGACGAACTGATCGGCGATCCGCAACGCGCCCGCACCGAACTTGGTTGGGTGCCTTCGGTCGACGGTCGTGAACTGGCACGTCTCATGGTCGATGCTGATGTCGAGGCGATCCAGCACGCCGGTGATGCATGGATCGACACGGTACAGCTGGATTGGTGGAACACGCCTGTCGACTCAGAATCGGATGGAATATGAGTGCTGCAGTGAGCTTTTCGCCCAGTGAACTAGATCGTGGCGCAGCGTTCTATGTCGCCGGGCACCGCGGGCTGGTCGGCTCGGCCATGGTGCGCAAACTCGAGGCGTCGGGATTCACCAATATGCTCGGGCAAACGGCGGCCGAACTCGATCTGCGCAACCGCGACGCGGTGTTCGACTTCTTCGCCGAGGCCAGACCGCGATACGTCGTGCTGGCCGCGGCCAAGGTCGGCGGAATCCTGGCAAACAGCACCTATCCGGTGGACTTCCTCAGCGACAACATCCGGATCCAGATCAACGTGGTCGATGCGGCCGCGAGTGTCGACGTGGAGCGGTTGCTGTTCTTGGGCTCATCGTGCATCTATCCGAAGTTTACCGAGCAGCCGATCCGCGAAGAGGCCCTTCTAACCGGCCATCTGGAGCAGACCAACGACGCGTTCGCGATCGCGAAGATCACGGGCATCCTCAACGTCGATGCGGTGCGCCGGCAATACGGCCTGCCGTGGATTTCGGCGATGCCCGCCAGCCTCTATGGCCCCAATGACAATTTCTCGCCGACGGGCTCCCATATGCTGCCAGCGTTGATCCGGCGCTACGATGAGGCGGTCGCTTCAGGGGCGACATCGGTCACCAACTGGGGGACCGGGACTCCGCGGCGCGAGTTTCTCCACGTCGACGATTTAGCGGATGCGATCTTGTACCTGCTCGAGAATTACGACGCGCCGGGACACATCAATGTGGGAACCGGAACCGATGTGACGATTCGAGACATTGCAGGCACGATCGCATCCGTTGTGGGCTACAGCGGCGAAACCGATTGGGATACTTCCAAACCCGATGGCACACCGCAAAAGCTCTTGGATGTCTCGAAGCTCAAGGATACCGGTTGGGTGTCGAAGATCGGCCTGCGTGAGGGAATCGAGCGCACCGTGGATTGGTACCGCGCCAACGCGAGCAGCTTGCGCGGCGTTTAAAAACTCCCGGCCGACCGGTCTACGTAATCTATCGGTTGCCCTCGGCGACAACCGAGTTGATCAGCGCTGACCAATTCTCGATAGCGATGCGCTCGTCCAAGACCTTCTCTCGGTGGCGTCGACCGTTGGATCCGTACCGGGCAGCGGCGTCGGTATCCGCGCCCATGGCAAGTACTGAGTCGAGGAGTTTGGCGGGTTCGCCGGCGGGGACAACGACGCCCGCGTGGGCCTCGGCGACTTCAGAGGCGGTGATCCCTTCGAGGTCGGTGGCGGCCACCACCGGGCGACTGGCATCGAAGTATGACGTGAGCTTGCACGGCATCGCCATCGCCGATACTCCCGGCTTCTCGTTGACCAGCAACACATCTGCTGCACCGAGCGCCAGCCGATACTTCTCGTCGTCCAGTGGGTCCACGAAAGTGATCCGCGAGACGCCGCGGGCATAATCCTCAAGAGCCGGCCGCTCCCCGCCGCTTCCGACGAGTATGAATTGGACGGGCTCGTCCCTGTCGTCGGCGATTCGCGCCGCGTCCACGACGTTTTCCAGTGCCTGTTTGGCACCCATGTTTCCGGTGTGGACTGCAAGTGTCACGTCAGTCGGCCAGCCGAGCGCGGCTTTCGCCGAATCTCCGTCGACCGCGTCCGACGGTTGCAGATGAGTCCAGTTGCGTAGCACGATGATTTTCGACGCGGACACTCCGAGCTCGTCTGACAGGTAGTCCGCGAAACGCTCATGCAGTACGACAATTCGATCCGCGGCGCGCAGAGTTAGAGCCTCTACCCGGCCTGTGATGCGCCGGACGAGATCGCCGCCCTCTCCGGTTTCGGTCAATCCCAACGAATAGATGTCCTGTACCCACACGATCAGGCGTGGCCGGCGGGAAGTCAACTTGAGACGGACAACGGCCATGGCCGCGGCGAACAGGGGCGGCGACAGTGCTATAACGACTTTGGGGGAGCCCCATCTCGCCAAGATCAACCGCAGACCGAAGCTAAGCTCCGATAGCAGCCGCCGAATACCGCGTGGTGGCTGCGGAACATAATGCAGCCTGCGTCGCACGGACACGCCATCAATCTTCTCAGTCCTTGTCCACTGGCCGTACCCGTCGTGAATTGACCACTCGGGATAGTGGGGATGCGCGACATGAGCTGCGACCTCGTACCCGGCCGCTGCCAACCCGGCGGCAAGGGCGCCGGTATAGGAAGCGATACCGGTCGGCTCTGGCGGGTAATTCAGGCTGAGGATGCAAACATCGGGACGCTGTGGTGTTTTTGACATCAAAGACCCCGAATCTCAAGTATCAAGGTCGCGGCACGTAAGAACGCCCGCGTCAATAGAACAATGTCGTAACACGAAGGACCCCCGCACCTTCCAATGATGAAACAACGCACATTAAACCAGCACCGCGGAGGTTTGAAAAGTGCTGCGCTGCGCCAGGCTTGGCGTGGGCGAACGGATCGCGCGCTGAGTTTGAGAGTGAGTGCCGTCGAGCGCGATTGTGGTGTTCGGCCTTCTAGGCGCCGGCTGGCAGGGGGCCAACCCGTGTCAGGGTAAAGGGCGCCGCGACGCTGACCGGCTTATCGCTGCCACAGGTCCCGGGGCTGAAGTAATACGAGCGCCAACCGGCGCCTTTAGCGGCGTCCCATGAATAGACGATCGGTTGATCGTAATGGGAGCCATCTGGGCAACTGCTCTCCTCCGCTGCAGACAGATTCCACGAGCCCACCCCCCAATACGCGTCGGCAGTCCACGTTCCGGTTCCCGAGGTATCGCTAGTTGTGTATTGCGTTATGCGTGCACACTGCGGGCGGTCGTCCTCGCAGGGCGCGGCGGTCCAGGTCAATGTCAA
Source organism: Mycobacterium sp. (assembly GCA_021732005.1). GTDB lineage: Bacteria > Actinomycetota > Actinomycetes > Mycobacteriales > Mycobacteriaceae > Mycobacterium. The sequence continues at coordinate 209,414 of JAKFVT010000033.1, read as the reverse complement.
CCCGGGGATGTTGGGGTATGCCACCTGATACGTGCCGTATGCGTTCTCTGATATGTCGTCCGTTCCGAAGGCGGGCGCAGCGGTCGAAATCCCCATCATTCCCACTGCTAGCATGGTTACCGCAATAACCCGAGAAGATCTCATCTCGCTCCTAACTGTGTAACCCGACAACATGACAACGTGAAATGCGTACAGCTACTTGCGCGTTGGCGCACAGTTGGCGCTGGCCCGCGTGCCCGTCCTAGCGTCGGCGATATTACAAGGAAGGGACGCGTGCGGCATCAAGATCGTCGACGCGACCACTTGAATTTCGACTGGCTCCTTGTCCAGTAGACGTCGGTACTACAAATCACCGATGCGGGATTGCCCCCCACCACAGTGTCTTCCGGGACGTCTTTTGTCACCACGGATCCAGCTGCGACGATCGCGCCGGTACCGATCGTCACCCCCGGCAGGATCATCGCGTTCATACCGATGAAAGATTGGTCGCCGATTTCGATGGGTGCTGTCCTGAACAGTTCATCGCCTTTAATGCCCAAGCGTCGTTCCGCGACGCGGTCCATACTGAAATCATGCGTCAGTAGATTGACGCCGGCACTGATCACACAACGGTCACCCACCGTTATTCCGCCGCGGTGATCGAAATGCACACGTGAACTTATCCATAACGGAAGCCCTCGCACGGTGACTCCATATCGCGTCAAGACTCCGCGTACTAAACGGCGGTACAGGGTTTGATTCACAACGTCAACGAGTGCAACTAGCGCCAGGGTCAATCGAAGTCGCATTCCGATTCCTCCACTTCGCAGCCGTCGACGCGCACAGGCCGACGCTTAGAAACCGCCGACGCTTAGAAACCGCCGACTCTTAGAGACCATAGTGCCCCCACGCGTGCGGCGCGTCGCCGCCTGCTGCCCTGGATCCCGAAAGCCCTTGAACAAGTGTCGGTGTCTCGGCAATCGGTCCATCGGCGCGGCGCAGAGACGGACTAAGGTATCGGTCGGAGAATGGAGAGGTTTCGGTGGAGACAGTCGTATCAGGCCGCGGCATCCGAGCTGGCAATGGGCTGTTGCGGCGCGCACCTCCGATGAAGCCCGCGAAGTCGCCGGGAAACTGATGCGGGATCCAGACCCGCTCGATATGCTGACCGAAGCGATGCCCCGCCAGTTCGCATGCGCGGTTGGCGCGCCGTGAAGCAATCCACCGACGTACCCAGTCGGCGCGGGGCGATGATGAGTGTTGGGAGTGGAAACCGCATATCGGCACCCGAAGTGTCGGCCCGGTCTGGCAAGCCGCATTCGGTGGTTTCGTACGGCCAACGCATTTAATCGATGAGCACACCTCGCACGGCGATAATGTGATTTAGGGGGAACAATGGCACTGTCAGAGCGTGATCACGCGGTCGAGCAGGCCCAAGATTCATTTCATGGCGAAGGCCATGACTACACGATCGCTCCGCATCTGCGACACGTTAATCTGCGGCGTCGAATCGACAATAAAATCGAACGCTCAATAGCTGAGGTGATAGAGCGTCAAGGGAACTGCTCGGTGCTTGAGGTGGGCGCGGGCCATGGATTCTTCACCGACACGGTACGTGCGGCGGGCGGTGAGGTGACCGTCACGGAGATGTCAGCAGCGAGCGCCGACGTCCTTGCCGAGAGATTCCGCGACGATCCAGCCGTCAAAGTCATTTACGATGCCGACGGCAACGCATCTTTCGAGACGGGTAAACAGTACGACCTCGTATTGCTTATCGCCGTCATCCATCATGTCCCCGATTACGTCGACCTCGTTTCTAGGCTTTGCGATTCCGTCTTGCGGCCCGGGGCGGTCGTCATAACGTTTGCAGACCCGCTCTGGTATCCCCGCATGACGCGGTGGGCGCGGATTGCGTCATGGGGCACCTACTTCGCCTGGCGTCTCACACAGGGGAAGTTCCGGCGCGGCTTGGCGACTCGCTGGCGACGCTTGCGGGGCGTGTACTCAGATTCGGAACCGTCCGATTTGGTTGAGTACCACGTCGTGCGCCAAGGCGTCGACGAAATAGCTCTGCAGGAGGTGTTCCGGGCAAGGTTCGCCGACGTCGAACTCGACTCATATTTCTCGACGGGGTCGGCCCGGCTGCAGGCGCTCGGCGAAAAGCACTTGCCGCCAAACAATTTTGGCATCGTTGCGCGCGGACGTAATAGCTAGGGCCGTCGCTATGGTGATTGCGGGCGCGAGTAAATGACGGTGGTAATCGCGACGACGATTGCACTGGCCGCCAGACCCCACGCGACACCGGTTGCTGCGTGAGTTAGAAACGCCATGGCCGCGCACAGCACGGTCGAGATCAGGGTGTAACCGATGATCGTGGTCAACAGCGATGCGCTCTTGCCTTGGAATCGCAGCACACTCATGGCGGTTGCCAACCAGAAGAGAGCGGCGTGTTCCAGAGAGATGATCGGCAGTACGTCTCGTGCATAGTCCCACGATTTGCCGAGAAGCGATTCCCCGAGGTGATTCGGCAAGAGGCTGAGCGCGGGGCCGATTGCCGCCACCACGAGGGATCCGGCCAGCCCGATCCGGAGGAGTTTCCGCCACACGGTGATCGGAGGCGTGCCACGGCGGACAGCCTCGGGGATGACCACCAACGGAAGCGCGCTCAGTAGCACGCCTAACGGTGAGAGCAGTGTGGACGCTCCGCGAAGCGATGCCGCAGCGGATACACCAACAACCGCCGTCGAGATCGACGTGATGATGATGATGTTTATCTGACCCAACCCGGCCTCGAGGCCGTATCGAATCCGGGCTCCACGCGTCGCACGCCACCAGGTCCCGATCCCGCGAAATCGAGGACGCAGCCGGAAGCTTAACGCCATCCCCGATGCGCTGATGGCTGCGAGCGAAGACCAAAGGAGAACGGTCGCCGCCTCGGTTATCGCCTGCGGCCGGATCAAGGTTAATGCGAACAACAGCGCACTTCCGGCCGCCCATACGCCGTCCCACATGAGTGCGACGTGGGGCCTGGCTGCCGAGATAAGCGTGTACCGAAATACGTCCACAATCACGACGAGCGGTACCGCCAAGGCGAAAGCAGCGCCCATTTGCGGAACACCGAGCAGGAACGACGAGATTGTGACCAGTGCTGAAGCGGCGAGGCCGAACAGCAGGGCGGTGGTGAGGGCGAACTCAGCTTCTCCGCGCAGGCCACCTTTTCCTCGGTCTGCGGCCAGCATTATCGGGGTCCCCAGAGCTCCGCGGCCGACCCCCATGGCTGCGGCAACGAAGGTGAAGAGCAGTGTTGCCGCGCCGAATGCATCGACGGATGCCACCCGTGCGACGGCCAGCACTATGAGGCCGTTGCTGGCGCTTGACATCGCCTGATCGAGGAGACCGCTGATAGCCCTCGAGCCGGCCTTGCCATTGGCGGATTTCACAGCTGCTTGTTTCTGTTCGTCCTGGGGTGAGTGCATCGCATCGTTAGCACTCAGCAGAGAAGCGCCGGCTTGACGACTTGGCTCACTATCGGGGGAAAGACATCTGGGAACCGCTCCGGCGGTGTCAACGATCGAGACTTTGTGAGATCGGCCGAACCTCGTGTTCATCGAGTGCACGGTTGCCCGTGGACCCTGATTTCGGCCGCCCAAGAATTCCGAGGGCAAACCATAGGGCACCCGTCCCCAAAAGGGCGTACCAGACGAAACGCATAGTTGAACGCAGGTTGTACTGCAGGCCCGAAACCGAGAACAAGCCGACCATCAGCAGGACGAATATCGTCGCGACCAATGCGTAGGGGTTGATCAAGCTTGAAGCAACCCGAGTAGCTAGGGCGAATCCGAAGCCAGCTGCCGCGGCGGCGAATACCAGCGGGATCCAGCCGTGTGCCGCAAGCTCGCCTAGGGCATTGTAAGGGGTGAACGTGTTGAGACGCAAGGAATCCTGTATCTCGTGCCAGCCTGCCAAACCGCCAGGCATCGGATTGATGCCGATCCAGAAAGCCTCCGCCGGAATCGGACGGTGTGCCACCACCGCGGTCAACGGACCGCTGAAGAAGACGTTCCCGAGAATTGCGTTGAGGCTGAAGTCAGTGAACAGCTCTTCGGGCCTCGTGAAAAGTTGCATCCCGAGCGGGACGAGGCCAACGCCGTCCGGGTTGGACCGGCCTACCAGCACCACGTGGAGCATGACGAAGGTGCCGACAACGGCAACGAGGATGGTCGGGGTCCGGACCCGATGACCCGAGGCAATTGTTGCCGCAAGCAGCATCAGGACCGGAAAGCCGGCGAAGGTCCGCGTGCCTCCGGCGAAAAGGAAGACCAGCCAAAGGCCGATGCCGAAGACGGCGAGCCCGCGCCACGGCTTGTGTCGCACGGCGGCCATACCCAATGCCAGCAGGGCAACCGGGGCAAGAGTGTTGCTCAGCATGACAGCCCAACTCGGGCCGTCCGCTTGAAGATACTTGCCTTGTAGCAGGGCGCCTTGGGCCGCATAGATCTTCAGGGCCACCCACGCATAGCCAAAACCCACTAAGGCGCCGTTCGGAACGCGAAGGGAGCCGCCGAATTCTGCGATGGATTGGGTGACTTGTCCCAGGGACAAGCTCACACTGCGAGGTCCGGCTAGCACTGCTCCCACGGTGTACGCGGCGGTGAACACGATGCCGATCACCGCGGCCTGAATTTGATAATCCTCGGTCACGGACAACCAGATGGAGACCTTGGCTTGGGCGCGCACGTCGTTCCACAGCAGCAGCGAGCCCAGTAGGACGGTGTTCATCAGCACGATGGGGAGGATCACCGGGGTGAAACCACCGGCCGCCTTGGTCAGCACCAACATCTCGACCGTTGCGAGGGCCAGCCCGATAGCGAAAGCTGTTGCGGTCTGCGAATTTTCAATTATGGCGCACAACGCCGCGACGATGCTACAACACAGCCCTAGGAGGAAAAGTTTCGCCACCGAACTATTCGACCGACCTGGCGGATTGTTTGACGTGTGTGCCGGCTGACGACGACTTCGCCGAGCCCTGCTCAGGTCCGGGATCTCCGTAGGCATCTCCATAGCTGTTGTAGCTGTAGGAAACGCCGCTACGTGTCGGCATCATCGTGAACACTGCGCCCAGCACGGTGGCACCCACATCGTTGAGAGCTCTGACTGCTTGAACGATGTGCTCGCGCCTCGTTTTTCCGAATCGCGCGACGATCAGGGCGCCATCTGCATTGGCCGTGAGGACTGCGCCATCAGTGACCGCAAGCAGTGGAGACGAATCCACGATCACATAGTCGAACTGAGCGCGCAGTTCGCCTAAAATCTTGTTGGCTGCCAGCGACCCGAGAAGCTCGCTCGGATTCGGCGGGATAGCCCCCGCTGTAAGGACAGTTAATCGTGGAAACTTAGCCGGTTGCAGAACGTCGGCCAGCGATGCAGCGCCGCTTAGTACCGTGCTGAACCCAGCCTCACCGACAAGGTCGAGGTACTTCGCCAACCTCGGGCGTCGCAGGTCGCCGTCGACAAGAACCACGTTGTGCTCTGCTTCCGCCAACGCGAGCGCGATGTTGATGGCCGTGGTGCTCTTACCCTCGCTAGGTGACGCACTGGTTATGACTATCAGACGCGGCGGACTGTCGACCCCGAGGAACTGCAGATTGGTCCGAAGCTTTCGGAACGCCTCAGCAGCACCAGAACTGGCGTTTACGAACGATATCGTCGCGCATTTTCGGAGGTCTTTCTCCAGTGGTATGTAGCCGACCACGCTCGCTCCCGCGACCTCCTCGAGGGTCTGCTGACTCTTAACGGTGTTATCGAGCACGTCCCGGAGAACGGCAAGACCGATGCCCAAGAGCAGCCCTACGACGAGTCCGATCGAGATATTCCGAAACGGATTTGGGATCACCGGACGAACGGGAACTGAAGCTCGTTGTTCGACAATCACACGGGCATCCGGCTTTTCACCGGAAAGCGGTGTCTCTAGTTCGTTCACCAACGTGACGAATTCATCGGACAAGGCGTTGGCAATGTCGCGCGCACGGATGGGCGACTCGTCGAGGACCTCAACATCGATGAGAACGGTGTTGGGTTTCACACTTGCCTTGATCCGTTCATCAAGTGCTTGGGGAGTCATGTTAAGGCCGAGTTTGTCGATGGTCCGCTGGGCGAGTGTCTCGCCGGTCACCAACTCGGCATAGGAGACCACGCGTTGTTGGGAGAAGAGATTGCCTTGGTACAGGTCCGTCACTGACGCTCCGGATGCCGTCGAGACGAAGAGCCTCGTCGTGGCTTGATATAGCGGGGTAGTTAGCAACGTGTACGTCACCGCACCCAGGAGCACGGCTAGCGCAGTGACACACACGGTGATCCAGCGAGAACGTATAAGTTTTGCGACGTCTTGAAGATTCAAAGCGACCCCTTACCCCCAAGCATCAATACCCCATTTCCCTTTGTCAAAGCATACCGCCGTTGATTTCCTGGGCTCGCGCCTGACGCACGGGAGCTTAGGATCGAGCAGGCGCTTTACCACGGACATTTCGGAAATGCACCGAAAGCCGGCTATCGAGCACACACCGGTACCGACACCTTGGGTGTGACGGGATTGCGCAGCGGCTGAACCGGGACTCGGGCTTCGCCCGGAGCGGTCGGCTCCGTGAGTCGGAAAATCAATTCGACCGTTTTCCCCGGCGGAATGGCCACTTGCGACTCGAAGCTGGGGTGCCCGCGTTCCGTGGATCCGAAGACCCTAGTTCGTTTCCCATTTGCGAGAACGCTTAGGACGTCCGCTCCTCTGGTGGTGAGAAGACGGACGGAGGTGATCATTGTGCCCTTCGGAATATCACCGGCGATTTCAGGGAAAAACCCCAACCGCCCGGCGGCATAGTCCGGCAACTCCCCAGCATCCTTCAGGGTGTTGGTCAACCGGATCGTCACTGTCGACTTTCGTGTGTCGCCGTCACAGCCGTCGGCCACATACTCGATCTGCCGATCGAGGTAGTAGTCCATCTTGTTGCCGCCGAGATTGTTGATGACAACTTCCGCATATGGTGCCGGATCGTCTGGAATTTCATGGGCTAGCGGCGTTTTCTCCAGCAGCGCCTGGTCGGTGGGCGAGGAGCTCCACGCCGAAATTCGACGTTCGCTCACGGCTCGTCCCAAAGCGTCGATCAGTTTGCGCGGCGAATCCACGGGCTCGGTGATCTTCTTCACCACCTCGGTGGCGATCTGCTGTAGATAGCGCTTTCGCGCGGTCTGATCGGTGGGGAAGCGGTTGTAAATCGTTGACTCGGTCAACTCGACGACGTTGTCCTTTGTTATAACCTCCCCGTCAGGCATTACGACAGGCCCGGTCGCACCGAGGATATAGCCGAGTGCGACAGGATCGATCGCAATAACGCCGTCGACATTCATTCCTGACTGCTGGGCCCACATCTGCTTCCAAATTTCCGCGGCATAAGGGAAGTGGGAGCTCTGGTTGCTGTTGCGGAAATCGGTCGTCGGATTGGTGAATCCGTACTGGTCGTCGAATTCTGGGTTGATAGACATAGGTGTGAACGGCTTACTCAGGTCGTCGTTCTTCCCCAACGCATCCACGCTCGGCTTACCGTTGTCGAAGCGGAGAATTCCAAACCCACCCAGCAGGCCACCGGTACCACGCGCCTCGGCATTGGTTTGGAAACCCATGAAGTACGTGCGCGGTCCGTCGGCGCCCAGCATTGATGGCGCCAGCTGCGCGGCCAGAGCGGTGTTCTCCAACAGATGCGCAACGTTAGAGGCTTGCGCTTGAAGTTGTGATCGCGCTTCGCCGATGACGGATAGGTATGCAGGCTCCGAAATCGCCTTTGCGGCGGCGTCGAGCCGGCTCGCGTCACCTGCGATCTTGCTCAGCGTTGGCTCTTCTCTCCGCAGCGCGTCCACGTCCAGCCGGCCGTTGGCCAGCAGCTGACTTGGCGCAACCGTGGTGCCGGCGTCCGCAGTGGGCTTTAACACGTCCGCGGCTAAGCCGAGCACTACGTCCGCTATCTGCTGGCCAGTTTTGAACGGGCTGCCCAACCACGGCACGGCGGACACGATGTTCCATGGAAGGGAGTGCGTCGCGTCGCGGGCCGTCTGCGCATGTGACTGCGCGTCTGCGGCAAACCGCGACGCATCAGCGGTATTGCCTTGCAGTAGTGCATCTTTGGACTGCTGTGCATCGGTGCGCGCTTGTTCGAGTCCAGTCTTCGCTTCATAAGCTCGGAAACCGAGCCAGCCACCGAACACGACGAGAGCAATGAACACGCCGAGCGCAGTCCACACCACGCTTCGGCGCTTGTGCCAGGGCTGTTCATCGTCGTCGATCAAATCGTCGCGGCCGTCGCCGTCATTGTCCGGGTCGTCGTTGAACCGTCGCCGCGAGAAGAATTTCACTCAGTTGATCCCCATGCTCCGGTGCGGGCTACACTGCTGAGCAGCCGCAACTACTGGCCAATAAAAAACGACCCGCCAGCTGCTGTGTGACAACAAACTGGCGAGTCGTTTTCGAGATTGGTTAAGAGGAGGTGGAGTACGGGCCGATCTTCACAGCCTTGGCGACGGCCCAAGCCGCGGCGTCGAACTGATTTCCGATCTGCGTGAGACCAAATGTGTTGAACACGAGGCCGGTGAACGCGAGACCGCCGTAGACCCAAGTCCCGAGGTACTGGGCACCTGCGAGGATGGCGCTCTGGGCTGCGTCAACGAACCCACCGATGAAGGTCTGGATGATCACCGGAGCCGGAGTCGCATTCGCTGCGGCCTTCTTGTTGCTACCCGGCGTGGGGATGACCACCGAATCGATCAGCAGCTGGGAAGAGTTGCCGATGTTCTGGGAGAACGGCGCGATGCTCGGAGCCGCGTGGGCGACCGCCGGAGTGATGGCGGCAGCGGCGGCGACGGCCACAGCCGCAGTGCTCACCTGAAGCTTGGTGGACAAAGCCGAGAACTTACTTACAGCTGTAGTCACTGGGACCCCCCTATGAGATGTTCGGTTTATTCCTGAGGTCGTGCCTAAGAAATTAAGCAAAGACTCCCATACCACCTGGGTGCTGTCAACCGGAAACGGCAAGTAAGTCGACAGTCTTTTTCCAGGGGAAAGACCTTGGTGGGGCCGGAAAGTGCGCCACGACAATCAATTCGCCACCGACCACGCGAAGCCACTCACATCGCGCACCGAGGCCGCGAAGACGTCCGGCATCGCCGCCGGGAACAACAGGTCGCCGCCATGGCATGTACCCGCCACGACGCGACCGACGGTGGGAACACCGGCCGCCAAAAGCCGTCGACAATAAAGGAGGCCTTCGTCGCGCAGCGGATCGAGTTCGTTCACCGAGATCACGTGGGGCGGTAAGCCGGCAAGATCCTCGTCGCTGGCCGCGCCGGCCCAACAGGTGGGATCGCCGGTGTGCGTCGCGTCGGGATCGTAGATCGAGCCCAGCAGCGCGGCCTGCTGACAACTGATGAAGTATCCGTCGTTCTCCCGCAGCGACGGCAGGTCGTCGGGGTAGTCGAGCCAGCGGTTGGAGATGTACGGGCAGTGGGCGTAGGCCCCGGCGATCTCGTCGAGCCACCCTTCACGCTTGGCCTTGTGGACGACGGTGAGCGTCAGGTTCCCACCACCGGACTCGCCGCACACGATCAGCCGGCTCACGCCGAGGTCCGCGGCATTGGCGTGCACCCAGCGGGTGCCGGCCGCGCAATCGTTCAATCCGGCCGGGTACGGGTGGGCGCCGAGGCGGCCGCCCGAGTTGCGGAACTCCACGCCGACCACCACCAGGCCGGTGGCGGCCATGCTCTCCCTGATGTGCCGGTACCCCGCGTCTGCGGCGCTCGCGATCGCCATGCCACCGCCGTGAAAATGCACCACGGCCGGAAGCGGACCGTCGGCGCGATCCGGCCGACTGACGAAGAGCATGATCTCGTGGCCGTCGGCGCGGGGGATGGTCACCGTGGTGGTGGTGACGCCGGCCGGCGAGGGAGCCGCGGAAGCCAGCATCGAGATCACTCCGCCGACCGCTTCCTCGGCGGCCGCGGCATAAGCCAGCCGATCCACCAACGGTGAGTCGAGCGTCAGCGGCGCATCCGGAAGCACGTCGGCCAGCCCGAGAGGCGCCAGCGCCGCCACCATCCGGGGATCCGATCGCGGATCGGTGCCGAGGGTGCAATTCGGATCAGCGAGCCGCCCAACAACCATGGGCCCGAGACTAACTCGGGCCCATGGACTGCACTCGGTGATTCGCCGAGGGAGAAATGCCTGCTAGGCGGTGGCGCCAGGCTTGAGGTAGGTGACGAGACTGACGTCGAGCGCCTCGTCGACGTAGTAGTACTGGCAGCCGGTCAGATACCGCATGTAGTTGTTGTAGCTGTCTTCACCGGCCGCGGCGATGGCCTCATCCTTGTGCTGTTCCAGGCGCGCGGCCCAGATGCCCAGGGTCTTGATGTAGTGATTGCGCAGCGACAGCGGCTCGGGGACGATGAAGCCGGCCTTCTCCCCGTGCTCGACCAGCATCTTGGTGCTCGGGATGCGGCCACCGGGGAAGATCACGTCGACCATGAACTTGGCGAAGCGGGCCAACTGGAAGGTCAGCTTCTTGCCGCGAGCCTGCAGATCGTACGGGTGGTAGCCGCAGCTGCTCTGGATCGTCATCCGACCGTCGTCGGGCAGGATGTCGAAGCTGTTCTTGAAGAAGTCGTCGAAGCGCTCGAATCCGAAATGCTCGATGGCCTCGATCGACACGATCCGGTCGACGGGGCTGTGGAACTGCTCCCAGCCCTCGAGGCGGACGTCGAACGACCGCTCGCTGTCGATCCCGGCCAACAGCTGATCGCAGTACGCCTTCTGGTTCTTGGACAACGTCAGGCCGATCACGTTGACGTCGTACTTCTCCATTGCGCGCTGCAATGTCAGGCCCCAGCCGCAGCCCACCTCGAGCAGGGTCATCCCGGGCTTGAGGTCGAGCGCGTCGAGATGCTGATCGACATTCGCGATCTGCGCCTCGGAGAGGGTGACATCGGGCCCGGTGAAGTACGCACAGCTGTACTTGCGGGTCGGATCTTGGAACAACCCGAAGAAGTCATCCGAGAGGTCGTAATGAGCCTGGATGTCCTCGAAATGGGGCCGCATGTCCTTGGTTTCAGTTGCCTCGGGCATGAGAGTTACAGCCTTCCTGATTCTGCTTATCTGCCTGCATCACGGCCCCCGCACGTGATTTTTGCGCGCGCACCTGTATGCACTTTGTGATCTGGACCATACCGTCTCGGCCCACCGGAACGGTGGCCAAACAGTCCGCTAACCGGGCGTTTCTTTCGCCTGCTTCTCAAGCGTGAACTGGTCAACGTCGATGTACCCTACCCGGAACCCGCGGGCGCAGCCGGTGAGGTACTTCATGTACCGCTCGTAGACCTCCTCGGATTGCACCTCAATGGCCTTGTCGCGGTTGGCCTCCAGCGCCTCCGCCCAACAATCCAGCGTGCGCGCATAGTGCGGCTGCAGCGATTGGACTCGAGTGAGAGTGAAGCCCGCTCTGCCCGAGTATTCCGCCACCTTTTCGACCGAGGGCAACCGGCCGCCGGGGAAGATCTCGGTGATCATGAATTTCGCGAAGCGGGCCAGCTCGAACGTCAGGGGGATCCCCTTTTCGGCCATCTGATCCACGGTGAAGGAGGTGATGGTGTGCAGCAGCATCACCCCGTCGGCGGGAAGGACTCGATACGCCATGGCGAAGAAGTCGTCGTAGCGATCGAACCCGAAATGTTCGAAGGCCCCGATCGACACGATCCGGTCGACGGGCTCGTCGAATTCCTCCCAGCCCATGAGCTCGATGCGCTTGTCCCGAGGACTGTCGCTTTCGGCGAACAACTGGTCGACGTGATCGCGTTGGTTCTTTGACAGGGTCAGTCCGATGACGTTCACGTCGTACTTCTCCAGGGCCCGCAACATCGTTGCGCCCCAGCCGCAGCCGACGTCCAGCAAGGTCATCCCGGGCTGCAAGCCCAGCTTGCCCAGAGCCAGGTCGATTTTGGCGATCTGCGCCTGCTCGAGCGTGTAGTCGTCCTTCTCGAAATACGCGCAGCTGTAGGTCTGAGTGGGGTCGAGGAAGAGTCGGAAGAAGTCATCGGACAGGTCGTAGTGGGCCTGTACGTCCTCGAAGTGAGGTTTGAGCCGTTTGGCCATGCCGGTGTGCCTTTCGCATTGAATGCTTGAGGCAGCAACCACAAATCCCCCCCGTGGGATGCGATCACCGCTGTATGCAAACCCGATGCTAGCCGGTCTGCCTGCGAGCCGACGATTCCGAAAGATAACTGTAATTACCTAGCTGACCTCGGAAAATGTGGTTTTGAGCTCGCCGGCGATGTCGTCCCAGAGGGCTTCGGGCAGGTCATGCGCCATGCCGTCGAAAAGCACCAGACGCGCGTTGGGGATCGTCCTAGCGATCGAGCGGCCGCCCGAGGGGCGCATCAGCTTGTCGGCGCGGCCGTGGATGACGACGGTCGGTGCGCTGATCTGGCGGTCGTAATGCTTGAGGCTGCCGCTGCCGAGTATCGCGGCGAAATGCCGGGCGATGCCTTGTGGATAGTGCGACCGGTCGTAGGCCTCGAAGGCGTTGGCGCGCGCCTGCTCGTCGGGAACGGGATAGCCGGGGCTGCCGAGAATCTTGCCGACCCGGACCACGTTCTCGACGATCACGTCGCGCGGCGCATTCGGTGGCGGACCGGTGATCAACGACAGAAGCGACCGAGGCGCCGGGGGAGGAAGGAACGCAGAGTTGTTGGACGAGAAGATGATTCCCAACGCTCTCGTCCGTCGGCTGTATCTCGCCGCGAAGATCTGCGCGATCATCCCGCCCATCGAGGCGCCGACGATATGGGCCTGCTCGACCCCGAGGTGATCGAGCAACGCCCCGGCGTCGTCGGCCATATCCTCCAGCGTGTACACCGATGAGCTGGCCCGCCCGACATAGGACTTCGCCAGCTTGGGCACCAACCCGCCACCGGCCCGTTGACCGTGCAGCTTGGTGGACAGCCCGACATCGCGGTTGTCGTAGCGGATCACCCTGTAGCCCTGGCTCACCAGCTTCTCGCAGAAACCATTGCGCCACAACAGAAGCTGAGCGCCGAGCCCCATGATCAGCAACACCGCCGGGTCGCCGGGGTTGCCGAGGTCCTCGTAGTACAGCTCGATGTCATCAGAGATGGAAGCTGTGCCGGTACGGATTTCCATCAGACCTCGACATCACTCTGGTGCTCACGGCTGACCTCGACCATGAAGTTGGCGAAGTAGCCGCCGAACTGCGGGTCGTTCATCATCTGCCACTTGGGTGCCAGCAGTTTCATATACCGCTCGACATACAGGAACTGCTTACCGATCAGCACCAGCTCGCGCGGCAGCTTGACGTCATAGGCGTCGGCCAGGGTGGAGAGCTGCTTGCCGATCTCGGCGTAGGACATGTCGCCGAGCGTCTTCAAGGTGAGGGGAGCCGCGAACTCTTCGAGATCCTTGGCAGCTTCCTTCTCCGGTTTGGTGGTGCCCACCGCGCCGAGCAGCACGACGATCTTGCCCGCCGCCGCGTGGTCCTTCTTGACCAGCAGCGCATAGACGAGCTCACGCAGCAGCCAGCGGGTCCGCGGGTCGATGCGACCCATGATCCCGAAGTCCAGGAACACGATCCGCCCGTCGTCGTCGACCAGGAGGTTGCCGGCGTGCAGGTCACCGTGGAACAGGCCGTGGCGAAGGCCGCCCTCGAATGTGGAGAACAGCAGCGCCTTGACCAATTCGGTGCCGTCGAACCCCTTCTTGCGGATCTCCTTCACGTCATCGATGCGCACGCCGTGCACGCGTTCCATGGTCAGCACGCGCTCGCTGGTGAATTCCCAGTGCACCTCGGGAACCCGGATATTGCGGCCCAGCTGAGACCCGTGCAGACCCGAAACCCACGCCTCCATCGACTGCGCCTCGATGCGGAAGTCGAGCTCTTCGGCGAGGTTGTCGGAAAAGTCGGCGACCACGTCCTGTGCCGACAACCGCCGGCCCAGCTTGGCCAGTTCGACGAGCTGGGCGAAGCGCTTGAGGATCTGCAGGTCGGCAGCCACGCGGCGGCGTATGCCGGGGCGCTGGATCTTGACCACGACCTCCTCGCCGGTGTACAGCGTGGCGAAATGCACCTGGGCGATCGATGCCGACGCGAACGGCTGCTCGTCGAACTTCGCGAAGAGCGTCGCCGGGTCACCGCCGAGTTCCTGCTCGAGCAGCTTGTGCACCTCGGCGGTGTCCGCAGGCGGCACCGAGTCCAGCAGGCCGCGGAACTCCCGGCTCAGATTCTCGCCGAAGGCGCCGGGGCTGGAAGCGATGATCTGACCGAACTTCACGTAGGTGGGTCCGAGGTCGGCGAAGGTCTGTGGGATCTGCTTGATGACCTTGTCCTGCCAGCGGCCACGTCCGGGCAGTGTGGTGAGCACGCGTGCGCCGGTGCGGGTGAGCTGCCACCCGGTTGTACCGATGCGGGCAGCCTCGACCGGCAACGGGACGCGATCGAGCTTGGCTACTTCGCGGTGTTTGGTCGAATTCATTCTTGCCAGTCTGCCAAAAATGCACGTGGTAACCCAATTTCTGCTGGCACATTGGGGTGGTGGATAGTGCGCAAACCCATGAATTCGCTTGTCGTCTGATGGACGAAATCTGGCGCCGACTGGACTCGACCGACGTCGCCGACTTCTACCACCCTGACGTGGTGGGACACCACGACAGCCCGCGGGGATCGGATCAATTGGGCTACGACGACGTGGTCCACCGGCTGGATTTCGATCGGGAAACGTTTACCGACCCGGTTTATGAGATCACCGACCTGATTGCCGCCGAAGACCGCTTCGCGATTCGGTTTCACTACAACGCCACATTGATCAGCACCGGCGAGCGATATCGGTCAGAGGCCGCGTACTTCTACCATCTCCGGGACGGCAAGATCGCCGAATTCTGGCTGCTGGCCGACGTCGACTTCGACTATAAGGAGTGACCCGTCACCCGTTGGGGCGCCACGGCGTCAGCCACGGCTGGGGTGCCATGCCTTCGGCGGCCGCGACCAGCTCGTACATCGTTGCGCCGTCAATGGATTCGCGGATGATGTCGGCATGGCCGGCGTGCCGGGCCAGCTCAGCGATCAGGTGCTGGAGGACCCACCGCACCGACCAGGCGTCGACGTCATCCGGGAACCACGGTGCGTCGCGCGGGACCGGGACCGCGGTATCCAGATCGGCGCTCTCGATCAGCCGCAGCGAGTCGGCGTTCTGGGCAACCAAGTTCTCCATGAGCTCGGCCAGCGTTTCGTCGGGGCGCATCAGGTATTGCTCCTGGTATTCCTGCGCACGTTCGGAGAACGGGCGGTCATCGGTCGGCGGCTCGTCCGGGGCCGCGGCCACCCGCTGCATCCAGGACTGCTGCACCCCGGTCACGTGTTTGATCAACCCACCGATCGACAGCGAGCTGACGGTGGGCGTCGATCGAGCCTGCTCGTCGGTGAGGCCGTAGGCGACGGCGATGAACGCGCTCTGGTGGTAGGCGAGGAACTCGCGCAGCGCGTGACGTTCGTCGTGGACGGGTGGGGCGAGGGTGGGCATTGAGAGTCCTTTCGGTGGCTCAGCGGTGGGCGTAAAGGTCGCGAAGGCAAGCGATTTCGGCACCGTGATGGATGACCTCACGGTTGATGTGCAAGACCAGTTCGGATAGCGCGTAGTGCGCGTAGGGGCCCTCGGCCGGCCCGCACGGGCGGGCGAGGTCGTCGTCGGACAACCCCCGCACGCCGGTCATCCAACGTGCGTAGGCGTCGTCGAGTTGGGCCAGCGCGGTGTCGGCGCCGGTGGCATAGGGCCAGCTTTGATAGTCGGCGGCCGGGCCGCCGAAGTGCGAGTGATTGCGCATCGCGAGAACACCGACGATGACGTGGGCCATGCGCCACGCGATCGTGGTGACGGGCTCGGGCTGCGGCGGCGGATAGGCGAAATCGATGGAGCCGTCACCGTGGACGGTCCAGCATTCAGCGACCGGCTCCCAGAAATACTCGTCGTCGGTCAACCCGTCCAGGCGGGGCCGCAGGGCGTTGGACCAGTGCCAGTCCAGCTGGTCGGCAAGCTGAGTTGTCCATGTCATATCCGTAGGCTTTCACGTATTACGGACAGTTTCTGTCCGCAGAGTGCGCGAGACTGGGGCCATGTCTGCGACGACTAGCCGGGTGCTCCAGCTCCTGGGCCTGTTGCAATCACGCCGGGTGTGGTCCGGAGCGGAGCTGGCCGAGCGGCTCGGGGTGACCGCCCGCAGCGTGCGCCGCGACGTTGAGCGGCTACGCGACCTCGGGTATCCCGTCCACGCCAGCACCGGCCACGGCGGTGGCTACCAACTCGGTGCGGGGGCCGCGTTGCCGCCGCTGCTTCTGGACTCCGACGAGGCTGTCGCAATGGCCGTCTGTCTGCGGCTCGCGGCGGGTGGCAGCGTGGCCGGGGTCGGGGAGGCGGCTCTGCGCGCACTGACCAAGCTCGACCAGGTGATGCCCAGCCGGCTGCGTTCGCAGGTCGCCGCCGTGCACGATGCCACCGTCACGCTGACCCCCGAAGCCGAGTCGCCGGTGGATCCCGAGGTGTTGATGACGCTGGCGCGGGCCTGCCGGGACTCTGAACACGTCGGTGTCGACTACGTCGACCGGGCCGGTGCCCCGACCAGCCGGCGCCTCGAGCCCTATCAGCTGGTGACCACCGGACGGCGGTGGTACCTGCTGGCCTACGACCGCGACCGCGACGACTGGCGCAGCCTGCGGCTGGACCGGATGGCCCAGGTTCACGCGAAAGGGAGCACCTTCACCGCGCGGGAAGCCCCCGATGCCGCCGCCTACGTCCGTCGCGCCATCACCACCTCGCCCTACCGCTATGTCGCCAGGGTGCGTTACCAGGCCGCGAAAAGTGTTATGGAACAGCACTTCTCGCCGACCACGGTGACCATCGAGGACGACGGCCCCACCACCTGCGTTGTCGTCACCGGCGCCGACGACCCAAAGGCTCTGGTGCTGCATCTGGCGATGCCGGGTATCGCCTTCGAGGTCCTCGAACCCGCCGAGGTCGCCGACGCGGCGCGGTCGATGTCAGCGCTGCTGGCCGCGGCCGTTGGGCGGTGACCCCGAGCGAAGTCTCAACTCGGGCCCGCGCGGGTACCTGGTACCCATGCGGATGGCCACCTTCAACATCTTGCACGGCCGCAGCCCGGATGACGGGAAGGTCAATCTGGAGCGGTTGTCCGAGTGCATTTACCGGCTGAACCCCGATGTACTGGCCCTGCAGGAAGTCGACTGTGATCAGCCGCGCTCGTCGCTCGCCGACCTCACGGCGATCGCAGCCGCGGCGATGGGCGCCGTCGCGCACCGCTTCGTCGCCGCGATCTCCGGCACCCCGGGGGCGACCTGGATGGCCGCCACCGGTAGCGAGCAACCAGGTACGGCCGGCTACGGCATCGCACTGCTGTCGCGCTATCCCGCGATCTCCTGGCAAGTGCTCCGGCTACCCCGGGTTCCGGCTCGGTTCCCGATGTATCTGCCCGGTCCCAAACGGGTGCAGATCGTCCACGAGGAACCGCGGGCGGCGATGCTCGCACAGCTGGACACGCCGCTCGGAGTGATGACCGTCGCCAACACGCACCTGTCGTTCGTGCCCGGGTGGAACCGCGTCCAGCTCCGCCGGCTCACTCGCGACCTGAAGGGGCTGCCCGGTCCGCGAGTGCTGATGGGTGACCTCAACATGTCGGGGCGGTCACCGAGCCGACAGACCGGTCTGCGTTCGCTGGCCAGCGCGCCGACGTTTCCGCGGCACTGCCCGGACCGTCAGCTCGACCACATCCTCACCGACCATGACGGTCTGCTGGCCACCGAGGCCGGCACACCGGTGCTGCCCGTCTCCGACCATCGCCCGCTCGTGATCGACGTGTCGCTCCGCTGACCCGTGGTGGGGCCGTACATTGCTGGCGTGCGGATAACCTCCGCGGAGTCGACGGAGCTCTTCGTCGGACCGCCCGATGCGCCGCTTCAGCTGGTCCGCGTCGGCTATAGCGCGGCCGATGCCGGCACTGTGCGGATACTCGGCGACGGCGTTCAGTCCGACCGGGTGGCGGTTCCGCGCGGCGACGGGGTGGCGGAGGTTCCGGTCCGGATCGAGCGGCCGGAGCCCGGCGAGCTTCGGGCGACCCGCGCGGTCGGCGATGACGTCGAATTCCCGTTCCAGCTCACCGTCGCCGAACCGGGCTGGACCATGTACATGGTCAGCCATTTCCACTACGACCCGGTCTGGTGGAACACCCAGGCCGCCTACACCAGTGTGTGGACCGAGGATCCGCCCGGACGGGCCCGGCAGAACAACGGGTTCGCCTTGGTGGCCGCCCACCTCGAAATGGCCCGCCGGGACCCGGATTACAAGTTCGTGCTCGCCGAAGTCGACTACCTCAAGCCTTATTTCGACACCCATCCGGAAGACCGTGCCGATCTGCGCCGGTTCATCGCCGACTCACGGGTGGAGGTGATGGGGGGGACCTACAACGAGCCGAACACCAATCTGGTCGGCGCCGAGACCGCGATCCGCAACTTCGTGCACGGCGTCGGCTACCAGCGTGACGTGCTGGGTGCCGATCCGGCGACCGCCTGGCAGCTCGATGTGTTCGGGCACGATCCGCAATTCCCCGGCATGGCCGCCGACGCCGGGTTGACGTCGAGTTCGTGGGCCCGCGGACCGCACCACCAGTGGGGACCGATGGCAGCCGACGGCGACCCCAGGCGCATGCAGTTCCCGAGCGAGTTCGAGTGGATCGCGCCGTCGGGACTCGGGCTGCTGACGCACTACATGCCTGCGCACTACTCGGCCGGCTGGTGGATGGACTCCGCGGCGACGCTCGCCGACGCCGAGCAGGCCACCTATCACCTGTTCGCCGAACTGAAATCGGTGGCGCTGACCCGCAATGTGTTGCTGCCGGTCGGCACCGACTACACCCCGCCCAACGCGTGGGTCACCGAGATCCACCGCGACTGGAACGCCCGCTACACCTGGCCGCGATTCGTCTGCGCCCTGCCGTCGGAATTCTTCGCCGCCGTGCGCGCGGAGACTGCGCAGCGCGGGGCGACGCCGTCGCCGCAGACCCGGGACATGAACCCGATCTACACCGGTAAGGACGTGTCGTACATCGACACCAAGCAGGCCAACCGGGCCGCCGAGGATGCGGTGCTGGGTGCCGAGCGTTTCGCGGTGTTCGCGGCGCTGCTCGCCGGTGCCCGGTATCCGGAGGCCGCGCTGGCCAAGGCCTGGGTGCAGCTGGCGTACGGCGCCCACCACGACGGCATCACCGGCTCGGAATCCGATCAGGTCTACCTCGACCTGCTGACCAGCTGGCGTGACGCCTGGGAGCTCGGCTCCGCCGCCCGGTCGGGGGCGCTGGCGGTGCTGTCGCGGGCCGTCGCGCCCGAGTCGGGCTCAGTGGTCGTATGGAATCCATTGGCACACAAGCGAACCGATATCGTGACGGCCCGGCTGGCGGCTCCGGTCGGGCCTCGTGTGTCGGTGGTGGACTCCGCGGGGGTGTCGCATCCCGCCGTCGTCTCCGACGACGGCCACCTGGTGAGCTTCCGGGCCGACGATGTCGATTCACTCGGCTGGCGCAGCTACCAGCTGGCTGCCACGAGTGAGCCGACCGGGTGGCACCCGGTGGACGGGTTCGAGATCGCCAACGCCCATCACCGGCTGCGGGTCGACCCGGCTCGCGGGGGCGCCGTGGAGTCGCTGGTGGAGGTCTCGACCGACCGCGAACTGATCGCGCAGGGTCGCGTCGGCAACGAACTGGCCGTCTACGACGAGTATCCCGCGCACCCGCAGGCCGGGGAGGGGCCATGGCATCTGTTGCCGGCCGGTCCGGTGACGTGTTCGTCTGCAGCAGTTGCAGATTCGGTTCAGTCCTACCACAGCCCACTCGGCGAGCGGCTCGTCGTCACCGGCCGGATCGGAGAGCTGCTGCGCTACACCCAGGTGCTGACCCTCTGGCGCGGCATCGACCGGGTGGACACCAGCACCACCATCGACGAGTTCACCGGAGCCGACCGGCTGGTGCGGCTGCGCTGGCCCTGTCCGGTACCCGGCGCGCTGCCGGTCAGCGAGGTCGGTGACGCCGTGATCGGACGCGGGTTCGGGCTGCTCCACGACCCCGCGACGGAGGAGGAGCGCGCTGTCGACTCCGCCAAACACCCATGGACACTGGATAATCCGGCGCAAGGCTGGTTCGGGCTGTCCTCGGCTGCCCGCATTCGGGTTGGCTCCGACATCGGGGCCGTGTCGGTCGCCGAAGTGGTGGTCCCCACCGAGGACACCTCCGGGGCCCGCGAGCTGATGGTCGCCCTGGTGCGCGCCGGGGTGACGGCGACCTGCAGCGCTGCCGGACACCCGCGCTACGGGCACCTCGACGTCGACTCCAACCTGCCGGACGCTCGGATCGCGGTCGGCGGCCCCGAGGGCAACGCGTTCACCGCCGCGGTGCTCGCCGCGGCAGATCCCGTCTACACCGCCGAACTACGCCAACAACTTTCGGAATCCGGACAGGCGCGGGTGTGGGTCCCGGCCAGTGAGCCGCTGACGGCGGTATGGCAGCCCGATGCCGACCTTCGCGGCGTGCTCGCGCTGCCGGTGCTCATCGTCGCCGGAGACGGGGCCGTGGCCGCCGTCGTCGAGGACCTCGGCGACGCCCAGATCGACGTCAGCCAGGACGCGCCGTCGGGCCTCGGTGAGTTCGAATCGCGCACCGTCGCCCTCCTCAACCGCGGCGTGCCGGGCTTCGCCGTCGAACCCGACCAGACACTGCACAGCTCGCTGATGCGGTCGTGCACAGGTTGGCCCTCCGGAGTGTGGATCGATCCGCCGCGGCGCACAGCTCCGGACGGGTCCAACTTCCAGCTGCAGCATTGGACACACACCTTCGATTTCGCACTGGTGTCCGGCCGTGGTGATTGGCGGTCCTGCGAGATGCCCTCCCGCAGTGCCGAGTTCGCCCACCCGATGGTGTGTGTGGTGGCGGATGAGGGGGTGGAGACCCTGGCCGCCGACGGCTCGCTGCTGCGCATCGAACCGGCCGGCGCGCTGCATCTGGCCGCGCTCAAGGTCGGGGGCAACCCGACCGCCACCGGAAGTTCCGCCGCCGTCGACCCCGAGGACGTCACCATCCGGCTGGTCGAAACCCGCGGTACGACAACCGAAGTCGCGCTGTCATCCGGGGTGGGCGCAGTGTCCGCTGTGGTGTCAGCCGACCTGTTGGAAGCCACCCGTGCCTCCGACGCGCCGCCGCTGCGGCTGCACGGCTACCAGATCGCGACCCTGCTGGCCCGGCTGGACGTCCACGCCGTGCTGGACGCCGACGGTGCCGCGCTGGCTCCCGACACCGAGAACGCGCAACCGCTGTACGCCCGCTACTGGCTGCACAACCGCGGCCCGGCCCCGCTGGGCGGACTGCCCGCCGTCGCACACCTGCACCCCGACGCCGTCACCGTCGAGGCCGGCCGGACCGTGCGGCTGCGACTGACCGCCGCCAGCGACTGCAGCGACGCCACCCTGGCCGGACAGGTGCGCCTGCGCGGACCGCGCGGCTGGACCGTCGAACCCGAGGTGCTGCCGTTCGAACTGACCACCGGCCATCACCGCGAAGCCGAGATCGTCGTGACCGCGCCGCCGGATGCGCAGCCCGGTGACTACCCCATCCGCGCACAGCTCAGCTTGTCCGGCGACGTGCCTGCGGCGTGGCACCAGCCCGTCGAAGACGTCTGTGTGGTTTCGGTCGGTACCCCCGGCACACTGGTGCGCCTCGTCGGCGAGCCGTCCGACATCGTCGTCGCCGCGGGGGAGCGGGCCCGCCTTGCCGTCACCGTCGGCAGCGGCGCGCACACCGACCTGTCGCTGGAAGCCCACCTCATCAGCCCGTGGGGGACCTGGGAGTGGATCGGGCCTGCCGTGTGCGGCGCCGTCGTCGGTGCGAGATCGGAGGTCGAAGTCGCCTTCGACATCGCGCCGCCACCATGGACGAAGCCCGGCCAGTGGTGGGCAGTCGTCCGGATCGGGTGCGCAGGCCGGTTGCTCTACACACCCGCGGTGGCGGTGACGGTCCGATGAGCCTGGCCGCCACCGTTGCCGGGGTGAACGTGGAGGTCGGCGAGGTCGACGACCGCGAAGCCGCACTGCGTGCCACACCCCAAGTTGCGGCGCTGCCCCGGCCGCACACGAGTGAAGGACGCCAGCTACGGCGCTGGCTCACCCAGCTGCTGGTCGCCGAGAAGGTGGTGGCCCGCGAAGCGGAAGCGCTCGGGGTGAGCGTGACCGAGTCGACGCCCGACGAGGATGACCTGCTGCCCGACTCCACCGCGCGACTGGAGATCGGCAGCGTCGCCGCCGCGGTGCTGGCGGCGCCGATCGCCCGGGCGGTCTTCGCGCACATCACCGGCGCTGTGGAGGTCGACGATGACGCCGTGGCGGACTTTCACGCCCGGAATCCGCGGCGGTTCCTGCGCTTCGCCGGCACCGGCGTCTGGCGGGTTGCCAGTGAGCCCGAGCTGACCGAGGTGCGCCCACTGATCGCCGCGCTGTTGCTCGGTGCGGCCCGGCGGCGCCACTTCCGCATGTGGCTCGGCCAGCGGCACGCCGACCTGGTGTGGCTGGCGCCCGGCTACGAGCACCCCGGCGACCCGCGCCAGCCCGACAACACCCACAAACACTGATGGTCACGACGCTCGCCGTCGACATCGGCGGCACGAAGATCGCCGCCGGCCTCGTCGGCGTCGACGGCAGCCTGCGATACGAAGCCCGCCAGCCGACCCCGCACACCGACGACCCCGACCAGGTGTGGGCCGCGGCCGCTCGCGCCATCGCCGACGCGCTCGCCGAGGGGGGCGGCCCGGTCGACGGTGTCGGTATCTCCTCAGCCGGCCCGATCCACCTACCGGACGGAACCATCAGCCCCATCAACATCCCCGCGTGGCGTGACTTCCCGGTCGTCGAACGAGTGGTCGCGGCCGTCCCCGATGTGCCGGTGCGCCTCGGCGGCGACGGGCTGTGCATGGCGCTGGGCGAGCATTGGCGCGGGGCCGGCCAAGGCGCCGCGTTCCTGCTCGGCATGGTCGTGTCCACCGGGATCGGCGGCGGACTGATCCTCGACGGCGTGCCGTACCACGGGCGCACCGGCAACGCCGGTCACGTCGGCCACGTCGTCGTCGACACCGACGGACCGCCCTGCACCTGCGGCGGCCGCGGTTGTGTGGAAGCGATCGCCAGCGGACCGCATCTGGCGCAGTGGGCCCGGTCGCAGGGCTGGGACGGTACCGACGCCAAGGAACTGGCCGACGCCGCGGCGTCCGGAAATCAGGTGGCGCTGGCGGCTTTTAGTCGTGGCGCCCGTGCCATCGCCGCGATGATCGCCTCGGTGGGTGCCGTCTGCGACCTGGACCTCGTCGTCCTCGGTGGCGGAGTGGCCAAGGCCGGGCCCGTGTTGTTCGATCCGCTGCACGAGGAGTTGCACACCTTCGCCGGACTGGAGTTCCTGTCCGGGCTGCGGGTGGTCCCGGCCGCGCTCGGCGGGGAGGCGGGCCTGGTCGGTGCGGCCGCGCTGCTGCGCGGCTGACCAGGTGCTCGCACGCGTTTTGGCTGATCCGGGCAGCGCACGCTATCCTTGCTCAGTTCCACCGAAGACCGTCGGTCACCGAGCAATCGGTTGAAGGTCCCGGATTCCCGGGCGGCCCACGCAGGAGGACGAGGTAACAGTATTTATCTGTGCGCCCCGACCGGTCCTGTGTCGGGGCGTTTGTGATTTCTTGGCCTTCTCGCCCTTCGGTTGGTGGACGTCCCAACCATCACGAGGAGGCAAGCATGGCTAAGCCTGAAAAGGCCACCGCGGTCGCCGACATCGCCGAGAAGTTCAAGGAGGCGACGGCCACCGTCGTCACCGAGTACCGCGGCCTGACGGTGTCCAATCTTGCCGAGCTGCGTAGGTCACTGGGTGCCGGGGCCAGCTACACCGTTGCCAAGAACACCTTGGTGAAGCGGGCGGCGTCCGAGGCGGGTGTCGAGGGTCTCGACGATCTCTTCGCCGGTCCGACCGCCATCGCGTTCATCCAGGGAGAGCCCGTCGACGCCGCCAAGGCGATCAAGAAGTTCGCCAAGGAAAACAAGGCACTGGTCATCAAGGGCGGCTACATGGACGGTCGCGCGCTGACCGTCTCCGAGGTCGAGCGCATCGCCGATCTCGAGTCGCGCGAGGTGCTGCTGTCCAAGCTGGCCGGCGCAATGAAGGCGAAGCAGTCCCAGGCCGCGGCGCTGTTCGTGGCGCCCGCGTCCCAGGTCGCGCGCCTGGCCGCAGCTCTGCAAGAGAAGAAGGCTGCAGAGGGTTCCGCAGAACCCGCTGCCTAATACAAACCATCACCAAGCACACAGATAAGGAATCACCATGGCAAAGCTGTCCACCGACGAACTGCTCGACGCGTTCAAGGAAATGACCCTGCTCGAGCTCTCTGAGTTCGTGAAGCAGTTCGAGGAGACCTTCGACGTCACCGCCGCCGCTCCCGTCGCCGTTGCCGCCGGCCCCGCCGCCGGTGGCGCGCCTGCCGAGGCCGCCGAGGAGCAGTCGGAATTCGACGTCATCCTCGAGGGTGCCGGCGACAAGAAGATCGGCGTCATCAAGGTCGTCCGTGAGATCGTCTCCGGCCTGGGCCTCAAGGAAGCCAAGGACCTCGTCGACGGCGCCCCCAAGCCGCTGCTCGAGAAGGTCAACAAGGAAGCCGCCGAGGATGCCAAGGCCAAGCTCGAGGCCGCTGGCGCGACGGTCACCGTCAAGTAGTTTCGGTATCACCGAAGGAGGCCCCCGGATTCGTCCGGGGGCCTTCTCGTTGTAGGGCGCATTCGTGCAGTTACCGCAACGGCTCGCCAGTGGGCCGGACCGGACCATCACAGTTTTACGAGCGTCAATAACCGTAGTGACACAACCCGAGTGGCACGAGGGGCCGTGCGCTACAGTGACTCAAACCACAGGCCATCGCGGCGGTGGCTGACCGGTGTGGGCGGAAGGATCTGGCGTGGGTATTGCTATTCAGGTCGAGGGGCTGACTAAGTCATTCGGTTCCCAGCGAATTTGGGAAGACGTCACCCTCGATATCCCCGCCGGTGAGGTCAGCGTGCTGCTGGGCCCGTCGGGTACCGGTAAGTCCGTGTTCTTGAAGTCGTTGATCGGTCTGCTGCGCCCCGAGCGCGGCAAGATCATCGTCGACGGCACCAACATCATCGAGTGCTCGGCCAAGGAGCTCTACGAGATCCGCACGCTGTTCGGCGTCATGTTCCAGGACGGCGCACTGTTCGGCTCGATGAACCTCTTCGACAACACCGCCTTCCCGCTTCGTGAGCACACGAAGAAGAAGGAAAGCGAAATCCGCCAGATCGTCATGGAAAAGCTCGACATGGTCGGCTTGGGTGGCGACGAGAACAAGTTCCCCGGTGAGATCTCCGGCGGTATGCGCAAGCGCGCCGGGCTGGCCCGCTCCCTGGTGCTCGACCCGCAGATCATCCTCTGCGACGAGCCCGACTCCGGTCTGGACCCGGTCCGCACCGCGTACCTGAGCCAGCTGCTGATCGACATCAACGCTCAGATCGACGCCACGATCCTGATCGTGACGCACAACATCAACATCGCCCGTACGGTGCCCGACAACATCGGCATGCTGTTCCGCAAGCACCTGGTCATGTTCGGTCCCCGCGAGGTCCTGCTGACCAGTGACGAGCCGGTGGTGCGTCAGTTCCTCAACGGTCGCCGCATCGGCCCGATCGGCATGTCCGAGGAGAAGGACGAGTCGACGATGGCCGAAGAGCAGGCCTTGGTCGACGCCGGCCACCACGACGGCGGTGTCGAAGAAATCGAAGGCGTGCCGCCGCAGTTGACGGTCACCCCGGGCATCCCGGAACGCGACGCCGTCCGACGCCGCCAGGAGCGCGTGCGCCAGATCCTGCACACCCTGCCCCCGGCCGCCCAGGAAGCCATCCGCGACGACCTCGACGGCACCCACAAACTGCCCAGCCACACCTTCGCCGGCGAAGAGGGCAACTGACCTAAGCTAACTATCAGCGAAAGGCCCCAACCGAATTCGGTTGGGGCCTTTCGCTTTTCGGGTGAGAACCCGGATCCGCACGGGCGACTGCGGCGCTCGCAGGAAATGACGCTTTGGCCAATTCGCATTATTGCGGCGATTTGCTGGGTTAGCGTTTGGCCCGATCGCGCAGGAGGAGGCGACTACGTGCTACGCGACCGTCGGGTCTGGTGGGGGGCGGTTGCCGTCTTCGCCGGGATCGGCGCAGGCCTGCTGACCGGTACTGCCACCGCCGCCGCCGATACCGGTGGCAGCCCTGACCATTCGGGTGGCGCATCCACCTCGCAGGCGTCGACGTCGCCGACCAAGTCGTCCGCTGTCGCAGCCGGCAAGGCTCGCAACTCGGTCGCCGCCGTCGTTTCCGGCCCGCGCACGACGAAGCCCACCGCCAAGGCCACCGCACCCACGGCGGCGGCCAGCCGACAGAGCACCCCACGTCCGGCGGCGAAAGTGTTGACCAGCGTGCTGTCCGCGCTCGGCGTCACACCGCTGCAGACGGCAGCCGACACCACATCCCCGCCGGCGACCGGCGCCAGCGCGCGTCCCGCGGCGGCCTCGAACCTCGCCGAGGCCGCGGTCATCACGCCGCCCGCGACCAACGGCGTCACCGGGGTCAAGGTCGGGCACTCGACGCTGACGATCCCCGTCAACGGCGGCTTCAACGCACCCGCCGACTGGTACTTCCCGACCCAGGCCGACGGTTCGGTGCAGGCCAACGGCGTCATCTGGCTGCAGCACGGGTTCCTCGCCGACAAGGCGTTCTACTCGGAGCTGGCCACCCAGCTCGCGAAGAACACCAACTCCATCGTGGTGGCGCCGACACTGCCGTCGTTCCCGCAGCTGACCTGCCGCGGCTGCACGCTCTATGGCGTGCCGATGCAGAAGGCCGCCGCCACGATGTTCCTCGGCGACCGGCCGGCGTTGACCATCAGCGCAAGTCAGGCCGGGTACGACGGGGTGCTGCCGCAAGACTTCATCCTGGCCGGGCATTCAGCCGGCGGCGGATGGTCGTCGTCGGTCGGTGGCTACTACGTCGACGCCCTCGCGCCGACCGGCGAGAACCATCTGCTCGGGGTGGTGATGTACGACGGCGTCACCATGAACGGCACCCTGCCGCAAGCCATCGCCAGCCTGGACACCCGCGACGTCCCCGTCTATCAGGTCGCGGCGCCGGCCCAGATGTGTAACACCTTCGGCTCCACGACCGACCAACTGCTGGCGCTGCGGCCCGACCAGTTCGACGGAGTCGTCCTGGTCAACGGATCGCACGTCGACGCGATGCTGGGCAGTAATCCGCTGGTCGACTTCTTCGCCCAGCTGGTCACCAAGCGCTCGCCGTCCGGAAACACCTCCGCCGTCGACACCCTCAGCAGTGGCTGGATCAACGACTTCTACGCCGAGGCCGGCCCAGCCGACCCGCAGTACGGCATCTATGGCGCCGCCGGTCAACCGATCATCCTGGGCAATGCCGCCGCGGTCGTGCTGCCCACCCCGCTGGCCAGCCAGCTCGGCCCGCTCGAGAAGCTGATGAAGAAGTGGACCGCCCTCGTCATGCCGCTGTTCTTCGGCGGTCCGCCCAGCACGGCCACGGTCACACCGGTGGGCGCAGGTCCGGCCGTGACGGCACCGACCCCCAACGGAGTGACCGGGGTGCGAACCGGCAACACCACGCTGACCATCGGAGTCGGCTCGCGGACCTACAACGCCCCGGCCGATTGGTACTTCCCGACGCAGGCCGACGGCTCGGTGCAGGCCAACGGCATCATCTATCTGCAGCACGGATTCCTGGCCACCAAGTCCTTCTACACGGTGCTGGCCCGGTCCCTGGCGCAGCAGACCAACAGCATCGTCGTCACGACAACGCTGCCGTCCTTCGCCCCGCTGGGCTGCCCGACCTGCACCATCAACAACCCCGCGATGCAGCAGGGCGTCGCCGACCTGTTCCTCGGCGGGCGCGCCGCACTGACCATCAGCGCCGCCAACGCCGGATATCAGGGGACGCTCCCTGAAGACTTCACGCTCTCCGGGCATTCCGCGGGCGGGGGACTGGCCGTGGCCGCGGGCAGTGACTACATCACGTCGCTCGCGCCCGGCGACGACAACCATCTACTCGGCGTGGTGATGTTCGACGGCGTCGCCAACGGCAACGGGCTCACCGACGCGCTGGCCGCCCTCGACGGCATTCCCGTGTACACGATCGCCGCTCCGCCGCAGTCGTGGAACGCCTTCGGCCGCACCACAACGCAACTGATCGCCGACCGGCCGGACCAGTTCGTCGGCGTCGTCCTGGTCAAGGGCTCGCACACCGACTCGGTGATCGGCTCCGACCCGTTCTTCGACTTCTTCGCCGCGATCTTCGTCAGGCCGTCCGCCCCCGGTAACGCCTCCGCCGTGCACACGCTGGCGGCCGGCTGGATCAACGACTTCTACGTCGGCGCCGGCCCGGATTCCCCGCAGTACGGGCTCTACGGTTCGGCCGGCCAGTCGATCATCATGGGGCCGACCGCCGCCATCGTCTTGCCGACTCAGCCGGCCGCCGCGGCAGCCCGCTCGATCGCCGCCTGACGAATCGATGACATCCCGGCCCGCGGATGGGATTTCGATCCCGAAATGGGCTGGCACTGAGTAGCTTTTGCCGGATCGTCAATTTTGGGGAAGCAGGTCAGCGATGACGCAACGTCAGGTCTTGTTGGGCACCGGCGCGATGGTGGTGGGGTTGGGTGCGGCCCTGCTGTCCGGCTCCGCTGTGGCCCATGCCGACAACGACGACAGCGCCGGTTCGAAGGCGTCGTCGAACGCGTCGTCCTCGGCCGCGGGCAAGTCCACCGGCGCGAGCAAGCGGACGTCCACGCCGTCGTCCGCCACGCGGTCGGCGCGCTCCTCGCTCGCCGCGCAGAAGGCCGGCCCCACGGCTACCGCGACGCCGGCGCCGACGACCGTCACCGCCGGCGTCGCCACCTCACGCCGGGCCGGGATGCGGTCGCTGGCCACGTCGCCGTCGGCACCGGCATCCGATCTTCTGGCCAGCGCGGCGCTCAGCGTGCTCGCCAACCTGGGGGCGGTGCCGCGCACCAACATCCCCGCCGCCACCACCACACCGAGCGCCCCGGTGACCACAGCGGCGACGCTGCCGGTTGCGCCGACCAACGGCGTGACCGGTGTGCTTGTCGGTCATTCCCGGCTGGACCTGCCCGGTGCGTTCATCGGTAAGACCGTCGCCGCCGACTGGTACTTCCCGACTCAGGCCGACGGCAGCGTCGACGCCCAGGGCGTCATCTGGCTTCAGCACGGGTTCGGGGCCACCAACACCTTCTACTCGGCGCTGGCCAAGGACTTGGCGCAGCAGACCAACAGCATCGTGGTGGCGCCGACCCTGTCCTCTATTCCCATCACATTCTCGGGTGGCTGCCTCACCTGTGAGGTGACCCAACAGGACGCGGCAGCCCTACTCGGACCGGACCGCGCAACACTGCTGAGCAGCGCCACCGCGGCCGGCTTCACCGGGGTGGCACTCCCGGAACGCTTCGTCCTGGCCGGCCACTCCGCAGGTGGTGGCTTTGCCACCGCCGTCGCCGACGACTACCTGGGCGGCGCCGACGCCCAGTACGACCCATCCGATCTGGTGGGCGTGCTGATGTTCGACGGGGTGTCCAACGGCGCCCTGACCGGATCCTTCGCCAGCCAGGTCGCCGACCTGGCCGCCGCGGACAAGCCGGTCTACCAGATCGCCGCACCGGCGCAGAGCTGGAACCTGTTCGGCGCGACCACCAATGTGCTGGCGGCGACGCTTCCCGACACGTTCATCGGCGTCGTCCTGCAGAACGGCTCGCACGTCGACTCCATGCTGGGGGTCAACCCGCTGTTCAATGTGGTGTTGCAGTTGGTGACCAAGCGGGTGCCCGCCGGAAACACCGCAGCCGTCTACACGCTGAGCAACGGCTGGATCAACGACATGTACGCCGGCGCCACCCCCGAGGCGCCGCAGTACGGCTTCTATCCGGCCGCCAACCAGCAGATCATCATGGGGCCCACGGCTGCGGTCGGGCTGCCCGCCGCGGAGGCAAACCAACTGGGACCGGTCGACAAGCTCGTCAAGGGCCTGGTCGACACGGTCGCCAGGTTCTTCGGCGCCCAGCTGCCTGCGCCGGTCAACAGCGGTGACAATGGGCTGAACCCCAACAATCCCGTGGTCTCGGTCGGCAACGGGGTCACCGGTGTCCGGTTCGGGTCGTCCGTTCTGAACATCCCCTGCGGCCCGAACGGCTACGCCGCCCCGGCCAACTGGTACTTCCCGACCCAGGCCGACGGCACCGTCGCGGCCAACGGCGTGATCTGGCTGCAGCACGGGTTCCTCGGCTTCAACGACTGGTACGGCACCGCGGCTCAGCAGCTGGCCCAGGAGACCAACAGCATCGTGGTCGTGCCGGACATCTTCTGGTTCAACACCCCGCTGTGCCCGGGCTGCTACCTGGGCGGCGAGCAGATGCGCGAAGCGGTCGCCGGCATGTTCCAGGACAGCCGGTCGGCGCTGAACATCAGCGCCAACGCTGCCGGTCTCAGCGGCACCCTGCCGGAGAAGTTTCTGCTCACCGGACATTCCGCCGGCGGAAACTTCGCTACCGCGGTCGGAGCGCTGATCACCCAGACCGACCAGGTCGACAACCTGCTCGGCGTGGTGATGTTCGACGGTGTCTCGCGCGATCCGTTGTTCACCGACTCACTCACCGCACTGGCCGGGGCCGGTATCCCGGACTACCAGATCGCAGCGCCGCCGCAGCGGTGGAACGCCTACGGGGTGGCCACCGAGCTGATGCAGGCCTTCTACGGCAACCAGTTCTACGGCGTGCAGATCGACAACGGCTCACACACCGACGTCATTGCAGGCAACAATCCCTTCGGGCTGCTCGGCGAGCTGCTCAGCACGATCATCGTGAAGCCGTCCCCGCCCGGAGGCAAGACGGCGGTGCGGACGTTCGCGTCGGGCTGGATCAACGACATCTACGCAGGCAAGGGGCCCACCGATCCGCTCTATGGCATCTACGGCAGCCCCAACGACGGCACCTACGTCCCCAACCAGCCGATCGTCATGGGTCAGGCCGGGGCGGCCACGCTGCCTGCGCCGCCGCCGGTGACGGTGGATTCCAACCTCCCGGCGGACCAGAACTACCTGGGGACCTGGTACGAGCAGGGCAGCGTGCGTCAGTTCTTCTCGATCGGGCTGGTCAACAACAAGGCGCAATACAGCCTCAACCCGGATGGCACCATCCGGGTGCAGAACTCCGGTAACTACTTCACCGCCAACGGGCCCGCGGTGAACATCGTGGGCTCGGCGGTTCCGGTCAACGAGTTCAACACCCGGCTCAATGTCGGCTTCTTCTCCGGCACGCCGAGCAGCGCGGAACCGGGCAATTACTGGATCCTCGACTACGCCACCGACTACAGCTGGGCGATTGTCAGCGACTCGTCTGGCTACAGCGGGTTCATCCTGACCCGGGAGCAGACCATCGGCGATACCGAATACCAGGCATTGTTGGCCCGGGCCAGGGAGCTCGGCGTGTGGGGCCTGATCCTGCGGACCCGGCAATATCCGACATCGTCGGCCGCGGCGATGCCCGGGCCTGCCGATGTGCCGGCCAGCGTCGCGGTGTGAGGGCAAAGCCGGGCCTAGCGATTTATCCACACCAAATACCGCGTCAACGCTTGACGGAAGGGCCTAAACGGGTCAGTCTGTTGACCAGCATGTGTGCATGGGTAGCTAGTTCGCCAGCCAGCGCCAGCCTGCCCGGCACCCGGTTGTTGAGGAATGCGCCGTTCTCCGCTATTGTTGGACGTTGCGCTGGCTGCATCCTGCCCACCTCAACCTGCACCTGACATCGCCGGTCTTTAATCTGAGCCCAGCTCAGAGACCTCTTGGCGTGTCGCGTGCGTCGGGGACAGGCCCGGGCCTCGAGTAGGCCAGCCGAACCGACGCAGATATCGCGACCTCCCGGATGCTTCCGGTCTGTCGCATTAGGTGCTGGAAGGATGCATCTTGGCAGTCTCTAGCCAGAGCAAAACGACTACTACTTCTAACTCCGTTCCCGGAGCACCAAAACGAATTTCATTCGCGAAGCTGCGCGAGCCGCTAGAAGTACCCGGCCTGCTCGATGTCCAAACGGAGTCGTTCGAATGGCTGATCGGCTCGCCGCGCTGGCGCGCGATCGCAGAGGCGCGCGGTGACGTCAACCCGGTGGGTGGCCTCGAAGAGGTCCTGACCGAGCTGTCGCCGATCGAGGACTTCTCCGGCTCGATGTCGCTGAGCTTCTCCGACCCGCGTTTCGACGAGGTCAAGGCTCCGGTCGACGAGTGCAAAGACAAGGACATGACGTACGCGGCCCCGCTGTTCGTCACGGCCGAGTTCATCAACAACAACACCGGCGAGATCAAGAGCCAGACGGTCTTCATGGGTGACTTCCCGATGATGACCGAGAAGGGCACCTTCATCATCAACGGCACCGAGCGTGTCGTGGTGAGCCAGCTGGTCCGTTCGCCGGGTGTGTACTTCGACGACAGCATCGACAAGTCCACCGAGAAGACGCTGCACAGCGTCAAGGTGATCCCCGGCCGCGGTGCATGGCTGGAATTCGACGTCGACAAGCGCGACACCGTGGGTGTGCGTATCGACCGCAAGCGCCGCCAGCCGGTCACCGTGCTGCTCAAGGCGCTCGGCTGGACCAACGAGCAGATCCGGGAGCGCTTCGGCTTCTCCGAGATCATGATGTCGACGCTGGAGAAGGACAACACCGCCGGCACCGACGAGGCGCTGCTGGACATCTACCGGAAGCTGCGCCCGGGCGAACCGCC
Source organism: Mycobacterium sp. (assembly GCA_021732005.1). Classification (GTDB taxonomy): domain Bacteria; phylum Actinomycetota; class Actinomycetes; order Mycobacteriales; family Mycobacteriaceae; genus Mycobacterium. The sequence continues at coordinate 176,418 of JAKFVT010000033.1, read as the reverse complement.
GACCAAGGAGTCGGCGCAGACCCTGCTGGAGAACCTGTTCTTCAAGGACAAGCGCTACGACCTGGCCCGGGTGGGTCGCTACAAGGTCAACAAGAAGCTGGGCCTCAACGCGGGCCAGCCGATCACCAGCTCGACGCTGACCGAAGAGGACATCGTCGCGACCATCGAGTACCTGGTGCGCCTGCACGAGGGCCAGACCACGATGACCGCTCCCGGCGGCGTCGAGGTCCCGGTCGAGGTCGACGACATCGATCACTTCGGTAACCGTCGCCTGCGTACCGTCGGCGAGCTGATTCAGAACCAGATCCGGGTCGGCCTGTCCCGCATGGAGCGTGTCGTCCGCGAGCGGATGACCACTCAGGACGTCGAGGCGATCACGCCGCAGACCCTGATCAACATCCGTCCCGTCGTGGCGGCGATCAAGGAGTTCTTCGGAACCTCGCAGCTGTCGCAGTTCATGGACCAGAACAACCCGCTGTCGGGTCTGACCCACAAGCGCCGCCTGTCGGCGCTGGGCCCGGGTGGTCTGTCCCGTGAGCGCGCCGGCCTCGAGGTGCGCGACGTGCACTCGAGCCACTACGGCCGGATGTGCCCGATCGAGACCCCTGAAGGTCCGAACATCGGTCTGATCGGTTCGCTGTCGGTGTACGCACGGGTGAACCCGTTCGGCTTCATCGAGACGCCCTACCGCAAGGTCGAGGGCGGCAAGGTCACCGACGACATCCACTACCTGACCGCGGACGAGGAGGACCGCCACGTCGTGGCGCAGGCCAACTCGCCGACCGACGCCGACGGCCGCTTCACCGAGGGCAAGGTGCTGGTCCGCCGTAAGGGCGGCGAGGTCGAGTACGTCGACGCCACCGAGGTCGACTTCATGGACGTCTCGCCGCGCCAGATGGTGTCGGTCGCGACGGCGATGATCCCGTTCCTCGAGCACGACGACGCCAACCGTGCCCTGATGGGTGCCAACATGCAGCGCCAGGCGGTTCCGCTGGTGCGTAGCGAGGCGCCGCTGGTGGGTACCGGCATGGAGCTGCGTGCGGCCATCGATGCCGGCGACGTCATCGTCACCGACAAGGCAGGTGTGGTCGAGGAGGTCTCCGCCGACTACATCACCGTGATGGCCGACGACGGCACCCGGCACACCTACCGGATGCGCAAGTTCGCCCGGTCCAACCACGGCACGTGCGCCAACCAGCGTCCGATCGTGGACGCCGGGCAGCGCGTCGAGTCGGGCCAGGTGCTCGCCGACGGTCCGTGCACCGAGAACGGTGAGATGGCGCTGGGCAAGAACCTGCTCGTCGCCATCATGCCGTGGGAGGGCCACAACTACGAGGACGCGATCATCCTCTCCAACCGTCTGGTTGAGGAGGACGTGCTCACCTCGATTCACATCGAAGAGCACGAGATCGATGCCCGCGACACCAAGCTGGGCGCCGAGGAGATCACCCGGGACATCCCGAACGTCTCCGATGAGGTGCTGGCCGATCTGGACGAGCGCGGCATCATCCGCATCGGCGCCGAGGTCCGCGACGGCGACATCCTGGTCGGCAAGGTCACCCCGAAGGGCGAGACCGAGCTGACCCCGGAGGAGCGGCTGCTCCGCGCGATCTTCGGTGAGAAGGCCCGCGAGGTCCGCGACACGTCGCTGAAGGTGCCGCACGGTGAGTCCGGCAAGGTCATCGGCATCCGGGTGTTCTCCCGCGAGGACGACGACGAGTTGCCCGCCGGTGTCAACGAGCTGGTCCGCGTCTACGTGGCCCAGAAGCGCAAGATCTCCGACGGCGACAAGCTCGCCGGACGCCACGGCAACAAGGGCGTCATCGGCAAGATCCTGCCCGTCGAGGACATGCCGTTCCTTCCGGACGGCACCCCGGTGGACATCATCCTGAACACCCACGGTGTGCCGCGTCGTATGAACATCGGCCAGATCTTGGAGACCCACCTCGGGTGGGTGGCCAAGGCCGGCTGGAACATCGATGTCGTCGGCGGGACGCCCGAGTGGGCGGCCAACCTGCCGCAGGACATGCTCTCGTCGGAGCCGAACAGCATCGTCTCGACGCCGGTGTTCGACGGCGCTCGCGAAGAGGAGCTGCAGGGTCTGCTGAGCTCGACGCTGCCCAACCGTGACGGCGAGGTTCTCGTCAACGGCGACGGCAAGGCCGTGCTCTACGACGGCCGCAGCGGCGAACCGTTCCCGTACCCGGTGACGGTCGGCTACATGTACATCCTCAAGCTGCACCACCTGGTGGACGACAAGATCCACGCCCGCTCGACCGGCCCGTACTCGATGATCACCCAGCAGCCGCTCGGTGGTAAGGCGCAGTTCGGTGGTCAGCGGTTCGGTGAGATGGAGTGCTGGGCCATGCAGGCCTACGGCGCGGCGTACACGCTGCAGGAGCTCTTGACCATCAAGTCCGACGACACCGTCGGCCGGGTCAAGGTCTACGAGGCGATCGTCAAGGGCGAGAACATCCCCGAGCCGGGCATTCCGGAGTCGTTCAAGGTGCTGCTCAAGGAGCTGCAGTCGCTGTGCTTGAACGTTGAGGTGCTGTCTTCGGACGGTGCGGCAATCGAGATGCGTGACGGTGACGACGAGGACTTGGAGCGGGCTGCCGCGAACCTCGGAATCAACCTGTCGCGCAACGAATCTGCCTCTGTCGAAGACCTTGCCTGATTGCGGCTCCGCCGCGGGCGTTAAGTTATCTAGTCCCGAAAGGGGAAAGGGAGTTACGTGCTAGACGTCAACTTCTTCGATGAACTCCGGATCGGTCTTGCGACCGCGGACGACATCCGCACCTGGTCCTTCGGCGAGGTCAAGAAGCCGGAGACCATCAACTACCGCACGCTCAAGCCAGAGAAGGACGGCCTGTTCTGCGAGAAGATCTTCGGACCGACTCGCGACTGGGAGTGCTACTGCGGCAAGTACAAGCGCGTCCGCTTCAAGGGCATCATCTGCGAGCGCTGCGGCGTCGAGGTCACTCGCGCCAAGGTGCGCCGCGAGCGGATGGGCCACATCGAGCTGGCCGCACCGGTCACGCACATCTGGTACTTCAAGGGCGTTCCGTCGCGCTTGGGCTATCTGCTGGATCTGGCGCCGAAGGATCTCGAGAAGATCATCTACTTCGCCGCCTACGTGATCACCGCGGTCGACACCGAGATGCGCCACAACGAGCTCTCCACTCTCGAAGCCGAGATGGAGGTCGAGAAGAAGGCTGTCGCCGATCAGCGTGACTCCGACCTGGAGGCCCGCGCCCAAAAGCTCGAGGCCGACCTGGCTGAGCTGGAGGCCGAGGGGGCCAAGTCCGACGTGCGCCGCAAGGTGCGCGACGGTGGCGAGCGCGAAATGCGTCAGCTGCGCGACCGGGCCCAGCGTGAGCTGGACCGGCTGGACGAGATCTGGACGACCTTCACCAAGCTGGCCGTCAAGCAGCTCATCGTCGATGAGAACCTGTACCGCGAGCTGGTCGACCGCTACGGCGAGTACTTCCAGGGCTCGATGGGTGCGGAGTCGATCCAGAAGCTCATCGAGACCTTCGACATCGACGCCGAGGCCGAGAGCCTGCGCGACACCATCCGTAACGGCAAGGGGCAGAAGAAGCTTCGCGCCCTCAAGCGCCTGAAGGTGGTCGCCGCGTTCCAGCAGTCGGGTAACTCGCCGATGGGCATGGTCCTCGACGCGGTGCCGGTGATCCCGCCGGAGCTGCGCCCGATGGTCCAGCTCGACGGTGGCCGCTTCGCGACCTCCGACCTGAACGACCTGTACCGCCGCGTGATCAACCGCAACAACCGGTTGAAGCGACTGATCGATCTCGGCGCTCCCGAGATCATCGTCAACAACGAGAAGCGGATGCTGCAGGAGTCGGTCGACGCACTGTTCGACAACGGCCGTCGTGGCCGGCCCGTCACGGGACCCGGCAACCGTCCGCTCAAGTCGCTGTCCGATCTGCTCAAGGGCAAGCAGGGCCGGTTCCGTCAGAACCTGCTCGGTAAGCGCGTCGACTACTCGGGCCGTTCGGTCATCGTGGTCGGCCCGCAGCTCAAGCTGCACCAGTGCGGTCTGCCGAAGCTGATGGCTCTCGAGCTGTTCAAGCCGTTCGTGATGAAGCGTCTGGTCGATCTCAACCACGCGCAGAACATCAAGAGCGCCAAGCGGATGGTCGAGCGTCAGCGTCCCCAGGTGTGGGATGTCCTCGAAGAGGTCATCTCCGAGCACCCGGTGCTGCTGAACCGTGCACCCACGCTGCACCGCCTCGGTATCCAGGCCTTCGAGCCGCAGCTGGTGGAGGGCAAGGCGATTCAGCTGCACCCGCTGGTCTGTGAGGCGTTCAACGCCGACTTCGACGGCGACCAGATGGCGGTTCACCTGCCGCTGAGCGCCGAGGCGCAGGCCGAGGCCCGCATCCTCATGCTGTCGTCGAACAACATCCTGTCGCCGGCGTCGGGCAAGCCGCTGGCCATGCCGCGTCTGGACATGGTCACCGGTCTGTACTTCCTGACCACGCTGATTGCCGGCGAAAAGGGTGAGTACACCGCTGCCGCCAAGGATGCGCCGGAGACCGGTGTGTACAGCTCGCCGGCTGAGGCCATCATGGCGATGGACCGTGGTGCACTGTCGGTTCGCGCTCAGATCAAGGTGCGCCTGACGCAGCTGCGTCCGCCGCACGAGGTCGAGAACGAACTGTTCGGCGAGAACGGCTGGCGCCCGGGCAATGCCTGGACCGCCGAAACCACGCTGGGCCGGGTGCTCTTCAATGAGCTTCTGCCGCAGGGGTATCCGTTCGTCAACGAGCAGATGCACAAGAAGGTCCAGGCCCGGATCATCAACGATCTGGCCGAGCGCTACCCGATGATCGTCGTCGCGCAGACCGTCGACAAGCTCAAGGATGCCGGTTTCCACTGGGCCACCCGTTCGGGTGTCACGGTGTCGATGGCGGACGTCATCGTGCCGCCGGAGAAGCAGGAGATCCTCGAGCGTTACGAGGCCGAAGCCGACGGGATCGAGAAGAAGTACCAGCGCGGCGCGCTCAACAAGCAGGAGCGCAACGATGCTCTTGTCGAGCTGTGGAAGGAAGCCACCGAAGAGGTCGGTAACGCGTTGCGGGCGCACTACCCCAACGACAACCCGATCATCACGATCGTGGATTCCGGTGCGACGGGTAACTTCACCCAGACTCGAACGCTGGCCGGCATGAAGGGTCTGGTGACCAACCCGAAGGGTGAGTTCATCCCGCGGCCGATCAAGTCCTCGTTCCGCGAGGGCCTGACGGTGCTGGAGTACTTCATCAACACCCACGGCGCCCGAAAGGGTCTGGCGGACACCGCACTTCGTACCGCCGACTCGGGTTACCTGACCCGTCGTCTGGTGGACGTCAGCCAGGACGTGATCGTGCGTGAGCACGACTGCGGCACTGAGCGCGGCATCCTGGTCGACCTGGCCGAGCTCCAGGCCGACGGCAGCCTGATCCGGGATCCGCACGTCGAGACCTCGGCGTACGCCCGCACGCTGGCCGCGGACGCGGTCGACGCCAACGGCAACGTCGTCGTCAACGCCGGACACGATCTCGGCGACCCGGCGATCGACGCCCTGCTGGAGGCCGGCATCACCTCGGTCAAGGTCCGCTCGGTGCTCACCTGCACCAGCGCCTCGGGTGTGTGCGCGATGTGCTACGGCCGTTCGATGGCCACCGGCAAGCTGGTGGACATCGGCGAGGCCGTCGGCATCGTGGCCGCGCAGTCCATCGGTGAGCCCGGCACGCAGCTGACCATGCGCACCTTCCACCAGGGTGGTGTTACCGGTGGCGCCGACATCGTCGGTGGTCTGCCCCGCGTGCAGGAGCTGTTCGAGGCGCGTATTCCGCGGAACCGCGCTCCGATCGCCGATGTGGCCGGGCGGGTCCAGCTGGAGGAGACCGACAAGTTCTACAAGATCACCATCGTTCCCGACGACGGGAGCGAGGAGGTCGTGTACGACAAGCTCTCCAAGCGTCAGCGGTTGAAGGTGTTCAAGCACGACGACGGTTCCGAGCGACTGCTGGTCAACGGTGACCACGTCGAGGTGGGCCAGCAGCTCCTCGAGGGCTCGGCCGACCCGCACGAGGTGCTGCGTATCGAGGGTCCGCGCAAGGTGCAGATCCACCTGGTCAAGGAAGTCCAGGAGGTCTACCGGGCGCAGGGTGTGTCGATCCACGACAAGCACATCGAGGTCATCGTCCGGCAGATGCTGCGGCGCGTCACGATCATCGATTCGGGCGCAACGGAGTTCCTGCCCGGTTCGCTGACCGAGCGTGGCGAGTTCGAGTCGGAGAACCGGCGTGTGGTTGCCGAGGGCGCCGAGCCCGCGGCCGGCCGTCCGGTGCTGATGGGTATCACCAAGGCGTCGCTGGCCACCGATTCGTGGCTGTCGGCGGCGTCGTTCCAGGAGACCACTCGCGTGCTGACCGATGCGGCGATCAACTGCCGCAGCGACAAGCTGCAGGGTCTGAAGGAGAACGTGATCATCGGCAAGCTGATCCCGGCCGGTACCGGTATCAACCGTTACCGCAATATCCAGGTTCAGCCCACCGAAGAGGCTAGAGCAGCCGCTTACACGATCCCGTCCTACGAGGATCAGTACTACAGCCCGGACTTCGGCCAGGCCACCGGTGCCGCGGTGCCGTTGGACGATTACGGCTACTCGGATTACCGGTAGGACTACCGCTAGTCCGTCAGTCACAGGAAAAGCCCCCGCTTCGGCGGGGGCTTTTTCTATTGCCCTATTGCCCTATTGCCGAACGTAACGCCAGGGCGGGTTTCGGCGCCGAATGCAACCCTGGCGTTACGCTCGGCCGCCGCGGCGATGAGTTCGGGCGGCTAGCCGGGTCTACCTTGGCGACTGTCGAAGAATCCCAGGAGGAATGCGTGCCCCAATTGCTCAGAGTCCACAACTTCATGCTGTCGCGCGACGGCTTCGGCGCGGGCCTCAACCAATGTTTCGAGCGGCCGTTCGGCGACGCCGATCAGCCCGCCCTCTTCACGTGGGTGGGCGCGACGGCCAGCTGGGTGGGCCGGCGCGACCCGGGCGGTACGCGCGGGCTCGACGACTACTTCACCCGTGACTATTACAACAACATCGGCGCGGAGATCATGGGCCGCAACAAGTTCAGTCCCTACCGCGGTCCATGGGATGACCACCCCGAGTGGCAGGGCTGGTGGGGCGAGGAGCCGCCGTTCCACACGCCGGTGTTCGTCATGACCCACCACGAGCGGCCGTCGCTGACGTTGGGGGAGACGACGTTTCACTTCGTCTCCGACAGCCTGGCGCGGGTCGCGGAGCAGGCGAAGGCGGCCGCCGGCGGCAAGGACGTCCGGCTCGGCGGGGGTGCGACGACGGTCCGGCAGTTCCTCGACGCCGGCTTGGTCGACACGCTGCACGTGGCCGTCGCCGATGTGACGATCGGCGCCGGATCGAGGCTGTGGGAGTCGCCCGACGAGCTCGACGACCGGTTCCACCACGAGGTCGTGCCCAGCCCGAGTGGGGTCACCCATCACCTGTTCTGGCGGAGATGACGGCTGTGCGCGGCGTCGGTGCGCGCGCCTAGACTCGACGCGTGCTCATTGGTTCCCATGTCCACGGCGATGACCCGCTGGCGGCCGCGGCCGCCGACGGCGCCGAGGCGGTGCAGTTCTTTCTCGGCAATCCGCAGAGCTGGAAGAAGCCCAAACCGCGCGACGATGCCGAGACGCTGAAGGCGTCGCCGGTTCCGCTGTACGTGCATGCGCCGTATCTGATCAACGTGGCGTCGGCCAACAACCGGGTGCGCATCCCGTCGCGCAAGATCCTGCAGGACACCTGCGACGCCGCCGCCGAGATCGACGCGACCGCGGTCATCGTGCACGGGGGTCACGCCGACGACAACGACATGGAGGCCGGCTTCGAGCGCTGGGCGAAGGCCCTGGCGCAGCTGGAGACCAGCGTGCCGGTGTATCTGGAGAACACCGCCGGCGGCGATCATGCGATGGCGCGCCACTTCGACACGATCGCCCGGTTGTGGGAGCGCATAGCTGACACCGGCATCGGGTTCTGCCTCGACACCTGTCATGCCTGGGCGGCCGGCGAGGAGCTGATCGACGCCGTCGAGCGGATCAAAGCCATCACCGGCCGCATCGACCTGGTGCACTGCAACGATTCCCGCGATGCCAAGGGCTCCGGCGCTGACCGGCACGCCAATTTCGGTACGGGACAGATCGATCCGCAACTTCTGGTCGCGGTCGTGCAGGCGGCGGACGCACCGGTGATCTGTGAGACGGCCGACGAGGGCCGCAAGGACGACATCGCCTTTCTGCGGGAACACCTCGGCTAGCCGTGTGGGCTGGTCGAGTCGCGCTGCTGGTCGCGCTGTTTCTGGTGGCGGCCTGCGCACCCGCGACCGGGTTCGCGCCGGGTGTGAGCGCGCACACGATCCAGGTCGGCGGCGTCGACCGCGACTACCGGCTCTACGTTCCCGAGGGGCTGCCGAAGTCGGCGCCGCTGGTCGTGATGCTGCACGGGTGGACCGGTAGCGCGAAACAGGCGCAGCGGCAGTACGGCTGGGATGAGCAGGCCGACTCCGCCAAGTTCGTGGTCGCCTATCCCGACGGGGTGGGTGGATCGTGGAACGCCGACGGGTGTTGTGGACAAGCGAGCAAGGACAACGTCGACGATGTCGGTTTCATCACCGCCGCCGTCCGCAACATCGCCGAGAAGCTGGACATCGACCCAGCGCGCATCTTTGTCGCCGGGATCAGCAACGGCGGGATCATGGCGTACAAGTTGGCGTGCAACACCAGTCTTTTCGCGGCGATCGGGCCGGACGCGGCCACTCAGCTCGCTGCCTGCCCGGCGCCGCGCCCCACGTCGGTGCTGCACATCCACGGCACCGACGACCGCCTGGTGCGCTATGACGGCCGACGCGGGACCGTTCTGCCGATCGCGACCATGACGCCGCCCGATGTCAGTGCGTTCTGGCGCAACGTCGATCACTGCGAACCTCCGGCGACGACGGTCGACGGGGATCTGACGACAACGGCGGCCAGCTGTCCGAGTGGACGCAGCGTCGAGCTGATCACCGTGGCCGGTGGCGAACACGACTGGCCGTCGTTCGCCACCGAGCGGATGTGGGACTTCTTCGCCGCGCACCCCGGCCGGCGCGGCTAATTCCCCGGATCGCTTCGCTCCTGCCCGCCGAGAAAATTCCCCGGGTCGCTTCGCTCCTGCCCGCCGAACCTAGACGAGATACACCTTTCGCAGCGTCTCGGTCACCGTCCACACCGTCGGGGTGTCCTTGGCCAACCGCACCACGTCGCCGGCGCCCAGCGTGAGCGTCGGGCTGCCGTCGTCGAACTCGACGGTGGCCGCGCCGGAGAGCACCACGAACAGTTCGTCGGCCTCGACGTCGCGCATGACTCCGGGCGTCATCTCCCATACTCCGACCTCGAGGCCGCCGAATGTTCCGAGTTCGGCTGTCCCGGTGTGCGGCTCGCCGCGCACCGACTGGTCGGCGGGCACCGGTTCGTGTTCGAGCCATTGGGTGGCGGCGTGGATGACGGAGTTCGGCTTCACGCCATCCAGCCTGCCATATTACGAATCTTGTGCGATTGTCGTAGAACTGTAATAGTGGTGTCATGTCGGATACGCATGTCGTCACCAACCAGGTCCCGCCGCTGACGGACCACAACCCGGCCAGCTCGCCGGTTCTGATCGAGGCGCTCATTCGCGAGGGCGGCCACTGGGGGTTGGACGAGGTCACTGAGCTCGGCGCGCTCGCGGGCAGTGCCAAGGCGCAGCGCTGGGGCGAGCTGGCCGATCGCAACCAGCCGATCCTGCAGACCCACGACCGCTACGGCTACCGCGTCGACGAAATCGAGTACGACCCCGCCTATCACGAGCTGATGCGCACGGCGATCGCTCACGGAGTGCACGCCGCGCCGTGGGCCGACGATCGTCCCGGCGCCCATGTGGTCCGCGCGGCGAAGATGGGGGTGTGGACTCCCGAGCCCGGGCACGTCTGCCCGATCTCGATGACCTACGCCGTCGTCCCCGCGCTGCGGCACAACCCCGAACTCGCCGCGATCTACGAGCCGCTGCTGACCAGCCGGAAGTACGATGCCGAACTGAAAGTGCCTGCCACCAAGGTCGGCATCACCGCGGGAATGTCGATGACCGAGAAGCAGGGCGGCTCCGACGTCCGTGCCGGCACCACGCAGGCCGTCCCCAACGGCGACGGCAGCTACACCATCACCGGTCACAAGTGGTTCACCTCCGCGGCGATGAGCGACATCTTCCTGGTGCTGGCGCAGGCGCCCGGCGGCCTGAGCTGTTTCATGCTGCCGCGCGTACTTCCCGACGGCACCCGCAACCGAATGTTCCTGCAGCGCTTGAAGGACAAGCTCGGCAACCACGCCAACGCCTCCAGCGAGGTGGAATACGACGGTGCCATCGCCTGGCTGGTCGGCGAGGAGGGCCGCGGCGTGCCCACCATCATCGAGATGGTCAACCTCACCCGGCTGGACTGCACCCTGGGCAGCGCCACCAGCATGCGCAACGGCTTGACCCGCGCGGTGCACCACACTCAGCACCGGAAGGCATTCGGCGCCTATCTGATCGACCAGCCGTTGATGCGCAATGTGATCGCCGACCTCGCCGTCGAGGCCGAGGCGGCCACCATCGTCGCGATGCGGATGGCCGGAGCCACCGATGCCGTGGTCCGCGGCGACGAACGCGAGACCCTGCTGCGCCGAATCGGTCTGGCGGCCGCCAAGTACTGGGTGTGTAAACGTGCCACCCCGCACGCCGCCGAGGCGATGGAATGCCTGGGCGGCAACGGTTATGCCGAGGAGTCCGGAATGCCGCGCCTGTACCGGGAGGCGCCGCTGATGGGCATCTGGGAAGGCTCGGGCAACGTCAGCGCGCTGGACACGTTGCGCGCCATGGCAACCCGTCCCGAGTGCGTTGGCGTCCTCTTCGACGAGCTGGCGATCACTGCAGGTCAGGATGCGCGCCTCGATGCGCACGTCGCCGACTTGCGTTCGGAGCTGGAGAACCTCGACGGCATCGAGTACCGCGCACGCGCGATCGCCGAGGACATCACGGTGGCGCTGCAAGGTTCGCTGCTGGTCCGCCACGGTCATCCTGCGGTCGCCGAGGCGTTCCTGGCATCCCGGGTCGGCGGCAACTGGGGCGGTGCGTTCGGGACGCTGCCTGCCGGGCTCGACCTGGCGCCGATCATCGAACGCTGCCTGGTGAAGGGATGACCGAACTCAAGACGATGACCTACGAGGTCACCGATCGGATTGCCCGCATCACCTTCAACCGGCCCGACAAGGGCAACGCGATCGTGGCGGAGACCCCGCTGGAGTTGGCCGCGCTGGTGGAACGGGCCGACCTGGACCCGAACGTGCACGTGATCTTGGTGTCGGGCCGCGGCGAAGGATTCTGCGCCGGTTTCGATCTCGGTGCCTACGCCGACGGCTCATCGTCGGCGGGCGGCGGGGACCGGCAGGGCACCGTGCTCGACGGCAAGACGCAGGCGGTCAACCACAAGGCCGACCGGCCATGGGATCCGATGATCGACTATCAGATGATGAGCCGTTTCGTGCGGGGCTTCTCCAGCCTTATGCATGCCGACAAGCCGACGGTGGTGAAGATTCACGGGTATTGCGTGGCGGGCGGCACCGATATCGCGCTGCACGCCGACCAGGTGATCGCCGCCTCCGACGCGAAGATCGGCTATCCGCCGACCCGGGTGTGGGGTGTTCCCGCAGCCGGGTTGTGGGCGCATCGTCTGGGTGATCAGCGCGCCAAACGCCTTCTGCTGACCGGGGATTGCATCACCGGCGCGCAGGCCGCCGAGTGGGGACTGGCGGTCGAGGCGCCGGATGCGGCCGAGCTCGACGAGCGCACCGAACGGCTCGTCGAGCGCATCGCCGCGGTGCCGGTGAATCAGTTGATCATGGTGAAGCTGGCGATGAACACCGCCCTGTATCAGCAGGGCGTGGCGACCAGCCGGATGGTCAGCACAGTGTTCGACGGGATCGCCCGGCACACCCCGGAGGGGCACGCGTTCGTGGCGGACGCCCGGGAGCACGGATTCCGGGAGGCGGTCCGCCACCGCGACGAGCCGTTCGGTGACCACGGGCGCCGCGCGTCGGGAGTGTGAGCGTGCCGCAGTCGTTGGCGAAGATGACCGCCCGATCGGTGGTGCTGAGTGTCTTGCTCGGCGCTCACCCGGCCTGGGCCACCTCGGCCGAATTGCTGCAGCTGACATCGGATTTCGGCATCCGCGAGCAGACCCTGCGGGTGGCGCTGACCCGGATGGTGGCCGCCGGTGATCTGGTGCGCTCCGATGACGGGTATCGACTGTCCGACCGGCTGTTGACCCGCCAGCGCCGCCAGGACGATGCGCTCTACCCACGCATGCGCGACTGGAACGGCGACTGGGTCACCTTGGTGATCACCGCGGTCGGTATGGATGCCCGGGCCCGCGCCGCCTTGCGAAACACTCTGCAGCTCAGGCGGTTCGGTGAGATACGGGAGGGCGTCTGGTTGCGTCCGGACAACCTCGACGACGAGTTGCCTGCCGAGATCGCCGAACGGGTGCGGGTGCTGCACGCACGCGACGATGATCCGGCCGAGCTGACCGGGCGGCTGTGGGATCTGGATGGTTGGGCGATCACCGGACAGCGGCTTCTCGACGAGGTGACTGCCGCGCAGGACATTCCAGCACGCTTCCGTGCCGCCGCCGCGATTGTGCGCCACCTGCTCACCGATCCGGTGCTGCCAGAAGAACTGCTGCCGGCGCGATGGCCCGGCGCGGCACTTCGGCGGGCCTATGCAGACTTCGCCGCCGAACTGGTCGCGCGGCGGGATGAGGGACAACTGGTGGAGGCGACATGACCGACGAACCGAATCCGGTGCGCGTCGAAAAGAATGGGCCTGTCACGACGGTGATCATCGACCGTCCGCAGGCCCGCAACGCCGTCAACGGTCCCACCGCGATGGCCTTGTTCGACGCCTTCGACGAGTTCGACAAAGACGAGTCGGCGTCAGTGGCGGTACTTTGGGGGGACAACGGAACCTTCTGTGCCGGAGCCGATCTCAAGGCCATCGGCACACCCGACACTAACCCGACCCACCGCCCTCGGACAGGGTCCGATGTCGCCGGCCCAGCGGCTCCGGGCCCGATGGGACCCAGCCGCATGCAGCTGTCCAAACCGGTGATCGCCGCGGTCAGCGGCTACGCCGTGGCCGGCGGTCTGGAATTGGCGCTGTGGTGCGATTTGCGAGTTGCCGAAGAGGACGCCGAGTTCGGGGTCTTCTGCCGCAGGTGGGGGGTTCCGCTGATCGACGGCGGCACCGTGCGCTTGCCCCGGCTCATCGGCCACAGCCGGGCGATGGACCTGATCCTGACCGGCCGGGCCGTCGGCGCCGAGGAAGCCTTGGCCATCGGCCTGGCCAACCGGGTGGTGCCATCAGGTCAGAGCCGCCAGGCCGCCGAGGAATTGGCCGCCGAACTGGCCCAGCTTCCGCAGCTGTGCCTGCGTTCGGACCGCATGTCGGCGCTCAACCAGTGGGGTCAGTCCGAAGCTGACGCCATGGACTTCGAATTCGGCAGCCTGTCGCGGGTGGCCGCCGAGTCCCTTGCCGGTGCACAGCGATTCGCGAAGGGCGCCGGCCGGCACGGCGCGAAAGCGTAAGCCGCGCGATCAGGCTTTGTTGAGCGTGTTCCCCGAGCCCAGGTTATTCACCTTCGGGTCGCCCTTGTAGGTGATCGTGTTGTTGAGGCCGACGACGGAGAGTTCCTTGTCGATCGTGCCGAAGGTGATCTTGTTGTCGGCGCCGCCGATGTTCACCGACGCGCACGTTCCCTTCACCGTCAGATTGTTGTTGGATCCGCCGACGTTCAGCGACTTACCGTCGGCGCAGTCGATCTCCGCGGTCGTGCCGAATGAGCCGTAGTTGATGGTGTTGCCCACCTCAACCTGTGCCCCCGACTGTCCGGCGGTTGCCGTCGGCGAGGGGGAGTCCTTGCTGGTGGATCCGCAGCCCGCCAGAGCGATGGCGGCGAGAACGCTGATCCCAGCGATGAGTGTGGGGGAGTGCATCGGCATTCGTCCGTCCTTCGCGATTACGCCGGAACGCGGTCGATCCGGTTCGTGATGTCGTTGACGACGTTATCGGCGATCACGGTGTTCGACGACCCCTGCGTGGTGCAGGCCCGCACGACGCCGACGCCCCACCGGGGATGTCACTGTTCCGGTGATACCGGCCGACAGGGCGGCAACGCAGGTCATGATGAACGCGCGGCCGGTGAACCCAGCTCACCGACGTGCTGACTTTCCACCCAACCCGAGTTGGAGCCCACGTGGCAGCCGGTCGGTCAACTAGAGTTCTCCGTCGATCCACCAGTGAAGGGCTTGCGATGACACCTCGGCCGGAACCGGAGTCGGCGGCTGCCCGTCCGCGCCCCGGAAACCGGACGTCGGCGAGGTCGAACAAGCTCAGCCGCGAGGTCATCGTCAACGCGGCCCTGACCTTCCTCGATCGGGAAGGCTGGGACGGATTGACCATCAACGCCCTGGCCACACAGTTGGGCACCAAGGGCCCGTCGCTCTACAACCACGTCCACAGCTTGGAAGATCTGCGTCGCACGGTCCGCATGCACGTCATCGACGACATCCTGCAGATGCTGTCCACCGTCGGGCAGGGCCGCACCCGCGACGATGCCGTGACCGCGATGGCCAGCGCCTACCGCAGCTACGCGCACCACCACCCGGGCCGCTATTCGGCGTTCACCCGCATGCCGTTGGGCGGTGACGACCCCGAGTTCACGGCCGCGTCGCATGCTGCCGCGGCCCCGGTCATCGAGGTGCTGGCGTCCTACGGCCTGGACGGCGACGACGCGTTTTATGCCTCGCTGGAGTTCTGGGCGGCGCTGCACGGGTTCGTGCTGCTGGAGATGACGGGCGTGATGGACATGGTCGACACCGACGCCGTGTTCTCCGACATGGTCTTGCGGCTGGCTGCCGGGATGGCGCGCCGAAACGGAGCGCACGGCTGAGCCCGCATCGGGCACCCGAATAACGGTGCTGTCGGGAACCGGCGCCGACATTGACGCGTTGACCTGCAGTAAGGCCCGCTAGGAGCCCTGTACGCCGAGTTTGGAGGGGCGTGCCGCGCCTGGTATCGTGGGAGATCGTGCCTGGCCGTTAGGGGCGCTTGCGGGGACGCATGCGCGCACGCCGGGCCAATTCGCATGTCCAGTATGCATCGGATTCGACCGGTGCACAGTGTGTGCGACACGCCCGGCAGCGGGGTAAGCGGCAGGGCTAAAACTGCAGTACAGAGACTTGAAGAACGTTGAAAGACGCACGAGAGACAGAAAGCCGGTAAATGCCAACCATTCAGCAGCTGGTCCGCAAGGGTCGCACCGACAAGGTCGCGAAGGTGAAGACCGCCGCCCTCAAGGGCAGCCCGCAGCGCCGCGGCGTGTGCACCCGCGTGTACACGACCACCCCGAAGAAGCCGAACTCGGCACTTCGCAAGGTGGCGCGCGTGAAGCTGACGACCGGCGTCGAGGTCACCGCCTACATCCCCGGTGAGGGCCACAACCTGCAGGAGCACTCGATGGTGCTGGTGCGCGGTGGTCGTGTGAAGGACCTCCCCGGTGTGCGTTACAAGATCATCCGCGGCTCGCTGGACACCCAGGGCGTCAAGAATCGCAAGCAGGCCCGTAGCCGCTACGGCGCGAAGAAGGAGAAGAGCTGATGCCGCGTAAGGGTCCCGCTCCCAAGCGTCCACTCGTCAACGATCCGGTCTACGGGTCTCAGCTGGTCACCCAGCTGGTCAACAAGGTTCTGTTGGACGGGAAGAAATCGCTGGCCGAGCGCATTGTTTATGGCGCGCTCGAGCAGGCTCGCGAGAAGACCGGCACCGATCCGGTTCTCACGCTGAAGCGGGCGATGGATAACGTCAAGCCCGCCCTCGAGGTGCGTAGCCGTCGTGTCGGTGGCGCCACCTACCAGGTGCCCGTCGAGGTGCGCCCCGAGCGCTCCACCACGCTGGCCCTGCGCTGGCTGGTCAGCTTCTCCAAGCAGCGTCGCGAGAAGACCATGATCGAGCGGCTGGCCAATGAACTTCTCGACGCGAGCAACGGCCTTGGTGCCGCAGTGAAGCGGCGCGAGGACGTTCACAAGATGGCTGAGGCGAACCGGGCCTTCGCGCACTACCGCTGGTGATCGCATCGCCGGAGTCGCGCGAAGAAGCGTGGCTGCGGTGGCGTCTTCATACACCGAACTAAGAAGCGAAAGAGTGGGAATTTAGCCGTGGCACAGGACGTGCTCACCGACCTGAACAAGGTCCGCAACATCGGCATCATGGCGCACATCGATGCCGGCAAGACGACGACGACCGAGCGCATCCTCTTCTACACCGGTATCTCGTACAAGATCGGTGAGGTGCACGACGGTGCCGCCACGATGGACTGGATGGAGCAGGAGCAGGAGCGGGGTATCACGATCACCTCGGCCGCTACCACCTGCTTCTGG
Organism: Mycobacterium sp.; assembly: GCA_021732005.1. Lineage (GTDB taxonomy): Bacteria > Actinomycetota > Actinomycetes > Mycobacteriales > Mycobacteriaceae > Mycobacterium. Next base: position 159,855 of record JAKFVT010000033.1, on the reverse strand, counting down.
AACGACAACCAGATCAACATCATCGACACCCCGGGCCACGTCGACTTCACCGTCGAGGTGGAGCGCTCGCTGCGCGTGCTCGACGGTGCCGTAGCCGTCTTCGACGGCAAGGAAGGTGTCGAGCCGCAGTCCGAGCAGGTCTGGCGTCAGGCCGACAAGTACGACGTGCCGCGCATCTGCTTCGTCAACAAGATGGACAAGCTGGGCGCTGACTTCTACTTCTCGGTGCAGACCATGAAGGACCGCCTCGGCGCGAACGTGGTCCCGATCCAGCTGCCGATCGGCTCCGAGGGTGACTTCGAGGGCGTCGTCGACCTGGTCGAGATGAAGGCCAAGGTCTGGCGCGGCGAGACCAAGCTCGGCGAGAAGTACGACGTCGTCGATATCCCGGCCGATATGCAGGAGAAGGCCGAGGAATATCGCACCGCGATGATCGAGTCCATCGCCGAGACCGATGACGACCTCATGGAGAAGTACCTGGGCGGCGAAGAGCTGACCGTTGAGGAGATCAAGGGCGGCCTGCGCAAGCTGACCGTCACCAGCGCGGGTTACCCGGTGCTGTGCGGTTCCGCGTTCAAGAACAAGGGCGTGCAGCCCATGCTCGACGCCGTCATCGACTACCTGCCGACCCCGCTGGACGTTGCGGCCGCCGAAGGCCACCGCCCGGGCAAGGAAGACGACATCGTCTTGCGCAAGCCGTCGGCCGACGAGCCGTTCTCCGGGCTGGCGTTCAAGGTGGCCACGCACCCGTTCTTCGGCAAGCTGACCTACGTCCGGGTGTACTCGGGCAAGGTCGACTCCGGTGCGCAGGTCATCAACTCGACCAAGGGCAAGAAGGAGCGGCTGGGCAAGCTGTTCCAGATGCACTCCAACAAGGAGAACCCGGTCGAGTCGGCGTCCGCCGGCCACATCTACGCGGTGATCGGCCTCAAGGACACCACCACCGGTGACACCCTGTGTGATCCGAACGACCAGGTTGTGCTCGAGTCGATGACGTTCCCGGATCCCGTTATCCAGGTCGCCATCGAGCCCAAGACGAAGAGTGACCAGGAGAAGCTGTCCCTGGCCATTCAGAAGCTGGCCGAAGAGGATCCGACCTTCAAGGTCAACCAGGACCACGAGACCGGCCAGACCATCATCGGCGGCATGGGCGAGCTCCACCTGGACATCCTGGTGGACCGGATGCGCCGCGAGTTCAAGGTCGAGGCCAACGTCGGCAAGCCGCAGGTCGCCTACAAGGAGACCATCAAGCGCGCGGTCGACAAGGTCGAGTTCACGCACAAGAAGCAGACCGGTGGCTCCGGCCAGTTCGCGAAGGTTCTCGTTGCCATCGAGCCGTTTGTCGGCGAGGACGGTGCGACCTATGAGTTCGAGAACAAGGTCACCGGTGGCCGCATCCCGCGCGAGTACATCCCGTCGGTGGATGCCGGTGCGCAGGACGCCATGCAGTACGGTGTGCTCGCCGGTTACCCGCTGGTGAACTTGAAGCTCATCCTGCTCGACGGCGCTTACCACGACGTCGACTCGTCGGAAATGGCCTTCAAGATCGCCGGCTCCCAGGCGCTGAAAAAGGCTGCCGCGCAAGCGCAGCCGGTCATCCTGGAGCCTGTTATGGCCGTCGAGGTCACTACGCCCGAGGATTACATGGGCGACGTGATCGGCGACCTGAACTCCCGCCGTGGTCAGATCCAAGCCATGGAGGAGCGCAGCGGTGCTCGCGTCGTCAAGGCGCACGTGCCGCTGTCGGAGATGTTCGGCTATGTCGGGGACCTGCGGTCCCGGACCCAGGGCCGGGCGAACTACTCCATGGTTTTCGATTCGTACGCCGAAGTTCCGGCGAACGTGTCGAAGGAGATCATCGCGAAGGCGACGGGTCAGTAATCCGTTGCTGCGGCAACACAACTGAAAACATCAACACTGCTTAACCAAAGCAACAACAAGTCCAGGAGGACACAGAAGTGGCGAAGGCGAAGTTCGAGCGGACGAAGCCGCACGTCAACATCGGGACCATCGGTCACGTTGACCACGGCAAGACCACGCTTACCGCAGCAATCACCAAGGTTCTGCACGATAAGTACCCGGCGTTGAACGAGTCGCGCGCATTCGACCAGATCGACAATGCGCCCGAGGAGCGTCAGCGCGGTATCACCATCAACATCTCCCACGTGGAGTACCAGACCGAGAAGCGTCACTACGCGCACGTCGACGCCCCCGGCCACGCTGACTACATCAAGAACATGATCACCGGTGCCGCCCAGATGGACGGCGCGATTCTGGTGGTCGCCGCCACCGACGGTCCCATGCCGCAGACCCGTGAGCACGTGCTGCTCGCCCGCCAGGTCGGCGTCCCCTACATCCTGGTGGCGCTGAACAAGGCCGACATGGTCGACGACGAGGAGCTCCTGGAGCTCGTCGAGCTGGAGGTCCGCGAACTGCTGGCCGCTCAGGAGTTCGACGAGGAAGCCCCGGTCATCAAGGTGTCCGCACTCAAGGCCCTCGAGGGCGACCCGCAGTGGGTCAAGAGCGTCGAGGACTTGATGGACGCCGTCGACGAGTCGATCCCGGACCCCGTCCGCGACACCGACAAGCCGTTCCTGATGCCCGTCGAGGACGTCTTCACGATCACCGGCCGCGGCACCGTGGTCACCGGTCGCGTCGAGCGTGGCGTGATCAACGTGAACGAGGAAGTGGAGATCGTCGGCATCAAGCCGACCGTCACCAAGACCACGGTCACCGGTGTGGAAATGTTCCGCAAGCTGCTCGACCAGGGCCAGGCCGGCGACAACGTCGGTCTGCTGGTTCGTGGCGTCAAGCGCGAGGACGTCGAGCGCGGCCAGGTCGTCGTGAAGCCCGGCACCACCACCCCGCACACCGAGTTCGAGGGCAGCGTCTACATCCTGTCCAAGGACGAGGGCGGCCGGCACACGCCGTTCTTCAACAACTACCGCCCGCAGTTCTACTTCCGTACCACGGACGTGACCGGCGTGGTGACCCTCCCCGAGGGCACCGAGATGGTGATGCCCGGTGACAACACCGACATCTCCGTCAAGCTGATCCAGCCCGTGGCCATGGACGAGGGCCTGCGGTTCGCGATCCGTGAAGGTGGCCGCACCGTCGGTGCCGGCCGGGTCACCAAGATCATCAAGTGATCTTCGTTCGGCGACCGATGCAGGGCGCAGCCCTGAGGAGGAGCCGGACAAGTTAGGCACAGCAGTTCCGCGAAGCGGCGCTCACCTTCGGGTGGGCGCCGCTTTCGTTTGTCGTAAACCACTCATGCGCCGGTGCTAGGCTTCGGCATCCACAGCGGGGTGGGGCATGGACGACGACGATTACCAGCAGCCGGCATACCCGCCGTCGGTCCTCTTCGGCGGCGCGGCACTGCTGGCTGTGCTCGGTGGAATCGTCGCGTCGGTGCTGATGGTCAGCGCGGCGAGCGTCGGCATCCACCACTCACCCCCGGCGCCCCGCAGCCAGCCGGCCGCCCACCCGGCGTCCCCGGCGCCGGTTCGGCCCGCGCCGGCAGAGCCCGAGGCTCACGACAGTCTCGAGGTGTTCATCAATCGCTTGACCCCGCAGTTGCCAGGCCTGGATCGGTTACTGCAAACCCCCTGAACAGGACCGTTGGCAGCGTCTTCACAGACTGCAACAATCGTCCCAAGCGGGAGCGTTGGAGTTAGTCTGATCGCGACATTGCTGGCCGAAGAGGGGTGTGCCAAATGTTCGGACGGTATCTCAAAGCGCAATTGACCGTGCTGCTGTTCGGTGGCCTCGTCGGCCCGATCTTCCTGATCGTCTACTTCGCCCTCGGGCCGTTCGCGCGGCCATACATCGGGTGGATGTTTTGGGTCGGCTTGCTGATCACGGCGGGCGACGTGCTCGCCGCGCTGTGGTTGACCAACTCCGGTATGAAGTCGGCGGCCAAGCACGACGAGCTCAACCAGCGCGGTGTTCTGGTGCTGGCGCAGATCACCGGCATCTCGGATACCTCGTGGTTCGTCAACGACCAACAGATGATCAAGGTAAACCTCCACTTCGAGGTGCCCGGCTATCAGGGCTTCGATACCCAGGAAACGATGGCGTCGAGCCCCACCCGGATGCAGATCCTCAACGCCCACAAACTGGTCGCGCTCGTCGAGCCGGGTACCCAGAAGTACGAAATCGATTGGAACGCCAGCGCTTTGATCGCCGGCGTGGTGCCCGCGCAATTCACGCTGGCCGAGGACAACAAGACCTATGACCTGCGAGGGCAGGCCGGGCCGCTGATGGAGATCATGCAGATCTTGCGCGCCAACGGCGTGCCGATGAACGGCACCATCGACATCCGATCCAATCCTGCTGTGCGCCAGCAGGTGATGGCCGTTGTTCGGCGGGCCGCCACCGGCCAGCCGGCAGCCGCCGCGCCACACCCGGTCGCGCAGCCCGCCGCCGCACCGCCGTACGTGCCGCCGCCTATGCCGGAAGTTTCGACCGCGCAACGTCTTCAAGAGCTCGAGACCCTGAGGGCGACCGGCTCGATCACCGATGCTGAATACGCCGCCAAACGGCAGCAGATCCTGGCCGACCTCTAGCTGATGGCCTCGACCGAAGCGCCGACGCAGGCCGACGGGAAGGTCAGCCTGCCGACCCTGACCGCCATGGTGGTGGGGTCCATGGTCGGGTCAGGGGTCTTCCTGCTTCCGCGGCGCTTCGGAGTCGAGACCGGTGTACTCGGGGCGCTGATCGCCTGGGCGATCGCCGGCACCGGAATGCTGATGCTGGCCTTCGTCTTCCAGCGATTGGCCACCCGTAAGCCCGATCTGGATGCGGGCATCTTCGCTTACGCCAAGGCCGGTTTCGGTGACTACGTCGGCTTCAATTCGGCGTTCGGGTTCTGGGCTTCGGCGTGCGCGGGCAACACCTCCTACTGGGTGTTGATCATGGCGACCACCGCGGCGCTGTTCCCCTCGCTCGGCACCGGTGACACTCTGCTGGCGGTCGTCCTGGCGTCGGTCGGCGTGTGGCTGTTCTGCTTCCTGATCCTGCGTGGGGTCAAGGAGGCGGCGATCATCAACCGGATCGCTACCGTTGCCAAGATCATCCCGATCCTGCTGTTCATCGTCATCGCACTCGTGGCATTCAAGGGCGGCGTCTTCGCGGACAACTTCTGGGGTGGCGACGGCAATTACTCCTTGAGCTCGGTCTTCGAACAGGCCAAGGGAACGATGCTGATCACGGTGTTCGTCTTCCTGGGTATCGAAGGCGCCAGCGTGTATTCGCGCTTCGCCCGTAAACGCGAGGACGTCGGGCGCGCCACCGTGATCGGCTTCCTCAGTGTCCTCAGCGTGTTCATGTTGGTCACCCTGGTGTCCTACGGCATCCTGCCGCAGCACGAGTTGGCCCAGGTGGACCAGCCGTCGATGGCCTCGGTGCTGGAAACCATTGTTGGACATTGGGGTTCGGTATTCATCCGGGTCGGGGTGATCGTCTCGGTGCTGGGTGCGTATCTGGCCTGGACGTTGATGGCCGCCGAGATCCTCTACCTTCCGGCCAAATCGGACGACATGCCGCGGTTCCTGGCCCGCACCAACTCCCACGGCGCGCCCGTCGCGGCGCTGATCATGGCGGGCGGCCTGGTTCAGCTGCTCCTGATCTTGCTGCTGTTCACCTCCGACGCACTGAATTTCATGCTCGATCTGACCGCGGCGCTGTCGCTGGTTCCGTACCTGCTGGCCGCGGCGTATGCGCTGAAACTGACGATCACCGGCGACAGCTATGGCGACGGCGACCCGCGCCGGTCCGACATGGCGGTGGCCGTACTCGCCACCGTCTACACGCTGTTCCTGGTTTATGCGGCCGGGGTGTCTCATCTGATGCTGTCCTGCATCCTGTACGCGCCGGGGGCAATCCTGTACGTGATCGCGCGGCGGGAACGCCGTCTCCCACTGTTCCGCCCTGCCGAGGCGGTCTTGTTCGCCGTCATCCTCGTCGGCGCCGTCGCGGGCGTGGTTTCACTGGCCACGGGCGCAATCGAACTCTAGGGAAGGGAAGTGATCTGGTGACGTCTGCATCCGCGTCGTACGGCGTGCATTCCGAAGTGGGAACGCTGCGCAAGGTGCTGGTGTGTTCGCCCGGCCTGGCCCACGAGCGGCTGACTCCGACCAATTGCGACGACCTGCTGTTCGACGATGTGCTGTGGGTGCAGAACGCCCGTCGGGACCACTTCGACTTCATGGACAAGATGCGGGACCGCGGTGTTGCGGTGGTGGAGTTGCACAACCTGCTCACCGAGACGATGGAGATTCCGGACGGCCGCACCTGGTTGCTCGACCGCAAGATCGTCGCCAACGAGGTCGGGATGGGGCTTGTCGACGACACCAGGTCGTTCCTCGACGAATTACCCGCTCGTCGACTGGTCGAGTTCCTGATCGGCGGGCTGTCGACCCGAGACCTGCCTGTGGACCTCGGCCGGGGGTATCGCGCCCTGGCCCGCGAGCATGCCGGAATCACCGAGTATCTGATGCCGCCGCTACCCAACACGCTGTACACCCGCGACACCACCTGCTGGATCTACTCGGGTGTGACACTCAACCCGCTGTTCTGGCCGGCCCGGCACGACGAAACACTGTTGATGAAAGCCATCTACGAGTTCCATCCCGATTTCGCCGGATCGACGGTGTGGTGGGGTGACCCCGAAAAGTCTTGGGGGATGGCCACTATCGAGGGCGGTGACGTCCTGGTGCCCGGCAACGGCGTGGTCTTGATCGGGATGAGCGAACGCACATCACGGCAGGCGATCACCCAGGTGGCGGCGACGCTGTTCGAACGTGGCGCAGCCGAGCGGATCATCCTGGCTGGGATGCCCAAGCTGCGCGCCGCCATGCATCTCGACACGGTGTTCACCTTCGCCGATCGCGACGTCGTGACGATCTACCCCGAAATTGTGGACAACATCCAAACTTTCACGCTGCTGCCCAGCGATTCGGCCCCCGGCCTGGATGTCATCGAGGAGACCAAACCGTTCGTGGAGGTGGTCGCGAACGCCTTGGGCCTCGGCGCATTGCGGGTGGTCGAAACCGGCGGCACCGCGTACGACTCCGAACGACAGCAGTGGGACAGCGGCAACAATCTGGTGGCCGTCGAGCCGGGCGTGGTGTTCGCCTACGACCGAAACACCCACACCAACTCACTGCTGCGCAAGGCCGGGGTCGAGGTCATCACGATCGTCGGTGCCGAACTGGGTCGCGGCCGTGGCGGCGGTCATTGCATGACCTGCCCGATCGTGCGCGACCCGGTCGCCTACTGAGCCGACTCGGATCCCGCGTTCCGGTCCTCGGTGGACCGGTATCTAGAACACGTTCCAGTTCTCTTGCTAGCCTGGCCTGAGCTGACTGAAAGGACCATTGATGACAACATCGTCGGGGACGCTCGAGGGACGAGTGGCGTTCGTCACCGGTGCCGCGCGCGGCCAGGGCCGCGCCCACGCTGTCCGGCTGGCACGCGAAGGCGCCGACGTGATCGTCTCCGATATCTGTGCGCCGGTCAGTGACACCATTCCCTATCCCGGGACCACCCCCGAGGACCTGAACGAGACGGTCCGGTTGGTGGAGGCCGAGGGCCGCAAGGCGCTGGGACGCGAAGTCGACGTCCGCGACGACGCCGCGGTTCGCCAGCTGGTGGCCGACGGCGTCGAGCAGTTCGGCAGGCTGGACATCCTGGTCGCCAACGCCGGCGTGCTGTCCTGGGGCCGATTGTGGGAGCTGACCGATGAACAGTGGAACACCGTCATCGACACCAATCTCACCGGAACCTGGCGCACGTTGCGTGCCGTCGTCCCGGCGATGATCGACGCCGGCAACGGTGGCTCCATCATCGTGGTGAGCTCGTCGGCAGGTGTGAAGGCCACCCCGGGCAACAGCCACTACGCCGCGTCCAAGCACGGACTGACCGCACTGACGAACTCGCTCGCGTTGGAAGCCGGTGAATACGGCATCCGGGTCAACTCCATTCACCCGTACTCGGTGGCCACCCCGATGACCGAAAACGACGCCATGTTGGGTGTTTTCGGCGCGCACCCGAGCTATCTGCACGGCTTCGCGCCGATGCCCTACCTTCCGGTGGGCCAGAACGCGACGGGCAAACGGTCCGACTTCATGAACGTCGACGAGGTCGCCGACGTGGTGGTGTGGCTGGCCGGCGATCAATCCGCAACCCTGTCGGGTTCGCAGATCAGCGTCGACCGCGGTGTGATGAAGTACTAGCGGTCAGCCCGGTAGTACCAGCACTGGAACGGGGCTGTGCCGCAGGATCTTCGAGCCGCGCGAGCCAAGGAACACCCGCGCGATTCCTCCCGCGGGCGATGTGCCGATAGCCAGCAGGTCGCCGTCCTGCCAATCGACGGCGTTCAGAGCATCGTCCCAACCGTTGCCGGTGGCTACCTGTAGATCCACGTCCGGACCTACTACGCCGTCGGTCTTCAACTGCGCCAACGCCTCCCGTGCGTAGCCGGCCAGCTGTTCGAGGATCGAGTCCTCGGCGCTCAAGCCGACTTCCGGCGGGTACATCGTTCGGCCCCGAACCGCGAACGTGATCACCCGCATGGGCACATTGAGACGTCGACCGAGCGCGGCGACGCGCTGCACGACATGCAGTGTGTCGGCCGTTCCCGGGTAGGCGGCCGTGATCCGGGTCAGGCCGCCTGCGTTCGAACCGCGATAGCCGCGTGGGCTGATCGCCATCGGCACGGGCGAGGAGTGCAGCAGGCGGTCGGCCGTCGAGCCGATCACCACCTGCCCGAGCTTCCCGTCGGCGGCCGAGCCCAGTATCAGCACCTCGGCTTCCAGCTCGGAAATCGCTTCCAGTAGACCGCCGGAGACCGAGCGGTGCGACACCTTGTGATATCTGACGTCGAGCCCATCGGCAATCGCGTCAATGCAGTCCCGGGCCTGCGCCGCGGAATTCGTCGCCAATTGTTCGGCGTACTGGGCATATTCGGCGTCGATTCGGCCCAGGGACGGGGTCATCCACGGCCGCGGCACCACGGTCACGACGGTCAGCGATGTCTGCAGGGTCTTGGCGGCTTCGACAGCCAGATACAGGGGAGGGCGACCGCTCTTCCCCGCGAGGTAGCCGACGGCGACGGTCACGGCTCATCCTTGTGCTTGGTGACGAAGTGGTGATCCGGTGGCTCCTCGTCGAACATGACGTCGTCGTCGCCGGGCACCGAAGTCGGAATGTAACCATCGGCGCCCCCGGCATTCAGCGCGCTGTGGCGCCTTCCCCAGAACAGATAGAACAGCAACACCAAAGCGACGCAACCACCGAAGACCAACCAGGTCTGCCAACGCAGACCGTAGAGCACTGCGGCGCACGCCAGGATCGACAGAACGGGTGTCACGGGGTAGCCCGGAACTTTGAACGGTCTCTCGAGGTCGGGTTGGCGCACCCGCAGGAGGATGACACCGGCCGACACCGTGATGAACGCGACCAAGGTGCCGATCGACACGGCGTCGAGCAACCAGTTCAGCGGAAGGAAGCCGGCCAGGATGCTGGTGACGGCGGCGACGATGACGGTGTTGCCCACCGGAGTCATGCTGCGCGGGTTGACCTTTGCGAACATCGACGGCAGCAGACCGTCCCGGCCCATCGCGAAGAGGATGCGCGTCTGTCCGTACATCACGACCAGCGTCACCGAGAAGATGGAGACCACCGCGCCGGCGGCCAGAAGGGTGCTGGCCCAGGTGCTGCCGGTGATGTTCTCCAGGATCACCGACAGGCCCGCTTCGGCTTGTTCATCCGATCCGAAGTCCGCGGCGTCCTGGGTGCCCAGGCCGGCGAACGCGACCAGGATGTAGAAGGTGGTGACCACGAGGAGTGCCGCGATGATGGCCCGGGGCATGGTCTTCTGCGGATTCTTCACTTCGTCACCGGCGGTCGACACCGCGTCGAGACCGATGAACGAGAAGAAGATCATGCTCGCGGCGGTGGTGATGCCGGGAACGCCCTTGTCCCAGAAGCCGTGGAAGTGGTCGGCATTGAACGCGGTGAGCGCGATGACGATGAACATCCCCAGCACGCTGAGCTTGATCAGCACCATCACGGTGTTGACGAAGGCGGACTCGCTTGCGCCACGGATGAGCAGCGCCATGCACATCAGGATCAGAAAGACCGCGGGCAGATTGACGATTCCGGGGGCGGAGTCCCAGGGGGCCGCACTCAAGGACTGCGGCAGCTGCCACCCGAACAGGTTCTGCAACAACTTGTTCAGATAGCCGCTCCACCCGACGGCGACGGCCGAGATCGATACGCCGTATTCGAGAAGCAGACACGCAGCCACACCCATGGCGACGACCTCGCCCATCGTCGTGTAGGCGTACGAGTAGGTCGAGCCCGACACCGGTACCGACGATGCCATCTCTGCGTAGCAGATCGCCGACAGCCCGGCCGCGACGGCGGCGAGCAGAAACGAGACCAGCACCGCCGGACCGGCTTCCGGCACCGCCGCGGACAGGACGAAGAAGATGCCGGTGCCCACCGTCGCGCCGACTCCGAAGAGTGTCAGCTGAAATGTGCCGATGCTGCGCTTCAGATGGTCGGAGGCGCCGTGTGCGACCGGAGCGCCGGAAACGGGGCGGCGACGGAACAACTGCTGGGAGAGGCTGAGCGGCGGTGCGGTCATAGTGCCTCCTGAGGTCACCAAACTGAACTACTCGTTAAGAGTGTGCACCTGCCTGCTCCAGCACACGTGCGAACTGCCCAACCGCCCAATCGATCTCCTCGGTGGTGATCACCAGCGGGGGAGCGAACCGCAACGTCGATCCATGAGTGTCCTTGACCAGCACACCGCGCTCGGCGAGGGCGAGACTGAGCTGCTTGCCGGTACCGAGGCGTTCGTCGATGTCGACGCCTGCCCACAGTCCCATGCCGCGTACCGCGAGCACTCCGTGGCCGATCAGCGACCGCAACCGGGCATGCAGATGTAGGCCGAGTTCGGCTGAGCGGGATTGAAATTCACCGCGCCGCAGGATACCGACCACGGTCGAACCGATTGCCGCGGCCAGCGGATTACCCCCGAACGTCGACCCGTGCTCGCCGGGATGAAGGACCCCGAGGACGTCGCGGTCGGCCACCACGGCCGACAGCGGAACCACGCCGCCACCGAGTGCCTTGCCGAGCAGATAGACATCGGGCACCACACCCCAGTGGTCACAGGCGAAGGTGTGACCGGTGCGCGCCAGGCCGGACTGGATCTCGTCGGCGATCAGCAGCACGTTCCGTTGGGTGCACAATGCGCGCAGCCGGGGCAGGTAGTCGTCGGGCGGGACGATGATCCCGGCCTCGCCCTGAATGGGCTCGATGAGCACGGCGACCGTGTGATCGTCGATCGCGGCTGCGACAGCCTCGGCGTCACCGAATGGCACCGACCGGAAGCCGGGGGTGAAGGGGCCGAAGCCGGCGCGGGCGGTGTCATCGGAGGAGAAGCTGACGATGCTGATCGTGCGTCCGTGGAAGTTGTTGTCGGCGACAACGATATTCGCCATCCCGGCCGGGACACCTTTGACGTCGGTGCCCCACTTGCGGGCGATCTTGAGGCCACTTTCCACTGCCTCGGCGCCGCTGTTCATCGGCAGCACCATCTCCTTGCCGCACAGCCCGGCCAGCGCGGCGCAGAACGGGCCGAGCTGATCGGAGTGGAAGGCCCGGCTCACCAACGTCACGGCGTCGAGCTGGCGGTGGGCGGCGGCGACGATTTCGTCGTTGTGATGGCCGAAGTTCACCGCCGAATACGCCGCCAGACAGTCCAGGTAGCGGCGGCCCTCCACGTCGGTGATCCATGCGCCGCGGGCGTGGGAGGCCACCACCGGAAGCGGCGAATAGTTGTGGGCGGCATAGGCGTTGTCCAGTGCGATTGCCTCAGCGGTTGCGCCGGTGACGGTGTCGGCCATGGTCATGAAAAAACCTCCAGCGTGCAGCATTTCACCGAACCGCCGCCCTTGAGTAGCTCGGAGAGGTCGACACCGATCGGGTGGAAGCCGGCCCGGTGGAGTTGTTCGGCGAATCCGGTTGCCTGCGCTGGGTGCACCACGTGCCTCCCGTCGGACACCGCGTTGAGCCCCAGCACGTAGGCATCGGCACTCGCCACTTCGATGGCGTCGGGGAAGAGCCGGCGCAACTGGGCTCGGGCGTCGTCGGTGAACGCCGACGGGTAGTAGGCGATCGTGGTGTCGTCGAGCACCGTCAACGCGGTATCGAGGTGGTAGAACCGCGGATCGACGAGTTCCAGCGAGATCACCGGCATGCCGGTCAGGTTGCCCACCTCGGCGTGTGCATGAAGATCTGTGCGAAAACCGGTGCCTGCCAGAATCATTGATCCGACGACCAGCAGGTCGCCCTGGCCCTCGTTGACATGGCGGGTTGCTACCGGATCATGCCCGTGTCGGCCCATCCAGGCGGCATATGCCACCGATTCGCCATGCCGCTCGGCGTGCTTGAAGCGGGCGACGATCGCGGTGCCGTTGATGATCAGTCCGGCGTTGGCGGCGTACACCATGTCCGGCAGTCCCGGCACCGGCTCGACGAGGTCGACGGTGTGGCCGAGCCGGCGATACGTGTCGCGCAGGTGTTCCCACTGGGCGAGCGCCAACTCGGCGTCGACGGGCGTGCTGGTGTCCATCCACGGGTTGATGGCGTACTCGACGCTGAAGTACGTCGGTGGGGTCATGGCGTAGTGGCGGAGTCGCTGGCTGCGCGGTGTCCTCGTCGACCCGACGGCGACATCGGGGGATATCGTCATGAATCAACCATAGAAGTGTGGTTTGACGCAATCAATCGATAACTATTGCGTGCCTATGAATGATCTATTGCGTCACCGCTAACATTGCGGTGATCTGTTGTGTGCGGGCGAAAGGGCTGTCGAATGGACCGGTTGGACGACACCGACGAGCGGATCCTGGCCGAGCTCGCCGAGCATGCCCGGGCCACCTTCGCCGAGATCGGGGAACGGGTGAACCTGTCGGCTCCGGCCGTGAAGCGCCGGGTCGACCGGATGCTGGACGCCGGGGTGATCCGCGGTTTCACCACGGTCATCGATCGCAGTGCGGTGGGCTGGAACACCGAGGCCTACGTGCAGGTCTACTGTCACGGCACGATCGCGCCAGATCGGTTGCGCGCGGCCTGGATTGACATTCCCGAGATCATCAGTGCCGCCACCGTGACCGGAACGTCGGACGCCATCCTGCACGTGCTCGCTCGCGACATGCGACATCTGGAGGCGGCGCTGGAACGCATCCGGTCGAGCGCGGACATCGAACGGAGCGAGAGCATCGTGGTGCTGTCCAACTTGATTGACCGGTCGCCCGCCTAACTGGTCGGTTGGCGCAGGCTGGCGAGCACTTCGCGACGGCGATCGTGTAAGAACACCACGTGAGCACGAGCGAAAACGGCATCCTCATCGTCGGCGGCGGCCTGGCCGCCACCCGCACGGCGGAGCAACTGCGCAAGTCGGAGTACACCGGCCCGATCACCATCGTCAGCGACGAGGTGCATCTGCCGTATGACCGCCCGCCGCTGTCGAAGGACGTGCTGCACGCCGACCTCGACGATGTCGCGCTCAAGCCCGCCGAGTTCTACGCCGAGAACGACATCACGCTGCGGTTGGGCAGCGCGGTCACCTCGCTGGACACCGCCGCCCGGACCGTGACCCTCGCCGACGGCTCGGTGCTGGGATACGACGAGCTGGTCATCGCCACCGGCCTGGTGCCCAAGCGCATCCCGTCGTTCCCCGATCTGGAGGGCATCCGCGTTCTGCGCTCGCTCGACGAGGCGATGGCGCTGCGCGCCCACGCCGCATCGGCGCGGCAGGCGGTGATCATCGGCGCCGGCTTCATCGGCTGCGAGGTCGCGGCAAGCCTGCGCAAACTCGGTGTCGAGGTGGCACTGGTCGAGCCGCAGCCGGCTCCGCTGGCCTCGGTTCTCGGCGAGCAGGTCGGAAACCTGGTCACCCGCCTGCACCGCGCCGAGGGTGTCGACGTGCGCACCGGCGTCGGGGTGGCCGAGGTGCGCGGCGAGAACGGCCATGTGACCACCGTGGTGTTGTCCGACGGCAGCGAGCTGCCCGCCGACCTCGTGGTGGTCGGCATCGGGTCGCGCCCGGCCACCGACTGGCTGGAGGGGAGCGGCCTGGCCGTCGACAACGGTGTGGTGTGCGACGAGGCCGGCCGCACCAGTGCTGCCGGCGTGTGGGCGCTCGGTGACGTCGCATCCTGGCGCGACGCCACCGGACATCAAGCCCGCGTTGAACATTGGAGCAATGTGGCCGAGCAGGCCCGGGTCATCGTGCCATCGATGCTGGGGCAGGAGGCCCCGTCGGTGATCGTGGTGCCCTATTTCTGGAGCGACCAGTACGACGTGAAGATCCAGTGCCTCGGAGAGCCGGAAGCCACCGATACGGTGCACATCGTCGAGGACGACGGCCGCAAATTCCTGGCCTTCTACGAGCGCGACGGCGTGGTGGCCGGTGTGGTCGGCGGCGGTATGCCCGGCAAGGTCATGAAGACCCGCGCCAAGATCGCGTCCGGCGCCCCCATCGCCGACGTCCTGCCCGCGTCCTAGAACTCGCCCCGTCCTAGAACTCGCCCCGTCCTAGAACTCGCCCCGTCCTAGAACTCGCCGAGGTAGAACCGCCCACCCTGGTCGTCTGTGCACTCCGCCATCAGCCCGTACGGCTGGCGGGCGGGTTCGGCCAGAACGGTTCCGCCGGCCTCGCGGACCCGGCCGACCGCGGCGTTGATATCCGCCACCGTCCACATCGGCACCGTGTTCGGCGTGGGTGAGCCGCCCGCGGTGCCGGACATCGGGTGTGCGTTCTGCACCGCCCAGCCGTCCTCGACCCGACCGCGTTCGAACGTCCATCCCAGCACCTGGCCGTAGAACTCGCGGAAGGCCGCCGAGTCGCCGACCTCGTACGTGACATAGGACAGTTCGCCGGGACCCGCGCCGTTGAGCAGCGGACGACGCTGGCCCGGTTCGGGCCGATAGACGGCGAACACCTCACCCTGGTTGTCGCCGGCCTCCAGCAGTGTGCCGACCGCGGACTCGCGGGACGCGCCCACCCAACCGCCGGCGGCGAGGATCGCCGCGCGCGCTTCCTCCACATCGTCGACCGCATAGCAGCAGAACAGCGTCGTGCGCTCGGACGGGGAAAAATCAATCGCCTCAACGGTATTGCTCACCCGCCCGGCCGGGTCGAACTCCCACCCCAGCACGTGAGAGTAGAAGGCGGCCGCGCGGGCGATGTCCGGGCTCTGCACCGACGCGTAACCGACGTCGCCGTGTCGGATCGGCTCGCGAACCGGCCCGGTGAGCATCCACCGATGACCGAAGGGGTCACGGATGGTGGCGGTACGCGCGCCGTGCCCCTCGTACGGCTCGCGCTGGACCTCGGCACCCTGAGCCCTGGCCCGGGCCAGGGCGGCGTCGGTATCGGCGACCTCCACCATCAGGCTCACCGAGTTGACGCCGCCCGCCGGCGCCTGCAATCCGAGGTCGGCGAATTCGTCGGCCAGATATAAAACACCGCCACTCATCGCCAGTTCGGCATGGCCGATCCGCCCGTCGCCCATCACGATCGGGTCGCCGATCAACTCCGCACCGAAGGCGTCGCGATACCAGTCGATCGCGGCACGGGCGTCGGCCACCGTCAGGTACGGCAGCGCGGCGGGGCGGGGGACTCCGGTCTGGGTGGCCGGCTCGTTCAATTCGGCGACTGCTGCCGCGGTACCGCTCATGGTCACTCCCTGGGTGTTCGTGGGTAAGGACAAGGCTGACTCCAGCCGCGCCCGCAACTGGGCCGCAAAAGACGGATCCGGTTGCACGGGAAGGTCTTCGGTGGTCAAGACACGCAAGGGATCGGTCATGAGGCACCTCCTTCCGGGTAGAGCTTTCTGAAGCCACGCCGGGCGCGGACCAATAGCGCCTCGGTGGCGTGCACGCTGCGTCCGATCAACTCCGCGCACTCGGGCACCGAGCAGTCGTCCATGTAGCGCAGTCCGAGCACCACGCGGTGCGGTTCGGGCAGGCGGGCAAGCACGCTTTCGGCGACGATGCGGTCCAGCTGCGCGTCCCACTCGTCGGCCGCTTCACCTTCGGGCACGTCCGCGACCGGCACCGTGGACCGCGCCGCACGACGCCGGTAGTGGTCGGCCAGTTTGTGCCGAGCCACACCGAGCAGCCACGGAACCTCCAGCGGCGGCGGCGCGGGCCGCCGGGCGGCATCCATCGCCGCGAGGAACGTCTCCGACGTGAGGTCCTCGGCGGTGGCCTGATCGCCGCACCGGCGGACGAAGTAGCCGTAGACGACCGGAAGCGCGTCGTCGTAGAGCTCTAACAGCCGGTACGGAGCATCGGGGAGTTCCGGATCCGCGCTCACACCCATATCGTCGTCGCGCGGGGCCGAACTCCGACGGGTCCGGCGAAACTTTTTCCCGGGCCTTTTTGGGCCCTGCGGTCAGGGCCCGTCCAGGTCGTCGAGTCCGTGCGCCACGACGTCGAAGGCATCGCCGATCGCCTGCGGCAGGGAGACCGCCTCGTTGGCCAGCCAGTACTCGTAGGCCGACAGGGCGACTCCGAGCATCAGCCAGGCTACCGACTGCGGAACCAGGTCGCCGGACTTGCCGCCGGTACGTGCGGCCACGAAGTCCGCGACCACGCCCCGCCAGCCGGCGTACATGGTCATCGAATGCGCCTGCAGTTCGGCAGTCTCCAGGATCACCCGCATCCGCTGCCGGTGCCGTTCGGTCTCCGAGGGGTCAAAAGTGTTGAATGCCAACAATGCCGACCGCAGCGCCGGGCTGATCGCTTCGGTGTCGGCGACCCGGTCGAACAGATCGCGGAAGTGCTGCAGGTGGGCGTCGAAGTCGCCCCATGGGATCGCATTCTTCGACGGGTAGTACCGGAACAGCGTGCGCCGGGCGATACCCGATGCCGCAGCCACGTCGTCGACACTGACCGAGCTGAACCCGTAGTTGGCGAAGAGGTCGAGAGCGACGTCAGTGATGTGGTCCCCGGTGGTGGACCTACGCCGACCCACGCGGGCGCTCGGGGGACCCTCCGGAAAATCCCCAGCGGAACCCCCAGAACCAGTCGTCATCGACCCGCCCTTTCTTTTCGGCACTCGATGCCATATTCTTGCGATCTCGATCACAATTGTCGAGAACCTGGGCCGACGAAAGGGTGCTTTTCATGGAGCCGAGCCAAGCAACCGAGACCGAAACCGAACTGGTGACCGAGACGCTGGTCGAAGAGGTCTCCATCGACGGGATGTGCGGGGTCTACTGACCGTGCCCGCCCACGCTGTGGGCGATCCGGCTGTGGCCGGGTCGGCCTTCGACCCGGCACTCAGCTGGCGCTTGCATCCGCAGGTGGCCGTGCGACCGGAACCCTTCGGCGCATTGCTGTACCACTTCGGCACCCGGAAGCTGTCGTTCCTGAAGAACCGCACCATCCTGGCCGTCGTGAATTCGCTGCCCCAGCACCCCGACGTGCGCTCCGCTCTGCGGGCCGCGGGCGTGGACGAGTCCGACGAGGCGCCCTACCTGCATGCGTTGAGCGTGCTGGTGACCTCGAACATGTTGACCTGCAAGGATTCCCAATGACTTCGGTAGCACCGGTACCCCGGCTGATCGAGCAGTTCGAGCGCGGTCTCGACGCCCCGATCTGCCTGACCTGGGAGCTGACCTACGCCTGCAACCTGGCGTGCGTGCACTGCCTGTCGTCGTCCGGCAAGCGCGACCCGCGTGAGCTGTCCACTCGCCAGTGCATGGACATCATCGACGAACTCGAGCGCATGCAGGTCTTCTACGTCAACATCGGTGGCGGCGAACCCACTGTGCGCCCGGACTTCTGGGAGCTGGTGGACTACGCCACCGCACACCACGTCGGGGTCAAGTTCTCCACCAACGGCGTCCGTATCACCCCCGAGGTGGCCGCGAAACTTGCCGCGAGCGACTACGTCGACGTGCAGATCTCCCTCGACGGCGCCACCGCGGAAGTCAACGACGCCGTGCGCGGACCCGGCTCGTTCGAGATGGCCACCCGGGCGCTGGAGAATCTGGCCGCCGCCGGCTTCGCCGACGCCAAGATCTCCGTGGTGGTCACCCGCCACAACGTCGACCAGCTCGATGAATTCAAAGCTCTCGCCGACCGCTACGGCGCCACCCTGCGCATCACGCGGCTGCGCCCTTCCGGGCGTGGCGCCGACGTGTGGGACGAACTGCACCCGACCCCCGAGCAGCAGGTGACGCTCTACAACTGGCTGGTCGCCAGGGGGGAGGGGGTGCTGACCGGTGACTCGTTCTTCCACCTGTCCGGTCTGGGCGCGCCCGGTGCGCTGTCCGGCCTGAACATGTGCGGCGCGGGCCGGGTGGTCTGCCTGATCGACCCGGTCGGTGACGTCTACGCCTGCCCGTTCGCCATCCACGACCGCTTCCTGGCCGGAAACATCGTCCGGGACAACGGTTTCGACAACGTATGGAAGAACGCCCCGCTGTTCCGTGAACTGCGCGAGCCGCAGTCGGCCGGTGCCTGCGGCAGCTGCGGGCACTACGACGCGTGCCGGGGTGGCTGCATGGCTGCGAAGTTCTTCACCGGCCTGCCGCTGGACGGTCCCGACCCGGAGTGCGTTGAAGGCTACGGGGTGCCCGCCCTGGCGACCGAGCGGGACAAACCCCGCCCCAGCGCCGATCACTCCCGCGGCAAACCGATCCTGCTGACTCTGTCCACCCGGCCGCCGGCCAAGCCCTGCAACGAAAGTCCGATCTAGTCATGGCACGCGACACCTGGTTCGAAACCGTCGCCATCGCGCAGCAGCGCGCCAAGAAGCGCCTCCCCAAGTCTGCGTACGGCGCACTCATCGGTGGCAGTGAGAAGGGCCTCACGGTCAACGGCAACAACGAAGCCTTCAACGAGCTCGGCTTCGCCCCGCACGTCATCGGCGCCCTCGAAAAGCGAGACATGGCAACCACGGTGATGGGCCAAGAGGTTTCGGTGCCCGTGCTGATCTCACCTACCGGGGTGCAGGCCGTGCACCCTGACGGCGAGGTGGCCGTCGCCCGCGCCGCCGCGGCCCGCGGCACCGCGATGGGGCTGTCGTCGTTTGCCAGCAAGCCCATCGAAGAGGTCGTCGCGGCCAACCCGAAGACGTTCTTTCAGATCTACTGGCTGGGCGACCGGGACGCCATCGCCGCCCGTGCCGAGCGGGCTCGCGCCGCCGGCGCCGTCGGACTCATCGTGACCACCGACTGGAGCTTCAGCCACGGGCGGGACTGGGGCAGCCCCAAGATCCCGGAAAAAATGGACCTCAAGACCATGATCAAGATGAGTCCCGAGGTTCTGACCAAGCCGAGCTGGTTCTACCAGTGGGCCAAGACCATGCGCCCGCCGGCCCTGTCGGTGCCGAACCAGGCCGGCAGGGGCGAGGCCGGTCCGGCGTTCTTCGACGCCTACGGCCAGTGGATGGGCACGCCCCCGCCGACCTGGGATGACATCGCCTGGCTGCGCGAGCTGTGGGGCGGACCGTTCATGCTCAAGGGTGTCATGCGGATCGATGACGCCAAACGCGCTGTGGACGCTGGCGTTTCGGCGATCTCGGTGTCCAACCACGGTGGCAACAACCTGGACGGCACCCCGGCGTCGATCCGGGCGCTGCCTGCCATCGCGGAGGCGGTCGGCGACCAGGTCGAGGTGCTGCTGGACGGCGGTGTTCGCCGGGGCAGCGACGTCGTCAAGGCCCTGGCGCTAGGCGCCCGCGCCGTCATGATCGGCCGTGCCTACCTGTGGGGTCTGGCCGCCAACGGTCAGGCGGGTGTGGAGAACGTCCTCGACATCCTGACCGGTGGCATCGACTCGGCCCTGCGGGGGCTGGGTAAGGCGTCGGTTCACGACCTGACGGCCGAGGACATCTTGGTACCGGACGGCTTCGTCCGGGCGCTCGGAGTGCCCGGCGGCGGGACGCGCTGATACGGCCATAGCCTAGCCTCTGGTGCTGGCGTGACTGACGGGACGACGGTGAACGCTCCTGGTGGGCACCGCCGTCCCGATTGCGAAAGAAATCCGTCTTCTCCTCGAACAATTGGCGCACAGCAGGTGAATTCGGCCTACCATCGGCGCGTGGCTTTCCGGAGTGAGCTCGGCAACTCGACATCGAGTCAGCTTCGCGATACCTCGCCCACGATCTTGATCCCGGTCGGTTCGACCGAGCAGCACGGCCCGCACCTGCCGCTGGAAACCGACACCCGGATCGCCACCGCGGTGGCCCGGGCCGCCACCGATGACCTCAACGGTTCCGGTCATGATCAGTATCTGCTCGCGCCCGCGATCGCCTACGGCGCGTCCGGCGAGCATGAGGGCTTTGCCGGGACGGTGTCGATCGGCACCGCGGCGCTGACGACCGTGCTGGTCGAATACGGCCGTTCGGCGTGTGGCTGGGCGCGACGGGTGGTCTTCGTCAACGGTCACGGTGGCAACCTGGAAGCCATGCGCTCGGCGGTGCACCTGCTGCGCACCGAAGGCCGCGACGCCGCCTGGTGCCCGTGCATCGCCGAGGGCGGGGACGCCCACGCCGGCCATACGGAAACGTCTGTATTGCTACATATTTCGCCGGCGGATGTCCACACCGATGCCTGGTGTAGCGGGAACAGGGCCCCACTGGCTACCCTTTTGCCGCAGATGCGTCTCGGGGGGGTGGCCGCGGTGAGTGAGGTGGGCGTGCTGGGCGACCCGACGACGGCGACTCAGGTCGAGGGTGAGCGCATCTTCGCGCAGATGGTCGTCGATTGTTCGCGACGTGTCGGCCGGTGGCGCCCGGCCGACGACGGGCTGCTGATATGACCCAGCCGCGGTTGCCCGACGGCTTCGCGGTACAGGTCGATCGTCGGGTGCGCACACTCGCCGAGGGCGCGGCCCTGCTCGGGGGTTCACCGACCCGGCTGCTGCGCCTGGCGCCGGCGGCCCAGACCTTGCTGGACGGCGGCCGCCTCGAGGTGCGCGACGCGGTGAGCGCCCAGTTGGCCCGCACGCTGCTCGACGCCACCGTCGCTCATCCCCGCCCCGCGGGCGGTCCGTCGCATCGTGACGTCACCGTGGTTATTCCGGTGCGCAACAACCCCTTTGGACTCTATCGGCTGATCATGTCCCTGCGCGGTATGCGGGTGGTGGTCGTCGACGACGGATCTGAGATGCCGGTCCAGCCCGACGATTTCGCCGGCGCCCGCTGTGACGTCGAGGTGGTACGCCACGCGCGCACCAAAGGTCCGGCGGCTGCTCGTAACACCGGGCTTGCCTCTTGCACAACAGATTTCGTTGCTTTCCTGGACTCCGATGTCGTGCCGCGGCGCGGCTGGCTCGAGGCGCTGCTGGGTCACTTCTGCGATCCCGCGGTGGCGCTGGTGGCCCCGCGCATCGTCGGGCTCGGACACAGCGATCAGCTGGTCGCCCGCTACGAGGCGGTGCGCTCGTCGCTCGACCTCGGTGAGCGCGAGGCTCCGGTGATGCCCTACGGCCGGGTGTCCTACGTGCCCAGTGCGGCGATCATCTGCCGGCGTCCGGCGCTGCTCGAGGTCGGGGGTTTCGACGAGACCCTGCCCTCGGGTGAAGATGTCGACCTGTGCTGGCGGTTGATCGAGTCGGGCTCCCGGCTGCGTTACGAGCCGATCGCGCTGGTCGCCCACGAGCACCGCACTCAGATGCGAGAGTGGCTGGGTCGCAAGGCGTTCTATGGCAGCTCCGCAGCTCCGTTGTCGATCCGGCACCCGGACAAGATGGCCCCGGTGGTGATTTCGGCGTGGAGCCTGCTGGTGTGGTTGCTGATGGCCATGGGCTCGGTGAGCGGATATATGGCCTCTTTGGTGTTCGCCGGGGTGACCACCCGTCGCACGGCCAAAGCCATGCAGAACACCGACGCAGGCATATCCGAGGTGATTGTCCTGGCTCTGCGCGGTATCGGCGCCGCCGCCCTTCAGCTGTCGGCGGCGGTCTGTCGGCATTACTGGCCGCTGGCGTTGGTGGCGGCCCTGCTCTCCCGCCGGTGCCGGCAGGCGATCCTGGTGGCCGCGGTGCTCGACGGGGTGCAGGACTGGATCACCCGCAACCGCAGCACCGATGTCGAGGGCAAACCGATCGGCCTGTTTGCCTACCTGTTGCTCAAGCGCCTCGACGACCTGGCCTACGGCGCCGGGCTGTGGACGGGCGTCATCCGCGAGCGCACGTTGCGGCCGCTGAAGCCGCAGATCAAAACCTGACTCGGTGGCCGACCACATCACCCGCAGCGACGTCCTGATCGTCGGTGCCGGCAGTGCCGGATCCGTGCTGGCCGAGCGCCTCTCGGCGGACCCGTCGTGCCGGGTCACCGTCGTCGAAACCGGCCTCGGCCCCGACGACCCGGGTGTCCGGGACCTCACCCGCAACGGACTGCAACTGCCGATCGGCGGCGCGAGCCCGCTTGCCCAGCACTACCGCACCCGCCTGACCGACGATCCGCCCCGGGACGCCGACATCGTCCGCGGTGTGACGGTGGGCGGCTCCGGTGCGGTCAACGGCGGCTACTTCTGCCGGGCGTTGCCCGTCGACTTCGACGGGCCTGGCCTGCCGGGCTGGTCATGGAGCGAGGTCAGACCGCATTACCGCGCGATCCAGACCGACCTGGACTTCCCCGACCGCGCCGACGGTGGTCCCATCGCCATCCGGCGTACCAACGAACTCGTGGGCAGCACAGCAGCTTTCGTCGACGCCGCCCAAGCCGCCGGACTGCGCTGGCTACCCGATCTCAACGCCGAGCCCACCGGGGACAATGCGCCACCCGGCATCGGGGCGGTGCCGCTGAACATTGTCGACGGTGTGCGAAGCGGCCCCGGCGCGGCCTTCTTGGAACCGGCCGCCGCCCGCCCCAATCTGACCGTGCTGCCCCGCACCCGAGTCCTGCGCGTCCGGCTGTCCGGCGGTCGCGCGGTCGGGGTCGAGACCGTCGGGCCGAAGGGGCCGGGTGTGTTGGAAGCCGACCGCGTCGTGCTCTCGGCGGGTGCCATCTCCTCGGCGCAACTCCTCATGCTCTCGGGCATCGGACCCGCCCCGGCGCTGCGGGACCTCGGCATTGCGGTGTCGGCCGACCTGCCGGTGGGGCAGCGAACGTGGGACCACCCGGAGTGGGTGCTGCCGACAACCTGGACCGTTGTGCCGCAGCGGCCGGTGCTCGAGGTGGTGCTGGTCATCGATGGGCTCGAGATTCGGCCGTACACAGGTGGTTTCATCGCGATGGTCGGCGACGGGACCGCCGGCCGCCCGGATTGGCCCCATCTCGGGGTCGCGCTGATGAGTCCCCGGGCCAGCGGCCGCGTCTCGCTGCAGTCCGCCGACCCCATGGTCAACCCGCTGATCGAGCACCATTACGACAGCGCGGGCGAGGATATCGCCGCGTTAGGGCGCGGCTGCGACTACGCCGCCGAAATACTGGGAACCACAACACAACTCGGTGAACCGATGTGGTCGACGTCCCAGCATCTCTGCGGCACGGCCCCGATGGGTCTCGACACCGACGAGCATGCCGTCGTCGATCCGCGGTGCCGGGTGCGGGGGATCGACAATCTCTGGGTGGTGGACGGCTCAATCCTGCCCCGCATCACCAGCCGCGGCCCCCACGCGACGATCGCGATGATCGGGCACCGCGCCGCCGACTTCGTCTCGGCTGGTTAACCTTCGGACGGGCATCATCGAGGAGATCACCAGCGCGACGCTCAGGCAGACGACCGTCAGCGTCCACGTTCGCCGCAGAGTCGAGACGTCCCGGAGTCGGGTATCGGTACCCTGGTCGGGCCGGATCAAGGTGTCCACGCGAGCCTTCCTTCGGTCGCAGGTTCAACTATGGGACTATTAGTCTCAAAAATATTCAGACGTGCTGACCGGCACCGGGGAGGATTCCACTGATGGCAAGCCGACGCAGCGACCCCAGACCTGCGCGTTCACGCGCGCGGTTACTGGACGCCGCAACGGCATTGCTGCGCACGGGTGGCCCCAGCGCGGTCACCGTCGACGCAGTCACGCGCGGCGCCAACGTTGCCAGGGCAACCCTGTACCGGCACTTTCCCAGCGGGAACGACCTCCTGGCCGCGGCGTTCCACAGTCTGATCCCGCCCGCCCCGATGCCGCCGGAGACCGGGACGTTGCGGGAGCGCCTGCTGGCACTGTTGCAGGCGCAGGCCGACCTCATCTCGGAGACCCCGGCCTTGCTGTCGGCGACCTATTGGCTGGCGCTGGGCCCGGACATGGAGCACCTGCCCGGCAAGACCGAGGACGCGGACAGCCCGGAGGTGCGCACCCTGCGGGAGCGGGTCGCCCAGCAGTACGGTGCACCGTTCGACGCGATCTTCGACAGCCCCGACGCCCGGCGTGAACTCGGCGAGGTCGACCGCGCGCAGGCCATCATGCTGTTGATCGGCCCGCTGGTTGCCGGTCGGATCAGTACGCTCGCCGACTTCGACTACCGAGAGTGCGCCCGCGCCGCGGTGGACGGCTTTCTGGCCGTCCACCGCATCGGTGAAATCACTTCAGCGAGTAGCGAATCGGCAGGCGTTTGAGGCCGCCGACGAAGGTGGTGGCCATGAGTTCGGGTTCGCCAGCGAGTTCGATCGATTTGATGCGCGGGACGAGTTCGGTGAAGAAGCTGTTCATCTCCATGCGGGCCAGGGCGGCGCCCAGGCAGAAGTGCACGCCGTAGCCGAAGGACAGGTGCTTGTTGGGGTCGCGGCCGACGTCGAAGCGCATCGGGTCGGCGAAGACCTCTTCGTCGCGGTTGGCCGAGACGTAGGACAGCAGGACGGCTTCGCCCTTGGCGATGGGGACGCCGCGGACCTCGGTGTCGGCCTGGGCGGTGCGCATGAATTCCTTGACCGGCACGATGCAGCGGATCATCTCCTCGACCGCAGTGCCCATCAGGCCCGGATCATTCTGCAGACGCTTGAGCTCGCCCTGGTTGCGGATGAGTTCCAGTAGCCCGCCGGCGATTCCGGCGCTGGTGGTGTCGTGGCCTGCGCTGGCAACGATGACGTAGTAGGAGGCGGTGTCCATGTCGGACAACGGTTCTCCGTTGATCGTGGCGTTCGCGATCGCCGAGCTGAGGTCCTCGGTGGGGTGCTCGCGGCGCGAGGCGGTCAGCGCGTTGAAGTAGTTGAAGAAGTCCAGCAGCACCGCGAGCATGTCGTCGGTATTGCCGCCGCGCTGGAACTCCTCGTCGTCGCCGCCGAACATCTCCTGGGTGAGCTTGAGCATCCGCGGGAAGTCCGACTCCGGAAGGCCGAGCAGCGACAGGATGATGTAGAGCGGGTAGTTGACCGCGATCTCCTGCATGAAGTCGAGCTCGGGCCCCTGCTCGAGCATCTTGTCGACATAAATCTTGGCCAGTTCGTCACAGCGAGTCTTCAACGCGCGCATGGCTTTCGGGCGGAACCAGTCGGCACCGATCTTGCGCATGTCGCGGTGCAGCGGGTCGTCCATGTGAATCAGCGTGCGCAGGCCGATCCCGGCTTCCATTTGCGCGCGCAATACGTCGTCGGCTTCGGCGATCGCCAGCAGTGGCCGCGGATCGTTGGTGAACAGATCATTCTGACGCTCGATGTCCATGATGTCGGCGTGCTTGGTGATCGCCCAGAACGGGCGGTATCCCTCGGCCTCGACCCACGACACGGGGGCATGCGCACGCAGGTGAGCGAGCGACTCGTGCATCCGCTCCTCATCGGTGTAGCCCAGCGGACTGGCCAGAACCCGGGCCGCCTTGTCCATGATCCGTGGGGTCATCGGGTCTCCTCGCTCCTCATACCAGAAACTTGACGGGTGTCAGGTTCCTAGTTTGGCGCGGATTCTGCCAGGTCGCAGGCAATTCGCGCGAATTGCCAGGTCATGGCTCGGGCGGCCCGCCGCGTAGGCTCGATTCTCGTGCCACACCAATCGAGGAGCCGACGACTACGGCGCGCGATGGTGCTGCTCATGGCCCTGGCCGTGGCCGCATGCGCACGGAACAACAGTGAGCCGCAACCTCAGGTCGCCGCGGCCGCCGAGCCGGGGCCGGCAGTGGTGCAGACAGCTGCCGGTGCGCTGCGCGGCGTCGCTGCCCCCGGCTATCGGGTCTTCAACGGAATCTCCTATGCAGCCGCCCCGGTGGGGCCACTGCGCTGGCAACCGCCGCAGCCCGCGGCGCCCTGGCCGGGCGTGCGCGATGCCACCACACCGGGCCTGCGGTGCATCCAGGACACCACCTACGACCCCGACTACGGACGGCCCACCGGGGAGGACTGCCTGAACCTGAACGTCTGGACCCCTGACGGTGCGAGCCGCTCCCATCAGAAGCCGGTCATGGTGTGGATTCACGGTGGTGGCTTCCTCAACGGAAGTGCCGACATCTACGACGCGCGCTGGATGGCGACCCAGGGTGACATCGTCGTCGTCACCGTCAACTACCGGCTGGGGACCCTCGGGTTCCTGGCGGATCCCGCGCTGAGCCCGGACGGCGACGTCGGCAACTACGGCCTGGCCGATCAACAGGCCGCGCTGCGGTGGGTGCGCGACAACATAGCCGAATTCGGTGGTGACCCAACCAAAGTGACGATCGCCGGTGAATCGGCGGGTGCGATGTCGGTGTGCGACCACCTGGTCGCACCCGAGTCGGCGGGTTTGTTCCGCGCCGCGATCCTGCAGAGCGGACCGTGCCAGGCGCAGGCGAATCGGCCCACTGCCCAGCAGGTCAGTGCCGAGTACGCGGCCGCGGCGGGCTGCGCCGATCCTGCCGCGGTGGCGGCGTGCTTGCGAGCGCTGCCGACCGAGGCCCTGCGGCGCGCCCCGCTCTATGTCGGGTTCGGCCCCGACAAGCTGACCGGGCCGGTCACCGGTACCGACCGGTTACCGGTTGACCCGATGACCGCGTTCGCGTCGAGTCGGGTGCCCCGGATGCCGGTGCTCGTCGGCAGCAACGGTGACGAGTTCGCGATGTTCGCCGCAATCCAGTACCTCAAGGAGCGGCAGTTGCCGCCCTACCCGCAGTTGATGTCGAAGACGTTCGGCGCCGACGCCGCCGCGGTCGCCGAGCGCTATCCGCTCGACAGGTATGGGGGCAGTGTCGGCCTGGCGTACTCCGCGGCGGTCACGGACAGTGTATTCGCTTGTCCCGCAGATCGAATCGCGTCGGGTCTGGCGCACACAGGGCCGGTGTACGCCTACGAGTTCAACGACCGCACCGCGCCGGCCCCCGACCCGCTGCTTGCGGCTCCGTTCCCGGTGGGGGCCAGCCACTCACTGGAGTTGCGGTATCTGTTCGACGTCGGCGGCGCCCGGCCGCTGGACCCGGCGCAACGCGTGTTGTCCGACCAGATGGTGGCCTACTGGAGCCAGTTCGTGAAGACCGGTTCTCCGGAGGTGTCGGGGTTGCCGAACTGGCCCGAGTTCGGCGCCGACGAGGCCACCGGCAAGCGACTATCGCTGCAGACCGGTGACTTGACGGTCACCACCGACTTCAGCTCGCGGCACCAGTGCCCGTTCTGGACGAGCCGCAACGGGACGCGCTAGCCGCTCCAGCGAGGGTGGGCCACCACGGCCAGCGCTTCGGTGACATCGGCTGCCAGTGGCTGACGCCGGTCTCCGCGATTCCTCACCCACCGCTGGAAGGCGAAATCTGCTGCTGCAAAGGATAATTGGACCAGTAGCCCGGGGCGCCAATCCTCGGTGGGGTCGGCGTCCATACGGGCAGCCACGAGTTGGATCATCTGGTCGCGATCCGTGGTGGACAGCAGCGTCGCCCGGTCGAGCAACTCGGGTGCGGTCAGGATCGCCGCCCGCCAGTTCTCCAGATCGACATCCTCGAATGACCCGACCCGGTTGACGATCGCGGCGGCCAGGGCGGCATCGGGGGTCTCGTCGCGCGGGCGACGCGCCAGCAGCGACGCGATCGCGGCGTTACCGCGCTGGACGGCCCCGAGTAGCAGATCCTCCTTGGTCGCGACGTGGCGGAAGAATGTTCGCGGTGACACCGATGCTTCGGCGGCGATGTCGTCGGTGGTGACGTTGCCGAATCCCCGTGCGGCGAACAGTCGGTAGGCCGCGGCGTGGATATCGGCGCGCACCTGCGCCCGCTGCCGGTCCCGCAGGGTCGGTGGCCGCTCGGCGGGCGGACTGCTCACCGGTAGGTTCCCATCCCGCCGTCGATGTTGATGGTTTGGGCGGTCATGTACGAGGCGTCACGGCTGATCAGGAAGGCCACCACCGCGCCGATGTCGGCGTGCGTGTCGCCGATGCGGCGCAGCGGAACACCTTTGACGATCTTGTTGTAGATGTCGGGGTGTGCGTCGCTCCATCCCGCGACGCCGTCGGAGTTGGCGAACGGGCACACCACGTTTACCCGGATATTGTCGACACCCCATTCCAGCGCAGCGACTTTCGACATACCGCGGATCGCTTCTTTGGCTCCGGCGTACGCCCCGAACGACTTCTGCCCGCCGGTGCCGCTGCCGGAGCCGAAGTTCACGATGGACCCGCCCCCGCCGGCTTTCAGTACCGGGTACGCGGCCTGCATCAGGAAGAAGGTGGCTCGGGGGCCGATGTCGAAGACGAGATCGTAGTCCGCCATGGTGATGTCGGTGAACGGCTTGGGTTCATCGGTGGCGATCGCGTTGTTGATCAAAGCGTCTATCCCGCCGAACGATTCGACCGCGACATCGATGATGTGCTGATAGCTGGAGTGGTCGCACAGGTCCGCCACCAGCGGCACGGCGCGCCGGTCATCGCGCAGCGCTCCGGCGACGCCGATCACACCCGGGTCGCGGTCGACCAGCAACACCGAGGCGCCGCGTTCGAGCAGCGCCGCGCTGATTCCCCGGCCGACCCCGCGCGCCGCTCCGGTGACGATCACCCGGTGACCGCTCAGTGAATCCGGATGCCAATAGGTCGCCTCAGGAGACACCACGATGTAACTCCTCCGATGTGCGTGCAGTACCCGGGAACTCGATGAATTCCACTGCTGTTCCGTCGGGATCCTTGACGAAGAACATCCGAACCCCGGCGATGTCGAACGGAGCCTGATCCGGTGTGAAGCCCGCCGCCTGCACCTGCCGGTAGGTGTCGTCGAGGTCGGTGACCGAGAGCGAGATGTTCTGGTTGCCGACGAGGGATCGCCTCGCCGGGCGACTTTCTGCACCCAGTGACAGCAGCTCGATCATCACCCCACCGATCAACCCGCCGACCACCCGGCCCTGGTTCCCGTCGCCGCCGCCGAGCGCATGGTCGAACGGCTCGCCGGCCATGGTCTGATCGAACACCACGTCCATGCCGAGCAGCCCGCGGTAGAACTCCAGTGCCCGGTCCATGTCGGTGACCCCGACCACCAAATGCGAAAACCTAAGGTCCCAAAGGCGTTCCACGGTCACTTGGCCAGGTGTGGCGCGGCCCGCCCGGCGATCAGCGGCAGGTCGAGATACGTCTTGATGCCGGGGGCGGCTTCGCAGACATAGGGTACGGCGCTGATGCAGTGGTTTGCGGTGGCGACCACACCCGGATTGCGCTTGAGACCCTCCTCGACCGTTTCCGGTTGCAGCCCTTTGAAAGTCAGCGACACATCGCAGTCACCGGTGACCTCGACCTCGAAGCGCTCACCCTTCTCGCCGAGCGTCCACGGCGGGTCGAGTTCCACGTCGCACATCAGCCAGTTCACCGCTGCCGTGACGACCGGCTCGTCGTCGACGATCGCTTGCCACTTGAAACGGCGAGCGGCTACCGTCCCTGCCTCCATCGGAACCACCAGCTCGTCGGTTCCGGTGACGGCGACGGCGACCTCTTGCGTGGAGCGGATGCGCGGATCGGACCGGAAGCCCAGTTGGTCGGCGACCATGCGTACCGATTGTTTGAAGCCGGCTTCCAGCAGCGCGGCAATGGGTCCGCTCATCGCCTGTTCCGGCGTCAGGCCGAATCCCATCACCTCCCGCACGACGAGTGGTGCGTTGTAGGTGCGGATGTCGGAGAACTCCTCGGCCCGGACGTGGGTGATGGCGGCGGTGAGCGCGGAGATCATCAACGGGAACCGCTCGGTGATACCGCCGGGGTGGATACCGGAGCCGTGCAACGTGGCGTTGCCTGCGGCGCACGCCTCCTCGAGGGCCTGCACCGCGGGGTTCTCCCGGTCCGGGTAGACCCAGCCGACCGGGGTCACCACATTCTTGCCGGAACGCAGGATCTTGGCGACGACCGCGTCGTCGGGCAGCAAGGGGGAGTACATGACGCAGTCGGCGTCCAACGCCAGCAGCTCGTCGATGTCGGTCGTGGCCGCCACTCCGACCGGCGCTTCGCCGATGACCTCGCCGACGTCGCGGCCGTGCTTGTCGGCGCTGTGAACCCAGCAGCCGACGAGTTCGAGTTCGGGATGGCGCAGCACGCCCTGGATTGCGGCCTTGCCCACACCGCCGGTTGCCCACTGAATGACTCGATACATAAGCGGTATCGTATGCCAATATGGCAGTAACTGTCACCAATTATCGCGCAAAACGGGGAAGCGGGATGGCAACCAGTCGTATCGTCCAACTTCGGGATCGGAACTTCGGGGAGACAGATGAAGGACGTTCACTGGAACCGCTCGGGGGGCGTGACCGGAATTGCGTATGTCGTCTCCTCGTTCGTCGCTGCGACGTTGAACGGCAGGCCCCCGGAGTGGGACGCGAGCAACAAAGAGATCCAGAACTTCTTCATCGACCACCGCGACACGGTGATTGCCCAGGGGTGGCTCTACGCTCTGGCGACCTCATTGATCCTGTGGTTCGCGGTGGTCGTCCGGCGAGTGCTCTACACGGCGTCGAACGGCAAGCATCTGGGCGATCTGTTCTTGGTGTGTATCGCGGCGGTAGCGGCGTTGTCGTTCGTTTCGATGTCGATTCGCATCGTCACTGCGGCGGCGGCCGACCAGTTGTCGGCGTCGGCGGTGCGCGCGGTCGGCTACGACTTCAGCCTGGCCCTGCTGTCACTCCAGGGCTTCATCGTCGCGGCCGCCGCATTCGTTTTTGCGGCTTGCGTCCTTCCCGAGCCGGTGTTTCCCCGGTGGACGGCCTGGCTGGCGGTGTTGGCCGCGGTGGTCAACCTGGCGGGAACGACGAGTGTCTTCTTCCGCACCGGCGTGTTCTCCATCGAGGGCAACCTGCTCACCACCTGGCTGCCGGTCTTGTCCGCGGCGGTCTGGTACCTCGGCGTCTCGGTGGCGCTGTTTCGCACGCGGGACCCCGTGGGGCAGACGGTAGGCAGCGCTGGCTAGTGGTTTGAGATTCCCTCGAGATCCGCGCCATTGCTCCTTGTCTCGTGAGCGTCTCGGGTGAACAGCACCATCAGTTGCATCGGCGGCTAGTGCAGCGCTCTGCCCAGTGCGCTCCGTTCCCGGCCGAAAATCGGCGGGCGATAGGTTCGATCCGGGCCGCTGAGCAGGCGGTGCAGGGAATTTGATCAGGGTTCGGGCGGCTTTAGCTGGTGCTCCGGGCGAATTTGGCTGGTGCCGCGATCTAGGGCATACTGTTCGGGTTGCCTTGAGCCGGTTTCGCCCCCATCTGGGAGCGTCCGCCCAAGACATACGACCGGCGCCCAAACGGGCGCGTCCGGTCCCACCCTCGGAGTGTGACGGTTTCTGACCGCGCCTGCGGGGCCGCGCTAGGGCGACACACCCGACCGCGGGGGCCGGAGCACCAGGACAGGTAAAGAGCGGCGGCGACAGCCAGCGTGAAGCCTTCGGGCCAGCGCAAAGACCACCGTGTCCCTCCATGGGACCAAGCAGGAGTGAAGGTAGGAGAAGCGTGGCGGGACAAAAGATCCGCATCAGGCTCAAGGCCTACGACCACGAGGCCATTGATGCCTCGGCGCGCAAGATCGTGGAGACGGTCACCCGTACCGGTGCGAGCGTGGTTGGTCCGGTGCCGCTGCCGACGGAAAAGAACGTGTACTGCGTCATCCGCTCACCGCATAAGTACAAAGACTCGCGGGAGCACTTCGAGATGCGCACGCACAAGCGACTCATCGACATCCTCGACCCGACGCCGAAGACCGTTGACGCTCTCATGCGCATCGATCTGCCGGCGAGCGTCGACGTGAACATCCAGTAGTAGGGGAGTCGACGAACAAATGGCACACTCGAGCAATTCTGCCGCGCCGCGACGTGGCATTCTGGGCACCAAGCTGGGCATGACCCAGGTGTTCGACGAAAACAACCGGGTCGTCCCCGTCACGGTCGTCAAGGCCGGACCCAACGTGGTGACCCGCATCCGCACGCCCGAGCGTGACGGTTACAGCGCTGTGCAGCTCGCCTACGGCGAGATCAGCCCCCGCAAGGTCAACAAGCCGGTCACCGGTCAGTACGCCGCCGCCGGGATCAACCCGCGCCGGCACCTGGCCGAGCTGCGCCTCGATGATGAGGCCGCTGCCGCCGACTACGAGGTCGGTCAGGAGCTGACGGCGGAGATCTTCGCCGACGGCGCCTACGTCGACGTCACCGGGACCTCCAAGGGCAAGGGCTTCGCCGGCACCATGAAGCGTCACGGCTTCAAGGGCCAGGGCGCCAGCCACGGTGCGCAGGCCGTGCACCGCCGGCCGGGCTCGATCGGTGGCTGCGCCACCCCGGGTCGCGTCTTCAAGGGCACCCGGATGTCCGGCCGCATGGGTAGCGACCGCGTCACCACGCAGAACCTGGTGGTGCACAAGGTCGATGCCGAGAACGGCGTGCTGCTGATCAAAGGTGCGGTCCCCGGCGTCAACGGCGGGCTCGTGATGGTTCGCACGGCAGTCAAACGAGGTGAGAAGTGACTCTGAAGATTGACGTTCGCACTCCGGGCGGCAAGAAGGACGGCACGGTTGAACTACCGGCTGACCTCTTTGACGTGGAACCCAACATCGCGTTGATGCACCAGGTGGTGACTGCGCAGCTGGCTGCCAAGCGGCAGGGCACGCACGCCACCAAGACTCGCGCTCAGGTCTCCGGCGGTGGCAAGAAGCCGTACCGGCAGAAGGGCACCGGTCGCGCCCGCCAGGGTTCGACCCGCGCACCGCAGTTCACCGGTGGTGGCGTCGTGCACGGCCCGCAGCCCCGCGACTACAGCGAGCGGACCCCGAAGAAGATGATCCGCGCCGCACTGCGCAGCGCGCTGTCGGACCGGGCCCGCAACGAGCGGATCCACGCGATCACCGAGGTGCTCGAGGGGCAGACGCCGTCGACCAAGAGCGCCAAGGCGTTCCTGGCCTCGCTGACCGACCGCCGCAAGGTCCTGATCGTCATCGGCCGCACCGACGAGGTCGGCGCGAAGAGCGTGCGCAACCTGCCCGGTGTGCATGTGATCTCGCCGGACCAGCTGAACACCTACGACGTGCTCAATGCCGACGACGTGGTGTTCTCGGTCGAGGCCCTGAACGCTTACATCAGCGCGAATACAAAGGACGAAAAAGAAGGAGCGTCGGTCTAATGGCAACAATCACCGACCCCCGCGACATCATCCTGGCGCCGGTCATCTCCGAGAAGTCCTACGGACTGATCGAGGACAACGTCTACACGTTCGTCGTCGCACCCGGCTCGAACAAGACGCAGATCAAGATCGCCATCGAGAAGATCTTCAAGGTGAAGGTCGACTCGGTGAACACGCTGAACCGGCAGGGCAAGCGCAAGCGCACCCGCGCCGGCTACGGACAGCGCAAGAGCACCAAGCGCGCGATCGTGACCCTGGCCCCCGGCAGCAAGCCGATCGACCTATTCGGAGCTCCCGCCTGACCCGGCGGGAACGACTGCAGATAGAACTCAGGAATAGATAATGGGAATTCGCAAGTACAAGCCGACGACCCCCGGTCGCCGCGGTGCCAGCGTCTCCGATTTCTCCGAGATCACTCGCTCGACTCCGGAGAAGTCGTTGATCCGCCCGCTGCACAGCACTGGCGGTCGTAACGCCCACGGCCGAATCACCACCCGCCACAAGGGCGGCGGGCATAAGCGTGCCTACCGGGTGATCGACTTCCGGCGTAACGACAAAGATGGCGTCAACGCCAAGGTCGCTCACATCGAGTACGACCCCAACCGCACCGCCAACATCGCACTGCTGCACTACCTGGACGGCGAGAAGCGCTACATCCTCGCCCCGCAGGGTCTCAAGCAGGGCGACGTCATCGAGTCGGGTGCCAACGCCGACATCAAGCCCGGCAACAACCTGCCGATGCGCAACATCCCCGCCGGCACGCTGATCCACGCCGTGGAGCTGCGTCCGGGTGGCGGTGCCAAGCTGGCCCGCTCGGCCGGTGCCAGCATCCAGCTGCTCGGTAAGGAAGGCGCCTACGCCTCCCTGCGTATGCCGTCGGGTGAGATCCGCCGCGTCGACGTTCGCTGCCGCGCCACCGTCGGTGAGGTCGGCAACGCCGAGCAGTCGAACATCAACTGGGGCAAAGCCGGCCGCATGCGGTGGAAGGGCAAGCGCCCCACCGTCCGTGGCGTGGTGATGAACCCGGTCGACCACCCGCACGGTGGTGGCGAGGGCAAGACCTCCGGTGGTCGCCACCCGGTCAGCCCGTGGGGTAAGCCCGAGGGCCGCACCCGCAAGCCCAACAAGCCGAGCGACAAGCTCATCGTCCGACGCCGGCGCACCGGCAAGAAGCGCTAGGCAGGAGATTAAGACATGCCACGCAGTCTGAAGAAGGGTCCGTTCGTCGACGACCATCTGCTCAAGAAGGTCGACGTCCAGAACGAGAAGAACACCAAGCAGGTCATCAAGACCTGGTCGCGTCGTTCGACCATCATCCCTGACTTCATCGGTCACACCTTCGCCGTCCACGACGGTCGTAAGCATGTGCCGGTGTTCGTCAGCGAGGCGATGGTCGGCCACAAGCTGGGCGAGTTCGCACCGACGCGCACGTTCAAAGGTCACATCAAGGACGACCGGAAGAGTAAGCGGCGATGACGACTGCAACCACCGAATATCCGTCTGCGACGGCCAAGGCGCGCCACATCGGGATCTCGGCGAGTAAGGCTCGCCGGGTGATCAACCTGGTCCGTGGCAAAAGTGTCGAGGAAGCTCTCGACATCCTTCGCTGGGCGCCGCAGCAGGCCAGCGAGCCGGTCGCCAAGGTGATCGCCAGCGCCGCCGCCAACGCGCAGAACAACGACGGTCTGGACCCGGCGACTCTGGTCGTCGCGACCATCACCGCCGACGAGGGCCCGACGGCCAAGCGCATCCGGCCGCGCGCGCAGGGTCGCGCGTACCGAATCCGCAAGCGCACCAGCCACATCACGGTGATCGTCGAGAGCCGGCCGCCGAAGGACAAGAACACCGGGGCCAAGTCGGCCAGTGCCGCTCGCGCCCGTCGCGCTCAGGCCAGCAAGGCCGCCACCAAGACGGCGGCTCCCAAGACCAAGGCTTCCGCTGAAGCGAAGGAGGGCTCGGAGTAGTGGGCCAGAAAATCAACCCCCACGGCTTCCGGCTCGGTATCACCACCGACTGGAAGTCCCGGTGGTACGCCGACAAGCAGTACGCGGATTACGTCAAGGAAGACGTGGCGATCCGCCGGCTGCTGGCCACCGGTCTCGAGCGCGCCGGGATCGCCGACGTGGAGATCGAACGCACCCGTGACCGGGTCCGCGTTGATATCCACACCGCGCGTCCGGGCATCGTGATCGGCCGTCGTGGCACCGAGGCCGACCGCATCCGCGCCGACCTGGAGAAGCTGACCGGCAAGCAGGTTCAGCTGAACATCCTCGAGGTGAAGAGCCCGGAGTCGGTGGCGCAGTTGGTCGCCCAGGGTGTCGCCGAGCAGCTGAGCAACCGTGTGGCGTTCCGCCGCGCGATGCGCAAGGCCATCCAGTCGGCCATGCGGCAGCCCAACGTCAAGGGCATCCGCGTGCAGTGCTCGGGCCGTCTCGGCGGCGCCGAGATGAGCCGCTCGGAGTTCTACCGCGAAGGCCGGGTGCCGCTGCACACGCTGCGCGCCGACATCGATTACGGACTGTACGAGGCCAAGACCACGTTCGGCCGTATCGGCGTGAAGGTGTGGATCTACAAGGGCGACATCGTCGGTGGCAAGCGTGAGCTCGCCGCCGCCGCACCCGCCGCCGACCGTCCGCGCCGCGAGCGTCCGTCGGGCACCCGCCCGCGCCGCAGCGGTGCGTCGGGCACCACCGCGACGAGCACCGAAGCCGGTCGTGCCGCTAGTGAAGAGACCGCCGAGTCTGCGGTCCCCGTCACAGCGGAGGCGCCGGCCGTCGAGCCCGCCGCTGAAAACACGGAGAGCTAACCCATGCTGATTCCCCGTAAAGTCAAGCACCGCAAGCAGCACCACCCCAGGCAGCGTGGTATCGCCAGTGGTGGAACGTCGGTGTCGTTCGGTGACTACGGCATCCAGGCACTGGAGCACGCGTACATCACCAACCGGCAGATCGAGTCCGCTCGTATCGCCATCAACCGGCACATCAAGCGTGGCGGCAAGGTGTGGATCAACATCTTCCCGGACCGCCCGCTGACCAAGAAGCCCGCCGAAACCCGCATGGGTTCGGGCAAGGGCTCGCCCGAGTGGTGGGTGGCCAACGTCAAGCCCGGTCGCGTGCTGTTCGAGCTGAGCTACCCCAATGAGCAGATCGCGCGCGAAGCACTGACCCGCGCGATCCACAAGCTGCCGATCAAGGCACGCATCGTGACACGAGAGGAGCAGTTCTGATGGCTGTTGGCATCAGCGCCGGCGAACTGCGTGAGCTCACCGAAGAAGAGCTGACCGACAAGCTGCGGGAATCCAAGGAAGAGCTGTTCAACTTGCGCTTCCAGATGGCCACCGGGCAGCTGGACAACAATCGCCGGCTCCGCACCGTGCGTCAGGAGATTGCGCGCATCTACACCGTGCTGCGCGAACGTGAACTGGGTCTGGCCGCCGGACCCGCTGGTGAGGAATCGTGATGGCAGAAACAAAGGGCACCAAGCACACTGAGCGCACGGAGGAGTCGCGCGGCCGTCGCAAGACGGTCATCGGCTACGTGGTCAGTGACAAGATGCAGAAGACGATCGTCGTCGAGCTGGAGTCTCGCAAGAGCCACCCGCTCTACGGCAAGATCATCCGGACCACGACGAAGGTCAAGGCGCACGACGAGAACGGCGACGCCGGTATCGGCGACCGCGTCTCCCTGATGGAGACCCGCCCGTTGTCGGCGACCAAGCGCTGGCGTTTGGTCGAGGTCCTCGAGCGCGCCAAGTAAGACTACGGTCATAGCAAACGCGAGCCGCGGCTGAATAAGCCGCGGCTCGCGGTGTAAATTGCCTAGGCGACAGTTTTTGGCAATCTTTCGACCGTGAGGGGCCCGCTTTTGCCTAGCATGCCGTTGGTGAAGTCGGGGGGGTTGGTCAAGTTCGGGGCGACCATCGGCGTGGTGGCTGCAGTGCTGTGGTCAGCACCGTGGGCGGCAGCCGAGCCTGAGCCGGTGCCCACCGATCCGGTCCCCGCCGAGCCTGTGCCCGCCGAGACCACCGGCGGCGAGGTCATGACGGCGCCGACCCTCTCGCTGGCCGATCTCGGTGCGGCTCCGGTCTTGTCCTTCTACGGCGGTACCAGTTCGACGTCGCTCACGTTCCCGGTTCCTCCCGGCCTGGCTCCCGACACCCTCAACGCAACGCTGAACTTGCCGTTCGCCGTTCGCAGCGGGTTGATCTCGGTGACGCAGGGTGAACGACTGATCGGCAAGCTGGGACTGCCCACCGCGGATCTTTCCCCGGTCGTCATTCCGTTGGCCGGGGCCGAGGTGGTCGACAACGTGGTCACCGTGACGCTCACGTTGGCGTCGGTGCCCGACGACGGCTACTGCCTGGATCGGCTCAATCCGGTCAACCTCATCAACGGTTCGATCACCTTTACCGGGTCCGAAGCGGTTCCTGCCACCGTGGCCGATTTCCTTCCGCCGCTGCTTCGCAAGCTGACCATCGGCATACCCGGCAATCCGTCCATGTCTGAATCCGATGCCGCGGTGCAGTTGGCGGCGGGCCTGGTCAAGAAGTACGGAAATCAGGCGCCTGAGGTTCAGGTCGTCTCGCTGCCCGACGGTGCCACGGCGGTGCCCATCCCGTCGCTGCCGCTGGAACGTCAGATCGTCGTCAAAGAGGGCTCCGACGAAAGCATCTCGCTCAACGGCGCCGGCATTCCGCAGCTGCTCATCACGGGCCCGGCCGACCGGCTGACCAATGACACCCGACTCCTGACCGACGGCGCGTTGAACCTTGCCGTGTCGGCGCGGGTGGTTCCGGAGAAGCTGAGCTCCGGCCGGCGACCGCAGCCGATCGGTGGCGTGGTGACCGTGGCGCAGCTCAACCAGAGCACGCTCACGGCGGCCGGCATCTCGCCCGGTGTCACGATAGGGCTGGACCAGACCAAGTTCGGCCACCCGGTGCAGAGCGTCCGCGTTCACGTGCTGGGGGCCTACACGCCGCTGCCCAGCAGCTTCGGCGCGCAGCTCACCGCCACCGTCAACGGTGAGCAGATCGATTCGTGGGCAGCCGATTCCACCGGGATGATCGATCGCTGGGTCAGCGTGCCGGACCGCCTGCTGACCCGCTACACGGATGTGCAGATTTCGCTGAACACAACCGGAAACACCGGAGGGTGTAACGACGATGGCTCGTTGAACCTGAAGATCAACGGCGACAGCGTGATTGAGAGCAGCGAGGCTTCGCCGCCCATCCCGGCCGGATTTGGTTCGCTGCCGCAGTCGCTTCTGCCGGTGGTGAAGGTCGGTATCGGGTCGGATCGGTTCGCTGACACGGTCCGGGCCAGCCAGATCACCATCGGGCTGCAGCGCCTGAGCTCGCTGGCGCTGCGAACGTCCGTGACGTCGTTCGACGAGGCCCGTAAGAGCCAGGATCCGGCGATCCTGATCAGCGCCGACGGCTGGACCGACAAGTCGATCACGTTGCCGGTCAGTGCCAATGAGCGGCGCATCACGCTGGAGGGCCAGCCGCCCGACAACGAGCCGACCGTCCTCGATCTCGATCCGGGTATCCAGGTCGGGTCACTGCAGACCGTCTTCGACGGCCACCGCACATTGTTGATCGCGACGTCCAACGGGGCACCGCAGCAGCTCGACGACCTGCTGGGTTGGTTGAACGCAGACCGGGCCCGCTGGCCGCAACTGCGGGGTACGGCGATCGTCGCAATCCCCGGTCGCGCACCGGCTTTGGTGGCCGGACGCACGCCGGTGAGCGTGTACGGCCCCACTGAGCCGGCACCTGATGAGCAGGCGGCGCCGACCGGTCGCTACCGGTACGACCCGGCCTGGTGGGTGGCAGCAGGTGTGGTCGGACTGGCCGCAGCCGGCGTGCTGGCGATCATCCTCACCGCTCGTGGTCCGCGCGACAACAGCGGAGGGCACCGCCGCGACAGTTGATCGCGGGGCCGTCCTGCGACTCGGCTGCGAGCAGTGACAGAACGCCGCGCGACCGGTCCACTACATGGGAGTCTGTGCGTATGACCACGGAGTTCAACGGCAAGATCGAACTGGATATCCGAGATTCCGAGGCGGACTGGGGCCCGTACGCGGCGCCGACTGCGCCGGACAACGCGCCGAACGTGCTCTACCTGGTGTGGGATGACATCGGCATCGCGACCTGGGACTGCTTCGGCGGTCTGGTGTCCATGCCGGCGATGTCGCGGGTCGCCGAGCGCGGCGTTCGGCTCTCGCAGTTCCACACCACGGCACTGTGTTCCCCGACTCGGGCGTCGCTGCTGACCGGCCGGAACTCGACCACCGTCGGGATGGCGACCGTCGAGGAGTTCACCGATGGTTTCCCCGGTATCAACGGCCGGATTCCCGATGACACCGCGCTGATTTCGGAGGTGTTGGCCGAGCGCGGTTACAACACGTACTGCGTGGGCAAGTGGCACCTCACGCCGATCGAGGAGTCCAGCCTTGCGGCGACCCGCAGGCACTGGCCGTTGTCGCGCGGCTTCGAGCGGTTCTACGGCTTCATGGGCGGTGAGACCGATCAGTGGTACCCCGAGCTGATGTACGACAGCCACCCCGTGGAGGCACCGGCCACTCCCGAGGAGGGCTACCACCTCTCGAAGGACCTGGCGGACAAGACAATCGAATTCATTCGCGATTCAACGATGATCGCTCCCGACAAGCCGTGGTTCACCTATCTGTGCCCGGGGGCCGGGCATGCCCCGCACCACGTGTTCAAAGAGTGGGCCGACCGCTACGCCGGAACGTTCGACATGGGTTACGAGCGTTATCGCGAGATCGTCCTGGAGAACCAGAAGAAGCTCGGCATCGTGCCCCCGGAGACCGAACTGTCCGCGGTGAATCCGTACAACGACGTGACCGGACCCGACGGCCAACCCTGGCCGGAGGGGGACACGGTGCGTCCCTGGGAATCGCTGTCGGACGAGGAGAAGCGGCTGTTCTCCCGGATGGCCGAAGTGTTCGCCGGCTTCCTGTCCTACACGGATGCCCAGATCGGCCGAATCCTGGACTATCTGGACGAATCCGGCCAGTTGGACAACACGATCATCGTGGTGATCTCCGACAACGGCGCCAGCGGCGAGGGTGGGCCCAACGGGTCGGTCAACGAAGGCAAGTTCTTCAACGGCTACATCGACACCGCTGAAGAGAGCATGCGTTTCTTCGACGAACTGGGCGGTCCCACCACCTACGGCCATTACCCGATCGGGTGGGCGATGGCATTCAATACGCCATACAAGCTGTACAAGCGCTACGCCTCGCATGAGGGTGGCATCGCTGACACCGCAATCATCTCCTGGCCCAACGGAATCGCCGCACATGGTGAAGTTCGGGACAACTACGTCAACGTCAGTGACGTCACGCCGACCATCTATGAGCTGCTCGGCATCGACGTGCCGCACACCGTGAAGGGGATCGCCCAGAAGCCGCTCGATGGAGTGAGTTTCAAAGCGGCACTGGAGGATTCGACGGCAAAGACCGCCAAGGAGACCCAGTTCTACACGATGCTGGGCACTCGTGGCATCTGGCACAAGGGGTGGTTCGCCAGCGCGGTGCACCCCGCGTCGCCGTCCGGCTGGTCGCATTTCGAGGACGACCGCTGGGAGCTCTACCACATCGAGAACGACCGCAGCCAATGTCACGACCTCGCAGCCGAACACCCCGAGAAGCTCGCAGAGTTGCAGAAGCTGTGGTTCAGCGAGGCCGAGAAATACAACGGCTTGCCGCTGACCGACCTCAACGTGGGAGAGATGCTGGGCCGC
This sequence comes from Mycobacterium sp., assembly GCA_021732005.1. Taxonomy (GTDB): domain Bacteria; phylum Actinomycetota; class Actinomycetes; order Mycobacteriales; family Mycobacteriaceae; genus Mycobacterium. Next base: position 118,608 of record JAKFVT010000033.1, on the reverse strand, counting down.
TGGCGGCCCACGCTGGCCGGTGACCGGCCGCGCTACATCTACTACCCGAACACCGCGCCGGTCGGGATGGGCGCCTGCGTGAACATCGTCGGCCGCTCGTTCTCGGTGCTGGCCGAAGTGAACATCAGCGGCCCCGATGTGCGCGGGGTCATGTTCAAGCAGGGGGCCGGCCACGGCGGCTACGTGTTGTTCGTCGACGACGGACGGTTGCAGTTCGTCTACAACTTCTTCGGGGAGGACGAACAGCGGGTGATCGCCCCGGACCCGCTGCCGCTGGGAGACCACATCCTGGGGGTGGGTTACGCCCGGACCGGCACGGTCGACGGCAGCCACACCCCGGTCGGTGACGCCACGCTGTACGTCGACGGGGCCGCGGTGGCCACGCTGGCCGGCGTGAAAGCCCACCCGTTCACGTTCGGGTTGGCCGGTGGCGGGGTCAGTGTCGGCCGGAATCTCGGCCAGGCCGTCTCGGCCGCCTACCAGGCACCTTTCAGCTTCACCGGAGGAACCATCGCGCAGGTCGTGGTCGACGTGTCGGGGACTCCGTACGTCGACGCGGAGCGGGAGCTCGCGGCGGCCTTCGCCAGGGACTGAGCGCCGCGTCATACTGGAGCTGTGACTCGGCTGGTATGTGCCGCTGCGGCGGTGATGGTGCTGGCCGTTCCAGGTGTTGCCGCCTGCGCGCGGAGCAGCGACGGAACCCCGGTCCGGGCGGAGGCGTCGACCTCCGCCAGCAGCGTCGCCCCCACGTCGGCGTCGCCATCGGCCCGGGAGACCGACGAACCCGAGTCGTCACAACCGGGCGTGCTGGAGACCACCAAGGTGCCGGTCCCGCCGAACGCCGTCGTGTGCCGACAGGAACAGCAAGGGCAGACGGCGGTCGCCACCGTCGCCGACCCGGCCGCGCCGCAGATCACCATCCGGGTGCCGGCCGGCTGGACGGTGACCCCCGGCAGCGGTGACATCGGTGCGTCGCTGTCCGGTCCCGACGACATGGTCGCCAAGGTGACCATCGCGGCCACCCCGCTGGAGCCGGCCGCCGCCTTCACCCGTTACGGCGACAACCTGATGGCCAAATACCCGATCAGCACACTGAGCCTGCTGCCCGGCGACTTCTGCGGATTCAGCGGGCAGAAGCTGATCGGCACCTGGGCCCAGGATCCCGACGAATCGCTCGAGTACCACGACCGCATCGCCCACATCTGGACCAACACCGGCAACTACCTGGTCGCCGTGCACGTGGAGGCGCCGGCGGGAGCTCCCGGTTTCGACGAGGCCGCCTCGGTGCTGACCGACAAGTTCAGCATCGTCATACCCTGAAGCCATGCTCACCGAGCTCGTCGAGGTGCCTGGCGGGGCCTTCCGGATGGGGTCGACGAGTTTCTATCCGGAAGAGGCGCCGATTCACACGGTCACCGTGGACGCATTCGCCATCGAACGGCACCCCGTCACCAACGCGCAGTTCGCCGAGTTCGTCGCTGCCACCGGGCATGTCACCGTCGCCGAGAAGTCGCTCGACGCGGCGCTGTATCCCGGTGTGCCGCAAGCGGATCTGCAACCCGGCGCGCTGGTGTTCCGGTCCACGGCCGGTCCGGTGGATCTGCGAGATTGGCGGCAGTGGTGGGACTGGGCGCCCGGCGCGAACTGGCGCGCACCGTTCGGGCCCGGCAGCGACATCGCCGACAAGGCCGACCATCCCGTCGTGCAGGTGGCCTATCCCGACGCGGCCGCCTACGCGCGGTGGGCCGGTCGGCGCCTGCCGACGGAGGCGGAGTGGGAGTACGCCGCGCGGGCCGGCAGTACCACGGAGTACGCCTGGGGTGCCGAGCCGACGGTCGACGGATCGTTGATGGCCAACACCTGGCAGGGGCGGTTCCCGTACCGCAATGACGGGGCGCTGGGGTGGACGGGAACCTCGCCGGTGGGGACCTTCCCGCCGAACGGATTCGGGCTGGTCGACATGATCGGCAACGTCTGGGAGTGGACGACTACGCGGTTCTCGGTGCACCATCTGCTTCCCGGGGCAGGAGCGGAGCGACACGGGGAAGGGGGAAGCCAGAAGCATTCGTGCTGCCCACCCCCCACCGAGCCCGATCCCGCCGTCAGCCAGGCTCTCAAGGGCGGCTCGCATCTGTGCGCGCCGGAGTACTGCCACCGGTACCGGCCCGCCGCGCGCTCACCCCAGTCGCAGGACACCTCGACCACCCACATCGGTTTCCGCTGTGTGGTGAGCCTGTAGTTATCGACACGTCCACTCGCACTTTCGCGCGCTAACGACAGCCTCGACGAGATCTGTCGGATTGCGCTGCGAACATTCCGCCATGAGGAAGCTCATCGTTGGTAGTCAGGCCCAGCAGGCGGGGGCTTTGACCGAGTACGAGCTACGGCGCGGATACGTGCGGTTGCACCGGGATATCTATGTGCCCAAAGGATATTCGCCCGATTTGGTGGACGCCATCGACGGCGCGTGGTTGCGCTCTGGCCGTAAAGGTGTGGTCGCCGGAATCGCCGCATCGGCGCTGCACGGCGCGGCCTGGGTCGACGACGACATTGCCGTCGAGTTGATCTGGAACAACACCCGGCCACCCGAAGGCATCATCGCCCGCGCGGAACGCTTGGATCCCGACGAGTTCACCACGCTCGATTGCATCGCGGTCACCACGGCGGCTCGAACGGCGTACGACCTCGGCCGGCACCTTCCCCGACTCGAGGCACTGATCCGACTCGACGCACTCAAGCGCGCAACCGCCTTCGTGAACGACGAGGTTCTCGAGCTGACACGGCGACACAAAGGTGCGCGGGGCATGCGGCAGCTGCTCGAACTCCTCCCGCTCGTGGACGGCGGCGCGGCCTCGCCGCAAGAGACGCGACTGCGGTTGTTGTACCTCGACGCCGGATTTCCAAGGCCGACCACGCAGGTCGCCGTGTTCGAAGGGCGCTGGAAAGTGTTGCGGAGGCTGGACCTGGGCTGGGAGGACTTCAAGGTCGCTTCCGAATACGACGGGATCGGCACCGAACGGACAGGGTGCAATACATCAGAGATCAGCGGCTGATGCCCAAGGTCGCGCGACTGGGCTGGGACGTCATCAGGGCGATCAACGAGGATCGCGACCCCGAGCTCCTCGACCGCACGTATGCGGCGCTCGTCCGGCGCGGATGGGACGGGCGGCTCCGTCCGTCCCGGAGAAACCGCTGGTGGAAATCGCCGGCCGTGCTCAGGGATGCGGCGTGCCTGTAGTTGGCGACAGCATTACTCGCTCTTTGACGCGATAACTACAGCCTCGCCGGCTGTGGTGAAGTGCGACGATTTGGAGCTTTTTCGCTCGTCACCTAGCATGTAGGGGTTGCCTAGGGCAGACCTCGGCCGGCGTTTGTCGGCCCTGCGTGCTCTTGGGTGACAAAGACCGCGCACGACAGGCTTCATTTTGGATTGCCTTTAGGGATTTTGTCGTGCACACAGTTACCAGATCGAGGAGATCTAGTGATTCAGCAGGAATCGCGGCTCAAGGTCGCCGACAACACGGGCGCCAAGGAGATCTTGTGCATCCGTGTTCTGGGTGGCTCGTCGCGGCGCTACGCCGGCATCGGCGACGTCATCGTGGCGACCGTCAAGGACGCCATCCCCGGTGGCAACGTCAAGCGCGGTGACGTGGTCAAGGCCGTCGTGGTGCGCACCGTCAAGGAACGTCGCCGCGCCGACGGCAGCTACATCAAGTTCGACGAGAACGCCGCCGTCATCATCAAGAACGACAACGACCCGCGAGGCACCCGCATCTTCGGCCCGGTCGGTCGTGAACTGCGCGAGAAGAAGTTCATGAAGATCGTCTCGCTGGCCCCGGAGGTTTTGTAAATGAAGGTCCACAAGGGCGACACCGTCCTCGTCATTGCCGGTAAGGACAAGGGCGCCAAGGGCAAGGTCCTTCAGGCCTTCCCGACCCGTAACCGCGTACTCGTCGAGGGCGTCAACCGGATCAAGAAGCACACCGCGCAGTCGGCCAACGAGCGTGGCGCATCCTCGGGCGGCATCGTCACCCAGGAAGCTCCGATCCACGTCTCGAACGTGATGGTGGTCGACTCCGACGGCAAGCCGACCCGCATCGGCGTCCGCCGCGATGAGGAGACCGGCAAGAACGTCCGCATCGCCAAGAGCAACGGCAAGGACCTCTGAGAGATATGACTACCGCAGAAAAAGTTCAGCCCCGGCTGAAGGCGCGCTACCGCGAAGAAATCAAGGACGCGCTCAACAAAGAGTTCGACTACGCCAACGTCATGCAGATCCCCGGCGTGGTGAAGGTCGTCGTCAACATGGGTGTCGGTGACGCCGCCCGCGACGCGAAGCTGATCAACGGCGCGGTCAACGACCTGGCGCTGATCACCGGCCAGAAGCCGGAGATCCGCAAGGCCCGTAAGTCGATCGCACAGTTCAAGCTGCGCGAAGGCATGCCGATCGGTGCGCGGGTGACCCTGCGCGGCGACCGCATGTGGGAGTTCCTCGACCGGCTGGTCTCGATCGCGCTGCCGCGTATCCGTGACTTCCGCGGCCTGAGCCCCAAGCAGTTCGACGGCCACGGCAACTACACCTTCGGACTCGCTGAGCAGTCGGTGTTCCACGAGATCGACGTCGATTCGATCGACCGTCCGCGCGGCATGGACATCACCGTCGTCACCTCGGCGACCAACGACGACGAAGGTCGGGCGCTGCTGCGCGCGCTGGGCTTCCCCTTCAAGGAGAACTGAGCAGATGGCAAAGAAGGCACTGGTCAACAAGGCCAATAAGAAGCCGAAGTTCGCCGTGCGGGCCTACACCCGCTGCAACAGGTGCGGCCGGCCGCACGCCGTGTTCCGCAAGTTCGGCCTGTGCCGAATCTGCTTGCGCGAGATGGCCCATGCCGGCGAACTGCCCGGTGTGCAGAAGTCCAGCTGGTAACAGACCCCTACAGAACAGGTGCGCAGCAGGCCCCCGAGGGAATCGACCCGAGTGGGAACCGTTGCGAGGAAGGTAGACAGGCCCAGTCATGACTATGACGGACCCGATCGCAGACTTTTTGACGCGTCTGCGTAACGCCAATTCGGCGTATCACGACGAAGTGACCCTGCCGCACTCGAAGATCAAGGCGAACATCGCCGAGATCCTCAAGAGCGAGGGTTACATCACCGATTTCCGCACCGAGGATGCTCGGGTCGGCAAGTCACTTGTTGTCCAGCTCAAGTACGGACCCAACCGCGAGCGCAGCCTCGCCGGGCTGCGCCGGGTGTCCAAGCCCGGTCTGCGGGTGTACGCGAAATCCACCAATCTGCCGCGGGTTCTCGGTGGGCTGGGCGTGGCGATCATCTCCACGTCCTCCGGCCTGCTGACCGACCGCCAGGCGTCCCGACAGGGCGTGGGCGGCGAAGTCCTCGCTTTCGTCTGGTAGCGGGATAGGAGAAGCAGAACTATGTCGCGTATTGGTAAGCAGCCGGTGGTCATTCCCGCCGGAGTTGATGTGACGATCGACGGTCAGAATCTGTCGGTCAAGGGCCCGAAGGGCACGTTGGAGCTGTCGATCGCCGAGCCGATCACCGTGTCGCGCAGCGACGACGGCGCAATCGTGGTGAGCCGGCCGGACGACGAGCGGCGCAGCCGTTCGCTGCACGGGCTGTCGCGCACGCTGGTGTCCAACCTGGTGACCGGTGTGACCCAGGGTTACACCACGAAGATGGAGATCTTCGGCGTCGGTTACCGCGTGCAGCTCAAGGGCAGCAACCTCGAGTTCGCGCTCGGGTACAGCCATCCCGTGGTCATCGAGGCCCCGGAGGGCATCACCTTCGCGGTGGAGACGCCCACCAAGTTCTCGATCACAGGTATCGACAAGCAGAAGGTCGGCCAGATCTCGGCGAACATCCGTCGGCTGCGCCGCCCGGACCCGTACAAGGGCAAGGGCGTGCGGTACGAGGGTGAGCAGATCCGCCGCAAGGTCGGAAAGACAGGTAAGTAAGCCATGGCTCAAGCACAGAAGGCAGCCAACGATCGGACGCCGGTCGGCACGAGTGTCTCGGCCGCGCGCCGGGTTTCGCGCCTGCGTCGGCACAACCGGCTGCGTAAGAAGGTCGTCGGCACCGCCGAGCGTCCGCGTCTCGTGGTCAACCGCTCCTCGCGGCACATCCACGTGCAGCTCGTCAACGATGCCGAGGGTGTCACGGTCGCCGCAGCGTCGTCGATCGAGGCCGATGTCCGCGCCGTCGAGGGTGACAAGAAGGCCCACAGCGTGCGAGTCGGTCAGCTGATCGCCGAGCGCGCCAAGGCTGCAGGCGTCGAGGCCGTGGTGTTCGACCGCGGCGGCAACACCTACGGCGGCCGCATCGCGGCGCTGGCCGATGCGGCTCGCGAGAACGGACTCAAATTCTAATGACGAACAACGGAAGGACCGCATGATGGCGGAGCAGACCGCAGCCGGCAGTGCGCCGGATACCGGCGCCCCCTCAGCCGGCACCCGTACCGACGTACAGCGCGGCGGACGTGACGACCGCGGTGGCCGTGGCCGTCGCGATGATCGTGGCGACCGCGGTGGACGTGGTGGCCGCGACGGCGGCGAGAAGAGCAACTACCTCGAGCGCGTCGTCACGATCAACCGGGTTTCCAAGGTGGTCAAGGGTGGTCGGCGCTTCAGCTTCACCGCCCTGGTCATCGTCGGTGACGGCAACGGTCTGGTCGGTGTCGGCTACGGCAAGGCCAAAGAGGTGCCCGCCGCGATCGCCAAGGGTGTCGAGGAAGCTCGCAAGAACTTCTTCCGCGTCCCGCTGATCGGTGGCACCGTCACCCATCCCGTGCAGGGCGAGGCCGCGGCCGGTGTCGTGATGCTGCGTCCGGCCAGCCCCGGTACCGGTGTCATCGCCGGTGGCGCGTGCCGTGCCGTGCTGGAATGCGCTGGCGTGCATGACGTTCTGGCCAAGTCGCTGGGCAGTGACAACGCGATCAACGTGGTGCATGCCACCGTTGCCGCACTCAAGCTGCTGCAGCGTCCTGAAGAGGTGGCCGCTCGTCGCGGGCTGCCGATCGAAGACGTTGCGCCGGCAGGCATGCTGCGCGCACGTCGGGAGAGCGAAGCGCTGGCTGCCGCAGCAGCGCGTGGTGAAGGAAGCGCATAACCATGGCAGAGCTGAAGATCACCCAGGTGCGCGGCATCATCGGTGCCCGCTGGAAGCAGCGTGAAAGCCTGCGGACCCTGGGTCTGAGGAAGATTCGCCAGACGGTGGTTCGCGAGGACAACCCGCAGACGCGTGGCCTGATCAAGGCTGTGCACCACCTCGTTGAAGTAGAAGAAGTGGTTGAGGCTAAATCATGAGCGTCATCAAGCTGCACGACCTGAAGCCGGCTCCCGGCTCCAAGACCGCGAAGACTCGCGTCGGTCGCGGTGAGGGCTCCAAGGGTAAGACGGCCGGTCGTGGCACCAAGGGCACCAAGGCCCGCAAGAACGTGCCGGTGACCTTCGAGGGCGGGCAGATGCCGATCCACATGCGGCTGCCCAAGCTCAAGGGCTTCCGTAACCGGTTCCGCACCGAGTACGCCGTCGTCAACCTGGGCGACCTGAACAAGGCCTTCCCGGAGGGCGGCACCGTCGGTGTCGACGACTTGGTGGCCAAGGGCCTCGTTCGCAAGAACGTGCTCGTCAAGGTCCTCGGCGACGGCAAGCTGACCGCCAAGGTCGACATCACCGCGCACAAGTTCAGTGGCAGCGCCCGTGAGGCCATCACCGCTGCAGGCGGTTCGGTCACCGAGCTGTAGAGCCCAGATCCACGAAGAAGCCCCGCTCCGGTGGGGCTTTTTTCGTTGCTCAGCTCAGCTGCGGAATGACTTCGGCGGCAAGGCGTTCCATCTGTTCGCGATCCTCGGCCAGGCTCGCGCCGACCGGGTGCAGCAACAGCGTCTGCGCGCCGGCGTCGATCACCTCGCGCAGACCTCGCACGACTTCCGACGGTGTGCCGGATACCGGAACCGCGTCCACGCCGGGCATCGAGCCGTAGATCCGGCGCAGACCGGTCAGCACCCGCTCGCGGGCCCGGGTCGCGTCGTCGTCGACGATCAGGTACACCCGCTTGCCGATCCGGAACGTGTTCGGATCCTTTTCCTGCTCGGCCAGTGCGGTGCGCAGGGTCTGCACGGCGTCCGCAAAGTTCGCCGTCGTCGAGGATCCCGCACCCATGAACGCGTCGCCGTGGCGGACCGCGCGTGCGATCGCGCGAGGGGCGTTGGCGCCGAACCAGATCGGCGGGTGCGGCCGCTGCACGGGCTTGGGTGCGATCGGCAGATCGTCGACGTCGCGGAACCGGCCGTGAAACGTCACGCGCGGTTCGTCGGACCACGCCGCCTTCATCAACTGCAGGCCTTCGGTGAAGCTGCTGATGAATGTGGCGGGCTCCACGCCGAACGCCTCGAACTTTCGCCGGCCACCGCCGGGCGCCACACCGAGTTCCAGGCGGCCATGGCTGAGCCGGTCCACGGCGGTCACCGTGGAGGCCAGCTGTAGCGGGTCGTGCAGGGAGGTGATCAGCACCGCGACACCCAGCCGCAGGGTGGTGGTGCACGCTGCGGCCCAGGCCAGCAGCTCCATCGGTGCGATCATCGGCGACGGACCGATGATCTGCTCGATCGTCCAGCCGCCCTCGAAGCCGAGCTCTTCGGCACGGGTCAGATAGCTCCGCAGCCCCTCGCTGTCGAACCCGTCGACGTCGAACTGCGGTATCGAGATCGAGTACTTCACCACTCCACCGTACGAGCGCGCGGAAGGGCTCCTGGGCCGGCGTGGGTAATCTCGACTGTATGTTCGCCTTCCTGCCCGCGATTCCGGGCGCCGACGACCTCCGCGACGCGCTGCGGCGCATCGACACCGCCCGGCACCATGGTGTGCCCGACGGCTGCATCCTGGAGCTCGACCTGCAGACGGTACCGCCGGAGTGCAGCGGCTTCGACCCGCTGACCTTCATCACCGGCGGCGGCCGGACGATGCTGCTGCGCGACGCGGTCGCCGCGGTCCATCGCGCCGCAGAAGACCCGCGGGTGGCGGGACTGATTGCCCGAGTTCAGCTTTCGGCCGCCCCGGCCGGACCGGTGCAGGAACTGCGGTCCGCCATCGCCGCCTTCACCAAAACCAAGCCGTCGCTGGCGTGGGCTGAAACCTATCCCAGCACGCTGTCGTATTACCTGGCCTCCGCCTTCTCCGAGGTGTGGATGCAACCGACAGGCACGGTCGGGCTGATCGGTTTCGCCACCAACGCATTGTTTCTGCGCGACGCCCTGGACAAGGCCGGTATCGAGGCGCAGTTCGTGACGCGCGGCCAATACAAGTCGGCAGCCAATCTGTTCACCCAGGACCACTACACCGACGCTCACCGCGAGGCCGACTCCCGGTTGATCGCCAGCCTGCACAACCAGGTGTGGCAGGCGATCGCCGAGTCGCGGCACATCGACGTCGCGGCGGTCGACGAGCTGGCCAACCAAGCGCCGCTGCTGCGTGACGCCGCGGTCGACGGACACCTGGTCGACCGGATCGGCTTCCGCGACGAGGCGTACAGCCGTATCGCGGAACTCACCGGCCGGGAAGGTGTTTCGCCGGAATCCGGCGACGCCGACGCGGGTGACAATGCCCCGCCGCGGCTGTATCTGTCGCGCTACGCGCAGGCCGGCAAGGGCGGTCCCGCGGTGCCGATGCCGTCCGTGCCGGGTCGAAAGAAGCGCCCGAGGATTGCGGTGGTCACCGTCGCCGGGTCGATCGTCAGCGGTCGAGGCGGCCCGCAGGGCCTGCCGATCGGGCGGTCCAGCGCCGGCGGCGACACCATCGGCGCGGCGCTGCGCGAGGTCGCCGCGGACGACGACATCGACGCGGTGGTCGTGCGGGTGGACAGTCCCGGCGGCTCGGTGACGGGCTCGGAGACGATGTGGCGGGAGGTGAAGCGTATGCGCGCCAAGGGCAAGCCGGTGGTGGCGTCGATGGGTGCGGTCGCCGCATCGGGCGGCTACTACGTGGCGATGGCCGCCGACGCGATCGTCGCGAACCCGGGAACCATCACCGGGTCGATCGGTGTACTGACCGGCAAGCTGGTGGCCCGCGAGCTGAAGGAACGCCTCGGGGTTGGCTCGGACAGTGTGCGCACCAACGACAATGCCGACGCCTGGTCGGTCAATGCGCCGTTCACCCCGGAACAGCAGGCCCTGGTCGAGGCCGAGGCCGATCTGTTCTACACCGACTTCGTGCAGCGGGTGGCCGAGGCTCGGCACATGTCCGTCGAGGCGGTCGAGGCGGTGGCGCAGGGCCGGGTGTGGACCGGTGCCGATGCACTCGAGCACGGATTGGTCGACGAACTCGGCGGCCTGCGGGCGGCGGTGCGACGGGCCAAGGTGCTCGCCGGGATCGACGCCGACACCAAGGCCGAACTGGTCAGCTATCCCAGCTCGTCGCTGCGGGACTTCCTGCGGCCCAAGCCGTCATCGCAACCGGCCGCGGCGTCACTGCCGGAAGCCATCGCGGTGCTGATGGGTCAGTCCATCAGGGGAGTGGTCGATCAGAGCGAGCGTGCGCTGACCGGAACCAGTGCGCTGTGGCTGGGGTTCAATCCAGAGTGGCGCTGACGTAGACGATTTCGCCGAACGGATCGTTATCGGCCCGCTCGGGCCGGGCCGCCAGGCCGAGCTGCCGGAACAGCTCCTCGTCGGCGACTCCGGTGACGTCCCAACCCTTTCCGGTCAGGTACTCCATCACGTGGCTGCGGGGCCCGGCGTAGACCAGCGACCCCATGTCGAGGTCCAGGCCCTGATCGCGGGCTTGGGCTGTCATCGCCGTCCCCTTCGACGGGTCGAAATCCATGATCCCGGGGACGAATTCGGTGGCCACGGCGCTGCCGGGCGCACTCAATTCGGTGATCGTGTCGAACAACCGGTCCTGAGCGTCGGACGGCAGATAGACCAGTAGTCCCTCGGCCAGCCACGCGGTGGGCAGGCTCGGGTCGAAGCCGGCGGCACGCAGGGCGGCAGGCCAGTCCTCGCGCAGATCGATGCCGACGGTGTGGCGCCGCGCCGGGGGCTGCGCACCGAGGTCGTCGAACACACCGGTCTTGAACGCGATGACGTCGGGCTGGTCGATCTCGAACACCACGGTGCCCGACGGCCACGGCAGCCGGTATGCGCGGGCATCCAAGCCGGATGCCAGGATCACGACCTGCCGGATGCCGGTGCCGGTCGCCGAGATGAAGTAGTCGTCGAAGAACTTGGCCCGCACGCCCATTGCGTCGATCATCGACTGCACGCGCTCGGGAGCGAGGTCGCCGAATGCCGAGGTGTCCAGTTCGCCGTCGATCATCTTGATGAAGAAGTCGATGCCGACCGCGCGAACCAGGGGATCGGCGAACGGGTCGTTCACGAGCTGGCGCGGGTCTTTGGTGGCCAGCGCGCGTCCGGCGGCCACGGCTGTCGCGGTGGCGCCGACGCTCGAGGTCAGGTCCCAGCTGTCGTCATCGGTGCGTGCCATTACTGCTCCCTGGATCGAGTTGCGGTCAGGTACCCGGTGCTGTCGCTGAACTGCACCAGCGTCTCGTCGTCGGGAAGGTCAAAGCCGTTGGCGGCGTAGGACTCCCGGGTGCTCACCGTGCTGATGCGCCAACCGCGTTCGGCCAGGTAGTCGCCTGCCGAATTGCGCTCGCCGTCGTAGAACAGGGCAGGCAGATCGATGTCGGAGCCGATCTGTGCCGAGTACTTCTTGAATCGGTCGCGCCAGCTGTCCGGCAGTGTCGTTCCCGCGGCCATGAATTCGGTGGCGAAGCGGCTTCCCGGTGCCGACAATGCGGTGACGTTGTCCAGCAACCGGTCCTGCGCTTCCGGGGGCAGATAGATCAGCAAGCCTTCGGCGATCCACGCCGTCGGTTGGGTGACGTCGAAACCGTGTTCCCGCAATGCCGTCGGCCAGTCATCGCGCAAGTCGACCGCGACGGTGCGGCGATCGGCGGTGGGCGAGACTCCCAGATCGGCCATCACACGGGTTTTGAACTCGATGACCTGAGGCTGGTCCAGCTCGAACACCACCGAGCCGGCAGGCCAGCTCATCCGGTAGGCGCGGGTGTCCAGGCCCGAGGCCAGGATGACGGCCTGGGTGATGCCGTCGCGGGCGGCGTTGGTGAACACGTCGTCGAAAAACCGGGTTCGCACGGCGATCTGCTCGGTCATCCGGCGCCGGTTGAGCATCGGGTCGTCTTCGATGTTGGCCTCGCCGTTGGCAACCCGGATCAGGGGCTCCACGCCGACCGCCTTGACGAGTGCGTCGGCGTACGGGTCGTGGATGAGCGCGTCCGGGCCGCGGGAGGCCAGCGCGCGCGACGCCGCCACCGATGTCGCGGTGGCGCCGACGCTGGACGCCAGGTCCCAGGTGTCGCCGTCGTAGCGGGTGTTTGTCTGGCTCATGGTGTTACTTCCGGATTGCGGTGACGGACAAGGAGTTCCGCAGGGATTCGGTCAGGGTGGTCTCGGGGAAGGGCCGTCCATACGCGGCGAACAGGTCGGCGCGCGCTTGGGAGCCGACCTGCCAGCCCTGCTGTTCGAGGTAGCCGATGACGGGGTTGCGTTCCCCGTCGTAGAACAGGTCGGACATGTTGATGTCCAGCCCTCGTTCGCGCCATTGGTCGCTGATCGCCTTGGAACGGTCGGCCAGACCGCGGCCGCCGTCCGGGTGATATTCGGTGGCGATCCGGCTGCCGGGCGCGGACAACGCGGTGATGTTGTCGAACAACCGGTCCTGGGCCTCCGGCGGCAGATAGACGAGCAGGCCTTCGGCGCTCCAGGCGGTCGGCAAGGTGGCGTCGAAACCATTGGCCCGCAGCGCTGCCGGCCAATCGTCGCGCAGGTCGACGCTGACCGTGCGGAGATCCGCGGTGGGGGAGGCGCCGAGCGCGGCCAGCGTCTCGGTCTTGAAGTCGATGACCTGGGGCTGGTCGATCTCGTAGACCACGGTGCCCGCCGGCCAGTCCAGCCGGTACGACCGGGAGTCCAGGCCGGAGGCCAGGATGACCGCCTGCCGCACTCCGGCGGCGGCCGCGGTCAGGAAGAAGTCGTCGAAGAAGCGGGTCCGCACCGCCATCACATCTGTCATCACCCGGGCGGTCTCGGCACTGTCCATGGCTGCCATGTCGATGTCGCCGTCGACCATCTTGGTGAAGACGTCGATCCCGACGGCACGAACCAGAGGAGCGGCGAACGGATCGTTTATCAATGCGTTCTCTTCGCGGCTGGCCACCCCACGGGCGGCGGCCACCATGGTGGCAGTGGTGCCGACGCTGGTCGCCAGGTCCCAGGAGTCGGAGTCGCTGCGGCTCATCGGACGCCGCCGTAGATGGCGCTGAGGTAGTAGAGCTTGCCCATCGGCTCGTCGTCGTCGAAGGTGCCGCGGCTGCCGGCGGCAAGCAGATCGTTGACCGGAGAGCGGTCGACCTGCCAACCGTGGTCGGTCAGGTAAACGCTGGCCTCGTTGCGCTCACCCAGATACACCAGCGAGCCGAAGTCGAGGTCGAAGCCGTTGTCGCGCCAGTGCTGCGAGATGGTCTCCATCTTTTCGCGCGACTCTTCCTGTTCCTCGGGATTCGACGGCGGCGCGGTGTCGATGGCCACCCGGCTCCCGGGAGCGGACAGTTCGGTGACGGTGTCCAGCAGACGGTCCTGCGCGTCCGGCGGCAGGTAGCCCAGCAGACCTTCGGCGCTCCACGCGGTGGGCGCCTGCGGGTCGAAGCCGGCCTCGCGTAGCGCGGTGGCCCAGTCGTTGCGCAGATCCATCGCCACCGGCCTGCGGTCACACGTCGGTGTGGCGCCCTGCTCGGCCAACGTCTGGGTCTTGAATGCGATGACGTCGGGCTGGTCGATCTCGTAGACGACCATGCCGGCCGGCCAGTCCAGGCGGTAGGCACGCGAGTCGAGGCCGGAGGCGAGGATCACGACCTGTCGGACACCGGCGTCAGCGGCGGCCAAGAAGAACTCGTCGAAGAATTTCGTGCGCACTGCCATGTTGTCGGTCATCCGGGTCACGCCCATGGCGCTCTGGTCGTCCGGGGTGGCCAGGGCGCCGGCGGCCATCTTGGTGAAGAAGTCGACACCGACGGCGCGCACCAGGGGTTCGGCGAAGGGGTCGTCGATCAGGGGGTCGTGTTCGCGGCTCGCCGCGGCCCGGGCGGCGGCGACCAGAGTCGCGGTGGCTCCCACGCTGGAGGCCAGGTCCCAGGTGTCGTTGTCGGTACGCGTCATCGTTTGACCCTCACTGCTGCCATTTATACTTAGCTGAGTTAACCACTATCGACTGTACGTTGTTCCCGCTGTGCGATTCCTGAGCGCGCACTGGGCCCCTTCGCTCCTGCCCGCCGGTGCTGATCCCCGGGTCGCTTCGCTCCTGCCCGCCGGAACGCGATCCGCGGATTCCCGCCCTGCCTGGGCCAACTGTTACTCTCGTAGACTGTTTGAGCGAGCGGTGCCGCGGGCGGAAATCCTGGCGGCGATCGGCGCAAGGCAGGATTACCCGAACGCTGGCCAGGCCAGCCCCATTGGCACGCTGTGACTCACGTCCGGCTGCCCAGGAGGAAGAGTGCTCTCGGCTTTTATCTCTTCGCTCAGGACGGCCGACCTGAGGCGAAAGATCCTGTTCACGTTGGGTGTAGTGATCCTGTACCGGCTCGGCGCGTCGCTGCCGTCCCCCGGGGTCAACTACAAGAATGTCCACCAGTGCATCGAGCAGGTGAGCGGTGGTGCCGGAGGACAGATCTATTCGTTGATCAACCTGTTCTCCGGCGGCGCGCTGCTGCAGCTGACGGTGTTCGCGGTGGGCGTCATGCCCTACATCACCGCCAGCATCATCGTGCAGCTGCTCACGGTGGTCATCCCGCGTTTCGAACAGCTGCGCAAGGAGGGTCAGGCCGGCCAGGCCAAGATGACCCAGTACACGCGCTACCTGGCGATCGCGCTGGCCATCCTGCAGGCCACCAGCATCGTGGCACTGGCCGCCAATGGCGGACTGCTGCAGGGCTGCACCCTGGACATCCTGCAGAGCCAGAGCATCTTCTCGCTGGTCATCATCGTCCTGGTGATGACCGCGGGCGCCGCGCTGGTCATGTGGATGGGCGAACTGGTCACCGAGCGGGGCGTCGGCAACGGCATGTCGCTGCTGATCTTCGCCGGTATCGCGGCCCGCATCCCTGCTGAGGGCAAGAGCATCCTGGACAGCCGTGGCGGCCTGATCTTCGCCGCGGTCTGTGGGGCGGCTCTGCTGATCATCATCGGCGTCGTGTTCGTCGAGCAGGGCCAGCGCCGCATCCCGGTGCAGTACGCCAAGCGCATGGTGGGCCGGCGGATGTACGGCGGCACGTCGACCTATCTGCCGCTGAAGGTCAACCAGGCCGGCGTCATCCCGGTCATCTTCGCGTCGTCGCTGATCTACATCCCGCACCTGATCACTCAGCTGATCCAGAGCGGGCGCACCACCCCGAGCAACGGCTGGTGGGACCGGTTCGTCGCCAACTATCTGACCAACCCCGCTGATCCGGTCTACATCGGCATCTACTTCGGGCTGATCATCTTCTTCACCTACTTCTATGTCTCGATCACGTTCAACCCTGACGAACGTGCCGACGAGATGAAGAAGTTCGGCGGCTTCATCCCCGGCATCCGACCAGGCAAGCCCACCGCTGACTACCTGCGGTACGTGCTGAACAGGATCACCCTGCCCGGCTCGATCTACCTGGGTGTGATCGCTGTGCTGCCGAACGTCTTCCTGCAGATGGGCAATAGCGGCGGCGTCCAGAACCTGCCGTTCGGCGGTACCGCGGTTCTGATCATGATCGGTGTCGGTTTGGATACGGTCAAACAGATCGAGAGCCAGCTCATGCAGCGCAACTACGAAGGGTTCCTGAAGTGAGAATCGTTCTGTTGGGACCGCCGGGCGCGGGTAAAGGAACTCAGGCGGTCAAGCTGGCGGACAAGCTCGGGGTACCGCAGATCTCCACCGGTGACCTGTTCCGGCACAACATCAGCACCAGCACCGAACTGGGGCTGGAGGCCAAGAAGTACCTCGACGCCGGTGACCTGGTTCCGGCCACGCTGACCAACGCGCTGGTCGACGACCGGCTGGGCGACGCGGATGTGGCCGGCGGCTTCATCCTCGACGGCTTCCCCCGCTCGGTCGAGCAAGCCGAAGCGCTCAAGCAGATGCTGGCCAAGCGCGACTTGTTGCTCGACGCCGTGCTCGAGTTCCGGGTGCCCGAGGACGAGCTGGTCGAGCGGCTCAAGGGCCGTGGCCGCGCCGACGACACCGAGGACGTCATCCGCAACCGGTTCAAGGTGTACCGCGACGAGACCGCGCCGCTGCTCGACTACTACCAGGACGAGCTCAAGACCGTCGACGCCGTCGGCAGCCTCGATGAGGTGTTCGCCCGGGCGCTGCACGCACTCGGTCGCTGAGTTTCGATGGTTTCACTGCCCGGGTTGCGCAATCGCAAAACCGTTCCCGCCCGCACGCCGGGGGAGTTGGATGCGATGGCCGCTGCCGGCGCTGTGGTGGCGGCAGCGTTGCGCGCCGTCCAGGCGGCCGCCGCACCCGGTGTCTCGACCAAGGACCTCGACGACGTCGCTGAGTCGGTGATCCGCCAGGCCAACGGCACTCCGTCTTTCCTCGGCTATCACGGCTATCCGGCGAGCATCTGCTCGTCGGTCAATGACCGTGTGGTGCATGGCATCCCGATGCCGGAGGAGAAGCTCGCCGACGGCGATCTGGTGTCGATCGACTGCGGTGCGATCATCGACGGCTGGCACGGCGATGCCGCGGTCACGTTCGGGATCGGCACGTTGATCGCGGTGGACGAGGCGCTGTCGGCGGCGACGAAGCAGTCGATGGAAGCGGGTATCGCGGCGATGATCCCGGGTAATCGGCTCACGGACGTGTCGCATGCCATCGAGACCGGCACCCGCGCCGCCGAACAGACCTACGGGCGCCGGTTTGGCATCGTCGCCGGTTACGGCGGGCACGGCATCGGTCGGGCCATGCACATGGACCCGTTCCTGCCCAACGAGGGCGAACCCGGCCGCGGCCCCACGCTGATCGTCGGATCGGTGCTGGCGATCGAACCGATGCTGACCCTGGGCACCACCAAGACCCGGATCCTGGCCGACGAGTGGACCGTCGTCACCGCTGACGGGTCCCGCGCCGCGCACTGGGAACACACCGTCGCCGTCACCGACGACGGCCCGCGCATCCTCACTGTGTGATCTGCGCCGAGACCGCCACCATGGCTGTTGATCGCCCCGGATCACGACCCTGAGGTCGATTTCGCGGCTGGACGGCCGGCGCCGAGCGCACACTGTGAACCAAACACCCACCGGTTACGTGTATCAGCCGGGAGGTTGACCATGGACGACCCGGAGGCGGCGTTGGTTCGGGTGCTCTACGAGGAGCACGCGGCCGCACTGTGGCGCTATGCGCTGCGGCTGACCGGCGATCCGGCACGCGCGGAGGACGTGGTCCAGGAGACCCTGCTGCGGGCCTGGCAGCATCCGGAGGTCGCAGGCGACGCCGAGCGTTCCGCCCGGGCGTGGCTGTTCACGGTGGCCCGCAACATGATCATCGACGAACGTCGCAGCGCCCGGTTCCGCCGGGAGACCGACTCGCTGAACACCGAGGGGGCGCCGGAGCCCGCGGGGCCCGACGAGGTCAACAGCGCGCTCGATCGGCTGCTGATCGGGGATGCGCTGGCGCAACTGTCGCCCGATCACCGCGCCGTGGTCCGCCGTTCCTACTATCTTGGCTGGACCACAGCGCAGATCGCGGCCGACCTTCAGATCGCCGAGGGGACGGTGAAGTCGAGGCTGCACTACGCGGTGCGCGCGCTTCGGCTGACGTTGCAGGAGATGGGGGTGACCCGGTGAAGGAACCGCACGATCCCTACGAGACATGGGACGCCGCCTACGTGCTGGGTTCGCTGTCGAGCACCGAACGCCGCGAGTACGAAGCGCACCTCAGCGGATGCGTGCCCTGCCGCTCCTCGGTCGGCGAGCTCAGCGGTATGCCCGCCTTGCTGGCCATGCTCACCCCTGACGAGGTGACCGCGATCGACACCGGCGGGATGGAACCGCCGCCGTTGCGCCCGCAGCTGCTCGACGGCGTGCTCTTCGAGGTGCGCAGGCGTCGCCGCCGGGGACGGTGGATCACCTGGTCGGTGGCCGCCGCGGCCGCCGCGGTGCTGGCCGTTGGCGTGTTCGTCGCGATCAAGCCCGCACCGTTCAGCGCGCACACCCCCGCCCCGCAGGTGTCGGCCGAGACCGTCAGCATGACACCGGTGATGCCGTCGTCGTTCGAGGCGACGATCCAGGTCACTCCGATGGGGTGGGGCACCCACATCGAGATGACCTGCACCTACCACCAGGAGATCGGCGCCGACGCGACCGAGGACGCGGACAAGCTCGCGATGTATGCCGTCGGTCGTGACGGCAGCCGGGTCCAGCTGGCGACGTGGATGGCGCGCGAAGGGGAATCGGCCTCGCCGACCGGCAGCACCTCGATGCCGATGGAGAAGATCGCCGCAGTCCAGGTCGTCAAGGCCGAGACCGGCGACGTGTTGCTGCAGCGCAGTCTGTCGTCCTGACTGATCTGTCGATCAGTCAAAAGCATTCTCTACAAGCACTTTTCGATCGATTAGTCCTTGTCTGGGTGAACCGAACCCACCTAGCCCTCGTGTCATTGTCAGGGTTGGGGAGGATGGGTGATCTGAGATGGACGAGCGACAACGCGTGGTCGACTACATCGTCGACCAACTCGCGGCCACCGGCGTAGAGCACATGTTCGGGGTGGGCGGCGCCAACATCGAGGATCTCTACGACGCGGCGCATTTCCACTCCCGTGTCACCGCCGTTCTGGCCAAGCATGAATTCTCCGCGGCGGCGATGGCCGACGGCTACAGCCGGGCCGGCTGCGGTCTGGGGGTGGTCATGGCGACCTCCGGCGGGGGATCACTGAATCTCGTTCCGGGACTGGGTGAATCGTTGGCAAGCCGGGTACCGGTGCTGGCGCTGGTCGGCCAGCCGCCCACCGTGATGGACGGGCGCGGCAGTTTTCAGGACACCAGCGGCCGTGACGGGTCACTGGATGCTTACGCGCTGTTCTCGACGGTGTCGGTGTATTGCCGCCGTGTCACCTCGGCTGACCAGATCGTCACCGCGCTGCCGGAGGCGATCGCTGCGGCCTGGCGGGGCGGGCCAGCGGTGTTGTTGTTGCCCAAAGACATTCAGCAGGCGCTGATCCCGCGCCGGAGCCGGTTGTCGTCGGCGCCCGAGCCGCCGGTGGTAGGGGATCCGTGGCCGATCGCCCGCGCGCTGCGCCGTACCCGCGGATCGGTGACCATCATCGCCGGCGAGCAGGTGGCGCGCGACGATTCGCGCACCGAACTGGAGCGGGTGCGCGCCCTGCTGCGCGCCCGGGTCGCCACCGTGCCCGATGCCAAGGATGCCAGCGGCTCGCCCGGCCTGGGATCATCGTCGTCACTGGGGGTGACCGGGGTGATGGGGCATCCCGGGGTCGCCGAGGCGGTGCGGGACAGCGCGCTGTGCCTGATTGTGGGTACGCGTTTGAACGTGACCGCCCGCAGCGGTTTGGACGCCGCGTTGGCGTCGGTGCCGGTGATGTCGCTGGGCTCGGCCGCGCCGTATCTGGCCTGCACCCACATCCGCACCGACGATCTGCGGGCGTCACTGGGGCAACTGGCGATGATGCTGTCCGGGTGCGGCCGACCGCACGGCGTCAGCGTTCCCGAGGCTGTCAGTCACCAGGAGCTGATCCCGCCGCACTATGACGGTGGCGGAATCCGTTATCGCGAAGCAGTTTCCGCGCTCGACGCCATGCTGCCCGACGATGTCGACATCGTGGTCGACGCCGGTAACACCGGGGCGGCCGCGATTCACTCCCTGCCGGTACGCAGATCGGGACGGTTCATCGTCGCCCTGGGTATGGGTGGCATGGGCTACAGCTTCGGGGCCGCCATCGGTGCGGCCTTCGGTCGTGGCCGCCGGGTCGTGGTGGTGGCCGGGGATGGCGCGTTCTTCATGCACGGCATGGAGATGCACACCGCGTGGCAGTACCGGCTGCCGATCACTTTCGTACTGTTCAACAACAACGCGCACGCCATGTGCGTGACCCGCGAGCAGCTGTACTACCGGGACATGTACACCTTCAACAGGTTCCGCACCAGCAATCTGGGCGCGGGCCTGGCGGCGATGTTTCCGGGGCTGCGCTCGGTCGATGTCGGCGATGCCGGCCAGCTGCGCGCCGCGCTGGGATCTGCGCTGGCCGGTGACGGACCGTCGGTCGTGAGCGTCGAATGCTCCGCCGACGAAATCCCGCCGTTCGCCCCGTTCCTGACCGCGTTGTCCCACAACCCGATTGCACCAGAGGAGAGCACGAGCCATGTCGCTGCCCGCGCTTGACGACATCGTCGTCCACACCGGATCCGTCGACCCCATCGAGGGAGTGACGAGGATCGAGACCTCCCCGCGAGAGCAGGCCACCCCGGTCATCATGGAGATGATGCGGTCCGTTTACCCGCACGACGACGTGTTCGGCCGGTACTGCACTGTCAACGAGTACATCGACTGCCCGCCGGACGAGCTCTTCGCCTACTTGTCCGACACCCGCTCGCTGGAGGAGTGGACGTACAGCCTGCGCGGATTCGAGCCCACCGACGAGCCGGGTCTGTGGCTGGCCTACGACCGATTGGGTTCGCAAACTTCGATTTACACGCGCACGGTGGCGAACCCGGAGGCGCGCACCGTGGATTACCACTGCGCGTGGGACCAGGGTAAGCACCTGTGGATGATCTACCTGATGCGGGTGGTCGACGCCAAAGCGGTGCTCGACAGGCCCGGTTCCGTTGTGCTGTGGACGAATTGCCGCCATCCGTTCTACGACGACAACCCCTACCCGGAGACCGCACCCACGGAGCGGCCGGTGTGGGTGGGGGACTTCTGGGACATGTTCGGCGCCGGACATGCCCTGGAGATGCAGAACCTCAAGGCCATTGCCGAATACCGGCACCGCAACGGCCTGCCGATCACCCCCGACTGGATGAAGTGAGCACCGCCATGAGCCATCCCAGCGTCAGCCTCCTCGACGTCTCGAGCTATCTGCCGGGGGAACCCATCTCCGCCGACTACTACGCCCAGTTCGCCGACTCCGACGACCTGCGCAACAACCTGATGTTCCGGGCGCCGAAGTTCCGCCACCACATCGCACCCGACGAGACGGCCACCGACATGATCGAGCGGGCCGCCGCCGGGCTGATCGAGCGTCACGGTGAGGACGTGATCGCCGGCGCCGACGTCCTGATCACCCACACCCAGATGCCCGACATGCCGTTCTACGGCGGTGGCGGGGCGATCGCGCATCGGCTTGGGATGCGGCCGAATTGGGTGCTCGATCTGCACAACGGCGGTTGCGCGGCGTTCGTGTTGGGCCTGCAGGTGGCACGGCAGTTGCTGTCCTCCGGTGCCGGGCAGACGGCGCTGGTGGCGATCGCGCAGAACGCGGCGGGTCAGGTCTTCGAGCAGCCGACCGTGCGCCGCAAGGCCCAGGCCGCGGTGCCCGGGGACGGCGCGGCCGTCGGGTTGGTCGCGGTGTCGGATGCATCGCCGATCCTCGATGTCGAGACCCGCACCTACGGCGAGTTCGCCGGTGACATGACCATCGCGTTCGACCCGCCCCGAAAGTGGTGGCAGCCAGGGGAGGCCGAGGGGTACATCGGGTTCACCGAATCCAAGATCACCAAGGTGCTGGCCCGCGGCAACCGGCAGGTACCCGAGGTGGCGCTGGCGGTGTGCGATCGCATCGGATTGAAATCTCGCGACCTCGACCTGTTCGTCACCAACCAACCCAACCGGGTGTTCCTGCGCAACTGGCGCGAGGCTCTGGAACTGCCGGTCGAGCGGCACGTCGACACCTTTGACGAGTGCGGCAACCTGTTCGGCGCCGGCATCCCGATCAATCTCGACCGGGCGATCACCGACGGCCGGATCACCGCCGGCGACACCGTGTTGATGGCGGCGTTCGCCCATGCCGGTGACTTCGCCGGCGCGGCCGCGGTGCGCTGGGGCGGTCGGGCCGCCTGATGACGACCATGATCCGGATGGCCGAGGATACTGTGGCGGCGTTGCCCGACTCGGTCGACCCATTGGCGTTGTCGCTCAACGAGAGTCCGTTCTCACCGCTGCCCGGGGTGCGTTCGGCGCTGATCAGTGCGATCGATTCGGCGAACCGGTATCCGGAGTTCCTGCCGGAGCGCTTGCGCCGGCTGATCGCCACCCGGATCGGTGTCGCCGAGGAGCAGGTGGTGCTCGGGCCGGGTGCCACCGGTGTCGCCATGCAGCTGCTGCACGCGGTGACCGAGCCGGGCGACCGCATCGCGATGGCCACACCGACGTTCGACGGGTATCCGATCATGGCGGGCATGGCACGGCTGCGGCCGGTCTCCGTCCCGTTGGATCAGCATGGCCACCACGACATGGACGGGCTGATCGACGCTGCGGCACAGGCGAAGGTGGTGGTGTTGTGCCGCCCGCACAACCCCACCGGGACCATCGAGTCGACGTTCGCGGTGAGCCGCTTCCTGTCGGCCGTGCCGAGTGGCACCATCGTGCTGCTCGACGAGGCCTACATCGAATTCGTGGCACCGGGCTTTCGGCTCGACGCACGGTTGCTGATCCGCCAGCACCCGAATGTGGTCGTGCTGCGGACGTTTTCCAAGGCGTACGGTCTGGCGGGCCTGCGGATCGGCTACGGGTTCGGCTCCGCGGAACTGACCGGCAGGTTGTGGCGTATGCAGTTGCCGTTCGGTATGGACAGCACCAGCCTGGTCGCCGTCGCCGCTTCCTATGACGCGGAACGCCAGCTGCAGCGCCGCATTCGGGTGATCGCCGCCGAGCGGCGGTATCTGCGGATGCGGCTGCGGGCGATGGGTGTGCACGTCACCGAGGGGCACGCCAACTTCGTGTACCTGCCGCCGGCGGATCGGCCGTGGCGCGAGGTTTTCGACCCCTCCGGTCTGCGGGTCCGCCACTACGGCGACGGCGGCGTGCGGATCACGGTGGGGGACCGGTGGTCGACGCGGGCGGTGCTGGCCGCAGTGGCAGCGCGACGGTAGTGCCCTACGGGGGCGTGTCGATGCGGTATGAATGTGCGGATGGCCGAATCAATCCCACCCGCCAAGCCGGACCCGATCGCCGCCGCGCGACGCAACTGGGAGCGCGCCGGGTGGGGTGACGTCGCCGAGGGGATGGTGGCGGTGACCTCGGTGATGCGGGCCCACCAGATCCTGTTGGCCCGGGTGGAGAACGCGCTGCGGCCCTACGATCTGAGCTTCTCCCGGTTCGAACTGTTGCGGCTGTTGGCCTTCAGCCGCACCGGGGCGTTACCGATCACCAAAGCCTCGGACCGGTTGCAGGTGCACGTCACCAGCGTCACGCACGCGATCCGCCGCCTCGAGGCCGACGGATTGGTCAGGCGGGTGCCGCATCCCACCGACGGGCGCACCACGCTGGTCGAGATCACCGACCTGGGGCGTTCGACGGTCGAGGACGCCACCGCGACGCTCAACGAGGTGGTGTTCGCCGATGTCGGGATGGCCGCGCCGGAAGCCCGGGCCCTGGTGGCGTCGATCGAGACGTTGCGCCACCACGCGGGGGATTTCTAACGCAGGGTTTCGATGACCGCGCTGAAATCCAGGTCGGCGTGCTCCTCGGCGAATTTGGCGTAGATCTCGGCGGCGTGGGTGCCCAGTGGCGCGGTGGCGCCAGTCGACGACACCGCATCCATCGCCAGGCCGAGGTCCTTGTTCATCAGCGCGGTGGCGAAGCCCGGCTGGAAGTTGTTGTTGGCCGGCGACGTCGAAACAGGTCCGGGCACAGGGCAGTTCGTGTGTACCGCCCAGCAGTTGCCGGTGGCGCCGGTGATCACGTCGAACAGGGACTGCGCCGACAGGCCCAGCTTTTCGGCCAGCACGAAGGCCTCGCCCACGGCGATCTGCTGCACGGCCAGCACCATGTTGTTGCACAGCTTGGCGGCCTGGCCGGCGCCCGACGACCCGCAGTGAATCACCTTGCTGGCCATCGGATCCAACACCGGTCGGGCCTTGTCCAGCGCGTCGGCGTCGCCGCCGACCATGAATGCCAGTGTGCCCGCGGTCGCGCCCTTGATGCCGCCGGACACGGGGGCGTCGAGCTGAGCCATTCCGGCCGCCGACGCCTGCGCGTTGATGTCGCGGGCGTCGTCGACGGAGATCGTCGACGTGTCGATGAACAGCGTGCCCGCGTTGGCAGCCGGAAGTGCCTCGGCGTAGCAGGCTTTCACGATCGCGCCGTTGGGCAGCGAGGTGATGACGATGTCTGCCTCAGCGACCGCGGCGGCGCCGGCGTCGAACACCGTCGCGCCCTTCTCCTCGGCCGCCGCACGCAGTGCGGGCACCGGATCGAAGCCCCGCACCGTGTAGCCGGCGTTGACCAGGTTGGCCGCCATCGGCCCACCCATATGGCCCAAACCCAGGAACGCGACCGTCGTCATGTATGGCTCCTTTGCCTCATGCCGTTGCGCGTGCCCGGGCAGCTTCTGCTCGCCCGATGACCACGCGCATGATTTCGTTGGTGCCCTCCAGGATTCGGTGCACCCGCAGATCGCGAACGATCTTCTCGATCCCGTACTCGCGCAGGTAGCCGTACCCGCCGTGGAGCTGCAGAGCCTGGTCGGCCACCTCGAAGCAGGCGTCGGTGACATACCGTTTGGCCATCGCGCACAGCGCGACCTTGTCCGGTTCGTCGTTGTCCAGGGCGACGGCCGCGCGCCACAGCATCAGCCGCGAGGTTTCCAGTGCGGTCGCCATGTCGGCCAGCGTGAACCGGATGGTCGGCTCGTCGAGCAGCGCGCCACCGAAGGCCTGCCGGTCGGCGAGATAACCCATCGCTTTCTCATAGGCCGTTTGCGCGCCGCCCAGCGAGCAGGCCGCGATGTTGAGCCGGCCGCCGTTGAGTCCGTTCATCGCGATCCCGAAGCCGCCGCCGTCACCCTCGGCGCCGCCGAGCATCGCCGATGCCGGTACCCGCACACCGTCGAGGATCACCTGAGCGGTGGGCTGCACGTTCCAGCCCATCTTCTCTTCCTGGGCGCCGAAACTAAGCCCGGGCGTGTCCTTTTCGATGATGAACGCGGAGATGCCGCGCGGACCGTCGGCCCCGGTGCGGGCCATCACGATGTACACGTCGGAGCTGCCCGCGCCGGAGATGAACTGCTTGACCCCGTCGAGCACGTAGGCGTCATCACCGTCGCGAACCGCTTTGGTGCGCAGCGCTGAGGCATCCGAGCCGGCGCCCGGCTCGGTGAGGCAGTAGCTGGCGATCGCCTCCATCGACGCGAGCCGGGGGATCCACGACTTGCGCTGATCGTCGGTGCCGTAGGTGTCGATCATCCACGCGCACATGTTGTGGATCGACAGGAACGCCGCCAGCGCAGGGTCGGCGGTCGAGAGCTGCTCGAAGATCCGCACCGCGTCGAGCCGCCGCAGTCCGCTGCCGCCGACGTCCTCGGCGCAGTAGATGGCGGCCATCCCCAAATCGGCCGCCTCGCGCAGCACGTCTACCGGGAACTCCTTGGAGTGATCCCAGTCCAAGGCATGCGGCGCAAGACGTTTGATCGCGAACGCGGCCGCCGTTTCGGCGATCACGCGATCGTCGTCGTCGAGGGCGAAGAAGCTCATCACCCCTCTAGTTCATCGTCGGGATGACGAACTCGGCGCCGTCCTTGATGCCCGACGGCCACCGCTCGGTGACGGTCTTGGTCTTGGTGTAGAACAAAATCGAGTGCGGTCCGTGCTGGTTGAGGTCACCGAAGCCGGAGCGCTTCCAGCCACCGAAGGTGTGGTAGGACACCGGAACCGGGATCGGCACGTTGACGCCGACCATGCCGACCTGAACGCGGGAGACGAAGTCGCGGGCGGCATCACCGTCGCGGGTAAAGATGGCCACGCCGTTGCCGTACTCGTGCTCAGAGGGAAGCTTCAACGCTTCCTCGTAGTCGTGGGCGCGCACGATGCACAGCACCGGGCCGAAGATCTCGTCGGTGTAGATCGACATGTCGGTGGTGACATGGTCGAAGAGGGTGGGGCCGATGAAGAACCCGCCCTCGAGGCTGGCGTCGTCGAACGTCAGCTCGTCGCTGGCCTTGTCCCGGCCGTCGACCACGATCTCGGCTCCGGCGGCCACGCCGGCATCGATGTAGTCGCGGACCCGCTTCAGCGCGGCAGCGGTGACCAGTGGGCCGTAGTCGGCCTTGGGGTCCAGGCTGTGTCCGACGCGCAGCTCGTTGATCCGCTCGACGAGCCTGCCGCGCAACCGATTTGCTGTTTCCTCGCCGACGGGCACCGCGACGCTGATGGCCATGCAGCGCTCGCCGGCGCTGCCGTAACCGGCGCCGATCAGGGCGTCGACGGCCTGGTCCAAGTCGGCGTCGGGCATGACGATCATGTGGTTCTTGGCGCCGCCAAAGCACTGGGACCGCTTACCGTTGGCCGCCGCGGTGGAGTAGATGTACTGCGCGATGTCGGAGCTGCCGACGAAGCCGACGGCCTTGATGTCGGGGTGATGCAGGATCGCGTCGACGGCTTCCTTATCGCCCTGCACCACCTGGAAGACACCGGCGGGCAGTCCGGCTTCAAGGAACAGCTCGGCCAGGCGGACGGGGACGGACGGGTCGCGCTCCGACGGCTTGAGGATGAAGGCGTTACCGCATGCGAGGGCGGGGCCGGCCTTCCACAGCGGGATCATCGCGGGGAAGTTGAACGGCGTGATGCCGGCGACGACGCCGAGCGGCTGGCGGATCGAGTACACGTCGATTCCGCCGCCGGCGCCTTCGGTGAACTCACCCTTGAGCAGGTGCGGGATGCCGATGGCGAATTCGATGACCTCGATGCCGCGCTGAATGTCGCCCTTGGAATCGGGGACGGTCTTGCCGTGCTCGATGGACAGCAATTCGGCGAGCTCGTCGGTGTTGGCGTTGACCAACTCGATGAACTTCATCAGGACGCGGGCACGGCGCTGCGGATTCCAGGCGGCCCATTCCTTCTGCGCCTCGACCGCGGAGGCGACCGCGGTGTCGACGTCGGCGGTCGAGGCCAGCAATACCTGGGCCTGCACCTCACCGGTGCTGGGGTTGTAGACGTCCGCGGTGCGCGTGCTGCTGAGGTTGCTGCGCTTGCCGTCGATGAAGTGCTGAATGGTTGTGCTCATGACTGCCCCTTGGCTGACCTTGCCGCTGAATACTAGGACATCCTAGTAACGCCGTGACCGGCTACGCAAGGGGGCGCCAGCGCATCGAGACCGCACTAAGAGCGAGATTTGTCGCCTAAGTGCGATCTGTATGCGGTCTCAGCGCCACTGATAGCGGGTGCTCGGCCGGCCCGTCTTGCCGTATTCGGTCAGGCGGGTGACGGTGCCGTCGTCGGCCAGCCGTTCCAGGTAGCGCCAGGCGGTCACCCGAGATACGCCGACCAGTTTGGCGGCCTCGTCGGCGGTCAGCCCGTCGGCGCGGTCGCGCACCGCGCGGGCGATCTCATCGGTGGTCCCCGGTGCGGCGCCCTTGGGGGTGACCGACTTGTCGGTGCTGCGAAGTTCGGCCAGCGCCCGGTCGACCTCGGCTTGGCTGGCCGCCTCGGTGCCCGCCGGCAGTGCCTCGCGATAGCGGCGGTAGCGCTCGAGGCGGTCGCGAAACGCCGCGAATGTGAACGGCTTGAGCAGATAAGCCAGCGCCCCGTGGGCGACGGCGGCGCGCACCATCTCCAGATCGCGTTCGGAGGTGATCGCGATGATGTCGGGGGCCGGCCGCAGACCGGACAGCGCCGAGGCCAGGGCGATGCCGCTGGCGTCGGGCAGGCCGAGGTCGAGCAAAACCAGGTCGACGGGGGACTCGGCTTCGGCGGCGATGCGCATCGCGTCGCGCGCGGTGCTGGCTATGCCGGTGACCGTAAAGCCTTGCAGCCGAGACAGATACGCGTTGTGCGCTTCGGCGATCAGCGGTTCGTCCTCGACGATCAGCACGGTGATCATCGGATGGTCACCGTCACCACCGAGCCGTAGGTGACGTCGGCACTCAGGGTGCCGCCGTGCCGGGTGACGACCTGTGCGACCAATGCGAGCCCGAGGCCTTGGTGCCCGGCGTCGCTGCCGGACTTGGTCGAGTAACCGCGCTGTCTGGCGCGTGCGAAGGTCTCGGGGTCCATACCCGGGCCACTGTCGGCGACCTGGATCTGCAGGCACTCGTCGCTCTGGTAGACCGTCACCTCGACCCAGGGATCGTCGCGGTCGCAGGCATCCATCGCGTTGTCGATCAGATTGCCCAGCACTGTGACCATCTCCTGCGGGCTGAGCAGCGCTTCGGCGGGCAGGCGGGTCTCCTCGGTGATGGTCAGCTCGATGCCGCGCTCGTCGGCCTCGGCGGTCTTGCCGAGCAGCAGCGCCACCAGGGCGGGTTCGCCGACGGCCTCGGAGACCCGGTCGACGAGCTGCTGGGACAGTGCCAGTTCCTGGGTGGCGAACTTGACCGCCTCGTCGGGGCGGCCTATCTCGACCAGTGTGACGACGGTGTGCAGTTTGTTGGCCGACTCGTGGGCCTGTGCGCGCAGTGAGTCGGTGAAACCCTGCAGCGAACTCAATTCGCCCAGCGCGCCTTGTAATTCGGTGCGGTCGCGGATGGTGACCACTTCGGAGTCCGACGCGCTGACCTGCGAGCGGTTCACCACCAGTACCCGGTCATCGGTGAGCCGGACCTCGTCGCGCACACCGGGGTCGTTGCCGCGCAGGAACTCTGGCAGGTCGGCGCGTGTGATGGGTCCGGCCGGCAGGGCCAGCAGGCGTCGGGCTTCGTCGTTGGCCAGCGCGATACCGTTGCGGTCCAACACGATCAGACCTTCGGAGACCGAGTGCAGGATGGCGTCGTGGTGGTCGTACATCACCCGCAGCTCGTCGGGCGCCAGGCCGTGAGTCTGGTGCAGGATGCGCCGACGGATCGCCCAGATACCGACGAAGGACAGGGCCAGTGCGCCTGCCCCGACACCGACGATCATCAGCCATTGCGAGCGCCAGCGCGCAGACAGGCTTTCGAGCGTGATGCCGGCGGCGACCAGGCCGATGACCTGTCCGCGCTCACCACGCACCGGTGCGATGGTGCGCACCGACGGGCCGAGGGTGCCGGTGTACACCTCGGTGTAGGTATCGCCACGCAGTGCGGGCTCGATGGTGCCGATGTACTTCTGGCCGATCTGCTGCGGGTTGGTGTGGGTGAACCGGGTGCGGTCGGGCGCCATGATCGTGATGAAAGCGATGTCGGTGCTCTTGCGAACGGCCTCGGTGACCGGCTGCAGAACGCTTGCGGCGTTACCGCTTTCGATCGCTTCCGCCGTGGACGGTGAGTCGGCCAGGGCAACGGCGATCGCCGTCACCTGTTGGCGGGCGGCTTCGTCGCCGTGGCGTTTGGCGTCGAACAGGGCCAACGCGCTGCCGGCCACCACCACCAGGATGATCACCGCGGCCTGCAACGCGAAGGCTTGGCCCGCTAGCGAGCGGGGCAGTACGGCCACTGCTCACCTCCGCGCCTGAACGTAATGAACTAAAGCGTGACCTGCGTCACGTGCTGGGTAAACCATCCTTGCAGACCCAAAGCTGTCAGGACTGGAAGGAAACCGCTCATGACCACGGTTGTGGATCGCGAAGGCGGCGAGGACAAGCCCGAGGCGCCCAAGCGCCGGGATCGCACCCACTGGCTCTATCTGGCTGTCATCTTCGCCGTGGTTGCCGGCGTTGCCGTCGGCCTGGTGGCCCCCTCGGTGGGCAAGGAGGTCGGCGTTCTCGGGACGATGTTCGTCAGTCTGATCAAGATGATGATCGTCCCGGTGATCTTCTGCACGATCGTGCTGGGGATCGGCTCGGTGCGGAAGGCGGCGACCGTCGGCAAGGTCGGCGGGCTGGCCTTCGGCTACTTCCTGGTGATGTCGACGATCGCGTTGGGCATCGGCCTGTTGGTCGGCAACCTGCTGCATCCGGGCAGCAGCCTCAAGCTGTCGGAATCGACGGCTGCCAAGGGTGCCGAGCTGGCCGAAAAGGCGCATGAGTCAGGCGGTTTGATGGACTTCATCCAGCACATCATCCCGACGTCGCTGTTCTCGTCGCTCACCGACGGCAATGTGCTGCAAGGGTTGTTCGTGGCGCTGCTGGTCGGGTTCGCCATCCAGGCGATGGGCAGCAAGGGCGAGCCGATCCTGCGCGGAATCGAGCATCTGCAGCGGCTGGTGTTCAAGGTGCTGTCAATGGTGTTGTGGCTGGCCCCGATTGGTGCGTTCGGCGCGATGGCGAACGTGGTGGGTCTGACCGGCTGGAGCGCGGTGACCAACCTGTTGACGCTGATGTTGGGCTTCTACTTGACGTGCGTGGTCTTCGTCTTCGGTGTTCTCGGGACCATGCTGCGGATGGTGTCGGGGGTGTCGATCTTCAAGCTGGTGCGCTACTTGGCGCGGGAGTACCTGCTGATCTTCGCGACGTCGTCGTCGGAATCGGCACTGCCGCGGCTGATCGCGAAGATGGAGCATCTGGGTGTGCAGCAGAGCACCGTGGGTGTGGTTGTGCCGACTGGATATTCGTTCAACCTGGATGGCACGGCGATCTACCTGACGATGGCGTCGCTGTTCATCGCCGACGCGTTGGGTGACCCGCTGTCGGTGGGGGAACAGATCGGTCTGCTGGTGTTCATGATCGTGGCGTCCAAGGGCGCGGCCGGGGTGAGTGGAGCCGGGCTGGCGACGCTGGCCGGCGGCCTGCAGGCGCATCGGCCGGAGCTGCTCGACGGGGTCGGTCTGATCGTGGGGATCGACCGGTTCATGTCCGAGGCGCGCGCGGTGACCAACTTCTCCGGCAACGCGGTGGCGACCCTGCTGGTGGGCTCCTGGACGAAGACGGTGGATATGGCCAAGGTCAACGGCGTGCTGTCCGGCCGTGACCCGTTCGATGAGGTGACCATGCTCGACAACGATCACGCGCCGACGCCGCAGAAGGAAGCCGCCGCCGCCTGATAACCCAGCTCACGACACCCCGGGCGGCCCCTTCCCCCGGGGTGTCGTGCTGTGCGGAGACGGAAAAAGCCCGGCTGTCGGGGGGGCCGCCGGGCCTTTCCGCGAGTAAGGGCGAGGCCCTGTCGCCCTTTCAACGTAGCGCAGTTCGCTGTGAATCCAGGCTCAGGATTAGGTCAATGCTGTGAGTTACCAATGACTTCAGTAAGCGCACGCTGGTGATCGGCAGCGTGCCCGGAACCTTCCATATGTGGACGAACCTCCCATGAGTGGGTGAATCGTCAGTGAACGGTCCCAGCGGGTGCTTCGGTGAGGCTCTGAGAGTCGAAGTACGGGGGATTCAGATGACTATTGAGATGCCCGCAGTCCGTCGGGTTGGCGGTCTTTTCCGGGTGGTGCCCTTGGTGACCATCGGCGCCATGGCCGGCGCTGGAATGATGATGACGTCGCTGGGGGCGACGTCACCACTGGCATCAGCCCCCGGTGTGCACGTACAGACCGCGAATATCGAACTGACCGCTTCGGGGGGTGGCCTCCTGGGCTCGGCCGTCGGCTTCTTTATCGGTAACGGAACGCAGACGCATCCGAACGCGGGTCTGCTGATCGGCAGCGGCTACAGCTACACCGCGGCGGATGACGTCTACTGCACGTCGCATGTCTGCAACGGCGGCAACGCCGGCCTGTTGTTCGGTAACGGCGGCAGCGGCTGGAGCGCCACCGCGGGCTCGGGTCTGGCCGCCGGCAACGGCGGAAACGCCGGCTTCTTCGGCATCGGCAATGCCGGCATGGGCGGCAACGGAGCCGACGCCGGCTATGTCTCCAACGTGCGGACTCAGGCCGCCACCGCCGGTGGCCGGGGCGGCCGCGCCGGGTTGTTCGGCAACGGCGGCGCCGGCGGCAAGGGCGGTGAAGATCGTGGTGGCAGCGCGCAGATCTTCTCCTCGGTGGGTGCCAGCGGTGGCGCAGGTGGCCGTGGTGGTCTGATCTGGGGCGACGGTGGAGCAGGCGGCGCAGGTGGCTATGCCGAGGACCACCTCGCGATTCCCCTCGCCAACAACGCCACCGGCGGTTCCGGCGGCGCAGGCGGAGGCACCGGCCTGTTCGGCACCGGCGGCGCCGGCGGTGCGGGTGCGAAGGCCCTAGCGGACTCCGGCCTCGCCACCGGCGGCGCCGGCGCTGACGGTGGTCGTGGCGGACTCGTGCTGGGCAACGGCGGCGCCGGCGGGAACGGCGGCGGATGGACCGCCAGCACCAATCCCGAAGACTGGTACAAATTCGGGGTTCTTGCCGGCGACCTGAACGCCGTCGGTGGGCCCGGCGGGAACGGCGGCAGCGCGACCATCGGCGCCGGCGGTCAGGCCGGCGGCGGCGGCTCGGCCGCGTCAAATGGAGGCACCGCTACCGGCGGCGCCGGCGGTAAGGGCGGTAGTTCCCGGTTTGCCGGCCCGGGCCAGGCAGGCGGTGCCGGCGGCGGTGCTGTCGCCTTGATCGGTATCACTCAGGGCGGGGCGGGTGGCAACGGCGGTGCGAGCGTCCTCAGTCTCATCCGGGGGGCATCAGGCGGCACGGGCGGTATGGCCACGACTGTCAACCCCGGCGCTGGGACCACCCATGGCGGTAAGGGCGGCACCGGCGGTAGGGGCGGGCTGTTCGCCGTCGGTGGCACCGGCGGCGCCGGCGGGGGGCTCGTGGACACCGGCCCTGCCCGCAACGATGCGCTAGGTGAGGGCGGCAACGGCGGGACCGGAGGTAGGGGTGGCCTATTCGCCAACGGTGGTACCGGCGGCAGCGGCGGCAACGCCAAGTCGCCGACGCCATCCGGGTCTACTCCCACACCCGGCAAGGGCGGCTTCGGCGGACCCGGCGGCCTCGGCGGCCAGCCCGGTCAGAGCGGTAGCCCGGGCACTACATAATTCCGGCCCCAACCAACGTCATCGCAACTCTGCGTCTTCCGCACATTGCTGTCCGCTGTGAACGACAATGATGCGGCGATGCACACGCCATCTCGGCCGCTGGGAGTTTCATCCCGAATCACCCGCGCCAGCGGGGACATTCGTCACTGCTGGGCGGTTGATGGTGTGACCATCGATCTGCCCATCATCGTGGACTGGGTCCGGGTGGAACCGGATACCGGCGCGGAATCAGTGCGCATAGAGGCGCGCGTCGACCTTATCGACGGTCGGCCGCAAATCGTGATGATGTCGCTGGCTTGTCCGACCGGTCTGGACTTGGCGACACTTCAACGGGATTTCCGCTGGGCCTCCCCATTGGAGGTGGTGACCGGCCTCCTGCCTCATCTGATCGCCGAAGGACTGGACCCGTTCACCGTGGACCTCCCGGTAACTGGATTTCCCGCCGCCGCAGTCCAGCCCACGCGAACTCGAAGGGCACTCAGCGACGATTTCCTCACCACGATTGCGAGCGAGTACCTGACCCGCGGGCGGGGCTACGCCGTCAGCCTGGCCAACGAATACACGGTGTCGTCACGCACTGTGGTCAGTTGGATAGAGAAGGCCCGCGCCCGCGGCCTGCTCAGTCCACCCCCAGCCCGTGGCGCTGCCGGCGGACACTTGATGCGGACGCCCTCTCTCTGAGCCGGTCGGAGCGACGACACCGTTGGGTCAGTCGCTGAACCATGGTTCTGCCCCGAACCGTCGGAGCGGAGCGCAGGTCCCGTCAGTGCAGGCGCTAACGTCAATCCCGCGCCGATCGCCCGGTGCGCCGCCCCCATAGCCCAATTGGCAGAGGCAGCGGACTTAAAATCCGCACAGTGTCGGTTCGAGTCCGACTGGGGGCACCGAAGAAGTGCTGCTCCTCCGGTGGCAACCCTCAGCGTCTGCCCAGGACGTCGTCCAGCCAGTCGAAGGCATAGCCCTCGAACAGGGTTGCTCCTAGTCCCTCGCAATGGCCGCCGGCACCTTCGGCCTCACTGAACCGCTTGAGCTCCTTGCGGATCGCCGGCGGGAGGTGGTTGTACAGGGCTTCGCCCTGCGCGGCGAAGTCACCCTCACCCTCGGTGATCAGCGTGGGGCAGGCGATCGCGCCAACGCAGTCGCCGAGCTCGTAGCTGAGCTGCCGCCGGATCCAGTCGCCCACGGTGGCGGCTCCCAGCGTGGCCATGCGCGACCCGTACCACTCGGTGTTGCGCGGTCCGTTGCACAGCGCCTCGAGTTGCGCATCCACGTCGGGATCGGCGTCGATGATCTTCTGCAAGTGCTCGGTTGTGCCGACCATCTTGGCGATTCGGCTGGCGAAGTCGAACTGGCCCGGGTCGGCGATCAGCGCCGCGACGCGCGGTTCGAACGCTGCCGCACGTGGTCCCAGGTAACCGCCGAACGACCGGCCGATGATGGCCACCCGATCTGGGTCGACGCCGGGCTGATCGATCAGCCAGGCGAACGCGGCGGCGAAGGGCACCTCGAAGTCGGGCCGCATCGCAACCCGATGCTCGTACAGCATCCCACCTTGGCCCGGACCTTCGAAGACGAAGAAGTTGTAACCCCTGGCCAGCGCCATGTAGCCGGTCGCGCAGTAGCCGGCCTCGGCTGTCGAGTCATATCCGCACGGGGCGATCACAGTTGGCCGTGGCGCGCCGTCGTCGCTCACTCGGTACAGATACCCGGTCATGGTCGCGCTCTCGAAAGGGATCTCTGTTGCGACAGAGGGGAAATCAAGAAAGTGCAGAGCCGAGCGGAACGTGAGCCGATGCTGGTGCCACGCGTGCTGAAGTCGCTCGTCAGTGATGTCGTGCCGAAGGAAGAAGAACGCCTGACGCCAATACTCCGACGCGCGAAGGTAGGCCTTACGCGCGGTCACGGGGTGACCGCCCTCGGCGGACCGGTCGGCGATGGCCTGGGCGGTCTCGGCGGTCGCAGACCACTCCGAGTACCAGGAGTCGTAGTCACCTTCGATGACCCGAGCGGCGGTAGCGAACGCTTCACCGAGATCGCAGGCCTCGGCCGCGACAGCGGTCAGGGTCCGACTCAACTGTGCGTCCATATCGGCGTCGTCGAAGAGGATCTTCATGGGCGAATGCTACGCGGCACCTCGGCCCGAACGGCTGCTGCCCGACATCCATGGAGCGACGCGCGTAAGAAATTTGCAACCGCTCAGCAAACCCAAAGTTGAATTCATGTTGACCGATCGCGGGGGTCGGTGGCGGAGGGGCTGGCGGGCGTACTCCGGTCCCGGGCCGCACCCGCGGCTGTTGCGGTAGGGCCCTTGGTGTCGACCGACGCGCGCAAACGCCATCAAATTTACATAAGCCTGGTTATGGTACTGAAAGGTAACTTAGGCGACAGTTTCAGCAAACTGTTTATCTTACCCGCGGGTAATATAGCGGGTCGCGAATGGTAGCTGCCCGTCCTCGGTAGTTCACCACCCCGCAACCTCGCGGAGCTGTCAGAAGTGGCGTGAACAGCGACGTTGACCGCGCCCACCCCGATGTGGCGCAGCAATCTGCGGTCCTTTCGGCGCGCAAGAAAGTTTCCAAAACCTCTTCTTACTGACGAGTAAGGTGCGCTACGTTCTCGTGCTTAGGGGGCCAAACATCTTCTAAGGAGAGTCATGAACGCTGCTGTTCGTCCGTACGCCACCGCTGGTGTTGCGCTTGTCGGAGCGAGTGTCATCGCAATCTCGCCGCTGGCGCCGCCGATGCCTGACGTGCACGCGCTGCAGCGGTCGGTGTCGTCGGTCAGCGTCGAGCTCAGCGCCGCGGTGAACCCGATCGAGAACTGGGTACAGGTTTTCCAGAAGTCCGCAGCAAATCTCGGTGCTATCGGCCAGCAGATCTCAGCCAGTCCCGCGCCGATCCTCAGCCAGATCGTCGCGAACCAGATCGCCGCCTTTGAGGACTTGAAGACGCGGCTCGACAGCAACGCGGGAACCCTCAAGCTGATCTTTGAGGGCGCTCCCGGAGCAATCGCCACCGCTCGCGGTCAGCTCCAAAGCGGTGACATCGTGGGTGCCTTCGATACCTTCAACAACCAGATCGTGATTCCGCTCGCGCTGGCGGGAGTCCAGGCCGTGTCCGATTTGACGCGCCCTTTGGTCAGCACGGTGAACAACTTCGCCAAGGCATTTGCCACCCTGCCCGACGCGGTGTTCCAGGTAATCCTGCCCATGACGTTCCCGCTGGTGTCGACGATCAACGCCGCCGTGCAGGCAACGCAGGATGTGTACGACGGAGTGGTTGCCGGCGACCCGGCTGCCGTCATCAACACTCTGGTGAATCTTCCCGCGAATCTGGTCGACGGCTTCCTCAACGGTTCAGGGACGATCCTCGGATTCATCAATGCCCCGGGCCTCCTGACGCCATACGACCCCAACTTCGGGTTCCTTGCCAGTGGACCGATCTCCAGCCTGATCGCGCTGCGGGATGTCATCGCCCAAGCCATCGGGGCCACCCCGCCGGCAACGGCTGCCATCAGTGCCGCGGCCAAGGTGCCCGCAGCCGCCACGACGGTCACCCTGTCGACCGCCCCGCAGGCCCAGGGCGCGGAGTCGGCCCGTGGTGCCACCAAGGCGACGTCCGACAGCGCGGCTGACGACACCGCGGCCGATGCTGGCGCGACCGAATCCGGCACCGGCAGCACGGGTTCGACGAAGGCCAGCACCAAGGCCACCCCGGCCGCGGCAACCGATTCGGCCACCGGCGGTTCGGCTTCGTCGAGCGACACCAAGGCGGGATCCTCGTCCGCCGGCGGTCAGGATTCGAAGGCCGGGAGCGGCAAGAAGGCTTCGTCGGGCAAGTCCGGCCGGACTGCCAAGGCCGGCAAGTAAGTTCCACCCGATAGCGCCAGTCGGCCCCTGAATGGGGTCGGCTGGCGCTTCGGCGTTGAGTTACTGCGGGTAGCCCATGCTCCAGCCCCGGTACGTCCAGCCGGCTCCCACGTGGGGACTCGGCAGGATCTGAATGTTGTGTCCGTCGCCGAACCCCCGCTTGAGTCCCTGAACGCCGCCGGAGATGTAGGTCCCGTCACCGCGGGCGATATCGATGTGGGCGCCGTACGGGCTCTTGCTGAAGACGAGCGCTCCCCGCGGGGCATCCATGTCGGTGTGTATCTCGCCCTGTTGGAGCAGCGTTTGATACATCGTCTCGGCGGCGCCGTCCCAGCCGTACTTTGCCTGCGGAACGTCGAAGGCGTAGGCCACGAACGCCTCGCATCCGTACGGGCCGAATATGTCTGACCCGAGCGCGCTTTCGGCCTTCGAGATGGCGTCGTCGGCTCCGGCGATCCTCTCAGCGGAGGCGCTGGGTGCGAACAGCAGTGCCGCGCCAACCAATGTTGCCGAAATGGCAAGACAATTGCGGGTGTTCAACTCGTGGCTCCCTTCCCGACGTGAACGTTGGCCTCGTCGATGGGGCCGAATCTTGATCTGATCGATCGAGCTTGCAAGACTCGATTCACACAACTTAGTGGCTTCGTTCAGGTTGTGTTCAGATACCCGTGACGAGCTAGCTTAAACCGCTGGTCAGCGGACTGCTGTGAAAAGGTGACCGGCCGCCGCCGAGTGCTTCGCCCATGGCTTTGGCCCAATGCATTGCGTTGCACGCTGATTCGGTGCCCGACGCCGACGCTGTTGTCCACTGAGACAAAACCTCTCGCCCGACCCATCCGCCTGCCTACCATCAGCCGATGCGCGGATCCAAGATTCTGATCACCGGAGTGAGTGGCCAGGTCGCCACCCCTGTAGCCCTGGCCCTGGCGCCGGACAACGAGGTGTGGGGCATCGCCCGATTCACCGACTCGGCTGTCAAGGACAGCCTCGAGAAGGCGGGCGTCCGATGCGAGAGCGTCAACATGGCCGTCGGAGACTTCACCGGGCTGCCGTCCGATTTCGAGTACGTCCTCAACTTGGCGGTGGCCAAGAGCGGTCGGTGGGACAAAGACCTCGCCGCCAACGCGGAATCGGCTGGTCTTCTCATGGCGCACTGCCGCAGCGCAAAGGCGTTCCTGCACTGTTCGTCCGGCGCGGTCTATGACCCACCCGGCGACGAGCCCCGGACCGAACGCACTGTCTACGGCGACAACCACAAGAGCCTGCTGCCGACATACTCCATCACCAAGATCGCGGGTGAGACCGTTGTCGCCACCATGGCGCGCGCCCTCGGTGTACCGACCACGATCGCGCGCCTCAACGTTCCCTACGGCGACAACGGCGGCTGGCCGTACTTCCAGATGGAGATGATGCTCAGCGGCATGCCCGTTCCCGTTCCGCCCGGCGGACCCGCCGTCTACAACCCCATCCATGAAGACGACATCATCGCGATGATCCCGAAACTGCTTGAGGTGGCCTCAGTTCCGGCCACCACCGTCAACTGGGGCGGCGACCAATATGTCAGCGTCCAGGAATGGTGCACCTTCCTCGGTGAGCTGGTCGGCACGGAACCGGTCTTCGAGGAAAGCGATCAAGCGCTGCGCGGCAATCCGTTGGACGTCACCAAAATGCATGAGCTCATCGGGGGCACCAGCGTCGACTGGCGAGACGGGATGCGCCGGATGGCGGCCACGTTCCACCCGGAGCTGGTGAGTTCGTAGCTCGCGAGTGGCCGAAATGACGCGTCGACGCACCCGTACCGCGTAGGGTGCGAGCCACCGCACAACTGTGTGATCGCTGTACCCATCCCAGACGGGAGGGCATACGCAATTGCCCGACGACAACTCCGCTTCGACGATGCGCCCTCACTTCGAGGACATCCAGGCTCACTACGACCTGTCGGACGACTTCTTCGCCCTCTTTCAGGATCCGACCCGGACATACAGCTGCGCCTACTTCGAACCAGCCGACCTCTCGCTGGAAGAAGCCCAGATCGCCAAGATCGATCTGAATCTGGACAAGCTCGACCTGAAGCCCGGGATGACGCTGCTGGACATCGGCTGTGGGTGGGGCGCCACCATGAAACGCGCAATGGAGAAATACGACGTCAACGTCATCGGCCTCACGCTGTCGAAAAACCAGCATGCTTACACCACGAAGCTTCTCGACGCGGTCGATTCCGCGCGGACCCATGTCGTTCAACTGCACGGCTGGGAAGAGTTCAGTGAGCCCGTCGACCGGATCGTGTCGATCGAGGCATTCGAACACTTCGGCTTCGAGCGCTACGACCACTTCTTCAAGAACTGCTTCAACATCCTCCCCGACGACGGGCGCATGACGATCCAGAGCACCACCAGCTATCACCCCTACGAGATGGCCGAGCGCGGCACGCCCATCACCTTCGAGGGTCTGCGGTTCGTCAAGTTCATCCTCACCGAAATCTTTCCCGGAGGCCGCATTCCGACGGCCACCATGATGCAGGAACGGGGCGAGACGGCCGGATTCACCGTACCGGAGGTGCTGTCATTGCGGCCGCACTACATCAGGACGCTCGGCATCTGGGGCGATGCTCTAGAAGCCAACCGCGACAAGGCAATCGAGATCCAGTCCGAAGAGGTC
The DNA here is from genome assembly GCA_021732005.1 of Mycobacterium sp. Lineage (GTDB taxonomy): Bacteria > Actinomycetota > Actinomycetes > Mycobacteriales > Mycobacteriaceae > Mycobacterium. Next base: position 79,041 of record JAKFVT010000033.1, on the reverse strand, counting down.
TACGACCGCTACATGAAGTACCTCCGCGGCTGCCAGGGGATGTTCACCAACGGATACTGCGACGTCAACCTCGTCACCTATCACAAGCCCGCGGCCTGAAGCTGGCGAGCCATGCGCCCACCGATCCGTGCCCGTGCGGCTCCGGCGCACCGTTCGGCCGCTGTTGCCTGCCGCTGCACCGCGGCGAGAGCCAGGCCTGCACCGCCGAACAGCTGATGCGGTCCCGATACAGCGCCTACGCCGTGGGCGAGCTCGACTACGTCTGGCAGACCTGGCATCCGCGCACTCGCCCCGATTCGCTCACGGCGACCGACGGGCTGACCTGGGCCGGGCTGGAAATCCTCGACACCGTCGACGGTCAGCGCGGTGACGAAACCGGCGAGGTCGAATTCCGGGCACGGTACCGGCAAGGCCCCCGACCTGGGGTGTTGCACGAGCGGTCCCGCTTCGCCGTGCGGGCCCGCCGCTGGTTCTACCTCGATGGGGACATCTTCGACTGACCAAATGCGCGCCCGAGCGCGGCCGCTGCTTTATGGTCGAGCCGTGCCCGAATTGGACCGTCGAAGCATGATGTTGATGTCGGGGCTGGGCCTGCTGGCCGCCGCGCTCCCGATCCCCAGTGCAAACGCGGAAGCCCCCTACCTGTTCCAGGACGACTTCGACGGACCGGCGGGGTCGGCCCCCAACCCCGCGAATTGGTCGGTCCAGAACTGGCAGGACGATGTCTGGCCACCGGTAGAGAGCCAATACCGCGACGACCGGCGCAACGTCTTTCTCGACGGAAACTCCAACCTTGTGCTCCTCGCCACCCACGAAGACGATCAGTACTTCAGCGGCAAGGTGCGCGGAAACTGGCGAGTCCCCATGGGCCACACCTGGGAAGCGCGGGCCAAGCTCGACTGCCTGACCTCGGGGGCCTGGCCCGCGTACTGGGCGGTCAACGAAGATCCGCTGCCCGACGGCGAGGTCGACATCTTCGAGTTCTACGGCAACCGCAACTGGGCCCCGGGCACCACCGTCCACGCCGCATCGAACGGCAAGACGTGGGAAAGCAAGTCGATTGCCGGGCTGGTCGACGGCGGCTGGCACACCTGGCGGATGCGTTGGGACGCTGACGGATTCAAGTTCTGGCGCGACTACGCCGACGGTGCGAAGCCGTACTTCACCGTGCCGCCCAAGCCGATCCCGGTCCACGGCAACCCCACCGACCTGCGCTGGCCGTTCAACAATCCCGGCTATTGGCTGTCGCCGATGTTCAATCTCGCCGTCGGGGGACCGGGTGGCGGTGACCCCTCTCTGGGCACCTGGCCGGCGGCGATGCTCGTCGACTGGATCCGCATCTGGTAGCGGACGCCGCTACACGCCGCCGGCTTCCGCAGTGACGACGCCTGCCTCATGCGCTCCGGGATTCTCCGGCATCTCGTGCCGTCCGCCTCCCGATCGGCGCTGAAGGAACCAGACACCCACCCCCACCGACACGACTGTGCCGACGATGAGCGTGGGCCACATCAACACCTGCGCCAGCCAGACCCGCCGCTGGAGTTTGACGACGCGCTGCTCGGCATGCCGAACTCGGGCCAGCTTGTTCATGTGTCCTCTAATGCCCACGATCGGTCACAAGAAAACAGCCACAATGTGGAATCGGTAGCCGCACCGGTGGGGTGGGATGGCGACATGACATCCGCAAGACCCGCGTTACTTCTGACAACTGTTGTTCTGCTCGCCGGTTGTTCCGCCGGGCAGACCGCTGCGCCGGCGCCGCAGGCGACCGCACCGACGTCCACGTCGGCAGCGGCGACGCCACCACCCGCGGCGCCGACCACCGTCACTGTGACGGCCACACCCACCCCGACGCCGCAGTCCGCTCCGAGTGCGTCAGGGGGATGCGCAGGCAATGACCTCACCGTCACCACCGGGCCCTTGCAGGCATCCGGCGCGCAACGTCAGGTCACCGTGTACTTCACGAACGCTTCCGGACACGCCTGCACGCTGGTCGGCTATCCGGGCGCTGATCTGGTCACGCCCGCCGGCGGCGTGCTGATCAATGTGCCACGCCGCCCCGCCAACGCAGCGCATCGCCTGACGCTCAACCCCGGTGACGTCGCCACTGCCGACGTCACGGCCTCGGCGGTCGACTCCGCGACGTACAAGGCGTGTGCGCGGTGGGGAACTTTGGTCGTCACGGCACCCAATGACGTTGTGCCGCATAGGCTGAACCTCGACGTGCCGATCTGCGACGCGACCGTCAGCTCGGTCGACTGATGCCCGGGCCGCAGCCTTACGGACAGCCGCCGGCCGGTGTGGTCACGAACAGGTTGTCGCCCCCACTGGCATCGGCATGCGAGCCGCAGTATGCGGTCGCCTCGTTGTTGCTGCCGTTGCCGGCGAACGCCACGCTGCCGCTGCCGTCTGCGATCGCCTGATTTCGGTCACCGCCGCTCACCGATGCCGTGCTGCCGTTGTTGGCGTCGGCGATGTTGAGCTTTCCGCCGGTAATCGTTGCGGCACTGCCATTTTGGGCTGTGGCCACGGTGAAGAGCCCATCGTGGGCTGTTGCGTGGCTGTCGTAGTCGGCACTGGCGAAGTTCAGGATCCCGCCGGTCGCATCGGCCGTGCTGTTGTGATCCGCCACCGCGAAATTGAACAGACCGCCGCCGGCGTGCGCGCTGCTGCCCGCGCCTGCCACCGCCAAATTGAATCCCGGATCCGACGTTGCCGTCGCGCTGCCGGTCTGGACGACGGTGCGTCCGTTGAACGAGACGGCGAAGTCGGGTGTGGGCTGCGGATCCGCGGCAGCGTGCACGCGTGGGTGCCGCTTGGCATTGCTGCTCGAGTTGTCGGACGAGGCCTGTTTGTGGGCGCTACCGGTGCCGGTGGACGGCGCTGCCAGGGCGACGGGCGCGCCGATGACAAGGGCGATCACCGGCCCTCCGACGCATACGGCACAAATCTTTGCTGATAATGACGGGCTGATGCTCGATTTCACGATCCGGTCCTTAGTATGCCGAGGTAGTACCCAACCCGGCTGTGACTTTAGCCATCGGTTGACGCTCAAACAATTATATCCGCGCTTGCTGTGTTGTATTCAATTTTCACTCTGGCACCACAACAGGCCGGGTGAAGGGGCTAGCGATGGATTCCGGTCGTACGAAAACGGCTTCGGTACGAGCTCGGCGACACGCCCAATGCGCGGCGGAAGGTGCGGCGCATGGTGTCCGCCGACCCGAAGCCGGCCCGCCGCGCGACGGTTTCTTGGCCGTGATCGCCGGTCGCCAGCAGTACCTTCGCGGCCTCCAGCCGGGCCTGCTCGACGAACCGCGACGGCGTCAACCCGACCTGATCGCGGAACATGCGAACGAGATGCCGCTCGCTGACGGCGGCGCGTTCGGCCATCGACGCGATCGAGTGATCGGCTGCCGGATCGGTCACGACGGAGTCGAGGATCTCGCGAAGGCCGCGCGATACCGGCGAGGCCGCCTCGGTCCAGACGCTGAACTGGGCCTGGCCCCCGGGGCGTTGCAGGAACACCACCATCCATCGCGCCACCCGCCGGGCAACGTCGGGGCCGTAGTCGCTTTCGACCATGGCCAGACCGAGGTCGACGCCCGCGCTGATTCCCGCTCCGGTGATGTACGGGCCGTCCTGAACGAACAACGAATCCGGCACCACCTCGATCTCGGGGTAGGTGCGCGCCAACTCCTGGCAATGCGCCCAATGGGTGGTCGCACGGCGGCCTTCGAGTAAGCCCAGAGCGGCAAGCACGAATGCGCCGGTGCAGACCGAGGCCACCCTGCGCGCCCGCGGAGCCAATTCGCCCACCATCTCCAATGCCGATGCCACCACGTCCGGCGTCTGCTCTTCGGGGATGTCGTGCTCGCCGGGGGTGAAGTAGAAGTCCGGTGGCACCCCGCCCGGCACGATCAACGTGTCGATCCGATTCGGCACCTCGGCCAGCGGGACATCGACTTTGAGGGTGACGAAGGAGGTCGTGTTGACCGCTTCACCGGTCAGCGAGGCCAGGATCACCTGGTATCTCGCGCCGAAATCGTTTGCCCGCGCGAATATTTCAAGCGGTGCGGCGACATCTTGCAGCGTCACTTTGTCGTACAGCGCGAACACGACGATCTTGGGCGCCGGTGATCCCTGCGCATTCGCGGGTCGACGCCCCGCGGCGGTCGGCCGCTGTGAAGTGTGCTCGTCTGACACCCGGTGCTGTCCTCTCGTGACCCCATCCGAGGTGAAGTCAACGTAGCGGCACCGCGGTGCGACGGCAACGCGAACAGTGCGGCAACACCGCGAAGTCCGGAATTGCGTGTTTCGTGTCCGGACCTGACGGGCGGAGCAACCGGGCCGTAACACTGCTGAAACTCCCTGGGCTGAGGCTGATTTCACCGTACTCCGCTTCGGTGCCGCAGCGAGTCATCAACCCTTCGAAGAAGGTGGGCCATGGATTCTCGGACAGCCTTGACGCTGAGCATCGGCGTGCTCGGCGGCGTGGCAGTCGCGTTCACTGCCGAAGTCATCACCGTGCCGATCTGGGTGGTGTTCCTGGCGTGGGCATCGTTCTTCTTCGTCGGTGGCGGAGTCGCCGGCTGGGTCCGATCGGTCTCGTCGAACATCGTCGGCGTGGTCATCGCCTCGGCCAGCCTGTACGCCGCTTACCTGATGGGCGGCAGCCTGCTGGTGACCGCCATCGCTGTGGGCGTCGGCAGCGCTGTCATGGTGCAGGCGTCGTGGGTACCCCTGTTGGCCACCACTCCCGCCGTCGTCGTCGGATTCGCCTCCACGGTTTCGACGGTCGCCGGACGAGGCAACGACATCACCGTCACCACCGTCTCGCACCCCGGGCTCGTGGCCGCGGTGGCCTGCGTCCTCGGAGCGTCCTTTGGCTTGCTTTCCGAATACCTGGCCACCGCGATGACGAAGAAGCCGGTCGTAGAAACCGCACCCCCGCACACGGAAGGAAGCCCGGCCTGATGAAACTGCAGCACTATCTTGGCGGCCTCGAAGGCCTGCCCGAGCCGTTGACGCTGGAGAAGCGGGTCTTCGTTGAGGAGTGGGAGAAGCGCATCTTCGGCATCCATGTCGCGATGATGGGGTTGTCGAACCATCTCGGGGCCGCGCTGCCGGCGTATCCCATCGACGAAGTGCCCACCGCCTTCAAGGACGAGTGGACGTGGGCCGACCTGCGTACCGGCGCCGAGGCGATGAACCCGTTCGACTACTTCAAGTTTCGCTATTACGAGAAGTGGCTGGGCGGCATCACCCAGTTCTTCATCGACAAGGGCTATGTGACCGAGGAGGAGCTCGCCGAGCGGATGTCCGAGGCCGGCTCGGGCGCCGACGCCGAGGACCTTCCGGCGATCGACGACCAGGTGATCGCCTACCTGCGCCTCGGGGACAGCCCGCGCCGTGACGTCGCGCACCCGAAGTTCGCAGTCGGCTCGCAGGTGCGCATCACCAATGTCCCCGCTGACGCACACAGCCGGTTGCCGGGTTACCTGCGTGAACGGGTCGGCACCGTGGAACGCGTTTTCGAGGGTGACTACGGCTATTTCACCCACACCGGCGACGGCATCGGTGACCCGATGCCGATCTACATCGTCGAATTCGATCCGGCCGAGATCTGGGGCCCGCGGGCCGAGGGCGGCCCGCTGAAACTCTACGCCGAGTTGTTCGAAGCCTATTTGGCACCGATCGAGGAGAAAGCATGACCGGACAGTTCGCCTACCCGCCCGACCGCGAGGAGATCAGCGCCAAGCAGGTGGCTGCCTTGGAGGCACTGCTCATCGAGAAGGGCGTCATCACGCCGCAGACCGTGGACAAGGTGCTGGCCTACTTCGAGACCGAGATGACGCCGCTCAACGGCAAGAAGATCGTCGTAAAGGCTTGGACTGATCCCGAATTCGCGGCCAAGGTCGTGGTCGACACCCCGGCGGCCGTGGCCGAACTCAACCTGCCCGACGGCATGGCGGGTGCCGAGGGCGAACATCTGCAGGCCGTCGCCAATACGCCCGGGGTGCACAACCTGGTGATCTGCACGCTGTGTTCGTGCTTCCCGTGGCCGGTGCTCGGGCTGCCGCCCTACTGGTACAAGGATCCGACGTTCCGATCGCGGGCCGCCCGCGAACCGCGCAAGGTGCTCGCCGAGGTAGGAGTCGACCTGCCGGCCGACACCGAGATCAAGGTATGGGACTCCAGCGGCCACTCGCGATGGTTCGTTATCCCCGAAAGGCCATCGGGCACCGAGGGTTTCACTGACGAGATGTTGATGGATCTGGTGACCACGGAGTCGATGATCGGAGTGGCGTTGGCAGGTCCGGCGTCATGAAGCTGCACGAGACTTGCACCACCGATCAGGCGGCCCCGCAGTTCGACCACGAATGGCAGCGCCGCGCCTTCGGATTGGCACTCGCGCTCTCGGAGTTCCGGCATTACCCCTGGAGTGAGTTTCAGGAGACCCTGATCGCGCAGATCGGCGAGTGGGAAGGCCGCCCCGAATCCGAACGGGGGCAATGGGAGTACTACGACCACTGGGTCGCGACGCTGGACAAACTCATCGACCGCCACGAGCTGTTGACCGCGCCGCTGCTCACCGACGCCAACGATCACGCGCTCGCCCACGAGCACGACCACGACCACTAGAACTGCGAGGACCTTTCGATGAACGAAGCCAATCCCACCCTCGGTGCGCCGCGTCTGGACCTGCGGGCGGCCGCGAACAGTCTCGCCACCCCACTGCGGCTGGCTGTGCTGACGCTGCTCGCGCTGATCCTCTACTACTTCGTCGGGTATGACCAAGGTGCCGTATCGGTGTTCGGCTCGGACGCCCATATCCACGAGTTCCTGCACGACGCACGTCACCTGCTGGGGTTCCCGTGCCACTGACCGCCGAATTACCCGCAGCTGTACGCTATCTCGTACCCGGCGTGATGGGCGGGGTTGTCTGCTTCGCGTTCAGCCGGTGGCTGATCGAACCGTTGATCTCCACCGCGGTGGACTACGAAGGCGCTCGCGAACACGCCGAGGCCGAGCTCGCCGGAGAAGGTCATGGCCACGGTCACGAGCTCTTCAGCCGCTCGGTGCAGGAGAACATCGGTGCCGCCGTCGGAATCGTCGCCTTCGCCGTCGCGATGGGCGTGCTGTTCGTGGTGGCCTACAACGTGATTCGCTCTGCGATCGAGCGACGCGGGGGCGCGGCCGATCCCACCGGCCTGGCGCTGCTGCTGTCGGCGGGGATGTTCGGGGCGATCACGTTGGTGCCGGGCCTGAAGTATCCGCCGAATCCGCCCACCGTCGGTCTGGAAGAGACCATCGGCGCGCGAAGTTCGGCCTTCCTGGCCATCACGGTGGTCTCCGTGATCGCGGCGTGCGTGGCGACCGCCGCAGGGTTGGCCTGGTCGCGGCGGTGGGGGAGTTGGCCGGCGACCGCGCTCGCAGCCGGTGGTTACGGAGTGATCATGCTGGTCACCTTCGCTGCGTTGCCCGGCTTCCACGAGGTTCCCGGCCCGCTTTCCGGACCGGACGGCATCCTGATCGAGGGCTTCCCGGCTCAGGTGCTGGCCGATTTCCAGCTGTATTCGCTGCTGAACCAGGCATTGATGTGGACGACGATCGGCGTGACGTGGGCGCTTCTGTCGGGATTGGCCGCCCGCAGCCGACGGCGCTCGTTCGGAATGGATTATGTCGCAGCCTGACTGATCTCGGTGGTCCGTCATGCGACACTGACTCCCAGAGCACGTGATGGGAGAAACGCAGATGTCGCGCTGGACGAGGATCACCCGTGTCGCCGCTTTGGTGTTCGCCGGGCTGCTGATAGCGAATGCGGCACCGGCACCGGCGCAGGCAGATCCGGGTGATCCGGCCGCGGGTCAGGACCCGACGCCGTTCACCGGCGTCGCGCCGTTCGGACCACCGAGGATAGCTCCTGCGAACGGCTCGACGGTCGGTGTGGCTCAACCGATCATCATCGACTTTCCCGGACTGGTCGAAGATGCCGGCGCGACCGAGAACGCCATCCACGTCTCGTCAATCCCACCGGTCCCCGGCAAGTTCTACTGGATGACTCCCACCCAGTTGCGGTGGCGTCCGCTCAGCTTCTGGCCTGCGCACACCACGGTGACCGTCGATGCCGCGGGTACCGTCTCCACCTTCCGCACCGGTGACACGCTGATCGCCACCGCCGACGACGCGACACATCAGCTGACCGTCACCCGCAACGGGGTGGTGGAGAAGACCATCCCGATGTCGATGGGCATGGCGGCCGGGGGTCACCAAACCGCGAACGGGACCTACTACGTGCAGGAGAAGATGCCGTCGGTGGTTATGGATTCCTCGACCTATGGGGTTCCGGTCAACTCCACCTACGGCTACAAGACGACGGTCGAGCTCGCCGTGCGGTTCGACGACAGCGGCAACTTCGTGCACAGCGCTCCCTGGTCGGTCGACGATCAGGGGAAGCGCGACGTCAGTCACGGGTGCATCAACATCAGCCCCGCCAACGCCCGCTGGTTCTACGACAACTTCGGCGCCGGCGATCCCATCGTCGTGAAGAACTCCACCGGTACCTACACCAGGGTCGACGGCTCCAGCGACTGGCAGCACTGACACGGATTCGGTCGCAGTTCGCTGAGTAGGGGCAACGTTGCGTGAAGTGCTCGAAACGTTCGGTGGTCAGGTTCGAGGTCGGCTTTGCCAGAACCTGATCACTGCGATCAGCGAGTGAGTGTGCGTGCCTCCAAATGTGGTCAATCCCTGTCGAATTCAACTTCGCGCCCGTTGATCTGCGGTAGGTTGCTCATGGGTCAGGGGTGACACGACGACGGGGAGTCAGTATGTATGCAGTCCCTCGGCCCTTTGTTGCCGCCACGGTGGCAGTGGTCGGTGCCAGCGCCATTGCGATCAGCCCGGTGGCGGTGGCGCCGCTGGATATCCACGCCGCGCCCGCGATCCAACTTGCTGCCAGCACTGACTGGGCAGACATCTTCACCAGGGGCGGCCAGAGCGCGCAGGCGTTGTTCGATACCTGGCGGGAGGCGCCGGCTCCGATCCTGCAGCAGATCGTCGCCAATCAGATCTCGTACCTCAAAGCGCTGCCGGACTTCGCCGCGGTCGCCGACCAGATCCAGAGCAACCTCCGGGCTGCCCTCGCCGCGCCGATGGCCCCCGACTTGAGCACTCTGGACAGCACGCACCGGGCGTTCTATCAACTTCTTCCCGCGGTCTTGCAGCTGCCCGGTGTCCCAGATCTGTTGCAGCTCAGCATTTCTCCCACCGGAAAGCAGCTGTTGGCCTTTTCGACCACCGCGTTGAGCGGCGTCGTCCTCGGCATGGCAGGCCCGGTGCTGGGGCCCCTGCTGGTATTGGCATCCAGTCTGGACGCGATCCGAACCGAGCTCACCTCGTCGACGCCCGACGTCGCCGGTGCGCTCAGCACCCTGACGGCCATCCCCGCGGCCATGACCGACGCGTTCCTCAACGGCGGCCAGCACGTTGACCTCACGGCGCTGGCGACGACATTCGGACCGGCGATCGGGGTGAGCTTCCCGACCGGCGTGAAAGTCGGGATTGCGCTCGGCGGTCTGCTCAGCCCGGGCGGCTCGATCTTCAATGCGCTGGACTTCGCCTATGACAACGACCTGCTCGGTGTGCTGCACATCCATGTCCCACTCGCGACGGGTACTCCGGTCGGGCCCATTGGGGCGTTCATGGAGTTCACCCGCGCCATCGCGAAGTCCATCGGCTGGACCGCCCCCGCGAGCGCCGCCGCCAGCGCCCGGAGCCTGACCGCGCAGAGCAGCTTGGCCGCGGCCAGCGAGGTGCCGAAGTCGGTTTCGGCGTCGGTGCCCACCGCCACCTTGACCGCGCCGATCACGCCGAAAGCCACCACGAACCGTGATGTCAAGGCGAGCAAGGGAAGTAGTGCCGCAGCTCGCGGCAACACCACCGGCAAGCGCACCCCAGCTGCAGCCGGGTCCGGCAAGGGGTCCAGCGCGCGGGCGAAGGCGCCGGCGAAGGCCGCAGCCGGGTAGCCGCCGGTCAGAGTTCCAAACTCGGTAGCGGGGCCTCGGCGCGCCAGGACCACGATTCGACCACGCCGGGCGATGATACGGATGTGGCTGCTGATACCCATGTGACTAACCAGGAACCGCCGGTCGAGCGCCCGACATCGCAACCGGAGGCATCCGCCGAGGCCGTGACCGGTGAGCCGTCGGCCGACCCGACTCCCGCTTCGCCGCCCAAGCAGCGGACGTGGTCGATGCCGAAGTCGCCGATCACGCGCAAGCAGGCCGACGACCTCGGTCGCACGGCGGTCAAAGCCGTGACCGGCATCGCCCGTTTCATCGCCGCGGTCGCCCGCACCGCCGCGCTCGCCGCCAGCAAGCTCTGGCGCGCCATCGAGGCCGTACCGGCCGCCGTGCAACTGTTCGGTGCCGCGGGCATCGGGATGCTCGTCGGAATCGTCGGCGCGATCACGCTGCACTCAACTGCGGGCTTGGTCTGCACCGTCGTCGTCATCCCGGTTTGTGCCGCAACCCTCGGTGCGCTCGGCCACCGGTGGTATCGCGGACTGGGTATCGACGCGACCGAGCACCGCACGCCCGCTGAACCGACGCAGTCCGATCTGCAGCGTTCGGTCGAGTATGTCGACAAGAAGCTGGCCCAGGCTCTCACTGCGTTCGGCACTGAGCAACACCAGCAGGCGGTCATTGCGCTGTTCCAGGCGAAGACGGCCGTCGAACTGACGCTGGGAACGGAGCAAGATCCGCCGAGTCACGTCGACCTGTCGCTTCGCGCGGACGACTACGCCTTGCGGCCGCGGATTCGTGCTGGGTCGACTTCTGCTCTGCCAGAAAGCAATTCACTGGCGGCGTCGTGACAGGATCGGCGATCACCGGTCAGGTCGCTCTCGTCGAGGACGACTACACGCTCGTCATCAACCGCGGCAGCGATGCCGGAGTGAGCTCGGGCATGATCTTCGCGGTGCACTCCACGTCGGGCCCGGTGATCACCGATCCCGAATCCGGTCGGGAACTGGGCAGACTCAGCCGGGAGAAGCTGCGGGTCCGCGTCTTCGATGTGCAGCCCCTGTTCGCCCGTGCGCACACCTTCGTCGAGACGGACAGCTTCCACGGCCTGCTCCGGATACCGTTCGTCGCGTCCGACGGCGCTGTCACGATCGACGTCGGTGACACTGTCGAGCTGATCCATCGAGACGCAATCCGAACGCGCGCCGCCGCCCAATAGCTACGAAACGCGGTACAAACCGGGAATACCGGGTACTCCAGCGCGATGACGAATCGCGCAACCGCCGCCGCAGCGCTCATTGCGGCACCCGTCGTCGTTCTGGCGGGCTGCAACTCCGCTCAGAACGGCAGTCCCCAGACATCGGGTACCACGACGTCGGGCAACAGTGCCCAGACGATCACAGCAGAGCTGAAGTCGCCCGACGGCAAGCCCGTCGCCAACGCGACCATCGACTTCGCGAACGGGTACGCGACCGTGACGGTCGAGACCGTCGCCGGCGGCACCCTTTCCCCGGGAAGCCATGGAATGCACATCCATTCGGTCGGCAAGTGCGAGGCCGACTCGGTCGCCCCGTCCGGCGGTGCGCCGGGCAACTTCCTCTCCGCCGGCGGTCATCTGCAGGTCGGCGGCCGCACCGAGCACCCGGCGAGCGGTGACCTGACACCGCTGTTCGTGCGCACGGACGGTTCCGGGAAACTCGTCGCCACCACCGACGCCTTCACCCTCGATGACCTCAAAGGCCCGCAGGGCAGCGCGCTGATCATTCACGCAGGGCCGGACAACTTCGCGAACATCCCGCAGCGTTACACCCATGACGGCGTGCCGGGGCCGGACGCCGAGACGATGGCGACCGGCGACGCCGGCGGCCGGGTAGCCTGCGCGGTCCTGGCGCCGGCGAGCGCCGGCGCCACCACATCCGTCACGACGAGTACGTCGACCGTCACCGAGACGACGGCCACTCAGGTGCCGCCGGCGGAGACCAGCCCGACCACGACGACATCGACCACGCCGACGACCACCACGACGGTGAGTCCGACCACCACGGTGACGACGTCCACCACGGTGTCGACCACGACCACGCCGGTCAGTCCCCAGCCCGCGGGCTGACCACGAGTAGCGGAAGTTGTTGGCCCGTTGCGATCGACATGCGCTGGCGGGCCAGAGCCGGCCATGCCTGGACTGCGCAGAACGGCGCGCACTGATGCTGAGCTGCGCTGGTGCCGACGTGGACGCAGCACTGCACCAAGCGTTCCTCGATCATGGTCGACATGTCCATGAACGGCTTCACCGTGATGCGGACAACCCGTTCGCCCAGCATCCGGCGGAGCTTGCGACGCCGACCGGGCAGCGCCGACGATGCCATGGTGAGCAGGGTGCTCATGCCGAGATCGCAACTCTCACAAATGGTTCGCCACACATCGCCGATATCCGGGTGCGATAGTGACGACTGCTCCGAGAGCAGCCCCAGCAGTGACTCCTTGACCGCCAGACTCAGCTGCTGAGGAAGTTCGCTGTCGGCGATCCGGTTCGACACCAGCCCCAGTCGGGCCTTGAGGCCGTCGTGGCCGAGCAGTGACACCAGCGAGCGCCACGCGCCGGCGTCGTCGCGAATCAGGTATCCGACCGAGCAGCAGTGCGGGTGCGAGCACGGTAGTGCGGTCAGGTCGCGCCACGTCACCGCGCCGTCGGTCTGCGGCCCGAGCCGCTTGAGCACCCCGGTGTGGGTGAGCCGGTCCAGCGGGTCGATGTGCCCGGACCGGCCGGAGCCGAACTGCGGCTGGATGCTGATCCCACCGACGTAGGGCGTGGCCAGCGCCAGCGCGACCATGTCACCGATCTCGGTGTCGTTCACCCCGAGGGCGGCGGTCATCACCAGCGTCGTGAAGATCTCCCGCTGCGACAACCGTTGCAGCGCGATGTGTTTCACCGAGCGCAGGTCCCCACCGCGGTGATGGCGATGCGCTGACTCGGTGAGGCCGTCGTATTGCAGGTACACCTCGACACGGTCCCGATGCTCGGTGAGCAGATCGAGTAGACCGTCGTCGTTCGCGATGCGAACACCGTTGCTGTTGATCAGTATTCGGGTGATCGGGCGAGAGGTGAGCTCGGCCATCAACTCGGGCAGCGCCGGGTGCAGCGTCGGTTCGCCACCGGAGAGCATCAGCACGTCGAGGCGGCCGTTCTCGCGAACGAGCCGCTGGTCCACGTTGGCGAGCACATCGGCGACCGCGACCACGTTGCGCAGGTCCGGCGAGGAACCCGTGAAGCAGGTGGGGCAGCGCAGGTTGCAGGTTTCGGCGATGTCTTCGAGAAGGATGCACGTGTGTTGGGTCTGCATCTCCGGCAATCCGCGCAGATACGCCGACGGGATCGGATCGAAATTCCCCGCCACGTCGGGGGTATGGGCCTTGGTGGGCGCGGTCCATTCCTCCAGATAGCGCAGGATCTCCGGATCCTCGTCGTAGAGAGTGCTCACCAAACCGTGCGTCCCGCAACCACGCTCGAGCCACACCCGCTGGTCGCGCTCGACGAGCCGGCCGCTGAGGCGGGCGACATCGGCCAGCGACTTTTCGGGGGCCTCGTCGTGGCAGGACGGGCAGAAGGCGGTGACGTAACGCAACAACCGGTCGCCGCGCAACCCCATCCCGGCGGTCACGTGTACAGCTCGGGGTTGAGACCCGTGCAGAATCCGACGGACACGACGGACAGTACCGCCCAGCCGATCATCAGGCCGAGGCCCAGCCCCTTGCCGTTCGCCTTACCAGTGGCCAGCAGTACACCGCCCCCGCCGAAAGCGATGAGCGCCAACACCACTGCGCCGAGGACCACCGTGGCGTGTCCGCGCCCGTCGGACATGGCCAGCACGGCGAAGGCGATGACGAAGTTCAGCGGCATGTACAAGAACGCCCCGAGGAACGCCATCCCGACCGAGATGCGCGGGGTGTGTGGCTGCCACGGCGGCGGCGCCGGCGGCGGGTAGTCGTACTGACCCGGCGGCCGATACCCCGGAGGCGGAGGATACCCCGGAGGCGGCGGATACCACGGCTGCTGCGGCAGATACGCAGGCGGCAGCGGCTGCTCCGGTGGTGGCGGTGGGACGTCGTCGTTCCTCTCGCCGGCCCCTTTCTCGTCATCGCCCGGTGGGGGAGTCGTCATGCGGGTACCTCCTGCCGCTGCGTTGGGAAGCGATAGTAGCCGCGGCGGTAGCCGTACCACATCCGAACGCCGACGAGGGCGAGCGAAGGCAGCAGAAACCATTGCGGCCGAGTCAGATCCAGCCACACCGTCTGGTTGGCGCGGGTGAACTCGACGAAGAAGCGGAACACGGCGTACGCCGCGACATAGATGACGAACAATTCACCCGGCCTGGTGATACGGGGCCGCAGCCACATCAGCGCGGCGAAAGCCGCCAGCTGGAAGACGATTTCGTACACGAACGACGGGTGCATCGCCTGGCCGGCCAGGCAGCCGGGACATTCGGGTGTGGTGGCGGCGGCGTGCACGCCCCAGGGTAGGGACGTGGGCCGGCCGGGCGCTTCGGTGAGATGGCACCCGATCCGGCCGACGGCCATCCCGAGCGCCACCGCCGGTGCGAACAGATCGCCGGTCTTGCCGCGGTACCCGCCGAGGCGTTTGGCGATCAGCACCCCGACATACGCTCCGAGCAGGCCACCGAGAATGCTCTTGGAGCCGTATTCCCAGGCGCGCGCCAGGGTGGGGTTGGCGGCGAAATCCAGGTGACGCGCCCAGCCGGAGAGGCGCATTCCGATCGCGCCGCCGACGAGCGCCCCGGCGACCGCGACAAGCGACTGGTCGTTGACGGCCCCCCGTCGACGCGCCTCGACCATGAACACGATCATCGCGGTCACCACCCCGAGTCCGACGAACAGACTGTGCACCGGCACCGCTACCGGTCCGACATTCCATTCGGGGACCATGTGCAAAAACCTATCGGCAATCGCGCCAGCGTGACGTGTGATTGCCCGGCGACCACTTCGGCTCGGACCATCGCGTCGGCGTCCACAGTGGAATAACGTGACATGTCACGTAGTTCTTCTGGCTGTAGGTCCCACACATCGAGGAGCAATCATGGGTCAACTCAGCGGCAAGACAGCCCTGGTCACCGGCGGCACGTCGGGCATCGGCCTGGCGACCGCGCAACACCTCGCGGCCGAAGGCGCGCACGTCGTCCTGACCGGACGAACCCAGGAGCGGGCCGATGCGGCGGCGGCCACGATCGGCGACGCTGCGACCGGAGTCGCGGCCGACGTCACCGACATCGACGCTCTCGATCGTCTCGCCGACGTGATCCGGCAACGGGGCGGCGGCGTGGACGTCATTTTCGCCAACGCGGGCGGCGGCGAGTTCGCGACGCTGGAAGAGGAGACGCCTCAACACCTCGCCGACACCTTCACCCGCAACGTCGGCGGCACCGTGTTCACCGTGCAGAAGATGCTGCCCCTGCTGAACGAGGGCGCCTCGATCGTGCTCACCGGGTCGACGGCTGCCAGCCGCGGAGTGCCCGCCTTCGGTGCATACGCCGCATCGAAGGCCGCCATCCGCTCCCTGGGCCGGACGTGGGCGGCCGAGTTGGTCGGCCGCAAGATCCGGGTCAACACCGTGGTCCCCGGACCGGTCGAGACACCAGGACTCAAGGGACTGGCGCCCAGCGGCCAGCACCAGGCACTGCTGGACGGCGAGGCCGCGACGGTGCCGATGGGCCGGATCGCCGACGCCGACGAAATCGCCACCGTGGTGGCGTTTCTCGCCTCCGACGCGAGCAGCTTCATGACCGGATCCGAGATCTTCGTCGACGGCGGGTCCGTTCAGGTCTGATCCGGGCGCGGCAATGTTCCCTCACGCAGGATGCTGTCGTAGACGACCGCCAGGATGTCGGCCAACTGCTCGTCCTGGCGGGCGTCGAGGTCGGAGAAGAACAACGTGCGAACCCACTCCGCATGCAGCGGCGCGGCCGAGCGCAGCGTGTCCCAACCGGCGTCACTGAGCAGCACGTCGGTGGACCGGCGGTCGATATCGGATTGCACTCGCTCGACCAGGCCGCGGCCGCTCATCCGCTGGAGATGGTGGGACAGCCTGCTGCGTTCCCAGCCGATCGTGGTGGCCAGGGCGGTCAATTGGGTGCTTCGGCCGGGCGCCTGCGACAGGGCGTTCAGCACGGTGTAGTCACTGAGCGACAACCCGCAATCGGCCAGCAGTTGCCGGTTCATCTCGTATTCGAGCCGGTGATACACCCGCATGTAATTCAGCCAAGTTCGCTGCTGAGAAGAGTTGAGCGGGTAGCCCTTACGACGCGCAGCCATGTTCGCGACCCCTCCGACTCAGGTGACGTGTCACGCATCCTACGCGTGGATCATGCGAGGGCCGCGGTGACCTGCAGATCCCGTTGATAACGCGGCGCTTTCGACAGCAGAATCACGTAAAGCGTGTCCAGGACCACGATCTCGATGTAGATGACCAGCCAGAGAACGTTGCTCGGGTCATAGAGGTACTGCGAGATCGCGGCGGTCAAAGTGCCCAGCAGCTTTCCCCACGCGATCCACATACTCTGCCCGCGCCGGTCACCGCGGCGGATGAGCATCGTCAGGAACAACACCGACATGATCAGGTTGTCGACGTACGCGGTGTAGACCGAGCCGTCATCGCGCCCGAAGACGGCAACAATCGCCATCATCATTGGCGTGACCATGGCGAACGCCAAAACGAACATCGGCCAGAAGTACGACTCAGGCAGGTTCCTCGGGTAATCAGAGCGCCAGTACTTCAGGAAAATCGCCAGAATTGCGACATCCGCGGCAAACCAGACGGCGTTGATGCTCTCCTGCATCAGCCCGCCGACCGATGGAGAGGCGAACGTGAAGAGAAACTCCCAAGTAATGTTCATGACCAACGCGAGGAACGGCATCGCGAAAGTGCGGTCGAGCAGTCCTTGCCGGATCACGAACGCATAGGTGATGATCCAGAAGATTCCGCTGGCCAGCCCGAAAACGTCGATCAGCGACATTGCGGCGGCTCTCTTTCCGCATCGCCATCGGCTCCGCGTCGAGGTTCAACCCGCGGTTGCGCTGTGACCCCGGATCAAGTCATAGCAGTTGCAGAACACCACGGTGGCGGAATAGGCGCCTACCTCTCACACTTGCTGGGCAGGCTCTCGCCTGCCGATCCCAGGAGGGTTAACCCCATGGAGCTGAATCCCAGCGACACCGCCGTCGTGGTCATCGACCCGCAGAACGACGTGCTGAGTCCGTCCGGTAGGAACTGGAAGGTCCTCGAGGCCAGTGTCACCGAAAACAACACGGTGGGACACCTGGTCGAGATCTTCACCGCTGCCAAGGCGGCCGGGTACCCGGTGGTCATCTCGCCGCACTACTTCTATCCCACCGACCACGACTGGCTTTTCAACGGACCGCTGGAGTCCGACGAACTCGGCACCGGCACGTTCGCCCGCCGCGGTGCTCTGACCCTGGACGGCTTCGACGGATCCGGCGCCGACTGGCTCCAGGAGTTCAAGCCGTTTATCGAGGACGGCTCGACGATCGTGGCCAGCCCCCACAAGGTGTGGGGACCTCAGACCAACGACCTGGTTCTGCAACTGCGCAAGCGCAGGATCACCAAGGTCGTGTTGTGCGGCATGCTCGCCAACATCTGTGTGGAATCCCATCTGCGGGATCTACTCGAGCAGGGGTTCGAGGTGGCGGTGGTCCGCGACGCGACCGCGGGCCCACGACATCCGACCCGAGGTGACGGATATCAGGCGGCGCTGGTCAATTACGCGTTTCTGGCGCACGCTGTGCTGAGTACCGACGACGTGGTCGCAGCCATGGCAGTTCCGACGGAAGGCACGATGTGACGGAATCCCGGCCACCGACATGAGCAAGCATTACGCGTCCATTGCCTTCACCGACGATGTCCGCGCCGTCCAGAGCGGCCACGGCAGTGACGCGTTCTACGGCCGCAAGATCGTCGCCGGTAAGGCGGCCCCGGGACGCGACCCGCTCACCGAGGACGAGAAGGATTACCTGAGCGAGCGGGACGGCTTTTATCTGGCCTCGGTGTCGGAGACTGGGTGGCCGTACGTTCAATTCCGTGGCGGCAAGCCGGGATTCATCCACGTCGTCGATGACCACACCATCGGCTGGGCCGACTTCCGGGGCAATCTTCAATACATCAGTACCGGCAACATGACCGGTGACGACCGGGTGGCGATCATCGTCCTCGACTACGCCCACCAGCGCCGGCTGAAGATCTTCGGGCACGCCCGCATCGTGACCGCCGACGAAGACCCGGCGCTGCTGAAAGCCTTGACCGATGCGACCGACGACTCGGTGGTCGAGCGGGCCGTCCTCGTCGATGTCGAGGCCTACGACTGGAACTGCCAGCAGCACATCACCCCGCGCTTCAGTGCGGCTGAACTCGAACCCGCGCTGGAACCCCTGCGCGCCAAGCTGGCGGAGCTGCAGGCTGAAAACGACCGCCTGCGTGCCCAACTCGACGACCCGAAGGGGTGACCACCGATGGCGACACTGGTCTCGGTCAACGTGGGACTCCCCAAGGACGTGCTGTGGAACGGGCGCACCGTGTACACCGGCGCCTGGAAGGCGCCGGTGTCTGGTCCGCGGATGGTGCGCCGGCTCAACGTCGACGGCGATGGCCAGGGTGATCTCGGCGGTCACGGCGGCGAGAACCGTGCCGTGCTGGTGTATCAGGTTGCCTCCTACGAGCATTGGGCCGGAGAACTCGGTCGCGACGACTTGGGGCCGGGTGCTTTCGGAGAGAACCTGACCATCGACGGGCTGCCCGACGACGAGGTCTGCATCGGCGATCGCTACCGGATCGGCGAGGTGGTCCTGGAGGTGACGCAACCCCGGGTCACCTGCTACCGCGTCGGAATGCGGCTGGGCGAACCGCGAATGGCCGCCCTGCTGGTGGCGCATCACCGGCCCGGGTTCTACTGCCGGGTGCTGACCGAAGGTGAACTCGCGGCGGCCCAGGAGGTGGTCAAGATCGCCGACGGTCCACAACAGGTCAGTGTGGCCGAGATCGACGCTCTGCTCTATCTTCCGGGGCATCCCCGCGACGCCCTGGAACGCGCCCGCGACATCCCGGCGTTGAGCCCGGGATGGAAGGCCTCGTTGCAGAGCCTGTTGGAGCAAGGCTCGGAAACGGGCAACACCGGGCTGACCGGAGTGGCGCCACCACCGCCGGCGTGGCCCGGCTTCCGCGCGCTCAAGGTGACCGCGGTGCGCGACGAGAGCCGGAACGTCCGCTCGGTTTCGCTGGCCGACCCCACTGGCGAACCGTTACCGAAATGGCTTGCCGGCCAATCGATCGTGCTGCGGTTGGCAGTCGGCCCCGGCGGGCCGTCGCTTGTCCGCAACTACTCGTTGTCCAACGAGCCGGGCATGCCCGAATACCGCATCGGCGTCAAGCGTGAACCCATGGGCACGGTCAGCGCGTACATCCACGATCATGTGACGGTTGACGACCTCATCGAGGTGGCGGCGCCGCGCGGGAGTTTCTTCCTCGACGACAGCCCACAACCGGTGATCCTGATATCGGCCGGCGTCGGGGTGACACCGGTCTTGTCGATGCTGCATTCGTTGGTCGAGAGCGGCTCCGAACGCCCCATCTGGTGGCTGCACGGCGCGCGTGACGGCACCGAACAGCCCTTCGCGGCCGAGGTCCAAGAGCTGCTGAATCGACTGCCGCACAGCCAGTCTCGGGTCTTCTTCAGCAGCCCGAGTGCGTCCGATCGCGCAGCTGCAGAATTCGATCAAGAGGGCCGGCTGACCGCGCAGGCGTTGAGCGACCTGGGCCTGCCGAGGCAGGCGCAGGTGTTCGTCTGTGGCCCGGAACCTTTCATGGACGCGGTGAGCGACGCCCTTGTCGCGTTGGGTGTCAGCACCCGCAACATCCACTCCGAGCGGTTCGGCGCCCGTGCGGCGATCACACCCGGCATCGTGGCGGCCACCGCCCGCCCGCCGCACCAACCGGAGGGTCCGCCCGGTCCCGGACCCAGCGTGCAGTTCGCGCGCAGCGCGCTGTCCGCGCCATGGCGGCCCACCGACACCAGCCTGCTCGAGTTCGCCGAGGCCTGCGACGTGCCCACCCAATGGTCGTGCCGCACCGGCGTCTGCCACACCTGCGAGACGGCGCTTCTGGCCGGCCGGGTCCGCTACGAGCTCGACCCGCTGGAACCGCCTGCCGAGGGAAACGTATTGCTGTGCATCGCCGCACCGGCCGAGGACGTCGTCGTCGACCTGTGAGCCGTCAGGACTTGGTGAGGTAGCGCTGCCAGCGCCGCTGGACGGTGGCCGACGGAGGCCCGCCGGCGGGCCGCAGCGCATCGGTCATCAGGGTTCGCACCGTTTCGGTGTCGAAGTGGGTTCCGATCGCCACCAGGTGGTTGTCCATTCCTGACGGTATGGCGCTTCGTGCGATGTGCACCGCAGGCCCGACGACGTTGACCACGAAGCCCTGCACGGCGGTGCGATGTCGCACCGTCACCCGGCCCTTCATCCGGTACACCCCTGCGGGCGGAAACTCGAGTAGCTCAAGCAGCCGCGCCGGGTCGATCGGCTCGGTGGCGGTCACCGTGACCGAATCGGCGTGCACGTGGTCGTGCTCACCCACCGTTTCTTCGAACAGCGCATCGCGAAAGGACAACTGGCCGACTTCGTCGGTCGCCGCGGCGACGTCGTACAGCAGGGCCGGGTCGATTTTTCCCTTTGTGGCCCCGATGACATGGGCACGCGAATTGCGTTCGCGCACCCGGGCTTCGACCCGTGCCAGCGCGGCATCGTGGTCATTCGCCGGGACCTGATCGAGCTTGTTGACCACCACCAGCGTCGCTGCGCCATACCGGGCGGGTGCCACGCCGCCGCGGTCGACGGTGTCGAAGTGCAGTAGGGCATCCACCACATCGACGACGCCGCCGTCGCGAACTCCGCCGATCTCGCTGAACCCGATGATGCGGGCCAGCGCCGCCGGATCGGCCAGCCCGCTGGCCTCCACGATGATGGCGTCCAGTCGAAGCTTGGGATCCGCGAGCCTGGCCAGCGCGGCGTCCAATTGACCGTCGTCGGGAAGGCAGCAGATGCAGCCACCGGCGATCGAGGCAGGCTCGTCGATCTGCCCGCTGATCAAGCCGGCGTCGACGTTGATCTCGCCGAAGTCGTTGATTACCACCCCGATCCGAGCCTGCGGGGTGCGCAACACGTGATTGAGCAGCGTCGTCTTACCCGCGCCCAGATGGCCGGTGAGCGCGATCACCGGGATCGTTGCGCCGCTGACAGCCCGGGACACCACGTTCCAGATGGTGCCATACTCGGCCGTGCCCAGGGCTCGTCGCATCATGCCGCGTTTGCTGGAAGCTGTGAATGTTCACATCGTGGCGGATGAATGCCAAGGCGGTGACCGCTGCGGTTCCGCAATGCCCAGCGCGCTGTTCGGCTACCGCGACGCCTCGAACATTGCTGGGCGAAACGCCCTCGTAGACAGTGGCTACCTCGCCGCTGGCGGGCTAAAGTGCCTCAGGCAATCGCATCTTCCGGTCTGATTCGCGGCACTGTCGCGCGGTGCCGCGGGATCCATGTCAGGACCGGATCGAGTCGTTTGCTACGTAGAAGCGGCCGTGCGCGGGGGCACGCGTCGTGGTCGTCTCGAGCTCGGGGGGAACAATCGTCACCGACTGCCAAGCGCTGACAGCCCGCGGACGGGCGTGGGCCGGCCGTGGCGTCGTGGTCGCGTTGACTCTGCTGCTGCTCATGATGTTCGGCAACCCGCCGGCGAACGCCGTCGTGATGTGGCACCCCAAGGCCGCGCCGCTGCCCACCCCGTGGACCAAGCTGGTCGGGCCGGAGAACGCGCTGCCCGACTACCCCCGTCCGCAAATGACACGGGCGTCGTGGATGAACCTCAACGGCGTGTGGGGGTACATGGGTCGGTCAGCGGGAACGGTGCTGCCCACACCTCCCGCGCCGAGCGCCTACGGCGAACAGATCCTCGTCCCGTACCCGGTCGAGTCGGCCCTGTCCGGCATCCAGCGTCACGACGACGAGATGTGGTATCGCAAGGTGGTCAAGCTGCCGAGCAACTGGGTGGGGCAGCATGTTCTGCTGCACTTCGGTGCGGTCGATCAGATCGCGACGGTCTGGGTGAACAACCAGGAGGTGGCCCGACACGAAGGCGGCTACACCGAATTCAGCGTCGACATCACCAGGGCGCTGCAGTGGCCGGGTCCCCAGGAGATCACCGTCCGCGTCCAGGATCGCAACGACGCCAACCCCTTCCCGATCGGTAAGCAACGCAATCGACCGAAGGGGCTGTTCTACACCGGCGCGTCCGGGATCTGGCAGACGGTCTGGATGGAGCCTGTCCACTCCACCTACATCAACAAGGTGGACATCAGCACGGATCTGACCGGTATGACCGTCACCCCGCGTATCGCCGGAACGAAGGGCCAGCGCGCCGTGGTGTTCGTCGTCAAGCCCAACGGCGGCCTGGTGGTGGCGGTCGGCTCCGCCGGAGCCGGTGACACCATTCGTCTGCCGGTGCCCGAGCCGCACCTGTGGACACCCGACGATCCATTCCTGTACGACCTGAAGGTGGCGCTGGTGGATTCGTCGGGCAAGGTCGTCGATGCGGTCTCCAGCTATGCCGGGCTGCGAACGATCGGCACGGTGCCCGATGCGCAGGGCCGTCCGCGAATCGCGTTGAACAACAGGATCACGTTCCTGCACGGCCCGCTGGACCAGGGGTACTGGCCCGACGGCATCTACACCGCGCCCACCGACGAGGCGCTCAAGTCGGACCTGCTGCGGATCAAGGATCTGGGCATGAACTTCGTGCGCAAGCACGGCAAGGTGGAACCCGCGCGCTGGTACTACTGGGCGGACAAATTGGGGCTGATGGTCTGGCAGGACATGCCGTCGCTGGATGTGTCCCTGGACATCCCAGTGGGCCCCGCCCCGGTGCCGTCACCCGCCGCGAAAGCCAACTTCGAGAAAGAACTGCTGGCGATGATCGACCAGCTGCGCAGCGTGACGTCGATCGTCGGCTGGGTGCCCTTCAATGAGGGCTGGGGAGAATTCGACACCGCCCGGATCGCCGGCGTCACGAAGGCGGCGGACCCCACTCGCTTGGTGGACGCCAACAGCGGGGTGAACTGCTGCAAGTCTCGTGGCGACACCCTGGCCGGCGACATCTACGACGACCACACCTATGTCGGTCCCGGCGAACCTCAGATCCACGACGACCTGATGAAGGCGCATTCGAAAGGCCCCGTCCCGGTGGACAATCGGGTACGTGTCGACGGCGAATACGGTGGGCTGGGACTGGTGCTCGACCAGAACCGCTGGCCGGGGCGACCGGAGGCCTACGAAATGGCCGACAGCCCGGCCCGACTCACCGAACGGTATGTCCAAGTAAGCCGCAGATTGGAAGACATCGTCCGAAGGACAGGGCTGTCCGGGGCGATCTACACCCAGACCACGGACGTCGAGAACGAGGTCAACGGCTTTTTGAGCTACGACCGCTGGCAGGTCAAGATGCCGATTGCCGTTGTGGCCGAACGTAATCGCGCGGTCATCGCGGCCGGTACCCCGGGGATGGCACCGCAAGACGTCCGCCGGTGACGGCGATTGCCATGTCGAACGTGCCGGTGTGGTCTACCGTGGTCCGATGCCGTGTGGACGTAGCTTCGGACTCGTGGCCGGGATCGCCGCCGCGCTGATCACCGGTGCGAGCGGGATCGCCCACGCCGCACCACCCCCGCCGAGCCCCGATCAGGCCAGCGCCGAGTGGACCGTCACCGACGGCTATTTCGTCAAGCAGATCGGCTGCACCCCCGAGTTGCCGGGCGATCCGCTGTCCATCACCTGGGATCCGCCCGGGTTCATCCCGGGATTCGGCGGCCAGGGAATGATCAACGACGCCAATCCGGCGCTGGGCGGGCATTTCTCGGCCCGGTGGGATCCGATGCCCGGCTTCTGGGATGTTCAGTACGAATTCTGCTGAGCCAGCAGCCGATCCACGCTACGGTCGCCAGTTTTACTGGTCGCGCGACGCGAGGCCCGCGGGGGCGTGCCCGATCGCCCGGTGGATGGCATCGGCCAGCGCCAACGCACTCTCTTCGGTCAACTCCAGTGCCACTCGGGCCGCGGGTCCCAGCGCCGGATTGAGCACATCGATGTTCACCGTGTGGGTGTACGGCGCGTGCACCGGGTGGTCGACGTAGACGCTGGCCCGGTCGGCACCGAACCATCCCGTCGCGCCCTTACCACTGCCCTCGATGACGACCCGTTCGGTGAGATAGGTGCACATGAGCTGGGAGACCTAGCCTTTCAGGTGGGTGGCGAAGAAGGCGTCGATGCGTCGCCAGCCGTCGACGGCGGCGTCGACGCGATAGGCGGGCCGGTCGACGGAGAAGAACGAATGCCCGGCGCCCTCATAGCTGTGGAACTCGTGCGGCTTGCCGAGCCGGGTCAGCTCCGCGTCGAGGGTCGCCACGGCTTCGGGCGTCGGGAATCTATCCTCGGCCCCGAACAGTCCGAGCATCGGAGCGCTCAGGGCGGGCGCCAGGTCCAGGATCGGCTTCATCGACTTGGGCATTCCCTCCGGCGGATCCTCGACGATGAACGCGCCGTAACAGTTGACCGCGGCGTCGAACGGCAGCGAACATGCCGCCAGGAATGCGTGCCGTCCACCCGAGCAGTGGCCGATCACGCCGAATTTCCCGTTCGCGCCGGGCAGTCCGCCGAGGTGGGCGACAGCGCCGGCGACATCGCCGACCAAGCGCTCGTCGGGCACACCGCCGGCGGCCCGGGAGGCGGCCGCGGCATCGTCGGGATCGGCGCCGGGCGCTTCCCGCGAATACAGGTTGGGACACACCACGTGGTAGCCGGTGACGGCGAGCCGCCGGACGAACTCCTTGGTCTCCCGGTCGTAGCCGGGCATGTGGTGGATCCACACGAGACCGCCCCGCGACCCGCTGGTCAGCGGCCCGGCCCAGTACGCCTCGATCTCGTCGCCGCCGTGCCCCTTGATCGTGATGGTCTCCGCACGGATCGCGTCCGAGCCCGCTCGTGTCATCGCACCGCTCCTTGGTTGAGTGTCACCGCCGCTGGTTTACCCGCCCCGCCGGTCGTCATGATGGAAGGTGACGTGATCCACGGCAAGGGAGTCCCATCGTGAATACCGCATCCGAGCAGCCGGCGACTGATTATCCACAGGCGGCTGCCGCCCGTGGCCGGGTAGAACCGTCGCCCCGCCGGGTCCGCGGCTACCTCGGCACTGACCTGGTTTTCGACACCACAGCGGCACGGTATGTGTGGGAGGTCCCGTACTACCCGCAGTACTACATCCCGCTGTCCGACGTGCGGTCGGAGTTCCTGCACGACGAGGACCATCCGCAGCACGTGCAGTTCGGCCCGTCGCGCACATTCGCCCTGACTGCCGGGTCGCAGACCCATCCCTCGGCGGCGCGAGTGTTCGACGAGGGAACGGGTCCGGTCGCGGGGCTGGTGCGATTCGACTGGGCGGCGCTGAGCTGGTTCGAGGAAGACGAGCCGATCTACGGCCACCCGCGCAACCCCTACGCACGGGTCGATGCGCTGCGTTCCCATCGTCACGTCAGGGTGGAGCTCGACGGCACGGTGTTGGCGGACACTCACAGTCCCGTTCTGCTGTTCGAAACCGGTTTGCCGACAAGGTATTACATCGACCGCACCGACATCGAGTTCGAACATCTCGAGCCGTCGGACACCCAGACCCTGTGCCCGTACAAGGGCGTCACGTCGGGCTACTGGTCGGTGCGCGTCGGCGACACCCTGCACGCCGATCTGGCGTGGACCTACAACAGCCCGCTGGCGGCGGTCGCGCCGATTGCGAACATGATCGCCTTCTACAACGAGAAGCTCGACATCAGCGTCGACGGCGACGAGCTGCCCCGGGCGCGCACGCACTTCTCCTAGCTTCGGAGGATGTCGATCTTCGGGGTCAAAGAGCGCCTACACTTGCCCAGCAAGAGGGGTCCGGGAAGTCGAGCATGGGTTTGCCCGGTGGCGGTGCAATTTGGGGCCCGGGAGGTGACATGACCGCCGAACTGACGGACGACGGCACCTCCGACTACATGCGCCGGATGGAGCTGCTGCTCTCTGCCGTCCAGGAGTTGTCGTTGGCGCGCAGCCTGCCCGAGATCCAGGCCATCGTGCGAACCTCGGCGCGTGAGCTCACCGGTTGCGACGGCGCGACCTTCGTCCTTCGCGAAAATGGCCACTGCTACTACGCCGACGAGTACGCGATCGAGCCATTGTGGAAAGGCAGCCGCTTCCCGCTGGAGAACTGCGTCAGTGGCTGGGCGATGAACCACCGCGAGGCGGTGGTGATCCCCGACATCTACAGCGACGCACGGGTCCCGCACGAGGCTTACCGGCCCACGTTCGTCAAAAGCATGGTGATGGTTCCGATCCGCAAGGTCGACCCGATCGGGGCGATCGGCAATTACTGGGCCCATCACCGGGAGGCGACCGACAGGGACGTGTTCCTGCTGCAGGCGCTGGCCGACTCCACCTCCATCGCCATGGAGAATGTGCAGCTCTACGCCGAATTGGAACAGCGTGTGCGGGACCGGACAGCCGAACTCGAGATGGCCAACGACGAGATCCACGAGCTGTCGATCACCGACGAGCTGACCGGGCTGAACAACCGCCGCGGGTTCTATCTGAGGTCCGAGGCGGCGCTGCACGCGGCCCGACGACAGGGTGGCTCCTGCCTGCTGGTGTTCCTCGACGTCGACGGCCTCAAGCAGGTCAACGACACTCACGGGCATGAGGCAGGAGACGCGCTGCTGGCCGATGTGGCGAACCTGCTGACGGGCACGTTGCGTGAGTCCGATGTCATCGCCCGCATCGGCGGGGACGAGTTCTGTGTTGTAATCATCGAACCGGACTGCGATCAGGCGGCGCTGCGCGACCGCATTCTCACCGCCTTCGACCGGTTCAACACGATCAGTGACCGGCCATATGAGCTCTCGGCCAGCATCGGCATGGTCCCGGTTGCACCGGCGGACGGCGAGGCTATCGACGAATTACTTTCCCGTGCAGACGAATTGATGTACGAGGAAAAAAAGGGCAAGCCCGATACTCGGCGCCCGGCCTGATCTCAATCGTCAGTGACGGTCAGCTTCACATCGATGTTGCCGCGGGTGGCGTTCGAATAGGGGCAAACCTGGTGAGCCTTGTCGGCCAGCGCGACAGCCGTCTCGTGGTCGACATTGGGCAGCACGATCTCCAGCTCGACCGCCAGAACGAAGCCGCCGGCGTCATTGCTGCCGAGTGAAACCTTGGCACCCACAGCTGAATCGGAGACATCGGCCTTTTCCTGACGGCCGACAAGCCGCAGGGCGGAGTGGTAGCAGGCCGCATAGCCCACGGCGAACAGTTGCTCGGGGTTCGTTCCGGTACCCGTGCCACCGAGCTCCTTCTGAATGCTCAGATCGACATCCACCTTGCCGTCGGAGGTTCGGCCGTGCCCGTCGCGGCCATCACCGGTGGCGAGTGCTTCCGCGGTGTAGAGAACCTTCATGTTCGATCCTTCGGTTGGGTTGATCAGAGGACTTTCGACAAGAACTCTTGCAGTCGTGGACTTTTCGGATTGTCGAACACCTCTGTGGGGACATCGTCCTCGACGATGTTGCCGTCGGACATGAAGATCACCCGCGAGGACACCTCGCGAGCGAAACCCATCTCGTGGGTGACCACCACCATTGTCATCCCGCCCTCGGCCAGATCACGCAGCACCTGCAGCACATCACCGACCATCTCGGGGTCCAGCGCACTGGTCGCCTCGTCGAACAACATGATCGACGGATCCATGGCGAGTGCCCGAGCGATCGCCACCCGCTGTTTCTGCCCGCCGGAAAGCGTGGCCGGCTTGACATGGGCTTTCTCGGCGAGACCGACCTGACCCAACAGCTCCATCGCCTTCTTCTCGGCGGCGGCCTTGTCCATCTTCTTGGTCGTCAGCGGTGCCAGCGTGACGTTCTGGAGCACGGTCATGTGGGGGAACAGGTTGAAATGCTGGAACACCATGCCGATGTGCTGGCGGACCTTGTCCAGATCGACCTTGCGGTCGGAGAGGTCGAAGTCGCCAACCACCACCTTGCCTGCGGTGATGTCCTCGAGCTTGTTCAGGCAGCGCAGGAACGTCGACTTCCCCGAACCGGACGGGCCGATGACGCACACCACCTCGCCCTGCTTGATGTCGGTGGTGATGCCGTCGAGCACCACGAGTTCACCGAACGACTTCTTCAACTCTTCGATGTGGATCATCACCGTGCCGGCCGGTTTTGTGTCGGCGGAATCGGGAACGAGGTCGGTCATTTCACGATCCTTTTTTCGACGCGGTCGGAGAGTTTGGTGAGCGCCATGATGACGATGAAGTAGATGATGCCGATGATCAGCCACATGTTGAACGACTGGAAGTTGCCGGCGATGATGATGCGCCCGGTCTGCGTCAGCTCGGCGATGCCGATCACCGACAGGATCGAGGTGTCCTTCAGCGTGATCACGAACTGGTTGATGTAGGACGGGATCATCGTCCGGATTGCCTGGGGCAGAATGACTTTACGCATCGTGGGCAGATAACCGATGCCCAGGCTGCGGGCCGCTTCCATCTGTCCCTTGTCGACGGATTGAATGCCACCGCGCACGATCTCGGTCATGTACGCGCCCGCGTTCAGCGACAGGGTGATGATGCCCGCGGTGAGCGCGCTCATCTGGAAGCCCAGCGCCGACGGGATGCCGAAGTAGATGAAGAAGGCCTGCACCAGTAGCGGGGTGCCGCGGAAGATGTCGACGAACGTTGTGCCGATGGCACGCAGCACGATCGACCGGGATACTCGGAACAGGCCGAAGATGATCCCGAGCACGAGGGCGATGGCGATCGAGACGACCGTCAGGATGACGGTCATCTTCAGGCCCTGCAGCAGGATCGGGTAGGTGCTCTTGATCAGTCCGAAGAACGAGTTGTCGTCGTTGGCGGCGCCTTCGCCGAGGTAGCCGTTGACGATCTTGTCGTACTGCCCGGACTTCTTGAGGTTGTCCAGGCCGGCGTTGAACTTCTTGATCAGCTCGGCATTGCGGCCCTTGTTCACCGCGAAGCCGTAGCCGGTCGGCTCCTCCTTGGGGGTGACGGTCTTGAAGCCGTTGCCCTGCGCGATGCCGTACAGCAGCACCGGATAGTCCTCGAACACCGCCACCGAGTTACCGGTCTTGACCTCGTCGAACATCGACGAGGAGTCCGCGAACGAGACCACCTGGAAGCCGTACTTGTCCTTGATGGAGTTGGCGAAGGTCGCGCCCTGGGTGCCGTTCTTGACCGCCACCCGCTTTCCGCGCAGGTCGTCATACGACTTGATGTCGTTGTTGGTCTTCAGCACCGCCATCTGGATACCGGACTCGAAGTACGGTTCGGAGAAATCGAAGACCTGCTTGCGCTTGTCGGTGATCGACATGCCGGCGATCACGCCGTCGACCTGGTTGGCCTGCACGGCCTGCAGTGCGGCGTCGAAGCCGAGCGGTTTGATGTCGACGGTGAATTTCTGATCCTCGGCGATCGCGCGGATGAGATCCATGTCGATTCCGACGAAATTGCCTTGCTTGTCCTGGAATTCGAACGGAGCGAAGGTGGTGTCGGTGGCGATCAGGTAGTTCTCGCCGTCGGCTGACGCCCGCGCGGGCGCGAACAGTCCGGTGGTGAGCATTGCCAAGACGGCGGCCAGCGCCACTAAGGCGAACGCCCGCGCAGTACTTCGGTGAGACTTTCGGCGTAACCATCCGGTCGGCATGCGCTGCCCTCCCATTTTCCGATTGTGCGCGTGCAGTTCACGCTAACGTCAAGACTTGCCGCGTGTCTGGGTAACTGCCCATCGACGACGAGGAGTGTCATGACAATCCGACTGGTGACTTGCGCCGCGATCGTGCTGCTGCTGTGCCCGGCGATGCCCACCGTAACGGCCTGGGCGACGCCGCCCGACGGCGACGTGACGCGTATCGACCTCGCCAAGGGTGACACCGAGACGCCGGTGTCGATAACCACCGACGGGCCCACCACGCAGATCGTCCAGGGCTTGTCGATGGGGCCCGGCGCGTCCAGCGGTTGGCATACCCATCCCGGCACTGAATTGTCGGTGATCACCGTCGGGTCGGTGGCATTGCAGACCGCCGGTACGTGTGCCCCGGTGACCTACGCGGCCGGGCAGGCGGTCGCCATTCCCGCGGGCGTTCCGCATCGCGTCGCCAACGAATCCGGCTCGCGCGCCGAGGTCGTCGTCACCTACACGCTTCCGGTCGCCAGCCCGGTCCGCGATGACGCTCCCGACATGTGCGCCGAATAGTCCGATCCTGTTTCCTGCCAGTCCTTTTCGCCGTAGCCGGAGGGCGGGCGCTGCGCTGACGTCAGCCCTGCTCGACAGTGTTGGAGAAGCCGGACTTGTTGACCGTCGGTGAGCCGCGGTGGTAGGTGATCTTGTTATCCATCCCCGATGCCTCGATGGCGTCGGCCGCATCGACGGTCACGATGTTGTTCATACCGGACACCTGAACGCGCTTGCAGTGGCCGGTGATCACCACGGTGTTGTCCATGCCGCTGATGGTGACCACGCTGTCGTCGCACGCGAGCCGCTTGTTCTCGTTCACGCCGGAGACGCTGAGATTGGCGCCCGATTCGGGCGGGGCCACCGTGGCAGCCGAATTCGACGGGGGAGTCGGGGTGCTGCGGCTGGGCCGGGTGGCCGTGGTGAATGTGCCACCGCCGCCGGAGATGGTGGGCAGGCCCGGCGAGGTCCGGCTGGCGTTGAGGTGACTGGTGATCAGGATCGCGCCGCCGCCGACGGTGAGCCCAAGCACCAACAGCACGAACACAATCCAGCCGAGGCGCAGACCCGGTGTGGATGACGAAACTGACGGCGGCGGCATCGGCGGCCCGTAATACCCGGGGGGAGGCGGTGACCAGTTGCTCGGCGGTACCGAGGTCCCCAGCTCGCTGGTGTGCGCCTGCTCGGTGAGTGGACGCTCGAGGTCCCGAATGCGTTTCTCGGGATCGTCGTCTGGGTTCATTGTCTCGCACTCCTCGTTCTTTCCGACAGACTATTGCCCAGCTGTGGTCGCGTACGGGTATCTGCCGGCGTGGCTCGAAGTCCGGCCGCACACGTCGACCTTGCGCACCGACTGCCGATCGTCGCGTTTCGCCCTGCTTGCCCGGCCGCCTAGGTATACGGTCCTCTCGGCAACTGCTCCGCGGCGGTGGAGGTCCGATGACCGAGGTGACTGCGCGCGCGCCGGGCCGGGCATATCGGGTGCTGCTTACCCAGGGCACGCTCTATACGACGGGCACCCAGTTGGCCAATGTGTCGGTGGTGCTGCCGTTCATCTGCGCCCAGGAGGGGTACTACTGGGCCGCCGGGCTGCTCTATCCCGCCTACTGCATCGGGATCGTCGGGGGGAACTCACTGTCGCCCTACATTCTCGCCCGAGCTCGCCACCTCAAACACCTGGTCATCGCCGCCACCACCCTGCTGATGGCCACGCTGGTGGTCATCAGCGCGTTCTCGGCGTGGACCAAGTGGTTCATCGCGGGCATCTTCCTGGCGGTGTCACTGGCCACCGGAGTCGTCGCGGGAGTCTCGAAAGTCGCTTTCTCCGAGGTGGTTTCGAGCAAGTTGGCAGAGCAGCGTCGCAGCGATCTGATTCTCACGCAGGGCGCCGTCGGCGCGATCCTGGCGATCGGGACGACCCTGGTGCTGCTGCCATTCCTGGCTCAGCGCGACCCGGCGCACAGCCATCTGGACCTGCTCTGGCTGGGCTCGTCGGGACTGCTTGCCGCCGCCATCGCCGCGGTGTTCATCGGTCCGGTGCGCGCATCCGAGGTGGACCGGGTGACGTTCAAGGACACCTACCGCGACGGTGTGCGGGCAGCGCGATCGCAATCGTGGTTCCGCCGCTACGCGCTCGTCCAGCTGCTGTTCGTCCCGGTCAGCCTCGGCACCTCGTTCTACAGCATCCATGCCTCGGTGAACCACAGCGATACCGCGGGCAGCCTGCACGTCCTGGTGATCTCGTCGAGCATCGGCATGGTGGCGGGCGCATTGTTCTGGCGCTTCGTCAGCCGCGCGCTCGGGGTGCGCGGCATGTTGATCAACAGCGCTCTGCTCGGTTCGGCGGCCGCCGCGATCTGCGTGGTGATGGAGTACCGCGACGACCTCAACCACATCTGGATCTACGGCATCGTCTTCATCCTGGCGACCATGGCCAACCAAGCCATCTTCAGCGCCAGCCTGGCCTGGATCGGCGCTTTCGCGGCTGAGGATCACCGCGCCACCCTGCTGGGTTTCGGTTCGCTGATCATCGCCGTGGAATCGTCGCTTCTCGGTGCGGTGGCCCAGGGTGCCGCGGTGGTCGGTCCGATCATCACGATCCTGGGCCTCAATGTCCTCGCCGGAGCTGCGGCGGTGTGGATCGCGCCGGGGCGAGAGGGACTAGTTCGGCAGCAGTAGCCGAACGGCATGGGTGACGACGGCGTCGACATCATCGCCGAGCGTGCCGCCCAGCCACTGCTGAGCCAGCTCGGCCATCGCACCCGCATACATCGCGGCACCGACTTCGGTTGCCACCCGGTCGGATTCGGGTGCGGTGCGGCGATGCTCGTCGAGGACGAGCTCGCGGACGTGGTCCTGGGCCAGGGTTCGCCGCGCGGCCAGGATGGGGTTGGTGCGGGCCTCGGTGAACAGGATCTTGCCGCGCCGCGGGTCGGCCGAGCTGAAGTCGAGTACGGCTCGGATGCCGGCCTGCAGCCGGGCGCGCCGGTTGCGGGCACCGGCCATCGCCGCGGTCAGGATCCCGCCGAGTTCTCCCGCCACCTCGTCGTACATGGCGCCCAGGAGCGCGTCGGTGTCGGTGAAGCTCTCGTAGAAATAGCGGGTGTTGAGTTCGGCTGTCCGGCACACCGACCGCACGGACACTGCGGCTTCTCCGCCGTCGCCGAACAACGCGTAGGCGGCGCGGACCAGAAGGGTCCGGCGCTCGGCCTGGCGGTCGGCGGCGGACAAACCCGCCCACCGGGTGGCACTCGGCATTGGCCGAGGATATACGGCGATCGGGCGGTGCCATGTTATTTTGGATACGGGCGTAACCAAAATGGCGTGCTCGCCGGAAGAATCAGCCGAGATGAAACTGCCACTGCCACACCAGCTTCTCGAGCGCAAGATCAGAGGCGATTTCGACAAGAACATCCGGGGGAAGTTCTTTCGTGGCCTCGAGTTCGCCGAGCCGGAGGGCGACCCGGGCTGGTTCGGTCCCGGTAGCGCGGTCTGGCATGTGCATTCGCACACCCCCGCATTGATCTTCGGACTGCAGTGCGCCGCGTTCATCGAGCGCTTCGACCCGAGCATCTTCTGGATGGGCTCCGACCATTCCCGGGTCGTCGAGCACGACGAGGACGGCAACCCCACCGGCCGGCTGGACCTCAAAGGGTCCGGGGTTCGCCTGGCCCACTCCGTGGCGTTCTTCATCGGAACCGCCTACGGATCCACCGCCACCGCCGAGCGGGTCGCCCAGGCCGTGCGGGCCATGCACCACACGATCAAGGGGGTTCGACCCGACGGCTTGCCCTATGACGCCGACGATCCGGAATGGCTGCGCTGGAATTACGCCACCGTGGTCTGGGGGATCGCGACGGGCCACGAGCTCTATCACCCGACGCCGCTGCGCAACATCGACCGCTACTACGGCGAGTTCGTCCGGGTCGGCCATGCCCTTGGCGGCACCGACCTGCCGTCGACAAAGGCCGAGACCCTGGATTGCCTGCGGTCGTATCTACCGCGGCTGGCGCTGACCCACGGCGCCGCCATGTTCACCGGGTCCAACCTGCAGAACAATCCGGACGTTCCGCAGGAGGCCAAGTTCTTCGACTGGGCCATCCGCGACAGCATGCCCGACTGGGCTGCGCAGATGCTGGGGTATCAACCGCCTCATCCGGTCGAGCGGGCCGCGCGGCGTGCCGCAACCTGGGCCGCCATCAACGGGACGCACCTCGCGATGGATCCACTGCCGGAGTTCCAGCAAGCCTGCCGGCGGGTGGCCATCGGCACCGTGGTCGACCACACCGAGCCGTCGTATGTGTTGGGCAGCGATCCGGTCCGCAGCCGCGAGACCGTCGAACAGATGGTGTGATCTGGGCCACTGGCGAATTGCTGAGACTCACTCGCTAAGCGTGCCGATCAGCGAACACGTTCGAGATCTAGATCGTCGAGGGGTCGCATCCGGCCCCGGTGGGGCTCCGGGCGCGTCAATAACTTAAGGACTTTCCTTAAGAATTTAGACGCGGCTGAGGCATTGTGATTTGTGCCTCTTTCGGCTTGGTGCCGGTGAGAAAATCTAAGGGCGCGGTTCGATGCATTCATTCGTTTGTGATCTTGAATACTCATGAATAGGCACGTCAGAGCACCTTTCTGAGCGGCCGCGAAGCCTTTGCAACAAAATGATAACGATCCTTGCCTTAGCACTTGCTGAGATCTTCGGGGTGCTTGGTAATGGGTTCTGAAAAGCCGCGAATTCTCCGTGAATTGACTCGCTACACTCGACGAAGGCGGTTACCGGCAGGTAACGCGAAAACGACTAAAGACAATGTGCGGCGCAGTCCAGGCCGCCGGAGGTACGAGATCATGGCAAACACAACGGGAGTTACGGAAGGGTCCAATGTCACCGGTGTCGCGGTGGCTGAGCGGGTCGCCGCAGAGCGCTCGTTGTGGCTGTCATCGCTGCCGTCGATCCGGCGCGCCCCGATCAGCGACCTGCTGCCGCAGCTGCTGGGCGGCGCCGGATTGGAGCCGCTGACCGAGCCGATCGCAGCGCCGGTGATGACCGTGGCCCGCGCCCTCGCCGTCGGGCACGGACCCGTCAGCGACATCGCCGTCAGCCCCGATGGCCGTCATCTCGTCACCGCCCACTACGGCGCCGACGTGGTGTGCGTCATCGACACCTCGACGCTGTCGGTCACCGCGACCATCGACGGGCTCAGCGAGCCGTACGCGGCCGTCATCGTCGGTGACCGCGCCTACGTCAGTGCAGCCTCCAACGCCGAGGACGCCGTCGTCGCCGTCGACACCCGCACCGCGACACCGCTCGCGGCTAAGACGTTCGACATGACCCTGTCCGGCCTGGCCGTCAGCCCGGCCGGCGATGTCCTCTACGTCGGCAGGACCGGCGAGGACGATGTCGACATCGCGGTCATCGACATCGAATCCGGCTCCGTCAGCAGCATCGCCATCCCTGCCGCGCCCGGCGCGTCCATCGAGACGGTTCGGCTCAACGCCGACGGCACGCGTTTGTTCGCCGCGCTGACCACCCCGACGGGCGGCATGCTGGCGATCATCGACACCAGGGCGCGCGCGGTCAAGGCCGGCGTGTCCATCGACGGCTCGATCGGTGACATCGCAGTAGTGCCCAACGGCCGCACCGTTTTTGCCACCGGATGGGACGCCGAACTCGGTGGCGTCATCCATGTCATCGACGTCGCCGGTGCTCGGGTCACCGACACCATCGACATGGGCGGTGTCCCGACGCAGCTGGTGCTCAGCCGCGGCGGTGCGTGCGCCTACATCGTCGACCGTGACGAGATCGCGGTGATGTGTACCGCGACCACCGAGATCGTCGACAGCGTCGTCATCGGCCCGCGGCTGTCCTGCCTGGCCGTCGACCCGGTGCGGAACCGGTTGTACGCGGCAGACTACGCCGGTGCGATCACCGCCGTTCGGCTGGATCCGGCAGTGCAGCAGCCGCAGTTGGCCGTCGCGGCTTCCTGACCGGGCTGCCACGATGGAGTCATGACCTCGACTCCACGGCAGCGCGTCGTCAACTTCGTCCAGCGCCGGGTCGCCAACCCACTGATGCGACTGGTCCCGATACAGACTCTGCTGGAGACGACCGGGCGAAAGTCCGGCCAACCGCGGACCACCCCGATCGGCGGTCGGCTCGAGGGCCACACGTTCTGGCTGGTGTCGGAATTCGGCGATCGATCCCAATACGTCCGCAACATCGCGGCCAACCCGCGGGTAAGGGTCCGCGTCCGCGGTCGCTGGCACAGCGGAACCGCCGTGGTCTTGCCTGACGACGACGCGCGGGCGCGACTGGCCGAGCTTCCGCGGATGAACAGTGCGGCGGTACGTGCGATGGGAGACAACCTGCTCACCATCCGCGTGGACTTGGACTAGTGAGCGCTGCAGTCCAGTGACACCGAGATCGTCTGGCTGGTGACTACCGGCACCAGGATGGTGCGATTGTTGCCACGCCCCGGTCCGGTGTAGGGCACCCACTGTGTGACGGTCTGGGGATTGCGCACATTCGTGACCACGCACTTCGACATCGGACCGGTACCGATGCGGTCGATGTTCACCGTGTAACCCTGACTCTGCAGCTGACTGATCGTGGCCTGCGCCGAACTGTCGGCCCATGCCGTTGCGGCCGGCCCGGCGACGATGCCACCCGCGGCCGCCACCGCGGCGAGCGCATATGCGGTCCGCATGATCGCGCCTCCTCTTTTCCCGCCCAATGATCCTCCAGGTACATCGTCGTTGCCGACGAAAACGTTCCCGTTCCTGCAGATTCGCCTGCAGTTGTTTAGCCGGGGCAGGGTCGGGAACCCCGAACCTGCGGGCCGATGTGCGGTTGCACGGTCGAAAACGACTGGCGCTGCGAGAGAAATCGCCCGATCAATGGGATGCACGGTGCGCATGCGCCTCATCCTGCACTGCAGGAACAGACGCCAAGGAGGACCCATGGCAGGTAACAGCGGACCCGAAGAGGGCATCAAGGGCGTCGTTGAAGACGTCAAGGGCAAGGCCAAGGAAGCCGTCGGTACCGTCACCGGCCGCGGCGACCTCACCGAAGAGGGCAAGGCCCAGCAGGACAAGGCCGAGGCTCAGCGTGACGCTGCGGCCAAGGAAGCCGAGGCCGAGAAGGCGCGCGGCGAGGCGAAGGCCCAAGAGAAGCGACAAGAGTCGCACCAGTAGATGAGGTGCGAGAACCCGGCCGGTGATTCCGGCCGGGTTCTAGTCTTTTCAGACCCGTGGCCCGTACATGAGCAGTGCCACCCCCACCAGGCAGATCACCGAACCGGTCACATCCCAGCGGTCCGGGCGGAACCCGTCAGCCGCCATGCCCCACAGCAGTGAACCCGCGATGAACACCCCGCCATACGCGGCCAGGATCCGGCCGAAGTGCGCATCGGGCTGCAGCGTCGCGACGAAACCGTAAGCCCCCAAAGCAATTACACCGAAGCCGACCCAAATCCAGCCGCGATGTTCGCGGATGCCCTGCCACACCAGCCAGGCACCGCCGATCTCCAGCAGCGCCGCAGCCAGGAACAGGGCCACCGATTTCAGCACAACCATCGGGCCAGCATGGCATGGGGGGAGTTGCTCACACCCGCGCCGAGCAGTCGCCAACGACACAGTGTGC
The DNA here is from genome assembly GCA_021732005.1 of Mycobacterium sp. Taxonomy (GTDB): domain Bacteria; phylum Actinomycetota; class Actinomycetes; order Mycobacteriales; family Mycobacteriaceae; genus Mycobacterium. The sequence goes on along the minus strand of JAKFVT010000033.1, from coordinate 41,482 downwards.
CAAGCCGATCTGGGGTGAACCCTCGCCCGGTGACCACCACACAACTGCCGTCCGGAACCCGGGTGCGGCTGAGCCACGACGTGCTGTGCCTTGACGACGGTCATCGGGTCGGCGTCTCGACCGGGGGCCGCGGCGTTCCGCTGGTGTTCCTGCACGGCTACGGCCTCAACGCGCGGGCCTATCTGCGGCTGCTGAGTCGCCTGGGGGCGCTGGGATTCACCGTGATCGCCCTCGACGCCGCCGGCCACGGAGGGACGCCGACGCTGCGTGCCGGGGCGACGCTGGAAGGCCGCGTCGATCTGACGCTGCGCGCCCTGGATGCGTTGGGCATCGGTAAAGCGGTGTTCCTCGGCCACTCCATGGGCGGACGGATGATCGTCGACCTGGCGGCCCGCGCGCCCGAGCGAGTACTGGCGGCGGTGTTGCTCAACGCCGCCGCGGGCGCGCCGTTCGACGAGTCGATCTCGCCCGGGCACCGCTCGCCCCGCGCGGTCGCCGAGCGACTACTGGCCGTCGCCGTCGACGCGCAGGGCGACCCGAGGCGGCTCCCACTCGGTGAACTTGCCGGCTATCTGCGGGTGATGGCGGGTGCACTGGCTCGTAATGCGCGTGCGCCGCTCGGGTTGACCGGCTCCCTGCGGGCGCTGCTGGGGTCCGGCGACTTCGCGGAGAAGCTGGTCGCCATGCGCGCCAACGGCGTGCCCACGATCGTCGTACACGGCGAGAAGGACGGCGTCGTGCCCTTCGAGAACGCCTACGACATGGCCGAGCGGGCCGACGCGGCCCTCTACCGGGTGCCGGGCGCGCACCATTCGTGGATGTTGGCTCACCCGCGGCAGGGCGCCGACATGGTGCGCCAGCTGCTCGGTGCCGAACTCGGCCGGGCGCTGCAACGGGTGTACCGGGATACCCCGGACCTGGCCGACGATGAACTCGACCCCGTCGAGCTCGAGCTGCTCCGATCGCCGGCCGCGCGCCGCCCGCGGCGCCGTCGTCCGTTGGCTTTGCGGTGGCCGGCGCGCCGCCGGGTGCCGGTGGCACTGACCGGGTAACCGATCCCGGACCTGCCGCGTTGCTCGCCGCGATACATTCGGGCCTATGCAGAGCACGATGCAGAACTTCCCGCTGACCGTTTCCGCGATCCTGCGCTACGCCGCCACCGTCCACGGCGATCGGACCGTGACCACCGCGACCGGCGACGGGTTCCGGCACGCCACCTACCGCCAGGTCGGGCAGCAGGCCGCCCGGTTGGCCAATGCGTTGCGGCGCCTGGGCATCAAGGGCGACGACCGGGTCGCCACCTTCATGTGGAACAACCAGGAGCACCTGGAGGCCTACGTGGCGGTGCCCTCGATGGGGGCGGTGCTGCACACGCTGAACATCCGGCTGTTCCCCGAGCAGATCGAATTCGTCGCGTACGAGGCCGAGGATCAAGTGGTGATCGCCGACCTGTCACTGGCGCCGATCCTTGCTCCCGTGCTGCCCAAGATGGAGACGGTGCACACGGTGATCGCCGTCGGCTCGGGCGATCTCGAGCCGTTCGAGGCGTCGGGTAAACGAGTGCTGCGCTACGACGACGTCCTCGGAGCCGAGTCCGCTGAATTCGACTGGCCAGAAATCGACGAAAACTCCGCCGCCGCAATGTGTTACACCAGCGGCACTACCGGACATCCGAAGGGTGTGGTCTACGGCCACCGATCGAACTACCTGCACTCGATGGCGGTCTGCAGTGGTAACGGGCTCGGACTGAGCTTCTCGGACAAGGCCTTACCGATCGTGCCGATGTTCCACGCCAATGCCTGGGGACTGCCCTATGCGGCGTTGATGGCCGGCGCCGACCTGGTGCTGCCGGATCGATTCATGGACCCCACCTCGTTGGTGAACCTGATCGAAAGCCAGCGACCGACGGTGGCCGGGGCGGTTCCGACGATCTGGAACGACGTGATGAACCACCTGGACCGCAACCCCGGTCATGACATCTCATCGCTGCGGTTGGTGTCCTGCGGCGGGTCGGCTGTGCCGGTGTCGCTGATGAAGGCGTTCGAGGAGAAATTCGATGTGGAGATCCGCCAGCTGTGGGGGATGACCGAAACGTCGCCGATCGCCACCCTGGCCTGGCCGCCACCGGGCTTGACGCCCGAAAAGCAGTGGGAGGTCCGCGGAACGCAGGGCCGACCGATCTGCGGCGTGGAAACCCGCATCGTCGACGACGAGGGCGCGGTGCTGCCCAACGACGGCGAGGCGGTCGGCGAGCTGGAGGTCCGCGGTGCGTGGATCACCGGCTCGTACTACCGCAACACCGACGAGTCGAAGTTCCAGTCGGGCTGGCTGCGCACCGGGGACGTCGGGCGCATCGACGGCCAGGGCTACATCACGTTGACCGACCGCGCCAAGGACGTCATCAAGTCCGGTGGTGAGTGGATCTCGTCGGTCGAACTCGAGAACTATCTGATCTCGCACCCCGCGGTGCGGGAGGCCGCGGTGGTCGGGGTGCCCGACGAACGTTGGCAGGAACGGCCGCTGGCCGCGGTGGTGCTGCACGAGGGCGCGCAGGCATCGCCGGAGGAGCTACGAACTTTTCTGTCCGACAAGGTCGTTCGGTGGTGGCTGCCGGAGCGGTGGACATTCGTCGACGAGATCCCGCGGACCAGCGTCGGCAAGTACGACAAGAAGACCATCCGCGCCCGGCACGCCGAGGACGCCTACGACGTCACCCACCTCGGCTAGTGCGGCCGTACCGGCGACGGAACTTCTCGACCTGACCCGCCGCGTCCATGATCCGGCGCTCACCGGTCCAGAACGGATGCGACTCCGAGGTCACCTCCGCGACCACGAGCGGGTAGGTGCGCACGCCATCGGCTGTCTCCACGTCGATCGTGCGTGACGTCGTGATCGTGGAACGGGTCAGGAACGTCGTGCCGGTCGTGGCGTCCTGGAAGACCACTGGGCGGTAGTCGGGGTGGATACCGGGTTTCATCGGTCTTCTCCGTGGTTGGTTGTGGGCCCGGTTGTGGGCCTGGACAATTCGCTGTGCCCGGCCGAGTCGCCACACGGCTCATCGTGCCAGTGACCGAACGGGTCGGGGTAGTCGGCCCAGCTTTCGGGCCTTTGCATCTCATCGTCGGTGACCAACGCCTGCCGCAGCGCGTCCTCGATCTCGAGGCGTTCCGCCCCGCAGACCAGAACGGTCATCGACGTTCGGCGATCGCCGTATCGGTCGTCCCATGTCAGGCTTGCCATGACCCGGCGCTCCGATTCGACGTAGGCGACCTCCGAATCACTCATTGCCGCGAGCCACTTTCCGCCTGAGCTCACGCGCAGGCCACCACCGGCGGACTCCAGATACATCACGTTGTCTGGCTCATTGGCCAACCAGATTCGTCCACGGGTGCGCACCACGCCGGTCAGCAGGACATCGAGCGCATCGTGAAGGCGCTCAGGGTGAAACGGGCGGTCGGCGGCGAACTCGACGATGCTGACATGTCCGTCGGGGTCCAGTGGTGGCTCACCGTCCAGCAGCGGTCCGTGCGGATCGTCACTGCGGCCACGACGCGCGCCAAACTCCAGGTTCGCCACTGCTTCCTCGACGTGAGCGGGCAGTTGGATGATCCACGCACGAGGCGCCAACCGACGCAGAACGGCCACGGTGGTGCGGTCCACTCTCGGCGCCACGATCACGTCGGCGAACTCGCTGTGGCCGACCACCACCTGGGCCACGGTGCGCCCGTCGTCCAGATCGTCGTCGCACAGCGCCTGGGCGAGCCAGGTCGGTGAATCCAAACAGGTTATGACGCCGGTGATTTCGACGTCGCGCGACGCGGGTCCATCGAGGTAGCCGGGACCGAGGCGGGTGCGGATGTGGTTGATGGCCCAGCAGACCGGTTCGGGCTCCAGGGTGGGCTCCAGGTGTACGACGATCCGCTCCACATCGGCGCGGCGATGCAATCTGCGCAGCAGCAGGAGCAGGTCGTTGCGCACCGTGCACGACAGGCAGTCGTGTTCCAGTTCCAGGACGTAGCCGGCGGAGGTGGGAACGCCGTTCTGGACGGTGGTCAGAACTCGGTGCACCACATGGCCGTCGAAGTGGTGCCGCACGACCAGAGTTCCCTCCTGCCGCAGCAGTGTTCTGGTCACGGCGTCGCTGTCACCGTGACCTGCGACGAGCAGTACCGGGGTTCGCACCGCACCTCCCGTATTGAAAACGATTTCCATTAACTGCTGCGACACGCTACAGTGCGAGACGGCACTTGTCGAAAATCATTTTCAATAGCATGAACGGCCGCAGGAGGGTTGTCGATGTCCGCACGATGCCAAGTCACCGGGCGCTCACCGGGTTTCGGCAATTCGGTATCGCACTCGCATCGGCGCACCAGTCGGCGCTGGTCGCCGAACATCCAGACCAAGACCTACTACGTGCCCTCCGAGGGGCGGCGCGTCCGCCTTCGGGTCAGCGCCAAGGGCATCAAGGTCATCGACCGCGACGGGATCGAAGCCGTGGTGGCGCGCTTGCGCCGGGAAGGACAGAAAATCTGATGGCACGCAACGAGATCCGGCCCACCGTGAAGCTACGGTCGACTGCCGGCACCGGGTATACCTACGTCACCAAGAAGAACCGCCGCAACGATCCCGATCGGATGGTGTTGCGGAAATACGATCCCGTGATCCGGCGCCACGTCGAGTTCCGAGAGGAGCGCTGACGTGGCCAAGCGATCCAAGATCGTCAGGAACAACCAGCGCTTCGAGATCGTCGCCCGCTACGCCGAACGGCGCGGCGAACTCAAGCGCATCATCCGTTCGCCGCAGAACACGGCCGGGCAGAAACTGCAGGCGCAGCAGGAATTGGCGCGCCAGCCCCGAGATGCCAGCGCGGTGCGGGTGCGCAACCGCGACACCGTCGACGGCCGTCCTCGCGGACATCTGCGGAAGTTCGGGTTGTCGCGGGTCCGGCTGCGTGAGCTCGCCCACCGAGGTGAGCTTCCCGGCGTGCGGAAGGCGAGCTGGTGAAGGCCAAAACTCGGAACCGGCGCCCGGCCGCGGAGGTCAAGCCCCGCCGCAACACCCTCACCGGGATGGGACTGCGCGAGGTCGACTACAAGGACACCGCCACCTTGCGGGTGTTCATCTCCGAACGCGGAAAGATCCGCTCGCGCAGGGTCACCGGCCTCACGGTGCGCCAGCAGCGTCAAGTCGCGACCGCGATCGAGAACGCCAGGGAGATGGCGTTGTTGCCGTACCCGGGGTCGAAATGACGTCGTCGCCGTTCACTGTTGTCGTCTGCGCCGGTTGTGCTCCGCCGGACACGTCGGTGTTCGACGCGCTGCGGACCATGGTGCGGGAAAGCTCGGGCGGGATGCTGGTGTCCACGCCCTGCCTGCTCGGCCCAGACGGCTGTCAGGTGCGCCGCGGCGAGGGTGCGGTCGCCATGCTCCAACCGTGCCGTCCTGACCGCTCGCCGGTCGGTCCTGCGCGGTGGATCGACCTCAGCGCTCCGCGCGCTGGTAGGCGGTGACGACCGCCGCCCCGCCGAGACCGATATTGTGCTGCAGCGCGGCGGTGACGTTGTCCACCTGACGTTTGTCCGCGGTGCCGCGCAGCTGCCAGGTCAGCTCGGCGCACTGTGCCAGGCCGGTCGCGCCCAGCGGATGTCCCTTGGAGATCAGCCCACCCGACGGGTTCACCACCCAGCGTCCGCCGTAGGTGGTGTCGTTGTTGTCGATCAGCTCGGGAGCCTCGCCCTCGCCGCACAGGCCCAGGGCCTCGTAGAGCAACAGTTCGTTGGCCGAGAAGCAATCGTGCAGCTCGATCACCTGGAAGTCGGCCGGTCCGAGACCGGACTGGTCGTAAACCTGTTGTGCGGCCTGCACATTCATGTCGTACCCGATGATGTTGGCCGCGCTGCCATCGAAGGTCGACGCGAAATCGGTGGTCATCGCCTGCCCGACGATCTCGACGGCCTGACCGGCCAGCCCGTGCTTGTCGACGAACGCCTCGCTGGCCACGATCGCCGCGCCCGAGCCGTCCGAGGTGGGCGAGCACTGCAGCTTGGTCAGCGGATCGGAGATCATCTTCGCGCCCAGGATGTCGTCGAGGGTGTACTCCTCCTGGAACTGCGCGTACGGATTGTTCACCGAATGCTTGTGATTCTTGAAGCCGATCTTCGCGAAGTGCTCGGCGGTGGTGCCGTACTTCTTCATGTGCTCGCGACCGGCAGCACCGAACATCCACGGCGCCACCGGAAACGTCATCGAGTCGGTCTCATTGAGGGCGACGATATGACGCATCAGCGGCGACTCGCGATCCTCCGCGCCACCGCCGAGCGAGCCGGGCTGCATCTTCTCGAAGCCCAAGGCGATGGTGCAGTCGGCGAGGCCACCGCGGATGGCTTGAGCGGCCAGGTACAGCGCCGTCGAGCCCGTCGAACAGTTGTTGTTGACGTTGACGATCGGGATGCCGGTCATGCCGAGCTCGTAGAGCGCACGCTGGCCGGAGGTGGAGTCACCCGAGCAGTAGCCGACGTACCCCTGCTGCACCTCGGCGTAGTCGATGCCGGCGTCGGCCAGCGCCTTGGTGCCGGACTCGTTGGCCATCTGGGGGTAGTCCCACCCCTCACGGCGGCCCGGCTTCTCGAACTTGGTCATCCCGACCCCGACGACGAACACCCTGTTCGGCATGGCTGGCCCTCTCGCTTCATTGCGGCTGAATTCCTGCAACATACTCCGAGCCGAGCAGACGCAGAATCGCGTTGCGGCGGCCCGAATTGCGCGACTCTGCGTCTGCTCGCGGGGGAGTCGTGTACATGTAGTTGTAACACGTTCTAGTTTTCCGCGGAGGAGCACCAATGACGTTGCGAGTCGTCCAGTGGGCAACCGGGTCGGTCGGGGTCGCGGCGATCAAGGGTGTGCTGGAACATCCCGAGCTCGAACTGGCCGGCTGCTGGGTGCATTCCACGGACAAGGCCGGCAAGGACGTCGGCGACATCATCGGCACCGAACCGTTGGGCGTCACGGCCACCAACAGCATCGACGACATCCTCGCCCTGGACGCCGACGCGGTGATCTACGCGCCACTGCTGCCCAACGTCGAGGAAGTGACCGCACTATTGCGCTCGGGCAAGAACGTCGTCAGCCCACTGGGCTGGTTCTATCCGAGTGAATCGGAGGCCGCCCCGCTGGAGGCCGCCGCCCGCGAGGGCAACGTCACCCTGCACGGCGCCGGCATCGGACCAGGTGCGGCCACCGAGCTGTTCCCCTTGCTGCTGTCGGTGATGTCCACCGGGGTGACCTACGTTCGCGCCGAGGAGTTCTCCGACCTTCGGACCTACGGCGCACCCGACGTACTGCGCCACGTGATGGGCTTCGGCGGCACGCCGGAGAGCGCATTGACCGGACCCATGCAGAAACTGCTCAACGGCGGCTTCTTCCAATCGGTTCGGCTTATCGTCGACCGCCTCGGTTTCGCCGCCGAGCCGCAGATCCGCACCTCCCAGGAGGTGACGGTCGCGACCGCGCCCATCGACTCGCCGATGGGGGTGATCGAACCCGGCCAGGTGGCCGGGCGACGCTTCCACTGGGATGCCGTGGTGACCAACACGATCGTCGTGCGCATCACGGTCAACTGGCTGATGGGCGAGGAAAACCTCGATCCCGCATGGTCTTTCGGGCCGGCCGGGGAGCGCTACGAGATGGAGGTGCGGGGCAACCCGAACACCTTCGTCACGGTCAAGGGCTGGCAGCCGGAGAGCGTCGAGGAAGGCTTGGTCAGCAATCCCGGTGTGGTGGCCACCGCGGCGCACTGCGTCAACTCCGTTCCGGCGACCTGTGCCGCCGGGCCGGGCATCGCCGGCTTCTTCGACCTACCGCTGATCACCGGACGCGCGGCACCTCAGCTCGCACGCTGACTATCCTTGGCGAGATGGCCCACCCCGTCGTCGTCCAGCAGTCCCGCGCCATTCCCGTCGCGGTATCGGATGCGTTCGCCAAGACGCTGCCGATGCCGCTGCCCCAGTTGTTCCACCGCTGGTACGGACCGATCCCGCCGATCAAAGACGTGCACGACCAGACCGGCGACTGGTCGGCGGTGGGGCAGACCCGCACCATCGCCCTGGTCGGGGGCGGGGGCATGCGGGAGACCCTGACCACGGTCGACGCGCCCCACGCGTTCGGCTACACCCTCACCGACATCCGCGGTGCGATGGCGCCGCTGATCGATCACGTCGAGGGGCTCTGGGCCTTCAGCGAATACGGCACCGGCACGAAGGTGACGTGGCAATGGACCCTGCACCCGAAGTCGGCGCTGACCGCGCCGTTGCTGCCGGTGTTCGCCCGGATCTGGCGGGGTTATGCCACCCAGGCCCTGGCCACTCTGTCGGATCACCTGCTGAGCTGACGGTTATCGGCACTCACGGGCTCCCGACGACTTGTGTCGCAGACTGGAATCCGCCCGCTTCCGCGGTTACCGCGGCGCCGGGGACCAACGGGGCGACAGCGACGCCGTCGTCGTTCGTCGTGACCGTCACGGGGCCCAGCGAGACTCTGGCCCCGCGGACCGGACGAGCCTGAGGGTCTTCGGGAATGGTGGCGGTGACCAATACGCGATTGCCACCCGTGGGGAAAGAAATCGACAGCGGAGGTTGGGATCGCGCAGGACAGTTCTTCTGAGTTGGGATGCCGGCGAGCTTCACACCGTTGATGACTGATTCAACGCCGCCCAAGTAGTTGCTGTCCGGTCCGACTACCACCAGCCCGCGCAGGTAGCCCTTTCGCGTCCCCGAACTCGTCAGGTTGGCACTCCAGGTCGCGGTTAGCGGAGCAAGGACGACGAGGACGGTTTCGACACCGTCCAAGAAGGTGGCGCCGTCGTCAGAATAGTGGGCGTACGACACCGAAAACCGGCCCGATGCGTAGGTGCCGAAGTAGGACAGCAATGCGGTCCCCGAGTACTTTCCCTTCAGCAGCCGTACCGGGCGAATGCGGCCCATCAGCGGGTTGAAGTCCTTGACCGGCACGGACCACTGCGCGATCTTCGCCGGATCCTGGTGTATCGGGGTTTGTGGCGCAGTGGGTGTGCGCGCGGGAAATCTGAGAATGCTTATCCGCGTTTGCTTTCCGGTGCTGCCGGGCCCGGGTTGCTCGTTGACAAGCGCGCGGGTGGAGTCGTCGAACCAGCTCCAGCCCCGGATGGTCCACGCCGGGTCGATGATGATCGGCTGGCCGGAGTATCCGTCTTCTTGCTGACCGATCGCAGTATCCATCAACCAGGGTTCGTTCATGCACCGGCGGTTGTTCCACAGACTGACTCGGCCGATCTGGCCGAAGCTGGCGCTGTCGATCAGGGCGGGACGGACCAATTGCGTGAAAACCGTCATCCTGTTCAACCCGCGAGCCGAACTGAAGTAGGTCGTCCGACCGTCGGGGGCGATCTCACCGGCTTCGTTGTAATCGAGGTCGCTGGTCAGTGGCCGTCGTTCGCCGGTGGCAGTGTCGAGTAACCAGATGTCGTAATTGAGTCCTGTACTGGTGGTTTGATACTTGAGCGTTCGGCCGCCGTTGTTCCAGCTCGCGCCTTCATAGAAGTGCGCGGCGTTGGCGAGATCCGCTGCGAAGTCGGTCTTCTTGATCCATGTCGGGTTGAAGATCCTTTGGTCGGTGAGGGCGTATTGGTCTCCGTTGAGTGTCAACCTCGCGATGCTCATTCGCGTGCCTTCGATCGGGTTGACTTCGTTCCACGTCACGTATTCGCCATACCAGTCGGGCTTGGCTTCCCGGTTCTGACCGGTGAGCAGGCTGCCGCCGGCGGGGAATTGCACTTTCCTGCTGGTCTTGGCCTGACAGTCGTAGATCGAAGGGGCGCACTCCAGAATCTGGTAGTCGATGTGGCCCGCGCCACCGCCTTGTTGCCCCGAGGTGTTGGCGAACCAGATTCGCTTGCTGTCGCCCATGGCCTTGATCTTCGTCGCGTTCGTCGCGATGCCGCACGAGATGCATTGATAGGCGCCACCGTTCAGGTCTGTGATGGCGATCTGTGAATTGCCTGCGATCATCACCTCGACGACGAGGTGCTGATCGTCGGGTGCGACGTCTGCAGAGTCCACAGTGACTCCGGGCGGAAGCGAAAAGCTCAGCACCCGTTCGACTTCGAACGGCTCCAGTGACGGTGATGAGGCTGCCGACGCGACCGGCGGCCGGGCGATCACCACCGCCGCGGCAGTGGTGGTCATGACGAGGAACAGCGACAGCAACCTGCATCGGGCTGAACTGGGAAACATCGAGACTTCTCGCCTTCTGGTCAGGGACCGTTGATCGCGCGGAGATCGGAGATCGGACCGCCCGTTCACCTGGTGCTCATCGCCTCGCGACGTCGAATAGGGGACCGAGCATGACCTGCCGGATCTTCGCGACAAGAGGGGATCGCGAAGGCCTCTGATCCCGGCGTCCCGTCGCCGCAGCGATGGCCGCTGCCACGGCAAAATCGGGATCACTGCCGGGTGCTGTGCTGGATATGACGACAACGCTGACATACGGCGGTTGCGTATAACTTGTGGTTACGATCAGCGGGGTCGGATCGGCGGGTGATTCATGCATCAACAGCGCAACGCCGCCGAGTATGAGGGCGCACGTCAGCGTGGTCAACGCCCAGATGACCAGGGCATCAAGGCGTTTCCCCAGGGTGGCGCCAGCGTCGTGTACCGCCATGACGATGACTCCCTCCGCGCCAATGTTACATACAGTATTGCACGTATATAATGTGGCTAGGCAAGGGGGCGCGCCGCATCAGCTACTGGACTGAGGGATCGAGGTGTGCGTTACGTGCAACACGGAATGTAGATGGAACGGAGGTGAATGCGCGGGGACTGATCAACGTGTTGTCAGCAACGCTTCTGGTCCCCGCTGCATCAGCTGGCGCCCGATGATGATCCGCTGAATCTCGCTGGCGCCCTCCCAGATTCGCTCCACCCGCAGTTCGCGGAACATCCGCTCTGCGACGTTCTCGCGCATGTATCCGCGCCCGCCGAAGATCTGCACCGCCCGGTCGGCGACCCGGCCGGCCATCTCCGAGCAGTACAGCTTGGCCATCGAGGCCTGCCCGTGCAGTGCCTTACGGTCGAGACCGGCGTCGATGCCGCGGGCCACCTCGTAGAGCATGCTGCGTGCGGCGAACAGCTCGGTGGCGCTGTCGGCGAGCATTCCGGCCACCAACTGGTATTCGCCGAGTGGCTTGCCGTCGACCATGCGATCCGTTGCGAATGAGGTCATCTCGTCGACCAGGCGTTGAGCGGCGCCCACGCAGCGCGACGCCACCATGAGCCGTTCGAAGCGAAACCAGTCCTGGGTGAACGTCATGCCTTCGCCCTCGGCGCCGACCAGATGACTCACCGGAACCCGGACATCGGTGAACGACACGATCGGATGTTCGTCGGGAATGTGGTGCGAATAGTGCGGGGTGCGCACCACCTCCACACCCGGCCAAGGCAGATCCACCACCAGCAGCACGTGGTCACCCTCGTGCGGCCCGTCGACCAGAACGGCCTGAACGAAGACGTACTCGGCCAGGTTGAACGACGTGACGTGCCACTTGGTCCCGTTGATCACATACTCGTCGCCCTCGCGGCGTGCGGTCGTCTCCAACGCCGACACATCGGAGCCGGCGAACTCTTCGGTGATGGCGTACGCCTCGTGCTTCTCACCACGCACCGCGGGCAGCAGCCAGCGCTGCTTCTGGTATTCGGTGGCCACCTCGGCCCACCATTGGGGCGGGGTGTGCATCACCCAGGCGATCGCGTTGGTGACCCTGCCGACCTGCTCCTGGACCAGAACCTGTTGTAACGCAGTGAATCCCGGACCACCTACCGAGGTCGGCATGTTGGTGGCGTACAGGCCCAGTTCGATCGCCCTGGCGTGATGCTCGGCGGTCAGCTCCTTGGGTAGCTGGCCGCCCGCCATCTCGGCATCCACCTCGTAGGGGATCAGGGTTTCGACGAACTCGCGGGCGGTGTCCCGGATCCGCAGGTCTTCGGCTGTCAACCCGTACATTCGCGGTGCTCTCCGCTCGCTGGAAGCTCTTGACTGAGCGTTCAGTCTATGCCACGGTCTTGAGGTATGGCCAGCAGTCGCAGCGCGGACGTCGTGGTCGTCGGTGGTGGCACTGTCGGGGCGTGGACGGCCGTGCAATTGGCCGAACGCGGCGCAGGCCGGGTCGTGCTTCTCGAGGCGCAGACACTTGGTGACGGAGCCAGCAGCCGCGCCGCCGGAATGGTGCGCGCACAAGGCGGCACCGAGACCGCGATCCGGCTGGGGCTGCGCAGCCAGGAGTTCTACTCCAGCAGCGGGGACCGCTACCCATTGGATTGCGGCTTCGTGGCGCAGGGTTACCTGATGCCGTGTTTCACCGATGCCGAAGTGCAGCAGGCACACGATCGGATTGCGTTGCAGCGCCGGCTCGGACTGACGGTGGAATGGCTGTCCAGTTCGGATATCGACGACCGGCACACGGGTTTGGCGCCCGGGGCGACCGCCGGCGGCTCGTACGCGCCGGGCGACGGATACATCAACGCGCCGCGCAACGTGCTCGCCTATGCCGCCGCGCTGACCGCGCACCGAGTGGATGTCCGTGAACGCTGCGCCTTCACCGGTCTGCGAGTGGCCAACGGGCGGGTGGTCGGCGTCGACACATCGGCCGGCCCGATCGACACCGACCGCGTCGTGCTCACCGGTGGCCCGCTTCTCGGCGAGGTCGGTGTGACGGCAGGCGGACGCATCCCCGCCGGCGGCACCCGCCACCAGGTCGTGGTTACCGAACCGCTGCGCACCGCCGACATCGACGAACTGCCCATGGTGTTCGACGTCAGCGAAGGAATCTATTGGCGGCCAGGGGAATTCGGTGGTGTGCTGTGGGGGATGAGCAACCCGGCCGAACGACCCGGTGAGGCCACCGAGTTTGACTGGACCTACTACCAGAAGGCGCTTTCGCGGATCGAGTCGCTGTTCCCGGCGGTACGCGGGCTGGGCCTCCGGCGCACGTGGGCCGCGACGATCGACTACACGAATGACCATCTACCGATCCTGGGCCCGCTGCTGACCGACGATGGTCCTGTCGACGGCACCGTGGTGGCCAGCCCCGCCGGGCACGGCATGATGTGGGGCCCCGCGGTCGCCGAGGCGGCTGCGGACGTCACGCTCACCGGTGGGTGCGACTGGCTGGATCTGACCGACCTCGGCTTGGACCGCTTCGATGCCGACGGCAACAGCCGGCTGGAGCCCGAACCGATTTCCCTGCCGTTTCCCGAACACGCCTGATCCGAAAGGTTTTCGACCCATGACCGCTGCTGTTCTGACCACCGTCCTCGCCAGTGCGGCCGACGCCGAACTCGAGGACTGGGGTCCGCTGGAGGAGGCCACCGGAGACCCGATGGCGACGCACGGCGTCGAGGTGTGGGTCGCTGGCGACAGGTCGGCCGGCATCTGGCAATGCGCCCCCGGGCCGTCGCGCTGGACGCTGGAGGTCAACGAGATGATCTATGTGGTGTCAGGACGGATGACCGTCACCCCCGACGGCGGTGAGCCGAGCGAGGTCGGCGCCGGCGACCTGGCGGTCTTTCCGGTCGGCTGGACCGGCACGTGGGTGATCCACGAGACGCTGCGCAAGGCCTACGCGATGTTCTGACTCGTCACCGAGCGCGCGGGATGACCAGCGCGTCGACGGCTACCACACCCGTCGGCGACACGATCACCGGGTTGGCCTCGACGGCATCGAGGTGTTCGCCGAGTTCGATTGCCAGCTGCGAGAATCCGACGACAGCATCGGCCAGCGCATCGATGTCGGCCGCGGGTGTGCCACGCCATCCCGCGAGCAGTGGCGCGCTACGCAACGAGCGCACCAGCCCGCCGGCCGCATTCCGGCTGATCGGCGGACAGGCGACCGCGCGGTCCGCCAGCAGTTCTACCAATGTCCCGCCGGTGGCGACCACCACCATCGGTCCGAAGTTGTCGTCGCGCACCACACCGAGTGAAATCTCCACGCCCGCAGGGGCCATCGCGTCGATGCTGACGTCAGGTCCCAACCGTTCGGCCATCTCCTCGTAGGCCACCCGCAGCGATTCGCGGTCACGGATGCCGAGAATCACTCCGCCGACGTCACTCTTGTGCGCGGCGCCCAGAGTTTTCAGCACCACCGGATAGCCGACGGCATCCGCGGCGGCCAGCACTCCGGCGACGGTGTGAGCAGCGTGTGATCGGATGACCGGGATGCCATAGTCGGCCAGCAGTCGGAAGGCGGCCGGTGCGTTCCACTCAGTCGCGGCGAGTGCGGCCGTCCAGCGCTGTACGCGCTCGGCGTCGGTCTGGGGGAGTGCCGTCGAGACCGGCAGCGGCCAGCGGGCCAGGTGGCCGACGGCCGCGATACCGCTGCGCGCGCCTTCGAGAACCGGAATGCCGTTGCCGCGCAGCCGCGTCGCCATCGGACCGTCCACCGCCGACGGTACCGAGGTCAGCACCGCCAGCGCGGCATTGGTGCCGGCGGCGACGTCGAGCATCGCATCGGCGTAGGCGGTGTCGCCGTCGAATTCGGTCACCAGGTCGACGGCCAGTGCGGTCACCGCGACGCCGGGATCATCGACCAGCGCTCGAAGACAACCACTGAACAGCGCGCGGGTGTCGGCGCCGGTGCCCCAGACGTCCAGGGGGTTACCGGGGGACAGCCCGTCGTCGAGCAGTTCTGCGAGTGTGTGCAGCGTCGGCTCGGCGAGTTCGGTGAAGTCCACCGCCAACTCGTGGGCCAGGTCGGCGCAGAGCGCACGTTCGGCCCCGGAATCGTGCACCGTGGCGATGCCGTGTGAGCCGGGGCGTCGCCGCCGGCCCGCCTCGAAAAGTTCGATGGTGTCGACGAACTCGGCCATGTCGGTGGCCCGAACCGCGCCGGTGTCGGCGCAGAATGCCTGCCAGCCGGCGGCGTCACCGGCGAGCGCACCCGAGTGGGCCGCGACCATGGCGCGCCCGCGCGGCGAATGGCCGACGGGCAGGATCACCACGGGGATGTCGCGCTGCGCGGCACGGCGCAGCCCGGCTCGCAGCCGCCCCACCGAACGGGGTGTCTCCAGCAGCAGGGCGATCATCGTCGTGCCTGGGTCGTCGACGATGTAGTC
The DNA here is from genome assembly GCA_021732005.1 of Mycobacterium sp. Taxonomy (GTDB): domain Bacteria; phylum Actinomycetota; class Actinomycetes; order Mycobacteriales; family Mycobacteriaceae; genus Mycobacterium. The sequence continues at coordinate 26,346 of JAKFVT010000033.1, read as the reverse complement.
CACGTAGTCGGCGGTGTCGGTGACCAGCTCCTGGCCTGAGGAGATCGCCAAACGGAACCCGAAACCGCGGGACGCTCGCAGAATGGTGGAGAACGCCGACCCCGAGTGGGTGACCAGCGAAACTCCGCCCGGTGGTAGGGGATCCGGCTCCAGGTAGCCCAGCGCGCGCAGGCCGGTGACATTGTTGACGAACCCCATGCAACCCCCACCGCACACCGCCATCCCGGCCTCGGCGGCGGTTTCCGCCACGGCCCGGCGCAGCTGAGCGCCGTGCGCGGAGCTGAAGATCACCGCCGACTTGGCGCCCGCCGCCGCCGCACTTTTCAGCTCGGCCAGCACGGCGGTGTCGGGAACTCCGAGCAGCACCAGATCGACCGGCTCGTCGAGCGCGGACAGTGACGGTGCACAGGTGATGCCGTCGATGCGGTCGTAGCGCGGATTGACCAAGTGCATTCGCGCCGAGCTGCGGCGCGCTTCGACGATCATCCGCTCCCCGAAGCTGCCCGGTTTCGCCGAGGCCCCGACGAGCGCCACCGAGCGGGCCTCCAGCATGGCGGCGACGGGGCCCCGCCGGCTGTCGCTCATCGCTTGCGGAAGCGCTTCTTCTTCGTGTCGGCCAGCGCGGCTCGCGCCGCCTGCCAGCCGGGGATACCGCATACTCCACCGCCGGCGTGGGTGCCGGAGCTGCCGTTGTACAGCCCGGAGATCGGGGTGCGGTAGTCGGCGTAGCCGGGCGCGGGTCGCATGTGGAACAACTGCTCCAGGGACAACTCGCCGTGGAAGATGTTGCCACCGATGAGGCCGTACTCCTGTTCCATCTCATACGGCCCGACGATGTCGCGGTGCAGGATCGAGGACTTGAAGCCCGGTGCCACCTGGTCGTACAAGTCGATCAAGCGATCGGTGTAGGCATCCAGCTCCGCGGTGTGCGGTTCGTTCGCCCAGTCCGCAGGCACCCACTGGGTGAACAGCGACATGATGTGCGTGCCATCGGGATTGAGCGTCTTGTCCAGCGTCGTGGGAATGACGCCGTCGCTGAACGGCATCAACGCCGGCTTGCCGACGCGAGCGTCCTGGAATGCGGCCTCGATGTACTCCATCGTGGGCGCCATCTCGACCGAGCCGGTGTGGTGCTCGGCCTGCCCGTCGCTGGGATCGGCGGTGAAGTTCGGCAGCTCGGCCAAGGCCAGGTTGATCTTCACCACGCCGCTTCGGGTCTTGAAGTGTTCGATATCGGCGACGAACTCCGGCGGCAGCTCGGTGCGCGGAATATGTTCCAGAAAAGCGGTTTTCGGGTGCAGCGTGGTGACCACCAGGGGCGCTCGCAGCTCGTCGCCGTTCTCGAGCGCCACGCCCTCGACCCGCCCGCCCCGCACCAGCATTCGGGAGACCCGGGCCTTGGTGCGGATCTCTGCTCCGAAGCTCCGGGCCGAGCGGGCGATGGCTTCCGACACCGCACCCATGCCGCCCTCCGGGTAACCCCAACTACCGAGCTGGCCGTCACCGACGTCGCCGATGGAGTGGTGCGCCATCACATAGGCGGTGCCGGGCTCATATGGTCCGGCCCAGGTGCCGATCACACCGTTGACGGCCAGAGCGCCTTTGATTTGTGGTGATTCGAACCAGTCGTCGAGCAGATCGGCGATGCTCATGGTGAGCAGCCTGGTCACGTCTCCCATCATCCGGGTGGTCATGCCGCGCTGGCTCCAGCCGAGCTTCGCGAGCTCGAACAGATCCGACGGCTTGTGCGATCCGATGTTGGGCGGCACCTGGGTCAGCAGTGGCCCCATGACGTCGGCGATACCTTCGAGCCAGGCGTTCCACTTCGGCCAGGTGTCCGCGTCCTTCTTGGAGAACTTGGCCAGCTGCTCATAGGTGCGGGCCGGGTCGTCCTCGTAGATGGTCAGCGACCCACCCTCCGGAAACGCCTGGTAGTACGGACCCATCGGGTGCACCTTGTAGCCGTGCCGTTCCAGGTTCAGATCCCGGACGATCGTCGGTGGCATCAGGCTCATCACATAGGACAGCCGGGTGACCCGCAGATGCGGCGCGTCCTCCCACGGCGCCTCGGTGGTGGCCGCGCCGCCGAGCGAACCGCGCGATTCCAGCACCACGGTGTTGGCGCCCGAGCGCGCGAGGTAGGCCGCCGAGACCAGCCCGTTGTGCCCGCCGCCGATGACGATGGCGTCGTAGGTGTTCGACATGACGCGTCACTCCCGTTCGTCCCGCTAGGGCGTCTTTGACTGACTGTTCAATCTAATCGAGTGTTAGGCTTTCAACAAGAGCCGGCACCGGCGCCGCAGAGGGGAGTACGACGAGATGGCAGATCCCGCACCCGCGACCGAGAACAATGAGGCGAGGCGCATCCAGATGTTGCGCGCCGCAGCGGAGCTCATCTGCGAACGCGGTTTCTCGGAGACCAGAATCTCTGATGTGGCCAAACGGGCCGGGGTCAGCTCGGCGTTGGTCATCTACTACTTCGGCACCCGGGACCGGCTGCTGGTCGACGCGCTGCGGCACTCGGAGGAATCGTTCTACGAAGCGGCCGAGCAGATGCTCGCCGAGGTGCCGTCGGTTCGGGAACGGTTGTCTCTGCTGATCCAATGGACGTGTGTTCCCGAAGCCGAGAACGAGATCCCCGGGGCGTGGGGCCTGTGGTTCGATCTGTGGGCGCAGGCATTCCGGCACGACGAAGTCAAAGCGGGCCGGGTGGAGCTAGACGCGCGCTGGCGCCGGATGATCGTCGACACCGTGGAGTCGGCCGACCTGAAGTCCGACGTCGACGCGAAGATGTTCGCCCTGGAGTTCTCCGCGCTGCTGGACGGCTTGTCGATCCAGGTGGCACTCGAGGATCCGGAAGTCGATTCGAAGGTGGCCTACGAGATCGCGATGCGCTTCGCCGAACGGGAGCTGGACCTGCCGCGCGAGAAGCGCAGCCTGGTGGCCGCCGGTAAGGGCCGACGCTCGCGCTAAACCGGACCGGCGACCAGATCCGCCACCGGATCCTTGATCACGACCGCTGCACTGCGGGCCAGGACCCGCACGGCATCAGTCGAACACACACAGGTGATGGGCATTCCGGCGTCGTACGCCGCCGACCCGGGACCGTGCCGGTTGGGGACGTCGACGACGAGCGCCGTCGGCTCGCCGACGTCGACGTGCACCTGGGTCGACGCGCCGTGGTAGACCACCTGGGCGACGGTACCGCGGATCGCGTTGTGCCCCGGCGATACCGGATCCTCTGGAGACTGCAGGGCGATGCGCTCCGGCCGGATCACGATCGCCGCGGGCCCGGGCCGGCACGAGGCGTCCACCTCGGCGCCGAGGCGTGTCGCCAGCGCCGAGCACAGAGCCGCACCGTCGTTGTTCTCCAGCACCTCGGCGTCGAAAATGTTGGCCGCACCGAGGAATCCAGCCACATAGGTGGTTGCCGGGGCGGAGTAGATCTCTTGGGGCGGACCTACCTGTTCGACGCGTCCCTCGGCCAGGACGGCGATCTGGTCGCTCATCGTCAACGCCTCGTCCTGGTCATGGGTCACGTAGACGAACGTGATCTCGACCTCGCGCTGGACGGCTCGCAATTCGAGCTGAAGTTGCTTGCGCAGCTTGGCATCCAGAGCTCCGAGCGGTTCGTCGAGCAGTAGCACCCGGGGCTGCAGCACCAGCGCACGGGCCAGGGCGACGCGCTGCTGCTGGCCGCCGGAGAGCTGGGTGGGGCGCCGTTTGGCGAACTCGTGCATTCGGACCAGCTCGAGTGCTTCACCGACACGGCGTTTGATGTCCTGCTTGGGTATCTTCTGGTAGCGCAGGCCGAACGCGACGTTGTCCCAGACCGACATGAACGGGAACAGTGCGTAGGTCTGGAAGACGGTGTTGACCGGTCGCTTGTGAGGCGGATCCTGCGCGACGTCGCGGCCGTCGAGCTCGATACGTCCCGAGTCGGGCTTCTCGAATCCGGCGATCATCCGCAGGGTGGTGGTCTTGCCGCACCCGGATGCCCCGAGCAGCGAATAGAACTGTCCCGCTGGAATATCCAGGTCGATTCCGGTCACCGCGGGCACACCGTCGAAGGCCTTGGCCAGCTGATGCAGCCGGATGGCGCCGCCGGTCACCGGCGGCCGTCCCGACAGCAGGCGGTCAGGCCGCCACCGCCTCGGCCAGCCGGGCGAAGTTCGCGGCGAACCGGTCGACATCGGCCTCGTCGTGCTGAACAGACAACAACCATTGCTCCACCTTGCCCCACGGTGGTAGGAACACACCGCCATTGTGCTGCATGAGCCAGTGCAGGTGGCCCAATCGGTCGTCGATGTGCAGGAAATCGCGGAAGTCGTGGACCGGCTCGCGCTTGAACGTCACACAACCCTTGGCTCCGACACTCACCACGTGCCAACCGTAACCGTGTTCGGTCACAGTCGCCTCCAGAGCGCCGCGAAGCCGCTGCGCCAGCGACGCCATCCGGGTGTACGCCGCCGGTGTCAGCACCTCCGAGAGGGTGGCCCTGGTGGCGGCCATCGCCAGCGGGTTGCCGTTGAAGGTGCCGACCTGTTCGTACCGGCCGTCGGCGATCGCCGACATCACCGCGGTGGTGCCGCCGATCGCGGCGACCGAAATTCCGCCGCCCAAAGCCTTTGCCAGGCAGACGATGTCGGGAACCACGCCCGATGTCGCGGTGACCCCACCCGGGCCGGTGGTGAATCCGGTCTTCACTTCGTCGTAGATCAGCAGGGCGCCGTCGGCGTGCAGCAGGTCGCGAATGGCGGCCAGATAACCGGCGTCGGGTGGGATGATGCCGGCGTTCATCATCACCGGTTCCAAGATCATCGCGGCGATTTGCCCGCGGTGCTCGGCCAGTGCCCGGGCCACCGCCTCGGGATCGTTGAACGGGATCACCACCACCAGATCGCGGATCGCCGCCGGGATGCCCGTGTTGCCCGGCACCCCGATCGGATGGTCGCGAGGGCCCACCTGGTCCGCCTCGGGCAGCACCGAGACCTGCACCGAGTCGTGGTGGCCGTGATAGCAACCCTCGACCTTGATGATCAGGTCCCGCCCGGTGACCGAACGGGCGAGGTGCACGGCGTCCATGGTGGCCTCGGTGCCGGAATTGGCGAAGCGCCACAACGGCAGATCGAATCGGCGGGCCAGCTCCGTCGCGATCCAGATCGCGTCCTCGGTCGGCTGGGCGAAGTGCGTGCCACGGCGCACCTGGCGGCTGACCGCCGCGACGATGGCGGGGTGAGCGTGGCCGGCGATCGACGCCCCGTAGCCCCCGTGCATGTCGACGTACTCGGTGCCGTCGACGTCGTAGACCTTCGAGCCCGCGCCGTGGCTCATCCACACCGCCTGCGGCTGGGCGATCTGCCAGTTCGACGTCGCCCCGCCCGCGAGGTGTTCGCGTGCGCGGCAGATCATTTCGGTACTGCGCGGCTGCCGCGCCAGGAACACCTTCTCCTGGTCGGCGATCAGTCTGTCGACCGCATCCTGAACCGGGCTCTCGATTGTCGGCGAAGCCACGGGGCACCTTCCGCTCGATTAGCGTGCGGACCTGCGAAGAAGCCGTCCGACATCTATTGACTGAGCGTTCAGTCTATGCCAGAGTCCAGGGAGCTATCAAGACTCGAGACGACTCGAACCACGGAGGCGCGGATGCCAGCACCCATCGGTCCCGGCCCGAATCGTCGGCAGTTCCTCCAGCGGGCCGCCCTGCTGGCCGCAGGAACTCCCGCGCTCGTGGCGTTCCTCGACGCGTGTTCCAAAGGGGGACAGTCAACTTCGGCGCCCACTCTGAAGATCGCCTCACCGCAGAACCCGGTGAAGTGGGACATACCGAACGACAACAAGCCGATCGCGGACGGGCTGGCACCGGAAAAGGGTGCCACGCTGCAGCTGTACAGCTACGCTGACTACATAGCGCCCGACGCCATCAAGTCGTTCGAGGACAAGTACGCCGCCAAGGTGGCGGTGTCGACGTTCAACGACACCGACGAGGCCATCACCAAGATCCGCGGCGGCAACGTCGACTACGACATCTACTTCCCGAGCTACGACCAGATCAGCCGGCTGGTGAACGGTGGCCTAGTCCGTCCGCTCAACCACAGCTACATCGGCAACATCACCAACGTCTGGCCGTTCTTCGCCAACCCCTGGTACGACCAGGAGTGGCGCTTCACCGTGCCCTACACCGTGTACACCACCGGCATCGGCTGGCGCACCGACCAGGTGCCCGCCGATATCGGCACGTTGAAGAACCCCTACGAGTCGCTGTGGGATCCGGCCTACAAGAACAAGACTGCCGTCATCGACGACTGGCACACCGCGATGGCCATGGTGCTGCTGAAGCTGGGCATCACCGACGTCAACACCTCCTCGGCCGACGATCTGAAGAAGCTCGGCGACCAGCTGACCGAGTTGGTCAAGGCGACGTCGCCGAAGGTCACGGTGACGATGTACAGCGACCTGCCCGCCGGTCAACTCGGACTGTCGCAGATGTGGTCCGGGGACATCGTCAACGCCGTCAACTACCTCCCGGAAGGAACGGGTCCGGAGATCCTGCGTTACTGGTTCCCGTCCGACGGCAAGGGGCTGGTGGACAACGATCTGATCGTGCTGCTGCGCGGCGGCAAGAACCCGGTGCTCGGACACCTGTTCCTCAACCACATGCTCGAGACCGAGGTGGCCAAGCAGAACTTCAAGCAGATCGGCTATCAGCCGCCGCAGGTGTCGCTGAACCCGGACTCGCTCGTCGCAGAAGGCCTGGTCTCGGAAAACCTGAAGAGCGCGATCGTGCGTCCCGAGTACTTCGATACCGGATACCGGCTGCTGGAACTAGATGCCACCAATGATACTGCCTGGCACAATGTTTGGCGAGCCTTCAAGGCCGGGGGATCCTGACCGCGGTGCCACGCACTCGCAACAGCCGGCTGTGGCCTCTGCTGGCGATGCCCGGCACGCTGTGGCTTGCGGTGTTCTTCCTGGCGCCGCTCTACGTGGTGCTGGCCATCGTCTTCGGCCAGGTCGACCCGATCTTCCGCACACCCATCCCGGTGTGGAACCCGTTGGAATGGGACTCCTCTCAGTTCACCTATGTGCTCACCCACATCGCTGGCGCCGACGGCGTCTACGGTCCGGCGCTGGTGCGCACCGCGGTCTACGTCGTGCTGGCCAGCGTCCTGTGTCTGCTGATCGCGTTTCCGGTCGCCTACTTCACCGCCCGGCTGTCGGGCCGGTGGGCGGGGGTGCTGCTGGCCGCGTTGATCGCCCCGTTCTGGATCAGCTACATGATGCGAATGCTGGCCTGGGTCAACCTGCTTCAGGACGACGGCATGGTCAATCGGTTGTTTCGCCTCGGTGGCCTATTCGACGTCGGAGTGCACTGGCTGACCGGGCAACCGGTGGTGGTGGTGCTCGGCCTGGTGTACGGCTATGTGCCGTACATGATCCTGCCGCTCTATGCCGGTCTGGACCGCTTGCCCCAGGCGACACTGGAAGCGGCACGGGATCTGGGCGCCAACAGATTCGGGTCGTTCTGGCGGGTGACGCTGCCGATGTGCCGTCCGACGATCGTCGCCGCCGTCCTGCTGACCTGTCTGCCGATGCTCGGTGACTACTTCACCTCCGACATGCTGTCGGCCTCCCCGAAGACGGCGATGGTCGGCAACCTCATCAACGACAGCGTGCAGTCGCCCGGCCAGACCGGGCAGGCCGGTGCCTTCGTGATGCTGGTGCTGATCGTGACCGTGGTGCCGATGTTCTACTACGTGCGGGTCACCTCACGCGGCGACGAGGTGTCCACATGAGCGACGCTTGCGGAGCGAATCATGGGCGGACATGCCGCGACCGAGCCTGCGAGGGGGCGGCATGAGAGGCCCGCTGGCGTGGTGGCGCGATCCGTGGCGGCCACCGTGGATCCTGACGGCGGTCACCGCCGGCTATCTGGTGTGGTCGCTGCTGCCGGTGCTGATCGCGGTGGCCTTCTCCTTCAACGACGGCAGGTCTCGAACCAACTGGCAGGGCTTCTCCTTCCGCTGGTACTGGGGTGATGCGACCAAGTCGGTGTGGCACGACGCGTCGCTGCACACCGCTCTGCTGCAGACGTTGAAACTCGGGGTGATCACCACGCTGATCACGGTGCCGCTGGGTGTGTTGTTCGCCATCGGCATCGACCGGTGGCGTGGGCGGTTGCCTGCCGGCGCCAACTTGATGATGCTGGTGTCGTTCGTGGTCCCTGAGGTGTTGCTCGCTGTCGCACTGCTGTTTGTGATGACATCGCTGGCTTTACCGTTCGGGCTGGGAACCTCCGCGCAGGTGATCGGTCTGGTCACGTTCCAGATCGCATATCCGGCCGTCCTGGTACGGGCCCGGCTGGCTACGATCGGCTCCCAATACGAAGAAGCCGCAATGGATTTGGGGGCCTCCCCGATGCAGGCACTGCGGCGGGTGACGGTCCCGATGCTGTTTCCGGCGATCTTCGCGAGCACGGTGCTGGTGTTCGCCGACGTGATCGACGACTTCGTGCTGGTGCGCTACCTGTCCGGAAACTCTGCCACCGAACCGGTTTCGGTGAAGATCTACAACACTGCCCGTGCCGCACCGACCCCGGCGCTCAACGCACTGGCTACCCTGTTGCTGGTTGCGGCGCTGATAGCGGTGACCGTGGGATATCTGGTGTACCGCCGACTGACTCGCGGCGACGACACCGCGGGCGGAGGCATCGCCGCGTTCGCCGGGGAGGCGTGAGCCATGCCATCTCTGGACCTGCGCCGGTCGCCGGACTAGTCTGACTGTATGTTCAAACAGACTCCGGCGCCGGTGCCTGCCGAGGGCCTCGCGGCCTCGCTCGCCCCGTTTGGGCAGTCGCGGATGTTGCCGCGGGAGGCCTACGTAGATCCGAAGGTCTTCGAATGGGAGAAGCAGAACATCTTCGGCGGCTGGCATTGCGTGGGTCATGCCGGTGATCTGGATGGTGTCGGCGCCCAAAAGGCGGTCGGCTCGGGTTCGGACGGAATCCTGTTGGTGCGCGGCGAAGACGGCCGGGTGCGCGCGTTCGCCAACGTATGCCGACACCGCGGTCACGAGCTTCTTGCCTGCGGTGCGAGCGCCAAGCGGCGCGGGATCATCTGCCCCTACCACTCGTGGTCGTACAAACTGAACGGTGAGCTGCGCAATGCGCCGGCCTTCGACGGTGCCGGCGGCCCGGACGCGAAAGCATTCGGTTTGATCGAATTGGCGTTGGTGGACTGGCACGGCTACCTCTTCGTCGACCCCAGCGGCAGCGACGGCGATTTCGCTCTGCACATCGCGGGGCTGGAAGAGGTCGTCGGCCCTTACCGGACCGAAGAACTGACGGTGGTCGCGCGGCACTCCTACGAGTTGGAGACCAACTGGAAGGTGATCGTCGAGAATTACCAGGAGTGCTACCACTGCTCGACGATTCACCCCGAGCTGTCGAAGATCAGCCCACCGACCAGCGGCGAGAACATCGACCTGCCCGGCGATTGGATGGGTGGCTGGATGGGCATGATCGACGAGGCCGAGACGATGTCGCTGAGCGGGCGAAGCGGCGGCGTGGCGATCAAGGGCCTGTCCGAGCACGAGCTGCGCACGGTGATGTATCTGGTGGGGTTCCCCAACCTGCTGGTGAGCCTGCACCCCGACTATGTGATGACCCATCTGATGACACCGCTGGCCGTCGACCGCACCCATGTGGAATGCGCGTGGGCCTTCCCAAGGGAAGCTTTGGACAAGCCGGGTTTCGACCCGTCGTACGCGGTGGATTTCTGGGACCTGACCAACCGGCAGGACTGGGCGGCATGTGAGTCGGTGCAGCGCGGACTGAGTTCGCCGCACGCGAAGCCGGGGCCGCTGGCGCCCGACGAGGACGGCGTCTACCAGTTCGTCACCCGGGTCGCGCGGGCCTACAGCGGATCTCGCTGACCGCCCGCAGGGCTGGTAGCGTCCAAGCTGGTCGAGGACGCCGGGCGCGAGAGGGGACCGCAATGGCCAGCACATTGCCCGCCGACCCCTCGTTCGAGCAGCTGGTGTCGGAAGTCCGCGCCCTGCATCGCGAAGACCCGCGGCCGCTGTCGCTGCACGACGCACAACTCACGATCGCTCGCCGGTACGGATTCAGCGGCTGGCCCGCGCTCGTCGAGTTCATGGCGATCGCCGACGAGCTCGCCGTCGACCCCGGCGGGATCGACGTGGCTACGCTGGGCGTGGCCGATCAGTTCTGCTCGCTCGCGTCATTACGCTATGACCACACCGATGCCCCACCACGCTGGCAGTCCGCTGCGACACTACTCGAGTCCAATCCTGCTGTGCCGCAGCACCACGTGTGGGCCGCTGCGTCGGCCGCCGACTCGGCGGCTCTGACCCATCACCTGAAGGATCGGCCGGAACTGGTCACCACGCCCGGCGGACCTTTCGGCTGGGTACCGCTGCTGTATCTGTGCTATTCGCGGGTCCCGTTGCCCAACAAGGAAACTGATGTCCTGGCTGCAGCCACTGTGCTGCTCGACGCCGGCGCCGATCCCAACGCCGGCTATCTGTGGCGCGGACTTTCGACACCGTTCACGGCGCTCACCGGAGTGTTCGGCGAAGGCGAACAGGGCCCCGGTCGTCAACCCCGGCATCGGTTCGCGACCGCGTTGGCTCGCCTGCTGCTGGAGCGCGGCGCGCATCCCGTCGACCAGCAGACCCTCTACAACCGGATGTTCCGGGCCGACGATTCGCACCTCGAGCTGCTGTTCGACCACGGTCTGGCCGACGCCGGTCCGAGTCCATGGGAGCGTCGCCTGGGTGAGGCGATGGAAAGCCGCGACCAGATGTGGCAGCGCCAAATCGATTGGGCCGCTGGCCATGGTTTCGCAGACCGACTGGCCTTGCTGGCTCGCCGCGGGATCGACGTCTCGGGAGCCGAGCTGGTGCAACCGCTGTTTCCCGACGACCCGAACGTCCGCGACGCCGACGGCGCCACTCCGCTGCATCACGCGGCGTGGAGCGGTGACCTGGACCTGATACGTCGGCTGCTCGACGCCGGTGCGGACCCGGATCTGGTCGACTTTCGTTATGGGACGACGCCTTTGGGATGGGCAGAGCACGCCTACCAGACCGGCGCGATCGACTACCTGAGCAGCTGGCAGACTCACACGCTGTGACGACTAAACGGGCCCTGATTCTGGCCGGCGGCGGTATCGCCGGCATCGGCTGGGAGACGGGCATTTTGCGCGGGATCGCCGACGAATCGCCGGATACCGCGCAGAGTCTGCTGAATTCCGATGTGCTGGTCGGAACCTCGGCCGGCTCGACCGTCGCGGCACAGATCAGCAGCTCGGTGTCGCTGGAAGCACTCTTCGAACGTCAGACCGCCGAGACCTCGTCGGAGATCGATCCCGGGGTGGACATCGACGCGATCTCCGCGTTGTTCCTCACGGCCATGGCCGAACCCGGCGAGCTGACGGAGAAACTTCAGCGGATCGGACGCATCGCGCTGGACACGCCCTCCGTCAGTGAGGCGGTGCGCAGACGCGTCATCGAAGCGCGACTTCCCGAACATCGTTGGCCGGACCAGGATCTGCGGATCACCGCCATCGACACCGCAACCGGGAACCTGGTGGTGTTCGACTCGTCGTCGGGGGTGGACCTCGTCGACGCCGTGGCTGCCAGCTGCGCGGTGCCCGGTACCTGGCCGCCGGTGACGATCGGCGACCGGCGCTACATGGACGGCGGTGTCAGCAGCTCGGTCCACACCGCGGTGGCCGCCGACTGTGCGACGGCTGTGGTGCTGGTGCCGGCGAGCGAATCGGCGCCGTCCCCGTTCACCCACGGCACCGCGGCCGAGATCGCCGGCTTCGGTGCGCGCACCTTGGCCGTCTTCGCCGACGACGCGTCCCTGAGCGCCTTCGGCCCCAACCCGCTGGACCCGCGCTGCCGGATTCCGTCGGCGCTGGCCGGACGCGAGCAGGGCCACCGGGTGGCGGCGGCCGTCAGGGAGTTTCTGGCGTGATGATGATTTCCGGTCCGCTGTTGCGGTAGCCGTCCAGCGCCTTGACGGCCAGTTCACGGCCCAGGTCGATGATCTCGGCGGCGCGGTGGAAATCCAAACTGCGGCAAGCGGTTCGGGGCACCTCGATGAGGAGGTCCGGGGGATAGGCCGCCATCTGATGGCGGGCCAGTGCGGCCTGCGCGATGTCGATGGTGCGGTTCATCACCGCGAAGCTGCCCAGCTTGGGGATCGGGGCTTCACGTGAGCTGTCGATCAGCTGATCATCGCTGCTCGGCTCGACGTCGTCGCCGTCCTCCGACACCGAACTGGTTCCGAAGCGGCTCAGCATCGACCTGGCTGCGGGGGTGTCCAGAAGCGAACGGGCGGTGTTGGTGTCCAACAGTGCCGACGTGCTGCGCAACAACCGGCCGAGCCATTCGCTGCTGGCGGCGGATTCCGGGGTTTCGGTGGTGCCCTGGGTGCCCTCGGGGTCGGGGCCGGACAGGCTGATCGCGATCGTCAGGTCGGCATTGACGGCGGCGATCGGAGCCAACGGCAACGGATCGAGGATTCCGCCGTCGGCCAGCAGCCTGCCGTCGAGCACGTGCGGCGCGATCACGCCGGGGATGGCGATCGAGGCGCGGATCGCGGCGTCGACCGGACCGCGCTGCAGCCACACTGATTTGCCCGCGATGAGGTCGGTGGCCACGGCGGTGTAGGGGATCGGCAGGTTCTCGATGGTGACGTCGCCGAGGATGTCCCGGACCGCGTCGAGGATCTTCTCGGCGCGCAGCACGCCGGCCGCGGTGATCGACGGATCGAGCAGCCGCAGCACGGCTCGCTGGGTCAACGTCTGGGCCCACTCCGCGAATTCGTCGAGGGACCCGGCTGCGTGCAGGCCGCCCACCAACGCGCCCATCGACGATCCGGCGACACCGACGATCTCGTAGCCGCGACGTGTCAGCTCGTCGATCACGCCGATGTGCGCGTATCCCCGCGCGCCGCCGCTGCCGAGCGCCAGAGCGACCCGGGCGTTTGGGAATTGGTCGGGCATGGGGTCCATTCTGCTCACCGACAGCGGAAGGGCACCCCTTTCGGGATGCCCTTCCGTGGTGGCGCGCGTCACCGCGCCGCGCTCAGTCGCGCTGAATCACGTCGATGGTGCCGAGCTTGTCGCCACCAACGGTGTATCCGAGCGAATCGATTGTGGTGTCGCGGGCGTCACCGGACCCGCTGGGAGCGGCGGCCGCCGGGGCGGCCAGGCCGATGACGAGCGCGCTCATCGCGGTGCCCAGCAGGCCCGCGACCGCGTACTTGGTCATGATGATGTGCCTCTTCTTTGGTTTCCTCTTGTGCCGGCTTTCGCCGATCAATTACTAAGAGGTAAACCGCGAGGTCAGGCATTTAATTCCGGTGGCAGCAACTGAACGACGGCTGGCAGTAATCGCGCACTGGCGCTGAGTTTTGCTACCCGTGATCGAAAGGGTCAGCAGCCGCCCTCGGCGGCGGCCTTCACCGCGATGATGACCGCGGCCTGCTGCGCCGTCGACAACTGCCCCCAGGTGCTGTTGAACGTCGCCGGGCCCGGGGCCGCGTTGCTCTGCAATTCCTTCAGGAACGGTTCGACCAACGTCGCCGGCTCACCGCCCTTGGCTTCCATCCACGTCTTCGTCGCCATACAGGCCTGCGCATATTGTTCTTCGGTCGATTCGGCGGGCGTGTCGATCCGGGTGGTGACCCCGCCCGGCGAGGTGCCGACCGTGCCCGACGGTGCGGCCGCTTCCGTCGACTGCGCCCCACTGCTCGACGGCGCCGGAGTCGTGGAGGGGGACTGCCCGCCGCCGCCCGATGAGCATGCCGTCAACACGGCGGCCACGCCCGCGACACACGCCGCGGCGGCGGACAGGGAGCGACATCGGTAGGGGCGCATCGTTTCAATCTATGCAACACTGGCGGCCATGACGGAGCGGACCAGGTCCAGGGAGTGTTGTCGGTACTAGCCGACCCCCCGATCTGACCCTGCAACGTGCGGAAAGTTTCTCGTCATGCCGTATTCGGGCGCTGCCCTTTCACTTGCCACATTCCCGTCCATCGCACCAGCCGTCTCCGCACCTACCCGGCTGCGGCTACCCGACCTGATGCACGCCACCGATCAGTACGCCGACGGCGTGCTGCGCGGCCAGTTCGACGCGCTGCTGCCCGCCGGTGGCCCGCCGAGCGACGAACGCTGGTTCACCCGGCTGCACGCCGACGACGAGCTCGACGTCTGGCTGATCAGCTGGGTCGCCGGCCACACCACCGAGCTTCATGACCACGGCGGATCGCTGGGTGCATTGACCGTGCTCTCCGGCGCGCTGCACGAATACCGTTGGGATGGTGAGCGATTGAACCGCCGCCGCCTCGACGCCGGAGACCAGGCGGCCTTCCCGCTGGGATGGGTGCACGACGTCGTCGGCGCACCGGCCGTAGCCGCACCCGCCTCTGCCACACTGAGTGTGCACGCGTATTCGCCGCCGTTGACGGCGATGTCGTATTACGAAGTCACCGAGCGTAATACGTTGCGGCGCACACGTACCGAGCTGACCGACGCCCCCGAAGGGAACTGATCCGATGAGCAGCCGAATCGACCGCGTGCTGGCCGACGCCAGGGCGCGACTGAACCGGTTGGCGGCTGAGGAGATCCCGGCGGCGCTGGGTCGCGGAGCCATCCTGGTCGACATTCGCCCGGCCGCTCAACGCGCCGCCGAAGGCGAGACGCCGGCCGCGCTGGTGATCGAACGCAATGTGCTGGAGTGGCGCTGCGACCCGACCAGCGACGCCAAGCTGCCCCAGGCGACCGGCGATGACGTCGAGTGGGTGGTGCTGTGCTCGCAGGGCTACACCTCGAGCCTGGCCGCGGCCGCGCTACAGGATCTCGGGCTGCACCGCGCCACCGATGTCGTCGGCGGCTATCAGGCGCTGGCCGCAGCCGACGTACTCGCCGAGCTGAGCGAGCTCACTCCGGCGCAGTGACGATTCCGCGCAGGCGCTCGGTCTTCTCCGGTGTCCAGCCCGGCGGCTGCAGGATCGACGCCCACGCGTTGACGACGTCGCGCACGTAACGGTGGCCATGCCCGTCGGGAACGTCAACGGCCACCGCCATGTCAGCGGATACCTGCAGGAACGTCACGATCGGAATCCAGTACATATCCGGCGATACGTCGTACCCGCGCGCCTCACGTAACCAATCCGGTTCGGCGAACAGAAGATTCGGGTTCCACCAGCTGATGGGATCGGATGCGTGCTGGAGATAGACGATCCGCGGGTAGCCCCACGGCTTGTCGGGCCGGCCCAGATTGTCGGGGCGTGCCGAGAACCGGATGTTCTGGCCTTCGTCGAAGATCGGCAGCCACATCGGGGATCCGGCGTCACGATTGACGGTGACGTCGTCCCACATCGTGTTGTTGAACGTCGGGCCGGAGAACAGCGCCCCGTCGGTGCGGGCGATGATGTTGTTCGGACTCAGGAACGGTGCCTCGCCGCCAAAGGATCCGAGGCTCTCGCCGAACACCACGATCTTGGGCCGCTGCGCTTCGGGCATCTCGCGCAGTCGGGCGTCAACCGCCTCGAACAGCGCCTGGCCCGCCTGCCGGGCGTTCTCCTTGTCCACCAGGAATGACAGCCAACTCGGTAGGAACGAGTACTGCATGCTGACGATCGCGGTGTCGCCGTTGTACATGTATTCCAGAGCGGAGGCTTCGGCCTCGTTGATCCAGCCCGTCCCCGTCGTGGTCGCGACGGCGATGACCTTGCGCTTGAATCCGCCGGCGCGCTCCAACTCTCGCGCTGCAAGCTCGGCGGACGCCTTGATTCCGTTGGCGGAGTTCTTGCCCGCGTAGGCCCGGATCGGTTCGACCGCGGGGGTGCCGTTGAATTTGGTCAGCTCCTCGACGGAGGGCCCACCAGCGACGAACGTGCGGCCCTGATGGCCGACGGTGTCCCAGGCGACCAGCGAGCCGGGGCCACCGGAGCGCAGCGGTGTCTTCGGGGCCGGGTTGTCCGGATCCATCTCGTCGTTCACTGAGGCGAAAGTGCTGTTCAGGAAGCTCATTCCGCCCCTGACCACAACGCCGTTGAGCACGGCGATCGTCAGGCTCAGCAGCAGCACCACCACAACGACGGCCGAAACACGCGGTGGCGCATAGCGATTCAACAGGCGGACGAGGTATCTGACGAGTCTGCCGACCAGCTGGCCGATTTCGACGAACAGGAACAGCACGATCACGCCGATGATCGCGGCCTGCGGGTAGTTGTACCACTGCAGCCGCGGCACACCCATGAGGTCGCGAACGTGGTCCTGCCAGATGTGGAACCAGTAGATCGTCACGACCAGCCAGACGATTCCGACGGCGACCAGCACCGGCCAGGCCCACCGCGGCGGGCGCGGGCTGGCAGGCCGCGACAACATGAACCGCACCAGAAAGACGGCGAAGACGCCCAGCCCGTAGCCGACTGCGCCGGCCGCGCCGCTGACGAGGCCCTGGAACAGCGGTCCGCGGGGCAGCAGCGACGGGCTCAGGGACAGGCCGAGGAACACCAGGCCGACAGCCGTTCCGGTGAACGTGTAGCGGCGCTGCCACCAATCCGGCTTGCTTTCCGGGGCAGGCGCCGAGTCGGCGGCCTCGGTCGGTTCCGACTCGGCGACGGTCACGTCAGCACCTTAGCGGTGCGTGAAGTTGGCAGGGCGCTTCTCGGTGAAGGCGGCCATTCCCTCGGTCTGGTCGTCGGTGGCGAACGCGGAGTGGAACAGCCGGCGCTCGTAGAGCAGGCCTTCGGTCAGCGTGGATTCGAAGGCCCGGTTGACTGCTTCTTTGGCCATCCGGGCGGCCGAGCGCGACATCTGCGAGATCGTCGTCGCGACGGCTTTCGCCTCGGTGAGCAGGGCGTCGGCCGGTACGACCCGCGACACCAGGCCGCTGCGTTCGGCCTCGGCGGCATCAATGGTGCGGCCGGTCAGGATGAGGTCCATCGCCTTGGCCTTACCGATAGCGCGGGTCAGCCGCTGCGAGCCGCCCATGCCCGGCAGCACGCCGAGTTTGATCTCGGGCTGACCGAACTTGGCGGTGTCGGCGGCGATCAGGACGTCGCACATCATCGCGAGCTCGCAGCCGCCGCCGAGGGCGTAGCCGGCGACGGCCGCGATGGTCGGGGTGCGGACGGCGGCCAGCTTGCCCCACGCGGCGAAGAAGTCCGCGTCGAAGACCTCGGAGAAGGAGAGTTCGGCCATCTCCTTGATGTCGGCACCGGCGGCGAACGCCTTCTCGTTGCCGGTGATAACGATGGCGCCGATACCCGGATCGTTGTCGAATTCGGCGGCGGCCGTGGTGACCTCGACCATCACCTGGCTGTTGAGCGCGTTGAGCGCCTTGGGCCGGTTGAGGGTGATGGTTCCGACCCGCTCATCGCGGTCGACCAGGATGGTTTCAAATCTTTCGGTGGTCATCATGTCCTCACTTGAAGGTCAGGTCCGGGTCTGCCGGCGCGAAGTACTGTTCCACATCCTGCTCGGTCACCGCGGCCAGTGACGGCGGGTTCCACGTCGGGTTGCGGTCTTTGTCGATGATCTGCGCGCGGATGCCCTCGACGAAGTCGTGGGAGTCCAGCGACGCCGACGACACCCGGTACTCCTGAACCAGAACGTCTTCCAGGGTGTCGAGGTCGGCGGCACGCCGCACCGAGGCCAGCGCGACGGACGCCGCGATGGGGGAGCGGGACGCGATGAGGTCACCGGCTTTCCTGGCGTCCTCGTCGTCGTGGCCGCGCAGGGCGGTGACGATGTCGGCGACGGTCTCACCGGCATAGCATTCTTCAATCCAATGCTGTTGGGACAGAAGGTGGCTGGCCGGCGGCTCGGTGGCGAATGCCTGGACGGCGGCGTCCACACCGTCGGCGACGATCGCTTCGACGAATCCCTGCAGCTGCACGTGCGGGACGTAGTGGTCGGCGAATCCGAGCGCGATGGCGTCGGCCCCGGAAAACGGAGCGCCGGACAGCGCGGCGTGCAGGCCGAGTTCACCGGGAGCGCGGGACAACAGATACGTGCCGCCGACGTCGGGGACGAAACCGATCCCGACCTCGGGCATGGCGACTTTGGAGGTGTCGGTCACCACGCGGACGCTGCCGTGCGCGGCCACGCCGACACCGCCGCCCATCACGATGCCGTCCATGATCGCCACGAAGGGCTTGGGGTAGCTGCCGATCTGGGCGTTCAGGCGGTACTCGTCGAGCCAGAACCGTCGAGCTTCGGAGCCGTCGCCGCGGGCGCTGTGATAGATCGCCACCACGTCACCGCCGGCGCACAGCCCGCGTTCGCCCGCGCCGGCGAGAACCACCGCGCGCACGTCGTCGTCGTGCTCCCACTCGGTCAGCGCCTTGGCGATGATCGCGACCATCGTGTGGGTCAGCGAGTTGATGGCCTTCGGGCGATTGAGTGTCAGGAAGCCGACACCCCCGTCGACCCGGGTCAAGACTTCGTCGGATTCAGCCGTCACGGCGGTGCGGTCCTTCCGTCCCATCAAATTGGTTGGATGTCCTAGTATTTTGAATGGCAAAAGTACCAGTCGGCAAAAGATCGTCACCCGCCGGATGCCGCTCACAGGTAAGGTCAGGCTTCGTAACGCCGGACACGCCGGGAAGAACGTTGTGTACTTCCTGGGAACTGGTTCCGGCAGCCGTTCGTTGACGGTGTGTTACGCGACTTCCAGGAGAGGATTCCGACGGTGCGGGAGACCAGCAACCCGGTATTTCGTTCGCTGCCCAAGCAGCAGGGCGGATACGCACAATTCGGTACCGGCGTAGCCGGTGCCCAGCAGGTGGCCTACCAGGCCGATCCGTACGCGGGCGCCTACCAGCCGCAGACCGGCGTCTCGCGGCCCATGACGATCGACGACGTCGTCACCAAGACCGGCATCACCCTCGGTGTGCTGTCCGTCGTCGCGGTCATCTCCTACTTCCTGGTCTCGGCCAACCTGGCCCTGGCTACGCCGTTCACCCTGATCGGTGGGCTCGGTGGGCTGGTCTTGGTGCTGATCGCGACCTTCGGCCGTAAGCAGGACAACCCGGCCATCGTTCTGAGCTATGCCGCGCTTGAGGGCCTGTTCGTCGGCGCGGTGTCGTTCATCTTCGCCAACGTGGTGGTGTCCGGCGCCAACGCCGGTGTGCTGATCAGCCAGGCGGTGCTCGGCACCATCGGCGTGTTCTTCGGCATGCTCGTCGTCTACAAGACCGGTGCCATCCGGGTCACCCCGAAGTTCACCCGCATGATCGTCGCCGCCATGGTCGGCGTGCTGGTGCTGATGCTCGGCAACTTCGTGCTGGCGATGTTCGGTGTCGGCGGCGGCGAGGGCCTCGGACTGCGCAGCGGTGGTCCGATCGCGATCATCTTCTCGCTGTTCGTGATCGCGCTGGCGGCCTTCAGCTTCCTGATCGACTTCGACGCCGCGGACCAGATGATCCGCGCCGGTGCGCCGGAGAAGGCGGCCTGGGGCGTGGCCCTCGGCCTGACTGTGACGCTGGTCTGGCTGTACATCGAGATCCTGCGGCTGCTCAGCTACTTCCAACAGCGCTAGCTGCTTCACCGTGCAAAGCCCCGGCCTGACGGCCGGGGCTTTGTCGTATGTGTGGTCGACCATCGAGGCAGACTTCACGGCGCTGCACGGGGCCTTTTCGAAGCACTCAGTTCTGACTCGATGGGCTGTGGATGGGTGCACGCAGCAATGGCGGTTCACCGCGATCCTGTCCGAGTGCAGCGAGTCTTCATCGGAAGCGACGCGATCGCTGCGGGCGAGCTGACCAGATATCAACTCCGGGCCCACTGCCGACGCATCTTTCCGGACGTGTACGCGTACGGAAGTGGTGAGCTGTCGGTTCGTGACCGGGCAGCAGCGGCGGTTCTGTGGTCTCGGGGTCGCGCGGTCGTCACCGGTTTGGCGGCGTCTGCAGTGCACGGAGCGAAATGGATCGATCCATCGATATCGATCGAGCTCGCCTATCCGAACAACAAGGCGCCGGCAGGGATCATCAGCCGCGCCGAAACGCTGTTCGATGACGAAGTGCACCCCATACCGGGCCTACCGGTTACCACCTTGGCGCGCACCGCGTTCGACCTCGCGCGGCGCGGGACGGTGAGGCAGGCGGTTACGCACGTCGACGCGCTCGCGAACGCCACCCGGTTGAACGTCGACGACGTACTGGAGCTGCTGCCGCGTCATCCCAATGTGCGAGGTGTGCGCCGAGTGCCCGCGGTCCTCGACCTCGCCGACGCCGGATCGCAATCCCCGCGAGAGACCTGGTTGCGGCTGTTGCTGATGGCGGCTGGATTTCCGCGCCCCGAGACCCAGATCCCAGTGCTCAGAGATGACGGCCGTTCGCGCTACTTCCTGGACATGGGGTGGCGCGAGGTAATGGTCGCGGTCGAGTACGACGGCGAGCAGCATCGCCTGGACCGCGGCATCTATCGCAACGATCGAACCCGATCGGAATTCATCGCCGACATGGGGTGGCGCCGGATCCGAGTGGTCGCCGGCGACCGAACTGCCGACATCATCGAACGGACCAGGCGCGCATGGACATCGAGTCAGACCCCAGGGCGATGAAGTGGTACCGATCGTCGCTCTTAGGTCTGACTCGATGGCACCTAGCTCAGGCGCTCGATCACCATGGCCATGCCCTGGCCACCGCCGACGCACATCGTCTCGATGCCGAACGTCTTGTCGTAGGTCTGCAGGTTGTTCAGCAGCGTGGCGGTGATCCGCGCGCCGGTCATACCGAACGGATGCCCCAGCGCGATCGCGCCGCCGGACACGTTCAGCTTGTCCTCGTCCATGCCGAGCGCCCGCGCCGAGCCGAGCACCTGGACCGCGAACGCCTCGTTGATCTCGTAGAGGTCGACATCGCCGATCGTCATATTCGCCTGTGCGAGAGCCTTTTTCACGGCTTCGATCGGGCCGAGGCCCATGATCTCCGGCGACAGGCCGGACACGCCCGTCGACACGATGCGCGCCAGCGGGGTCAGCCCCAGCTCCTTGGCCTTGGTGTCGGACATGATCACCAGCGCGGCCGCGCCGTCGTTCAGCGGACACGCGTTACCGGCAGTGATCGTGCCGTTGGGCCGGAACACCGGCTTGAGCTGGCTGATCTTTTCGTAGGTGGTGCCGGCGCGCGGGCCGTCGTCCTTGGACACGACCGTGCCGTCGGGCAGCGTGACCGGCACGATCTCGCGCTCGAAGAAGCCGCTGTTGATGGCTTCCTCGGCCTTGTTCTGCGAGCGCACGCCCCAGTGGTCCTGGTCTTCGCGGCTGACCCCGGTGAACAGCGCCACGTTCTCGGCGGTCTGACCCATCGCGATGTACACGTCGGGCAGCAGGCCGTCCTCGCGCGGATCGTGCCACTCGTCGGCACCGGCGGTGGCCGCCTCCGAGCGAGCCATCGCATCCGCGAACAACGCGTTCTTGGTGTCCGGCCAGCCGTCGGCGTTGCCCTTGCCGAAGCGCGACACCGTCTCGACGCCGGCCGAGATGAACGCGTGGCCCTCGCCGGCCTTGATCGCGTGGAACGCCATCCGGGTGGTCTGCAGCGACGACGAGCAGTACCGGTTGACCGTGGTGCCCGGCATGAAGTCGTAACCCAGCTCGACGGCAACCGCCCGGCCGATGTTGAAGCCCGACTCACCGCCGGGCTGGCCGCAGCCCATGATCAGGTCGTCGATGTCATGGGGATCCAGCGAGGGCACCTTGTCCAGCGCGGCGCGGACCATCTGTGCGGCCAGATCGTCGGGTCGGATGTCGACCAGCGACCCCTTCATCGCGCGCCCGATCGGCGAGCGGGCGGTGGAAACGATGACGGCTTCGGGCATGTGAGGCTCCTCAGGAGGTGTGCAGCTTGGGGTGCAGCAGACTGCACACGAACCTAGCTCGCGGTCACCACGATCGGTGCGGGGACCCCGGTTGTTCTGCGGCGCAGCAGCTGCGCAAGCGGTCCGAGCCGGTCGGTCAACGCCCGTACCTCCGACTTGGTCGCCCACGGCAGGTCGGGCACGGTGACACCGGTCCATTCGCCGAGGGCATGGCACAGCGCGGGCATCAATTGGTTGGCGGCCAGCGCATATCCCGCCGCCGACGGGTGGTAGCGGTCTTCGGAGAACATCACCTCGGGCGCCTGCCGGAAGTTCGGCGCGAGCAGGTCAGCCAGTGGCACCGGGAGTCCGCCCGCGGCGCGCACCGCGGCCGCCTGCACGCGGGCCAGTCGCAGGCCGCGGTTGCGGGCCGTCCATCGCAGCGGTTGGGGGATGTCTTTGATGACACCGAAATCCGGGCACGTCCCCACCACCACCACCGCACCGGAGGCGCGCAGGCGCTGCACGGCCGCACCGAGTCGCCGCGCCGACGGGCTGATGCCGTTGAGGGCGGTGATGTCGTTGGCGCCGATCATGATCACCGCCGCATCGGGTGGCGGGCCGGCCACGAACATCGCGTCGACCTGACCGGACAGACCTTTGGACGTCGCACCCACGATCGCCTTGGTCGACAGGCGGATGAGCTTGCCTGACTCCTCCGCGAGGCCGCGGGCGAGCAGCACACCGGGCACTTCGTCGGCGCTGCGACAGCCGTAGCCGGTGGCCGTCGAGTCGCCGAACACCATCAGATGCAGGTCAAATTCCATCCCGCGTTCCCAGCGCTGGACCGGGCCGCCGCCCGGGGCGTAGACGCCGTCCGCGCGCGGTGGCATCTCCCAGGACTTCGGAATCACATTGCGGACCTGGTCTGCCTGACCGGTGAGCAAACTGCGCGCACCAAGGACCGCGGTCCCGGTCGAGGCCAGAACCCCCGCCGCTGCCAGTGCAGCCGTTGACTTCCGCGGAGCTCGTATCCCCACGAACTCAGTTTAGGCGCCGCTCCGGGGGGAATTCGGGTCGCAACAGTGGCCCCGCGATTACAGACAGGTATCAGATCCGGTAAGAAATCAGATCGTTAGTCGTTATAGGTAACGCAGGTGTCAAGCTAAGTTTCCGGGCTTCGCTCAAATGCCCGGGACACGTATCTACATTGGCGTAGGGAGTGTTGACGATGACCGCACCCAGTAAGGTCCGGGCTTCTGCCCACCATCATGTTCACGCTGGTAGCGGTCGCCCGCGCCGGTACCCGGTCAGCGACGGCGCGCCGGTCGAGGTCGTCGAGAGCGGCCCCAGCATCGCCGCGCGGCTGGTCTCGATGGGCACCCGCGCCACCATGTGGCCCACATTGGCGGTGCTGAGCCACGTGCCGCACTGGCCATGGCCGTTCGGCCTGGTCGACTTCGTGGCCCGCGCACTGCTGCCTACGCCCGGCACGGTGCGAGCCACGGTCGGTTTGCCGAACGCCTCGGCGCAGTTGGTCCGGGCGCCCGGCGTCCTGCCCGCCGACGGCAACCGCCGGATCGTGCTGTACATGCACGGCGGCGCCTTTCTCACCTGCGGCGTGAACTCGCACAGCCGGATCTCGGTCGCGCTGTCGAAATTCGCCGATTCGCCGGTGCTGGTGGTCGACTACCGGCTCATCCCGAAGCACACCATCGGAAACGCCGTCGACGACTGCTACGACGCCTACCAGTGGCTGCGGACGCGCGGCTACGAGCCCGACCAGATCGTGTTGGCCGGCGACTCCGCGGGCGGGTATCTGGCCTTGACTCTGGCGCAGCGGCTGCAGGCTCTCGGTGAGGAGCCCGCCGCGCTGGTGGCGATCTCGCCCCTGCTGCAGCTCGACCACGAGCAGAAGGTGGCCCACCCGAACATGCGCACCGACGCGATGTTCCCGCCCAAGGCGTTCGACGCACTCGTCGCCCTGGTCGCCCGAGCCGCGGCCAAGAACATCGTCGACGGCGAGCCCGAAGGCGTCTACGAGCCGCTCGACCACATCGAGCCCGGCCTTCCGCGCACGCTGATTCACGTGTCCGGATCGGAGGTCCTGCTGCACGACGCCCGGCTGGCGGCCCGCCGGCTCGCCGCCGCCGGCGTGCCCACCGAAGTGCGGGTGTGGCCCGGCCAGATCCACGACTTCCAGCTCGCCGCGCCGCTCATCCCCGAAGCCAAACGCTCACTGCGTCAGATCGGCGAGTACATCCGCGAAGCCACCGGCTAGCCGCGCGCATTCGCCGCCTGACACGATGTAGGCATGCGAATCGCGTCGCACATCAGCGAGCTGATCGGGCACACCCCACTGGTCCAACTGAACTCCGTCGTACCGGAAGGCGCTGGGGTAGTCGCGGCCAAGATCGAGTACCTCAATCCCGGCGGCAGCGCCAAGGACCGCATCGCCGTGAAGATGATCGACGCCGCCGAGGCCAGCGGTGAGCTGAAGCCCGGCGGGACGATCGTCGAACCCACCTCCGGCAACACCGGCGTCGGCCTGGCGCTGGTCGCGCAGCGACGCGGCTACAAGTGCATCTTCGTCTGCCCCGACAAGGTCAGCGAGGACAAGCGCAATGTGTTGCGCGCCTACGGCGCCGAGGTCGTCGTGTGCCCGACGGCCGTCGCTCCCGACGACCCGGACAGCTACTACAGCGTGTCCAACCGACTGGTCACCGAGATCGAGGGCGCCTGGAAGCCCGACCAGTACTCCAACCCGATGGGCCCAGCCAGCCACTACGAAACGACCGGTCCGGAGATCTGGGCGGACACCGAGGGCAAGGTCACGCATTTCGTCGCCGGCGTCGGCACCGGCGGAACGATCACCGGCGCCGGGCGCTATCTCAAAGAGGTGTCCGGCGGCAAGGTGAAGGTGATCGGTGCCGACCCGGAGGGCTCGGTGTACTCCGGTGGTACCGGACGGCCCTACCTGGTCGAGGGTGTCGGCGAAGACTTCTGGCCCGCCGCCTACGACCCGGCCGTCCCGGACGAGATCATCGCGGTCTCGGACGCCGATTCGTTCGACATGACCCGACGGCTCGCCCGCGAAGAAGCGCTGCTGGTAGGCGGTTCCTGCGGGATGGCGGTCGTCGCCGCGATCAAGGTGGCCCAGCAGGCCGGCCCCGATTCGGTGGTGGTCGTGCTGTTGCCCGACGGCGGCCGCGGCTACCTATCCAAGATTTTCAACGACGGGTGGATGTCGTCGTACGGATTCCTACGGACCCGCCTGGACGGTTCGGTGGTCGAGCCCACGGTCGGCGACGTGCTGCGCGGCAAGTCCGGGGCGCTGCCCGACCTGGTGCACACCCACCCGTCGGAGACCGTCCGCGACGCCATCGGCATCCTGCGCGAATACGGCGTCTCCCAGATGCCGGTCGTCGGTGCCGAACCCCCGGTGATGGCGGGCGAAGTGGCGGGCAGCGTCTCGGAGCGAGAACTGCTATCTGCGGTGTTCGAGGGACGGGCCAAGCTCGCCGACGCGGTGGCGGTGCACATGAGCCCACCGCTGCCGTTGATCGGGGCGGGAGAACTGGTCAGCGCGGCGGCGAAGGCGTTGGGGGAGCGGGACGCATTGATGGTGGTCGAGGAAGGTAAGCCGGTCGGCGTCATCACTCGCCACGATCTGCTCGGTTTCCTGTCCGACGGGCCCCGCCGACGCTGAAGTAGTTCCACATGCAAATTCATTGAGCGGCGGATTGCGCGCAGATGAAGATTGCGCTTTGTCGCGATACGCAGGGACTTCTCAGGTACATTTAGGCCGCTTTGTCCCAGGTGATCACTGCTGAAGTGGAAGGCGCCATGACCGAACAACCGCCAGGTCCCCCGCCGGGGAGCTACCCGCCGCCGCCTCCAGGGAATTACCCGCCGCCGCCACCGCCCCAGGGCGGATACGCACCGCCGCCGCCGGGCGCCGCATTCGGCGGCCCGCCCGCACCCGGTCAGCCGGTTCCCCAGCTGCCGCAGAGCGCCTACACGTCGTGGTTCACCCGTGTCGTCGCGTGGCTGATCGACTACGTCCCGGCCTACGTCATCTTGGGCATCGGGTACGGCGTCGTGGTCGCCACCACGGACACCGAATGTGTGACCGACACGTCGCAGTACGAGACCGCGGACTACTGCGCGACGGGAACCTCGACCATCGGCACGCTGGCTCTGATCGTCGCCGGCCTGATCGCGGTGGCGTTCGTGATCTGGAACCTCGGTTACCGCCAGGGCACCACCGGGTCGAGCATCGGCAAGTCCGTGATGAAGTTCAAGGTGGTCAGCGAAAAGACCGGACTGCCAATCGGTTTCGGACTGTCCTTCGTCCGCGAGATCCTGTACTTGGTGGCCTCCTACATTTGCCTCGGCATCGTGTGGTTGATCGCCGTGCTGTTCCCGCTGTGGGACAGCAAGCGCCAGAGCCTGGCCGACAAAATCATGACGACCGTCTGCCTCCCCCTGT